>NZ_JBKQFO010000072.1:0-506 GCF_050487965.1 Paenalcaligenes sp. Me52 | reverse complement strand
CGCATAACGATGCTGAGACCAGGGTCTTTATGCCCACTTTCGTAATTTTTGACTGTTCCTAGAGCTATCCCGCTAATTTCGCTGAATTTCGCCTGTGTTAAGCCTTCTGCTTTCCTAATCGCTTTCAGTTTTTCGAATGTCTGCATTTGACAGTAACCTATTGGTGACTTATATTCCCGTCAAAAGGTTGTGTATTGGTGACCTTTTGAGTGTGTTAGCCAGTCCCTAGAAAGGACAGGGGCGACCTAGAAGGGACTGGATCTAATAAGGGTAACACGAAAGCAAAAAGGGCTAATCAATGGAAGTCAATGACTATGTGATTCAGTACCCGATTGATGCGGTACATACGGTTAAGTTTGCAGAGTTACTTGGTAAGCCAGAAACGGCTGTAGTCAAGATGGTAAAAGAGAATAAATTGCCAGTTATTGAGCTTCGTGATCCAAGTAAGCCGAACGCTCGTGTCGGTGAGAAGTGGGTTTTCATTCCAGAGTTTAATCGCGCTGTAC
>NZ_JBKQFO010000071.1:0-509 GCF_050487965.1 Paenalcaligenes sp. Me52 | reverse complement strand
GTGTAAAGCGGCAAACGAATGGGGTAAACATGCGGATTTTTTAGTAAATATTTCGAGAGGGATATGATTCTAATGCTAAGAAAAAAGGTGCCGTAGCACCTTTTTAACTGAGAGGTTGTGTTACCACACAGCAGCCAGCAGCGTATGCGAGTCCGGCACCATAAAATCAACGGACATCATCACCGAGAGGGCAGTGATGGCGATGATAGAGAAACCGAACAGCTTGCGTGCCCAGATTCTGTCATCAGCAACTTTATAGCCGCGCAGAGCCATGCCTAACCACCAGACGCTCACCGCAGCGGCGACCACCAGATATTTATACCCAGCGTAGCCGCCAAGAGAGAGCATCAGCGTGGCAACGGCAAAGGCGATGATATACAGCGTGATGTGATTCTTCGCCACCGAAATGCCTTTCACCACCGGCAGTACCGGAATGTTTGCCGCCTGATAATCCTTAAAGCGGAAAATGGCTATGGCATAAGAGTGAGGCATCTGCCACAGGCTGAAGA
>NZ_JBKQFO010000070.1:0-513 GCF_050487965.1 Paenalcaligenes sp. Me52 | reverse complement strand
ATCATGATGGACGTCGGGAACCACAGTGGGGCGAGTTGGGTGCCAAACTGCGAAAGCTCAAGTGAGAAAAGGGTGAAGATAAACGAGACTAAACCTAAACTGACCAGGTGAAGCAGCGGGTGGGGCAGGGCAATTAATACATGCTGTGATTGTTTGCTCATTACCGCTTTATCCGCAAGGCCAGGTCGCCAGTATTCGTTTCTGTGTTTATGCTAGTACAAAAGTTTTACATTTTATATGCGAATTGCTCATAAAGTGACGTAAAGGCGGATAATTTGCGCAACTGCGTATAACATTTTTTACCTTGTATAAAACTGATCAACGTAATTTGCCACCGGGAATTCTTCGTCAACAATTAACTCTGAGCGCGCGGCAACGCTATTCGACTGGTATCAGGCGGATGAAATCCCTATAATTGCCGCGTTTGGCGCTTCGTCGCCCCCTTCCTAACATCCAGGTTAATCAGGTCGCTAAATATATGACTGATCAGTCTCATCAGTGCGTCATTATCGG
>NZ_JBKQFO010000069.1:0-514 GCF_050487965.1 Paenalcaligenes sp. Me52 | reverse complement strand
ATAAACCAGAAGAGATTGCCGGGAGTAAAGAAGTCTGGGCCAACGGTGGCGAAGTGTTGGTGCTCAACTTTGAAGACGGTTGCTCGACGACCAACATCATCAAGAAGATCCAACAGGATAAAAAAGGCTAACCGGAAAGCGGTTCACAGATCTCGCTTCGTACATGGCAGGCCTATTGACGCTGTTGTTTTTTCAACCTAGAGTAAAGGAACAAGGGTAAGGGAGGATTTCTCCCCCCTCTGATGAGTTGTTAGTAAGTCGGGAAAATTAACAGTAACAACACAACCAGTATGATGACGAGCTTCATCATAACCCTTTCCTTATACAAGGCCCCTTCTTCGGGAGGGGCTTTCCCGTTTCAGCCCCTTGCTGCCCCCCGATTGTTGATGAGCGCCGGACCCCGCGCAATGCTTTCCCAGAGGCACTTTTTCCTTCCCCGAGCCGTCACGCAAAACGCTGCAACAACCTGAGCATTTGCACATTTTAGCGGAACGCAGATATAAAAAATCCCCTG
>NZ_JBKQFO010000068.1:0-516 GCF_050487965.1 Paenalcaligenes sp. Me52 | reverse complement strand
AAACTGACTTGATACCCGCAATAAAAATGGCCGATATCAGAAAATGAATCGGCCAGCAATATTAAAAAAAGAAAGCAGCCAAAGATGTTGCTTCAGTATTAAAAATAATATTTTTATTTTATTTGTTCCTCATAGCTAGATTAAAACAACGTTATTCGATACGTGAAATTAAGAGGGATTTATGGAACATCAGAGAAAACTATTCCAGCAACGCGGCTATAGCGAAGATCTACTGCCGAAAACGCAAAGTCAGCGGACCTGGAAAACATTTAACTATTTTACCTCATGGATGGGTTCGGTTCATAACGTTCCCAATTATGTGATGGTTGGCGGCTTTTTTATTCTCGGCCTGTCTACCTTTAGTATTATGCTGGCAATTATCCTCAGTGCCTTTTTCATTGCCGCGGTAATGGTATTAAACGGTGCTGCGGGCAGTAAATACGGCGTACCGTTTGCCATGATCCTGCGTGCTTCTTACGGCGTACGTGGTGCACTGTTTCCCGGATTATTAAGAGG
>NZ_JBKQFO010000067.1:0-524 GCF_050487965.1 Paenalcaligenes sp. Me52 | reverse complement strand
CCATTATGCTTCAGACTTAGATGATTGATTATTATGGGGATTTCATCACCGATATTCAGATGTATGAATATCGGTGATGAACTAAAGCTCAGGAGCTGCGTGGTGGTGATGAATCAACAGGCATATAACTGATACCCGCCGGTCAGAAGTTCCAGCCTGCGACTTTCCTGTCTGCGTGCCCGCAGTCCGGCGTTCAGGTGCAGCGTGTGACAGAACGCACGGAGAGCGAAACGGCAGGCAGACAGGCCGTTCAGTCAGCCCTGGCACCCTGCCCGGATACCAGCTTCCCTGAAACAACTGGCATCAGGTGCGCTTATCGTCAACCGTTGTGCGGTATGACAGGAGCACGTACTGATCCATCAGATCCGTCAGTGCTGCGCTCTGCTTCTGACGGTTGATGATCCATTCCTCCAGCTCTTTTTCTGATTTCCGTTTCAGATTCTCCGTCCAGTCGTCAAGGCAGTTTCCGGTCATTAAATCAAGCCAGCAAAGCCAGACCAGTTTGAGGCGCAACTCCGTGCCAC
>NZ_JBKQFO010000066.1:0-529 GCF_050487965.1 Paenalcaligenes sp. Me52 | reverse complement strand
ATAGTACCCTTTGCAACGTTAATGATTTTGTTTTGGGCTATGCTGCTCTTTGGGCTGCCATCAGCGTTTTTGACGATATAGCTGGCACTAAATGCTCCCTCGGTTTTGTCCCAGTGCAGAGTGTCATTGTCGATTCCCAAAAGCGCCTCTCCCACATTATTGTAGGTGCCGCTTTTCAGCTTGTAGCTTGGCGCATTTATACTTCCATCTCCATTTACGCCAGCACCAGCCCCGAGTCGGGCTGCGACTGAGGCACTTAATGCATGAAGTTGTGAACCGTTAATGGCCTCAGTACTGCCTGGTAGTATAAGACCGGCAGCCATATTGGTAATTTTGCGTTGTGTTGTGCTGTTCCCTACCGAAACGGTATTGTCTTGCTCTGCGACAGATCCTACACCGAGGGCAACTGCGTTATCACCGTTTGCATTGGATTGACTACCCAAAGCAAGACTGTTTATGCCTCCAGCAAAACTATTCTCTCCCAGCGCAACGGAGCCCACACCAGATGCAGTGCTGTTACTACCCAGGG
>NZ_JBKQFO010000065.1:0-530 GCF_050487965.1 Paenalcaligenes sp. Me52 | reverse complement strand
GACTGACGCTGCCGCTTCGCCATCCTTCAGGGCTGCACGACAGCGCCACGGAAGCCGTATGGGGGCTGAACACCGCATACAGCGTGGTGGAAAAAAGCGTCACCACGCGGGACTACAACTACCGTGAAGCCACGGCGGAAATGACCACAGGCCAGCATGACGCCACCGGGGGCGATAAAACCACCTACGGCGAAGCCTATCACTATGCCGACAACTTCCTGCAAAAAGGCGATAAAGAGGTAGCGGAAAGCGGCGCGTTTTACGCCCGTATCCGTCACGAACGTTACCTGAATGAACAGGCCATTCTTAAAGGCCAGAGCACCAGTTCACTGCTGATGCCGGGGCTGGAAATCAGGGTTCAGGGCGACGACGCGCCAGCGGTGTTCCGCAAGGGCGTGCTGATTAGCTGCTTGACGGCCTGCGCGGCGCGTGTCCGCTGCTATGAACTGACGTTCTCGGCGAGACCGTCCTCAGAGCGCTAGGGCTACCGCCCGGCGCTTATACCACGCCCGGTGATGGCCGGCAGGCTC
>NZ_JBKQFO010000064.1:0-532 GCF_050487965.1 Paenalcaligenes sp. Me52 | reverse complement strand
GATAGCCCACCGCATACACACAGGTAAAGCCCGCAACTGCATACACACCGGTGGCTAACGCGGTGGTGGCAATCAACGGCACAAAACCCAGCCCGCGCATAAATTCTGCCAGTGCCGCCTGGTTGATTAGTGTTTGCGATTGTTCCGGCGTTACGCCTGCGGAGTACGCTTTCTCCAGTGTGAAGATCGACACTTCACTACCGGCGAAAATCTTCATGCTGGCAACGGCAGCAATCAATGCACCCACGATGGCGATATACGGTAAGTTTTTGATAATCCGTGATGTACGCTCTTCAAACACCGACATACCGCTGGCATCGATCTCATTTTCATCACGATGGCGCAGGTCATGAGTTATTGCGATCCCCAGCAGCATCACCATGCCAATAAAGATTTCGATGGATTCAGGGTTAAGATGTGGGAAATAGCGCACTACCACCACACGAGTCATCAGTACCACCACGGCGGCGATCAGACTTTGCTTCCAGCCAAACTGGTAGAAAATCGCCACCCACGGGAACAGTGCAAAAGC
>NZ_JBKQFO010000063.1:0-534 GCF_050487965.1 Paenalcaligenes sp. Me52 | reverse complement strand
GAGAATACTCTGACAGAGGGTAACAATAACCACTGGAACCTGGTGCTGCCTGCCTGGCAGTACAGTTCCGATCAAGCCGAACAAGAAAAACTCAATACCTGGCGAGTACGTCTGGCGCTGGAAGATGAAAAGGGCAACCGACAGAACTCTGGCGTGGTGGAAATCACCGTTCAGCAGGACCGTAAAATAGAGTTGATTGTTAATAACATCGCGAACGTGCCAGAAGAGAACAACCACAGCCACGAAGCCAGCGCACAGGCAGATGGCGTTGATGGTGTAGTGATGGATCTCGATGTAACCGACAGCTTTGGCGATAACACCGACCGCAACGGCGATGCGTTGCCGGAAGATAACCTTACGCCTCAGCTTTACGACGCGCAGGACAAACGAGTGACGTTAACCAACAAGCCCTGCTCGACCGATAACCCCTGCGTTTTTATTGCCAAACAAGATAAAGAAAAGGGCACTGTCACCCTCTCCAGTACCTTACCTGGCACCTATCGCTGGAAAGCAAAAGCCGCGCCCTACGATGAC
>NZ_JBKQFO010000062.1:0-534 GCF_050487965.1 Paenalcaligenes sp. Me52 | reverse complement strand
ATGGCATTTTTGCCATATCTGCGCTTGCGGCGACTTCTGCGTGGGCTGCACCTGTACAGGTGGGCGAAGCGGCAGGATCGGCAGCAACGTCGGTTTCGGCGGGGAGTTCCTCCGCGACCAGCGTCAGCACCGTAAGCTCGGCGGTGGGTGTCGCGCTCGCGGCAACCGGTGGCGGTGATGGTTCTAATACCGGGACCACCACAACCACGACCACCAGTACCCAGTAATAAAGTATGTATCCCCAAAATAATTCGAGTCATCGCATCTGAAGCTTGAAGTATGAAGGGGATTAACCATAACCACACTCCGGTGTGGTTATTCTGCCCCTCTGGAGAAGAGTCGTGAAGCGACCAGCACTCATTCTTATCTGCCTGCTATTACAGGCCTGTTCAGCCACGACTAAAGAGCTGGGCAATTCACTGTGGGACAGTCTGTTCGGCACGCCAGGCGTACAGCTGACGGACGATGATATTCAAAATATGCCCTACGCCAGCCAGTACATGCAGCTTAATGGCGGGCCGCAGTTATTTGTGG
>NZ_JBKQFO010000061.1:0-536 GCF_050487965.1 Paenalcaligenes sp. Me52 | reverse complement strand
GTGTTCTAGTGCTGCCGGGGCGCTGGCGAGGTAGTTTTCGCTGTACCAGCCGTTGCGCAGCAGGGTGTAAACGATGCCAGAATCAGCCAGCATTTTCTCCGTCTCGATGTGCTCATCGGCGAGGCCGAGCGGGGAGGTATCTGCATGTAGCAGGCTGGTATAAGCGATAAATTTCACGCCAGCCGCCTTTGCGGCATTAATAACATTACGATGCTGCGGGGCACGTTGACCAACTTCGCTGGAAGAGATCAGCAGTAGTTTTTCCACTCCCTGAAGTGCAGATGTCAGTGCGGCTTCATCGCCGTAGTCAGCCTGACGCACGGTAATGCCTTGTGCTGCCAGGGCCTGGGCTTTTGCCGGATTACGAACGATAGCCACTATTTGGCTGGCAGGAACCGTTTTCATCAAGGATTCAATAACATAGTGACCAAGTTGGCCAGTGGCACCAGTAATAGCGATCATGGGAAGTCTCCATCGTTTTGTCTTGTGTTTAAATACGCTAACACCTAAACTTACTTTTAGTAAGTACACACAAA
>NZ_JBKQFO010000060.1:0-539 GCF_050487965.1 Paenalcaligenes sp. Me52 | reverse complement strand
CTGCGGGATGTTCGGCATAATTTCACCTTTCTGAGCGTTATCCATGGTGGCGGCAATACGTGGATCTTTCGCAAGTTCATCCTGATAGGACTTCAGCGCTACTGCACCCAGCGGTTTGTCTTTATTGACCGCTTCCAGACCTTCGTCAGTCAGCAGATAGTTTTCGAGGAACTCTTTCGCCAGCTCTTTGTTCGGACTGGCGGCGTTAATACCTGCGCTCAGCACGCCAACGAACGGTTTAGATGGTTGACCTTTGAAGGTCGGCAGTACCGTTACACCATAATTCACTTTACTGGTGTCGATGTTGGACCATGCCCACGGGCCGTTGATAGTCATCGCTGTTTCGCCTTTATTAAAGGCAGCTTCTGCGATGGAGTAATCGGTGTCTGCATTCATGTGTTTGTTTTTAATCAGATCAACCAGGAAGGTCAGACCCGCTTTCGCGCCAGCGTTATCCACGCCTACGTCTTTAATGTCGTACTTGCCGTTTTCATACTTGAACGCATAACCCCCGTCAGCCGCAATTAGCGGCCAGGTGA
>NZ_JBKQFO010000059.1:0-541 GCF_050487965.1 Paenalcaligenes sp. Me52 | reverse complement strand
GTGTTTCCACGCCAACCCAGCGCTCAACAGTGGTAAACAACTCCGGTTTCAACAGCCAGGCGATGGTGCATGGGTCATGCAGTGGTGCGCCGACAAAGCCCCATTTTTCGTCTTTATGATATTCGAGGAAGAAATCCAGCAGTTCGGCAACAATGGTTGAAACAGGGTTGCCAATCGCGCGGAAACGCTCAGTGTCTTCAACGTGGATTTGTGCTTTGTGAGTAACATCCAGACCGGCCATCACCACCGGAATTCCTGACTGGAAGACAATTTCTGCCGCTTCCGGGTCAACGTAAATATTAAATTCAGCCGCAGGCGTCCAGTTACCAAGCCCCATTGCGCCGCCCATAATCACGATACGGGCAATTTTGCTATGCAGTTCCGGGTGGCTATTGAGCAGCAAGGCAACGTTAGTTTGCGGTCCGGTAGACACAATGGTGACAGGTTCCTCACTTTCACGCAGCGTTTTCGCCATCAGCTCTACCGCCGTACAGTTTTGCGGTGCGAATGTCGGTTCCGGTAATGCCGGGCCGTCGAGACC
>NZ_JBKQFO010000058.1:0-548 GCF_050487965.1 Paenalcaligenes sp. Me52 | reverse complement strand
ATTTCATTATTACTGGGCGACGCCAGAGGATACTCGGGAAAATGAGCTTCACTTCCCTGTTTAATATTCAGTGATGACATGGGGTATAACCTGAAAATGAGTCCAATAAGAGTAAATCTCCACGGCCCCCACTCTACCAGTTGGTGAGATTTATCCGAAGCTGAAGTTTGTAAATTACTCCCACTGAATGCAACATTCACTCTATTTCAGAGAAATACCCACCAAATTTATAAATTAAACAAATGATAAACCCATAACTATTTTCTGTAATTATGGGTTTATAGATAATATAAATTTACTTATTTAGCGTCGCACGAATAATCGGCCCAATTTTTTCAAACGCCACCGGAGAGATAATATCCACATGCGCACAATCCTGACGATAGATATCCAGCTCAGCAATCCACGGTGCCCAGGCCTGTTCAGGAGTCATACCTTCCTGAAGCGTGCGTTCGGCAACAAATAGCGTCGCTTTACCATCAAACGCTACGCTATGAGCTGTCGTCAGCAGGCGCACAGCATCAGCGTAGTTGCCTTCAATGGTGGTA
>NZ_JBKQFO010000057.1:0-550 GCF_050487965.1 Paenalcaligenes sp. Me52 | reverse complement strand
CAAAGTGATTGCCCGTCCGGGAGACGGCATTCTGCCCCACACAACTGAAGCATTGACTGTGACGGTTGAAACAAGCGAAACACCAGCAACAACCGTCATCTCAGAGATTATCAGTTGTAATTTGTGTCTTGACCCGGCATGTCAGCGGCAAAAAGGTGAGCCCCGCTCACTTTGCCTGCACGCCAATAAGCGAGGGGAGTAACAGTGGATAAACAAACCTTGCAGGAAACAGTGAGCCAGATTCTGGATGAGATGCGCGAGCGCCCTATCCCTCTGGGTGTTTCCAGTCGTCATATTCATCTTTCAACAGCGGATTATTTGCGTCTTTTTCCTGAACAACCGATTAGCGAGAAAAAGCTGTTAATGCAACCTGGCCAATTCGCTGCTGAACAGGTTGTTACGCTGGAGGGACCAAAAGGTAAATTGCACAACGTTCGCTTGTTGGGGCCGCTACGCAATGCAAGCCAGGTGGAAATTTCCCGTACGGACGCCAGAACGTTAGGGATCACCGCCCCGCTACGCATGTCAGGCGATCTCAGCGGCACTCCAG
>NZ_JBKQFO010000056.1:0-554 GCF_050487965.1 Paenalcaligenes sp. Me52 | reverse complement strand
GGTAATACCACATCGCATGACCTATACGTTTCATCGTTGAAGGTTTTAAGTTCTCAACGTGCGGCGCAGGCATATCTGGTAACTTACGATAAAAATCCGGATCGCGCGGTAGCGATGAATATGCGTTCACTCCGCCTTCTTCAACAGTAATAAACTGCGGACGTAAATATCCTTCTTCAAATGCCAGAAAGCGGATCCCTTTCGACTTTGCCCAACGTTTTGCTTCTTTGTGCAATGGGCGGCAGTCACCAAAGCAGAGGATGGTATCAAAGTCATATTGCCGGTGGAGATCCCGTAACCATCCGGGGAACTCTTTCGGCGTTTGGTAGTAAGCCAGGTATTGTCGATGGCGGCAGTAAAAACGATCCCCACCGTTGAATACAACATTCACAGCGTTACGTCCTAATGACTCTAACCATTCGGCGACGTCATTGAAAAAAGGTCCCATCGGCCCCTGCAATAGCAGATATTTTTTACCGGATAATAAAACGGTTAGTGCATTACCTTGCATAAATAATTTGCGTAATAGTCAACTATGAAATTGTTTAGCCAAA
>NZ_JBKQFO010000055.1:0-559 GCF_050487965.1 Paenalcaligenes sp. Me52 | reverse complement strand
CTATATTAAATCTCCGTTATCAAAACTCTCCACCCATCAACTCAATACCGCGGTCAGCGATAAAATCTTCTTTGAAGCCTTCGACTCCACTCGCGTTCCGGCAATGGGCGTTATTGATATGCTGGTGCTGTTGTTTATGTATAAAAACAAGGCGCATTACGAGAAATACCGCACCCGTGAAGAGTTTCTTGGCTCCCGTTTCAAGGGGTAAAAGGTCATCCTTTCACCCCTTGTGCAGGTTTAGCTGTTCAGTAGCTCACGCGCCTGCGCCAGGACATTTTCCGGCGTAAAACCAAAGTGTTTGAACAACACATTCGCCGGAGCAGACTCACCAAAGCTCGTCATGCCGATCACTTTACCGTCCAGGCCGACGTAGCGTTCCCAGAATCCGGCGATGCTGGCTTCTACCGCCAGACGTTTGCGTACAGCTTTTGGCAATACCGATTCTTTGTACGCCGCATCCTGATTATCGAAACGCTCGGTACACGGCAGAAACCACGCGAACTTTACGCCCTTCTTCCGTTAACGCTTTTGCGGCGCTGACCACTAACTCAATCTC
>NZ_JBKQFO010000054.1:0-565 GCF_050487965.1 Paenalcaligenes sp. Me52 | reverse complement strand
TCTCATAATCGGTGGAGCTGCATGACAAAGTCATCGGGCATTATCTGAACATAAAACACTATCAATAAGTTGGAGTCATTACCTACAACGTTTATCGACCTCACACGAACAACGATGGTTTACCGCCTTGCTTACATGAAGAAAAGTGGAAACAGGTTATTCCGGTGTCCTGATTTTGTGAACCACTACAATAATCCTTTTTCACAGACTTGTCAGCAGCCAGCATTTATGTTCTTTTACCTGCGGGAATTTATCCGTCTGCCTGTCGGGACTACTCTGTCATACAGAAATCAGGTAGGAATAAATTGTAGTGGAAAGTCGATGTTTACCGGATGACTGATGCGCGCTTGTACACAGACAGTGTGTTTCAGTAATATGGAAAATAATGAAATGAATAACACAGACACATTAGAAAAAATAATCAGACACCAAAAAAACAAAGACCCCGCATATCCCTTTCGGGAACATTTGTTGATGCAGCTCTGTATTCGCACAAATAAAAGAATGCAGGATAATATATCTGAATTTCTGGGGGTGTATGGAATAAATCACTCAGCATATATGG
>NZ_JBKQFO010000053.1:0-571 GCF_050487965.1 Paenalcaligenes sp. Me52 | reverse complement strand
GGGGCAGCAGGGCGGCGTGAAGCCGGAAGAAGTGGACTGGCAGGACAACGGTCTGGAAGGCAAGCTGGATCTGGTGGTGACGCTGGACTTCCGTCTGTCGAGCACCTGTCTCTATTCCGACATCATTTTGCCGACGGCGACTTGGTACGAAAAAGACGACATGAATACTTCGGATATGCATCCGTTTATTCACCCGCTGTCTGCGGCGGTCGATCCGGCCTGGGAAGCGAAAAGCGACTGGGAAATCTACAAAGCCATCGCCAGGAAATTCTCCGAAGTGTGCGTTGGTCATCTGGGTAAAGAAACTGACATCGTCACGCTGCCTATCCAGCACGACTCTGCCGCTGAACTGGCGCAGCCGCTGGATGTGAAAGACTGGAAAAAAGGCGAATGCGACCTGATCCCAGGTAAAACTGCACCGCACATTATGGTCGTAGAGCGCGATTATCCGGCAACTTACGAACGCTTTACCTCTATCGGCCCGCTGATGGAGAAAATCGGTAACGGCGGTAAAGGGATTGCCTGGAACACCCAGAGCGAGATGGATCTGCTGCGTAAGCTCAACTACACC
>NZ_JBKQFO010000052.1:0-573 GCF_050487965.1 Paenalcaligenes sp. Me52 | reverse complement strand
AGTTCTGGCACTATTTTAAACGCAACAAAGGCGCGGTTGTCGGGCTGGTTTACGTCGTCATCGTGCTGTTTATCGCGATCTTTGCCAACTGGATTGCACCCTATAACCCAGCGGAACAGTTCCGCGATGCACTGCTCGCCCCGCCAGCCTGGCAGGAAGGCGGCAGCATGGCGCACTTGCTGGGCACTGATGACGTGGGGCGTGATGTGCTGTCGCGGCTGATGTACGGCGCGCGCTTGTCGCTGCTGGTTGGCTGTCTGGTAGTGGTGTTATCGCTGATTATGGGCGTTATTCTCGGCCTGATCGCTGGTTACTTTGGCGGTCTGGTCGATAACATCATCATGCGCGTGGTCGATATCATGCTGGCGCTGCCAAGTCTACTGCTGGCACTGGTGCTGGTGGCGATTTTCGGCCCGTCGATTGGTAACGCCGCGCTGGCGCTAACCTTCGTTGCGCTGCCGCATTATGTGCGCTTAACCCGCGCCGCCGTGCTGGTGGAAGTTAACCGCGATTACGTCACCGCGTCTCGCGTGGCGGGTGCCGGGGGCAATGCGCCAGATGTTGTTTAACAGC
>NZ_JBKQFO010000051.1:0-575 GCF_050487965.1 Paenalcaligenes sp. Me52 | reverse complement strand
GCCTGGGCGGTATCAAAGACATGGGCGGTCTGCCGGACGCTCTGTTTGTAATCGATGCTGACCACGAACACATTGCTATCAAAGAGGCAAACAACCTGGGTATTCCGGTATTTGCTATCGTTGATACCAACTCTGATCCGGACGGTGTTGACTTCGTTATCCCGGGTAACGACGACGCAATCCGTGCTGTGACCCTGTACCTGGGCGCTGTGTACAGCATCAGACGTTGAATTTTCTATTATAGAAAACCTTCAGTGGCACGTTTGGCGAAATTCAGAATGATTCTCAATTTGCCCGGGTGTGATACCATTGACGGCACTTACATATATATTGTCGGTATCACCGACGCTGATGGACAGAATTAATGGCTATCTCAATCAAGACCCCAGAAGATATCGAAAAAATGCGCGTCGCTGGCCGACTGGCTGCCGAAGTGCTGGAGATGATCGAACCGTATGTTAAACCGGGCGTCAGCACCGGCGAGCTGGATCGCATCTGTAATGATTACATTGTTAATGAACAACACGCGGTTTCTGCCTGCCTCGGCTATCACGGCTATCCGAAATCCGATTGCA
>NZ_JBKQFO010000050.1:0-584 GCF_050487965.1 Paenalcaligenes sp. Me52 | reverse complement strand
ATTCAGTAGCCAGACAAGTGTTGACTCACTGATATTACAGTCTGCAACAATAACCTTCGCTCCCTGAATAAAATCAATATGCTGTGATAAAAACTCAGCTGAAATATGTTCACTAATCGTCATGTCATTTATTGCCACCAACATTTCACCGGTTTTATCGAGAAGTGATAAATAACTTGAGGTATTTTCTCCATTAACAATCAGACATTTATCAACATTAACGCCGGACTGAGTCGTTTGTGCTAATAATGATTGCCCGTAGAAATCATCTCCCACAGCTGACATCAGCCATGAGTTTTTACCCAGCAGAGCAAGATTATGTGCAATATTACGCCCCACACCTCCGGGCGTGAATTTAATCTTCCCCGGGTTAGAATCAGCATAATTTAAGGAGGCATACGAATATCCGGCTATATCTATATTGGCAGAGCCAATTGTGATGATGTATTCCTTATCACACATGGCACATCTCCTGACATTTAAAAACACAAAAATAATAAATCTGTATTTCTATTCGACCACGCAGATAGAGTTGAACATATATTCAAAATCAAACATGTGTTCACTTTATGCCTGTTTTTAGA
>NZ_JBKQFO010000049.1:0-585 GCF_050487965.1 Paenalcaligenes sp. Me52 | reverse complement strand
ACTGCCCTGCAAACTGGTGCTGAAACCGCTGGGCACCACGCCGGATGAAATCACCGCTATTTGCCGTGACGCGAATTACGACGATCGTTGCGCTGGCCTGGTAGTGTGGCTGCACACTTTCTCCCCGGCCAAAATGTGGATCAACGGCCTGACTATGCTCAACAAACCGTTGCTGCAATTCCACACCCAGTTTAACGCGGCGCTGCCGTGGGACAGTATCGATATGGACTTTATGAACCTGAACCAGACTGCACATGGCGGTCGTGAGTTCGGCTTCATCGGCGCGCGTATGCGTCAGCAACATGCCGTGGTTACCGGTCACTGGCAGGATAAACAAGCACATGAGCGTATTGGCTCCTGGATGCGTCAGGCGGTCTCTAAACAGGATACCCGTCATCTGAAAGTCTGCCGTTTTGGCGATAACATGCGTGAAGTGGCGGTCACCGATGGTGATAAAGTTGCCGCACAGATCAAGTTCGGTTTCTCCGTCAATACCTGGGCGGTTGGCGATCTGGTGCAGGTGGTGAACTCCATCAGCGACGGCGATGTTAACGCGCTGGTCGATGAGTACGAAAGCTGCTACAC
>NZ_JBKQFO010000048.1:0-588 GCF_050487965.1 Paenalcaligenes sp. Me52 | reverse complement strand
TAGCACGTTACACCATGATATTGCTAATGCTGGCTGAATTCGGAGCGTGGATATGGTTACGTTAGAACAGTTTCGCTATTGCCCGACACACTCAACGCATCCTCCGTTCTGTTATGACTTTCACTATGTCAAACCGGGGATGGTCGCCATCTTTGGTGACAACGGCAGTGGCAAAAGTACGCTGGCGCAGCTGATGGCGGGCTGGTATCCGGACTTTCTACCAGGAGAGATAACCGGCACGGGGACGCTTCTCGGTACGCCCATTGGGCGTCTCCCGCTTAATGAACAATCCGCCACCATCCAGCTCGTCCAGCAATCGCCCTATTTGCAGCTCTCCGGCTGTACCTTTAGCGT
The DNA here is from genome assembly GCF_050487965.1 of Paenalcaligenes sp. Me52. Taxonomy (NCBI): domain Bacteria; kingdom Pseudomonadati; phylum Pseudomonadota; class Betaproteobacteria; order Burkholderiales; family Alcaligenaceae; genus Paenalcaligenes; species Paenalcaligenes sp. Me52. The sequence goes on along the minus strand of NZ_JBKQFO010000048.1, from coordinate 234 downwards.
GGAAGAAGAAGTTGCCTTTGGGCCAGAAAATCTGTGTCTTGCTGAAAAAGAGATTATGGCGCGGATTGACGCCGCCCTGGCCCTGACCGAGTGCCAGCCGTTGCGCCATCGTCACCCGGCAACACTCTCCGGAGGAGAGACACAGCGTGTGGTCATCGCCTGCGCCATCGCGATGCAGCCAAAGCTCTTAATTCTTGATGACTCCTTTAGCCGCCTGACGCCGCAGGCCCGCGA
>NZ_JBKQFO010000047.1:0-595 GCF_050487965.1 Paenalcaligenes sp. Me52 | reverse complement strand
AATAAAGCGCATTTGTTAAAAACTTATTTAACCAGCCGCCATCAGGAAATTAATGAGTGGAATCGCCAGCAAGGTTCTACGGAGTCGGTATTAAACCTGCGCCGAATGACCAATATTGGAACCTTTCGTGCCTATCTGAACGAATATCTACGTAACCATCCGCGGATTCGTAAAGATATGACCTTAATGGTACGCCAACTGGCTCCTGGCGATAACGGTTTACCGCTCGAGATCTATGCGTTTACCAACACCGTGGTGTGGCTGGAATATGAAAGCATTCAGGCTGATATATTCGATCACATATTTGCGATTGTCGAAGAGTTTGGTCTGCGACTTCATCAGTCGCCAACCGGCAATGATATTCGCTCTCTGGCGGGTGCATTTAAGCAGTAATTAAAAAAACCGCTCTTATCGAATGGATGAGAGCGGTTTCGGATGGTTGACATCATTTTGTCGGATACGGCGTGAATGCCTTATTTCCGACGCAGCGTTTTAAATGCTACAAACAGGAATACAATCCACACCGGCAGCAGAATCGCTGACAAGCGCATATCATCCATCGTGCACATCAGCAGCAAAATCATGCCGAGGAAGG
>NZ_JBKQFO010000046.1:0-596 GCF_050487965.1 Paenalcaligenes sp. Me52 | reverse complement strand
GGCAGGTTACATCATGCGGCGTCTGATGGGCGGCGGCGCGGGATTTGCACAGCAGCCGCTGTTCTCCTCGAAAAACCCAGCCAGTCCGGCTTACGGTAAATATACCGACGCGACGGGTAAAAACTAGGGCGCAGCCCAGCCAGGCCGCACCATGACCGTACCGAAGACGGCAATGGCACCAAAACCGGCGACCACCACTACCGTTACCCGTGGCGGTTTTGGTGAATCTGTTGCCAAACAAAGCACTATGCAGCGTAGTGCAACCGGTACCTCTTCTCGTTCAATGGGTGGCTGATACCGATGGAAAGAGTCAGTATTACCGAGCGCCCGGACTGGCGTGAGAAAGCCCACGAATACGGTTTCAATTTTCACACCATGTACGGCGAGCCGTACTGGTGTGAAGATGCTTACTACAAGTTGACCCTCGCCCAGGTTGTAAAGCTGGAAGAAGTCACCGCCGAACTGCACCAGATGTGCCTGAAAGTGGTGGAAAAAGTGATCGCCAGCGATGAGCTGATGACCAAATTCCGCATTCCAAAACACACCTGGAGTTTTGTGCGCCAGTCATGGCTGACGCACCAGCCATCGCTTTATTC
>NZ_JBKQFO010000045.1:0-598 GCF_050487965.1 Paenalcaligenes sp. Me52 | reverse complement strand
CATACACTTATAGGAGTTACCTTACAGGGGTTCCTTCAATTTGTGTTGATTTACGCGAGATAACGCTATGGAATTAAAGGATTATTACGCCATCATGGGCGTGAAACCGACGGACGATCTCAAGACAATCAAGACCGCCTATCGTCGACTGGCCCGCAAATACCATCCTGATGTCAGCAAAGAACCGGATGCCGAAGCCCGCTTCAAAGAGGTCGCCGAAGCCTGGGAAGTGTTAAGTGATGAACAACGTCGCGCTGAGTATGATCAGATGTGGCAACATCGCAACGATCCGCAATTTAACCGTCAGTTCCATCATGGCGACGGTCAGAGTTTTAACGCCGAAGATTTTGACGATATCTTCTCGTCAATTTTCGGTCAGCATGCCCGCCAGAGCCGTCAACGCCCCGCCACACGCGGCCACGATATTGAAATCGAAGTGGCGGTTTTCCTCGAAGAAACGCTTACTGAGCATAAGCGTACCATCAGCTATAACCTGCCGGTTTATAACGCCTTTGGCATGATCGAACAGGAAATCCCGAAAACGCTGAATGTGAAGATCCCGGCGGGCGTCGGCAATGGTCAACGCATCCGCCTGAAA
>NZ_JBKQFO010000044.1:0-598 GCF_050487965.1 Paenalcaligenes sp. Me52 | reverse complement strand
ACTCAATACCTTCGGATGATCGATCCCGTCGATGGGCGGAGTGCGCGGCACGATCCCACTGGCGAGGATCGTTTCATCGAAAGCCTGTAACTGATCCGCCGTCACGGTGTGATTGAGTTTTAGCGTCACGCCCGTCACTTCGATCATCCGGCGGTAATAGCGCAGCGTTTCGTAAAACTCCTCTTTGCCGGGGATCTGTTTGGCGATATTAAACTGCCCGCCAATCTCGCTATGAGCGTCAAACAATGTTACCTGATGCCCACGCGCCGCCGCGTTAATGGCAAACGCCAGCCCAGCAGGTCCCGCACCGACCACCGCCAGATTTTTTTTCTGCACGGCGGGAAGGATTGGCATTTTGGTTTCGTGGCAGGCGCGAGGATTCACCAGGCACGAGGTGACTTTGCCAACGAAGATTTGATCGAGACAGGCCTGATTGCAGCCAATACAAGTGTTGATCTCATCGGCTCGTCCCGATTGCGCTTTTGACAGCAGCTCCGCATCAGCAAGAAACGGTCGCGCCATCGATACCATATCGGCATCGCCGCGCGAGAGAATATCGTCGGCAACCTGCGGATCGTTAATCCGGTTGGTGGTTACC
>NZ_JBKQFO010000043.1:0-598 GCF_050487965.1 Paenalcaligenes sp. Me52 | reverse complement strand
ATGTCAGACTCCCTGAACAGTTCTCGATAATCGGGAAACTCAGAGCGCATTATCCTGTGGTCACACTCTGCCATGTGTTCGGGGTTCATCGCAGCAGCTACAGATACTGGAAAAACCGTCCTGAAAAACCAGACGGCAGACGGGCTGTATTACGCAGTCAGGTACTTGAGCTACATGGCATCAGCCACGGTTCGGCCGGAGCAAGAAGCATCGCCACAATGGCAACCCGGAGAGGCTACCAGATGGGACGCTGGCTTGCTGGCAGGCTCATGAAAGAGCTGGGGCTGGTCAGCTGTCAGCAGCCGACTCACCGGTATAAACGTGGTGGTCATGAACATGTTGCTATCCCTAACTACCTTGAAAGGCAGTTCGCCGTGACCGAGCCAAATCAGGTGTGGTGCGGTGATGTGACCTATATCTGGACGGGTAAGCGCTGGGCGTACCTCGCCGTTGTTCTCGACCTGTTCGCAAGAAAACCAGTGGGCTGGGCCATGTCGTTCTCGCCGGACAGCAGGCTCACCATGAAAGCGCTGGAAATGGCATGGGAAACCCGTGGTAAGCCCGGCGGGGTGATGTTCCACAGCGATCAGGGCAGTCA
>NZ_JBKQFO010000042.1:0-604 GCF_050487965.1 Paenalcaligenes sp. Me52 | reverse complement strand
CGCCAGCAATGGTGTCGATGGTGATCGATGCCTCTGGCAAGTCAGTGTCTACACCATAACCACGGTCAGCTTCAGCGCTCGCTGAGTTACCAGCGGCGTCTTCCGTTTCCACTTTGGCATGAACGTTGCTGTCTTTTGCCAGCTCGGCACCCGGAACATCCACGTTCCAAGTTTTGCCATCAGTATTAACAGTCGTTGTGTAGTCTTTACCGTTCACAGTCACAGTGACAGTGTCACCCGCTTTGACGTCTTTACCAACGGTACCAGTGATGGTCACGTCGGATTCAGACTCAGCTTTGTTGATCACATCATCACCTGCGATCGTATCGATCGTGATCGATGCCTCTGGCAAGTCAGTGTCTACACCGTAACCACGGTCCGCTTCTGCACTTGCTGGGTTATCTGCGGAGTCTTTGGTTTCAACCTTAGCGTGTACGTTACTGTCTTTCGCCAACTCAGCGCCTGGAACATCCACGTTCCATGTTTTGCCATCAGTATTAACAGTCGTTGTGTAGTCTTTGCCGTTCACAGTCACAGTAACTGTGTCGCCAGCCTTCACATCTTTACCGACAGTACCAGTGATGGTTACATCAGATTCAGACTC
>NZ_JBKQFO010000041.1:0-605 GCF_050487965.1 Paenalcaligenes sp. Me52 | reverse complement strand
CAGACGGAACTGGAAAGCCAACCGCCGCAGGCCGACGAAAGGCAGCATTACGCGGCATGGTTGCAGGAGGCGCTCTGTAATGTGAGTGACGAAGCCGGGTTAATGCGCGAGCTGCGGCTATTCCGGCGGCGCATTATGGTGCGCATCGCCTGGGCGCAAACGCTGGCACTGGTTACTGAAGAGAGCATATTGCAGCAGCTCAGCTATCTGGCGGAGACGCTGATTGTTGCGGCGCGTGACTGGCTGTATGACGCCTGCTGCCGCGAGTGGGGAACGCCGTGCAATGCGCAGGGCGAAGCGCAACCGCTGCTGATTTTAGGCATGGGTAAGCTGGGCGGTGGGGAGCTGAATTTCTCCTCTGATATCGATCTGATTTTTGCCTGGCCGGAACATGGTTGTACGCAGGGTGGACGCCGGGAACTGGATAACGCGCAGTTTTTTACCCGCATGGGGCAGCGGCTGATTAAAGTGCTGGATCAACCAACGCAGGATGGCTTCGTCTATCGCGTGGATATGCGGCTGCGTCCGTTTGGCGAAAGTGGCCCGCTGGTGCTGAGCTTTGCCGCGTTGGAAGATTATTACCAGGAGCAGGGGCGCGACTGGGA
>NZ_JBKQFO010000040.1:0-605 GCF_050487965.1 Paenalcaligenes sp. Me52 | reverse complement strand
GGAACAATGGTTACAACATCTGTACGCCAAAATGCTTGCCAAAGATCCGGCGTTACCGTCTTACGACGAACTGAAAAAAATGGGTATCTATAAGCGTAAAGATCCCAATGGTCATTTTGTCGCCTACAAAGCATTTCGTGACGACCCCGAGGCAAATCCACTTAAAACGCCTTCCGGTAAGATTGAAATTTATTCCAGCAAGCTGGCGGAAATTGCCCGTACCTGGGAACTGGAAAAAGATGAAGTGATAAGCCCACTGCCGGTTTATGCCTCAACCTTTGAAGGCTGGGACTCCCCTGAACGTAGTACCTTTCCACTGCAACTGTTTGGTTTCCATTACAAATCCCGTACTCACTCGACCTACGGCAACATTGATGTCCTGAAGGCTGCCTGCCGTCAGGAGGTGTGGATCAACCCTATAGACGCACATAAACGTGGGATTGCCAACGGCGATATGGTGCGGGTGTATAACCATCGTGGCGAAGTTCGGCTACCAGCCAAAGTGACACCACGCATTCTCCCTGGAGTTAGTGCTATGGGCCAGGGAGCCTGGCACGAGGCCAATATGTCTGGCGATAAAATCGACCATGGCGGCTGTGTGAATA
>NZ_JBKQFO010000039.1:0-606 GCF_050487965.1 Paenalcaligenes sp. Me52 | reverse complement strand
ATATCAGGTAGCTGGCGAGGGTGGTAATCAGCATCAAGGTCAGGGTGTAACCTTCGGGAATTTTAAAGTGTAGCGTCACGCCTGCAATGATTAACCCGACCACGGTTCCCACGGAGCGATTTACAATCCTCAGACGGGTTGCGCCATAGCCATTTTGCGTCACCAGCAATACTGTCATCAGGATCCAGTACGACTTCGGCAGATGCAGCGCGGTGCCCATCAGGCTGGCAACGCTTAACATCACACTGAGTCGTCCGGCATTGCGTAGCGCTGGAGACTTTAGTGACAGATAACTTTTCAGCGCCGGAAGTAATGGCATTCGCCGCTGTTTATCGGCCAGTAAGTCACGGGCATAGAGCGGTTTTTGGGTGCGCAGCACACGAGCGATGCGGCTGAAATGCCAGTAGCAGAATTGCCCAACCGGATTATCCGGGTGTTGGCGGGCGATTTTTTCCAGTGCGCCAATTTGCTTTTCCATCGTAAAACGCGTTGGCAGGCGATGGTAAAGAATGTCATCAGCCAGCACGCGCAGGCGAGCGGCGACGGTTTGCGCATTCCAGCGGATCACTTCTTCCGCATGGCTACGCTCGACCAGCTTTTGCACCT
>NZ_JBKQFO010000038.1:0-609 GCF_050487965.1 Paenalcaligenes sp. Me52 | reverse complement strand
GTTAATAAAGTAACCAAGGCTCGCTTCCAGCATATGGTGATTGTTCACCGCCCAGATAAACAGTAGCCAGTTGCCGCCAATCAGCACGGCAGAGACTGCCAGCATAAAAATTTTCTGTGGCGTCTGAATCAGCGTTTTTAAATAGGACCACTGGCGGCAAATGCTCATCAGCACCACCATAAAGAAAAACGACCAGATCACGCGATGCGTCAGGATCTCATCGGCGGGCACGTAGTAAATCAGTTTGAAGTACGCTGGCGCAATACCCCAAATAAAATAAGCGGCAAGAGCGAGTAATACGCCCTGCCGCGTTTGTTTTGCATCCATCGGGAATACTCATTTTTAATTGGTAACAGCAGTTTACCTGCTTTTATGTCTTCAACCTACCATATAGGTGGCGGTGGCACTGGCAATATAAAGCTGTTCTTCATTGTGTAATTCAACGCGGGCGACGGCGACTTTATTGCCTGCACGTAACAGGCTACTGGTAGCAGTAAAACGCTCGCCTCTGCCTGGGCGCAGATAATCGACGCGAAGATCAATGGTCCCCATCCGCGATAGCCGCTGGCGTAGTTCATCTTCACTGATGGTTTCGTGGCGGGTTAAGGT
>NZ_JBKQFO010000037.1:0-617 GCF_050487965.1 Paenalcaligenes sp. Me52 | reverse complement strand
CCTGGTAGAAGCGCGTCTGGCTGATTTCCGTATTAAAGCCGATGTTGTCAATTACTCTCCGGGGCCAGTTATCACTCGCTTTGAATTGAACCTGGCACCGGGCGTAAAAGCAGCGCGCATTTCTAACTTGTCACGTGACCTTGCCCGTTCACTTTCGACGGTGGCGGTGCGTGTCGTTGAAGTTATTCCTGGCAAACCCTATGTAGGTCTGGAGTTACCGAATAAAAAACGACAAACCGTTTATCTGCGCGAAGTTTTGGATAACGCCAAATTCCGCGATAATCCGTCGCCATTAACCGTGGTGCTGGGTAAAGATATCGCCGGTGAGCCGGTGGTTGCCGATCTGGCGAAAATGCCGCACTTGTTGGTTGCGGGGACTACCGGTTCCGGTAAGTCTGTCGGGGTGAACGCGATGATCCTGAGCATGCTTTATAAAGCACAGCCAGAAGATGTGCGTTTCATCATGATCGACCCGAAAATGCTGGAGCTTTCGGTTTATGAAGGCATTCCGCATCTGTTAACGGAAGTCGTTACCTATATGAAAGATGCCGCCAACGCGCTGCGCTGGTGTGTTAACGAGATGGAGCGTCGTTATAAACTGATGTCTGCGCTGGGTG
>NZ_JBKQFO010000036.1:0-627 GCF_050487965.1 Paenalcaligenes sp. Me52 | reverse complement strand
GAACCACAGATATAATAACACTACTTGAACTATTGGCATGTAGCATCTTTGTCGAGATAAAGAAAACAGTCCCCATCCCAATGGCCATTAAAATCGGCAAGAAAAAGGTTACCCACCAGAACCCTTTCATAGAGCAATTAAAACTAAATCTTACGCCGTTGAGACTGGTCATCAAGGCCTGATAACGCAGTCCTTTTGCTGCCATAAATATAAGCAAAACCAACAGTGACAAAGTCAAAACACAGCCAACAAGCGGCATATCTGCTGACACTGTCATTAAGATTGCGAAATAGAAAAAAACAAAAACAAGACAACTAAAAAAAACATTCCCACCAGTAATTCCATAAGAAAATCGTTGTCCGTTAACTTCCAAATTAGCATAGAGATAACGCCTACATTTCATTAATGCCCATGGTAAATAGATACCTAGCGTTATAATCGTTAACAACACATTCACCACACAAATAAGAAAATATCTCTCACCTGTACCATGAAAAACAAACGAATGGGACGGAACATCCATTTCATTAATAACTTGAGCCATAAAAATTCCCTGAATTAAAAAATCCATTGATATAATTTATAGATACAGACAGTAAAATGTTCTGCCACGTTACAATACTCTTA
>NZ_JBKQFO010000035.1:0-630 GCF_050487965.1 Paenalcaligenes sp. Me52 | reverse complement strand
ATCTCACTGAAAGGGATTGTTTATGAAAATTAAAATACTTGCTGCGGGTATCGCATTAACACTGCCGTTCTGGGCTTGCGCTAAAGATGTCACTATTATTTATACCAACGACCTCCATGCGCATGTAGAACCTTATAAAGTGCCGTGGATCGCTGACGGTAAACGGGATATTGGCGGCTGGGCAAATATCACTACGCTGGTTAAGCAAGAAAAAGCAAAAAATAAAGCGACATGGTTTTTTGATGCGGGCGACTATTTTACCGGGCCATATATCAGCAGCCTGACCAAAGGTAAGGCTATTATCGATATTATGAATACTATGCCGTTTGATGCCGTCACAATAGGCAACCATGAATTTGACCACGGCTGGGACAACACATTATTACAGTTGAGCCAGGCAAAATTCCCTATTGTGCAGGGCAATATTTTTTATCAGAACAGCAGTAAATCATTCTGGGATAAGCCATATACCATCATCGAAAAAGACGGTGTGAAAATAGGCGTTATTGGTTTGCACGGAGTATTTGCCTTTAATGACACTGTCTCTGCTGCTACGCGCGTGGGTATTGAAGCGCGCGATGAAATTAAATGGCTACAACGTTATATCGATGAACTCAAAGGCAAGGTTGA
>NZ_JBKQFO010000034.1:0-632 GCF_050487965.1 Paenalcaligenes sp. Me52 | reverse complement strand
GGCTCTGTAAACGCGTCTAACGCTGCAGAACTGTTTGCTCAGCCAGACATCGACGGCGCGCTGGGTGGCGGTGCTTCTCTGAAAGCTGACGCTTTCGCCGTGATCGTTAAAGCTGCAGAAGCGGCTAAACAGGCTTAAGTCTGACAGGTGCCGGATTTCATATCCGGCATTTTTTATCACTTCTTCTTGTTCATCATCGCTTTCAAATCAGCGAATGGGTTGTACTTCGCTTCACCGACATCTTTCTGCGCATCTTCCCCTGCGATAACGGTCGTACCATACTGATCCGCTTCGGTGTATTTCGAATGCTCATGATCGTGGCAATAGAGACAAAGTAATTCCCAGTTACTGCCATCTTCCGGGTTATTAGTATGGTCGTGATCAATGTGGTGAACGGTAAGTTCACGCAGGTTGGAATAAACAAACTCGCGGGAACAGCGACCGCAGACCCACGGATAGATTTTTAATGCTTTTTCGCGATAGCCGCTTTCTAACCGCGCATAGTTTTTTGGGATGATAGCCATGAAAAAGTTACCTGGATGAAATGTAGGGTTACGCGCAGTTTCCCAAGATGCGGGGATTTTCGCAATCACCTTACATCAAAAAAAATCCCGATCTTCTGACCGGGATTT
>NZ_JBKQFO010000033.1:0-641 GCF_050487965.1 Paenalcaligenes sp. Me52 | reverse complement strand
CGCCAGCGATTCAGTCAGGAACGGATAGCGGCGGCGCAGGCGAGCGGCATAATCGTCGCGGTCGCCTTCAATGGCGCCACCCGGTAGCACACTCTCTTTCGTCCATGCCGGGCCAATACCCTGATAATACGGCGTTAGTTTTTCCAGCGCATGTTCCGCCAGTTTTCGGTAGGTGGTCAGCTTACCGCCGAATACCGACAGCAGCGGTGCTTTGCCATTTTCATCATGAATATCAAGGGTGTAATCACGGGTAATAGCCTGCGGCGAGTCGGACTCATCATCACACAGCGGACGCACACCGGAGTAGGTCCAGACGATATCGTCACGGCTTAACTGCTTTTTAAAGTGCGTGTTATACACATTCAGCAGGTAATTGATTTCACTCTCTTCAATCTTCACCGCTTTCGGATCGCCTTTGTACTCGACATCGGTAGTGCCGATGATGGAAAACTCGTCCATCCACGGGATCACGAACACAATACGTTTATCTTCGTTTTGCAGAATGTAGGCTTGCTTCTGGGTATGCACGCGCGGCACCACAATATGGCTGCCTTTGATCAGGCGAATGCCATAAGGCGAAGGCAGATGCATCCCGTCGTCGAAGAACTGTTTCACCCACGGGCCGGTGGCGTTAACCAAGC
>NZ_JBKQFO010000032.1:0-643 GCF_050487965.1 Paenalcaligenes sp. Me52 | reverse complement strand
CGCCTGATTATTTTTAGCTATGTTGGATTTTGCCACGGTTTATACCGTGGCTTTTTTTGTAGTCAATTCAGGTAAAAAAAGATGCGATATAAATCGCATCCGCTTTAAAGGTAATATTCAGTTTTTAATTCCCTGACCTATTTTAATGGCGCAGGCAATATTTCGCGCACTGTTGAAGAGATTGGTTTCACCGCTGGCGAGCACTTCGGCTAAAGGAGCCAGACGTGGCAAAATGCTGAATACCGCATCAATGCCGTACTGGTGCACCACTTCCACGCCATCACCCAATACGCCAGCAATCCCAATCACCGGGACATTAAACTGCTTCGCCACCGATGCCACACCCAGCGGCGCTTTACCGCCTGCCGTTTGCGAGTCGATGCGCCCTTCCCCGGTGATCACCAGTGCTGCACCCTGCACTGCCTGCGCAAGATTGACCGCATTCAACACAATCTCAATACCCGGTTTAATATCCGCATTGAGGAATACCGCCGCCGCAATGCCCATACCGCCCGCCGCGCCACCACCCGCCATCTGGCAGACGTTGATTTCAGTTAGCTGTTGTAAAACACGGGCGTAATTTTGCAGCCCCTGTTCCAGCTCTTCGACCATCTCCGGCGTTGCCCCTTTTTGCGGGCCAAAC
>NZ_JBKQFO010000031.1:0-645 GCF_050487965.1 Paenalcaligenes sp. Me52 | reverse complement strand
CATAAAAGCCGGGCGAACAGGCGGGGATGCAGGGGCGCAAGGGAAGCCGCAGCCTGACGCACACGGCTGACGGGAGTTGCAGGGTGAGACCGCGAAATCTGAGCGGGTGAACGACCGGAAAATCACGGCAGACGGGAAGGAGGGACCGGGTGACCGCCGCGTTCATTTTACCCTTGCATCCCCGCCAGCCCGGCTAAGATGGAGGCACGGCACAGCCCGCACACGACACGGCGGCCACATAACTGAAAACCCACAAGGCCATGCACCGCATGGCCGGGTAAAGCGGAGCCGGCGGCGACTTCCTGTGTGCTCTGTCCGGGGACTGGCAGGAAAAGGCGGGGATTTTCCCCGCCATCATCAGCCCCGGATTTTTGCGAGGGCATCCGCCATGCTGCGGATTTCGGCCCGGGCCTCCCGGACCACCTCCCGCAGAACATCACGGTCAAACCAGCGGCGGGGCGGTTCATCCGGTATACGCAGCACATCGCAGGCCAGCCCACTGGACAGGATATGCTCCACACACTCACTGACCAGGTACATTTCCACTGCCGAAAAACGTGCTCCCCGGTTCACGATGGCATCGAGCACCACGGGCAGATTTTCGTCGTCTTCATCGAGCCAGCAGGGGTGATCGCTTTCCTTCAC
>NZ_JBKQFO010000030.1:0-647 GCF_050487965.1 Paenalcaligenes sp. Me52 | reverse complement strand
GCCCACTAACAGTGGGATCCGCCCCGCCGCGGTGATATCGGCCATTTCCGCCAGCGCATCGCGGCGAAAATCAGCAGCCGAGTAAGCCTGCGACGGATCGCGAATATTCAGCAATCGGTGCGGCGCGGCGAGTAACTCTTCAGCGTTCGGCTTCGCCGTCCCGATATCCATCCCTTTGTAAATAAGGGCAGAATCAACGCTTATCAACTCTACTGGTAAAATTTTACGCAGCTCAATGGCTAACGCCGTTTTACCGGAGGCCGTCGGCCCCATCAAAAAAATCGCCTTAGGCAGGCTCGCCTTACTGATATCACTCATCTTTCAGGGCTTTTATCGCCGGATGTAAATCAACAGATTGTAACAGACCACCCGGCGGCGTTTTCACAAGTTGCGGACATAACCGTTCCACGTCCGCCAGCAGGGTTATGGCCTGTGCCATTGACCACTGCGCATGTTCGCTCATCAGATTTCGTGCAATCCACTGCGCAATATTGCCAGGTTCGAATACGGACTGCTTCGCCAGGTAGCCTATCAGTTCAGGAATCAAGATTTGTAAATTTTGTTGGCGTAAGGGTAAAGGCACGGCCCTGATGGTCACATGCTGCGCATCGGACTGGAAATCAATACCCAGTTCCGCCAGGGCAGAC
>NZ_JBKQFO010000029.1:0-651 GCF_050487965.1 Paenalcaligenes sp. Me52 | reverse complement strand
ACATCCGGCAATTATCATCACTTCTTCATCTGCGACAAAATTGTCCGGCACTGATTAGCCTCCCCTTCGGAAGGTGAGATCAGTGCCAGCAATGCTGCCGCTGGCGTAACCAGCGTTGCCAGTGCCGCCGCAACAGCACCACGGGCAATCAACGGCCCGGCTTTCACCCCAGCCTGCGGATTTTTAAACGTCCCACGCACATACAGCGGCGAACGCAGCGTGATAATGCGAATCCCTTTACTTTCTGGATCGATAGTTAAATCCAGCTGTTCCGAAGCAAAACTTGCCGTGCCGGTAACATTGATCAACGCATTCTCGGTATCAAAAGCGAAAACCTGCGGACGCGCCACACCGTTGGCAATATCCAGATTCGCTGCCGCGCAGTTCACCCGCACCTCATCATCACCAAATATCGCACCGACAATGTAGTTGCCGACATTCAGCCCAACAATCTCCATCAGGTTGCGGCTCACCAGCCCGTCATTCATCAACAGTTTCAGGTTGCCGTTACTGTTGCCTAAAAGCGCCGCCACCGAGTTACCGCTACCGCGCAGTTCCGCGTCACCGTTCATTTCCCCCAGCGTCTTCTGCATCAGTTCTACATCGGGCATCAGTTCTTTCAGTTTCAGTCGACGAGCCTGAATATCTGCC
>NZ_JBKQFO010000028.1:0-653 GCF_050487965.1 Paenalcaligenes sp. Me52 | reverse complement strand
GTTCTGTTTGGTGAAAATGGTTGTACCAAAGCCTCGCTGAAGGGCAAAACCATTGTTGATATGAGCTCCATTTCCCCGATTGAAACTAAACGTTTCGCTCGTCAGGTGAATGAACTGGGCGGCGATTATCTCGATGCGCCAGTCTCCGGCGGTGAAATCGGCGCGCGTGAAGGGACGTTATCGATTATGGTTGGCGGTGATGAAGCAGTATTTGAACGTGTAAAACCGCTGTTTGAACTGCTCGGTAAAAATATCACTCTCGTGGGCGGTAACGGCGACGGTCAAACCTGCAAAGTGGCAAATCAGATTATCGTGGCGCTCAATATTGAAGCGGTTTCTGAAGCCTTGTTGTTTGCTTCAAAAGCCGGTGCGGACCCGGTACGTGTGCGCCAGGCGCTGATGGGCGGCTTTGCTTCCTCACGTATTCTGGAAGTTCACGGTGAGCGCATGATTAAACGCACCTTTAATCCAGGTTTCAAAATTGCGCTGCACCAGAAAGATCTCAACCTGGCACTGCAAAGTGCGAAAGCACTGGCGCTGAACCTGCCAAACACCGCGACCTGCCAGGAATTGTTTAATACATGTGCGGCAAACGGTGGCAGCCAGTTGGATCACTCTGCGTTAGTGCAGGCGCTGGAATTAATGGCTAACCA
>NZ_JBKQFO010000027.1:0-655 GCF_050487965.1 Paenalcaligenes sp. Me52 | reverse complement strand
TCCCAACGCAAAACCAAGCTGTGCACTAATCGGGCCGACAAAATCAGTCCACGGCTGCGGCCAAAAAGGGGAAAAATTCAGGGGAAGCCAGACAAACGTCAGAAAGAAGTTTCGGATATTTTCCAGCAACGCTGATTTCTCTGGAGTAATATAAAGAATGAAATTCGAGAGAATTAACCAGAAATAGGCCGGAGAAAAGACCAGCCAGCAATGCAGTCTGTTTTTTAATTCAGGAGGCATTCTGCGGGAGAATTGCCAACCGATGCCACCCATTACACTGAAAAAAAGTGCATATTCAACCATTAACTCAAGTTGTAATTCCTGAAGAGAAATACGCACAACCAGGAGCGGAAAGGAGAATATTATTTCCGCCAGAAAAGTTAACGTGAATATAAGTACGGCTAAGGCAATAACCGTCGGCCATACCAATAATGGTACGATAACAAAACCGAGAATTACAGGGGGAATATAAAGCCGGAATTTAATCATTTTTATTTTCCTGGTGATTCGGATGATGCGTCATACATCGCGCATAAACACTCATCAATCATCCAGTCGTCTTCCCAGATCTGATACTGTGTGCCCTGTTCGGGCTGCTTAAGCGGATTCTCAATCGCCTGCCGCGCGCGTTCTTTCAGGATGGATTGATTATTAC
>NZ_JBKQFO010000026.1:0-661 GCF_050487965.1 Paenalcaligenes sp. Me52 | reverse complement strand
GACGCCGAGCGCATGAAGCTTGAAAGCAACTACCTGCGCGGCACCATTGCGGAAGATTTAAACGACGGTCTGACAGGCGGTTTTAAGGGCGATAACTTCCTGCTGATCCGCTTCCACGGCATGTATCAGCAGGATGACCGCGACATTCGCGCCGAACGTGCTGAACAGAAGCAGGAGCCGCGCCACGCGATGCTGCTTCGCTGTCGTCTGCCGGGTGGGGTGATTACCACTAAACAGTGGCAGGCGATCGACAAATTTGCCGGTGAAAACACCATCTATGGCAGCATTCGCCTGACCAACCGCCAGACATTCCAGTTCCACGGCATTCTGAAAAAGAACGTCAAACCGGTGCATCAGATGCTGCACTCAGTCGGTCTTGATGCGCTGGCGACCGCCAACGACATGAACCGTAACGTACTCTGCACCTCGAACCCTTACGAGTCGCAACTGCACGCGGAAGCATATGAATGGGCGAAGAAAATCTATGAACATCTGCTGCCTCGTACCCGCGCGTATGCGGAGATCTGGCTCGATCAGGAAAAAGTCGCCACTACTGATGAAGAGCCGATCCTTGGTCAGACCTACCTGCCGCGTAAGTTCAAAACCACGGTAGTGATCCCGCCGCAGAACGATATCGATCTGCACGCCAACGACATGAACT
>NZ_JBKQFO010000025.1:0-668 GCF_050487965.1 Paenalcaligenes sp. Me52 | reverse complement strand
TTCACCTTCCCCTCAAGCTTATCTTTCTTAAAAAGAGAAATAATTCTTAAATTCAAATAGTTATATACAATCTACTCTCTTTCTTGTGACTAGCTTCACATTTCATACTGATGCATTGGAATGAAATAAAATTTCATGAGATTTTGTGTTTGAGAAAAATTATTTCATGAGGTGTGAAATGGACGCAAAGCTGTACATCACTGAGATCATCAATGAATTAACCTTCGTTAAGGACTCTATCCGTGAGGATGACTGCACCAAATTGATCGACGCTATTCAGCAAAGCCAGCGCGTTTTCTGCTATGGCATGGGACGTGCCGGCTTTTCCATGAAAGCCTTCACCATGCGCCTGATGCATATGGGAAAAGAGGTTTACTTCCTGACGGAAACCATTACGCCGAACTTTGGGCCTGGCGATCTGTTTATCGTTTCTTCCGCTTCCGGTGAGACAGCACAACTGGTGGCACTGGCGAAAAAAGCACGTCAGCTTGGCGGCGCTGTGGCGGTGTTAACCACGAATCGACACGCCACTATCACCGAGTTTGTCGATGTCATCGTGCAAATTAATGCCCCTTCCAAAAATCAAAAAGATTCTGTTTTCCGCTCGGCACAGCCGATGGCGTCGTTGTATGAGCAAGCTTTGCTGGTGATTGCCGATGCATTAGTGA
>NZ_JBKQFO010000024.1:0-670 GCF_050487965.1 Paenalcaligenes sp. Me52 | reverse complement strand
CGCTTATCTGCAAGGGGGGCAACCACAGGAAGCGGCCAATATTCTGAATCGCTACACTTTTAACAATAAAGATGACAGCAACGGCTGGGATTTACTGGCACAGGCGGAAGCCGCACTAAATAACCGCGATCAGGAACTGGCTGCGCGAGCAGAAGGTTATGCGCTCGCCGGGCGACTCGATCAGGCTATTTCCTTGTTGAGTAGCGCCAGTTCTCAGGTGAAATTAGGCAGCCTGCAACAAGCGCGTTACGATGCGCGCATCGACCAGTTGCGCCAGCTGCAGGAACGATTTAAGCCTTATACCAAGATGTAATTCGCATTAAAGGAAGAACAATGACCAAACAGGTAAAAATCTACCATAACCCACGCTGTTCAAAGAGCCGGGAAACGCTGAACCTGCTGAAAGAAAACGGCGTGGAGCCAGAAGTGGTGCTCTACCTTGAGACACCCGCCGAGGCGGCAACGCTGCGTGATTTGCTGAAAATGCTGGGGATGAATAGCGCTCGTGAATTGATGCGCCAAAAAGAGGATCTTTATAAAGAACTGAACCTGGCTGACATTTCACTTAGCGAAGAGGCGCTGATTCAGGCGATGGTGGATAATCCGAAGCTAATGGAACGCCCGATTGTGGTCGCGAATGGCAAAGCACGGATTGGTCGTCCACCGGAGC
>NZ_JBKQFO010000023.1:0-670 GCF_050487965.1 Paenalcaligenes sp. Me52 | reverse complement strand
GTTCCGGCAGCATATCTGCGAAGTGATTGAGGCATTTCTGGCTAACCTGACGGGTTGCCAGCGCCGCCGGATGGGATTGCAGATCGTGCACATATTTCTGCATATTCTCGACCCAGCCAGCAGGCAAATCACCCTTCATGCGACGAGTAAACTCCGCCGCCAGTTCCGGCCACTGCTTCGCGTAGTCGGCAAACAGTGCATCCCATTCCTGTTGAACCTGCGCGCCTTTCTCGGTCGCATCCCATTCGGCATAAATTTCACCAGGAATTTCGAAAGGGGCATACGACCATTGCAGACGTTCACGCACCAGCGCCACTTCATCTGCACCCAGCGCCGAGCCGTGGCAATCGTGGCTGTTGGCTTTATTTGGCGAACCAAAACCGATAATCGTTTTGCAGCACAGCAGACTGGGCTTATCCGTGACGCTTTTCGCTTCACGCACCGCAGCATCTACCTCTTCTGGATCGTGACCATCAACGCCTTCAATGACATGCCAGCCGTAGGCACGAAAACGGGCAGCCGTATCTTCAGCAAACCTGCCTTCTACGTGACCATCGATCGAAATACCGTTATCGTCCCAGATAGCAATCAGATTGCCGAGCTTCAGCGTTCCTGCAAGACCACAGGCCTCGTGGGAGATCCCTTCCATCAGGCAGCCATCACCCAAAAA
>NZ_JBKQFO010000022.1:0-676 GCF_050487965.1 Paenalcaligenes sp. Me52 | reverse complement strand
TCACGGGCCTGCTAACTCCTAACTTTGCCGCTCGCGCCTGGCACCATACCGGACGCGCCGACGGGCTGGACGTACCGGGAAGTGAAAGTGGGATGATGGTGAGCGCCATGTATGAAGCGTTAAAGGGCGTTTATCTCTCCACCGCTTACACCTACGCCAAACATCGCCCTGACCACGCTGACGATGAAACCACCTCTTTCATGCAGTTTGGTATCTGGTACGAATACGGCGGCGGACGTTTCGTCACGGCTTTTGATAGCCGCTTCTACATGAAAAATGCCTCTCACGATCCCAGCGACCAAATCTTCCTGATGCAATATTTCTACTGGTAATAAGGACTGTAATTTCATGAAAATAAAAACTATTTTAACGCCAGTAACCTGCGCTCTGCTGATAAGTTTTTCCGCCCATGCCGATAACGCCGACAATTATAAAAACGTGATTAACCGTACTGGCGCGCCGCAGTACATGAAGGATTACGATTACGACGATCACCAGCGTTTTAATCCGTTTTTCGATCTCGGAGCCTGGCATGGTCATCTGTTGCCAGACGGCCCTAACACCATGGGCGGCTTTCCGGGCGTTGCGCTGCTGACGGAAGAGTACATCAACTTTATGGCCAGCAATTTCGACCGCCTGACCGTCTGGCAGGACGGCAAGAAAGTCGACTTTACGC
>NZ_JBKQFO010000021.1:0-679 GCF_050487965.1 Paenalcaligenes sp. Me52 | reverse complement strand
GTAGAGAGCTGGGCAAAACGCATCATCCGGCTGGTAGGATTGTTGGCGCGGCTGTGAATATCGGGCAGGCTTTTCCAGCCATGTTTGCCATCTAACTCCCAGACACTGAGCTTTTCAATCGTGGGCGTGACCGCCACGGACCACACCAGCACGTCCTCCGCGTCGCATAACGCTTCTACATGATTTACATGAGCACATTTCAGGCGTCCGGCAATGGGCAGTAGTTGCAGATCGCGCGGATCGTCATTCAAAACATCACCGGTTAGTTTTAGCACGCTTCGGCGCAGCGTGATGAGCTGCGCCCGCGCTTCGTTAGGATCGTTTTGTTTACTGATCCATAGCGATTCATTGCTGGAAAAGGTGTGGTTATCGGGCGCGTGTGGGCTATGAAACCCGCGTGTCGCACGCTGTAGTTCCATATCGAGGCCACATTCACCTTCGGTTGTTAACGCCACGCCGACCATATTCCCGGCATAGGAAACAGAAAACGAAGGCAAATTTTTATCGCTGAAAACCGGTTTTCCTTTCGGCAGGGTGACGATTTCCGGCAATTCGCCAATGCCATACAGCATGAACATCAGTTCTGCGAGTAAACCTCTGGACGCCAGAAAACGGCTTTGACGATGAGGGGGAATGTTTCGGGCTTCTTGATGACACTGGGAGGGGAGACGAACAGAAA
>NZ_JBKQFO010000020.1:0-690 GCF_050487965.1 Paenalcaligenes sp. Me52 | reverse complement strand
CAAGTACGCCGCCGCCAATCGCCCGGGCTTTATCAGAAACGCTGGTGAAATCAGCCGTTTCACCACGAGGATCGATATCACCAATTTTAAAACCACCGACCACGGCCAGTCCGTCGTTCAACAAGCCACGCACCATCCCCGTCAACGGTGCTTTAATTTCATGCTCACCAATCCAGGCAATGACATCGCCCTCTTTCACCAGATCGCCTAATTTCACGTTGGATCGCATAATGCCTGCAGCAGGAGCACGGATCACCCGTCGGGTGGTATGCCCCATAATATTGCCGGGAACACCGGTATTCTCCTGCGCACAACCAGAGTAAATCACCTGACCGAGCCAGTGCCCGCGATTTGTTTCAATTACCGCATGACACTCCTTCCCTGCAGTAAAGCCCGGCCCAAGCGCGATTGTTACTGGTGCCATATCTGCCCGCGTTCCCAAATTCTGTTTCGCCAGAATAGCGTCCACCACGCAAAGCGGTTTCAGTTCATCAAGCAATGAACAGGTGGGATCTACCATCACAGGGATAAATCCGCGTTCGGTAAGTTTCATCGCTTCCGCTGAGCTGGTTGCCAGGCGGGCGGTGACGCCTTCGACCGTCATTTCGCCATCGAACACGGCCTGGGCAAACGCCACGGTACAACGAATCACTGTCGGTTTTTCCACTTCCAACATGATCACTTTAAAAC
>NZ_JBKQFO010000019.1:0-715 GCF_050487965.1 Paenalcaligenes sp. Me52 | reverse complement strand
GCGTCAAATACCGTCAAATCACGGCTTTTCGCTTCATTACGTACCGCCTGAGAAACACCGTGTGCGGAGAAAATCAGGATCGCGCCGTCCGGTACTTCGCTAATCTGCTCAATAAAGATAGCCCCACGCTCGCGCAGGCTATCGACCACGTAGCGGTTATGCACCACTTCGTGACGGACCTATATCGGTGCGCCGTAAATGGCCAGCGCGTTTTCAACAATGCTGATAGCGCGGTCTACCCCGGCACAAAAACCACGCGGGTTGGCCAACAGGATCTGCATGTTACGCCTCCAGTGCCGGATCGATTTCCAGCACTTCAATATCAAAATGAACGGTCTGCCCGGCCAGCGGATGGTTGAAATCAACGGTAATGGAGTCGCCGTTAATTTCGCGGATCACGCCAGGCATCTCACTGCCATCCATTGCGGTAAAAAGCATGAGTGCGCCAATTTCTGGCTCGCCTGCATCCATAAATTCACGGCGGGAGAAGTACTGAATCAGGTCCGGTGACGGCACGCCAAACGCCGCATCTGGCTCCAGCGAGAAGGTGGTTTTATCGACCACTTTCAGCACCAGCAGGTGTTGCTCCAGCCCTTCAGAAAGAGAAGCATCACCCAGGCGGAACAGCGCCGGTTTACCGTTGTTGCGGGTAGACTCAGCGGTGGTGCCATCGTCGAGTTTTAGCGTGAAGTGCACCAGGACGGCGCTATTGCTC
>NZ_JBKQFO010000018.1:0-745 GCF_050487965.1 Paenalcaligenes sp. Me52 | reverse complement strand
GCATCGACCGGTTCACGCAGCTCAGCCAGTTCGACCAGCGCATCCTGGTAACGACCTTCCGCAAAGTACGGCTCCAGCTTGTCACGTAGCACCACAACCTGCATCGCCAGTTTAATTTCTTCCGGCTCTTTCAGAGTAGAGGCATTCACGCGATCGCTCAGCACTTCATCAGATTTCGCCAGGATGTTAGATACACGCTTGTTCGCCGCCGCCAGTGCTGCAGCTGCTTCCAGGGTACGGAAGTGCGATACCGCTTTCATACGGGCATCGAAATCAGCCGGACGAGTCGGACGACGCGCCAGTACCGCCTGGATGGTGTCAACGGTGTAACCTTCGTCCTGATACCAGGCGCGGAAGCGACCGAGCATAAAGTCGATAACATCATCAACCACGTTGGCATTAGTCAGCTTATCGCCATACAGACGCACTGCTTCTTCGGTCAGGGTTTGCAGGTCAAGATTGAGGTTCTTCTCAACGATAATACGCAGCACGCCAAGTGCGGCACGACGCAACGCAAACGGGTCTTTGTCGCCTTTCGGATGCTGGCCGATACCGAAGATACCCGCCAGAGTATCCATCTTGTCAGCAATCGCCAGCGCACAGGCTACCGGGTTAGACGGCAGGTCATCACCGGCAAAGCGCGGCTGATACTGCTCGTTCAGCGCCACTGCCACATCTTCCGCTTCGCCATCGTGACGCGCGTAGTGCATCCCCATAACGCCCTGGGTGTCGGTGAACTCGAAGA
>NZ_JBKQFO010000017.1:0-748 GCF_050487965.1 Paenalcaligenes sp. Me52 | reverse complement strand
ATTGACAATAATCCCGGACATTGACGCAATATTTATAATCGAACCGCCTCCGTTCTCTACCATTAACTCAGCTTCCGCCTTACAGGAATTCCACACACCAGTCAGGTTGATATCGATAACGCGTTGCCATTGCTCGCTTTCCATCTCCAGCGCCGGGTTTGCGTTAGCGATTCCAGCGGCGTTTACGGCAATATCCAGACGACCAAAATGTGTTTTTGCCAGAGCGACTGCTGCGCGAAGATCTCTCAATTCCCGAACATCGCCCGTGTAATACAAGGCTTGTCCGCCAAGTGCTTCGATATGATTAACCGTCTCTTTGAGTCCGCCATCTTCCCGTAGATCAAAACACACCACTCGTGCGCCTGCGCTGGCTAAAGCCAGAGCGATCATTTGTCCGATACCGCTACCTGCGCCAGTGACAAAGGCGACGCGATCGTGGAGATCAAACAATTGTTGAGCAAAATCTTTTGCGATCATTTTGATATCTCTCTTAGTAGCCCGCAGGGGCATTACGACATAATCAGGCCGCCGTCGATGTTGATGGTTTGACCGGTGAGATAACGCGCATCGTCAGAGGCGAGGAAGGCAACCAGTCCGGCAACATCTTCAGGTTTACCGGCACGCTTCATCGGAATACCTTCCACCCATTCCGCCATAAGCTCGCCTTTGCCATAACGCTTGTCATCGGTACTGAGAATTTCTCCCCATACGCGGTCGTTGTAGTCCCACATTTCGCTTTCGATAATAC
>NZ_JBKQFO010000016.1:0-753 GCF_050487965.1 Paenalcaligenes sp. Me52 | reverse complement strand
GGCATTTGAATGGTATATGGTGGTGATGCTTTTCGGCTGGTTCTGGCTGGTGTTTGGCCCGTATGCCAAAAAGCGTTTAGGTAACGAACCACCAGAATTTAGTACCGCCAGTTGGATCTTTATGATGTTCGCCTCCTGTACGTCTGCTGCCGTACTGTTCTGGGGATCGATTGAGATCTACTACTACATCTCCACCCCGCCGTTTGGCTTAGAACCGAACTCAACAGGCGCGAAAGAGTTGGGGCTGGCTTACAGCTTGTTCCACTGGGGACCTCTGCCGTGGGCCACTTACAGCTTCCTTTCAGTCGCCTTCGCTTACTTCTTCTTTGTCCGCAAAATGGAAGTGATTCGCCCCAGCTCCACCCTGGTGCCGCTGGTAGGTGAAAAACACGCCAAAGGGTTGTTCGGCACTATCGTCGACAACTTCTATCTCGTCGCCTTGATCTTCGCGATGGGTACCAGTCTGGGCCTTGCCACGCCGCTGGTGACCGAGTGTATGCAATGGTTGTTTGGCATTCCGCATACCCTGCAACTGGACGCTATCATCATTACCTGCTGGATTATCCTCAACGCCATTTGCGTCGCTTGCGGTCTGCAAAAAGGGGTACGTATCGCCAGTGACGTGCGTAGTTACCTGAGCTTCCTGATGCTGGGTTGGGTGTTCATCGTCAGCGGTGCCAGCTTCATCATGAACTACTTCACCGATTCGGTGGGGATGTTACTGATGTATCTGCCGCGCATGTTGTTCTATAC
>NZ_JBKQFO010000015.1:0-784 GCF_050487965.1 Paenalcaligenes sp. Me52 | reverse complement strand
TCCATGTTTTGCCATCAGTATTAACGGTCGTTGTGTAGTCTTTACCGTTCACAGTCACAGTGACGGTGTCGCCGGCTTTGACGTCTTTACCAACGGTACCAGTGATGGTCACGTCGGATTCAGACTCAGCTTTGTTGATCACATCATCACCTGCGATCGTGTCGATGGTGATAGAAGCTTCTGGCAAGTCAGTATCTACACCGTAGCCACGGTCAGTTTCTGCACTGGCTGGGTTACCGGCTGCATCTTCCGTTTCTACCTTAGCGTGAACGTTGCTGTCTTTAGCCAACTCAGCGCCTGGAACATCCACGTTCCATGTTTTACCGTCGGCGTTAACAGTCGTCGTGTAGTCTTTACCGTTGACAGTCACAGTGACGGTGTCACCGGCTTTAACGTCTTTACCGACAGTACCTGTGATGGTGACATCGGACTCAGATTCAGCTTTGTTGATAACGTCGTCACCAGCAATGGTGTCGATCGTGATCGATGCTTCTGGCAGATCGGTGTCTACACCGTAACCACGATCAGCCTCAGCCGACGCTGGATTGCCCGCGGCGTCTTTGGTTTCGACCTTAGCGTGTACGTTACTGTCTTTGGCCAGCTCAGCACCCGGAACATCTACGCTCCATGTTTTGCCATCAGTATTAACGGTCGTTGTGTAGTCTTTACCGTTCACAGTCACAGTGACGGTGTCGCCGGCTTTGACGTCTTTACCAACGGTACCAGTGATGGTCACGTCGGATTCAGACTCAGCTTTGTTGATCACATCATCACCTGCGATCGT
>NZ_JBKQFO010000014.1:0-833 GCF_050487965.1 Paenalcaligenes sp. Me52 | reverse complement strand
GTGTCACCCGCTTTGACATCTTTACCTACCGTACCGCTGATAGTCACGTCAGACTCAGATTCAGCTTTGTTGATCACATCGTCGCCAGCAATGGTGCCGATGGTGATCGATGCCTCTGGCAAGTCAGTGTCTACACCATAACCACGGTCAGCTTCAGCGCTCGCTGAGTTACCAGCGGCGTCTTCCGTTTCCACTTTGGCATGAACGTTCGAGTCAGCAGCCAACTCAGTACCCGGAACATCTACGTTCCATGTTTTGCCATCAGTATTAACAGTCGTTGTGTAGTCTTTGCCGTTCACGGTTACCGTGACGGTGTCGCCTGCCTTCACATCTTTACCGACGGTACCAGTGATGGTTACATCAGATTCAGACTCGGCTTTGTTTATGACATCATCACCCGCAATCGTGTCGATCGTAATAGCCGCTTCAGGCAAGTCAGTGTCTACACCGTAACCGCGGTCAGCCTCAGCCGAAGCAGGGTTACCAGCCGCGTCTTCCGTTTCGACCTTAGCGTGAACGTTGCTGTCTTTTGCCAGCTCGGCACCCGGAACATCTACGTTCCACGTTTTGCCATCCGCATTTACGGTCGTTGTGTAGTCTTTACCGTTCACAGTCACAGTGACAGTGTCACCCGCTTTGACATCTTTACCTACCGTACCGCTGATAGTCACGTCAGACTCAGATTCAGCTTTGTTGATCACATCGTCGCCAGCAATGGTGCCGATGGTGATCGATGCCTCTGGCAAGTCAGTGTCTACACCATAACCACGGTCAGCTTCAGCGCTCGCTGAGTTACCAGCGGCGTCTTCCGTTTCCACTTTGGCATGAACGTT
>NZ_JBKQFO010000013.1:0-858 GCF_050487965.1 Paenalcaligenes sp. Me52 | reverse complement strand
GACGAACCGATGACTGGATGGATGGCCGCCGCAGTCGTCACACTGATGATACGGATGTGCTTCTCCGTATACACCATGTTATCGGAGAGCTGCCCACGTATGGTTATCGTCGGGTATGGGCGCTGCTTCGCAGACAGGCAGAACTTGATGGTATGCCTGCGATCAATGCCAAACGTGTTTACCGGATCATGCGCCAGAATGCGCTGTTGCTTGAGCGAAAACCTGCTGTACCGCCATCGAAACGGGCACATACAGGCAGAGTGGCTGTGAAAGAAAGTAATCAGCGATGGTGCTCTGACGGGTTCGAGTTCCGCTGTGATAACGGAGAAAAACTGCGAGTCACGTTCGCGCTGGACTGCTGTGACCGTGAGGCACTGCACTGGGCGGTCACTACGGGCGGCTTCAACAGTGAAACAGTACAGGACGTCATGCTGGGAGCGGTGGAACGCCGCTTCGGCAACGAGCTTCCGGCGTCTCCAGTAGAGTGGCTGACGGATAATGGTTCATGCTACCGGGCTAATGAAACACGGCAGTTTGCCCGGATGTTGGGGCTTGAACCGAAAAACACGGCGGTGCGGAGTCCGGAGAGTAACGGCATAGCAGAGAGCTTCGTGAAAACGATAAAGCGTGACTACATAAGTATCATACCCAAACCAGACGGGTTAACGGCAGCAAAGAACCTTGCAGAGGCGTTCGAGCATTATAACGAATGGCATCCGCATAGTGCACTGGGTTATCGCTCGCCACGGGAATATCTACGGCAGCGAGCCAGTAATGGGTTAAGTGATAACAGGTGTCTGGAAATATAGGGGCAAATCCAGTTACTTTTTTATTGAATGTATATAAATAATGAATAAC
>NZ_JBKQFO010000012.1:0-920 GCF_050487965.1 Paenalcaligenes sp. Me52 | reverse complement strand
AGTGACCAAAGCCGGTTTGTGGAACGAAACCAAAGAGAATTTGCACCAGAGCGGTTAGTCTCTCTCTGGTGGTCATCAACAGCGTCTGTGCATTGCGCGTGGTATCGCCATTCGCCCGGAAGTACTGCTGCTCGACGAACCGTGTTCGGCGCTCGACCCCATCTCCACCGGGCGTATTGAAGAGCTGATCACCGAACTGAAGCAGGATTACACCGTGGTGATCGTCACCCACAACATGCAGCAGGCTGCGCGTTGTTCCGACCACACGGCGTTTATGTACCTGGGCGAATTGATTGAGTTCAGCAACACGGACGATCTGTTCACCAAGCCAGCGAAGAAACAAACAGAAGACTACATCACCGGTCGTTACGGTTGATTCAGGAGTGCGTTATGGACAGTCTCAATCTTAATAAACATATTTCCGGCCAGTTCAACGCCGAACTGGAAAGCATCCGCACGCAGGTGATGACCATGGGCGGCATGGTGGAGCAGCAGCTTTCTGATGCGATCACCGCGATGCATAACCAGGACAGCGATCTGGCGAAGCGCGTCATCGAAGGCGACAAGAACGTCAACATGATGGAAGTGGCGATCGATGAAGCCTGCGTGCGCATTATCGCCAAACGTCAGCCGACGGCGAGCGACCTGCGTCTGGTTATGGTGATCAGTAAAACCATTGCCGAGCTGGAGCGTATTGGCGACGTGGCGGACAAAATCTGCCGTACTGCACTGGAGAAATTCTCCCAGCAGCATCAGCCATTGCTGGTAAGTCTGGAGTCGCTGGGCCGTCATACCATCCAGATGCTGCACGACGTGCTGGACGCGTTCGCGCGGATGGACATTGACGAAGCGGTACGTATTTATCGTGAAGATAAAAAAGTCGATCAGGAGTACGAAGGTATTGTTCGTCAACTGATGAC
>NZ_JBKQFO010000011.1:0-963 GCF_050487965.1 Paenalcaligenes sp. Me52 | reverse complement strand
GTGTGTGTGTTAGTGGAAGCGTCTGGAAAGGCGCGCGATACAGGGTGACAGCCCCGTACACAAAAATGCACATATTGTGAGCTCGATGAGTAGGGCGGGACACGTGGTATCCTGTCTGAATATGGGGGGACCATCCTCCAAGGCTAAATACTCCTGACTGACCGATAGTGAACCAGTACCGTGAGGGAAAGGCGAAAAGAACCCCGGCGAGGGGAGTGAAAAAGAACCTGAAACCGTGTACGTACAAGCAGTGGGAGCCTCTTAATGGGGTGACTGCGTACCTTTTGTATAATGGGTCAGCGACTTATATTCTGTAGCAAGGTTAACCGAATAGGGGAGCCGAAGGGAAACCGAGTCTTAACTGGGCGTTAAGTTGCAGGGTATAGACCCGAAACCCGGTGATCTAGCCATGGGCAGGTTGAAGGTTGGGTAACACTAACTGGAGGACCGAACCGACTAATGTTGAAAAATTAGCGGATGACTTGTGGCTGGGGGTGAAAGGCCAATCAAACCGGGAGATAGCTGGTTCTCCCCGAAAGCTATTTAGGTAGCGCCTCGTGAATTCATCTCCGGGGGTAGAGCACTGTTTCGGCAAGGGGGTCATCCCGACTTACCAACCCGATGCAAACTGCGAATACCGGAGAATGTTATCACGGGAGACACACGGCGGGTGCTAACGTCCGTCGTGAAGAGGGAAACAACCCAGACCGCCAGCTAAGGTCCCAAAGTCATGGTTAAGTGGGAAACGATGTGGGAAGGCCCAGACAGCCAGGATGTTGGCTTAGAAGCAGCCATCATTTAAAGAAACCGTCATAGCTCACTGGTCGAGTCGGCCTGCGCGGAAGATGTAACGGGGCTAAACCAGGCACCGACGCTGCGGCAGCGACGCTTCTGCGTTGTTGGGGAGGGGAGCGTTCTGTAAGCCTGTGACGGTGTGCTGTGAGGCATGCTGGAGGTATCAGA
>NZ_JBKQFO010000010.1:0-965 GCF_050487965.1 Paenalcaligenes sp. Me52 | reverse complement strand
GTCTTTAACGGCATGGTGTTTCTGATTTTAGGCTTACAACTGCCGGGCATTATTTCGGAATCACTGATCCGTGCAGAAAACGATCCACTGGTGGACACCGGATCGCTGCTCCTTGATGTCATTTGGATCTACCTGGCGTTAATGGTTGTGCGCCTGGGCTGGCTTTGGCTGATGCGTCTGTATAGCCGTAAACGACCCGGCAAACATCCGATGCTGTTTGCTGGATATAAAACGCGTCATATGCTGCTGGCGACCTTTGCGGGGGTGCGCGGAGCTATCACGCTTGCGGGGGTGCTTTCTATCCCGTTATTGCTGCCGGATGGCACACCTTTTCCCGGGCGTTACTTGCTGGTATTTCTCGCCACAGGTGTGATCCTCTTTTCGCTGGTTTGCGGCATTATTATTCTGCCGTTATTACTGGGGAAAAATGTGGGGATTTTCAGCGATAACCGACAAAAAGAAGAGGAAGCTGCCGATCTGTTTATGGCTAAAATGGCCATACTGAGTGTGCAAAAGACCGAGCAACGTTTGCTGCGCGCCAGAACAGAAAACCTCGATAACGAGTTGATTATGGAAACGGGGGCCAGAGTTATCGGTTATATGCGACATAGTGAAGAGGATATGTCGCCTAATGATAATTCCCTGCATATGCAGCGTGCGAAGCTGGAAAGAACATTTAATCTGGCGGCGTTAAATGCCAAACGCGCGGCTATTTACCAGATGCGCGCAAGGCAAGAAGTCAGTGATGAAACACTGGCAAAAATAGTCAGTGAATTAGATGTGCTGGAAACGTTAATCATGGATAGCCGATAATTTTATCGCTGCCAGTAATAGGGAATTAAATGATGGCTGAGAGTAATACTTCCAGCATCGTTTATTCCCTATGTATTTCCTTATGGGCAGAACAATCGCCTGGATTAATACTGCATTAATACAACATAGTGATATAAACCAAGAATCAATGT
>NZ_JBKQFO010000009.1:0-1062 GCF_050487965.1 Paenalcaligenes sp. Me52 | reverse complement strand
GGATAACCCTTTCCGGTCAGCAGATAACGCGACTGACAGAATTCCCCCCGGCATACAACCTGCAACGCAGTGTGCAATTGCTGCAGCAACTGATGGTACTTTTCCCCGACAATCCTCGCGTTCAGGAAATGGTGGATAACTGGCAGAAGAGTGCAAGGAGTCGTGCGCTCCCGGAAGAGGCGATGACTGGCTGGAACGAAGGCATGACCCGCTTACAGCTGTTGGCTGAGCGCCTGAACCGTCCGGATGAACAGCGGGGAAAATACATGACGGTCAGTGAGCTGAAAACGGAGGTGTCTGGCATCATGCAGGCTTTTAACCGGCATATCCTGGCAGAAGAACAGTTGTGTCACTATGGTGAAGTCCGCAACCAGAATGGAAGCGAGCAGCAGCAAAAACAAATGAAAGATGCATTTGTTAAGCTGATTCACTTTTACTGTTTTATATAAAGCCTTTAGGATGTGGGGTAAGGGGAGTGTTGCAATTTATTCGGTGAGATAGTTTGTTTGTGGAGTGTTTAAGCGCTTTTGGATGTTCGTCTGTTGTTTCGAATAGTATGGTGAATATGAATGGTAAATATAATGTCAGGAGTGAATTGTTAGCTCGTTGTATCGGAACTGGTAGATTGAAAGGAGATGTGAGAAGTGATTTTATTGGGTTTAATGGTAGTAAACAGGTAGGTTATGTTTTATTAACTTTATTCTTAACGAAAGTAACAAATTCTGATTTGCTCTCTCATTATCGTATATTTAATCGTTTTTTGCATTATGAGAGAAAAGTTATGGACATATATAATTCTTTGAGTGATATAGAAGTTGATTGTATTTGCCAGGAAGTGATGGCTATATATGAACATACTCAGCGATGCTGCAACGAAAAGAAAATCACAACTATCCAGTTAGGCAGGAAACTTAATGGCAGGTATGCAGATACGATTGCTGAGTTAAAAGAAACAGCAGAGATAAGAGGGGAGGATGTGATTTCTTTTGAGATGGATATATTGAATTCTTTTAATGATGCGGATGAATATCACGGACGTGTTAAACTGGAGTTGGATATACC
>NZ_JBKQFO010000008.1:0-1088 GCF_050487965.1 Paenalcaligenes sp. Me52 | reverse complement strand
TTCCTGCGCCAGACCAAACAGCATACGGCTGGTAGAGAAGACGCCGCTGTTAGCGGAAGACGCCGCAGAGGTCAGTACCACAAAGTTGATCACACTTGCGGCAGCAGGCAGCCCCACCAACACGAACAGTTCAACAAACGGGCTTTTCTCCGGGACTACCGAACTCCACGGCGTCACGGACATAATCACAATCAGCGCGAAGACGTAGAACATAATGATACGGATCGGAATGGAGTTAATCGCGCGTGGCAGTGATTTCTCCGGATCTTTGGTTTCCGCAGCTGTTGTACCTACCAGCTCAATCCCCACGAAAGCGAAAACCGCTATCTGGAATCCGGCAAAGAAGCCACTTAAACCTTTCGGGAACCAGCCGCCATCGTTCCACAAATGCGCGAATGACGCTTCCACACCAGTCGGTGACTGAAAGTGCATCGCCACCATGACCAGGCCGACGACAATCAGCGACACGATGGCGACGATTTTGATCATCGCAAACCAGAACTCCATCTCACCGAACATTTTCACGGTGGCAAGGTTGAGCGTCAGCAGCAGCACTATCACCGCCAGCGAGGCGACCCAGTCGGAGAGATCGGGGAACCAGAACTGAGCATAAGCCGTGATCGCCACCACGTCTGCCATACCGGTTACAACCCAGCAGAACCAGTAAGTCCAGCCGGTGAAATATCCTGCCCACGGCCCGAGTAAATCGGAAGCGAAGTCACTAAAAGATTTGTATTCCAGATTCGAAAGCAGCAATTCCCCCATTGCCCGCATCACGAAAAAGAGCATAAAACCAATGATCATATAAACGAAAATGATCGACGGCCCGGCAAGGCTAATCGTTTTGCCGGACCCCATAAACAACCCCGTACCAATGGCACCGCCAATGGCAATAAGCTGAATATGTCGGTTTGTGAGATTGCGCCGTAGCGACTGTTCAGCCGGAGCCTGATCATCGGCAACGACTTTTACCTGATCTACCATGTTTTTTTCTTCCTGTACCTGTCTGTGTTGTTCAGGCTCTACGGCCTTTAGTCAGTCTATGATACGACGAATCTGTATCGGGACTCATCGATATTAGGTAACAA
>NZ_JBKQFO010000007.1:0-1251 GCF_050487965.1 Paenalcaligenes sp. Me52 | reverse complement strand
TAATATTTCTCCCCGGCAGACGCTAAATGAGATATCCCGGACCTTTTTTCTGTCACGGCTGGTGACGTTGCGCACCTCAAAAACCGTATCGTGCGCAAGGTTGCTGACATTCTCCTTCATCGCGTTAAAACGGTTTTGCAATTCGCGGCCTACCATCAGACGGACGATATCGTCATTTGACACATCGCTCACCATGCCGCTGCAAACGCTGCTGCCGTCTTTCATCACCGTATAGCGGTCGCAAATACGGCGAATTTCCGCCAATTTATGCGAGATATAGACGATGGCCGTACCCTCCTTACGCAACTGATTCATGATCAGAAACAGATAGTCCACCTCTTTATTGGTGAGTGAGGAGGTGGGTTCATCCATGATGATGACTTTGGCGTCGAGCATCAGCGTTTTGGCAATTTCCAGCATCTGCTTGTGGCTGATAGATAAATTCGCCACTTTCTCATCTAAATCAACTTTCAAGCCCACGCGTAATAACATCATGGCGGCGCGGACACGCATTTCTCGCCAGTCGATAATATTGACGCCACAGATTTTTTTCGTCAGATGACGACCAATATATAAATTTTCCAGTACGGTTAATTCATCAATAACGCTGAGTTCCTGATAAATAATCCCGATACCGAGTTGTGCCGCTAATTTATGATCCAGTTTGTTATAGTTAATGTTATTAATGGTAATGGTGCCTTTGGTCGGCTCATGTATCCCGGATAACACTTTCATTAGCGTAGATTTACCCGCACCATTTTCTCCTAGTAATGCATGTATTTCACCAGGATAAACCGTTAAATTAACCGACTTTAATGCGTGAACCGGACCAAAGGACTTGCCGATCCCCGCCATCGATATATATGGCGTGGCCATAAATAACCTCTCTGCACGAAATATCGTATTATTGCCTGATGGCTACGTTTATCAGGTCTACGTTCAGGTTATTTTGTTGGCCGGATAAGACACTTCATTAGCATCATCATCCGGCATCATTCAGTTTTATTGAGTGACCAGGATTGAATCGACCAGTTTAAATTCCGGTGCTTTATCCAGCGGGATAACCTTGCCGGATTTCTCAGCGTCAACCATCAGCTTCAGACCCGTTGCACCGATATCCGCCGGGTTCTGGGCAACCGTCGCGGTCATTTGTCCGGCTTCCACCATTTTGCGGGCTTCCGGAATTCCATCTGTACCGACGACCAACACTTTGCCCGTTTTTCCGGCGTTTGCGACTGCCTGAGCAACACC
>NZ_JBKQFO010000006.1:0-5697 GCF_050487965.1 Paenalcaligenes sp. Me52 | reverse complement strand
GTTTCGGTTTTAAATGTTTTGAAAATAAACGCTTGACACCAAAAACAAATTGCTTCATAATTTCACTTCTCTGGTTTAGCTGCAACGGCAGCGACTGGCTACTTCGGTAGCAAGTGTTCTTTAAAAATTTAACAGCCGATAAGTGTGGGCGCTTGGAATGAGTGGACCAACCTTCTCACGAAGGTTCGCCAAACATATAGATCAAGTGCTCACATAAAGAAAATTAGGTTTTTGCCTTGTGCAAACAACTCTAAATTTCTTTGAGTACGAATTACTCCGCTTTAGATAACTTCGGTTATTTGAAGCAAAATATACAGAGATTAAACTGAAGAGTTTGATCCTGGCTCAGATTGAACGCTAGCGGGATGCTTTACACATGCAAGTCGAACGGCAGCACGAGAGAGCTTGCTCTCTTGGTGGCGAGTGGCGGACGGGTGAGTAATGTATCGGAACGTGCCCAGTAGCGGGGGATAACTACTCGAAAGAGTGGCTAATACCGCATACGCCCTACGGGGGAAAGGGGGGGATCGCAAGACCTCTCACTATTGGAGCGGCCGATATCGGATTAGCTAGTTGGTGGGGTAAAGGCCTACCAAGGCGACGATCCGTAGCTGGTTTGAGAGGACGACCAGCCACACTGGGACTGAGACACGGCCCAGACTCCTACGGGAGGCAGCAGTGGGGAATTTTGGACAATGGGGGAAACCCTGATCCAGCCATCCCGCGTGTGTGATGAAGGCCTTCGGGTTGTAAAGCACTTTTGACAGGGAAGAAATGATAGAGGCTAATAACCTCTGTAGATGACGGTACCTGTAGAATAAGCACCGGCTAACTACGTGCCAGCAGCCGCGGTAATACGTAGGGTGCAAGCGTTAATCGGAATTACTGGGCGTAAAGGGTACGCAGGCGGCTAGGAAAGAAAGATGTGAAATCCCAGGGCTCAACCTTGGAACTGCATTTTTAACTACCTAGCTAGAGTATGTCAGAGGGGGGTAGAATTCCACGTGTAGCAGTGAAATGCGTAGAGATGTGGAGGAATACCGATGGCGAAGGCAGCCCCCTGGGATAATACTGACGCTCAGGTACGAAAGCGTGGGGAGCAAACAGGATTAGATACCCTGGTAGTCCACGCCCTAAACGATGTCAACTAGCTGTTGGGGCCGTTAGGCCTTAGTAGCGCAGCTAACGCGTGAAGTTGACCGCCTGGGGAGTACGGTCGCAAGATTAAAACTCAAAGGAATTGACGGGGACCCGCACAAGCGGTGGATGATGTGGATTAATTCGATGCAACGCGAAAAACCTTACCTACGCTTGACATGTCTAGAATCCTGAAGAGATTTAGGAGTGCCCGCAAGGGAACTGGAACACAGGTGCTGCATGGCTGTCGTCAGCTCGTGTCGTGAGATGTTGGGTTAAGTCCCGCAACGAGCGCAACCCTTGTCATTAGTTGCTACGAAAGAGCACTCTAATGAGACTGCCGGTGACAAACCGGAGGAAGGTGGGGATGACGTCAAGTCCTCATGGCCCTTATGCGTAGGGCTTCACACGTCATACAATGGTCGGGACAGAGGGTCGCCAACCCGCGAGGGGGAGCTAATCTCATAAACCCGATCGTAGTCCGGATCGCAGTCTGCAACTCGACTGCGTGAAGTCGGAATCGCTAGTAATCGCGGATCAGAATGCCGCGGTGAATACGTTCCCGGGTCTTGTACACACCGCCCGTCACACCATGGAAGTGGGTTTCACCAGAAGTAGGTAGTCTAACCGTAAGGAGGACGCTTACCACGGTGGGATTCATGACTGGGGTGAAGTCGTAACAAGGTAGCCGTATCGGAAGGTGCGGCTGGATCACCTCCTTTAAGAGCGAAGGTTCACAAAGCGAAAGCGTCCACACTTATTGGCTGTTAGAAAAGTTCATGACCAAGGTAGTCACCAACGAAGCAGTAACGAATTGGGTCAGTAGCTCAGTCGGTTAGAGCACCGTCTTGATAAGGCGGGGGTCGTTGGTTCGATTCCAACTTGACCCACCACGAATACCACGGGGGATTAGCTCAGCTGGGAGAGCACCTGCTTTGCAAGCAGGGGGTCGTCGGTTCGATCCCGTCATCCTCCACCAAGATTTTTGCGGTGGTGATTTGAAGTTTGGTCATGAAATGCAGTGAAGCGCAACTTGAAACGTCGAGTTGCTTGGGTACTGACAGTTTAACGAATAGCATTGTTTATGACAGTGTTACTCGTTGGGCTGATAAAGCTCATCGCTGGTTATGTTCTTTAACAATCTGGAAAAAGCACAACGAAGTGTATTCATGTATACACCAACTTAATTGTTGGCTGTATGAATAGACGGGTTGTGATTGCAAATCAACAATTTTGTTCAAACAAAGTTCTTTTTTGAATTCGAGTCAAATCGAATCCAAGCAAACTTGATGAACGGCACAATTGCTAAAACTCATAATCCTGTAGCCTTAAGTGTTATAGGATCAAGCGAATAAGTGCATGCGGCGGATGCCTTGGCGATCACAGGCGATGAAGGACGTGGTAGTCTGCGAAAAGCTACGGGGAGCTGACAAACAAGCTTTGATCCGTAGATGTCCGAATGGGGAAACCCACAGTAGCGATACTGTATCCTACACTGAATACATAGGTGTAGTGAAGCGAACCAGGTGAACTGAACCATCTAAGTAACCTGAGGAAAAGAAATCAACCGAGATTCCGGAAGTAGTGGCGAGCGAAACCGGACCAGCCTTAACGTGATAGTCGATTTGATAGCTGAAAAAAATGGAAAGTTTTACCGTAGTGGGTGATAGTCCCGTAAGCGAAATCAAATCGGTGGTACTAGGCGTTAGATAAGTAGGGCGGGACACGTGAAATCCTGTCTGAATATGGGGGGACCATCCTCCAAGGCTAAATACTCGTGATCGACCGATAGTGAACCAGTACCGTGAGGGAAAGGCGAAAAGAACCCCGGAAGGGGAGTGAAATAGATCCTGAAACCGCATGCATACAAACAGTAGGAGCACCCTTGTGGTGTGACTGCGTACCTTTTGTATAATGGGTCAGCGACTTACATTCAGTGGCAAGCTTAACCGAATAGGGGAGGCGTAGCGAAAGCGAGTCCGAATAGGGCGATTCAGTCGCTGGGTGTAGACCCGAAACCAGGCGATCTATCCATGGTCAGGTTGAAGGCACGGTAACACGTGCTGGAGGACCGAACCCACTAATGTTGAAAAATTAGGGGATGAACTGTGGATTGGAGTGAAAGGCTAAACAAGCCTGGAGATAGCTGGTTCTCTCCGAAAACTATTTAGGTAGTGCCTCGTATATTACTGTTGGGGGTAGAGCACTGTTTTGGCTAGGGGGTCATAGCGACTTACCAAACCATGGCAAACTCCGAATACCAACAAGTACAGTACGGGAGACAGAGCACCGGGTGCTAACGTCCGGACTCAAGAGGGAAACAACCCAGACCGCCAGCTAAGGTCCCTAAAACGGGCTAAGTGGGAAACGAAGTGGGAAGGCATAGACAGTCAGGAGGTTGGCTTAGAAGCAGCCACCCTTTAAAGAAAGCGTAATAGCTCACTGATCGAGTCGTCCTGCGCGGAAGATGTAACGGGGCTAAGCCAGTTACCGAAGCTGCGGATGCACAGTTTACTGTGCGTGGTAGGAGAGCGTTCTGTAGGCCTGCGAAGGTGTTCCGTAAGGAATGCTGGAGGTATCAGAAGTGAGAATGCTGACATGAGTAGCGATAAAGGGGGTGAAAAGCCCCCTCGCCGTAAGTCCAAGGTTTCCTGCGCAACGTTCATCGGCGCAGGGTGAGTCGGCCCCTAAGGTGAGGCAGAGATGCGTAGCTGATGGGAAGCGGGTTAATATTCCCGCACCGTTGTAAAGTGCGATGGGGGGACGGATTGCAGAAGGTCATCGGAGTGTTGGATATCTCCGTTGGGGCATCGAAGAAGGCGCTTAGGCAAATCCGGGCGCGTAATTCAAGGATGTCACTGGATAGAGCTACGGCTCTAAACTGATTGGAAGTGGTCCCAAGAAAAGCCTCTAAGCTTCAGCTTTACAAGACCGTACCGCAAACCGACACAGGTGGACGGGATGAATATTCCAAGGCGCTTGAGAGAACTCAGGAGAAGGAACTCGGCAAATTAATACCGTAACTTCGGGAGAAGGTATGCCCCGGTAGTGTGATGCGCCTGCGCGCAAAGCATGAAAGGGCCGCAGTGAATCGGTGGCTGCGACTGTTTATTAAAAACACAGCACTCTGCAAACACGAAAGTGGACGTATAGGGTGTGACGCCTGCCCGGTGCCGGAAGGTTAAGTGATGGGGTGCAAGCTCTTGATCGAAGCCCCGGTAAACGGCGGCCGTAACTATAACGGTCCTAAGGTAGCGAAATTCCTTGTCGGGTAAGTTCCGACCTGCACGAATGGCGTAACGATGGCCACACTGTCTCCTCCTGAGACTCAGCGAAGTTGAAGTGGTTGTGATGATGCAATCTACCCGCGGCTAGACGGAAAGACCCCATGAACCTTTACTGTAGCTTTGCATTGGATTGTGAACCGGCCTGTGTAGGATAGGTGGGAGACGTTGAAGCGTGGACGCTAGTTCGCGTGGAGTCAACCTTGAAATACCACCCTGGTCTGTTTATGGTTCTAACCTAGGTCCCTTATCGGGATCGGGGACCGTGCATGGTGGGCAGTTTGACTGGGGCGGTCTCCTCCTAAAGTGTAACGGAGGAGTTCGAAGGTACGCTAGAGACGGTCGGAAATCGTCTTGATAGTGCAATGGCATAAGCGTGCTTGACTGTGAGACTGACAAGTCGAACAGGTACGAAAGTAGGACATAGTGATCCGGTGGTTCTGTATGGAAGGGCCATCGCTCAACGGATAAAAGGTACTCTGGGGATAACAGGCTGATACCGCCCAAGAGTTCATATCGACGGCGGTGTTTGGCACCTCGATGTCGACTCATCTCATCCTGGGGCTGTAGCCGGTCCCAAGGGTATGGCTGTTCGCCATTTAAAGAGGTACGTGAGTTGGGTTTAAAACGTCGTGAGACAGTTTGGTCCCTATCTGCCGTGGGCGTTGGATACTTGACGGAGCCTGCTCCTAGTACGAGAGGACCGGAGTGGACGTACCGCTGGTGTATCGGTTGTCATGCCAATGGCATTGCCGAGTAGCTAAGTACGGAAGAGATAACCGCTGAAGGCATCTAAGCGGGAAACTCGTCTGAAGATTAGGTATCCCGGGAACTTGATTCCCCTAAAGGGTCGTTCTAGACCAGGACGTTGATAGGCTGGGTGTGGAAGTGCAGTAATGCACGTAGCTAACCAGTACTAATTGCCCGTGCGGCTTGATCCTATAACTCTTAAGGTTATAAGTTTTAAGTGTCGTTCAAACAAATTTAGCAGTACAATAACGCAATCCCAAACATGAAACACTGCATCATACTGTTGATGTAGTTGTGCTAATTCCAGATTTAGTTGACATGCTTCGTGTGAAGCATGTGAGCAAGCCAGTTACGCTTGACGACCATAGCAAGGTGGAACCACCCCTTTTCCATTCCGAACAGGACCGTGAAACGCCTTCGCGCCGATGATAGTGCATATTCGTGTGTGAAAGTAGGTCATCGTCAGGCTCTTACACCAAAAGCCCCGCATCCAACCGATGCGGGGCTTTTTTACGTCTGGACAAAA
>NZ_JBKQFO010000005.1:0-18580 GCF_050487965.1 Paenalcaligenes sp. Me52 | reverse complement strand
GTGGTCAAGTATTGGCCAAACCAGGTTCCATCAAGCCACACACAGACTTCACAGCTGAAGTGTACATTCTGTCCAAAGAAGAAGGCGGTCGTCACACACCATTCTTCAAAGGCTACCGTCCACAGTTCTACTTCCGTACAACTGACGTGACAGGTACTATCGAGCTGCCAGAAGACAAAGAAATGGTTCTGCCAGGCGATAACATTTCCATGACAGTGTCGCTGATTGCGCCTATCGCTATGGAAGAAGGTCTGCGTTTCGCGATTCGCGAAGGTGGCCGTACTGTTGGTGCTGGCGTTGTAGCCAAAATCATCAAATAAGCTATTGATATAGCTGGATGCAGGGGCGCGTTGTTGCCCCTGCAACTTTTCGTTCTTTAGGAAATCACATGAAAAACCAGAAAATCCGTATCCGCCTTAAGGCTTTCGACTACAAATTAATCGATCAGTCTGCGGCTGAAATCGTTGATACGGCTAAACGTACCGGTGCTGTTGTGCGTGGTCCTGTACCTCTGCCTACACGTATCCGTCGTTACGACTTGTTGAGCTCACCACACGTGAACAAAACAGCGCGTGACCAGGTCGAAATCCGTACGCACCAGCGTTTGATGGATATTGTTGACCCAACTGATAAAACAGTTGATGCATTGATGCGTCTGGATCTGCCAGCTGGCGTTGATGTGGAAATTGCTCTGCAGTAATTCATTACTGACAGAACACGGAATACGATAACCCCCTGAAGTGATCTTCAGGGGGTTGTTTTTTGGTGGTCTAGGTCGCGCTCACATTGAAACCATGTTTGAATGCGTCGCGTAAGTAATCCACAAACAGTCGCACCGTCTGCGGTACCTGCGCAGAATAGGGGCGCAGTGCATAGACGTATTCACCAAAGGCACCCGATGGCTGCCAATCAGCCAATACTTGTACCAAGCTGCCTGTTTGCAGAGCTTCTTGCACACTAAAGTCAGGGACCAATGCGATGCCTTGATGTTGCAGGGCAATATCACGCAGCGCTTCACTGTTATTCGCGACAAACGCCCCCGTAATTGGCACAGTTAAACGTTGAGCCGCGCTGCTATCCGCTTGCTCAAATGTCCACGTGGCTGTGCGTTGCGATCGCGGATAATGCAGACACCGGTGCTGCAACAGATCATCAGGGTGTGAAGGTACGCCATGCTTGTTCAGATAGTCTGGACTCGCTACCAACAACGACCGTGTTTGGCATAGAGGCCAGGCTACATAGGTATCCGGTGGCGTGCTGGTATGGCGTATAGCCAAATCTACGGCTTCTTGTTCCAGAGAAAGCAGATTATCTGACAGATTTAAATCCAGCTGTATGTCAGGGTAACGACTCATAAAGCCTTGCAGCTTGGGAATCAATTGTTGACGAGAAAATGCTAATGGTGCGGTGATGCGCAACCAGCCTCGAGGGTGCGTAGCTAACTCTTGTACCGTCGCAAATTGATGGGCAATATTTTCAAATTCTTGTCGGGTGTTTTCTGCCAACCTATAGCCGGCCTCTGTTAACTGCACACTGCGGGTGGTACGACGAACTAAAGGCAGTCCACAGGCTTTTTCCAGCTCAGCTATACGTTGGCTCACAGCAGCTTTACTGATGCCTAACCGTTTTGCCGTAGCCGTAAAACTTCCTTGCTGTTGCAGAACACTTAAGCAATGCAGATGAGCCCAAAGAGATTGTATTTTTTCTATGTCCATACGCTGATTGTTCAGAATACTAAACAATTAATCAAGCGTTTTTGGCTAGGCAGGGCAGGGCACACTTTCTACACTGTATGAAAATGATTATCCACAGGAGACCACATCATGACAGTTCAACAGCAGGAAGTGCAGCATTTCATTGGCGGCAAGCTGACCGCAGGAAATGGCACAGAGACTCAAGCCGTCTATAACCCCGCAACGGGTGCTGTTGCACGCCAAGTGCGTTTAGGTACAGCATCGGATATCAATGCGGCGGTTGCTGCAGCCACAGCTGCGTTCCCAGCATGGGCGGATACGCCCCCTATACGCCGTGCTCGCATCATGCTGAAGTTTCTTGAACTGATGAATGAGCATATTGATACCTTGGCTGAAATCATCACATCCGAGCACGGGAAAGTGTTTAGCGATGCCAAGGGCGAAGTGATGCGTGGTATCGATATTATTGAGTTTGCGTGTGGTGCTCCTCAGTTGTTGAAGGGGGATTACACCGATCAGGTATCCACGAATATGGATAACTGGACAATGCGTCAGCCGTTGGGTGTAGTGGCTGGGGTGACACCATTTAACTTCCCTTGCATGGTGCCGTGTTGGATGTTCCCTATCGCTTTGGTGACGGGTAACTGCTTTGTACTGAAACCTAGCGAACGCGATCCATCGGCATCCCTTTTTATGGCTGATTTGCTGAAGCAAGCCGGTTTGCCTGATGGGGTATTCAATGTGGTGCAAGGTGGTAAGCCTACGGTAGATGCTTTACTGGCACACCCCGATGTGTCTGCGATGAGCTTTGTGGGTTCTACACCTATTGCCAAGTACATCTACGAGCAGGGAGCACACTTTGGTAAACGCGTGCAGGCATTGGGTGGTGCGAAGAATCATTTAGTGGTTATGCCTGATGCCGACATAGAGCAAGCTGTAGATGCCTTGATCGGCGCGGCTTACGGTTCTGCTGGTGAGCGTTGTATGGCGATTTCCGTGGCGGTGTTAGTGGGTGATGTGGCTGAGCGCATTATCCCCAAATTGGCAGAACGTGCTCGCGCACTAAAAATTACCAACGGCATGAATCCTGAAGCAGAGATGGGTCCTATCGTGACCCGCGAAGCTTTAGAGCGTATAGAAGGTTATATCGCTACAGGTGTGCAAGAGGGCGCCACGTTGGTGGTAGATGGGCGCGGTTTGAAAGTAGCAGGTCATGAACAAGGCTTCTTTACAGGTGGTACGTTGTTTGACCATGTGACCCCAAATATGCGCATTTACCAAGAAGAGATTTTCGGGCCTGTGTTGTCATGCGTGCGTGTTCCTGATTTTGCTCAGGCGTTAGAGCTGATTAATAACCACGCGTTTGGTAATGGCGTGTCGTGCTACACCAGCGATGGCAACGTGGCACGTGAGTTTGGTCGTCGTGTACAAGTGGGTATGGTAGGTATTAATGTGCCTATTCCTGTACCAATGGCATGGCAGGGTTTTGGTGGTTGGAAGCAAAGCTTATTTGGCGATATGCATGTGTATGGCGAGGAAGGTGTACGTTTCTACACCAAACAAAAGTCCATCATGCAACGTTGGCCGCAAAGCATAGAGAAAGGGGCAGAGTTTGCAATGCCCACCGCGAAGTAAACGGTAATAAAAAGGCGTCAAGTTGGCGCCTTTTTTGTATATAAACAGTAGATAGGTACGAGTAACGTATTTACATAGCCTGCGCCTGCAACGCATCCAGAAACTTATCCACAATCAAATTTTGGCGTCTGCCTTTTCGGGTAGCAGCCGCTAAGGTAATAGAGAAGTGCATTAAGTCGGGGCGTAGCGCAGTCATCAACCCTTGGTTGACCCAGTTAGCGGCCAAATGGTCTGGCAGGAAACCTATGTACTCACCTGTCAGAATAAGGAACGCGATAGCTTCGCGATCGGATGCCGTGGCAGTGCGTTGTAAAGGCTGATGCAACTGTATAGCTTCTGGGGGCATGCGGTAGCTGGGTTGTATGGCTCGCGCTGTGTAGAGCGTGGGCAGCTCTACCGTCGTGGCCTGCATGAATAATGGATGCTTATTGCTGCAGTAGAGATACGATTGTTCTTCGTATAGCGGTAGGTAGTCCAAACTGGGTAGCGTGGTGATCAAGGGGAGCGCCCCTACATGTAAGCGCCCATCCAATAGCCCGCGCTCAATTTCCCCTGGCGTGCTCATGCTGATGTTGACGCGTATGCCAGTATTGGCGCTGCACAAGTTTTGTAATGCCGTCGTGATGCGCATTTTGGGTTGGGTCACTAAGCTGTTCATCAAGCCAATGTTGAAGTCACCGCGTAGGCTATGGTGCAACTGGTTTACTTCACTACGAAAACCTTCAATCGCGGCCAGTACCGTTTCACTGGCGCGCAGCACTTCGCGTCCTTGGTCGGTTAGGCTGAACCCCGCTCGACCTCGTTGGCATAAACGCATCCCTACGCGTTTTTCTAGGTCGCTCATGTGCATGCTAATAGCAGAGCGACTAATACCTAAAATACTTTCAGCAGCGGCGAACCCGCCCGCTTTGGCGACGGTTCTGAATACACGTAATAAGCGCAGATCGAAGTCGCTGACTTGATTAAGAGTAGCTCTATCCATAGTTCAGTAAACACTTAAGTTTCTATCAATAGATTCATATCGTACTGATCAAATAAGCTCCCTACAATCCCTGTATACACCTCTAATAATGGATGGAGACAAGTCATGGAAGCATTGAATCTACAAGCGCATTGGATGCCGTTTAGTGCAAACCGCAATTTTCATCGTGATCCTAGGATGATTGTGGGCGCTGACAACAACTGGCTGATTGATGCCGATGGCCGTAAGGTATTTGATAGTTTGTCAGGCTTGTGGTGTTGTGGTGCAGGGCATAATCGTAGCGAGATACGTGATGCCGTGAGTCAGCAATTGGGTACGTTGGATTACTCTCCTGCATTCCAGTTTGGCCACCCACTGTCGTTTAAATTAGCCGAGCGTATTACCTCGCTGCTGCCGGATCCACTCAACCACGTGTTCTTCACGGATTCTGGCTCAGAGTGTACGGACACCTCTATTAAGATGGCGCGCGCCTACTGGCGTTTGAAAGGTCAGCCATCCAAAACAAAAATGATAGGGCGGGCACGTGGTTACCATGGTGTGAACGTGGCCGGCACCAGTTTGGGGGGTATAGGTGGCAATCGTAAGATGTTCGGCCAAATGATGGATGCCGATCACCTGCCTCACACCTTGCAGCCAGGCATGGCTTTCACCAAAGGCCAAGCCGAAACTGGCGGTATAGAGCTAGCGAATGAGCTGCTGAAACTCATTGAATTGCACGATGCCTCTAACATTGCTGCGGTGATTGTGGAGCCTGTGTCTGGGTCAGCGGGAGCATTGGTGCCACCACAGGGTTATTTGCGCCGTTTACGCGAGATTTGTGATCAGCACCAGATTCTGTTGATTTTTGATGAGGTGATTACAGGCTTTGGTAGGTTGGGTACGTTAAGTGGGGCAGAGTACTTTGGTGTTACGCCTGACATCATGAACGTTGCGAAGCAGTTGACTAACGGTGCCGTCCCTATGGGTGCTGTTATTGCGTCTACCGAAATCTACCAAACCTTTATGCAGCAAAACACACCCGATTACATGGTGGAGTTCGGGCATGGGTATACCTACTCGGCTCATCCGGTAGCGTGTGCAGCCGGTTTGGCAGCCTTGGATATTCTAGAGCGCGAAAATCTACCCCAGAAAGCGGCAGAGCTAGCTCCGCACTTTGAACGCAGTTTGCACGGGTTACGGTATGCAAACCATGTGGTCGATATACGTAATTGCGGTCTAGTTGGCGCAATCCAGTTAGCGCCTCGTGATGGTGACGCGGTGATACGGCCTTTTGAGGCAGGCATGGCGTTGTGGAAGAAAGGCTTTTACGTGCGCTTTGGGGGCGATACGTTGCAGTTCGGTCCTACCTTTACGACAACGGCGGCTGAACTAGACACACTGTTTGATGCCGTGGGCGATGTGTTGAATGCTTTAGACAGAACACCTAGCCAGCTGGTGCGGGTGGCGTGATGTAGATAAAGGTCTGCTACGGCCTGATTGCTAGCGGCTTTTTTACTTATCCATGAGCACGATGTACGAGATGTACAGCGTGCATGGGATAGATGTAAAAAAAGCCGCTTTTTTGTGCGTAGTGTCGCGCTTCTGCGCACATCATCCCTTTTCTATAAATGTGATTTGCTGATTCAATTCCTGCTGTCGTAATATACCTCTGCTTATAACGAATAGAAACATATGGGGAGAGGCAGATGAACAGCTTTATGACGCATAGCTCAGCGATCACCAAGACGTGGTTAGGCTGTGCGAAAAATCGTGGAGTGTGGCGTTTGACGGCACTGTGTGCTGCATTGTCATGCAGTGGCATGGTGTATGCCGAAGACACTGATAACAGCGCCGTCTTTAAGTTGGGTGAAGTGGTAGTACGTGGGGACATTGGTGGTTCACTATTGTTGGGCGAAACCACTTTGAACGAAACTACGATGGAACGCTTTAATCGCAACAATATTGGTAGCGCGGCCACCATGATACCGGGTGTGACCCTTGCCTCTAGCGGGCAACGTAACGAGCAAACCGTTTCCATCCGAGGCTTTGATTCGCGTCGCATCGCTATTTTCATGGATGGTATTCCACAGTATGTGCCGTATGACGGTAACGTGGATTTAAATCGATTCACTACCTTCGACTTATCTACATTGACGGTAGCTAAAGGTAATGCGTCGCTGTTGTACGGGCCTAACGTGATGGGTGGCGCGATCAACTTAGTGTCCCGCAAACCCGAACGTGAGTTTGAAGGCGATGTACGTATGGGTTACGCCTCGGGACAGGAGCGTTTGTTCTCGGTGAACGTTGGCTCTAGACAAGAGCAATGGTATTTCCAGTTCGGTGCGTCGTATCTGGATGCGAATGGTTTTCCTCTGCCCAAGGGTTTCCATGATCAGAAAAAATCGCCTACAGATTTAGGTAGCTACCGCGAGAATGGTCACTACACTGATAAGAAACTCTCTTTTAAATTGGGCCTGACACCTAACGCAACAGATGAGTACGTATTTGGCTACGTACGCCAAGAAGGTAAAAAGGGTCAGCCTGTGTACACCGGCGAGCGTAAAGGTAATCGTTTTACCGGGCGTTTCTGGCAGTGGCCGTATTGGGACAAAGACAGCTTGTACTTCATGAGCAGTACTGATCTGGGTTCAGACTACACCTTGCGCCTACGTGCTTATGCCGATAGCTATAAGAACGGTATGGACAACTTTAGCGATGCATCCTACACAACGCTGCAAGACACCCGTAGTAAGTACGATGACAAAACCTATGGTGCCGCTGCCGAACTGGTCATAGATCGTTGGGCTAACCACGAGGTGCATGTAGCCTTCAACTACAAAGACGATAGGCACAAAGACATACAAGCGGGTTATGCCACAAAGAACTACCGTGATATCACCTACTCATTAGCCATCGAGGATTACATACGTCTATCCGATACGTGGAGAATGCGTGCTGGCTTGAGCCATGATAGGCGCAAAACCAAAGATGCCAATATTTGGGATTCAGGTGCGGTAGATAAAGCTACTAATGGCGTATTAGAGTTAGTGCATAACGTGACACCTACTACCGAGCTATTTGGTAGCGTGGCACACAAAACGCACTTTGCGACCATTAAAGACCGTTATTCCGCAAGCTTTGGCGAGGCCCTACCTAACCCTGATTTACGGCCCGAAAAAGCGTGGCATTACGAGTTGGGTTTACGTACAGAGGCATGGGAAGGCGGGGAGCTAGAGTTCACGCTGTTCCGCAGTAACTTGCGTGATGCGCATAACCGTGTGGATGTACCGGGCACAACATGTGGCAAATACGAGTGTAGGCAATACCAGAACATTGATAGAGCACGTC
This sequence comes from Paenalcaligenes sp. Me52, assembly GCF_050487965.1. Taxonomy (NCBI): domain Bacteria; kingdom Pseudomonadati; phylum Pseudomonadota; class Betaproteobacteria; order Burkholderiales; family Alcaligenaceae; genus Paenalcaligenes; species Paenalcaligenes sp. Me52. The sequence continues at coordinate 10,942 of NZ_JBKQFO010000005.1, read as the reverse complement.
ACCAAGGTATAGAGCTGTCTGTAGAGCAGCAGTTCAGCCCTGAGTGGCGAGCTGGTTTGGCCTACACCTATTTGAATAGCAAAAACCGCAGCGAGCCAGATGTGAAATTGACGGGTTTGCCACGCAACCGTCTGTTTGCACACGTAGGGTGGAAGCCCCATGCTCAGTGGGAGTTCTTAGCGACATTGGAAGCAGAGAACGGTCGCTACGACGAAGGGGTAGTGGATAAATACGAGCAATTGTCTGGTTACGGAATCTGGGGCCTGAAAACCATTTGGACACCACGTAGCGACCTGTCTATTGAAGCAGGCGTACGTAACCTAGGTGATAAATACTACGAGCTGTCAGAAGGTTATCCAATGCCAGGCCGTGTGTGGTTCGCTAATGCTATTTATCGCTTCTAATGGATCACGCTAAACGACGCCTCTTACACGCTTTTGGTGCCAGCCTGCTGACGGCAGGTTGGGTGCCAAAGGTGTTGGCATCCTCACCACAGTTGCTGTATCACTATGGGCAGTTACCTGCACCGGACGCGGTACAGCGGGTGTTTGCCGCAGGGCCACCAGCTGCTGTGCTGTTGTACTGTTTAGCGCCCGAGAAAATGTTGGGCTGGCCGTATAACCTGAGTGACCAGTCTCGTTTCTATTTGTCGCCAGACTACCAGCAGATTCCTTTTGTAGGACGCCTAGCTGGTAGGGGAAGCACTATACCGCTGGAAAGTTTGTTGGCCTTGTCTCCTGACGTGATTCTGGATGCTGGGGTAGTGAACCAAACACATCAGTCAGCAGCAGAAAACGTAGCACGGCAAACTGGTATTCCCTATGTATTAGTAGACGGTACCTTGGCTGACTCCCCCAGGCAGTTGCTGTATGCAGGAGAGCTGCTGCAAGTATCTGAACGAGCGGCAATGTTGGCTGCACATGCTACCGAGATTCTGGATAAAACCGCGAATGCCGTGGCTAAGCAAGCACCTAGTGTGTATTTGGCACGAGGCATAGATGGGCTGGAAACAGGTCTAGCTGGTTCTATACATGCTGAAGTGATCAGCCATGTAGGTGCGCGTAATGTGGCGGCTGCTGCCGGTACGGGTGGGCTAGCACAGGTCTCTATGGAACAACTGCTGGCATGGGATCCGGATTTCATCTTTGCCCAAGACGCGGCATTTTTTGAGACGGCCAAGCGTTCCCCTTTGTGGAACAGCTTACGTGCCGTGCGAGAAGGTCGCTTGTTATTAGTGCCGTCATTGCCTTTTGGGTGGGTAGATGTGCCACCGGGCATTAATAGGTTGTTGGGACTGCTTTGGGTAAAAGCCACGTTGGAGCAAGATCAACTGTGGCTACCTGATCGAGTACGCGAGTTCTTCTTACGCTTTTACCAGCGCTTATTAACGATGGAAGAGCTACAAGGCTTATTGGCGCAACCCGTCTACAAGGCACACTAAATGACACGGCACAACATCAGCAATCGCACGGGATATTGGCATTGGTTCTGGCTACTGTGTGTATTAGCGATTGCCGTTGTCATCGCCTTATTCGCCGGTAAGTATCCGCTGACATGGGCCGAGTTAGCAGCCGCTATCTCGGCCCCTTTCCGTGCAGATGGCACAGAGTCCACCGCGTATACCGTGGTTTGGCAACTGCGCTTCCCACGCATTGTTGCCGCCATATTGGTGGGGGCGGGGCTTGCTGCGGCTGGTGCAGCATACCAAGGCATGTTCAGAAACCCCTTAGTGTCACCCGATATCCTAGGCGTGTCCGCTGGTGCTGGCTTGGGGGCGGTAGTTGCCATTTATTTAGGGTTGTCACTGTTGTGGGTACAAATGCTGGCCTTTGTGGGCGGCTTGTTGGCAGTGCTGTTTGTCTATGTGATTGCGCGGATGGTACGGCGACACGATCCTGTCTTAGTGCTGGTATTGGCGGGCGTAGCCGTAGGCTCTTTATTGGGTGCGGGTATCTCGTTAGTGAAAGTGTTGGCTGACCCCTATTCACAGTTGTCTGTAATTACCTTCTGGTTACTGGGCGGGCTAAATAGCATCAATCAAACCGAAATGTTGTGGGCGTTGCCCTGGATGTTGGCGGGTTTAGTGCCATTGCTATTACTACGTTGGCGCATCAACTTGTTGAGCCTGCCAGATGAAGAGGCGCAGATGTTGGGCGTACCTGTGCAACGTTTACGTGTGGTGCTGATTGTGGCGGCCACGTTGCTTACGGCCAGTGCTATTTCGTTTACCGGCATCATAGGGTGGGTGGGGTTAGTGATTCCGCATGTGGCGCGCCTGTTGGTGGGGCCAAACTTCAGTCGCTTGTTACCCACCTCGTTATTGTTGGGCGGTATCTTTTTACTGCTAACTGATACTTTGGCACGCACGGCGGCTCCCATCGAGTTGCCACTAGGGGTGCTGACCTCGTTAGTGGGGGCACCTTTCTTTCTGTTTCTCTTAGCGCGTACTAGCACGGCAGAAAAATGACCACACCCATTGTTGAGTTGCTTCAGGTCAGCATCGGCTACGGCAAACACCAAAAGGTGGGGGAGGGCATCAGCCTGCAAGTCTGGCCGCAAGAAGTGCTGTGTTTACTCGGGCCAAATGGTAGTGGTAAATCTACGCTGTTCAAAACACTGCTAGGGTTGTTGCCGCCGTTAGCTGGGCAGGTAAGCGTAATGGGGAAGCCTCTATGTAGCTGGACACGTCAGGCGTTAGCGAAACACATCGCCTATGTGCCGCAAGCGCATGCTGCCGTGTTTGCGTTCAGTGTTTTAGAGGTGGTGTTAATGGGGCGCACAGCTAGCTTAGGACTGTTCGCCAGTCCGTCTGCGCAGGATAAACAGCTCGCTTGTCAGTGTTTAGAGCAAGTAGGCATGCTGCACTTGCTAGATAGGCCCTATACGCAAATTAGTGGGGGCGAACGCCAACTGGTGTTGATTGCACGCGCATTGGCACAGCAGCCTGCCTTATTGGTCATGGATGAGCCCACCGCCAGTTTGGACTTCGGCAATCAGCTACGGGTGTTGTCGCACATACAGGCCCTACAGCAGCAGGGTATGGGGATTTTACTGTGTACCCATCAACCCGAGCACGCATTGCAAATTGCAGACCGAGTGGCGTTATTCAAGGATGGCAGCTTGCTAGCCGTGGGAACATCTGCCCAGACAATGACGGCTACCCATTTAGCGACGTTGTATGATTTGGATGAGTCTACGGTTAGGCAGCATTTGCCTACTGTGTTTTAACTAAAGGGAAACCACATGCTGATTCATGACGTGGATTTTGCGCAGATGTACCGCGAGCATATGCTTCAAAGCGATAGATCAGCCAAATCGGCCAGTGCTTGGGATGCACGCGCCAAAGAATTAAAGGGCAAGCCATTACAAAGTGAGTATGCGCAGCAATTTGTGGCGCACATGAATCTTGAGGGGGCGAAGACACTGCTAGATGTAGGCTGTGGCACCGGTACTATCGGTATCACCGTAGCCCCTCATTTGCAGCACGTGATAGGTCTAGATTACAGCGCGGAAATGCTAGAGCGCATGCAAGAGCATGCCAAAGCCGCTGGTCTAACGAATGTGCAAACCTTGTGTAAGTCGTGGTACGACGATTGGGCCGATGTGCCTAAGTGCGACATTGTGGTGGCCTCACGCTCTAGCTTGGTAGCGGATATGCAGGAAGCCCTGCAGAAGATGACTAGCAAAGCGAGCAAACGCTGCTATATGACTCACTTGGTAGATGGCCACTTTGGCGACGCTGCGATTGCTGATGTATTAGGCAAAAACAAACGTGCTTTGCCTGATTACATTTACATCGTAAACATCCTGTTTTCTATGGGTTTTCACCCTAGAGTGGATTACCTGTGTTTTCCCGGAAGATTGGCGGGTACTAAAAACGTAGAAGAGTTCATCGAGAAAGTGCGTTGGACATTTGGTGACCTCAGCGACCAGCAACTTTCTGATCTGCGTCAGTGGTATGCCGAAGACGATGAGCGCGCTCAACAGGGTGGGGGAGACACGCGTTGGGCGATGATCTCGTGGGATGTGGACAAAGTTGGTAGATGATTGATTGCAATACGCTAAATAGTCTCGCTGAATACCACACTTGACAAAATCCTGCTTGTTTGAGTATTGCTTTGGTGATAATATTTAGGGCTTGGCTATAAAAGCCAAGTTTTTTGGTACATTCATAAAGTACATTAGCCCCGACCAATCGCAGTCGGGAATGGAGAAAAAGATGTCGAACTCGACACCTGTGCCTGCCGCTTGGCGGTTGGGACTTGTTGGGCGTAAAGTCGGCATGACTCGCATTTTTACTGAAGACGGTGAATCCGTGCCAGTAACTGTGCTAGACGTGTCCAACAATCGCATCGCACAAGTCAAAACCCCTGAAGTGGATGGCTACGCTGCTGTTCAAGTGGCATACGGCACTCGCCGCGCAACGCGCGTCACTAAAGCTGCCGCTGGTCACTATGCTAAAGCTGGTATTGAAGCTGGTAGCATCCTTAAAGAATTCCGTCTTGACCCTGCAAAAGCAGCTGAGCACACCGCTGGTGCTGTTCTGGCTGTGGACAGCATCTTTGAAGCTGGCCAAAAGGTTGACGTAACTGGTACCACAATCGGTAAAGGTTTTGCCGGTGTTATCAAGCGTCACAACTTTTCTAGTCAGCGCGCTTCCCATGGTAACTCTCTGTCTCACCGTGCCCCCGGTTCTACCGGTATGGCTCAGGATCCAGGCCGTGTGTTCCCAGGTAAGAAAATGGCTGGTCACATGGGTAGCGTTACCCGTACAGTACAGAACCTCGATATCGTGCGTGTAGACGCCGAGCGCGGTTTGTTGTTGGTACGTGGCGCTGTTCCAGGTCACAAAAATGGTGACGTAGTTGTACGTCCCGCCATTAAAGGAGCCTAATCATGGATCTCAAGCTCCTGAATGATCAGGGTCAAGCTGCTTCCACCGTTGCTGCATCGGATGTAGTATTTGGTCGCGAATTCAACGAATCTCTGGTTCACCAGATCGTTGTTGCATTCCAAGCTAATGCTCGTAGCGCCAACAGCCAGCAGAAAACACGTGGTACTGTTTCTCACAGCACACGTAAGCCTTGGAAACAAAAAGGTACGGGCCGTGCTCGTGCTGGTATGTCCTCTTCCCCGCTGTGGCGTGGGGGTGGTCGCGCGTTCCCTAACACTGGCGAAGAAAACTACAGCCACAAAGTTAACAAGAAAATGTACCGTGCAGGTCTGCGCGCTATTCTTTCTCAGTTGGCTCGTGACGACCGTCTGGCCGTAGTAGAAAACTTCGCTGTGGATGCTCCAAAAACAAAATTGGCTGCTTCCAAGCTGAAAGACATGGGTCTGGATTCTGTGCTGCTCATTACTGACGCATTTGATGAAAACCTCTATCTGGCTACGCGTAACCTGCCAAACGTTGCTGTGGTCGAACCGCGTTATGCTGACCCTGTTTCGTTGATCCACTTCAAAAAAGTGTTGATCACTAAGGCAGCTATCGCTCAACTCGAGGAGATCCTGGGATGAACACAGAGCGTTTATACCAAGTCATCCTAGCTCCAATCGTGACTGAAAAAGCCACGATGGTTGCTGAGCTGAATCAGCAAATCGCTTTCCGCGTTGCCGCTGACGCTACTAAACCTGAGATCAAGGCTGCTGTTGAGCACTTGTTCAAAGTTGAGGTTGAGTCTGTTCAGGTTCTGAACCAGAACGGTAAAGCAAAACGATTTGGCCGTTTCCAAGGTCGCCGCCGCAACGAGCGCAAAGCATACGTGTCGCTCAAAGCGGGTCAGGAACTCGACTTTACTGAGGTGAACTAATGGCACTCGTTAAAGTAAAACCTACCTCGGCAGGCCGTCGCAACATGGTGAAAGTTGTGCACTCTGAGTTGCACAAAGGCGCACCTTACGCTCCCCTGCTGGAGAAAAAATCACGTACAGCTGGCCGTAACAACAACGGTCACATCACTGTACGTCACCGTGGTGGTGGTCACAAACAGCATTACCGTATTGTTGACTTCCGTCGCAACAAGGATGGTATTCCTGCGAAAGTAGAACGTCTGGAATACGACCCTAACCGTACAGCCCACATTGCTTTGTTGTGCTACGCCGATGGTGAGCGTCGTTACATCATTGCTCCACGTGGTCTGGAAGTTGGTGCAACTGTTGTATCCGGTCAGGATGCTCCTATCCGCGCTGGTAACACACTGCCTATCCGCAACATCCCTATCGGTGCAACAATTCACTGCATCGAAATGTTGCCAGGTAAAGGTGCTCAGTTGGCTCGTTCCGCTGGTGCATCCGCTGTGTTGTTGGCACGTGATGGTGCTTACTCTCAGATTCGTCTGCGTTCCGGTGAAGTTCGTCGCGTGCACATTGATTGCCGTGCAACTATCGGTTCCGTAAGTAACGAAGACAACAGCCTGCGTCAAATCGGTAAAGCTGGTGCGACACGCTGGCGTGGTATTCGCCCAACCGTACGTGGTGTAGCCATGAACCCGATCGATCACCCTCACGGTGGTGGTGAAGGTCGTACAGGTGAAGGTCGCGAGCCGGTCAGTCCATGGGGTACCCCTGCTAAGGGCTACCGTACCCGCCGTAACAAACGCACAGACAACATGATTGTCTCGCGTCGTAAGCGCAAGTAAGGGGCGTACACATGTCACGTTCGATTAAAAAAGGCCCATTTGTAGACGAGCATCTGATCAAGAAGGTCGATGCAGTTGTCGCGGGCAACGATAAACGGCCGATCAAAACTTGGTCCCGCCGTTCAACCATCCTGCCTGAGTTCATTGGGCTGACTATTGCCGTGCATAATGGCCGTCAACACGTTCCCGTTTACGTAAACGAGAACATGGTTGGTCATAAGCTGGGCGAATTCGCTCTGACCCGTACGTTCAAGGGTCATGCTGCGGACAAGAAGTCTCGGAGATAAGCGATGGAAACCACAGCAACAATTCGTGGCGTACGTATTTCAGCGCAAAAAGCTCGCTTAGTTGCGGACATGATCCGTGGCAAAAGCGTTTCTTACGCTCTGAATACTCTGACTTTCACGCCAAAGAAAGCCGCTGGCATTATCAAAAAAGCGCTTGAGTCCGCTATTGCTAATGCTGAACATAACGACGGTGCCGATATCGATGAGCTGCGCGTGACCACAATTTTTGTGGACAAAGCACAGTCTTTGAAACGATTCTCTGCTCGTGCCAAAGGCCGCGGTAACCGTATCGAGAAGCAGACCTGCCACATTGTGGTTAAGGTCGGTTAAGGAGTCACAATGGGACAAAAAGTTCACCCAATTGGGTTCCGCCTCGCCGTTAACCGCAACTGGAATTCTCGTTGGTACGCTGATAACAACGAATTCTCCGGCATGTTGGCTGACGATATCCGAGTACGCGAGTACCTGAAGAAAAAACTGAAGAACGCTTCGGTAAGCCGTGTGCTGATCGAGCGCCCAAACAAAAACGCCCGCATTACTATTTTCTCCGCCCGTCCAGGCGTAGTAATTGGTAAACGTGGCGAAGACATCGAAAGCTTGAAGGCTGACCTTCAGCGTTTGATGGGCGTTCCTGTTCACGTGAACATCGAAGAAGTTCGCAAGCCAGAAACCGATGCTCAGTTGATCGCTGATTCCATCGCCCAGCAATTGGAAAAACGTATTATGTTCCGCCGCGCCATGAAACGCGCTATGCAGAACGCAATGCGTCTGGGTGCACAAGGTATCAAGATTGCTAGCGCTGGTCGTCTGAACGGTATTGAAATTGCCCGTACAGAATGGTACCGCGAAGGTCGCGTGCCTCTGCATACATTGCGTGCCAACATTGACTACGCAACTGCAGAAGCTCACACAACCTACGGTATTATCGGTATCAAGGTATGGGTATACAAAGGCGACATGCTTCCTAACGGCGAAATGCCAGTAGAAGCTGCTGCTCCAGAAGAGCGTCGTCACCGCCGTCCTCGTGGCGAACGTCCAGAAGGTCGTCGTCCAGGTCGTGGCCGTGGCCCACGTCGCGATTCTGCTGCTCCTGCGCCTGAAGGAGAATAACTATGTTGCAACCCTCACGCAGAAAGTATCGCAAAGAGCAGAAAGGTCGTAACACTGGTTTAGCCACTCGTGGCAACCTGGTGTCTTTCGGCGAATTTGGCTTGAAAGCAACCGGCCGTGGCCGTTTGACTGCTCGTCAAATTGAAGCAGCTCGTCGTGCGATCAACCGTCACATCAAACGTGGTGGCCGTATTTGGATTCGTATTTTCCCTGACAAACCTATTTCGCAGAAACCTGCTGAAGTACGTATGGGTAGCGGTAAAGGTAGTCCGGAATTCTGGGTCGCTGAAATTCAACCTGGCAAAGTTTTGTACGAAATGGAAGGTGTAAGTGAAGAGTTGGCACGTGAGGCGTTCCGCCTGGCTGCCGCTAAGCTGCCTATTTCTACGACCTTTGTATCGCGCCACATTGGTGCTTAAGGAGATCTCATGAAAGCCAGTGAACTCCGTGCTAAAGATACGGCCGAGCTCAATGCAGAGCTCGAGAGTCTGCTGAAAGCACAATTTAGTCTGCGTATGCAGCGTGCAACTCAGCAGCTTTCCAACACCAGCCAGCTATCCAAAGTACGTCGCGACATCGCTCGTGTTCGTACCGTAATGGCTGAGAACGCAGGAAAGTAAGATGAGCGAAACGCAAACAACCCAAACGCAAAAGCGTCAGCGTACTTTGCAAGGTCGCGTGGTCAGCAACAAAATGGATAAAACCGTTGTCGTTCTAGTAGAGCGTCGCGTAAAACATCCTTTGTACGGCAAGATCATGATTCGTACCAACAAGTACAAAGCGCATGACGAGCAAAACCAGTACAACGAAGGTGATGTAGTGGAAATTGCTGAAGGTCGTCCTATCAGCCGCGGTAAAACGTGGTCTGTAGTTCGCCTGGTCACAGCATCGCGCGCGATCTAATGCGTATAGCGTAATTTCGGTTACGTGGAAAAGCCCGGTTCGAAAGAGCCGGGCTTTTTTTATGTCTGCTTCCATCGTGTGTAGAAAGGGTTAGGTCTTATACGATTGTTCTATCTAGGTGGTGTATGCATGGAGTGGATGCTTCTATCAATTCACCCAGTTGCCCACTTACCGTCTATCTATATATAGATGGCAAACAAACTCTGGACACATGTTAGGTGCATCATGTTGGTAGCCAGGTGAGACGTAAGTGACAGCACTCTATATATAGAGGCTGCAATCTGCAGATCTATATAGTCACCTTGGTTGTATCGTTTTTCTCCGTGTAGTCTTTCGTGTAGTGCGTGTTCAAAGTGATGTGATTATTCATCACTCGCCAATAGATCCACATACACACTGCGTTCTGCTGAGTGCTACCGAAGGGCAGTGAGTTGTTGTTGTTGTTGTTGTTGTTGTTGTTGTTGTTGTTGTTGTTGTTGTTGTTGTTGTTGTGATGGCTGCACAGGTATGTGACTCAGTTTATTGGTATAGAGAAACACTCGTAGTTATGCGAGTCGTTGAGCACTTGGTAGCCACAAAGCTAATCAGCAAAGAGCTTGAGTAGTCACGAACAATGCTAAAAGCAAAAGCAAAAGCAAAAGCAAAAGCAAAAGCAAAAGCAAAAGCAAAAGCAAAAGCAAAAGCAAATGTAGATGTAGTGAAGGGAAGCTATACAGAGGTGTTTACCCTGAGTGCACTAAATAATACTGGTAGAGGTGTGGTAGGTACGCGTCCGGCTTGAGCCCTTGATCTAGAAGTGAGTACGATCGTGCATTTCTATTCGAACCAGTACTAAGCGCAGGGGGAGGCAGAGAATCAGCTTGATTCTTTCTCTTTTTATAGAGAGGGGGATAGCAGAGGGTTATGACAGGCAGGGTAAAAGTCACAGCGACAGCGGAGCTGCTTGGCTATCCCACGATATGGCCACTCCCATCTATATATAGATCACTCTTTCGCCCTCAATCTATAAGAGTGTCGATTTGACTAGACTCTTCGTGATGAACTGCTTCTCGTGGCTACCGAGTCGGGCGGATGCAAATACACCAACGCTATCTATATAGACGGAGAGTATGCAATATAGCTGTAGCTTGTGCACAGAGTATTGCTGAAGTAGGAGCCCGGCAGCGGCTTTGATGTACTGGAGCATGTATAAGCAGGTAAGTATATTCATGCGTACTGACTAGGTGACTTCAACGCTAACTCCATTCAGCTTTGTTGCATACTAGGCGTGCGGTCTCAAAAACAGTACATATATATAGTGAACGCAGGTGTAGCACTATTGGATAGTGGTTTCCTTGCTGTTTGCATTCGTAATATCCCGGTAAGTAGTGAGCACGAACTTTGCGCCATTACTGCTAGGTGTCTATATAGAACGTAGAGTCTCTATATATAGAGAGCTCTCCCTAGTGCGGGCGTTACTTCGGTTGGTTACTTTCAGGTAGATAACTGACTAGGCTTTGCCATTTCAGTTGCTGGGAACGTGTAGAGGAGGGGAATCATCAATGTCCGCTATAAGTAGCTATCTATAGATACCTAGGGTTGACAGGGGTTCTGCAGCTATTTTCAGGTTATTTTGTAACTCTGCGAAAATTTATTAACAAAGTGTTTGACAAGGTTCTTAAATACGCGCTATAGTTCACTCCCTTGTTTGAAAAGCAGTTTGCTTCACAAGGCAGCGGTCTTCTACGGAAGGTTGCGATTCATCCGAAAGGGTGAAGCGGCAAGAAAATAAATCTTGACAAGTTTAAAAAAACCATGTTAAAGTTTCTTTCTTTGCTGAAGAGCACAAAACTTAATTTTCAGGTTTGAGAGTTAATTTTTGTGAGTGGTTTTGAAGTAGTTTCGGTTTTAAATGTTTTGAAAATAAACGCTTGACACCAAAAACAAATTGCTTCATAATTTCACTTCTCTGGTTTAGCTGCAACGGCAGCGACTGGCTACTTCGGTAGCAAGTGTTCTTTAAAAA
>NZ_JBKQFO010000004.1:0-32608 GCF_050487965.1 Paenalcaligenes sp. Me52 | reverse complement strand
TGCTGTCTTTAGCCAACTCAGCGCCTGGAACATCCACGTTCCATGTTTTACCGTCGGCGTTAACAGTCGTCGTGTAGTCTTTACCGTTGACAGTCACAGTGACGGTGTCACCGGCTTTAACGTCTTTGCCCACAGTACCGGACAGCGTGATGTCTTTCTCAGACTCAGCTTTGTTGATGACATCATCACCAGCAATCGTGTCGATGGTGATAGAAGCTTCTGGCAAGTCAGTATCTACACCGTAGCCACGGTCCGCTTCTGCACTGGCTGGGTTACCAGCGGCGTCTTCCGTTTCTACCTTAGCGTGAACGTTGCTGTCTTTAGCTAGCTCAGCACCCGGAACATCCACGTCCCATGTTTTGCCATCAGTGTTAACTGTCGTCGTGTAGTCTTTGCCGTTAACCGTTACAGTGACGGTGTCACCCGCTTTGACATCTTTACCAACGGTACCAGACAGCGTGACGTCTTTCTCGGACTCTGCCTTATTGATCACATCGTCGCCTGCGATCGTATCAATCGTGATCGATGCTTCTGGCAAATCAGTATCTACACCGTAACCGCGGTCAGCTTCAGCACTGGCTGGGTTACCAGCGGAGTCTTTGGTTTCAACCTTAGCGTGTACGTTACTGTCTTTCGCCAACTCAGTGCCTGGAACATCCACGTTCCATGTTTTGCCACCAGTATTAACAGTCGTTGTGTAGTCTTTGCCGTTCACAGTCACAGTAACTGTGTCGCCAGCTTTGACATCTTTACCGACGGTACCAGTAATAGTCACATCAGATTCAGACTCAGCTTTGTTGATGACATCGTCACCCGCAATGGTGTCAATGGTGATGGAAGCCTCTGGCAGGTCAGTGTCTACACCGTAACCACGGTCAGCTTCAGCGCTCGCTGGGTTACCAGCAGCATCTTCCGTTTCCACTTTGGCATGAACGTTGCTGTCTTTTGCCAGCTCAGCGCCCGGAACATCTACGTTCCAAGTTTTACCATCGGCGTTAACAGTCGTTGTGTAGTCTTTACCGTTCACGGTCACAGTAACGGTATCACCCGCTTTAACGTCTTTGCCCACAGTACCGGACAGCGTGATGTCTTTCTCAGACTCAGCTTTGTTGATGACATCATCACCAGCAATCGTGTCGATGGTGATAGAAGCTTCTGGCAAGTCAGTATCTACACCGTAGCCACGGTCCGCTTCTGCACTGGCTGGGTTACCAGCGGCGTCTTCCGTTTCTACCTTAGCGTGAACGTTGCTGTCTTTAGCTAGCTCAGCACCCGGAACATCCACGTCCCATGTTTTGCCATCAGTGTTAACTGTCGTCGTGTAGTCTTTGCCGTTCACCGTTACGGTGACAGTGTCACCGGCTTTGACGTCTTTACCAACGGTACCAGTGATGGTCACGTCGGATTCAGACTCAGCTTTGTTGATCACATCATCACCTGCGATCGTATCGATCGTGATCGATGCCTCTGGCAAGCCAGTGTCTACACCGTAACCACGGTCAGCCTCAGCCGATGCAGGATTACCAGCAGCGTCTTCGGTTTCGACCTTGGCGTGCACGTTGCTGTCTTTGGCCAACTCAGCACCCGGAACATCTACGTTCCAAGTTTTGCCATCTGCATTCACGGTCGTCGTGTAGTCTTTACCGTTCACGGTTACGGTGACAGTGTCACCCGCTTTGACGTCCTTACCGACTGTACCGCGGATGGTCACATCAGATTCAGACTCGGCTTTGTTGATGACATCATCATCCGCAATCGTGTCGATCGTAATAGCCGCTTCAGGCAAGTCAGTGTCTACACCATATGGACGCTCAGCCTCTGCCGATGCGGAGTTACCAGCCGCGTCTTTAGTCTCAACCTTGGCTTCTACTTTGGCGTTGCCCAACAGATCTTTACCGGGAACGTTCACACCCCACGTTTTACCGTCCGCATTAACCGTTGTCGTGTAGGTTTTGTTGCCAATCGCGATCGTGACGGTATCACCCGCTTTAACGTCTTTGCCCACAGTACCAGACAGTGTGACGTCTTTCTCAGACTCAGCTTTGTTGATGACATCATCGCCAGCGATCATGTCGATGGTGATGGATGCCTCAGGTGGCAAGGTATCTACAGTAGTGGTGTCGTGACCGCCCAAACCTGGTACGCCGGCTTCGTTGGTGTAGCTGCCATCAGGCACGCTGACCATGATGTCGCCTTCGTAGTTGTCTGGCACGATTAGGTCTGCCACCCATTTTGTAGGGTCTGTTGGATCTGGTCGCAGGTTTTCAATGCGGCCACCATTAGAGACTTTCACATCAGACGAATTAAAACCTACCGGCACTTCGCTAAATTTGAAGGTCACGGTGCCATCATTGTTGATGGTGACTTTTAATGTAGGAGTCGTTGCTACTGGCTCATCGGTATCCGCTTCACCATCACGCCCATAGCCACCCATGCGAGGCAGTACATCAGCTGGCGTCACTGGTTTTGGATAGGCCAATGCCAATGGTGTGGTGCTTTCTACAATACTCATCAGGCGAGTGAAGCTGCTACCACCCGCGCCATCACCGCCACCGCTCGTTACTGCAGCGGTTGGATCTAACTGTTCAAATGGATCCTCACCCGCTTGCAACGCAGCCAATACGCGTGCAGCTTCAGGATCTAACTGTGCAGGGATAGTTTGACCGCTGGGGTCTACATCGCCATTCACTAGGTCATCAGTCACTTGAAACTGACGGTTTTCACCCACCATCAAAGGCGGCATGCCGTCTGCTTGCAACTGCACACTTGCACCACTGTCTGTAACCACTTCGGCATTTGCTGGAACACGCATTCCAGCACGCAACGCCAGCAATGAGCCATCTGCTTGGCGAACCCAAGCATTACCAGAAACATTGTTTACTACAACCGTATCAATAGCCATTTGCTATGCTCCGTAAGGGTTACGCCAAGTGGTGAGTGGGGAAAGCGGCGTCAAATAAACCCACAGTATTTTTATTGATTCTACGAAGTACGAAACGCGCTGAGTATTGTCGTCGACGACAGGTACTTATTAAAATTTGTGACAAACACCACATTTATTTTAAAAAATAACAGTTATCACTTTTCACGAATAACCAAGACTGCTCTGGCTTATAACAAGTTTCAGGTATATGCCCACACAAATGCGAATAGGAAAAACTCCTATTTGTTACATGAAAAAAGCCTAGGGCCACTTTCGTGGCCCTAGGCTTCATAGCTAGCTACTTACTGCAAAAAGAGAGCTTAGATTCCTTTGTCTTTCAACGAATCAGCTACTGCTTTCAACAGTTCAGCGTCAGTGGATTCGATAATCAGCTCACCTTTGCCATCAGCGCCCTTGAAGGCAATCTTATCGGCTGCAGATTTACTGTCATCTTTAACCCATCCGTCACCCAGAGTGATCTTGTCGCCATGATCGGCTCTGATAGTCAGCACGTTACGGCTATCTGTCATATCCAGAACATCTTTCACACTCAGGTTCTCGATAGAGTGATCAAAACCTTCGCGTGTTAAGTCAAAAGTTTCAATGTTCTTGAACAAGTTCTCAGGTTGACCGGTTTCGCCATACTGGCCGAAGTCGATGTCTTCACCAAAACGCAGCCAAACGGTATCGTCACCAGCGCCACCATCCAACAATGTTTTGCCGTCGAACAACAAGTTGTCGCTGTCAGCTGTCGCTTTCTGAGAGCTCAGGTTTATATCAAACTCACCTGTTACTCGGTCAGAAACGCTATCGCCGTCTTGTGTCCATGCTTCGATCGTCACTTTACCGTTTTGATCTACAGCACTACCAGATTGAACTAGACCAAGATTCAGCACTTGTTCTTGGGTCAAACCAGACAACACGTAACTACCGTCTTCACCACGTTCGATCTGATCTTCGGACAACAATACCCACTTGCCATCAGCATCCATGGTGTAGAACGCAGCGTGCTCACCCAGACCATCCAACTTCAACGACACAGTTTCTTGTGAGGAGTCTTGGGCCAGCACATTGCCGTCCTTGTCTTTCACAGTTGCATCGGCACGGTCGTGCATGGTCAAGTTCAGGTTCAATTTCACAATAGAACCCTCAGCACCAAATGCTGCTGCCGCTTCCAAAGAAGCAATGCCGTCAGCAACTGGAGCCACCACCAGATCAAACTTGGCTGAGCTTTCGTTTTGGTCTTTGTCTTTCAGTGATTTCTCACCGGACAAGACGGTCAATTCCAGATCAGTCAATGTGCCACTCCAATGTTTTGGAGGCAGGATAGAGATCTCGGGCACTTTGCCATTCACAGTTGGAATAGTCCACATACCGTCAGCATTAGTTGCCAATACTGCCTTACCGCTTGCGTCGGTGTAGTACACCAAGAAGTCATTTGGCAAGTTATCCAGACGTACGCTGTGTACCTCTTCGTCAGCATCCAACAAGCCTTTACCTGTGATATCCAGGGTAATTGCACCTTTAGGCGCATCGTTAGCAACTTCTTTACCGTTCACGATAAAGTTACCGCCTTCGACTTCCTGTTTACCTACGGTCACTTCGTAGCCGTTGTTAACGATCTCTATAGTCTCTTTACCGGAGCCTGTAGAGTCTACCCACTGCTCTGTACCGTCCGCTGCTGTGGCACCTTGTTCTTTGGTCTGCACAGTAACGTCAAGACTGATTTCTTTGCCGCCTTTCAATGGCGCATCAGGCGTGAATACCAGGTCGAACTCCAAGCTTTCGCCTTGAGACAAACCGGCTTTCTGGTCATCAGTCAATGGCAGGATCCAGTTGCCATCTTGGTCTTTGGACAGCACTTCACCATTGAACGTGAAGGTACCATCTACGTCTGCTTTCAGCAGTACGGTGTCACCCACCAAGATGAACGAATCCACCACGTTAGTCACGGTAATGGTCACGCCCAAGTCTTTACCTTCTTGCGGACCACTTTCTTTACCTTCATCAACGGTATAGAAATCTACAGACACAGCCGCTTTATCGGTTTGAGGAGCGACAGGAATATCATCCATTTGCACCTCACCAGAACCTTGTTTGCCGCTAGGCAGAACAACGTTAACGGTTGCATCGATAGAGAAGTCACCGCCTTTCTGGCTGTTGAAGTCCTGAGGAGGAGTCACCACGATCTGACCCAACAGGTCATTCAAGTCTTGCGGCGTACCGGTGGACTTGATGATCCATACTTCGTTGCCATCACCGTCTACGGATGCACGGAAGATTTCCACGCCGGCAGGAACCTCGAACTCGGTACCTACTGGTGTAGTCAGTACGATGCTGTAGTCCGCTGTAGGCTGGCCTGCAGGCAAGCCCAACTCAACGTTCAACAACTCGCCTAACTTAAATGGTGTGTCTTCAGTCGCTTCGAAGTTAGGGTTACGCGTGACGTCCAGATCAATGATCTCTACGCCTGGGCCGCCTGTACCTTCTACAGTGACTTTGCCACCAACAGAAGCAGACTCAGTGTTATGTGCACCTTTGTCTTGGCTAATACCTGTCACGGTCAACGGCTGGTCTTTAACACCAACCACATCGCCTTTCACGTCGAAAATTACATTGACGTTCAGTTTGCCATCGGCACCAAAGCTTGGACGCTCGTCGTTAGACAAAGTCACAACCCATTTACCTGGGCCAACCAATGTCGCACTACCGATTACCTGACCACCGATCTCAATGCCATTCACGACAACGCCATCAGGCACACCGTTAATCACAAACTGAGTCAGTTGCTCACTACCATCAGTGTCATCCTGCTTAGTCAGCGTGACCCCAACTTTGGTTTCGCCGTTGTTGCTCAATACCAAGCTGTTATCAGGATCAGCAGCAGTCCACTCGCCTGACAGTTTGTCAGTCACAGGAGTCACCGTAATGGCGTATTCGCCATCAGACTGCACAGGTTTGGATGTCAATTTGCCATCGTTACTGTGGTCAATCACGTCAAACTTGATGTTCAGTTTGAAGGAGCCGCCATCGTTGTGCGCAAAGTTAGCACCTGCTTCTGCAGTAACTTTACCCAACAGATCCTGAGGGATCTTGTAGTACGACTTACCATCAATAACTTCTACATCCAAGCCGCTGTCGGCAATAGGTTTACCGTCGATGAACAACTGCAAACCGCCTTCTTGTGCGAACTGCGCCAACTGAGCCATATCCAAGTAAACAGCGGAGACTTCTTCGTTGTCATCGCCGTTAGCTGGAATTTGCAGCGTAAAGTCTAGGTTGCCACGTGTGTCTTCATCAAAGGTAGCGCCACCATTTAGGGAAGGGTTAGCTTCCGGTGTTGGTGTCACCACAATTGCGCCATCAAACGGTTTAGTGATGGAGGTGGAGTGACCATCTTTCTCAGTAGCAATTGCTGTTAACAAACCAGGCAAGTTACCACTGAAGTGTTCAGGTGTATGGATTTTCACGTTTTGCAGCTGTTCTGCTGTGAATGTCCACACACGTTGCTCACCCTCACCACCGGAGAAGGTCGCGCCCTCTACCCAGAAGCCATCAGGCAAACCGGAGATCTTGAAGCTCAGCGTTTCGGAACCATCGGTGTCAGCCAACTCTGCTGTCACGAAGTCTTTTAGAGCAATCGCACCAGGAGTAGCCGAACCGTGGCCATCCAACGCACCTTCTTCGTAGGTAGTTGGTTTCAGTACCAAGGTGGGCATATCTGCAACGCCTTTGACGTCTACAGACAAGGTCTTCCCAGCACTCCACTCAGACTTGCTTTCGTAACCGCCCCACTTGTCTTCAGTTTGTGCCTGTACTTTCAGGTCGAACTTACCGCTCGCATCTTTAGGAGGCGTGAATACCAATGGTTTGGAGCTGTCGAAGTTGTTAATCGTCGCAACACCGTTCACGATAGTCACTGGTTGACCGTTGTAAGTCAGTGTAGAACCGTCAGGCAAATCAGCGATCTTGACGTTAAACGTCTCGCTTGGGTCTTTGCTGGTTGGGTTGATGAACAATGGAATACCACTGTCCTCGTTACCATGCGCTGGGTTTACGCCAATGCTCTGGATACCGTCAGCGACTGGTTTCACCACGATGCCATTCAGCCACTCTTGACCAGAAACAGCGACATCATACCCGCCGTCGTTATCCTCGTCGTAGTCTACTGTTTGTGCTTGGAAACCAATTTTGAACTCACCAGATACATCTTCTGGCGCTCTAAATTGCAGCGTACCTAGGTATTCCACAGGGATTGCTACGGGATGCTCTCCGTCATAAACCACTTCAACCCAAGTATTGCCACCATCAGTAGAGTAACGGAAGGTAGCGCCCGCAGCTGTTTCGCCATCTGCACCATTTACCAGTACAGGTGTGAACAAACCGTAGGTGTCTTCTGAACCACCCACTTCTTTACCGTCTTCGTTGCTCCACTCTGTACCCAAACGAATGCCACCCTGGTTCAAATCGAACCATGCGTCTTCGTTCACAGCAATGTTGCTGCTGTAACCTTCGCCAGCTCCGTGGCCAGAAGCCATAGTCAAGTCTCTACCCTGATTGCCATCAGAATCTTTACCAATTTCTTCAGCAACTGGCGTTACTTTGATGTGTACTGGCAGGTCTTTAGTGACGGTGCTGTCTTTCTCAACACCATTCACAACGTTGGTGTCTTTGGAAGTCACTTGCAATGTGATGTTGGCATCTTTGCTGCTGTGAGCAGGTGGCAATACGGTGTAACCACCCCAACCTTCTGCATCTACTACATCTTTGGGAACCTCAAAACTGAAGGTGTCGCCATTTTTGGTCAATGCCACTTCATTGCCATTGGCATCTTTAACGATCCAACCAGCAGGAATACCGTTCACCGTAATAGCAGTGATGTGCTCGCCATGACCAGCAGGAGCATCGCTGTTGTCGTCAGTGACTTTCAAACCAGCCATAAATGCAACGGCTGTGTCTTCTTTAGTAGTCACATCAGGCGCCCATACGTCACCCGCTTCTGGGTTCACGAACAGGGTCAGGTCGATGCTGCTTTCTTCGCGTGCGCCCTTAGCATCAGTCGCGTCTGGATCGCGATCCTGAGCCACAAAAGTGACCGTCGCTTTCACATCGCCACTGAAGTCTTTAGGCAATTTCACGTGCATATCAGGCACTTTATCTGGCGATGTGCTCAGGCCATTTGCAGGCACCTTGATCATGCCATTAGCATCGGCTTTGTACGTTGTACCACCGCTAACAATGACAGAACCCTCAGGCAAACCAGTCACTTCAAACCAGCGCTCTTCACTGCCATCAAAGTCACCCTTGCCATTACCATCACCTGAACGACCATCTTCGTAGTTCTCTGGGAACGATACTTTCAAGTAGTCTTTGAGATTCAATGGGCGGTCTTCAGTGACTTCCATCGTCAAGGCTTTGCCGGGAGGAGTGGAGTCATTACCGATTTCCAATTTGATTGGATCTGTAACGGCCTGTACCTCTACTTTCACATCAGCATGTGTTGTAGCGCCCGGGACATTTGGCAATGGTTTGCCATTGTCGTCAACCTCGTAGCTGGTGACTTCTGTACGTACAGTGAAGTTGGCACCAGTTTCTGCAGGCGGCTGAACCTGCATGCTTTCGAATTGCTCGCTGGTGATCTTCAAGTAAGAAGGATCATCCAAGCCAGAAATGTGTGAACCATCGGTCAACACCACTTTCAGAATGCCTGCATCGCCACCAATGTTAGTTTCTTTGCCACTAGGATCGGTAACGATTGCACCATCTTTAGTCATGGTGATCGTAGTACCGTCGCTTAATTTCAGCACGGAACCCAACGGCAAATCACGCAAGGTGATCGCGCCCAGTAACTCTGGGTTATCGCCTGCACCGGCACCGTTATGATCGACGTCATCAGTCACTTTAGGTGCTTTCAGCCCTAACGCTACCCACTCGTCTTCATTTACTTTCACGGCAGGTTTTTCTGCTGTGTACTCAGGTGCATCAGCAACTGGATTAATTGTGAAGGTCAGTTTGCCCTCAGCAGTCAAGCCTGTTTCTTTGCCATTGTTAGGCTCTTGCACCACGTAAGTGATAGGAGGCACTTCACCTGAGTAATTTGGCTTAGGTGTGAACTCGTAGCTACCGTCTTTGTTAATAACGAAAGTACCTACTTCTTTACCATCAACGGTAACAGGTACAGCTTTGCCCACATCACCGTCAGTGTAGGTTTTACCGCCTACAGTGAAGCTGATAACGGTAAGCTCACCACCCTCTGGGTTCTCAGAACCATCCAGTACGTTGCCCACTTTGGAATTGTGGTTTACGCCCTCTTTAGGATCTTCGTCAAAGTTCACAGTCTGATCTTTAACGGTAGGAGCATCGTTGGTACCGTTGATCACCACAGTGATGGTTTCTTTGTTCCACGCACCTTCAGGATCACGTACCAGCACTTCAAATTTCTCTTCGTGCTTGTCACCCAGACCCAATGCTTGTGTCGCTTTGGAGTCGTTATCCAGCTTGTACGTCCACAGACCTGTTTCGCTGTTCAAGGTCAATGTACCGTATTCGGTTTTGATGGTTTGCGTTGTACCTTCCAACACACTGCCGTCTTTCTGCAAGTGCCAGGTCAACTGCTCTGTATGGCCGCTATCAACGTCCGTACCCACCAACACACCACTCACACTAGACTCACCTGCTACAGGTTTGCCATCTTGGTCGTGACCAGCCTCAATGACCTCACCGCCCAATACGGATTTGTCAGAGATTTCTGGACGGTCGTTAGTACCCTGTACATTGATAGTCAATGTAGAAGAGCTGCTAGCCTTGCCATCGCTGGCTGTGTAGTTGAAAACTTCTTTAACTTTGTCAGAAGAAGTCAGGCTCTGTGTGGCTTTACGTGTGTTATCCAGCGTGTAGGTGTACGTGCCGTCAGCGTGAATCACCAACGTACCGTAGATACCATCTACAGTAATGGAGCCATCGCTGCCTTTAGTGCCCTCTTTGCCATCTAAGGAAGCACCGACAATGGTCAGTGTGTCGTTAGCGTCAACGTCAGTCACGTGATCTTTAATCAGATCGCCAGTAGCTGTCTGTGTGCCTTTGAACTCAGCGTTTGGATCTTTGCTACCATCCGCTTTCACACCACTTTCAACCACATCACCAACTGCTGCAGTTGTCTCAGGCGCATCGTTCGTACCGTTGATCGTTACAGTGATGGTTTTCTTGTCTGTACCGCCGTTGCCGTCATCCACTGTGACTTCAATCGTTTCGGTCAGTGTTTCGCCTTCACCCAACGCCTGTACTTTAGGATCGTCGTTGTTCAGCTCGTAAGTCCATTTACCGTTTTGGTCGATAGTGAACTTACCATGGTTACCTGCAGACTCAGTCGTGCCTTTTGTACCGTCAAAGTACCACTCGTGGGTGTCTTTCAGATCCACGTCTTCTTTGGTCAACTGGCCACCTGTAGTCAGTGGACCGTCTTCTGTTACGGCTCCTTCCACTACACCACTCATGATTGGCGCATCGTTTGTTCCAACAATGGTCACCACGATTTCTTGAGTGATTGAACCACCTTTGCCATCAGAGATGGTCACGGTGTATTTCTGCTCCAGCGTTTCGCCTGCTGCCAAGTGGTCTACATCAGCATCGTTAACGGTGTAGGTCCAGGTCAGCTCTTTAGTCACTGGGTCGATTGGGCCCAAAGTCAGCTCACCCAAGAAGTCTTGACCAGCTTCTGGATTTTCAGAGACAGTCGCTGTGTGCGTATCGTTCGCATCGGTATCAGTGAACTTGATCTTGCCACCTGTGGTCAGATCATCAATGTTCTCACCTGGCTGTTTGTCACCAATCTCAACTACACGACCGCTATCGTCAGTACCAGAAGCGTCAATCACTGGCGCATCGTTCGTACCGTTGATAGTTACAGTGATGGTTTTCTTATCTGTACCGCCGTTGCCGTCATCCACTGTGACTTCAATCGTCTCGGTCAGTGTTTCGCCTTCACCCAACGCCTGTACTTTAGGATCGTCGTTGTTCAGCTCGTAAGTCCATTTACCGTTTTGGTCGATAGTGAACTTACCATGGTTACCAGCAGACTCTGTCGTGCCTTTTGTACCGTCAAAGTACCACTCGTGGGTGTCTTTCAGATCCACGTCTTCTTTGGTCAACTGGCCACCTGTAGTCAGTGAACCGTCTTCTGTTACGGCACCTTCCACTACACCACTCATGATTGGCGCATCGTTGGTACCAACAATGGTCACCACGATTTCTTGAGTGATTGAACCACCTTTGCCATCAGAGATGGTCACGGTGTATTTCTGCTCCAGCGTTTCGCCCGCTGCTAAGTGATCCACATCAGCGTCATTAACGGTGTAGGTCCAAGTCAGCTCTTTAGTCACTGGGTCGATTGGGCCCAGAGTCAGCTCACCCAAGAAGTCTTGACCAGCTTCGGGGTTCTCGGAGACAGTCGCTGTGTGCGTATCGTTAGCATCAGTGTCAGTGAACGTGATCTTGCCACTTGTGGTCAGATCGTCAATGTTCTCACCTGGCTGCTTGTCACCAATCTCTACTACACGACCGCTATCATCAGTACCAGAAGCGTCAATCACTGGCGCATCGTTCGTACCGTTGATCGTTACAGTGATGGTTTTCTTATCTGTACCGCCGTTGCCGTCATCCACTGTGACTTCAATCGTTTCGGTCAGTGTCTCACCTTCGCCCAACGCCTGTACTTTAGGATCGTCGTTGTTCAGCTCGTAAGTCCATTTACCGTTTTGGTCGATAGTGAACTTACCATGGTTACCTGCAGACTCAGTCGTGCCTTTTGTACCGTCAAAGTACCACTCGTGGGTGTCTTTCAGATCCACGTCTTCTTTGGTCAACTGGCCACCTGTAGTCAGTGAACCGTCTTCTGTTACGGCTCCTTCCACTACACCACTCATAATTGGCGCATCGTTGGTACCAACGATGGTCACCACGATTTCTTGAGTGATTGAACCACCTTTGCCATCAGAGATGGTCACTGTGTATTTCTGCTCCAGCGTTTCGCCCGCTGCCAAGTGATCCACATCAGCGTCATTAACGGTGTAGGTCCAAGTCAGCTCTTTAGTCACTGGGTCGATTGGGCCCAGAGTCAGCTCACCCAAGAAGTCTTGACCAGCTTCTGGGTTCTCAGAGACAGTCGCTGTGTGCGTATCGTTAGCATCAGTGTCAGTGAACGTGATCTTGCCACTTGCGGTCAGATCGTCAATGTTCTCACCTGGCTGCTTGTCACCAATCTCTACTACACGACCGCTATCGTCAGTACCAGAAGCGTCAATCACTGGCGCATCGTTCGTACCAACAATGGTCACTACGATTTCTTGAGTCGCAAAACCACCTTTGCCATCAGCGATGGTCACAGTGTATTTCTGCACCAGTGTTTCGCCTGCAGCCAAATAGTCTATGTCTGCATCGTTAACAGTGAATGACCACGTCAACTCTTTAGTTGCAGGGTCGATTGGCCCCAATGTCAGTTCGCCCAAGAAGTCTTGACCAGCTTCTGGGTTGTCTGTCAGCGTTGCAGTATGACTATCTGTCACGTCTACATCGGTAAACGCAATCTTGCCACCTGTAGTCAGGTCAGCGACATTTTCACCGGGCTCGTTGTCACCGATTTCTGTCACAGTACCAGTTGCCTCGGTATTGCTTGCATCGATAACAGGTGCGTCGTTAGTACCAACAATGGTGATCACAATTTCTTGTGTCGTAACACCACCTTTACCATCCGAAATAGTCACGGTGTATTTCTGCACCAGTGTTTCGCCAGCAGCCAAGTGGTCTACGTCTGCATCATTAACCTTGAATTCCCACGCCAGCTCTTTTGTAGCGGGGTCAATGGCGCCTAGCGTTAACTCGCCTAGGAAGTCTTGACCAGCCTCTGGATTAGCAGTCAGTGTTGCAGTGTGGCTATCGGATGCGTCTACATCAGTAAACGTGATTTTGCCTTTAGCAATCAGATCAGCTACACCTTCGCCTGGTGCGTTATCTTCAATTTCAACTACAGTACCTTCACCATCGGTACCAGCACCGCTAATCACGGGTGCATCGTTAGTACCAGTAATCGTGATGACCAGTTTGGCTTTATCGGTACCGCCCTCACCATCGCTGATGGTGTATTCGAACTCAACCGTTGTGGTTTCGCCTTCGGCCAAGTAATCAAAATCAGTACCAGGAGTAAAGGTGTAGCTACCGTCTGGTTTTACAACCAGCGTGCCGCCGTTGCTACCAGGAATAGGTGTACCCGGAGCGACGCTCAGACCATCAGCGTTTTCGATACCGGTAACAACCAGATCATCGCCATCAGGGTCAACGTCATTGCTCAACAGGCCTTTATCTTTAGGCACTTCCAGTACGGTATTTTCTTCTGTTGTACCGTGGTCATCTGCCGCTTCTGGAGGAGGGTTCAGCGCTGTCCATGTGAATGGCAAATCTACGCTGCCACCGTAAGGATCTTTGGCTGTTACCACAACGGTGTACACGCCCCCTTGGCCACCTTGGCTAGCGCTACGATCCAAGGTACCTGAAATTACGCCGGTGTTAGGATCAATTGTCAGCCCTGGAGGCAAACCTGTAGCAGTAAAGGTTAGTGGGTGACCATCTGGGTCGGAAAAGTACTGACCAACATTTAAATCAACAACAGTTTCACTATCATTGTTAACTTGCTTCAACTCCAAGTCAGCAGGCAATGTGTATTCGGGGTCGTTATTGCGACCGTAGCCAGCCAAGCGTGGCAGCTCTTCTTCTGGGCGAATTGGTTTGGGGTAAGCCAATGCCAAAGGTGTTGTAGGCTCGATAATGCTGGCCAAGCGTGTAAAGCTGCTACCACCATCATCACCGCCAGCGCCACTGTTCACAGCAGCAGTAGGATCCAACTGTTCAAATGGATCCTCACCTGCTTGCAATGCCGCCAATACGCGGGCTGCTGCAGGGTCCATTTGGGCAGGAACTGTTTGTGCACTTGGGTCAACATCATTGTTGGCCATGTCATCGCTTACTTGCAACTGACGATTTTCACCTAAAGTGATAGGCTCCATGCCATCACCCTGCAGTTGAACAGAGGCACCGCTATCTGTCACAACTTCAGCATTTGCTGGTACACGCATGCCTTCACGCAGCTGCAACAGTGAACCATCTGCTTGGCGAACCCAAGCATTTCCAGCAACTTTTCCTACAAGAACTGTATCCATAGACCTTCCCGCTATGCTTGCAATGAATATGCGAGGTGGATTCCCTCGCATACCTAAAATCAGTGATAGTAATAACCCCAATATACGGAGCACTGCAGCGGCTGGGTATTGTCGTCAACGACAGGTTCGAGTTCAGTTATCATTTATTGACATTGCATTGTCATCAATGCCTTGCGCTCACCCGTCGAGTTCTGGACACCATTTATCTTTTTGCAGTCTTGCTATGGCTTTTATTCTTGTTAGCTCCTGTTTGCTGGGAAGCCCCGTGCGGTATGACGCTTCCCATAAACGCTCTCACCATGATGTTTTACAGCGCTGGATTACCGACGGAAAAGTCATCGCCGTGTGCCCTGAACTAGCAGGCGGTTTACCTGTACCGCGCCCTTCTGCAGAAATTTCTCGTGCTGCTGGAGGCAAAGCCGTATGGCTACAACAAGCACATGTGGTAGATAACCAAGGAGACGACGTCACCCCCGCTTTTGTTACTGGGGCAGAAGAAGCACTGCGTTTAGCTCAGCAATACAACATTCAAATTGCTATCTTGAAAGAAGGCAGCCCTTCCTGTGGATCGTCGCAAATCTACGATGGCTCATTTAGTGGCAACCGAGTTCCTGGTGCAGGGGTCACCACCACCTTATTACGTGAAGCTGGCTTACATGTGTTTAGTGAAGAGCAAATAGACGAGGCTCAGGCACTCTTGCTGCAATTGGAAACGAAAGCATCCTCTAACCAAACGTAACTCTGCTTCTGCATAATTTTTTGAACACGCTAAAATAGCCTTTTGAATTTTGTATCCAGTCAACTGGATATTATTAGTACCCATTCATAAGGACTCTTTACGTGGCCAATACTCCTCGTCAAGACAAAACACTCAAACGACAAAATCTGGCATCCATGCTGGTAGATGACTTACGAAATCGTATTCTTAGTGGCGAATTAGGTGGCAATACATTACTGCGCCAGGAGCAATTGGCCCAAGAGTATGGAGTATCACGCATGCCAGTAAGAGAAGCCTTGAAACAACTGGACTCTGAAGGGCTGGTGGTCATTGAAAATAATCGCGGCGCTATTGTTTCTGAACTGTCGCAACATGAAATCGAAGAGATTTTTGACCTGCGCCTGATACTAGAATTGGATTTATTGTCTAGATCTATTCCCAACATCACTGAAGCAGCCCTTGAGAAAGCACAGGGTATTCTTCATGAACTTGATCGTGCATACGAAACACAGGATATTGCGCACTGGGGCATGCTAAATGCGCAGTTTCATATGAGTCTGTATGAACCAGCCAATCGCCCTGTATCGCTCTCATTAGCCAACAGATTAGGCATGCAGGTAGATCGCTATTTGCGCCTACAAATCGTGATGACCACTGATATTATGAATGGCGCCGTAGAACACCAAATGCTGCTAGACCTCTGTAGACAACAAAAAACCGATGAGGCGTTAGCACTGCTTTCTACTCACATCAGACGTACTAAAGAGCAGCTTATGGATATTTTCTCCTCACACCGCATCTGAACCCATTTCCCAGCAGTACACACCCGATAGGCTAACGACCTATCGGGTTTTTTATTGCCTGATCTTAAGGGAATTCACCTATTTGAAAGAGGACATGCTGCTAGCGTATTATCAAATTTCATTTTGGATACAGGATACTTGATGCGGGATCCTATGGCTAATTTACTCATAAACTTCATCGATACCCTTAACAAATACGTGCGTCTTTTCCTCGCCGTTGCATTGTTAAGCATGGTCGTTCTCATCTTTACCCAAGTAGTTGTACGATTTGCCCTACCTTTTTTCGGTGCCTCACTCAGCCTTCCTTGGACGGAAGAAGCTGCCCGTTACTTATTGGTTTGGGTCATTTTCTTAGGAGGAGCCATTGCGGCACGCCACGGCATGTTGATCGCAGTCACCGCCCTCATAGAAGCTCTGCCTGCCATCCCAGCCCTACGACTACGCTACCTAGCTGGCAGTATTTTGATACTGACGTTCCTCACCATGACATGGCATGGCTGGCGATGGGCTGACTTCGGGGCCGATGAGATTTCCCCAGCGCTCATGATCTCCAAATTCTGGTTGTACCTGGCTATGCCAATAGGCTGCGCGTTGGCTGCACTGAATACAGCAGTTTTTCTTTGGCAATGGCGTGACGCACATGCCGCGATACCCCATCAATAACAACTAAAAATTTTGGAGCATCCCACCATGTTGACCCTCTTTGTGCCTCTAATAATTTCCCTAGCACTCGGCGTCCCCGTCTTTGCCTGCTTAAGTATCGCTGCAGGATTTTCGATGGCGCACTACGGCATGGATTTACTCAATGCTCCACAGACCATCTTTGAGTCTTTGGACTCTTTCACCTTGATGGCAATCCCTTTCTATATTTTGGCTGGAAATCTGATGCAAACAGGGGGGATTTCTAAGCGCCTAATCAATCTGGCAAATGCACTAGTAGGCTGGCTACGAGGCGGTTTAGGTGCTTCATCCATTCTTACCTGCCTGTTCTTTGCCACGATGTCAGGGTCATCCTCAGCAACTACAGCAGCCATAGGATCTAGCATGATCCCTGCGATGGAAAAGAAGGGATATCCCAAAAACTTTGCAGCTGCATGCGTAGCGGTAGGTGGTGAGTTAGGAGCCATCATTCCCCCATCTATCACTATGATTGTTTACGGCTTGGTCGCTAATGTATCCATAGGTAGCTTATTTCTAGCAGGTATTTTGCCTGGCTTATTGGTAGGCCTGTCACTGATACTCACCATCATTGTGGTAGCACGTATCCGCAATTTTGACCAAGTCACGCCTATGCCTTTGCGCACTTGGTGCTACCACGTTTTTACCGCACTTAAGAATTCCGGTTTAGCACTACTCATGCCAATCATTATCTTAGGTGGCATCTACTCTGGCGCATTCACAGCGACTGAAGCCTCTGTTGTCGCAGTGGTATACGGCCTGATCGTAGGCGGCCTGATTTATAGAGAACTGAGTTGGAAAGACATTCTCAAAACCTTGATTGATTCTGCGGTAATGACCGGAGTCATCATGCTGATTGTTGGGTGCGCGGCACTATTCGCCTACATGCTAACCATCAACCAAGTCCCGCAAAATTTTGGACGCTTCATCGCAGACATTGCTGGCGGCCCCATCGTATTCCTGCTTATGTCCAACATTTTGTTATTGGTTATCGGCATGTTCATGGAGGCCTTAGCGCTCATCATTATCTTGGTTCCTATCTTGGCACCCATAGCTACTCAGTTTGGTATTGACCCCATTCACTTCGGCATGATCATGATCGTCAATATCTGCATAGGTATGGTCACTCCGCCTGTAGGAGTAAACCTTTTTATTGCTTGTCAGATTGCCAATCTACCGATGGAGAAACTTTTCCGCCCCCTAGGCATTTTCTTAGCTGTACTGATTATCGATGTACTACTCATCAGCTACTTACCGTGGATCTCGCTGGCCTTACTCTAACGCTTATCTCTAAACCCGAGGAGACATACCATGAAAAAAATATTAAGCGCTTTATTCTTAACCACCTTGCCCTACTCTCTATACGCTGCAGATACCGTGGAGCTGAACTTAGGCCATGTGTTAGCCACAGATAGTCACTACCACGCTGTTGCTACCAAACTGGCAGAAGTAGCTGCTGAAAAATCAAATGGCAGCCTAAAAATCAACGTATTTCCCAGCAGCCAATTAGGGGGGGAGGTCAAACTCATCCAATCAGCTCGCACTGGTGCATTGCCCTTAGTCGTCACAGGTGAGCCACCATTAGAAAATACAGTCAAAGAGTTTGGCGTTTTCTCACTACCCTATTTATTCCCTGACTTGGAAACAGCAAACAACACCATGCAAGGCGAGTTTGGTACCAAGATGCTTGGCTACTTAAATAAATATGGCTTAGAAGGCTTGGGCTGGATTTCCTCTCTGGAACGCAACATTTACGGCAATAAGAAAGTCGAACACGTTGGTGACATGAAAGGAATGAAAATCCGTGTTATTCAGTCTCCTGGTTATGTTCACGCCTATGAAGCACTCGGTGCACAACCTACCACCATGGCCTATTCAGAAGTGTATCTGGCACTACAAACCGGCACTATCGATGCTGGCGAAGCCTCACCTGATTCTATGGTTCAGGACAAATTTGCCGAAGTCAGCAAGTACTACAACATGACTAAAACCCATTACATGCCTGCTATTTTGCTCATGAGCAAATCCAGCATGGAAAAACTATCGCCAGAGCATCAAGCCATTATGCGCGAAGCTGCTCAAGAAGCAGTGAAACATGGCATTCAAGTCTATACCGACACCTATCAACAAAGCCTAGACCAGATGCAAGCCATGGGTGTAGAGATTGTCACGCCTGACCTAGCTGAGTTCCAAGAAACCGTAGTCAAACTTTACCCTTCTTTATTAGCCGATATTCCTGATGGTGCTGCCAACGTAGAAGCCGCGCGCGCCACCCACTAACTTTCCCTTCATTCCACCCATTTTTAAGCCCAGTTTTCACTGGGCTAGGAGATTCTTATGTCTGAAAAATTGCATGGTATTTGTGCTGCAGCATGTACCCCTATGAATGCCGATGGCACACAACTTGATTTGAACGTTCTTAAACGCCATCTCGATACCTTAATCGATGCTGGTGTGCATATCATCGCTGTATGTGGTGGTACTGGAGAGTTCCCATTTTTGAGCACTGCAGAAAAACGCTTAATCGCCGAAACTGCTGCTAAACACATTGATGGTCGCACCAAATTAATTGTGCAAACATCAGCGATACGCACCGAGGACGCAGTAGAAGCTGCCCTACATGCAGAAGGTGTAGGCGCAGACGCTTTACTAATCCTACCTCCGTATTTCGAAGGCCCTACCCCAGACGGCGTGTTCCAACACTACGAGCGCATATCAAACAGCATCCATACTCCCATCATGGCGTACAACATTCCCGTACACTCTGGCTTTGATATCACCCCTGATTTCTTTAAACGTTTACAACAATTGGAAAACGTAAAGTACATCAAAGACACCAGTGGCAATTTCGTTCGTTTACAAGAGTTGATTGTGGCAGGGCTACCCGTGTTTAACGGTGCAGACCCCTTCGCTTTCCCTGCGTTGGTCGCTGGCGCGTTAGGCTGCTTCTGGGGTGCCGTAAACGCTATGCCTCGCCAAGCAGTTCAACTGTACGATTTAGTACGTGCCGGCAAACTGGATGAAGCCGCAACCCTTTGGGAGCGCCTATTACCCGCCAACCTCTTCTTCTGGAACCATGCTTACAACCCTGCAGTTAAAGCAGCCACCAATTTACTGGTCAACCCTGTAGGTCCATGCCGCCACCCTGTTCAACCCCTATCGGCTGAAGAAATGCAGGAATTAGAGCGCGTCATACAAACGCTACGTTGATTAGATTTACTCAGGAATTGTTATGTCCGCTATAGAAACGGTGTTCGCCAATGCCCGTAACGCTACCTTATGGGCAGGCCCTTTAATTCCAGGCTTTCAAGCTGCTGAGACTTGCATGCCTATCATCAGCCCCATTGATAACCAAACCATAGGTCAATTGGTGGCTGGTTCAGATCGCGATGTTAATGCAGCTGTTATTGCTGCACGTAATTGCTTTGAATCAGGTGAGTGGTCTGGCCTCCCCCCAGCTGAACGCAAGCGCATTCTGTTGGTATGGGTGGACCTAATGGCGAAACACGCCGACGAACTTGCTGCGTTAGATTGTGTGGATGCCGGCAAACCCATTACCGAATGCCTAAACACTGACATCCCTGCCACTATCGAAACGTTTCAATGGTACGCCGAGGCTGTGGATAAGTGTTTTGGACGCATTTCACCTACCGGCTCAGATGCGCTAGGTTTAATCACCAAAGAGGCCATCGGTGTGGTGGGTGCAGTACTGCCATGGAACTTCCCTGCTCAAATGTACGCATGGAAAGTCGCCCCCGCTCTGGCTGCAGGTAACTCAGTCATTGTGAAGCCCGCTGAGCTCACGTCACTAAGCGCTTATCTACTCACCCAACTAGCCCACCAGGCAGGTGTTCCTGCAGGTGCCCTAACATTAGTCACAGGCACAGGTGAAGCCACTGGTGAACCTTTAGGTCGCCACCCAGATGTAGATATGGTTTCTTTCACTGGCTCCACCGAGGTTGGGCGTTTATTCTTAAAGTACTCAGCCGAAAGCAATCTTAAGGAAATTGTGCTGGAATGCGGCGGTAAAAGTCCTCAAATCATTTTTGAGGATGCCAATATTGAAAAACTCATTCCACACGTACTGGCTGCCGCCTACTGGAACATGGGCGAAAACTGCAGTTGTGGGGGACGATTACTGGTACAAGAATCGGTAAAAACAGCCGTTCTCGCTGGACTGAAAGAAGGCCTGAAACACTGGAAAACAGGCCTACCTACCGATACTGACACTATGATTGGTCCTATGGTAGAAGAAGCCCACTTCCTGAAAGTTCGTCAATTTTTAGACGATACCTTAGCTGCCGGCGCTACAGTCGTGCATGGAGGTAAAGTGCATTCTGAACTAGGCAGTGGTTGGTATATAGAACCCACTATCTTTGATGGTGTAACACCCGAAATGCGGCTATTCCAAGAAGAAGTGTTTGGTCCCATCATGGCCATCACTACCTTCAACACTGAGGAAGAAGCCATTCAACTGGCAAACCAAAGCCAATACGGTCTGGCCTCCTCCTTATACACCTCGTGCTTGCACCGTGCTCAACGTGTAGCACGACGCATTAAAGCAGGAACCGTTTCTATTAATGGTTTCTCTGAGGGCGACATCACCGCACCATTTGGTGGCTACAAGCACTCAGGCTTTGGCGGGCGTGACAAAGGAATGGAGGCCTTTGATCAATACACTCAAACCAAAGTGATTTGGTTTGTAAATAATTAACTCATGGCCATAAAAAAGGCTACCCCAAGGGTAGCCTTTTTTGCTCAGCAAATATGCTTAGCGAATACCGTGTACTTTCAGACTCAACATTAAACGATCTGTTACATGAAGCTTCTCAAAAACAGCGGATAAGTGTGCACGAACCGTGCGCTCGCTAATGCCTAGATCATCAGCAATCAACTGATTGGAGTGACCCAATGCAGCACGCTGTGCCACATCAATTTCTCGTGCCGTCAAGCCAATATGCCAAACAGGGTTAGTGTTTTCTGGCAATTGATGACCAATAGTACTCAGCAGTCGGCTTAACAAACTTTGGCCTACCCACACTTCACCGGCTTGTACGTGTTCCAACACGCGTTCCAACGTAGGGATAGGTGCGTACGCATGAATGTAACCACGCGCACCAGCGGCCAACACCTGTTGACCTTCCACATCATTAGGCGACGTGCTCGCCACCACACACTGCATACCCGCACTTACATCGGCCCACTGACTGTCTTGCCACAGTTTCAAGGCATGATCGATCACCACTAACTGACGGCCAGACTGTTTCCAACGCTGCAAATCTTCAAGGTTATGACCTCTAGCCAACATCCAGTGAGATGCTGGTAAAGCACGCCAATGCTGCCAAAGATAATCATCGTTGCTGAGCATTAAAACAGAAACTACTTGCTGCATGCGGCAATTCCCTCGTTCAAAGATCGTGACGGTTCTTGATAACCGCCGCTAATGCCTGTTTTATATAGAACAGGCTCTTGGCACTACCTTAGCGTTCAGTAAACGCGTTGGATCGTGCTCGCAAAATAGGCTTCAACAGATACTGCATAACCGTACGTTTACCTGTCAGGATGTGTACCTCGGCCACCATCCCTGGCAATATGGGGCGTTTGTCTTCACCCACATAAGCCTGATCGGTACGGACTTTGGCAATATAGAAAGCGTTGCCCTTTTCATCGACTATGGTGTCAGCACTGGTTTGCTCTAACTCACCAGACAAACCGCCATACACGGCAAAGTCATACGCCGTGAACTTCACTTCTGCTTTCTGTCCGGCATGCAAGAAACCAATATCTTTAGGATTAATGCGTACCTCTAACAGCAACGTATCGTCGGATGGCACAATCTCAATAATGTCTTTACCTGGCTGCACCACACCACCTACGGTGTTGGCGTACAAACTCTTGATCGTGCCACGTACTGGGGAACGCACTTCAGCCAAACGCACACGGTCTACCAGCGCCAACTGACCTTGCTCCAGCGAAGACAACTTGGCACGTGTATCGGCCAACTCGGTACGAGCTTGGTTGCGGAAAGTAATTTCCACTTCGCTCAACCGGCTTTGCGCTTCTTCAATAGAGGCTTCGATCCTGTGAATCTGTGCTGCTGCTGCTTTTTGTTCACCACAATAACGCGCCACATCACGCTGCAAACGTAGCAAGTCCACTTCAGATACCGCACCGCTTTGCAACAAGGGGCGTGTCATCTGTAGCTCACGCGATGTCAGTCCACAACTAGATGCTGCTTGATCCCTGTTCGCTTGTGTCTCACGCAGTTCTTCACGACGTTGACGCAACTGATCGTTAGCCACTTGCAAGTTGGTGCGCAGCTCTTCTGTACGCGACATCCATACATTGCGTTCTGTTTCTGCAATGTTCGGAGCTTTCTCTAATACCTCTTCAGGCATCTTCAATGGCTCACCCGTCGCAATCGCTTCTAAACGCGCGGCCTTCGCCATCAATGCCAAACTTTCCGCTTGGTTTTCACCCAATGAAGAGGAATAACGCGTAGGGTCTATGCGCAGCATGACCTCTCCCTCTTCCACCATCTGACCTGGGCGCACCAGAATTTCTTCCACCACCCCGCCATCCAGACTTTGGATCACCTGTACCTGACGAGACGGCACCACTTTGCCTTCGCCACGTACCACTTCATCAATCCACGCAAACGAGGCCCAAACAACCAGCACGACGATAACGAACAAGGATATCCAGACCAACAAACGTGATCCTTTCACATCCTGATGCTCCAGCGCCCACTTGGCGTTATCCGCCATGTTGCGCGATGGTGGCGTTAGTTGGTCTTGGCCTAGCTTCTTAAACCACTTACGCATCTTATGCAGCCCTCCGGGCACCACCAATACGACCTTCTTTCAACGCAGTAACGACTTGCTCTTTTGGACCATCCGCCACAATGCGTCCGTTATCCATCACAATCAAGCGATCTACCAAATCCAACAATGCTGTGCGGTGGGTAACCAGAATCACCGTTTTATCCACACAAATATCTTTTAGACGCGAGCGCAACGCCATTTCGCTTTGGTTATCCATATGGCTGCTAGGCTCATCCAGCAGCAATACTGATGGGCGATTCAATACAGCACGCGCCACAGCGATAGACTGACGCTGACCACCCGACAAGGACTCACCACGCTCGCTGATGATCATGTCGTAACCATCAGGGTGTCTGGATGCAAACTGGTCCACACCAGAAATACGTGCTGCCGCCAACATTTCCTCATCGGAGGCATATGGCGCCCCCATCGTGAGGTTGTGTTTCAAGGTGCCGTAAAACAGCACAGGATCTTGCGACACAAAGCCCATTGAACGGCGCAAATCGGCAGGGTCAATCTGGCGAATATCAATGCCATCCACCAGCACAGTACCTTCTGTAGGCTGGTACAACCCCAAGATCAGTTTAGACAACGTAGTCTTACCTGAGCCTATACGACCAATGATGCCTACTTTCTCGCCTGGCTTAATAGACAAGCTGATCTGGCTTAGCACTTTCTGATCGGTGCTAGGGTAAACAAAGCTCACATCCCTGAACTCTACCGCCCCATCCAATTGTGGACGTGGCACAAAGTTACGTTCTATAGGATGCTCCACAGGCATTTTCATGTAGCCATCAATGGAGTCCAACGATGTACGAGCATTCTGGTATTGCATCATCAAACCGGCCACTTGCCCCAATGGAGCCAAACAACGGCCAGCGATCATGGACGACGCAATAATCCCCCCCATAGACAGCGCGGCATCTTGTACCAAGTACGCACCGATTACCACCACACTGATGGTGACCATCTGCTGCATAGTCTGTACAAAACCTACCGTGCTTGAGGAGGTCAATTTAATCTTGCCGCCTATAGAGGCTAAGAACTCTGTGGAACGCTCCCAGTTACGCTGGGCATGACTTTGTGCGTTCAATACTTTCAGAGTCTCCAGACCAGATAACGACTCTACCAAGCCAGCATTACGTTGTGCCGCCGCTTGGAAAGTTTGTTTGGTCAGCGTTTCCATATGGCGCTGCGCAAAGTACGACACCACCAAAACGATGATGATTGCCACAATTGGTGGAATCAACATGTACGGGGATATCCATGCCAACACAGCAAGGAACAACAATACGAACGGTAAATCTACCAACGTGGTCAAACTGGCCGATGCAATGAAGTCTCGCACCGACTCAAAAGAGCGCAAGTTGGCCGCAAACGACCCTACGGAACCTGGACGCGCTTCCATACGCAAATCCAGCACACGCTCCATAATCAGTGCCGACAACCGCACATCCACACGTTTACTTGCCGCATCCACCACGTACGCCCGTACAGTGGTAAGAATGAAGTTAAACAACAGCACCAAGCCAATACCCAGCGTCAGCACCCACAGGGTTTCAGTCGCGTTGTTTGGCACCACCCGGTCATACACGTTCATGGTGTAGAGCGGGATCATCAGTGCAAAAATATTAATCAGTAACGCCGCGCCAATCGCATCGCGATACAAGCGCCAGTTCTCAGTAATGGTGGCCCAAAACCAATGTTTATTTTTTAATTCAGCAATGCCTTCTTTGGCACGTGCTTCTACTCGGTACAACGGTTGTACCACTGCTGCCAAGCCAGAGTAATCCTCTAGCAATGCCTCTAGCGACATTTTGACCGGCGCAGGCGATTCGGGATAATGCACAACAGCATCATCACCATCTAGAGACAACAACACGCATGCTCTATTTTGTTTCAGCAACAAAATAACAGGCAATAACGCCGTTGGAAAATTCTGCAATGGACGACGTACCACCCGCACAGAGCTGTTCGCTCTGGCTGCTGCTCGTGGCAGCAAATGCGGAGTAAGACGATGATCAACCAGTGGTAATCCAGCACTTAAATGTTGCGCCGAACAAGGGTTGCCATGCAATCTGGTGATTTCTACCAGACATGCCAGAAGCGGATCATCATGAGTGGTATGCGGCGCAGGCATACCCTCAACGTTCTGGCTCAAATGCGGATCAGAGGAGTCCATCGTCGTCGTCATTAATCAAATCAAGCGAAGTATTACGCAGACGCTGACGCGTCTGTTTTCGGGCATGCAGTTTTTTGAGTGCTTCGGGAGGTAAATCAGTCATGCGAATCGTGCCATTGCTAATCAGCACGTCGATCAAATCCTCCAGCACACGGATAAAGTCAGCATCCGATGCCGACAGTTCTTGTTTATATGAACGATCCTCTTTCATGTGTGCTTACCGCCCTATGCCAAGTTGGTCGCTGCACGACACGGGTGTGTCATGCAACGTCAACTTATTACTACATATTACATCACGCTTAGTTTGCACTTACTTGACGTAGAACAGGAGGTTCCATGTTGTTGCGGTACTCCACCATTACAGGCTGCAGGTTAGCTGTGTCAGGCACAGGCTCCATACATACTTGCAATGCTTCTTGTGGGAAGATCAGGTCTTCAGCTTCCTCAGGTACGTCTTGGTTATGAGGCTGTTGTAAACCCAGTGCTGGCAACAACTGGTGAGAGAAGGTCAACCAGCGCAGTTCAGCCAGTTTCAGATCGTATTCTGCGTTACGCAGTGCACGACGTGCATCGAACAATTCGTTCTCGGTATCCAGCAAGTCCAGCAAAGAACGCTGACCAATTTGGAACTGCTGCATGTACGCTACTCGCACTTTGGAAGTCGCTAATTCGTGGTCACGCAAGAAAGGAATCTGTTCACGCAGACGCACAATGTTGTTCCACGCAATGGACAGCTCTTGCTGTACGTTGCGGCATGTGTAATCACGCACATCGCGTGCTGCATACGATTGTGCTTTGGTCTGACGTACACGTGCGGAGTCAGCACCGCCACGGTACAGGTTGTAGGATGCCACCAACTGCACGTTTGATGCTTGTGCTGTGTGGTGACGGCCTGTTAGCTCGTTAGGACGCTCGTTACGGTCACGGCCTGTGGATGCACGGAATTCCAACGTAGGTGAGAAGTTGCCACGTGCAACGTCCACACCTTTGTCTGCGGCTTGCAGCAAAGCTTGTTTAGACAGAATCGATGGGTTAGCCAGCAAAGAGTTATCAAAATTCTCTGGGTTGCTTGGCAGTTTCTCATCAAATGTAGGTGCATCTACCAATACAGCTGGTGCAGGCTGACCAACGATACGACGGTAACGTTGCAGCACATCATTCAAGTTACCGGATTCTGTCATCAGGTTACTTTGTGCCAACGCTTGACGACCCATGGCTTGTTCCAAATCCACACCACGGCCAACGCCAGATTCGCTACGCTCACGTACTTGGCCCAATGTGTTCAAGTGCATTTGGTAGTTTTCGCGTGCCAGCAATTCCATTTCGCGGTAACGCTGAACGTCAATGTGGGCAGCAGCCGCTTCCATCGCTACGCTATCAATGGTGGAAACCAGATCGTAGTATGTGGAGACTTTTTCCAGGCCCAACTGACGCACGGTATTCAGCGTGGAGTTGCCATCAAAAATCAACTGACGCAGTTGCAGTGTGTAGCCCTTGCGAGTCCAGTCGTGCGATTTGCTCAGTGAAGTACTGCCACGCCACTCTTTACCAATCCAACCTTCTGCATTCACTTCAGGCAGCAAGCCACCTTGGGCCACGTTTTGGCCTTCTAGGCTAGATTGGAAGTCTTGGAATCGTGCACCCAACTCTGGG
This sequence comes from Paenalcaligenes sp. Me52, assembly GCF_050487965.1. Classification (NCBI taxonomy): domain Bacteria; kingdom Pseudomonadati; phylum Pseudomonadota; class Betaproteobacteria; order Burkholderiales; family Alcaligenaceae; genus Paenalcaligenes; species Paenalcaligenes sp. Me52. The sequence continues at coordinate 5,620 of NZ_JBKQFO010000004.1, read as the reverse complement.
TTAGAGGTAACAGCTTTCTCTACGCTGTCTTGCAAAGACAAGGCTGTTTGCGCAAAACTTGCGCCAGAAAATACCATAGCGACAGCCATGGCCATAATGGTTAGGTTTTTTACTTGCATCTTCGCAGCTCCTGCATGTTTTTAGGTTTTTACATGAACAGTTAGTGCTGTTCATTGCTGTGTACTACACATTGCGTCTACGCAACGAACCAAACAGAGGCGGGCTACCGGAACAAACCCCATCGGTAGTCACACTCTGTTTAGAGTGGGGTTAGCTATTCCGTGTAAAGCTGGTGCTTGGTTGACTCAGCACAGACTGCGCTGTCAACGAAAGCGTCCAAAACAAATTAGCGAATGTACGTAACGCCATTGCATTGAGAACGTTGGCAAGGCGGAGCTACAGGCTTCTGACCTGTATTCTTGGAGCATGACCTTGCGTCTTACAGTTTGTAAGTAAATTGAACCGCTAGAAACGCGTTTACAAACTATTTGGCATTGTATCCAGTGCTGACAAAAGTTTAGGAATAATAAATGTTAATAATCTTCAACATTTCACTAACTTTTTTAACAATTGATTTTAAATCAAAAGGTTAGGGTATATACCTAAGATGCAACATATTGCGACATAATACAACAGTGCTTAATAAACTCTTTTTGCTACCTACCTTGGTTATATAGATATAGAAGGATAACTAAATAAGTTTTACGTCGTTCTGCGCGCAGCATGTCATACCTAGAATCAATAGCATCACTGCCGCACTTTTTGACACTGAAACTTATGAGCACCTTCCTTTTCCCCCTCTTCACTAACCTCGCTGGGCGCGCTGTCGTTGTTGTAGGTGGCGGCGAAGTGGCATGGCGCAAAGTGCAACTGCTCGCAAAAAGTCAGGCGGTTATTACTGTTGTTGCCCCAGAGCTAAATACATCGCTGCAGCAATGGGCAGAACAAAACAAGATACAGTGGCATGCACGCCCTTATGCATCCCACGACTTAGATAACATCTGGTTAGTGATTGCCGCATCCGACGATACTGCGCTTAATACGCTAGTCTCGCATGAGGCAGAACAACGCCGTATTTTCGCTAACGTTGTTGATGATGCTGAACTTTCTTCATGCCAAGTACCAGCTATTGTGGACCGCGCCCCTATCACAGTCGCTATTTCTTCTGCCGGCGCTGCGCCAATGGTGGCCCGACGCATACGCGCACGCATTGAAAGCAGTTTAGACCACTCTATAGGTACCTTAACTCAGCTACTACAGCGTTATAGACAAGCCATCAAACAGGCATTCCCCCAGCTAAAAGCACGACGTAGCTTTTATGATTGGGTAATGGATGGCCCCGTTGCCAATGCCATACAAGCACAGCAAGCCACATTGGCAGCTACATTGCTAGAGAGTGCTTTAGTTTCACCCCCATCCACTAAAACAGGTGAAGTTTTATTGGTAGGCGCAGGATCCGGAGATCCTGGTTTACTCACCCAGCATGCGCTACGTGCACTGAACCAAGCCGATGTTATTCTCTATGACCGCTTAGTAGACCCTGCTATTTTGGAACTAGCTCGACGCGATGCCTTACAACTATCGGTAGGTAAGCAAGTCGGTGAAGATCACCATGCCACTCAACACCGCATCCATCAACTCATGTTGGACCATGCCCAACAAGGCCACACGGTAGTGCGCTTAAAGGGAGGAGATGCCTTTATCTTCGGACGTGGAGGTGAAGAGCTAGAGTTTCTGCGTGCCCATCAGATTCCCTATAAAGTTATCCCTGGAATTACGGCCGCATTAGCATGCGCTGCCTACAGTGGCATACCTCTTACACATAGAGATTACGCACAATCTGTACAGCTCATCACCGCTCACCGTAAAGATGACTCACCAATAGAAAACTGGCATACGCTCAGTGACCCCACACAAACCGTTGTGGTGTACATGGGTTTACAGCAAATTCTGCACTTCATCACGCGTTTGCAAGCCGCTGGACGTGCGGCTGATACGCCTTGTGCTCTAATTGAAAACGGCTCACGCCCGGAACAACGCACGTTACTGAGCCGCATTGACTCGTTGGCACATTATGCCGGGCAACATCACTTTACATCGCCTTCGCTATTAATTATTGGTTCTGTATGTTCTCTAGCCCCTACCCTGCATTGGTATGGCGAGCAGATCAACATGCTAGAAGACACTACAGACACCGCACCTCTCAATCAAACACTAGAACTGCTTAGCTAAACTACAACGACCCAGAGTAAAAAGCCACATGTTCCACGACAGGCAAAAGACCTTTTGCTACTCTGCTAGTTTAGTTAATGGAAAGTGACCCTTTTGTCATGGAATACTCGACGCAGTTCTATGTGATATTTGTTGCGGCTGTTGCCGTAGCAGGTGTGGTGGCCGGTCTGATTGCTGGACTATTAGGGGTAGGCGGGGGACTAGTATTAGTACCTGTGCTGTTCTACCTATTTCACCAAATGGGCGTTGACCCATCTGTAGCCCTACATGTTGCCATCGGTACCTCGCTGGCTACCATTATTGCTACAGCAGTCTCCTCATCTCGCGCACACTACAAAAAAGGTGGCGTAGATACCGAGCTGCTAAAACACTGGGCTCCTTGGTTAGTGATAGGCGCATTGATCGCCATGAGCTTATTTAGCTCCATTAAATCCGCAGAGTTGGGCATCATTTTCTCGGTAATGACCTTTTCCATTGCTATGTACATGCTGTTTGGTTCATCACGTAAAAACCCCGATGACTCAATCGGCAATATGCCCCAAGGCCCTATACGTTGGATTACGGGTCTTTTAGTTGCCGGGTTATCCACCATCATGGGGATAGGCGGTGGCAGCCTAACAGTGCCACTACTCAGCTACTTCAAATACCCTATGCGTAAAGCTGTGGGTACATCAGCGGCCGTCGGTTTACTGATTTCTTTGCCAGGTGCCATTGGTGCCGTATTAGCTGGTTTAGGACAGGAAAACCTACCTCCTTTTAGCGTGGGCTATGTCAATATTGTCGCCTTCGCTATTTTGATTCCTATCACCGCATTTGTAGCTCCTTACGGCGCCAGATTAGCCCACAGCGTAAACCCTCGGTATCTGCGTTATGCCTTCGCAGCATTCTTGCTCTTCAACGCTTGCAATATGCTCTACACCGCTGTCGCATCCTGATCACACAAAAAGAGACCAACTACATAGTTGGTCTCTTTTTTAGTTAGTGTTTATACCAATAAACCCTGCTTAGTCACAAAGATAGCCACCAATAGATACCAATCAGATAAATAATTACCATTTGGTCTCTTAATAAGGTGTATTGGTCATGGAGTTCTCAGTAGAAACCATGCTGTACTTTGCTCTGGCAATTGCCGGTGCAGGTGTAGCGGCCGGTTTGATTGCTGGTTTATTAGGTGTAGGCGGTGGCATCGTCTTAGTGCCAGTGCTGTTTTATCTGTTCACGCTAATGGGATTAGATGACAACGTGCGTATGCATATGGCAGTAGGTACGTCGCTATCCACTGTAGTGGCCACAGCATTATCCTCATCCCGAGCGCACTATGCCAAAGGCGCAATTGATGTACCCTTACTACGTAGTTGGGGGCCAGCCCTGTTAATAGGGGCCATCATAGGCATGATGTTATTCAGCATGCTTAAGTCCTCCTATCTGACATTGATCTTTGCTGTCATGACCTTGCTCGTAGCACTGTACATGTTGTTTGGCCCCAACCGTCAAGATACGGATACAGGTCAATTGCCCACCGGTTTCTTACGTGTTGTCTATGGTGTACTCGTAGGAGGGCTATCATCCATTATGGGTATTGGTGGCGGCACACTCAGTGTGCCTCTCCTGACACTTTACCGCTACCCCATGCGCCGCGCAGTGGGCACAGCGGCCGCCATTGGTTTGATTATTGCAATCCCGGGAACTATTGGTGCATTTATTGCAGGAATAGGATCTCCCGGACGGCCTCCTTTCAGTGTAGGCTATGTCAACGTTTTGGCTTTTTTACTCTTAATACCCATTACTGGTTTTATGGCTCCCATCGGAGCCCGTATTGCGCACAGCATTAATCCTCGCTACCTTCGTATAGCGTTTGCGCTTTTCCTGATCTTTAATGCTAGCAATATGCTATACACTGCATTCCGCCATTAATCGCTTACATCCATGACATCTACTTCCCCTCTACTTACGGGTCGTTCCGCACATGTTCTGCAGTCTTTACGTCAAATGTTGGAAAGCGCAAGCTACCAGCCAGGCAGTAAGCTACCGCCTGAGCGCGAGTTGGCCACGGCCCTAACAGCCAGCCGTCGAGTATTACGCCAGGCATTGGACATTTTGGAACAAGAGGGGCGTTTGGAGCGCGTGCCAGGGCGCGGTACTGTGGTCTTAGCACCGCGCATGCCTTTGCACTCGCTAGAAAGCCTAACGCAACACACCAGCCCTATCGAACTGATGGATGCACGTTTTGTGTTAGAGCCAGCTATTGCTGCAGCTGCTGCTGTACATGCGAGCTCACATGACTTAGACACCCTTGCACACTGCTTTGAGCAAACCAAACAAGTACGCTCACATGCAGAATGGGAGCAGTGGGATAGTGCACTGCATAAAGCCTTAGGCTTAGCCACTCACAATAAGCTACTGGTGCATTTCTACGATGTACTGACACAAGCACGAGCACAAACCGAATGGGGTCGCTTACGTCGCCATGTGCTCACTCCTGAAATACGTGCTCGTTATACAGAGCAACATTCACGTATTTTAAATGCCGTACGTGAACGATCCCCTGAAGAAGCAGCACAAGCTATGCGTGAGCATTTAAGCTTAGTGCGTCGTACACTGCAAGAACAGCTAGAAGCTACAGCACCTATTATTCGCTCAGAGGAAGAGTAACTAGATCGATATCTAGAGATAACACTACTAGAAACGCCTGATCGATATTCATCAGGCATTTTGTTTTTGGATTATGTGTCTGATATGAACATACTCAAGGAGCAGTGCAATGACGATAGCCACAACTCTGCATATAAATGAACCTATCAGCCAGATAACCCAAGCATTCTTCATATCTTGTCTCTGCTAGCTGCATTCAAAGAAAAATGAATAGGTGGATCTACAGAGAGGTAACCTACGTTAAATAGAAGCTGCCGCTACACAGTGCCTTCTAAGCTGAAGGCACGCAGGCAGGGGGAATAGGAGCCCGCTTCTCAGTGGTAGGAAGCAGGCATTACACGATAAATAGTAGAGCTCACTGATTCTATCCTTAGTAAAAGCGAAGAAAAACAGGCCGTGTAAGCCGCTTACTTGAGCAATACATAACGATAAAACGTCTACCTTAAGGGGAAAATAGAGAGGAGTTCGTGTTCGATATGGCTGTTTTTCTTCCCGTATGGAGCGAATCTCACGCCTTTTCTTGTGTTTTTGCCGATATCCGAGCTGCAGAATAGCTCTAAAGTACCCACATTGAACAGCCTGTAATTGGTGTTCAGGAGAGGGGTTGCGTTTTGTCCAGACGTAAAAAAGCCCCGCATCGGTTGGATGCGGGGCTTTTGGTGTAAGAGCCTGACGATGACCTACTTTCACACACGAATATGCACTATCATCGGCGCGAAGGCGTTTCACGGTCCTG
>NZ_JBKQFO010000003.1:0-465609 GCF_050487965.1 Paenalcaligenes sp. Me52 | reverse complement strand
GCGGTTAGGCCAAAATGCTGCATGAGCCTCTCGCGACGATCTTGATTATTGCGCCGTGAACCTATAGCTCCTACATAGAAGACGTTAGTATGTAAGGCCTCCTAAAGCTAAGTCATCTAGTTTAGGGGCGTGTGTTAGCACACATGCATACTCTGCTCGAGAGTTGTATAGTTACAGATCGAGTTGCGCTCATAATGAGCCTCTATAACAAGCGAGTAATGGCTGAGTGATTAGATATGGTTTGATCATCGTATTAGCAGGCTTAATGGGTTGCTCTAGTACGTATATGCCTAGTAAGAAAGAGCAGATACAACTGACTGCTTGGGGTGAGGATGACAGCGCACTATATCTCGTGGCTGATTCACCTCCTGCATATAGGTTTAGCAAAACAGAGCTTCCCCCATTACTACTTTTTTTGGAAACACCTCTTGGGCAGAAGATAGCTCATCGTTCAGCGATAGTTGAGGTGTTCTCTAATCAGGCTGCAAAAGCTAGGTTTTTTCTATATATTCCAGCGACTCACTTGTCAGAGACAGACAAAAGCGAACTGTTGAATACTTACCAGTTTGAGATTTTCAAACCAGACGCATATAGTTTTGTGCGCAGCATCCCTGCATTAGCAAAGGCGCTAATTGACACTGATACGTTGTACATAAAGCAATGGAAGATAGAGCAGGGTATGGTTGCAGCGGATGTGCTGCCGTCGTCTGCAGTAATGACTGCGTTTGCTGAGCCTGTAGAAGCTGAACTGCGCTATATGGAAGGGGAGTTGCGTATGACACCTAATTTAGTGGAGTCGATCATTTGGGCTCCTTTTATGCTTCCTTTGTTACCGCTAGGCGCATTAAGCCAGTAACTGTAGTGAAGGGTGTAGGTGTGTCTTACCCATCTAGTGTTGTATGAGTAGATACAAAAACGGCCCTGTAATAACAGGGCCGCTTTGTTTTAGCGCGGGGCTAAATGAGAGAGCCTTACTTAGGCAGCTCGCCTTTGTCGATTTTGTTAAAGAAGTCTTTGGTTTCTTTAACAACTACGCCTGACAACAGCAGCAAGGCAATCAAGTTAGGAATAGCCATCAAGCCGTTGAAGGTATCCGATGCAGCCCAAACCAGATCCAGACTGGCGATAGTACCCATCATCACGGATGCAACGTATACAACACGGTATGGCAGTACAGCACGTGTACCTAACAAGTATGCTGCACATTTTTCACCGTAGTAGCACCAGCCTAGAATCGTACTGTAGGCAAAGAACACAAGGCCAAAAGTCACGATGTAACCGCCCCAGCCAGGTAACATAGCATTAAAGCTATGTGTGGTCAGTGCAGCACCAGTGCTGCCAGCAGTGTACTGACCAGCCATAACAAGCACGATACCAGTGATAGAACACACTACGATGGTGTCTAAGAATGTACCTGTCATGGATACTAGCGCTTGGCGACCTGCGTGGTCGGTTTTAGCCGCAGCGGCAGCGATAGGGGCAGAACCCATACCAGCTTCGTTGGAAAACACACCACGGGCAACACCGTAACGAATTACTGTACCCAGAGCACCACCAGCAACAGCGCTACCTGTGAAAGCATCAGTGAAAATCAGGCTCAATGCAGGCAACAGTTTTTCCAGATTCAGCAGAATGATGATCAAACCACCTAATACATACACCACAGCCATCACAGGAACGATGACGGATGCCGCACGAGCAATACTTTTGATACCACCAAGAATTACGATGGCGGTCAGTACAGTCAGCACTACACCTGTTAGTGCATGTTCAATACCGAAGCTTGTGTAGATGGATTCAGCAACCGAGTTGGATTGCACCGAGCTACCAATACCGAAGGAGGCAACTACAGCAAACAGAGCAAATAATATAGCCAGCCATTTCATGTTCAGGCCGCGCTCAATGTAGTACATAGGACCACCGGCCATTTCGCCGCGAGCATCCGTAATACGGTAATGTACTGCCAAGATACCTTCTGCGTATTTGGTGGCCATGCCAAAAATAGCAGTGATCCACATCCAGAATACGGCACCAGGGCCACCCAGTACTACAGCGGTAGCCACACCCGCAATGTTACCGGTACCGATGGTTGCCGACAGAGCTGTCATCAGAGCACCAAAGTGAGAAACATCACCTGGCTCTTTCTCCTGCCCGGGAGTACGAGTGAAGGCTTGGCGTAATGCCATGGGTAATTTAGTAAATTGCAGACCCCTGAGGCGTACAGTAAGTAAGACACCTGTACCTACCAACAAGATCAACATTGCTGGTCCCCATACCCAACCGCCTACTGTCTCAAAAACAGCCTGTAGCTTTTCCATGTTATCCCTCAAGTGTGTTTTAGTTAGATTAACCACTTTTACCATGAGCTGTTCAAATCAGAGAATAGGGGTATGTCGCATATTTAAAAAAAATTATTAAACAACATAAATAACGCTAAATAAATTTAGACCAGGGGATGTCATCGTGTGGTTACGGTATATATAGAATTTTCATGCTGTATAACGGCGATGTTTATTATTGATGCCGGTTACAGTAGAAAGAATTAAATACTTCTGTTTTATCTAGTGAAATACATTTTCTATTCAAATGAATAATTGGCATTGGTTTTCGCATGCAATGATTTAACCTAATTGCAGCTAGAATAAATGTAATAAGTTAAATGCTATTCTTATGGTTTTGTGCGCTGTAGAATATTTTTACCGGTGTGATACAGGCTAAAGCACGTAGCTCTTCCTGAGTGTAAAAAAGCAGCAGGTAGGCGCTAGTATCAGGAAAGCTACACTGTATATCCTAGGCTGCACAGGGAAGAGTAAGCCGCTTAGAGGCTGATGTAGAACAGCTTTTGAGTATGTTGAGCTGTTTGCTGGTGTGTAGATACATCATTCTTCGTTGCCTGATACTCTGCGAATGATCATTAAGCGTTTACAATGCTTAACAGTGCCGCACCTCGATGGTGCCTACTGCTATTTTATGTTTTTGGAGGTATGCATGACTCAGTTGAACCAGCCTGAAACCGAACAGGGCTTGCCGTTCCGTACCATTGTGCATGTTGTATATGCTTTGTTCGCAATTGGTATCGTGAGCATGGGTGTTTTTGGTGCAAGTATTATTGCTTCCATTGTTCTGGCGTATTACAAACGTAGTGATGCGGCAGGAACCATTTATGCTGCACATTTAGATTGGGCAATTAAAACCTTCTGGTGGGGTTTGTTATGGATGTGTGTAAGCGTCCTGCTCACTTTTATTTTCATAGGTTGGATTACTGGGGTAGTGACCTTGGTATGGATTATCTTCCGCATTGTTAAAGGTTGGTTGGCTCATTGGAGTGGTCAAAGCCCGGAATTCGAATAATCCGCATCACACAGAAAAATTTCATCAGGCCCTGACATTTCAGGGCCTGATTTTTTTAGTGCTATGTAAAGCCTAGTGCTGACCTGGGAAATCGCCGATCGCGGGCGATCACTAATCCCTTGGCGTGCTCTTGAGTTATTAGATACGCGCCAAAAAATACCCGCCATGGAGGCGGGTAGTCTGGGGTTCCACTGGGAGAGGCTTATTTCAAATGAGCGCTCAGCAGTTTGCTTAGTTCAAACATGTTGACTTGATCTTTGCCCAGTACTTTTTTGAGTTTAGCGTCAGCATTGATGTTGCGGCGGTTAGAAGCGTCCTGGAGATTGTGTTTCTTGATGTATTCCCAGATTTTCTTGGTAACTTCTGTGCGCGGTACAGCTTCGGGACCAATTACAGCTGCCAGTGCAGGGCTGGGGGTAAGTGGCTTCATGAATCCAGTGTTAGGTTTACTGGCAGGTTTTTTACTATTGGCCATGAATAGAGCTCCGAGAAAATTGAAAGAAATGCCACAGTGCTGCTAAATCGTACAGTAGCAGCATAACTCGTGCTTCCCTGTAGGCCAATCATCAGGAGGGGGGAGATTTGTTACTGTTTGAATCGGGTCAGAAGCCCTGATGTTTTGCGGGCTTACGCGCTGCAGAACTTCAGCGACTGTTGCATAATGTCAATGATGCGCTCACTGGCGATGGCCCAGAACAAAGCATAGGCTTTTTTGGATAGAACCGATTTTATGACACTTACTAATACCTTAACGATTCCCCGTCCGGATGATTGGCATGTGCACTTGCGTGATGGTGCCATGTTAGAGGCCGTTGTAGGCCACACAGCAGCACAGTTTGGCCGGGCCATTGTTATGCCTAACCTGACCCCGCCAGTGACTACAGCCGTTCAAGCTGTGGCTTATCATCAGCGTATTGTAGATGCTCTGCATAAAACGGCTCCGACCAGCCGCTTTCAACCATTGATGACCTTGTATTTGACGAACAACACAACAGCAGAGGAAATTCGTCGTGCGAGTGAATCGGGTGTGGTGTATGGGGTAAAACTGTACCCGGCTGGTGCGACGACAAACTCAGATGCTGGTGTAACGGATGTATTGCGTTACTGTGGTGCAGCATTGGAAGCGATGCAAGAGTGTGGCCTGCCATTGTTGGTGCACGGTGAAGTGACAGACCCTGCCGTGGATTTGTTTGATAGAGAGGCGGTGTTTATTGATCGCATTATGATTCCGCTGCGTAAACAGTTCCCTGATCTCAAAGTGGTGTTTGAGCATTTGACTACGGCAGAAGGGGTGGCATATGTGAGTCAAGCGGAAGGTACTATTGGCGCGACCATTACTCCACAGCACTTGTTGTATAACCGTAATGCGATTTTCAGCGGTGGCCTGCGCCCGCATTGGTATTGCCTACCAGTATTGAAGCGCGAGAAACATAGATTGGCCTTGGTAGAGGCTGCGACTGGGGGCTCTACGCGTTTCTTCTTAGGTACAGACAGTGCTCCGCACGTGCGTGGTCGTAAAGAACAAGATTGTGGTTGTGCAGGTTGTTATACAGCACTGCATGCTATGGAACTCTATGCAGAGGCGTTCGATGCCGTAGGTAAGCTAGATAAGCTGCAAGCCTTTGCCTGTGAGAATGGTCCTGCGTTTTATGGTTTGCCCGTGAATACAGACACCATTACATTGCAACGACAAGAGTTTGAGATTCCTGATCAGTTGCAGTTGGGTAATGAGATACTTGTGCCATTAGCGAATGGCAGAAAGTTAGCCTGGTCAGTGACTAGCGCGTAATAGAAAAAGGGGCGTAAAGCCCCTTTTTTATTGTCCAGTTTGTGCCTTTTCTTCCAACGCTTCCCAGCGTTCGAAAAGTTGCAGCAGTTCGGCTTCCAGTGTTTCCAGGGAGTTTTGTACAGTTTGTGCAGCATCGTTGCCATCTTTGTACAAGTCTGGGTCACTGAGCTTGGCGGCTAGCTCTGCCTGTCGGCTTTCCAGTTGAGCAATTTTCTCTGGTAGAGCATCCAGTTCTTTTCTCTCCCATGGCGCCAGCTTCTGATTGCGATTAGCCTTGGGAGCGGCTTTCTCTTTATCGGATGCCGTTGCAGCGGCTGTTGTGGCAGCAGCAGGCTCTGCTGCAGATGTGGGGCGCTGTAGTAGCCACTCATCATAGCCACCCACATACTCACCCCATTTACCATTGCCTTCTGCAGCTATCACTTGAGTCACGATGTTGTTTAGGAAACGTCTATCGTGGCTCACCAGCAAAACGGTGCCTTGATATTCTTGTAGCAGGTCTTCTAGTAACTCAAGGGTTTCAATATCCAAGTCGTTAGTAGGTTCGTCTAGTACCAAGATGTTGGTGGGTTGAGCAAACATGCGTGCTAATGCTAAGCGGGCGCGTTCGCCACCGGATAGAGAGCGTACAGGGGAGTTCGCACGCGCAGGTGGGAAGAGAAAGTCTTCCAAATAGCTCATTACGTGTTTACGTTGGTCGCCAATCTCTACCCATTCAGTTCCGGGGCTAATGGTTTCAGCTAACGTGGCGTTTTCGTCCAAAGAACTGCGCATTTGGTCGAAATAACCTACTGTTAAGTTAGTGCCATGACGGATTTGGCCAGCGTTTGGAACTAATTTGCCCAACAGTATTTGTAGTAGTGTGGTTTTACCTGCGCCGTTTGCTCCGATTAGACCTATCTTGTCACCGCGCATTAGCACAGTAGAGAAGTCGTTAATCAGTAAGCGCTCGTCATAACCATGAGTAATGTTTTCTGCTTCGGCAACCAGTTTTCCAGAGCGTTGACCTTCCGAAATAGCTAAGCGAACGTTGCCCATGCGCTCACGGCGTGCAGCGCGTTCTCTGCGTAATGATTCTAGGCGGCGTACACGGCCTTCATCACGCGTGCGGCGTGCTTGTACACCAGTACGTATCCACACCTCTTCCTGCGCCAGGAATTTATCAAACTTGGCTTGTTGTTGGGATTCGGCTTGTAGCCACTCGGCTTTGCGTTCTTGCCAGCGACTGAAGTTACCGGGGAAGCTAAAGAGTTGGCCTCGGTCTAGCTCAATAATGTGCGAGCTGACGCTATCAAGGAAGTCCCTGTCGTGGGTGATCACAATGACGCTGCCACGGAAGCTTTTGAGTAACTGCTCCAGCCACAAAATACCGTCGAAGTCTAAGTGGTTAGTGGGTTCGTCTAATAGCAGCAGATCGGGCTCATTGCTTAAGGCTTGAGCCAACGCTACACGCTTACGCATACCGCCTGACAGTGAACCTATCAGTGCTTCGTTAGGTAAACCCAACTGATCCATCAACGCACTGATTTTGGCTGGGCGTTGCCAATCCTCTGTTTCGGTGTAGTCGCCGCACAGGAAATCGTAGATTTGTTGGTCCGGAGGCAGGTCTGGTTCTTGCTCGACGGTGGCAACGCGCAATCCACTGCTGCGCATGATTTGGCCGTCATCAGGCAGCAATCTGCCGTCAATAAGCTTCAATAGCGACGATTTCCCCGCGCCATTGCGACCAATTAAACCGTAACGCTCACCAGAATGAATGGTGAGGCTTGCGTTATCCAGCAAGGCATGATGGCCAAACGCCAGATGTATCCCAGAAAGGGTGACCAGATTGCTTGACATGCTGCTCCGTAAAAAATCTGAAGAAAGTCTGATATTGCTATTGTCGCAGGTTACAATGCATTTGTGAGGCAGGCTGGGCAATCGCGGTAGCAATATCGAGGAAGGTCCGGACTCCGTAGGGCAGGATAGCGGCTAACAGCCGTCCGATAAGTGGGCTTCGGTCTGCGAGTCGAGGAATAGGGCCACAGAGACGAGACTGCGACGAGGGCACAACATGTTGTGCACAGTAACGGCTATCTCCGTTACTTTGCTTTCTAGTAAGGCAGTCGTTGCAGGGTGAAACGCGGTAACCTCTATCCGGAGCAACATCAAATAGGCATACGTGAACCTTGTGTTCGAAGGGCGGCCCGCTCGAGTATGCGGGTAGATGGCTAGAGTGTGTCAGTAATGGCATGCCAAGATGAATGATTGCCGACCAGCGTGCTGGTTTACAGAATCCGGCCTATAGGCCTGTCTCACACTTCTTCTTCTTCTTCTTCTTCTTCTTCTTCTCTTTTCAAATCCCCTTTTTCTTCCATACTGCGTTCGCACAGTGGTTTCTGCACGTGTGTGCACTTTTCCTGTGTCAAAGCCTGTCAATTGTGAGGAAATGCAAGTTTTTGAGAGACGTTTTCCACTTTCTCCTAATAAACAACTTTTAGATTGGAATGCAATCTGTTGATTTATAGAGGTATTTTAAAATCGAACTTTTCTAAGAAAGTCAGCTAAGTGTTTGTTGTCATTGGAAAAAAATGCGTTTGCGTCTTGACCTTGATCACGGCATGGCTTAGAGTGGGGAAAAGTAGGTTTTTGTGTAAAAAAGTGGGAAAAAGAGCATGTTCCAAGGAAGCAATGCACTCACGTTGGATGCTAAAGGTCGAATCGCGATTCCGACCAGGCACCGTGACGCCTTGTTATCGGCGGAACAGGGACAACTCACTTTGACGCGGCACCCTGATGGCTGTCTTTTGATGTACCCACGTTCTGTGTGGGAAGAAAAGCGCCAACAGATTGCAGCGTTCCCCATGTCAGCTCGTGCATTGCAGCGTTTGATGCTGGGTAGCGCACAGGATGTGGACATGGATTCTGCTGGACGGATTTTGATTGCCCCTGAATTACGTACCGCCGTAGGGCTGGATCGTGATGCCATGTTATTGGGATTGGGTGGTCATTTCGAACTGTGGAATAGTGCCGAACTGGAGCGTCGCCAAGCAGCCGAACTGGCTGAAGGCATGATGTCTGATGTATTTGAACAGTTTTCTTTCTGAGTCGGCTAATGGAGCTACAGCATCGTTCCGTTCTCTTGGAGCCTACGGTAGCGGCTCTGGTGAATCCCGTATTTATGGCGCGGAGGCCAGAGTACCGTCCGGAACCCACGTATAGGTCCGGTGTATTTGTTGATGCCACGTTTGGACGTGGTGGTCATAGTCGAGAATTGCTACGCCACGTTGATGCCGATTCTCGCTTGTTTGTCATAGATAAAGATCCTGAAGCTATTGCTATTGCGAACGCGCTGGCAGCAGAGGATAAGCGTGTACGTGTAATACATGCAGGTTTTGAGTCAATGGTAGATGCACTGCGTGAGCATGGCGTGCACTCCGTTGATGGTGTCATGATGGACTTGGGTGTGTCTTCCCCCCAGTTAGATGATGCCGAACGAGGTTTCTCGTTCATGCGTAATGGCCCATTGGATATGCGCATGGATAACAGTAGGGGGCCGACCGCCGCTGAGTGGTTGGCTCATGCCGATGTCGATGAGATTAAGGAGGTCATCGCAGATTATGGCGAAGAACGGTTTGCTTTCCAGATTGCAAAGGCGATTACAAGTCGCCGCGAATCCTCACCGCTACGTACAACGCATGATCTCGCCGAGCTGGTCGCCAGTGTCGTCCGCTCGCGCGAAAAAGGTCATCACCCAGCCACCAGGACCTTCCAGGCTGTACGGATTTACCTCAACCGCGAGCTCGAGGAGCTTGCGCATGCGCTCCCGTTAATTCTGGAGTTGCTTAACCCAGGAGGACGTTTAGCGGTGATCAGTTTTCACTCATTGGAAGATCGCTTAGCGAAGCAATTCATGGCCGCGGCATCAAAGCCGGCCATGGTGCACTCGCGTCTTCCAATTGCTGAAAAAGACATGCCGCAACCTTGGTTGCAGTCATTGGGTCGTGTATTGCCAGATGACACCGAGGTTCAACATAACGTGCGCGCGCGCTCAGCAGTACTGCGTGTGGCCGAACGTACCACCACGCCTTTGGAAGCCGACTGGCAAACCAAACTAGAGGCTGTTAAAGCCTATGCAACAGGTGGTGCTGGGAACAAGGGGAAGCGTAGATGACTATCCGTCTGCTCCTCGCGTTGGCATTGATGTTGTCAGCCATTTCCTTGGTAACGGCTCGTTATCAGGCGCGTGAGGGCTATGTGGCGGTAGAACGTTTGCGCAACCAAGCGCAAGCTCTAGATATAGAGTGGCGTCGTCTACAGTTAGAGCGGGCAGAATTGACCCGCAATGCTCGTATTGATCAAGTCGCCCGCAAAGACTTGCAGATGGTGACCGGAACCCCCGATCGTACTGTGTATTTACGGGGGCAGCAGCTAAGTTCCTTATCTTCTAGTGATGAGGAGGATTAGCATGAAACGCTTTGGTTATCACGATAATCCGGTCCTAGAAGGTCGCCTGCCCATGTGGCGGGCGAAGTTGGTTTTGCTGATGGTCATGATTGGCTTCGTGGCTTTGTTGGGTAAGGCACTGTATTTGCAGGGGCTTTCCACTGAGTTTTTACAACAGCAAGGTGAGCGTCGCTACCAACGTACGATTGAATTGCCGCCTATGCGTGGCAAGGTGTTTGATCGCACAGGCAACGTGGTGCTGGCAAGCAGTATTCCAGTGAAAGCTGTGTGGGCTATTCCTGAAGATGCACGTCGCGCAACACCAGAGCAGGTGGCTGCGCTGGCAGCGTTGCTGGAAATGCCAGTGGCTGATGTACAGAAACGTCTGAATATTGAAGACAAAAACTTTGTCTATATTCGTCGTCAGCTTGATATAGATGTGGCAGCAGAAGTGGCTGCGTTGCGCATTCCAGGTATTCACCAACAAGATGAAATGCGTCGGTCTTACCCAGAGGGTGAGAGCGTGGCACACATTATTGGCTTTACCAATATTGAAGACCAAGGTATTGAAGGGATTGAACTGGCCTTTAATGCTGAATTGTCCGGTCAGTCGGGTTCACGTCGTGTGATTCGTGATCGTCTGGGTCGTATTGTGGAAGATGTGCGCGATGCCATTCCTCCTGTACACGGCACTGACCTGCGTTTGTCAGTAGACGCTGGTATGCAGTACGACACTTACTCAGTACTGAAGAATGCTGTAGAGACAAATAAAGCGGCAGCTGCAGCAGCGATTGTGTTGGATGTGCAAACAGGCGAAGTGCTGGCATTGGTGAACTTGCCTACGTATGACCCTAACGATCGTGCTGATCGTAAAGGTGGTGCACTGCGTAACCGTGTATTAACGGATACGTTTGAGCCGGGCTCTATCATGAAGCCATTCACCGTTGCGCTGGCGCTAGATAATAAAAAGATCACGACAGAAACCAAATTCAATACAGGTAATGGTACGTATCGTTATCAAGGGGCGACTATTACTGATGTGAGTCGTCATAACGGTACGCTGGATGCCGCAGGTATTTTGCGCCGATCCAGCAATATCGGGATGGCTATGATTTCAGAGCGTCTGACCTCTGAAGAAATGTGGAACAAATTTAATGAGCTGGGTTTTGGTCGTGTACCGCACACGCCTTTCCCTGGTGCAGCGGCAGGTAGGCTGCGTCCATGGGAGCGCTGGCGTCCCATTGAGCGGGCCACCATGGCGTACGGCTATGGGTTATCAGCGTCGTTGATTCAAGTCGCACAGGCCTATACGGCCTTTGCGCGTAACGGTGATGTGGTGTCGTTGTCGTTGCTGAAGCGTGATACCCAACCATCTAGCGTACAGGTATACACCCCAGAAGTAGCGCAAGAAGTGCGCCGTATGCTGCAAGCAGCAGCAGGCCCTGAGGGGGCTAGGTTAGCGCAGGTGAAGGGTTACACCGTTGCCGGTAAGAGTGGTACAGCACGAAAAATTGTGGATGGTAAGTACAGTAGATCAAGCTATAGAAGTTCATTCGTAGGCTTTGCTCCCGCTACCGATCCACGCATTGTTGTTGCGATCAGTATTGATGAGCCTAGAGCAGGTGGTTACTTCGGTGGTTTGATCGCGGCTCCCGTATTTTCTGAAATTGTTGCCAACAGTTTGCGCAGAATGGGTGTGCAGCCAGATGCACCGATTGAGTCGTTGGTGGCTGTAAGTGCCAATAGAGGTGAATAATGATAAATAAAACAACTAACCAAATTTTAGAGTGGTTGCATCAGCAGGTGTCGTCGTCGGCCCAGCTGTGCTTGGACTCTCGTCAGATTGAAAAAGGGGATGTGTTCTTTGCATGTCCTGGCATCAGTGGTGATGGCCGCGACTTCATTGCTAGTGCTGTAGCAAATGGTGCTGCAGCGGTGGTGCGTGAACAAAGCGATAAGCCTGCTACTGTAGATGTACCTGTATTGGATATCGCGAACCTTAGCGATGTGCTGGGCGATGTGGCTCACCAATGGTGGGGGCGTCCTTCTGAGCAGATGAAGGTTATTGCGGTAACAGGTACAAACGGTAAAACATCTAGCGTGCAGTGGATCGCTGCGGCGCTAAATAACTCAGAAGTGCCTTGCGGAACCATTGGTACGCTAGGTGTGACGTTGCCTGATGGCACTAATTTGGGTGGCAAACTGACCACTCCTGATGTGCTGACTATGCATCGTAGTTTGGCCAAGCTGCGCGAAGCTGGCGCAAACTTGGTGGCCTTGGAAGCGTCGTCTATTGGCATTGTTCAGGGCCGCTTGAACGGCGTACATATTGCCATCGCTGCATTGACTAATTTGTCCCATGATCATTTGGATTACCACCTGACCTTTGAGAACTACCAAGCTGCCAAAGCAAAATTGTTCCAATGGCCAGGTTTGGAAAGCATGGTGATCAATGCAGATGACGCTTTTGGTCAAACTGTGTTGGCAACAGCAGCTAAAGCCAGAAAAATCTCGTACTCCCTACAAAGTCGTGAAGCGGACGTGTTTGGGGATGACGTGCATATTGGTGGTGATGGTCAAGTCTTTAACTTGATTACGTCGCATGGTACTGCTCAAATTCTGACCCATTTGTTGGGTGAGCATAACGTGGCCAACTTGCTGTTGGTTTCTGGTGTGCTGCAAGAGCTGGGTTGGCCTGTAGCGAAAATTGCTCGTTTGATGGCAACGCTAGGCCCTGTTCCTGGTCGCTTGGAAATTGCTAAGTCTTTAAGTATTGCTAACCGTGCCATGCCATTACCGCTGGCGGTTGTGGATTACGCTCATACTCCTGATGCGTTAGAGCGAGCCTTGGTGGCATTGCGTGCCGTAGCACAGGTACGCGGCGGTAAGTTGGTGTGTGTGTTTGGTTGCGGTGGTGATAGAGACACCGCTAAACGTCCGTTGATGGGTGGTATTGCTGCACGATTGGCGGATACCGTGATCGTGACCACCGACAACCCTCGCTCAGAAAAACCTGAACACATCATTGCGCAAATCGTGCAAGGTATTGAGGGCGAGCACGAAGTTATTGAAGACCGCGCACAAGCCATTCTGCAAGCGTTGTGGAGTGCTGAAGCTGCCGACGTCGTGTTGATTGCCGGTAAAGGCCATGAAGATTACCAAGAAGTAGCAGGCGAGCGTCATGTGTTTGACGATCGTCAGTGGGCTGCTTTTGCGCTGACATGGTTAAAAGGCGTAGATCTATGCACAGACAGCCGTCAACTGCAGCCACAAAACTTGTTTGTGGCCGTGCGTGGTGAGCAGTTTGATGGTCATACCTATTTACAGCAGGTCGCAGAAAAAGGTGCGTGTGCGGCATTGGTTGAATACCGACAGTCAGAGATCAACCTGCCTCAGTTTGTGGTGGGTGATACGCGTCAAGCACTGTTGCGCATTGCTAAGGTGTGGCGTCAGCGTTTCTCTATTCCTGTGATTGCTGTGTGTGGTAGCAATGGAAAAACCACCACTAAAGAAATGATCGCCGCGATTCTGCGTGAAAGCTTGGGGGCGGATAATTTCGTGGCTACGCTTGGCAACCTGAACAATGACTTGGGTGTGCCGCTGTCCGTATTGCGTTTGCGTGATACCCATCAAGCCGCTGTGTTTGAGTTGGGTATGAATCACCCAGGAGAAATTGCGGTATTGGCTGATGTGGCCAGACCAACCATTGCATTGGTGAATAACGCCCAGCGTGAACACCAAGAGTTTATGCACACTGTACAGGCAGTGGCAGAAGAAAACGGCAGTGTTTTCAGCTACCTGTCCGAAGACGGTATTGCTGTGTTCCCCGGTGACGATGCATACACTGCATTGTGGCAAGACTTGGCTGCAGGCAAAAAAGTGCTGACTTTTGGTTTCGGTGACGGGTTGGCTGTGTATGCAGAAAGCATTCAAGTGAATCCGGCGCACACACGTTTCCAACTGCACGTTCAAGCTGAAGATGCAGCCATCAAACTGCCAGTTCCTGGCGTGCATAATTTGCGTAACGCTTTAGCGGCTACGGCGTGTGCAGTGGCTGCAGGCGCTGAATTATCTGCTGTCGTTGCTGGGTTACAGGCCTTTAAGCCTGTGAGTGGTCGTATGCAGCCTAAATCAGTGGTAGAGGGCTACCAGCTGATTGATGACAGCTATAACGCTAATCCTGATTCGGTACGTGCCGCTATTGATGTGCTGGCCGAGTTAGAAGGCCGCACGGTATTGGTATTGGGCAATATGGGTGAAATTGGCGAGACTCGCCAAGCTGCTCATGCTGAGGTAGGCCAGTACGCGAAAGAACGCGGTATTCAACACCTATTGGTCATAGGCTCTGATGCGATGTTTGCAGCCGAAGCTTATGGTGATGATGCAGAACATTTTGAAAGCATGGAGGATTTGCAAAAGCAGTTGATCGCTTTGATGCCAGCCCATGTATTGGTTAAAGGGTCGCGTACAGCACGTATGGAGCGTGCTGTACAGGCATTGGAACAACATTTTGCAATAACAGAGGGAGCTCAGAATGCTTCTTGAGCTGTCACGTTGGCTCGCGGAGTCACACATACGCGCTTTCGGGGTATTTGAATACATTACCCTGCGAGCGCTGCTTGCTGCTGCCACATCCTTGATCATTGGGTTGTGGTGTGGGCCTTGGGTGATCCGTAAATTGACAGAAATGAAGATAGGCCAAGCTGTACGCAGCTATGGGCCTGAGTCCCACCTGCAGAAAAATGGCACACCAACAATGGGTGGTGTGTTGATCCTGATCTCCGTAGGTATTAGTACCTTGCTGTGGGCCGACTGGACTAACCGCTTTGTGTGGGTAGTGTTGTTGGTGACTTTCGGCTTTGGTTGGATTGGTTGGGCAGATGACTATAAAAAAGTCGTGAACCACGATCCAGAGGGTATGTCCTCACGCCAGAAATTCTTTTGGCAAGCACTGATCGGTATTGTGGCAGCGGTGTACTTGAGTTTTGCTGTGGCTGCTCCAGCAACCGTAGACCTGTGGCCATTGTTTAAAGATTGGGTGTTGAGTGGTTTCACTATGCCACTGCCTACTCGTGCTGACTTGATTGTTCCGTTCTTTAAGAGCGTGAGTTACCCACTGGGTGTATTTGGCTTTGTAGCACTGACCTGGTTTGTGATTGTGGGTTCCAGTAATGCCGTGAACCTGACTGATGGTTTAGATGGTTTGGCCATTATGCCTACCGTGATGGTGGGTGCTGCATTGGGTATTTTTGCCTATGTAGTGGGCCGTGTGGATTACTCCAAATACTTGCTGTTCCCCTACATTCCAGGTGCCTCTGAGTTGATGGTGATCTGCGCGGCAATAGGTGGAGCAGGGTTAGCGTTTTTGTGGTTTAACGCGTACCCAGCACAAGTATTTATGGGTGACGTGGGCGCGCTGGCCTTGGGTGGTGCCTTAGGTACTATCGCTGTGATCGTACGTCAGGAAATTGTGTTTTTCATCATGGGCGGGGTGTTCGTAGTAGAAACCTTGTCCGTCATGATGCAGGTGATGTGGTTCAAGTACACCAAAAGGCGGTATGGCGAAGGGAGGCGGTTCTTTAGGATGGCCCCATTGCATCACCACTTTGAAGTAAGTGGCTGGAAAGAAACCCAAGTAGTAGTACGTTTTTGGATTATCACCATCATGCTGGTCATGATTGGCTTATCGACACTGAAATTACGATGAACAACTATCACTTCCCCTCGTTGCGTACCGACGGCCTGACCCTAGTTCTAGGGTTGGGGGAGTCTGGTATGGCTGCGGCGCGCTGGTGTGTAGAGCGAGGCGTTTCTGTGCGCTTGGCGGATACGCGCGCAACGAATGCAGCGGCGCAAGCGTTGCAGGAAGAGTATCCACAACATGTGAGTTTGTGCCTAGGGACACAAGCATTGGAAAACTCCGTGTTGGATGGCGTGCATAGCTTGGTGATTAGCCCCGGCTTGTCCCCTGAGCAAGCAGGTGTCAAAGAGCTGTTGGCTTATGCAGCGCAGCAGGGTATTGATACCCTGAATGAGACTGAATTGTTTGCTCGTGCATTAAATGACATGGCTGAGCAGGGCTATCAGCCTAAAGTGGTTGCTATTACAGGTACCAATGGCAAAACCACCGTGACAGCACTGACACGCTTTATGTTTGAGTGTGCAGGGATGTCTGCGGTTGCTGCGGGCAATATCAGCCCAGCAACGATTGCTGCACTGCGCCAGCACTTGAATGATGACACCTTGCCAGAAGCATGGGTGTTAGAGCTGTCTAGCTTCCAACTGCATAGTCTGCATTCATTGCGTGCTGATGCAGCATGTGTACTGAATATTAGTCAGGATCACTTAGATTGGCATGGTTCGATGGAAGCTTACGTAGCTGAAAAAGCTCGCGTGTTTAGCTTCGCTAAGTGCCATATTGTGAATAGAGACGATGCGGCTACGGTAGCCATGGTGAGCGATATGCGTGCTTTGCATGTGCGCTCTTTTGGTGCGAGTGCTCCTGTATTGCAAGGCGATATGGGTTTGCAAGACGAGTCTAGCTTGAGTTGGCTAGCTGTAGGCGAGCCAGAGCCTAACCAAGGCGAACGGCAACCCGCTGCGACGGTGCAGGCATTGATTCCTGGCACAGCACTGCGTATCCGTGGTCAACATAACGTAATGAATGCCCAAGCTGCATTAGCATTGGTCCGTGCCGCTGGTTTGGATTGGGAACCTGCATTGGATGCGCTGCGTAAATACGCCGGTGAGCCACACCGTGTAGAGCTGATTCGTCATATTCAAGGCGTGCAATTCATCAATGACAGCAAAGGTACTAACGTAGGTTCTACGGTAGCCGCTTTACAGGGCTTTGATCAGCCAATGGTGCTGATTGCTGGTGGTGAAGGTAAAGGTCAGGATTTCACTCCGTTGGCACAAGCCGTGGCTAAATCGGCTGTGGTAGCCGTGGTGTTGATTGGTCGCGATGCACCTATTTTGGAAAAAGCCTTACAGCAAGAATCCACCACACCTATAGTGCATGCCTCGTCGTTGGATGAGGCGGTACGCATGGCCTACGAACGTGCGCCTGAGCATGGCATGGTGCTGTTGTCACCCGCCTGCGCAAGCTTCGATATGTTCAAAAGCTACGAGCACCGTGGCCACTGTTTTGTGGAAGTGGTGCAAGAGCTAGCACTGGATGAGGGAGAGGTAGCATGAGTCTATTTGCCGACCTGACCTCTAGCGTAAACGCTGTTCGGCCTGGCCGCACAGCGTTGCCGGCATTTGATGTTGCATTGCTGGCAGCTGGTGTGGTGTTGGCGGCATTTGGCTTGTTGATGGTGTACTCGGCTTCTATCGCATTGGCAGATGGCCCACGTTATGAAAGCTATGGACGTTACTACTTTGTTATACGCCATGTGATCTTTTTGACCATCGGTTTGGTGTTCGCGTTACTGGCAGTGAATCTTCCAATGCGCGTGTGGCACAAGCTAGCTATTCCACTGTTCTTATTAGCCGTGGTGATGTTGATGGTGGTCTTGGTGCCAGGTATTGGGCGTGAAGTGAATGGTGCGCGACGTTGGTTGCCATTAGGGCCTGTGAACTTCCAGCCTTCAGAATTGATGAAAGTGGCGATTTTACTGTTTGCTGCTGATTACACCGTTCGTAAAAAAGAACATATGCAAACTTTCTTGCGCGGTTTCTTGCCTATGGCAATGACGCTAGCTGGCGTAGGTTTGCTGCTGTTGATGGAGCCTGACTTGGGGGCGTTCATGGTGATCGTAGCGATTGCTGTGGGCATTATCTTCATCGGCGGTTTGAACGTGAAATTGTTCGCTAGCCTCTTGGGCAGCATGGTGGTGAGTTTCTTGCTGCTGATCTGGCTATCACCCTGGCGTAGAGAACGTATTTTTGTGTATTTGGATCCTTGGAATCCAGACAATGCGTACGGCAGTGCATACCAGTTGTCGCACTCATTGATTGCTTTAGGGCGCGGTGAGTGGTTTGGCGTAGGTTTGGGGTCTAGCGTAGAAAAGCTGCACTACCTGCCTGAGGCCCATACTGACTTTATTGTGGCTGTAATTGGCGAAGAGCTAGGGTTTGTAGGTGTGGCTGTTCTGATTTTGCTCTTTGGCTTCATCGTATGGCGCGGTTTTGAAATTGGCCGCCAAGCCTTGGCGATGGACAGACAGTTCAATGCCATGGCGGCACAAGGTGTGGCCATTTGGTTTGGTGTGCAGGCCTTTATCAATATTGGTGTGTGTTTGGGCTTGTTGCCTACTAAGGGTTTGACTCTGCCGATGGTGAGCTATGGTGGTTCCGGAATTATTGCCAACTTGGTGGCCTTTGCCATCATGTTGCGTGTGGATTATGAAAACCGCAATTTGATGAGGGGGAAACGCACATGAGCAAAACCCTGTTAATCATGGCGGGTGGTACAGGTGGGCACATCATGCCGGGCTTGGCTGTGGCGCATGAAATGCGTGCACGTGGCTGGCGGGTGGTATGGATGGGGCATCCTGAGCGTATGGAAGGTGAGTTGGTGCCTGAGCATGGTTTTGCTTTAGAACCATTGCGCTTTGCTGGTGTACGCGGCAAAGGGGTAAGCACACTCGTTAAATTGCCATTGACGTTATTCAAAGCATGTAGCGCTGCTGCTGGTGTGTTGAAACGTGTACAGCCTGATGTCGTACTAGGCATGGGGGGTTACGTGGCGTTTCCTGGTGGCTTGATGGCTGCCATGAAACGTATTCCATTGGTCATACACGAACAAAATGCAGTAGCGGGTACGGCTAACCGTTGGTTAGGTAAGCTGGCGAGTAAAACACTAGTAGGCTTTCCGGGGGCATTGCCCGGTGCCGTGATGGTGGGCAACCCTGTACGCGCAGCGTTCCGTAATGTTGCTCCCCCTGAGCAGCGTCTGGCTGGCCGTCAAGGCAAGCTGAAGCTGTTGGTAGTGGGTGGTAGCTTAGGCGCTGCTGTGCTGAACCAAACTATTCCTGCTGCGTTGGCGACTATAGATCCAGCGCAGCGACCAGAAGTATTGCATCAAGCAGGCAAGCAACATATTGATGATGTGCGCAAGCGTTATGCAGATGCTGGCGTCAAAGCAGAGTGCACGGCCTTTATCGGTGATATGGCGCAAGCCATGGCGCAGGCAGATTTGCTAATCTGTCGCGCTGGTGCCATGACCGTTGCAGAAGTGGCAGCGGCTGGGGTGCCTGCGCTGTTCATTCCATTGCCACACGCAATTGATGATCACCAAACGGCAAATGCTCAGTATTTGGCGGGTTGTGGTGCTGCATGGTTGCAGCCACAACGTGAGTTCACTGTCGAGTGGTTGGCGCAGTGGCTAACAGAAAGAACCCATGATGAATTACTGCGCACGGGTGTCCATGCGCAAGAACACGCCCAGTTGCACGCAACAGAACAAATCGCGAATGCGTGCGAACAGTTGGTAAGGAGGGCGGTATGAAGCACCGCATTAAGCACATACATTTTGTAGGGATAGGCGGCTCAGGCATGAGCGGTATTGCCGAGGTGATGTTGAACCTTGGTTATGCGGTGAGTGGGTCGGACATACAGGAAAGCGCGATTACGCGTCGCCTGTCAGAGTTGGGTGCGCGCATTGTGATTGGTCATAATGCCGAGAACGTGCAAGGTATGGGGGCGATTGTGACCTCTACCGCTATTGCCGGTGATAACCCAGAAGTATTAGCAGCACGTGCAGCACGTATTCCGGTGGTGCCTCGCGCGTTGATGTTGGCTGAACTCATGCGATTGAAGCGCGGTATTGCCGTCGCGGGTACGCATGGCAAAACCACGACTACCAGCTTGGTGGCCAGTGTATTGGCAGCCGGTGACTTAGACCCTACCTTTGTGATTGGTGGCCGCTTGAACTCGGCTGGTGCCAACGCACGTTTGGGCCAGGGTGACTACATTGTGGTAGAAGCAGATGAGTCAGATGCTTCCTTCCTGAGCCTGTTGCCTGTGATGGCGATCATCACCAACATCGACGTAGACCATATGGATACCTATGGTCACGATGTTGCACGTTTGAAAAGTGCATTTATTGACTTCACACACCGACTGCCATTTTATGGCAGCGCCGTGTTGTGTATGGATGATGCCAACGTACGCGAGATTATTCCTTTTGTGTCGCGTCCAGTAACCACCTACGGTATTGAGCAGCCTGCACAAGTTCGAGCAGTGAATTTGCGCTGTGTGGGTACATGTATGCACTTTGATGTAGAGCGTCAAGGTAGCACGGGCATGTTGCCTACGCTGTCCATCGTACTGAACTTGCCGGGTAACCATAACGTACTGAATGCCTTGGCAGCGATCGCTGTAGCGACAGAGCTGGGCGTACCTGATGCTGTTATCGCTAAAGCACTCAGCGAGTTTACTGGTGTGGGTCGTAGATTCTCACAAGTGGGTGAGTTTGATGTGCCTGAGCGCAACGGTGGTGGCAGCTTTACCGTAATTGATGATTACGGCCATCACCCCAACGAGATGGCTGCTACATTAGCGGCTGCGCGTGGCGCATGGCCCGAAAGACGCATTGTTTTGGCCTTCCAGCCGCACCGTTACACCCGTACTCGCGATTGCTTTGAGGACTTCGTGAGCGTGCTGGGGAATGCGGATGCTGTCTTGCTAACCGAAGTGTATGCCGCAGGTGAGAAACCGCTGGTAGCGGCTGATGGTCGTTCCTTGGCCAGAGCTATTCGTGTAGCAGGTCGAGTGGAGCCTGTGTTTGTGGCAGAAATCGAAGAGCTGCCACGAGCCATATTGGATTTTGTACGTGATGGTGATGTGGTGATCACGATGGGTGCAGGCAGCATCAGTCGTGTACCCGCACGTTTAGGGGAAATAGAATGACGCAGAGTTTTGGTAAGGTTGGCGTACTGTACGGTGGCCATTCCGCTGAACGTGAAGTTTCTCTGATGTCCGGTCAGGGTGTGCATGATGCCTTGCGTAGCAAAGGTGTAGACGCGCATTTATTTGATACCGGTGAGCGCTCGTTGGCCGAGTTGGCTGAGCAGAAATTTGATCGCGTATTCATCGCGCTTCATGGCCGTTATGGTGAAGACGGTACCTTGCAAGGTGCGCTGGAAATGCTGGGTATTCCTTACACCGGTAGTGGTGTGATGGCATCTAGCGTGGCCATGGATAAAGTCATGACCAAGCGTATTTGGATGCAGAAAGGCTTGCCAACACCAGCATTCGAATTGCTGGATAGCGATGCTGAGCTGGCGGGTTTGGATCAGCGCTTAGGGTTGCCGTTCATCATGAAGCCGCAGCACGAAGGTTCTACCGTAGGTTTCTCCAAAATTGATAGCGTAGAGCAGATTCCTGCGGGCTACGCCTTAGCAGCTCGCTTTGACCATGTGTTGGCTGAGCGTTTCATTAAAGGTCGTGAGTTGACTGTGCCCGTTTTGGGCGTGGGTGAAAGTGCTCGTGCATTGCCTGTGATTGAGATCGTAGCGCCAGGTGGTAACTACGACTTCGAACACAAATACATCAGTAATGAAACACAGTACTTCTGTCCTGCAGATTTGCCTGAGGCCCTGAGTCAGGAAATCCGAGAAATCACCCGTCAGGCTTTCTTGGCGCTGAATTGTGAAGGTTGGGCACGTGCTGACTTTATGCTGGACGAGCAGAATCGTCCTTGGCTGTTGGAGATCAACACATCCCCAGGCATGACCAGCCACTCTTTAGTACCAATGGCCGCTAAGGCTGAAGGTATTAGTTATGCGGATCTGTGTGTACAGATTCTGTCTATGGCTAGCTTGAAAGTACGTGCAGTTGCGCGTCTTGAGAAATAGGAGCCGCTAGATGTTTGCTGACGCTCGCCTCACTAATTTTGTTGCCAATGTGCTGGCTTTGCTAGCCGTGGCCGCAATAGTGGTGGCGGTCGTCATCTGGAGTGTGCGTAGGCCGTACTTTGTCATCAAGACAGTACAGATAGAGGCTGTGCAGGATGAAAACCTGAACTACGTCACACCCGCAACAGTAGGGGCAACCATTGCTGGACGATTGAATGGTGATTTTTTCACTATTGATTTGGATAGCACTAGAAAACTGATTGAAACCGCTCCCTGGGTACGACGCGCACAAATTAAACGTGTGTGGCCAGATACCTTGTTGGTACGCATAGAGGAACAACAACCGCTGGCGTACTGGAACGAAAACGAAATGATCAACACCTGGGGCGAGGCGTTTGCCGCGAACGAAGGCGTGTTGGATGACGAGTTGGTACTGCCCCAGTTGTTTGGGCCACCAGCATCCGAGCGTTTGGTCGTGCAGCGTTATGCCGAGGTGGCACGGTGGATGGCGCCTTTGGGGGCGAACATTCGTGAGATTACCTTGAGCCCGCGTTATGCGTGGGAAGTTGTGCTAGCAGATGGCATGCGATTGAACTTAGGGCGTGACCCTGCAGCAGATAGTGCTGACTTACACGGTAGAGCCGGTGCGTTGCCTTTTGCTGCCAAGATGGAACGCTTTGTACAAGCTTGGCCAGCACTGATGGAGCGTCTGGATAACCGCCAGATTGCCAGTGCTGATTTACGTTACACCAATGGGTTTGCCATTACCTTGGCTCCCCAAACATCAACTCCAGTGAAACCATAATTAATATGACCCGTGACATTAAAGACTTAATCGTTGCACTTGATATCGGTACCAGTAAAGTGGTCGCCGTGGTGGCGGAGATCCTGCCAGAAGGGCGCTTCGAAGTACTGGGGTTGGGGCAGCATGAATCGCAAGGCATGCGTAAAGGGGTAGTGGTCAACATTGAAACTACCGTGAACTCCATCCAGCGCGCACTGGAAGAAGCCGAGTTGATGGCCGACTGCAAAATCCGTGAGGTGTATACCGGAATTGCAGGCAGCCACATCACCAGCTTTAACTCCAGCGGCATGGTGGCGGTGAAAGACAAAGAAGTGACCGCAATGGATGTGGCTCGCGTGATCGAGACAGCTAAAGCAGTCAATATTCCTACTGACCAGCAAGTGCTGCATGTGCTGACTCAAGAGTTCATTGTGGATTCGCAAGAAGACATTAAAGAACCTATAGGTATGAGCGGCTTGCGTTTGGAAGTGCGTGTGCACATTGTGACGGGAGCTGTAAGCGCAGCGCAGAACATTGTTAAATGTGTGCGTCGTTGTGGTCTGGAAGTACAAGACCTGATCTTGCAACCATTGGCCTCCAGCTTGTCCTGCCTAACTTCTGACGAGAAAGAGTTGGGTGTGGTGCTGGTAGATATTGGTGGTGGTACTACAGATATCGCGATCTATACCGGTGGTGCGATCCGCCATACTGACGTGATTCCTATTGCTGGCGACCAGATCACTAGCGATATCGCCGCCATGTTGCGTACACCTACACCGGATGCGGAAGAGATCAAACTGCGCTTCGGTTTGGCTAAACAAGTGTTGGCGCATGATGATGAAATGATTGAAGTGCCTGGGTTGGGTGATAGACCTAACCGTCAGGTGAAGCGCCAAGCGTTGGGCGCCATTATCGAACCACGTGTGGAAGAGCTGTTCACCTTGGTACAGCAAAGCCTGCGTGAGTCTGGTTACGAAGATTTAGTGTCTTCTGGCATCGTGCTGACTGGTGGCTCGGCTATGTTGCCTGGCATCGTAGAACTGGCAGAAGACGTATTCCTGAAACCTGTGCGAGTGGCCGTTCCAGCCTACGAAGGCAGTTTGGCTGATGTGATGCGCAACCCACGGTTTTCTACAGTAATGGGTTTGTTGACGGAAGCGCGTATGCAAAATGCGCGTGGTCGCAAAGTGGCTCAGCAGAAAGGTAGTGTGAAGTCTCTGCTGGCTCGTATGAAAGAGTGGTTCATGAATTAAGCAGTACCGCATTCACCTAGGTGAATGTGTTAGGTGGAAGGAGGCGTTTCAATAGCCTTGCGAGCTCAGCGCTGGCAACGATATTGAAGCAATTCTTAAATATGCAGCATCGGGGGGCAAGTTAACTTGCCAGATACTTAAAGTGAGGGAGTCGGAAATGATGAACTTTGAAATGTTGGAAACTGACAGCAATGCGACTGTCATTAAAGTAATTGGGGTGGGTGGCGCTGGTGGTAATGCCGTCAACCACATGGTCCGTTCTGGCGTGCAAGGTGTGGAATTTGTATGCGCCAATACAGATGCTCAGTCATTGGGTAGCAGCGAAGCTTCTATACAAATCAGTTTGGGTAACACCGGTCTAGGGGCTGGCGCAAAACCTGAGCAAGGTCGTACTGCAGCTGAAATGGCTCGTGAGCAAATCCGTGGTGCGTTGAATGGCGCTCACATGGTGTTCATTACTGCTGGTATGGGTGGTGGTACGGGTACAGGTGCTGGTCCAGTAGTGGCTGAAGTAGCCAAAGAGCTGGGTATTCTGACTGTGGGTGTAGTGACTAAGCCTTTCGAGTTCGAAGGTGCACGTCGCATGCGCATGGCAGAAGAAGGTATCAATGAGCTGTCCAAGCATGTGCATTCCTTGATCGTAGTATTGAACGAAAAACTCTACGACTTGATGGACGAAGATGCCACTCAGGAAGATTGCTTCAAGGCTGCTGACGACGTGTTGCATAACGCGTGTGCCGGTATTGCCGAGATCATCAATGTAGAAGGTAACGTGAACGTCGACTTCGAAGACGTGAAAACCATTATGGGCGAGCAAGGCCAAGCCATGATGGGTACAGCCGTCGCAACCGGTGAAAACCGTGCGCGCGAAGCCGCTGAACGTGCTATTGCTTGCCCACTGCTAGAAGGCGTGGATTTGCACGGTGCGCGTGGCATGCTGGTGAACATTACTTCGGGCCGCAACCTGAAATTGCGTGAAACACGCGAAATCATGGATACCATCCGTGGCTATGCAGCTGAAGATGCAACAGTAATCTTCGGTACAGCCTACGATGACTCCATGGGCGATGCTCTGCGCGTAACCGTGGTAGCAACAGGTTTGGGCCGTGTCCAAGCTAAACCACAGTTGGTACAGAACAACGAACAAGTACTGCGTACAGGTACTGATAACGAGCCAGTTAGCGGTTTTGACTACGCTCAAGCAGAAGTGCCTGCAGTCATTCGTAATCCACGTAGCCAAGCGTCTGCTCAAGTACGTGCGTTGGAAACAGCCGGAATGGATCACTTTGATATTCCAGCTTTCCTGCGTAAACAAGCAGACTAAGTGATAGAGTAAACACATATCCCCCGATTCATGTGTAGACTCTCGCACGGTAGCGCATCACCTAGGGGTGATGCGCTACAAGCGTATGTATGAAACGGAACTAACTGTCATTTCTTCACACTAATAAATCAGTGTGGCAAAGCCATTAACGGTACAATGGCTAGTTATAAAAAATTTACTAAGCAAGAACATTGACCATGTTACGTCAACGCACCATAGCCAAAACCGTTCGCACTAAAGGGGTGGGATTGCACTCCGGCCGACGGGTGGAAATTACAATGCGTCCGGCTGCTCCTAATACCGGAATTGTGTTTCACCGCATTGATTTACCCGAAGTGGTAGATTTGCCTGCTCGTGCTGATCAGGTAGGTGGTACGCGTATGGCGTCCGTGTTGCAACAAGGCTCTGTACAAGTGTCTACTGTTGAACACTTGATGTCCGCTTTGGCGGGCTTGGGCATTGATAACTTGCACATAGACCTGACGGCAGAAGAGGTTCCCATCATGGATGGTAGCGCGGGTACGTTTGTGTACTTGCTGCGTTCTGCAGGGCTAGAAGAGCAAAGCGCACCTAAGCAGTTTTTGCGTGTGTTGAAGCCTGTGGAAGTGTCTGAAGGCGAAGGTAAAGATAAGAAATGGGCGCGTTTAGAACCGTATGATGGTTTTGCGCTACGTTTTTCCATTGATTTCCATCACCCCGCAATTAACGCAACAGCTAACTTTGCTGAAGTGGATTTTGCCAAAGACTCCTATGTGAAAACCATCGCCAGAGCGCGTACGTTTGGTTTTGCAAGTGAAGTAGAGGCAATGCGAGCCGCTGGTTTAGCGCGTGGTGGTAGTCTGGATAACGCGATTGTGCTGGACGAGTTCCGTGTACTGAACTCTGATGGTTTGCGTTACGAAGATGAGTTTGTAAAACACAAAATTCTGGATGCTATCGGTGACTTGTATCTGATAGGTCATCCTTTGGTGGCTAGGTATGTGGCCAACAAGTCTGGGCACGGTTTGAATAACCTGCTCGCACGTACTCTACTGGCTGATGAAGAAAGCTGGGAACTGGTTACTTATGACAAAGCTGAGCCTGTGGCAGCGGCATTTAGTCATGAGTGGAAGCTAGTGTGACGGGGTCACCATAGTAGAAGTACAAGAGGATCAATCATGGCCCGGACTGTTTAAGTCGGGCCATGATTTTTAATAAGCTTAGCAATAGCGGTGGCCAGTGGCCCAGGCTCCAACGACTGGTGTAAGTCTTGGAAAGCGTCTAGTGCTTGAGCATCCAGTGGCTGCACATTACGTGCAGGTTTGGGAAGGTGACTGTTGGTACCCAAGCTGGCTTGCACCATCACCTGCACGTCGGTCAGTTTCCAGCCCACTTCGTGTAGACACTGCAATATAGATGTAGAGCACTGCCGTAATCTAGCCGCATAGGCTGGTGAGGGAACTGCTAAGGTAATTCGTTGTCCTTCTATATGGGCAACTTTGCAATGCGTATCTGCAGCAAAACGTACTTTCTGGTGTAGCAGTTCTTCAATTGCTAAGAATTGATTGGCGGTAGCCAGCACCGTTGAGCTGTTTCGATCATGACGTAACCATTCCAAGGCTAGTTCAGAAGCCTTATGGGAACGAGTAGAGCGGCGTGGCGTAAAAGTAGATGCCATAACAGAAGTAAGAAAGGAAAAGCAGTGAAACAGCCGACTAGCCCCAAAGCAGTACACAGCCGACATCGTAGTTTGATGATAACGTTGATTGTAGTGCTTGGGATAGCGCTCTCCGCCGGTATAGGGGCCTGGATACAATATAAGATCAGTGCCAAGCCTGCGTTGAGCCCAGAACAAGAACAAGCGTTGAGTGCCCAGTTATCTCGGGATTCCGCTTATGTGCGTGAAAGTATGCGACAGATGGCTGAGCGTGTGGGTACGTTGCAAGCGCGTCTTTCTCAAATGGATACGCTCACCCGTAGATTGGCTGAAAAAGCCGGCGTTAATGCCGATGTATCCGAGGTGACGGACGCCATTAACGGTGAAGAGCCCACCGAGCTAACCGTAGCATTGCCTGACGATTGGAGCGCTGAAGGCTTGGGGCGTGAGTTAGATGGCTTGATGGCGCAAATGAACAATCAGCAAGACTGGCTGCAAATGCTGGATATGGTGATGGTGAGTCAAGCAGGTACTGAGGCGTTGGTGCCGACAGTGCATCCTGTGGACGTCAGTTACATGAGCTCACCATTTGGTTGGCGCCTACACCCAATTTCAGGTCGTCAGAAATTACACGAAGGAATGGATTTCGCAGCCCCTATTGGTACACCGATTGTGGCAGCTTCAGGTGGCATTGTGATCGAGTCCAGATATAAACCTGGTTATGGCAAAACCGTAGAGATAGATCATGGAAATGGTTTGGTAACGCGCTACGCTCATGCTTCTTCACTGATTGCAAAGTTAGGTGATGTGGTGGAAAAAGGCCAACTTATTGCCCGTGTTGGCAATACAGGACAAGTGACCGGAGCGCATTTGCACTTCGAGGTATTGCGGCAAGGAACACCTATAGATCCCGCCTCTTTTTTGCCTAAAGTGGATGAGAGCAACACATTGTTTGCAAAGAATAGCGAACAAGAGGCAAGCGATTAGGCCTCAGGTGCGTTAAACTCTATCAATTTCCTGCTGCTTTTCTTTTAACGCTCAGATTAAAGGGATGCGGGAGCATCAGTAGGTGCTGCCCGTGTGACACGATACAAGAATGGTTTCATTGCTCAAAAAGCTTATTGGCAGCCGCAACGACAGGTTGCTACGACAATACCGTAAACAGGTTTCGCAGATTAATGCGTTAGAGCCTGAGTACGCCGCCCTCAGCGATGACGCGCTGCAAGGCAAGACTGCTGAATTTAGACAGCGGTTGGCCGATGGCAAATCTCTGGATGGGTTATTGCCTGAAGCTTTTGCCGTAGTCCGTGAGGCCAGTAAGCGTGTGTTCGGCATGCGTCACTTTGACGTGCAGTTGCTGGGTGCGATTGCATTGCACTACGGCAAGATCGCTGAGATGCGTACGGGTGAAGGTAAAACATTGATGGCCACCTTGGCTGTTTACCTGAACGCGTTGCCTGCTAAAGGCGTACACGTAGTGACGGTCAACGATTACTTGGCACGACGTGATGCGGACCAAATGAGCCGTCTGTACAACTTCTTGGGTTTGTCCGTTGGGGTGGTTGTTCCTCAGCAAGATAACGAAGAGAAAAAAGCCGCGTACCAGGCAGATATTACTTACGGTACAAAC
The DNA here is from genome assembly GCF_050487965.1 of Paenalcaligenes sp. Me52. Classification (NCBI taxonomy): domain Bacteria; kingdom Pseudomonadati; phylum Pseudomonadota; class Betaproteobacteria; order Burkholderiales; family Alcaligenaceae; genus Paenalcaligenes; species Paenalcaligenes sp. Me52. The sequence goes on along the minus strand of NZ_JBKQFO010000003.1, from coordinate 437,613 downwards.
AACGAATACGGCTTTGATTACTTGCGCGACAACATGGAATATCGCGCAGAAGATCGCCGTCAACGTAGTTTGTCCTACGCCATTGTCGACGAGGTGGACTCCATCTTGATTGATGAAGCGCGTACACCACTGATCATTTCTGGTCAGGCTGACGACAATACCGAGCTGTACAAGGCTATGAATGTGGTGCCTTCCATGCTGACACGCATGAAAGAAGAGCCTAAGCCACACGAGCCAGAGCCTGAAGGCGATTTCTGGGTAGATGAGAAAGCCCAGCAAGTACACATTTCTGAAGCAGGCCACGAGCGTGCCGAACAGATTTTAGTAGAAATTGGTCTGCTGCCAGTAGGCGAATCTCTGTATGACCCACGTCATATTTCGCTGATGCACACTTTGTTGGGTGCGTTGCGCGCGCATAACTTGTTCTTCCGCGATCAGCAGTATGTTGTGCAGAACGACGAAGTGGTCATTGTGGACGAGTTCACCGGCCGTTTGATGGTAGGTCGTCGTTGGTCAGACGGTTTGCATCAGTCTGTAGAAGCCAAAGAAGGCGTGCGTATTCAGAACGAAAACCAGACGCTGGCTTCTATTACCTTCCAGAACTACTTCCGTATGTACGACAAGCTGGCCGGTATGACGGGTACAGCCGATACAGAAGCCTACGAGTTCCAAGAGATTTATGGTCTGGAAACCGTGATTATTCCTACCAACCGCCCAATGGTGCGTGTGGATCAGAATGATCAGGTATACAAAACCGACCAAGAAAAATACGCGGCCATCCTGAATGACATCAAAGATTGTTATGAGCGTGGCCAGCCTGTATTGGTAGGTACTACCAGTATCGAAAACTCCGAGCTGCTTTCCAATATGTTGAATGCAGCGAAGATGCCACACGAAGTGTTGAACGCGAAGCAGCACGCGCGTGAGGCTGAAATCGTGGCAGAAGCAGGTAAGCCAGGTCGCATTACGATTGCGACTAACATGGCGGGTCGTGGTACGGATATTGTGTTGGGTGGTAGCGTTGAGCGCCAGTCCATGATTATCCAAGCCGATGACTCCCTGAGCGAAGACGAAAAAGCACAACGTATCGCAACGCTGAAAGCCGAGTGGCAGCCGCTGAACGAGCAAGTTAAAGCCGCTGGCGGTTTACGTATTATCGGTACAGAGCGTCACGAATCCCGTCGTATTGATAACCAGTTACGTGGTCGTGCTGGTCGTCAGGGTGACCCAGGTTCTTCTCGCTTCTACTTGTCGTTAGACGACTCCTTGATGCGCATTTTCGCGGGTGACCGTGTACGTGCCATTATGGACAGACTGCGTTTGCCAGAAGGCGAGCCTATTGAGGCGCGCATGGTATCGCGCTCTATCGAATCTGCTCAGCGTAAAGTTGAGGCACGTAACTTCGATATCCGTAAGCAACTGCTGCAATACGATGACGTGTCTAACGATCAGCGCAAAGTCATTTACGCACAGCGTACAGACGTATTGGAGTCTGAAGACGTCAGCGACGCTATCGCTAACTTGCGTATCGCTGCGGTAACAGACTTGTTCCAGCAATACGTGCCTGAGCACTCCATGGAAGAGCAATGGGATCTGGCAGGCTTGCAAGCGATTCTAGAAAGCGAATGGCAACTGAAAATTGATTTGGTTGGCATGGTTGAAAAAGACACCAGTCTGTCCGAAGAGGACTTGTTGGATGTGGTGTTGGAAGCTTCTGCTAAACAACTGCAAGATAAAGTGACTCAAGTGGGCGCTCAGAACTGGGCTAGCTTTGAGCGTGCGGTGACCTTGCAGTCCATCGATACACAATGGCGTGGTCATTTGCAGGCGTTGGATCACTTGCGTCAAGGTATTCACTTGCGTGGTTACGCACAGAAAGATCCTAAGCAAGAGTACAAACGTGAAGCATTTGCGATGTTTGCAGCTATGTTGGATCGTATCCGTGATGACGTAGTACGCGTATTGCTGACAGTGCGTATTCAACCTGCAGAACAGCAAGCTCCCGCTGAAGCAGTAGCTCAACCTGCTGCAGAGCAAGTACGTTACCACCATGCTGATTACGATGCGGCATTGCGTGGCGAAGCTCTAGATCTGGATGAGGAAGCACCAGCCGAAGGCGATGAACAACGCGTAGGCCGTAATGATCCTTGCCCATGCGGTAGCGGTAAGAAATACAAGCACTGCCACGGTAAGTTGGACTAAACCGTCAAGTGTTCAAGAAAAAGCCTGCCATTTATGTGGCAGGCTTTTTTTTATGGCTGTTGCGCTAGTGTAAAGCGCAGGTGGTTAGTTTTCTTCCTCGGGATATCCAATACTTCTGGATATGGTCATGGCAATTTCGCGTAAGCGAGTTGCGGTAGAACCATCCCAGTTTCCATCAAAACTATTGCTAGGCCCCATGATGAGAATGCCAAGCACTATGTGCCCATTGGCATCAAATACAGGTGCACAGAATGCATCTATGCCAGGGATAGGCATACCTAAGGTGCGTGATAAGCCATATTTACGAGTTTCTGCTAGGTGCTGTTCTAGCGCTGAGTTATCGCTAGTAGGTTGAGAGCCGGTACGTCCATTCTTTTGGCGTTGTTCTAGGCGTAGGTGCTGTTCCACTACTTTTTGTGGTAAGTAGGCGGCAAATAGTCGGCCTGTTGCTGTATTGGCAAGAGACATCACTGTACCGGCCCGTAGATTTACATGCAGTGTTTCAGCAGGTTCTTCGAGGCGGACGATGGTTGCTCCCAGATTTCCCCATACCGCTAATGCCACGCTATAGCCGGTTTCTCTTGCTAGGGCTTCAGCTAAGGGAGTGGCTTCACGTAGCGGATCTAGCCTACGTAAACGGGCGAGTCCTAGTTGTAATGCTAAAGGTCCCAGCTCGTAGTGGCCTGCATCATTTTGGGTGACAAAACCAACTTTCAAAAAGCTCACCATGTATGGATGGGCTTTGCTAGTACTCATCCCTGCGGCCGATGCCAAATCTTTTAACGCTAGAGGTGTGCCTTGTTGCGCTAATTGATTCAGTAGCTCACTACCAATCTCTATGGATTGAATACCGCGTCGATTTTTTTCTGTAACGGAAGGAATAGGTTTTTGCATAGGTTCAGAGTAGGGAAAACGATGACTGAATTATAGGTATAGAAAAATATTTTGTGTTTAAAATATTGAATGTATTCGTTAGTATCAGATATTAAATATTAGATGAACGCATTCGTTAGCTGTTGGAGACAGATAATGCCACAAAATAAGATGTCAGTAGACGTTGTTGTTGTAGGAACGGGAGCTTCAGGTATGTCTACGGCGATTACCGCTGCAGCGCAGGGCTTGAGCGTTGTCGTACTAGAAAAAGAAAAACTGTTTGGGGGTACTACGGCGCGTTCAGGTGGTTGGTTATGGATACCGGGTACACGCCTAGCTACCGAACAAGGGATTCATGAGCCAGCAGGTGCAGCCAAAACGTATTTAAAGCACGAAACCACTACACACTTTGATGAAGCGCGTGTGGATGCATTTTTAGAGAATGGCCCTAAGGCGGTAGAGTTTTTTACACGAAACACGTGTGTGCAATTTGATATGCCTCCTGTTTTCCCGGATTATCACGCCGAGGCAGAGGGTGGCCAACCTGGTGGTCGTTCAATGGTGACCCGTCCGTTTGATGGTAGAGAGCTAGGGCTTCGTGTCAAAAAACTGGCACCTGCGCTGCCGGAACTTACAGTATTTGGCATGATGTTGGGTTCGGGGGCTGAGATTAAGCACTTTATGCGTGCATTCAAATCCCCTTCTTCATTTTGCTATGTGGCGAAACGCTTGAGTCGGCACTTTTTGGATGTGGTGCGTTATGGCCGTGGCATGACGCTCACTAATGGTAATGCGCTAGCAGGGCGCCTAGCGAAAGCAGCACAAGACTTAAAAATACCCGTCTGGTTAGAGGCGAAAGTGACTGCATTGCTGCATGAGCAAGGGCGTGTGGCCGGGGTACGTGTACAGCATGAGGGTAAAGAACAAGAGATTACTGCGCGTTTAGGTGTGGTGTTAGCGTGTGGCGGTTTTCCGTATGACATCCAGCGTCGTAAGGCATTATTTCAACATGCACCTACTGGGCAAGAGCATTTCTCTCCATCGCCTTCTAGCAATACTGGGGATGGCTTGCGTTTGGCTGAAGAGGTGGGGGGATATGTAGATCCTACGATTCCACATGCAGCAGCATGGGTGCCTACATCGGTCACGACTCGCACCGATGGTTCCAAAGGGGTGATGCCTCACTTTATTGATAGAGCGAAGCCCGGCGTGATTGCCGTGAATAAAAAAGGCAAGCGCTTTGCTAATGAGGGCAACTCTTACCACGACTTTGTGCAAAGTATGGTGGCAACGTGTGCAGATGATTCTGAGGTAAGTGTCTGGTTACTGTGTGATCACAAAGCGTTGCGTAATTATGGTTTGGGCTGTGTTGCTCCTTTCCCTATGCCTATAGGCAGACACCTACGTAGTGGGTATTTGAAAAAAGGGAACAGTATTGCCGAGTTGGCGACGCAAATTAGCGTGGATGCCGCAACGTTGGAGCAGACCGTTCAGGAGTTCAACCAGCATGCCCGTCAAGGTCAGGATCCACTCTTTGATAAGGGTGGGCAGGCCTATAACCGCTATCAAGGCGATGCCAACGTGAGCCCAAACCCGTGTTTGGCTCCATTGGAAAATGGTCCTTATTACGCTATCAAGTTAGTGGTGGGTGATATAGGTACTTTCGCTGGGCTGGTGACTGATGCACAAACTCATGTATTGGATAGTAATGGCCAACGGATTAAGGGGTTGTTCGCAGTGGGGAATGATGCGGCCAGCATTATGGGGGGCAATTATCCAGGTGCTGGTATTACGTTAGGCCCTGCTTTGACGTTTGGTTATGTGGCGGGGATGGAGCTAGCTGCAGAACAACAACTAGTAGATGTCTAGGCGAAGGGGAAGCTAATGACTACAACAAACTCAACCACCATACCGTTGTTATTGGAAGGTCGCTTAGCCTTTATTACTGGAGCGGGGCAAGGTAATGGTCGAGCTCTAGCTATAGGTTTAGCGCAGGCGGGGGCCCGTGTGATTGCGACGGATGTGCAACTGGCTGCAGCAGAGCAAACTGCCGCATTGATTACTGCGCAAGGAGGTCAGGCATGGGCCTACAGCTTAGATGTTTGTGATGCGCAAGCTTGTGATGCTGTAGCAGAGCGAGTAGCTGCTGAGGTAGGGCAGATCAGTGTACTGGTTAATAACGCAGGCATCATTATCCGCTCAGGTATGACAGCGCCACACGCGGCAGAGAACTGGCGAGCCACTATGGATGTGAATGTGCAAGGTACGTTCAATGTAACGCATGCATTTTTACCGGCGATACGAGCCACCAAAGGAAGTGTATTGAATATTGCCTCTATTGCTGCGTATGCCGGGCAAGGCGGTAGTGTGGGCTATTCCCCCTCTAAGGGGGCTATAAAAATGTTTACCCAATCGTTGGCAGCCGAGCTTGCTCCAGAGGGGGTGCGCGTTAATGCATTGGCGCCAGGGGTGATTAATACACCGATGACGGCTGCAACTCAAGCGCATCCAGAACGATTGGCGAGCTTTATGACACGTATTCCTATGGGACGGTTAGGGGAGCCAGATGAATTGGTCGGCCCTACCGTGTTTCTGGTTTCTGACATGGCCGCGTATGTGACTGGCGTCACGTTGGCGGTGGATGGAGGCTTTCTAGCAGTCTGATGTAGTGACATTAATAATTTTATAGGCAGTACAAAGGAGACATGAATGAATATTAGAAAATTAGGCATGTCCCTGCTAGCAGGGGCGGTATTGGCAGCAGGTAGTGTCAATGCACAGGAAATTCGGTTTGGTTACAACGGCGATTTATCTGCGTCGCCATCAGCTCAAAGTGGACAGGCGGCAGTGTTAGGCATGCAGGCTGCTATAGAAGATTTGAATGCGGCGGGTGGTGTGCTGGGGCAGACCGTGACGTTGGTAACTCGTGATGATGGCTCTGCGCCACCACGCTCCATACAGAACATGACTGATCTTATCGACAATGAGAAAGTGCAGGCAATTTTTGGGCCGACTAACTCAGGTAATGCAATGGCCTGGAAACACATAGCCAATCAGAAAAAAGTGCCAGTAATGGGCAACGTGGCTTCGGGTACAGACATTACTAAGCCTATGCGAGCGAATGCAGATAACTACATGTTTAGGGTTTCGATGGTAGACCGCGAGCAAGTGGCTGCGTTGATGGCCTATGTCAAAGCCAATGCTGCCGATTCCAAAGTGATAGGTCTGATGGCAGAAACCACTGGCTATGGTCAGGGGGGGCTGAAAGACATGGAAGAAATTGCCAAGTTGCAAGGCATAAATATTGCGCAGATAGAGCACTTTGGTGTGAATGATACCGACATGACATCACAGTTGAATAAGATGCGTGCTGCCGGTGTGGACACCATTGTGGTGTGGGCGCAAGGCACCCCTATCGCGCAGATTATTCGCAGCATGGAAAAGATTGATTATTTTCCACTCACGTTGACGTCATGGTCGTCCGACAACATTACTTTTTACGATGCAGCAGGCCGAGCTTTATCTGAAAAACCATTATTCATGCGTACAGTCAGCGAGGAGCGTACACCTGAGCAGGAGCAGCTTTTTACACGTATAGGTAGCAAGTTGCGTGCTCCTAGTTCTTTTTCTTTCGCATTGCATGGCTACGACTCGGTACTGTTAATGGCAGCAGCGATGGAACAGGCGGGGTCTACAGATGGCCCAGCAGTACGCCAAGCCTTAGAGTCCTTGCAAAAGCCTGTGCAGGGTTTGCTGAAAGTCTATGAAACTCCTTTTAGCACAACAGATCATGAAGCCTTAAAGGCTGAGGATCTGGTATGGATTCGCTGGAAAGATGGCAGTCTTTTACCGCATACCGATCCCATCACTGAGTCTTTAGATAGCCACAGTTTTATTCAGTAAGCAGTAGTCATTATTACTAGAAAAATAGCATCGGTGTTCGGTCCGTGGAGGGCCGAACACAGTAGGAGACAGATTCATGATTGATGCTCTTTTACAGGCGCTGATTAGCGGCTTGGCAGTGGGTAGTGCGTACGCGCTAGTTGCACTGGGATTCAGTATTACGTTTACCACGACAAAAACCTTGAACTTTGCCCATGGGGATTTTGTATCTGCGGGTGCCTTTATAGGCATGAGTGCACTATTTTTGATCTTGGGCATGCCTATTAGCTCTACCTCATTTGGCACGGTAGTGCCGGCGGGGGAAACACAGTTCTTAGGTCTGTTTATCGTGCTGCTGGTGATGGGGGCATTGGGCTGGTTGTTGTATGTCTTGGGGGTACGGCCTTTTGCGGGGCGTCCAGGTTTGGCATGGGTAATGAGTACCCTGGGGTTTGGCGTCATTTTGCAAAGTATGGGGATGGCAATTTGGGGGCCTAGACCAGTGGTTGTGCCTTCTCCAGTAGGCGACTCTGTTATCCGTTTTTGGGGCATAGGTATACGCCCTCAAGAGTTATTGATGCTAGGGGTATCGGTGGTGGTCATGGTGGTGTTTGAGCGCATCATGAATCACACCCTGATCGGCAAAGCGTTACGAGCAGTGGCAGCCAATGGCGCCGTCGCTAGTTTAATGGGCATTAATACGCAGGCCATGATGGTGGCGGCTTTTGTGATTAGTTCTATGTTGGCTGGTTTGTCTGGTTTTTTGCTAGCCCCTATTACGCAAGCTTCATTGTTTATGGGGTTGGCTATAGGTCTAAAAGGCTTCTCTAGTGCCATGATCGGAGGGCTGAATAACCCGCGTGGGTGTGTAGTGGGTGGATTTGTACTGGGTGTGTTTGAGTCCGGTGTGAATTTATGGGAAGCGCAGTGGCGTGAGGTGGCTGTATTCGTGCTTGTCATTCTGGTGCTGTCTTTCCGTCCAACAGGGTTGTTTGGTCGTAATCTGGCGGAGAAAATCTGATGAAATCCTTTTCTTCTCTGCATGTGGTAGTGATCGCGGCTGTATTAATCGCCTTAACCAGTTTGGTGGGCAATGATTATTACCTGCGTATTTTGTTCATGATTTGCGTGTATTACATGTGCGGTATAGGCATGAACGTACTCGTGGGGTTCGCGGGGCAAAAGTCACTGGGTCAGGCGGGTTTGTTTGCTGCCGGTGCATATTCAGCTGCTTTGCTGACGGCCAATTGGGAAATGAACCCGTGGTTAGCGTTTGTCGCGGCAGCAGTAATTTCGGGTATATGTGGGGTCTTGATCGCCGTGCCATCGCTGCGTGTGCGAGGCCCCTATCTTGCCATGGTGACGTTGGCGTTCGGTATTGTGGTAGAGCGCTTGGTAAGCGAGTGGACGACGGTATTTGGCGGTGCTCAAGGTATTTATGGTATTGCGCCGTTAACGTGGGATGGTGAGCCTCTAAGCACCACGCAATGGGTGTGGTTTGGTATTGCTCTGTGTGCTGTGACACATATTGTCTTGAGTAATTTGCTGCGTGGTCGTTTTGGACGTGCCATGCTTTCTATCCAAGCTGATGAAATTGCTTCTTCTTCGGTTGGGGTCAGAGTGCATCGCGCCAAAGTGATTGCTTTTGTGATTGCTGCCATTACGTGCGGTATGGCAGGAGCAATGGTGGCTCAGCAGAATCAATACATTAACTCTGATTTCATTACCTTCCATCTTTCTATTTTTATCTTGTTGTTGGTGCTGTTTGGTGGCCCTGGCAAGATGTCTGGCCCATTAGTGGGCGCCATTATTCTGACCATTATTGAGGCTATGTTAGCGCGTTGGCCCTATGTACAGAATTTCCTGTATGGCTGTTTGTTGTTGTTTTCCCTGTATTTCATGCCTGGTGGTGTGGTGGGGTTATTTGCACCATTGTTTGGTAAACGTAACCCACCTTCTACGGAGGTAGAGCCTCTACCACTAGAAACGTTAGGAAAACAAACGCAGGGTGAATTACTGAAGGTGTCCAACCTAGATAAAGCCTACGGTGGAGTTAGACCAGCATGCAATATTTCGTTTGAGCTAAAGCGTGGCCATATTCATGCCTTGATAGGGCCTAACGGAGCAGGCAAGAGTACGTTGATCAACATGCTAACGGGGGCAGTAGTTCCCGATAAAGGAGCTATCCGTTTCCTAGGGCGTGAGATCGCAGGCTTCCCTATGCAAAAAATTTGCCAATTAGGGATGGGGCGTACGTTTCAGAACTTACGGTTGTTTGCAGAGTTATCAGTGGTGGACAACGTGATGTTGGGTCAACACAGTCGAATGAGTAATGGCATTTTTCGCTCTCTACTGAATTTGCCTAGTGTCCGGACTCAAGAAGATATTACTCGTAGAAAAGCACAGCAGTTACTGCAATTGGTGGGTTTGTCGGCGTTGGCGGATCAGCCAGCCGGTAGTTTGCCCTACGGTCTGCAGCGACGTGTAGAGCTAGCACGAGCGTTGGCAACAGAGCCACAACTACTTCTCTTGGATGAGCCTGCAGCAGGGCTAAATCCTCAAGAAACAGCAGAGTTGGGTGAGTTGTTGAGGCGTATATGTCGCTGTGGCGTCACGATTTTTATGGTGGAGCACCACATGGATTTGGTGATGTCAGTCTCGGATCACGTCATTGTTCTGGATTATGGCGTAAAGATCGCCGAGGGCAGGCCTGCTGAGGTGCAGGCAGATCCTAAGGTAATAGCTGCTTATTTAGGCGTGGACGATGACGATGATATTGCCGTGTCGTTCACACCTGCTACAGCCATCTAAAGCGAGGAAATACGATGCTTAAATTGGAATCAGTACGTGTTTCCTACGGTGCTATAGAAGCCGTAAAAGGGGTGGATCTACACGTAGGTAAGGGGGAGGTCGTGACTATTATTGGCGCGAATGGCGCGGGTAAGAGCACATTACTTAAGGCGATTTGTGGACTAGAGCCGCTGTCAGGTGGGCGAGTGCTTTTAGATGGTCAAGACTGCTCCAATTTGCCGGCACATAAACGGGTGCGACTAGGGTTGGCCATGTCGCCAGAAGGGCGTGGTGTGTTTGCGGATCAAACAGTATTGGAGAACCTCTGGCTGGGGGCGTATATGCGCCGAGCGGATAGGTCTGGAGTTGAGGCAGATATTGAGCGCGAGTTTGCGCGTTTTCCCCGTTTGCGAGAGCGTCAGCACCAATTAGCAGGCACGTTATCGGGGGGGGAGCAACAGATGTTGGCTATTTCGCGTGCCTTAATGAGCGAGCCCAGCATTTTGTTATTGGACGAGCCGTCGTTAGGGTTGGCTCCTCTGGTGATACGCGACATTTTTACAGCCATCCGACAGCTACGTAGTAGTGGTCTCACCATCGTGTTAGTGGAGCAAATGGCGAAACAAGCATTAGGTGTAGCAGACCGCGCGTATGTATTGGAAATAGGACGTGTGACCATGGAGGGGTCGGGGCTGGAATTGTTAAATGACGACAAAGTTAGAGCCGCCTATCTGGGCACACATTAAGAGTAATTTTTGCACTAAGGAAATCTATCTATGACACAGACTAAGACTTTTGCCAGTCACGCAGATACTGAAGATAAAAAAGTAAGCTTCACACAGTTATCGGCAAACGCCTGGGCATATACCGCTGAGGGTGACCCCAATACAGGGGTAATCGTGGGCGATGATGCGGTGATGATCATTGATACACAGGCAACACCAGCCATGGCTCAGGACGTGATTCGTCACATACGTCAGATTACGGATAAGCCCATTAAATACGTGGTGCTGTCTCACTATCATGCAGTGCGTGTGTTAGGTGCAGCGGCGTATTTCGAAGAGGGAGCCCAAGAAATTATTGCTAGCCAAGATACCTATGACTTGATTGTAGAGCGTGGTGAGCAAGATAAAGCCAGCGAAATCGGTCGTTTCCCTCGATTATTCCGTAATGTAGAAACCGTGCCTGAAGGTTTGACATGGCCTACACAAACGTTTGTAGGGGAAATGCGTATTTGGATGGGTTCTGTAGAGGTGAAGCTAAGTCAAATTGGTCGTGGCCATACCAAAGGTGACATTATCGTAGAGCTAGAAAGTCAGAATGTATGTTTTGCGGGTGACCTAGTGGAATACCAAAGTGCGGCGTATTCAGGTGATGCGTATTTCCGTGATTGGCCTAGCACGTTGGATCGATTAGCAGAGCGTAACTTTGATGCCTTGGTACCTGGTCGCGGTGCAGCGCTGCAAGGGGCGGCAGAAGTACGTCAAGGCTTGGCCTCTACACGAGCTTTTGTTAGTGATGTGTATACCAATGTGTTGAATGGGGTATCTGAAGGCAAAGCGCTGAATGAGATTTATCGCGAAACTGTAGAGAAGTTGCGTCCAGTGTATGGCCATTGGTTTATTTTTGATCACTGCATGCCGTTTAATGTGAGCCGTGCTTACGATGAGGCTAGAGGCATTGCAGATCCTCGTATTTGGACTGCGGAGCGCGACATAGAGATGTGGAAGGCGCTAGAGGGTTAAAGCCTTCTTGATATCTAGGAGTAGTCAGCATGCCGGCGTCATCACTCTCAGAGGCAATGAGCCCAGACTACGCACAAAAACGTTTGGCTTTATGCAGCTTTACCGCCATGTTTTCGATGCGTGTTTGTGATGCGTTATTACCCGCCCTAGCCAGTGAGTTCAGGGTGGATAGTGTGGCGGTGGCGCCGGTTATTTCTGCTTTTGCCGTAGGCTACGGCATTATGCAAATCCTATATGGTCCATTTGCAGAACGGTTTGGAAAATTACCTCTGGTGTTTTTTGCTGCCTTAGGTGGTGCGGGAACATGTTTATGGGCTGCGTTAGCTAGTGGCTTAGATGTATTGATCTGGGCTCGATTGTTTTGCGGTGGGCTAGTAGCAGGCATTGTGCCCATGTCTATGGCATGGATAGGAGATAACAGTAGTGAGCAGCAGCGTCATGTGATGTTGGCACGTTTACTGAGTGCTACTGTGCTGGGCATGATAGTAGGGCAGTTTTTTGGCGGCATAGTGGCGGTCACCCTAGGTTGGCGCTGGGGGTTTGTCTTGTTGTGCGTATTGTTTGTAGGGGCAGCATTGTGGTTGCTGCCGTTGTTACATGCTGCTCCGTACAAAGAGAAAGCCAAAGCACTGAGCTTTTGGCGTAATTGGCGCAGTGTACTGAAACGGCCCATGGCTAGGATGGTATTGCTGTTAGTGGGTATTGAGGGGGCTCTGGTGTATGGCGTTTTAAGTTTTGTCCCTTTGTATTTGCACACACAGACGCAGCTATCGTTACCCGTGGCTGGGGCTATTGTGACAAGTTTTGGTATAGGGGGACTGTGCTATACCCATACCGTCAAATACTTGTTACAACGCTTGGGGCGCAATGGGCTGATTTTCTACGGTGGTTGTGGCGTGATGGTGGGGTACGCGCTCTTGGCTGTTTGGCCAGTGCCAATAGTCGCTATTTTAGGGTGTTGGTTTGCGGGTTTTGGTTTTTACGCGTTACACAATAGTTTCCAATTTTTAGCCAGTCAGATGGCTCCTGCCATGCGGGGTACAGCCATAGGTTTATTTGCCTGCTCATTGTTTTTGGGGCAATCCGTAGGGGTGTCAGTAGTGGCCTGGTCTATAGATAGATGGCAGTCCGCGCAATTGGCGCTCGGGATCAGTGCGATCTGTGTAGTGTTGTTAGGCAGTTGGCTAGTGTATTGGCTGAAATGCTTGGCACCTGTGCGCGTGCGTACTTGATACGGTAATAGGTGGCGTCTTTCCCTACGGGCAGAGAGTAGTCTGATGGTGGTTTGAGTATTTGATGAGGTGTTATGTCTGGCTACACAGATCCCTATTTATTTAGACCCTTGCGTATACGTGACCTTACGTTGCGTAATCGTATTGTGATTTCTCCTATGTGCCAGCATGCAGCTGAACAAGGCCATGCAACACCATGGCATTGGGTGCATTGGGGTAAATTTGCCTTGGGTGGTGCGGGGTTAATACTCAGTGAAAGCACGGCAGTAGACCCTCGAGGGCGCATTGGTAGTGCTGATTTGGGTCTCTGGAATGATGCACAGGCTCAGACGCTACAACCGCTAGTGCAGTGGTTGCAAGAGCAAGGCTGCGCTTTTGGTTTGCAGCTAGCACATGCGGGTCGTAAAGCGGGCAGCCAACCCTTATGGGAGGGTGGGCGAGCGATAGATCCTGTACACATGGCACAAGATATCGATGTGTGGCAGCGCGTTGGTCCTAGTGCATTACCGGCAGGGCCTGGTTGGTCTGTACCCATGGCGTTAGATGAGCAAGGTATTCAAGCCGTGATAGAGGCGTTTGTAGCGGCAACTGTACGTGCGGATCGTATTGGTGTGGATGTGATTGAATTGCATTTTGGGCATGGTTACTTGGTGGCAAGTTTTTTGTCTCCCTATGCTAATCAACGCCAAGACCAGTGGGGGGGTAGCAGAGAGGGGCGTATGCGTTTGGCGGTAGAGATCGCACGTAGAGTGCGGCAGGTGTGGCCAGCGTCTAAACCTTTATTTGCCAGACTATCAGTGGTGGATGGCAGTATAGGCGGCTGGAGTGAAGAGGACTCTATTGTGTTAGCACAAGCCCTGAAAGCATGTGGCGTTGATGTGATGGATTGTTCTTCGGGTGGTTTAACTGAGGAAACGCGAGCATTACCTGTACCGCGAGGTTTAGGCTTTCAGGTGCCATTTTCAGAACAGTTACGACATAGTGCTGAGGTGATGACACAAGCAGTAGGCATGATTGTGGATGCCAAGCAGGCAGAGGCGATTCTGGCGCAAGGTCAAGCCGATTTGATTGCTATAGGTAGAGAGGCGTTGTATGACCCGTATTGGCCTCATCATGCTGCTCAAACATTAGGGGTAGATGTGAATTTTGAACAATGGCCTGTGCGGCATGGTGTTTGGTTGCGTAATAGAGCACCCATCTTGCAGCGAGCCAGGATAGAGCAAACAGAGGCCTAATAGTCTAGTCAAAGGAGGTGTTATGACGATACGCATGGGGTTGTTATACAAAAAACCAGAGTGGACAACGCAACAGTTTCAACAGTATTGGCTGCAGGAGCACGGAGCGTTAGCCAGTGAGCTTACTGGCATACGACATTACTGGCAAAACCACGTCGTAGAGCATCAACAGCGGGGTATACAGTTCGCACGCGGCACATGGGAAATAGATGGGTTTTCCATCTTAGATGTAGATACTGAAAATGCCTTTATTTCAGGAGAGTTGGCACAGGCGTTGCAGCAGGATGAGCAGTGTTTTTTGTCTACGCTGCATATATTGGAGTTGCAACGGCATGATGTGATTCCTGTGCCTGACGTAGCACAACGTAGTCAATTGATGAAACGCATGTCTATCCTACGTCGTCGTGATGATATGAGTGAGGATGCCTTTAGAAAAGAGTGGCGGATGCATGCAGAGTTGGTGCGGAAAATGCCAGGTGTTAAAGGTTATAGACAGAATGTGGTGCTACGCAGAGAAAAAGTGAAAGGGCAGGTTTGTGCTTATGAGCAGCTCCCTATTGATGGCGTGGTAGAACTATGGTTTGAGGATACTGCTAGCGTAGAGCAAGCTTTTGGCAGTGAGCAAGGGCAGGAAACCATGGTACATGCGCAAAGTTTCTTGCAAGAAATCACCGTGTTTGGTGTGAAGGAATACCAAGTGAGGTAATTCGCAACATACAAAAACGCCTTTCAATCTATGGTGAACGTTCACCAAAAATTGAAAGGCGTTTGTTGTAGGTCTAGGCGTTTACAGTAGGAACAGCGTTGCCAATCCTAGGAACAGGAAAAAGCCCAGTGAGTCTGTACCAAAAGTCAGCAATACAGAAGAACCCACCGCAGGATCTTTGCCAAATCGGCTACGTAGGGTAGGGATCAATACGCCCAGAGCGGCACCAATCAACATGTTGCCGATCATAGCGGCCATCATCACGGCCGCAATAGCGACGGAACCCGAGATAAACCACGCGAATACAGCTGTTACCAAACTACCGCAGGCTCCCACCATAAAGGTCACCATCAGTTCGCGTTTGACCAGTGGCCAGATATTGGAACCCGTGATACGGCCTGTAGCCATGGCACGAATAATCATGGTCATAGTTTGGTTACCGGAGTTACCACCAATACCTGCGACGATAGACATCAGGAACGCCAAAATAACGATATGGCTAACGGTATCCTCAAAGCGAGAAGCCACGAAGGAGGCTGTAGCTGCCGTACACAGGTTAATCAGCAACCACGGGGCACGGTTACGTAGAGCACTGAGAGCCGGGGCAAAAATATCTTCTTCTTGCAAACCGGCACGAGACAGTTCTTGCTCTTGGGAGTCTTCTTGCAGAACGTCAACAACCTCGTCAATGGTCACACGACCAATTAGACGGCCATAGTCGTCCACTACTGGGGCGGACACCAAGTCATAACGTTCAAACGCGTTAGCGGCATCCGCGTCAGAGTCAAGTGGGTGCAGACTCAGGTAGTCAGCAGCCATAACGTCAGACACTAGTGTTTCTGGATCGGACACCAGCATGCGAGTTAGGGATAGCGTGCCTAACAGACGGTCGTCCCGGTCTACCACGAAAATCTGGTCAGTATGGTCAGGTAATTCTTGTAGGCGACGTAAATAACGCAGTACCACCTCTAGGCTCACGTCTTCGCGCACGCGCACCATGTCGAAGTCCATGATCGCACCCACGCTGTCTTCGGGGTAGCCCATGGCCTCTAGCAATTGCGCGCGCTCAGATTCGGTCAGCCCTTTCTGTACCTCAGCAATAACCTCTGGGGGTAGGTCTGGGGCCAGATCCGCGATCTCGTCGGCATCCATGTTAGCGGCAGCTGCAATCAGGTCAGCTGGCTCCATGGTTTTGATCAGAGATTCACGAGCCCAATCTTCAATTTCTAGCAGAATGTCAGCATCATACTCATCACTAACTTGTTGCCACACGATTTGACGTTCGTTTTCTGGCAAGGATTCCAGAATGAACGCAATATCGGCGGGGTGCAGATTGTTGATGATGCTGCGTATTTCTTGCTCGTGCCTGCGGTGTGTCAGGTTAGCAAGTAGGTCTTCACGGTCAGAACCTTCGTGCTGACGCTGCGCCAAGGTTTCTACAACTTCTTGGCGTTTTAATACGGATTGTAGTTTTTGTAGAGCAAGTTGCGCATCCTCCGGGTCAAGTCGGCGGACGGCTGGACTGGTGCGCTCTTGAACAGATCCAGTCATAGGCTATACCTTCAGTCTAGAGGGGGAAGTTCGCGGCTGCGGCGGTTCGTATCGGTAGCAACATACGTCAACGTAGCTTCTGTTACTTTGACGACTTCATGTTGCAGGCGTTGGCGTTCTGCGTACACCTCTACCGAAACGGTAATGGAGGTACGGCCGGTTTTGATAATGTCTACGTAAAAGCTAAGCAGGTCGCCCACAAATACCGGTTGTGTAAAGGTAAATGCGTTGACCGCAACGGTCGCTACGCGGCCATTGGCGCGTCGTGCGGCCAAGATAGAACCAGCGATATCCACTTGCGACATAATCCAACCACCAAAAACGTCGCCATACATGTTGGCGTCGGATGGCATGGGCACCACACGCAAGATGGCATGCTTGTCGTCTGGGGGCAAACTACAGGGTTGGGAGGCTTTGGGCACGATGATTCTCTCCGGCATACGTAGAGCCTGTATTGTAACGGCTGGGCAATTTCTTGCCGTGAAACATTTGTTAATGGGGGTTAGGGCTTAAGGTAATGTTCGGCTAAACGTACCCAGTAGCTAGCACCGACGCTAAGGATTTCATCGTTGAAATCATAGCTGTCGTTATGCAACATGCAGGGGCCTAAACCGTGGCCAGAAAGGCGGTGATCGCCTTGACCATTACCTATCCAGATATAGCTACCGGGGCGTTCTTGCAGCATGAATGCAAAATCTTCCGCACCCATAGATGGGGGAAGATCTTGGTGCAGCACATTATCGCCAGCCATCTTACGAATTACGTCTGCAGAAATAGCACTTTCTTTGGCGTGATTGATGGTGGGTGGGTAGCGTCTATCGAACTCAAATGTGCTTTGGCAGCCCATAGCAGCGCAACTCTGTTCAATGATTTCGCGCATGCGTGTTTCGATGATATCCAGCGCCTCATTGCTGAGTGTGCGTACCGTACCGCGCAATACGGCTGAGGTGGGGATGACGTTGTCAGCAGAACCGGCATGAATTTGAGTGACGCTGAGTACGGCAGGGTCTAGCGGGTCTACGACGCGGCTAACGATGGTTTGCAAGCTCATGACTAATTGAGCCGCTGCGGTAATGGGGTCCACCCCCAGATGTGGCATACCGCCATGTGCACCTTTACCGTCAATTTGTATACTGAACGTGTTACTAGAAGCCATAACAGCATCTTTGTGCACGGCGAACTCGCCAGCAGGCAAACCAGGCCAGTTATGCATGCCAAATACGGCATCCATAGGGAAGCGAGTAAATAAGCCTTCTTCTATCATTTTGCGAGCACCTGCAAAACCTTCCTCGGCAGGTTGGAAGATCACATAGACGGTGCCTGTGAATTCGCGGTGCGAAGCCAAGTAGCGTGCGGCGGAGAGTAGCATGGCAGTGTGGCCATCATGGCCACAAGCATGCATTTTGCCGTCGTGACGGCTGGCGTGGGCAAAGTCGTTCTGCTCAAGCACAGGTAGCGCATCCATATCGGCGCGCAGACCAATGCTAGGACCAGGGCCTAGGTTTCCTTTGATGATACCTACAACCCCAGTGCCTGCTAGGCCTCTGTGTATGTCTATTCCCCATTCTGTTAGCCAGTGCGCTACGGTGTCTGCCGTGCGGTGTTCTTCGTAGGCCAGCTCAGGATGAGCATGCAAGTCGCGCCTAATGGCTGTGATGTCGTCTTGCCAGGCAACAATGGGGTCAAGCAGATTCATGACAAAGCCTTTTAAGAGTAAATCTGTGAACCCCATAGGGTAGCATGCCTAATGGCTTTTCGCCCTGTTTAACGCTGTGGTGTGTACCCTAAACACGGTTTGATCATTTCTTGCAAAGCGTTGTGTAGTGGGGCGTTGCTGGCAACAACGTGTCCGGTGGAGGGCCAAGGTTGCTGCTGAAAAATGTCTTGGCAAATGCCACCCGCTTCGCGCACGATTAGTGTGCCTGCAGCGACGTCCCAAGGTGCTAACCCCATTTCCCAGTATCCATCAAAACGACCGCATGCCACCCACGCTAAATCTAGTGCGGCGGCACCGTTGCGTCGAATGCCTCGTGTGCGGCGAATGCCAGTTTCCAGTGTGGGTAGATAGTGATCGGCAAAGCTGAAGTCGCGGAATGGGAAACCAGTAGCCAGCAACGCGTTATCCAGATTGTCAGTGTCTGTGCAGCGCAAGCGTTGTTGGTTTAACCATGCGCCAGTGCCGTACATGGCCGTAAAGAGCTCTTCACGGTTAGGGTCGTACACCACAGCGACCACAGGCGTGTCGCAAGTAACTGGGGTGTCGCCAGCGACGATGCAACCGGGGTGTGCAATCAACGCGATAGACACCGCGTAGTGAGGAATGCCGTGCAAGAAGTTAGTGGTGCCGTCCAGTGGGTCTATGTACCATGTGGCCAGCCCTTTGCTGTCACCACCGCTTTCTTCTGCCACAATGCCAAACTCTGGCGTTTGTTCACGTAGAATTTCCAATGCGGCCATTTCCGCATCTCTATCGGCTTGAGACACCAAGTCGTTCTTGGCTTTGGTATCAATGATCAAACGATCACGGTGTGCAGCGTGGGCCTGTAAAATGCTGGCTGCCGCATGTGCAGCACGAACCGCTGTTGCGAGCGCATCGCTGAGGGGAAGGCGTGTAGAAGAGAGCATAGCTAGACGTTAACCTATGTTTGTTTCATGTATTTATTGTGTATTAAAACGTATTAACATGACGGGCGGATTTCAAAAACTACAGCCGGCTACACCTTCTTTTAATCAGAAGGGGATAGCACAGAGTTTGCAATATGGTGATGTGTACCATTCTACGGCAGGCGCACTGGCGCAAACACAGCATGTGTTTTTAGCAGGCAATGGGCTGCCTGAGCGTTGGCAAGGACGATCTCACTTTAGTATTTGTGAGACGGGCTTTGGGTTGGGCAATAACTTTTTAGTGACGTGGTTGAGCTGGTTGCGTGACTCCGATCGTAGCCAGCGTTTGCACTTTGTCTCGTTTGAAGCGCACCCGTTCCAGCGTGATGATTTGGCACGTATGCATGAACACGCTAGCCCCGAACTACAGTCGCTGGTGCAACAGCTTTTGGCACAGTGGCCAGAGTTGTTGCCGGGCATACATAGACTGTATTTTGAAAACGAACGCGTGACGTTGACATTGGTGTTTGGCGATATAGAGCAAAAAGCCAAACTGCTGGATGCGCAAATTGATGCGTTCTTCTTGGACGGCTTTGCTCCGCGTTTAAATCCACAGATGTGGTCACGACGGTTGTTTGGTCAACTCGTACGTTTGTCGGCCAAAGGGGCGACTGTGGCGAGTTGGTGTAGTGCAGGTCAGGTACGCCGAGACCTGCGAGATGCTGGTTTTCTAATAGAAAAAATACCGGGGTTTGCGCATAAACGTGAAATGATACGTGGCGTGCTGCGCGAGAAATTAGGGCGACAGCCTAATGCTATTCCTAAACATGTAATGGTTATTGGTGCCGGAATAGCCGGGGCAGCCACTGCTGCTGCATTGGTGCGCCGAGGCACGCATGTCACTGTAGTGGACCCAATACTGAAAGGTGGAGCGGGTGCATCGCACTTGGGGCATAAGGCCATTGCCATGACGCCATTGCTGAGTGTGGATGACGCGCCGCGTATGCGATTAAGTCGTGCAGGTATGTTGGTGGCTGCGCGACAATGGCAGCACGCCGAGGCAATGGATTGTTTGCCTTTAGGGACTGTGCGCGTAGCTGTGGATGCTGATGAAGATCTAGCTGGCCGTAAAGCGGTAGAGACGTTGGGCTTTCCAGATGCTTGGGTACAGTATTTAGATGTGGAGGCTATGTCTCAACACGTGGGGGGCGACGTTGCGCACGGAGGGCTGTATTTCCCTAGCGCCATGCGGGTGCAGCCAGATAAGTTGATTGAGCGACTGTTAACGCACCCCAACATTGGTTTGCTACCAACCAAAGTACTGAAGTTAGAGGCTTCAGAGACGGGCTGGTGTGCCATAGTAGATACAGATAGCGCTGAGACAGGAGTGCTTCATGCCGATGCCGTGGTGTTGTGCGTGGCTGGTGAGCTGTCTTCGTTATTACCAGACAGTGTGCATGCCAATAAAGCCTATCCCTATATTGAAGAAATGGAGCGGTTGCCGGGGCAGGTTAGTTACTTTGTGGCATCAGAAATGGCTAAAAAGCCTACTTATATAGTGGCGGGCGAGGGCTATTTATTGCCTGAGGTAGAGGGGCTGTGCACGGCAGGTAGTACCTATGGTGCAAATGGCGAGCCAGCGCAGGTGACTGAACAAGGTCACCACGAAATACGAGAAACCTTGCAGCGCTGGAAAACGTGGTTGGCATCTGCTTCTATACAGGGTGGTTGGGCTGGTTATAGGGCGGCACTTAAAGATCATTTGCCCTTATATGCAGGCGGCGATCAGAACCTCGGGATTATTTCTGGTTTAGGCTCAAACGGCTTTGCGTGGAGCGCAATTTTGGCGGAAGATTTGGCCGCAGCGTGGAATAATGAGCCGCGATTGCTAGAGAGGGATTTATCCCGAGCGCTGGGTCTGCGATAATAGAAACTTTATGAACGAAATTTAGGTGTTTTTGCTTTTAGATTTGGTTTTGTAGCAAAAATACGTCAAAATAGACACTTTATTCCCTTGTTGGGCAGTGCCCGAGGATCGTGCTGTGTCGTCCAACACTCACCTTGCTGACGTGACGCAATTGTTTAATCTTCAAAGTAACCTTGCCAATAAACCGTCTGTAGCGGATTTTCAGGCTGAACAGACAGATCAAATCCTGCGTGTGGAAGCGCATTCCCCTGGTGTATTTAGGCTGCGTTTTGGTGGCCTAAAGCATATACAGCCAGAAAAAGTCAGCCTGCGCGCGCAGCAGCAGGCCGAAATGCTATTAGTGCGGGAAGATGCCGTAGGTGAATTCTCCCAAGAAACTGTAGAACAAGATGGTGGCTGGCGTTTAGAGCAGGGCGAGTACGCGCTGGTGCTAACGCCTAATCCTTTTTCTTTTGCGCTCTACAAAGGCGACGAGCTGTTGTTGCAGTTGGCTGCATCGGGTGTGTGGCAAGACGAAAAAGAAGAGCAGCAAGGTTGGAATGCCGCTTTTGCATTGCAGGCTGATGATGTGTTGTACGGCTTAGGCGACAGTCAAGAAAGCTTGAGTCGTGACGGTCAACAACTGTTGTCTGATTTGCCAGAGCATCGTGTATTGCCATTGCTATGGAGCACCAAAGGCTGGGGCGTCTATGTGAACACACTGGAGCGCGTCGAGCATAATGTGGCAGTAGAGCAAGATGGACGCTATAGCGTGCGTGCATCGGCCCCTATGCTGGATATATTCTTGTTTGCCGGTGTTCCTACAGAAATTCTCAATCAATACACGGCGCTAACTGGCCGCGCAGGTCAGCCTGGCGTATGGCCTATGGGCGTGTGGTTGCAGCAAGCGGCTGACCAGTCCATTGAAGACACGCTGAACTTGGCAACAACGCTAGGTGATAACGGTGTGGGTCTAGATGGTGTGATGGCTGCTGCGCCTGCGTTATACGGTTTTATGCCAGATCGTCCCCTGTTTGTTTGGGATGAAACACGCGTGCAAGATGGACGTGATTTAAGCGCGAAGATAGAAAAATCTGGCGTGCAATTGGCGGCCCATACTTTCCCTGGCGTGATTGTAGATACCCCGCTGTTTGAAGAGTGGGAGGATCGCGGCTGGCTGTTGATTGATGACGATACCGGTGCGGCGTTTCAGTTTGAAGGTGACGAAAACAGTGCAGGTAAACCGTTTGGTTTGCTGGACCTGACCCATAAAGATGTATTCAAAATGTGGGTTGAACGTCAGCGTCAAAACTACGATGAAGGGTTGGGCGCGCCGGTATGCACAGTGAGCTACAACATCCCAGATAGCATTACCGCACGTGGTGGTGAATCAGGGGCTTTGCTGCGTACGGTATATCCTATTTTGGTACGTCAGGCATTGTTTGAGGCTTTTGCTGGCCATAAAACACCGCAAGAGGGTGTAATTTGGAGCACTAATCTGTTCCCTGGTGTACAGCGTTACAGTATGCAGCTGGGCCCGGATGTGAGCAATGATTGGGAAGGTATGGAACGTTCTTTGCGTTCCGCATTGGCATTGGGTAACAGTGGTGTGACTGCACAGTTGCATAAATTAGGTAATGCGGAGCAGCCTACTGACACCATGAGTGCAGAGTTGTATGTGCGTTGGTTGGCGATGGGGGTGTTTTCTGCCAACTTCTGTTTCCAAGCGATTCCTGCATTGCTGCCTTCCGCGTTTGATGAAAAAACTCAAGAGCTGGTGCAGCACTGGTTACGCTGGCGCTACCGTTTAGTGCCTTATGTATTAGGTATTATCGAAGAGTCTGTGCGTTGTGGTTTGCCAGTGCAGCGTTCTATGGCATTGGAATTTCCTGACGATCCTATTGCACAGCAATGGGATACGCAATATATGTTGGGCTCTGCGTTGCTGGTGGCCCCGTTCTTGCAACCTGGTGAAGAGCTAGAAGTGTATTTACCTGCTGGTAGCGCATGGTGGGATTTGAGTACTGGCTGGCGTTACGAGGGTGGTACTACGTGGACGGTCACGGCAGGTTTGGATAGATTGCCGGTGTTTGGCCGTGAAGGTCATATGCTGTGCTTAGGGCCTGAGGTAAAAAACACCAGTGAATTCAACTCGGCCAGACTGTTGGAAGAGGTGTGGATGTTTGGTATGCCTGAACACAGCCCTGAAGTGATGCGTAACAAGATTCGTGTCATGCAGATGCAGGGTTCTAGTTATATCAAAGGGCTGGAAGGGTTGAAGATTCTGCCGGCAGAAGGTCTAGAGGTGAAACGTCGTGGTGCTGAAGTACGTATTTCGCGTGCACGATAATTACCTACTATAGAACTCTATAGCACGATAGAAAAAATGCCCCACTGGTTGGTTATCCAATCAGTGGGGCATTTTTCATGGTGTGTGATGAGAGTACGGCGATCTTTATCACTATATAGAGACGCGGCTCTCTATATAGGTGGCATGCTTTATCTATATAGAAGGGGGCAGATGGAAGAGCTATGCCGTTGTCTAGAGAGAGGGACAGGTTATCCGGCTCAGTTGCTGTTCCGGCCTGAGAGCCAACTATGGGGGCATATAGTAAAACAGGCTTAGAGGATGGCAAAGGCGTAGAAAATGCTCCGCAGAGTATGCGCGATCTTAAACATTTAGAAGCTAAACGTAAGTTCGGTGACAGCTTACTGTGCAGTTACAGTTAGATTGCAGAGTTAGATGGCGTTGGAGAGCTCCAATTGCTGGATTTAGCACTCTTGCTGCTGACGATTATCTTGCTGCGCTATAGCGGGATGGTTGTGGTTTACTGTTTATGCAAACAGTAAAAATACGATTTTTACAGTCTTGAATAAAAAAAATCGTATTTTTAAGAAATATTCGTAGAAAGTGCTTGACGCACTAGTACAGCTGGGGCATAATTTAATTCTTCGGCGGGTCGTTAGCTCAGTTGGTAGAGCAGCGGACTTTTAATCCGTTGGTCGCGCGTTCGAGTCGCGCACGACCCACCAGTCGAATTCATGAAGTAAACCAAATTTGATTTACTTCGCTACGAAAGTAGCTGAAAATAAGCCCCTGAAAAGGGGCTTTTTTTTTGCCTGTTTTTTGAGTTTTGAGAAAAAACTTCTAAGTTTGGCTTGTAACAAACAGGTGAATCTTTATAGTTATATGTGCTTTATGGGTTTAGTCTGAATCCTTCGCAGCCTCCCCATTGATTCTTGCGGTGAAGCCAGATGGTTTGACATACGGAACAATGGAAAGGACCCTCCCACTTTGCATTGTGTCGTTCCACATAACTCTCTCCATTTTTCATGAAGGCATGGGGATGAGTGCCAGGAACAGCTACCGGCAAATCTAGACAATGGTCGCAAAGTGCGCGTGTAACTATAGCTTGCATATTAATCTCACGTAACGGGTTAATGGGCGGTATTACAAGCAAAACGCTAAGCTATCTTAACCTAGTTATACAAAATTGAAATGATTTGCATACTAAGTTGAGATTTGTTTGTATTTTGAAACTGGTGTGAATAATTTCAGTTTTAGTAATTTAACTGTTTATTTACGTCATTTTGGTGCTTATTTACTAGTTTTTTTAGTTATAAGTAAAATGATTTTGAATACAAACACTATGGTAGATTAATACAACACACTGAATGGAATTGCCAAAAGGCTATCTGAGTTCAATGTGTTTTTATTTGGTGGCTAGCACGTTGTGATTAGGTTAGAAAGAATAGAGAAACGCTATACCAGCGCCAATAAAGAAGTGATCGCATTGCATGACATTAATCTGCATATTCGACGCGGCGAGGTGTTTGGCATTATCGGACGTAGTGGTGCGGGTAAAAGCACCTTAATTCGTCTATTGAATATGTTAGAGCGCCCAACAAATGGCTCAGTGAGTTTTCAAGGGCAATGCATTTCCTCGTTAACAGAGCAGCAGTTGCGACCCATTCGTCAAAAAATAGGTATGGTGTTTCAGCATTTCAACTTGTTGCAATCGCGTTCTATCTTAGAGAATGTGTGCTTCCCATTGAAATTGGCTGGGCTAAATAAAGCACAACAGCATGCTAGAGCTAAGGAAGTGTTGCAACTAGTAGGCTTAGAGCAGCATGCACATAAATACCCCAGACAGTTGTCAGGCGGCCAGCAGCAGCGAGTAGGGATTGCGCGAGCGTTAGCTAACCAACCTGAGTTGTTGTTGTGTGATGAGGCGACATCAGCATTGGACCCAGAAACGACGCAATCTATTTTGCGTTTGCTATTAGAAATTAATCAGTCGCTGGGTTTAACGATTGTATTGATTACGCACAGTATGGATGTGATACGGCAAGTGTGCGATAGGGTGGCGGTTATTGAGGCTGGAGAGGTAGTAGAAAGCGGCGATGTGCTGGATGTGTTCTTGCACCCACAACATGCCGCTACGCAAAGTCTCTTGGCAGAAAGTGGTAATGATACAGATGGCTGGCGCTCTATGGATCAAGGTGTAAGCGGTAGGGTTATGCGCTTGAGCTTTAAGGGTGATGCTACTGTGCAGCCTCTTATTAGTAGAGTTAGCCGTGACCTGAGTTTGGATATTAGTATTTTGCAGGGGGCGGTGAGTCGCATTAAAGGCGTGCCGTACGGGCAGTTGGTGGTGGCGGTAGAAGGAAAAGCCGAACAGCAACTGCAATTAGGAAGCATGTTGGATAGTTTGGGTGTGCAATACGAGGAGCTGCGAGCATGAACTGGTCTAATTTAGATTGGCCGTTGCTGGCAGAGGCAACGCTGGATACGCTTTTAATGACAGGGGCATCATTGGTGTTCACCGTTATTATTGGTTTGCCGCTGGGGGTGCTGCTGTTTTTAACCAGTCCTAAACAAATGATGCAAAACAATGGGGTGTATCAGGGTTTGTCGTTGGTGGTGAATATTCTGCGCTCCGTGCCATTTTTAATTCTGCTGATTGTGATGATTCCGCTCACACGGGTGTTGGCAGGTACATCATTAGGGGTGGCGGGTTCTATTCCACCGCTGGTTGCTAGTGCTGCGCCATTTTTTGCACGGTTGGTAGAGAACGTGTTGAAAGAGCTTGATCCCGGTGTGCTGGAAGCGAGCCGTGCTATGGGTGCAAACTCACGTGAGACGGTAGTGATGGCATTGCTTCCCGAGGCAAAAACTGGCGTGGTAGCGGCTATTGTGGTGACCGCCATTATGTTGGTGGGGTATTCCGCTATGTCGGGTGTGATTGGTGGTGGTGGCCTAGGTGACTTGGCGCTACGTTTTGGTTATCAACGTTATCAAACTGATGTGATGGCGGTGACGGTCATTATCTTGGTGGTGTTGGTACAGTTAATGCAGGTGTGGGGAGATAAGTTGGTAGCGCGCATGAATAAGCGCATCGCTTAACCCTATTGAATTTCTTTCAAGGAGCTTTTATGTTGCTGAAAAAATTGGTGGCAAGTGCATTGGTAACAGCGTTGGGGCTGGGTGCATCGTTGGCAAATGCTGAAAAACTGAGCGTAGCTGCTACGCCAGTTCCTCATGCTGAATTGTTGGAGTTTGTGGCTCCACAATTGGCGAAAGAGGGTGTGGAATTGGATATCAAAGTATTCACAGACTATGTACAGCCTAACCAGCAGGTGTGGGATGGTGCTATTGATGCCAACTTCTTCCAGCACAAACCCTATTTGGATACCTTTAACGGTGAGCACAATATCAACCTGGTTTCTGTAGGTTTGGTACACGTAGAGCCGTTTGGCGCATACTCCAAAAAAATCAAAACATTAGATGAGTTAAAAGAAGGTGCATTGATTGCACTGCCTAACGACCCATCTAATGGTGCTCGTGCTTTACTGTTATTGCAGCAACAAGGGTTGATCACATTAAAAGATCCTAGCAATATTTTGGCTACTTCCAGAGATATTGCGGAAAACCCTAAGAAATTAAAATTCAAAGAAATTGAAGCTGCTACATTACCGCGTATATTGCCTGATGTGGATATGGCTCTAATTAATACTAACTATGCATTGGAAGCTGATTTGAATCCATTGGAAGATGCATTGTTTATTGAGGGTGCTGAATCACCTTACGCAAACTTGGTTGCGGTTAAAGCTGGCAATGAAGAGAAAGAGGCTGTGAAAAAGCTGATTCAAGCATTGAATAGCGAAGAAACTCGCGCCTTTATTCAAGAGCAATATAAAGGTGCAATTGTTCCTGCGTTTTAATATGTAGAAACAATTTTGTAAGAAAGCGGTGCAGCAATGCACCGCTTTTTTTATGCCTAAAAGTTAAATAGTGTGATGTCTATCAAAGATGCGGGTTATTCTCCATACAAAAGATGGGCCTTTTATTACTATAGTTATACTCTTTGTAGCAGCGATTTATCCAATTGCTCTACGGTGTAGTGAAGTTTGGCGTTATGCATGCCAGATACTTATATCCCCCTAGTAGGAGTCAAGCAATCATGAAGCACACTATCAAAGCATGGCTGGCTGCTGCAGCACTGATGGCACTGCCATTAGGTGCTCAAGCACAAGGCAAAGAGTTGATCATGGCTACAGACACAGCGTTTGTACCATTTGAGTTCAAACAAGATGGCAAATATACGGGGTTCGATATTGATCTATGGGATGCCGTCGCTAAGCAGGCCGGTTTGCAATACAAACTGCAGCCTATGGATTTCAACGGCATTATTCCTGGCCTGCAAACACGTAACGTAGATGTGGCGCTTGCTGGTATCACCATTAGAGATGACCGTAAGCAGGTCATTGATTTTTCTGACCCCTACTATGAAAGCGGTTTAGCTATTTTGGTGCGTGAAGATACCGATGGTATTCAAAGCGCTGCTGACTTAGATGGCAAGCAAGTGGCCGTGAAAATTGGTACAGCAACGGTGGACTATCTGAATCGTGAGGTACCAGGCGCCAAACTGAAACTGTTCCCGAATATTGATAATGCTTTCTTGGAGTTGGCTACTGGCCGTGTAGATGCGGTGGTGCACGATACGCCTAACGTTCAGTACTACGCGCAAACAGGCGGTAAAGGCCACGTCAAAGTAACTGGTGCAGTGAAAAGCGGTGACTTCTACGGTATTGCTTTCCCTAAAGGTAGCGAACTGGTACCCGTTGTGAACGAGGCCTTGGCAGCGATCAAAGCAAATGGCACTTACGATGTTATTTACGAAAAATGGTTTGGCAAACAGCCTGAGTAAGCCTTAGGTGACAGTATTGCAACTCCAGAGCGGCCAGCTAAATCAGGGCCGCTCTTTGTTTATCACGTTCCGGTTTGTACTGACGGTAACGACACACTAAGTAGGTGTAACGGTGACATTTGAATGGTCTGTAATTTGGAACGCTTTGCCCAGTTTATGGGAAGGCACCAAGATGACACTTTATATTACGGTGCTGGGGCTGGTAGGTGGCTCAGTGCTGGGTTTTGTGACAGGGGTGATTACTACCTATGTAAAAGGGCCTATAAAGCTATCTACGTTACCTATACAAATACTGGCGATGATCGCTAAGGCGTATGTGCTGCTGATTCGCGGTACCCCCATCGTGGTGCAGGTGATGTTTATTTATTTCGCTTTGCCATTATTAGCGGGTATGCGCATTGATGGTGAGTCAGCGGCGATTTTCACCTTGATGGTGAACTCGGGTGCTTATATTGCGGAAATTGTGCGCGGGGCCTTGCAGTCTGTACCTAAAGGATTGCAAGAGGCCGGTGAGGCAATGGGTCTGCCTTTTCATAAAATCCTGATTTACATTATTGCGCCTGTAGCATGGCGCCGTATGATTCCCGCTATGGGGAACCAGTGCATCATCAGTCTTAAAGACTCATCGCTATTTATTGTGATTGGTGTGGCTGAGCTTACTCGTCAAGGGCAGGAAATCATTGCCGGAAACTTCAGGTCTGTAGAGATTTGGGGTGCGGTGGCCATTATCTACCTGATTTTGACAGGGATTATTGCGCTGATCTTGCGTACGGTTGAACGTCGCTTGCGTGTGGTGTGATGGAGCAGAAGATGAAAATCGTAGAGTTCAAGCAAGTCATTAAACGTTTTGGTGATAACACAGTATTGAACGGTGTGGATCTCGAGATCGTGCCAGGCGAAGTGGTGGTGATTGTGGGCCCGTCTGGATCGGGTAAATCCACACTGCTACGTTGCATCAATGCCTTAGAGGGTATTGATGAGGGCGACATTGTGGTGGATGGATTGAGTGTGCTGGATCGTCCAGCACAAGTGCGAGCACTGCGCCGAGAAGCTGGCATGGTGTTTCAGCAGTTCAATCTATTCCCACAATTAACAGCGTTAGAAAACGTGATGTTTGGTCCTGTGCATACGCGTGGGGTGGTTAAAGCAGAGGCCAAGAAGCAAGCGGAAGAGCTTTTGGCCAAGGTGGGGCTGGCCGAGCGGATGAACCACTACCCTAGTGAGTTATCGGGTGGGCAGCAGCAGCGTGTGGCCATTGCTAGGGCCTTGGCTATACGTCCCAAGCTGATGTTGTTTGATGAGCCTACCTCGGCGTTGGATCCTGAGCTGCGTTTCGAAGTGTTGAAGGTGATGCAGGATTTGGCTGAAGAGGGCATGACCATGATTGTGGTGACACACGAAATGGAGTTTGCTCGTAAAGTAGGTAGTCGTTTGATATTTATTGATCAAGGGAAAATTGCTCACGATGGTGACCCTGAAGAGCTATTAAGTAATCCACCCAGCAAGCGTTTGCAAGACTTCTTGCAGCACGTGGCATAAGGGGAAACAGTCGCGTTGTGCATATTTTTGTCACAGCGTGGTGCTGCAGGGTAGGAGCTAACAAAAAAGGGCCTGTAAAAGGCCCTTTTTTGTTACGCGCGAGAAGAGTAGTGCGATCAGCGGATATTGATGATGCGCATAGCCTTGGCGCGTTTGTTACCAGGCTCAAAAATCTGGATAGTGATTTGGCGTGGGCTTACACCATCAGGCAGAGTAACGTCACCAATAAGGTGGGCGTAACGGCCTACAGAAACTTCGATGGGGTCCAAATCAATGTAGCCTGTGCGGCCGTTGGGGTAGCGGCCTTGGATGTTGAAATGCATCTCACCCGTAAAGGTTTGGTCAGCTTGCTCTTTATCTTGCATCAGCAAAATGTTGTAGTTCAGCTTGCCATCGTTGGTGCTGAACGATGCGGAGCGTATACCAGGAGACGTACCGCGTGGGTCGGCAGGCATGGCATCTGCAAACAGATCAATATCTTTTTTCAGCGCCTCTACGATCTGGTCATGATTATCCAGAGAGCCTTGTTGGGATTTTAGACGCGTTTGGATTTCTTCCAGTTCGCGAGTGGTTTGCCCAAGTTGTGATTGCAAACGCTGATTTTCAGCATTGGCACTATTTAAGTCAAAGTGCAGCTGTTCGGATTGTTCTACTGTCAGACGAGTAGGGCCGTAGCTGGTTTGAATGAATAATAGTCCGCCCGCACCGATAATGACGCCGGTTAGCATAAGTACCAACCAACGAGGAATGCGGCGTTTTCTGCGGGAGTAATCGTAGGCGGTAGGTCTGAATACGGGGCGTTTGGAACCGAGCATGGACTGAGAGGTATCTGCGGGTGAGTGGGCACCTGACAAGTCAGGTTTTGATCTGAATACTGATAATAACGTGCCTATTCCAGCGAGCCAAGCTGACGGGAAATTTTTTCCAAGCGCTCAGGGGTACCTACATCGGTCCATGAGCCCACTAGTAACTCGCCAGTCAGTTGTTGTGTAGACATAGCTTGTCGTAGCAAAGGCCCTAGTGGAGCGGGCTGACCCACAGGTAGCGAGGAAAATAAGGCGGGCTTGTAACACGCTATACCGCTGTACGTAAGCGTTTTATCCGAAATTGTAAGGGGATGTTCCGAGAGCAGTTTACGTGGACTTTGCAGGTAAAAATCGCCCTTGGTGTGGTGTTCAGGGTTCTCTACCATCCATAGATGGCCCAATAGTTCACTGTGCTGCAAATGGTTTGCAGCGGCAAAAGCGTGTTGGGCATCCCAGTCGGTAAATACATCACCGTTAATAATCAGAAAAGGATCATCGCCCAGTAACGTTAAGGCCTGTCGGATGCCGCCAGCAGTTTCTAGGGCAGGGTTTTCTGGGCTGTATTGAATATGCACGCCGAATTGGCTGCCATCTTTTAATTGAGCCTCGATTTTGTCACCTAACCATGCGTGATTAATCACTATGTCAGTAATGCCGGCGCGTTGTAGGCGCAGAATGTGCCATTCAATCAGCGCGTGGTCGCCGGCGCGTAATAGTGGTTTGGGGCAGTGGTCAGTAAGAGGCCGCATACGTTCGCCGCGGCCTGCTGCCAAAATCATGGCTTTCATTACAGGGTGACCCCCAATACGGTTTGACGGCCTTCAATGCGGTCTAACACTTTGCGTATAGGAAATAGTTCTTCGTAGCGGCTGCAGACCTGGCGTATGTAGGCCTGTAGTCTAGGTAAGTGAGCTAAATACCAATCTTTACCGTCGCGAATAGATAAGCGGCAAAATACCCCCAGAATACGCAGGTTACGCTGTACGCTCATCCATTCGTAAGCTTGGTGAAACTCAGCGAAATCACGACTGACAGGCAGGTTGGCGTGTATGGCCGCTTGCCAGTAACGAATAGCCCAATCCAATTGTTGCTCTTCATCCCATGTGTGTCTGGCATCCATGACTAACGATGCTAAATCATAGGTGATAGGGCCAAGTACAGCATCTTGGTAATCGATCACGCCAGGACGCAGCGTATCGTCTGTGGGCATCATCAGGTTGGGAGTGTGGTAATCACGGTGCACAAACACTTGTGCCACATTCACGTTGTCATTCACTAGCGCGGCAAAGCAGGTTTGTAGTGCTTTGCTTTCTTGTTCGGTCAGGGAGGTGTTGCAGTGTTGATTAATGAACCATTCTTCAAACACTTGTAACTCTTCCAGCATGCGAGCTTCGTTATAGTGCGGTAAGCCTGTGCTGTCAGCTTGTTGTAGCTGTACCAAGCTTTGGATTGCTCCACGGTACAGGTTTTGGATGGTTTGGTTGTCTAAGCCTTTTTGCAGAGCATGCCAAAAGTTATCTTGACCCAGATCGCTCAGGAGCAAAAAGCCTTGTGCGACGTCGCTGGCTAGGATTTGTGGCACATTGAGGTCTTGAGCGGCGAGTCTGTGAGTAATATCCACAAAAGCGGCAGTATCTTCTTTAGCCGGAGGTGCATCCATCACAATCAGGGTGCCATGTTGGCTGTCCAGACGGAAATAACGTCTGAAACTTGCATCGCCAGAGGCAGGGCGCAGCGTATCAAGACGCAGGTCGTTAACGCAGTCCAATGATTGCAGCCAGCTTAACAAGAGCTGATAACGGGTGTCATTGGTGAGGTTTGAAGTGGCATCCATGGGCTAAGAACAAAGATTTGCAAGAAAAAAGGCGAATAGCGCTGCCGTATCGGGCGAGCTTATCTATAATAACGGGTCACGGCCAGCAAAAGTGTGGCCGACCATTACTTTAGTGTAATTCTATTTTCCTGGGGATACGGATCCGGTGCGAGCGGTCAGACGTTTTCATTTATTGTTGTTAGGCTCTCTGACGTGCGCCGTAATGCCTGTCAAAGTGGGGGCGAAACAGCCCTCCTTGCAAGCCTCCCCTGCGTTGCAGGTTCGCCATGTCGCCGATGATGACATGACCTCCTTCTTGGTTGGTGACAAGCTAGAAAATCAAGAAAACGGTGAAGTGGTGTTAACGGGCGATGCACAAGTGCGTCGTATAGATTCCGTTAGTAAGGGCGATCAGATCCGTTACGACCGGAACACTGGTGATGTGAAGGTGCGCGGTAATGGCGTGCTGATGCGCGGAGGCAGCATTGTGCGTAGCCCCAGCATCGACTACAACATGAAATCAGAAGAGGGCGAATTAGACGCAATGAACTTCTGGTTGGCGGGTGGTTCTTCGGGTACAGCGGAAGCCGGTACGATTTACAACAGCGACCACATGAAATTGGATGATGTGCTGTATAGCGGTTGTCCGTGTCCTGAACCCGCGTGGTACATCAAGGCCCCTACCGTCGATTTGTACATAGACGAAAACCGAGGTGTAGCACGTAACAGCGTGCTGTATTTCAAAGACGTACCTATTTTCTACTCGCCGTACTTTTCATTCCCGCTGCGAGAAGAGCGAAAATCTGGTTTCTTGACCCCTATATATGGCTACACCAGTAACAGCGGTTTGGAATTGGCCTTACCGTATTACTTCAATCTAGCCCCGAATTACGATGCCACGCTGACACCGCGTAATTACTCTAAGCG
Organism: Paenalcaligenes sp. Me52; assembly: GCF_050487965.1. Classification (NCBI taxonomy): domain Bacteria; kingdom Pseudomonadati; phylum Pseudomonadota; class Betaproteobacteria; order Burkholderiales; family Alcaligenaceae; genus Paenalcaligenes; species Paenalcaligenes sp. Me52. Next base: position 404,591 of record NZ_JBKQFO010000003.1, on the reverse strand, counting down.
CGGTTTGCAATTGGATGGTGAGTTCAGGTACTTAGGCCGTACCTACGAAGGTCAAATTAATGGTTCATATTTGAATCGTGACCGTAAAACTCGCGAGCAGCGCTGGATGTTGTCTACGCAGCATCGTCAGAGTTTAGGCTACGGTTTTGGATTTAGCGCACGGTATAACCGCGTGTCGGACGATAACTATTTCCGCGATTTGACGTCTATTGATTTGGGTAATTCCAATATTGATAGTTTAGCGAGTTCGGCAGTATTGAGTTGGTCTGGTGCTAAGTATTTCAATGCCTCCTTGTCGGTAACACAATATCAGACATTGCAAGACGCAGGTGCTGGCTATAGAACGCCTGAGTATAACCAACTGCCAAGTTTGAATTTACATGGGGCGCGCTATAACTGGGGCGGTTTTGATGTGGTCAGTGAGAATGCGATCACTAAATTTGAAATGCCCTATTATTCAGGTACGTTATCAGAGTTTGAGAATTACCGAAAAGTTCGGGTAGCACCGAACGGAACGAGAATGTCGTCAATGACCTCGGTCAGTTATCCTATGATTCGACCATATGGCTACATTACGCCCAAAGCGTCCTTGCATGTGAGTCAATATGATACTGAGTGGAGTGCATTGCCAATGGGTAATGCTTCACGCAATAATCCACGCAGTAAAGGCCGTGCATTACCGTTGTTCTCAGTGGATTCAGGCCTGTATTTTGAGCGGGATGCTAGCTTATTTGGCAATGCTGCTATACAAACGTTAGAGCCACGTGTGTATTACCTGTATGTGCCCTACAGAGATCAGAGCATGTTGCCGGTCTTTGACACTAGTGTAGCGTCCTTTAACTTCTCTCAGGCTTTTAGTGAAAACATCTACAGTGGTGGTTGGGATAGGATTGCCAATGCGAACCAATTAACGCTGGGGCTGACTTCTCGTTGGTTGGATGCAGAGACTGGTGAAGAGCGCATGATGTTGCAAGTGGCGCAACGTCTGTACTTTGAAGATCAAAAAGTGTTTTTACACAATACAGCTAATAATGAGTACCCAGAAACACGACGTCGATCAGATTACTTGTTTGGTGCCGGTGCCGCATTGACGGATACGTTGAGCTTACGTGCTGATGCCCAGTTCAATCCGCAGTCTAGACGTACGAACAGATTGAGTGCAGGTTTTAGATGGCAGCCACAGCGCTTGGCGACTTTGTCTGCATCATATCGTTACGAGCGTGACCCTAGAGCCTTTGATAACCCGAACTATTTCAGAGAAAATCCTAGTGTGGATGATAATGGCAGGGAACGGGTGTCAGTGACCACGCAATGGCCATTAACTAATAAGGTATTTGCCTTAGGGCGCGTGGATTATTCTTTGCAGGAAAAACGTAGTACACAAACCATCTTTGGCTTAGAGTACAAAGGTGAGTGCTGTTGGGCAGCGCGTTTTGTCGTACAACGTTATGCGGTATCTGCAGATAAAAGTAATTCGGCAGTATTCTTTCAGTTAGAACTGTCGGGGCTAGGAGGCATAGGCCCTGATCCTATGGGTATGTTGCGTAATCGCATTATGGGATACGAGTCCATTACGCCAACTAGCACAGAAACAACCACCTTCGAGAGGTATGAATAAAGATGCGGTTACGCTGTTCTAAATTTGTGTTGTCAGGAAGTCTGGCTCTGGTGTCTACGCTGTTCGCTGTGACAGCGGGAGCCCAGCAGACCGCTCAACCCGCAGAACGTTCTGCCCGCTTCGTCGATGGTATTGCCGCGATTGTTGATTCTCAGGTGATTACGCTACGTCAGGTGGATAGTGAGGCAGCCGTAATTGCTAAGCAGTTGCAGGCGCAGAATATTCCTCTGCCCGATCAAGAAACGCTGCGTTTGCAGGTGTTGAATAGACTGATTGATCAGACTATTCAAGAGCAAGAGGGTAAACGCTTGGGTATAGTGATTACGCCTGAGTTTTTGGAAAATGCCGTGAAAATGGTGGCTGAGCGTAATAAGCTCACCCCTGAAAAACTGCGCCAAGAAATCACCAAAACAGGCATGACGTGGGATGAGTACCTCAAAACCTTACGCCATGACTTGCTGTTAGATCAATTGCGTCAACGTATGGTGGATGAGCGTATCTACATCAGTGATGCAGAAGTGGATGCCTATCTGAAAAGCCAAGGCGTGCAAGCGCGTAGTAATACTGCTGTGACTCAGCCCTCTGCTGCGGCGAGCCCCATATACATTGAATTGGCACAGATTCTGGTGCGAGTACCTGAGGGTGCGGACAGCAACACCGAACGCAATCAGCGTTTGAAGGCAGAGGCATTGCTGGCACGTGTGAAAGCGGGTGAAGACTTTGCGGGTGTGGCTGCGGCGGCCTCTGAAGGTCCCGAAGCACTGACTGGTGGTGTGCTGGGTATTCGTCCTTTGACGGGTTGGCCTGATCTGTTCATTGAAAACATCAAAGATCTGTCTTCTGGCCAAGTTAGTGGTTTGGTGCGCAGTGGGCAGGGTTATCACATCCTGAAAGTGACGCATCACGGGGGGCAAGACAATAACGTAGATCCTTCCTTAGGGCATGGCCAAGCATCTGGCGCGCCTGCAGAGCAAGGCCCTATGATGGTTACGCAAACAAAAGCACGCCATATCCTAATCAAGTTGTCGCAAGTGCGTGATGACGAGCAGGCTAAAGAGCGTATTGAGCAACTGAAACAGCGTATTAATCAGGGTGAGTCTTTTGAGGTGCTGGCTCGCAGTAACTCTGAAGATAGCACTGCGCCGCAAGGTGGTGACTTGGGTTGGTTAACTCCAGGTGAAACCGTGCCGGCGTTTGAGCAAGCTATGGATTCATTGCAGCCAGGTCAGGTGAGTGAGCCAGTACGTTCACAGTTTGGTTGGCACTTGATTCGTGTAGATGATAGACGCACCAAAAATATGGAAAATGAGTACCGTCGCATGCAGGCGCGTCAGCACTTGTTCGAACAGCGCGTAGAGCCTGCATTGGATGACTGGCTGAGCCAGTTGCGCGGTAGTGTATATATAGATAATCGCTTAGAGAAAGCGTTGTCGTCGGAGCAGTAAACAGCATGGCTAAACATGAAGCCCGCAAGCGATTCGGACAGAATTTTTTGCATGATCTTTCCGTAATCGATGATATTGTGCGGGCGATAGATTTACGCCACGACGATAAAGTGATTGAGATTGGTCCCGGTTTGGCCGCGTTAACGCGGCCATTATCGGAGCGCTTAGACCATTTGAATGTGATTGAGCTAGATAGGGATCTGGCTCATCGCTTGCGTAATAGCTTTAGTCCCAAGAAACTGACGATTACAGAAGCTGATGTATTGACGGTGGACTTTTCCGACTGGGGCGACGATATACGCATTGTGGGTAACTTGCCCTATAACATTTCCAGCCCGTTGCTGTTTCATCTAATGTCGTTTGCGCACTTGGTGCGTGATCAACATTTTATGTTGCAGCGTGAAGTGGTGGATCGTATGGTGGCGAAACCTGGCAGCAGCGATTACAGTCGCTTGTCGGTGATGCTGCAATCACGTTATCGCATGGTTAAGTTGTTCGATGTGTCGCCAGAGGCATTTGATCCTGCCCCCAAAGTGGTGTCATCCATTGTGCGTATGCGACCTTTGCCTGAGGATAGACCTCAAGCCAAAGATACGTCATTGTTCGAGCAATTGGTAGCTGCAAGCTTTGCACAGCGCCGAAAAATGCTACGCGGTAGCTGGGCTAAATGGGCTGACAGCATTCCTTGGGAAGACGTAGGTATAGCACCTACGGCACGCCCAGGTGAAGTAAGCGTACAGCAATTTATTGCTGTGGCTGATGCGCTGACCGAGCGCGGTATTACCAGCTAATCTGACACAGGCTAGGCTGTAAAAAGCCTAGCCAAAAAACCAGTAGCAGACACTAATGGCTGCAATCACGCCGGCCACATCTGCAAACAGTGCGCACCCAACAGCGTGGCGACTACGAATTATCCCTACGGAACCAAAATACACCGCTAGCACGTAGAAGGTGGTTTCTGTGCTGCCTTGAATGGTGGCAGAGAGTAATGCAGCAAAGCTGTCTACGCCATGATGGTTCATGGTTTCTAGCATCAAGGCACGGGCAGCACTGCCCGAGAAGGGTTTAACTAGAGCAGTAGGTAGGGCTTCTACAAAGCGGCTATCCATGCCTAAACTGGTGACCCCCCACCGTATGGCATCTAGGAGCATATCTAACGCTCCAGAGCTGCGTAATACGCCTATGGCGCACAGCATGGCTACCAAGTAAGGGAGCAGGTCACGTGCTACCGCAAAACCGCCCTTAGCACCTTCCACAAAGCTGTCGTAGACAGGAATGCGTTTCCACGCACCTACACCTAGAAATAGCAAGATAATCACAAAGAGACTGAGATTACCGAGTAGCGAAGATAAGCTGCTGATGGCTGCTGTGCTAAGCGTCGCCAAAAAGGCCATAAACACCGACATACCTGCTAATAATCCTAAGATCGTTAACAGCAGCACAGGGTCTGTTAAGCGTAAGCGCTGCATGATGGCAACGCTGATCAAGCCGGCTAAAGAGGAGGCGGATGTTGCTAGCAGAATGGGCAGAAACACCAGGGTAGGGTCAGGCGCACCTTGCTGTGCGCGGTACATGAAAATGGTGACTGGCAGCAACGTCAGCGATGACGCATTGAGCACCAGAAAGAGTATCTGGGCGTTGGTGGCAGTTTTTGGGGTGGGGTTCAGGCTTTGTAAGGCCTGCATTGCCCGTAAACCTATGGGTGTAGCAGCGTTATCTAAACCCAAACCATTCGCCGCAAAATTCAGTGTGATGAGCCCTAAAGCGGGGTGTCCGGCGGGGACCTCTGGCATGAGGCGTTTAAAGACGGGGGCTAACCATTGTCCTAGTTTTTCAACGATGCCAGCGCGTTCGGCCACATTTAAAAAACCCATCCACAAGGTTAATGTGCCAAACAATATCAGCATGATGCTGACCGATAATTCGGCCATCTGGAACAGGCTGTTCACCATACGGTTGAACACATCGGCGTCACCTATCCACAGCCACTGAAAAAGGGCAGCAATGGCGGCGATCAGAAAGAAACTGAACCAGAGTATGTTTAGCATCTATAGCGTGTGAGAAGAAAACGAAAAAACAGGCCAATAAAGGCCTGTGTATGAGCTTAGTCGTTACGACCTGATTTTTGGATCAGCTCAATTTTGTAGCCATCAGGGTCTTCCACAAAGGCAATCACGGTATTGCCGTGTTTCATAGGACCTGCTTCACGCACTACATTACCGCCTTTGGCTTTAATGGCCGCACAGGTGGCGTAAGCATCTTCTACTTCAATGGCGATGTGCCCATAGGCATTACCCAAATCGTAGCTGTCTGTGTCCCAGTTATGAGTCAGTTCCAGTACGGCTGCTTCGCTTTCATCTTGATAACCTACAAAAGCCAATGTGAACTTGCCATCTGGGTAGTCTTTTTGACGCAGCAGTTTCATGCCTAGCACGTCAGTATAGAAGGCGAGGGACTTTTCAAGATTGCCAACACGCAGCATGGTATGTAACAAGCGCATAGTGAATGACTCCATAGAGTTAAAGTAAAGGGAGCGTGTCAGGATGGTGCTTTTTGAGCAGGTTCCTGGCCGCTACATAATCTGGCATGAGTTGTTCTACTACCCGCCAAAAAGCGGGGCTGTGATTCATCTCTTTAAGATGAGCGACCTCATGGGCTATTACATAGTCTACCGCAGCGATGCGAAAGTGCATGAGTCGCCAATTCAGCATAATCATACCGTCACTGCTACATGAGCCCCAACGCTTGGCTGGGCTAGCTAAGCGCAAACCGCTATAGGGAATACCTAATTTACTGGTGTAGTAATCCAGTCTTTCTATAAAGTACTGGCGTGCTTGTTCTTGTAGCCAAATTTGGGCGAAATCTTGTACTCGTGAGCTTTGTGCATCTAGACTCAAAGGTAGGGTAAGGGTATCGCCAGCACAGGGGGCATGGGCTTGCCCACTAAACGTGGTTTTCAAGGCACTGGGGTTTACTTGCAAGGTGATAGCCACGCCCAAATAAGGAATGCTACCACCATGACACCATTGGCTTTGGCCTAAGGCCAATTGCTGTAGGCGCTCTTCCCAGTCCAACAGCTTACGTACTATCCAAGGGAATTTTTGTTCCAGCGCATCGTGTACTTGTGCGGAGGAAACCCAAGTGGGGGCGGTGATGATTAGCCCTTGTTCGTTAACGCGTAAGCCTATGGATTGGCGTTTAGAGCGCTTGAGTAAATAACCTAGCTCTTGCCCTTGTACCGTATGCATATGCCAACTGGTGCCTGCAGGTAAACGGTCGGGTTTGCTAAGGGTGGGAAGAGTAGGTGTGGCGTCTGTGGTGCGTGGCGCTACCGCTTTGGTAGGGGTAGCCGACGCATCATTAAATAAGGGCAACTGGGCCATAGCGCTACGAATAGCGTTCAGGGTTCAGTACACGCATTTCGCCTTCAATCCAATCTTCTACGGCTTGGTTAAGCGTGGCTTGCGACATGCCTTCTGGGTTAATGGCAGGGCCAAACGATACGGTAATTAAACCGGGTGTTTTAATAAATGCGTTACGAGGCCAGCATTCACCTGCATTGTGAGCAATAGGTATCACCATGCTATTGGTACGGCAGGCTAGCATGGCGCCGCCTTGCTTGTAGCGGCCCGTTTCACCTGGAGGGATGCGTGTACCTTCCGGAAACAGCAACGGCCAACGACCTTCGTTTAAGCGCTCTTGCCCTGTTTTTACGATTTGCTTCATGGCATCGCGGCCATTGCTGCGATTAATAGGGATCATGCGCAGCAGCGCTAAGCCCCAGCCAAAAAACGGAACACGGTGTAGTTCGCGCTTGTAGACGAAACAAACGTCTTTGGGCAGGTAGCCGCAAAAGAACATGGTTTCCCATGCTGATTGGTGCTTGGAAAGTAGCACGGCAGGGCCATCAGGTAGGTTTTCCCAGCCTTTGACTTGCCAGCGTATACCTAGAATGTATTTGGCTCCCCATACGGCCAGATGTGGCCAGCCAGCGGTGAGCTTGTAGCGCCAGCGTAGTGGCAATGGTGACCACAACAAACACAAAATGGAGTAGGGGATTACGGTAATCAGCAAAAAGAGCTGATAAAGTACGGCGCGTAAAATCAGCATGTAGAAGTTCCTAACCAGTCATCCACCACGGCGGCCAGATTGGGCCGCACAATGCAGCTTTCTGGTAAACCGCCATTTTTTTGGGTTTTCAGTCCGTTCCCAGTTTCTACTAACCACGTTTTGCAGCCGGCTGCAGATGCCGCTTGCAGATCGCGCAGCGAATCACCTACCGTCACTACATTTTGCAAAGACGGGTGTTCGTAGCGTCTGGCGATATCCAGAAACATACCGGGTGATGGCTTTCTACAGGTGCAGCCATCATCTGGACCATGCGGGCACACAAAAATAGCGTCAATCACACCACCGAATTTGGCCAGCTCGCGGCGCATCTTCAGGTGTATAGCATTTAAGGTTTGCATGGAAAAAAGCCCTCGCGCCAAGCCAGACTGGTTAGTCGCAACTACAACTTTCCAGCCCGCTTGAGAGAGTCGTCCTATGGCTTCCAAGCTACCAGGTAACGCTTGCCATTCGTCAGGGCTTTTCACAAAAGCGCTGGAGTCATAATTAATGACTCCATCACGATCCAGTATGGCGAGCATTAGGCCGCTAACCTCGAAATGTCAGCAACCTGATTCATCAGTTGGTGTAGCTTTTGCAGTAGAGCCAAACGGTTGTTACGCACCGCAGGATCTTCAGCCATGACCATGACGTCAGCAAAGAAGTTGTCCACAGGCTCTTTGAATCTAGCCAAGGTCTTCAAGCTAGCACTGAACTTACCCGCTAAGAACTCTTGTTCAGCACTAGGGGCGACAAGTTGCATAAAGAGATGTAAATCCCCCTCTGCAGGCTCAGAAAATAAATCTTTATTTATCTGAGGGAGTTCGGTTTCTGCTTTGCGCAGCAAATTGCCAATACGCTTGTTAGCGCTGGCCAAGCTTTGCGACTCGGGCAGGGCAGCGAATTCGGAACATGCTTGAATACGGGCTTGCACTTGTTGCAGTGGTGGCTGTTGTGCCAACACGGCTTCAACGACGTTACGGTCGTGGCCGTTAGCAACCAACTGGTTTTTATAGCGCTCGTAGATGAAGTCTTGTACTTCAGCCAATGTGCTAGCCGCCAGTTCGCCTTCTTCAAAACTTTGTGCAGCGATTTGCAGCAGCTCGTTTAAGTCCAAACGGCTTTGGGCGATATCACCCAAGTACCCACCAGCTTCTAGCTGTTCAAAGGCACTGATCAGACCCAATGCAGCACGACGCAACGCGTAAGGGTCGCGCTCGCCTGTAGGCGCCAAGCCAATACCCCAAATCCCCATCAAGGTTTCAGCGCGTTCGGTTAAGAACAACAGCGCAGATACCAAGCTAGCATCGGTAACAGCATTGTTTAGACGGTGCTGGTATTGGTTGCGCAGGGCATCAATGACGCTAGCATCTTCGCCATCAGCTGCCGCGTAGTAGGCACCCATAACGCCTTGTAGCTCAGGGAACTCACCCACCATGTTGGTGTTCAAATCGGCTTTGGCTAGCAGAGCAGCACGATCAGCTAAGGTCACATCTGCACCCAAGCGTTCGGCTAAAGCGCGAATGATGGTGCGCATACGTTCTACACGTTTGCGTTGTGAGCCCAGTTTGTTGTGGTAAACGCTGTTTTCCAAGCTGGAAACACGCTCTTCCAACGGTTGTTTACGGTCGGTTTCAAAGAAGAAGCGAGCATCTGCCAAGCGTGGCAGAATCACTTTTTCGTTACCTTGAATGATGTTGGATGGATCATCCAACTGCATGTTGCTGACAATCAGGAATTGGTTGGTCAGCGTACCTTGTTTAGGGTCAAACAGTGGGAAATAGCGCTGGTTCAGACGCATGGTCAGAATCAAGCACTCAGGTGGGACTTCCAAGAAAATAGGATCGAATTGGCCTACGTAGACGCTAGGGTGCTCAACCAGTGCGGTCACTTCATCCAGTAGCTCTACCACTTCAGGATCTGTACCTAGGCTAGCATCCAGACGTGTGCAAGCGTCTTGCAGTTGGGCTTCAATGCGAGCGCGGCGATCAGCGTAAGACGCAATCACTTTACCTTCGGTTTCCAGTTGGCCTACATAGCTTTCTGGGCTTTGGATGGTAATCAGGCTTTCGCACATGAAGCGATGGCCTTTAGTGGAGCGGCCAGCTTGCAGACCCAATGTGTTAACGGCAACAACGTCATCGCCCCACAGAGCGATCAAGCTGTGTGCTGGACGCACAAAACGCACGCTAGTCTGGCCATCCGACAATTGGTAGCGCATGACTTTAGGAATAGGCAGGTGCGTAATGCTGTAGTCCAACGCGGCTTGCAGGCCTTCTGCCAATGCAGCGCCTTTGGCCATGCCTTTAGCGAACAAGCAATCTTGTTTGCCATCGGATTCTACGTGCAGATCTTGCGCAGTTAGGTGCCCCAAGCCTTTGCTTTCCAAGCGTTTGCTCAGTGCTGGTGTCAGGTTGCCATCAGCATCCAAACCAATTTTAACTGGCATCAGTTTTTCGGAAAACGGTTGGTCATCGGCTTGGCCTTTGACGCTGCTGATCACAGCGGCCAGACGACGCGGTGTAGCGTAGGCAGTCACCGTTGCGTCAGCATCTACCAAATGCTGTTCACGCAGTGTTTTGAGCAGACCGTCAGCAAAGGCCTGTCCCATGTTGTTCAGTGCTTTTGGTGGCAGTTCTTCTGTTTGCAGTTCAACCAGCAATGAGCGGGATTCGTTTGGCGTCATGGTCATTTATTTGGCCTCCGCAGCGCTGCTTGGCAGCATAGGGAAACCAAGGCGTTCACGTGAATCATAGTAGGCTTGTGCCACACCGCGAGACAGGTTGCGGATACGGCCAATGTAAGCAGCACGCTCGGTCACACTGATGGCGCCACGGGCATCCAGCAAGTTAAAGGTGTGTGCAGCTTTCAGCGTTTGTTCGTAAGCAGGTAAGGCCAGATCAATTTCGATCAGGCGTTTGGCTTCACTTTCGTAATCTTGGAAGTGTTGGAACAAAATCGCCGCATTAGAGTGCTCGAAGTTGTAAGTGGACTGCTCTACCTCGTTTTGATGGTAGATGTCGCGGTAGTACACCGTGCGGCCATGCGCATCACGAGTCCACACCAAGTCGTACACACTTTCCACGCCTTGGATATACATCGCCAGACGTTCTAGACCATAGGTGATCTCGCCGGTAGCGGGCACACAGTCCAAGCCGCCTACTTGTTGGAAATAGGTGAATTGGGTGACTTCCATACCGTTTAGCCATACTTCCCAGCCCAAGCCCCATGCACCTAACGTTGGGTTTTCCCAGTCGTCTTCCACAAAGCGGATGTCGTGCTGTTTAGGATCGATACCTAAGGCTTTCAACGAACCTATGTACAGATCCACAATATTTTCTGGCGCAGGTTTCAGTACTACTTGGTATTGGTAGTAGTGTTGCAGCCTATTGGGGTTCTCGCCGTAACGACCATCGCCGGGGCGGCGTGAAGGCTGCACGTACGCAGCGCTCCATGGCTCTGGGCCAATAGCACGTAAGAAGGTTGCTGTATGGGAAGTGCCGGCGCCGACCTCAAGGTCAATGGGTTGTAGCAAAGCGCAGCCTTGTTTATCCCAATACTGTTGAAGCGTAAGGATCAGTTGCTGGAAAGTAAGCATAGGGTATAGAGACTATGGTTCGATGTACTGCCAAAATTCTTCCATTTTAGCTGGTTTTGAGCGCTGACGGGGCAGAGACTGTGTTTGTTCTACGCGAGATGAGGCAGGACAAGTACAATAACCGGATAAGACGTTTTGGCTTTTATTTGAACAGAAGACAAGCATATGACCACGATTATCAAAGAACAGGACTTAATACAGTCCATTGCTGATGCCGTACAGTTCATCAGCTACTACCACCCCGCCGATTACATTCAGCACTTGGCTCGCGCATACGAACGTGAAGAAAGCCCTGCCGCCAAAGATGCCATCGCTCAAATTTTGACCAACTCACGCATGTGTGCAGAAGGTCATCGCCCCATCTGTCAGGACACCGGTATTGTGAACGTGTTCCTGAAAGTGGGTATGGATGTGCGTTTTGACATCAAAGGCAGCTTGCAAGAAGCCTGTGATGAAGGTGTGCGTCAAGGTTACTTGAACCCAGATAATCGTCTGCGTGCATCGGTACTGTCCGATCCGTTGTTTGCTCGTAAAAACACCCGCGACAATACGCCCTGTATTGTCTCTGTAGAGCTGGTGCCTGGCTCTACAGTGGATGTACAAGTGGCAGCCAAAGGTGGTGGTTCCGAGAACAAAACTAAATTTGCCATGTTGAACCCTAGCGAATCCTTAGTGGATTGGGTGTTGCGCATGGTGCCAGAAATGGGCGCAGGTTGGTGTCCTCCTGGTATGTTGGGGATTGGGGTTGGCGGTACGGCTGAAAAAGCCATGCTGATGGCTAAGCAGTCCCTGATGGAAGACATTGATATGTACGAGCTGCTGCAGCGCGGTCCACAAAATAAGTTGGAAGAGCTGCGTATTGAGCTGTACGAAAAAGTGAATGCCTTGGGTATTGGTGCGCAAGGCTTGGGTGGCTTGACTACCGTGTTGGACGTGAAGATCAACACCTACCCAACACACGCGGCCTCTAAACCTGTGGCCATGATTCCTAACTGTGCAGCCACACGTCACGCACACTTTGTGCTGGATGGCTCTGGCCCAGCACACTTGCAAGCTCCTTCACTAGACTTGTGGCCAGACGTGCATTGGGCGCCTGACTACAACAAGTCTAAGCAAGTGAACCTGGATACGCTGACTAAAGAAGAAGTCGCTAGCTGGAAACCGGGTGAAACGTTGCTGCTGTCCGGCAAAATGTTGACGGGTCGTGATGCGGCTCATAAACGTATCCAAGATATGTTGGCCAAAGGCGAGAAATTGCCCGTGGATTTCACGAATCGCGTGATTTACTACGTTGGTCCTGTGGACCCAGTACGTGACGAAGCCGTTGGCCCAGCAGGCCCAACCACAGCGACTCGTATGGATAGCTTCACTGACATGATGTTGGAGCAAACCGGTTTGCTGTCCATGATTGGTAAAGCAGAACGTGGCCCAGTGGCGATTGAAGCGATCCGCAAACACGGTTCAGCTTACTTGATGGCTGTAGGTGGCGCAGCGTACTTGGTGTCCAAAGCTATTCGTGAAGCACGCGTAGTGGGCTTTGAAGACCTAGGCATGGAAGCCATTTACGAGTTTGAAGTCAAAGATATGCCAGTGACTGTGGCGGTGGATTCCGAAGGTACATCGGTACACAAAACAGGTCCAGCAGTATGGCGCAAACGTATCGCAGAAATCCCCGTGGTTCCTGTGTAAGTATGTGCAGTTGCTATTAAGGGCGAATGTGGAAACACATCGTCCTTATGAAAACACCCTATGCGTAATGCTGGGGTGTTTTTTTATGTGTGGTTCACATGTGTGAAAGGGGGTAACAGCCTAGCCTGCTTACTGATGACTGTCTGCCGTAGCCTGAGTCCGCTTAAGAAAGGGTGGTAAGCCTAGCACTGTCCAATACAGTCGTGGGGACGGAGAGGAAACTGTTTTGATTTGGTGTCTCAAATCACAAAAAGCTTTCCTGCAGTTCCCACAGCGCGTGCGATGAATACCGTCTCTCAATTTGATCAACGAACTCATCCTCAAACAACAAAGCCCCAGCAACACACCAGGGCTTCGTTAGCAGTCTAAGACTAGCAAAAGGGAACAGCGCAGACGTATGAATCAATCGTCGTCTGCGTCATCAAACCCCATATCTAAGGCTTCAACCCCTTGATCCGCCACACTAGGCAGCAAGTCCTGTACTGTGCCTTGAGCCAGCTTCAGCGTAGGAGCCAAATCAGCCAAGGGGTACAGCACAAACGCACGCTGGTGCATTCTAGGATGTGGCAAAGTGAGCTCAGGGGAGTCCATTTGAGTATCACCAAACACCAATAAGTCCAGATCTAGCGTGCGTGGGCCATTGTGTTCAGTGCGTACACGACCATGCTTTTTTTCCAAAGCTTGCAATGCATGCAACAGCTCTAACGGGCTAAGCGTAGTGTGCAGACTGACTACCGCATTAATGAAGTCAGGGCCTGATGCTTCAAATGGCTTGGTGCTATAAAAACCCGAGCTTTCCAAGTTAGAGCAGCCAGGCAACTCGCGCAGCTCATCAATCACATCCAGCAGCATGCCAATGGGGTCGCCCAAATTGGCACCCAATGCAATGTAGGCAAGTGTTTTACTCATTTGATGTGGTGTCCTGCGAGGCGGTGTTCTTTGGACGTCTACGTGGTGCGCGACGGCGACGGGTGCTAGTACTGGTGCTGCGTGGTGCAGTAGGGCGGGCCTCTATCATAGCGGCGCGCGTTTCTGTATTTTGGCTATCAGCTAAATCCATCCACCACTGAGCCATGATGCTATCTACTTCTTTGGCTTCGGCACGCAACTGCAAGAAATCAACCGCAGCACGGAAGCGAGGCAGTTCTATCATGCGCCAGATGGCACGGTTATTGACCCGCTCAAAACGTGGCTGCATAAACCAGATTTCGCGAATGTCGCCTTGATAACGACGCTGAATAGGCAGTACGCGACTTTGTTCTTCGATCACGATATCGCTGGCTTCAGATAATGCCTGCATCGGTGGCGAGCCTGCTTTGATGCGTTTTTCACATTGCTCTTGCACAGCTTTCCACAACAAGGCAGCGAACACAAAGCTAGGACTGGTGTTACGGCCGCTACGTACACGACTATCGGTGCGTGCCAGCGCAATTTCCAAGAACAAGCGTTGCTCAGGCTCTGCTAAGCTGTGCTCTAAAAACGGCAACAGGTACGGTACTAATGCTTCTTGCTGCAACTGCTCTAAGCATCGCAGGGCATGGCCGCATTCCAGTAGCTTCAGCATTTCATCAAACAGTCTGGACTCAGGCACATTTGTGATGAGTGATGCCAGTTTTTGAATGGGTTGATGTGTTTGTGGCTCGATACTGGCGTTTAACTTGGCAGCAAAGCGCAATGCGCGCAGCATGCGCACAGGGTCTTCACGATAACGAGTTTCGGGGTCACCAATCATGCGCACTACACGGTTTTTCAGATCTTCTACACCGTTGTGGTAGTCAATCACTTCTTCCGTGATGGGGTCGTAGTACAGCGCATTTAAGGTGAAGTCACGGCGGTTTACATCATCCAGCAGTTCGCCGTACTCGTTATCACGCAGAATGCGGCCATGAGCGTCTGTTTGTTGCTTTTGGGTGTCTCCTGCCCTGAAGGTAGAGGTCTCGATGATTTCTCTACCAAAGACCACGTGCACCAGCTTAAAGCGTTTGCCAATGATACGAGCGCGCCTAAATAGCGGGCGTATTTGCTCTGGCGTGGCATTGGTGGCCACGTCAAAGTCTTTGGGCTCCAAGCCAGCGATCAGGTCGCGCACAGCGCCGCCTACTACATAGGCTTCGTAGCCATGTTGTTGCAGCACTTCGCATACTTTGAAAGCATGGCGAGACACGAGGTCAGGATCAATCCCGTGCTGGGATTGACCCAACCGTTTAGGGCCTTTAGCTGGTGCGGCGAAAAGTCGCGCGACGAAAGTTTTTATTGTTCGTTTCAGCATGTGAGTTGATTAGGATTTTTCATCCATTAACTGTGCGAACAGGTCTAGCACGGCCCAATTGCGCTCGTGAGCTATACGACGCAGGCCTTCGCCAGGGTTGGTAGCCACAGGATCCGAGACCAGTTCCATCAAAGGTAGGTCATTGCTGGAGTCGCTGTAGAACCAGATACGGTCGAAGTTGTTGCGTTGTAAACCTAGTTCGTGCAGCCACTGGTCTACACGGGTAATTTTGCCTTCTCTAAAGCTAGGCACGCCGGTTAGTTTACCAGTGTAAATACCATCACGTTCTTCGGCTAATGTGGCAATCAGGTGCTCAACACCTAAGGCTTTAGCGATGGGGGTAGTGACGAATTCGTTAGTCGCTGTGACGATGGCGCACAAGTGGCCTTGTTGTTGGTGGTAACGCAACAAGTCTAAGGCAGCAGGTGTGATGGAAGGCAGAATCACTTCCTCCATGAACTCGGCTTGCCATGTCAGCAGCTCTTGACGTGGTGTGTTGCTTAACAGCCCTAGCATGAACTCGGCGGACTCTTCTGCCGTCAGGTTGCCTTGGTTGTAGCGGTCCATCAGTTCTTCGTTTTGGCGTCTGGCGACTTCTGGATCACCGGCACGACCCGTGCGTGCCAAAAATTCGGCCCATTGATAGTCACTGTCCAAAGGGAGCAGAGTGTGGTCCAGATCAAAAAGTGCCAGATTGGTTGGGGTATTCATAGCTACTCAACAGAAAGAAGGCCTTCGGCCAGTAAATCTCGGAGCAACGGCAGGGTAATGTGCCGTTTGCGCGTTAGGGAATAACGGTCCAGAGCATCAATCAGGTTGATGAGCTGGCCCATGTCGCGTTCATAGTGGGTTAATACCCAATGCATGACCTCTGGGGTCAGGTGCAAACTTTTTTCTAATGCACGGGTGCGCAGCGCTTCTTCGCGTTCCGCATCCGATAAGTGTTGTAATCGGAATACCAAATCCCAGCCTAGCCTTGTGCGTAAGTCTTCACGTACTTTGGTGGCTAGTGGTGCAAACTCACCAGAAACAAGGATAATAAAGGCTTGGCTGGATGCTGCGCACTCGCGCCAGCGATTGTACAGAGCAAATATTGCAGCTTGTCCTGCCGCGCTGAATTGTTCGATATTGTCAATAGCGACCAGTGGTTGGGTGAAGGATTCAGCCGAGATTAGCTTCTTTAGCTGCGCAATAGAGTCAGAAGCACTAAAATAGACTCCGTGATGACGCGCAGCCATGGCTTGCAGCAAATGCGTACGACCAACCCCAGGCGCGCCATATAGATAAATGGCGCGACCAGACTGACACTGCATCAGGGCGTTTAACACTTCCTGATTGGAACCGATAACAAAGTTATCCAGTGTTGGTGTAGGGGTTGGAGAAATATCCAGAATCAGTTGTTGGTTCATGTGTCGTACAATCTCATCCAACCTGTAATTCTTACATATCCCACGGCTTTTCTCATGACAAACAATCAATCCGTATCATTAACCTACCGCGATGCTGGGGTAGACATTGACGCAGGGGATGCCCTTGTTGATCGCATCAAACCTTTAGCTGCTAGAACCATGCGCCCTGGCGTCATGGCAGGTATTGGCGGCTTTGGTGCCCTGTTCGAGGTACCTAAACATCTCAAAGAGCCCGTATTGGTCTCTGGCACTGACGGTGTCGGTACCAAATTACGCTTGGCTTTTGACTGGCAACGCCACGATACCGTTGGTATTGACCTGGTTGCCATGAGTGTTAATGATATTCTGGTTCAGGGTGCTGAGCCATTGTACTTTCTGGATTACTTTGCGTGTGGAACTTTGTCAGTGGATACTGCTGCACAAGTTGTCGCAGGTATTGCCAAAGGCTGTGAGCTGTCCGGTTGTGCATTGATTGGTGGTGAAACTGCAGAAATGCCTGGTATGTACCCAGAAGGCGAGTACGACTTGGCAGGTTTTGCAGTGGGTGCTGTGGAAAAGTCACACATCATTTCTGGTCAAAACATTGAAGCTGGTGATGTGGTGTTGGGTTTGGCATCTAGCGGTGCACACTCCAACGGTTTCTCGTTGATCCGTAAGATCATCAGCCACGCTAATGCGAAGCCTACAGACCTGCTAGATGGCCGCTCATTGTCTGACGTGGTAATGGAACCTACACGCTTGTACGTGAAATCCATGCTGTCCGCGTTGGCCACACACCGTGAAGCCATCAAAGGTATGGCACACATCACAGGTGGTGGTTTGTTGGAAAACATTCCTCGTGTTCTGCCTAAAAACACCGCCGCACGTATTCAGCGCGATGCGTGGGAAATGCCTGCACTGTTCAAATGGTTGCAAGAGAACGGTGGCGTAGCCGACGAAGAAATGTGGCGCGTTTTCAACTGCGGTATTGGTATGGTTGTTGTTGTGCCTGCTGCTCAAGCTGACGTAGTTGCAGCACACTTGAGCGAACAAGGTGAAACGGTTTACCGTTTGGGCGAGATCGTAGAAAGGGTTGCAGATCAGCCACAAGTGCTGATGGTCTAACACCTTAGGCGGTGGGCCAGACCTTAGCGGCAGCGTCCACCACCAATTCCGCCTTGTGCGGATTTAAGCAGTCCATACTAAGCCGTTGCGGATCACTACGCAGCCAAGTCAACTGACGTTTGGCTAGCTGTCTGGTGGCGGCAATGGCTTTTTCTATGGCGTCGTCTTGCGAGCATTCGCCATCCAAATGTGACCACAACTGCCTGTAACCCACGCAGCGAATAGACGGCAGTGTAGGGTTTAGGTCTGACCGCGCATACAGAGCCTGTACTTCGGCAAGTAGCCCCGCATCAATCATTTGTCTATAGCGCAATGCAATCTGCGCATGCAGCCATGCACGATCAGAGGGCTCTAGACTGAGCGTGTGAAAGGGAATACTGGGTTTTTGCCGCTCTTGTTCTTGCAGCCACGCACTCATAGGTTTACCACTGATCTCGTAGATTTCCATGGCTCGTTGTATGCGTTGGCTATCGTTAGGCGCCAAGCGTGCAGCGGTGGTGGGGTCGTACTCTGCAAGCAGTTGGTGCATTGCTGGCCAACCTAATTGTGCCGCTTTCTCGTCCAAACGTGTACGCACTTCAGGGTTGGAAGATGGCAGGTTGTTCAGCCCTTCGCGCAGCGCTTTGTAATACAGCATGGTGCCACCACAAAGCAGTGGGTAGCGTCCACGTTGCCAAATTTCATGTATGAGTTGTGTAGCATCCGTTGCAAAATCAGCGGCGGAGTAGCTTTGTGCTGGATCACGAATATCCAGTAAGTGGTGCGGAACTAGCGCTTGTTCCTCGGGGCTAGGTTTGGCCGTGCCTATATCCATACCTTGGTAAATAGTGGCCGAATCCATCACAATGATTTCTATGGGCCATCGTTTGGCCAAGGCCAAGGTAGAGGCGCTTTTGCCCGCAGCGGTAGGGCCGGTCAGACAAATGACCGGCAGGTGTGAGGTATCTGTACTCATGTTCTATTGTCCACGCAGGAAAAGTTTGTCCAAATCAGCGATGGACCAGTAAAACCAAGTTGGGCGGCCGTGGTTGCACAGATCGGCTCTGTCGGTGTGTTCCATGCGGCGCAGTAAAGCGTTCATTTCGTCCAGTGTTAGGCGGCGGTTTGCGCGTATAGCACCGTGGCATGCCATTGTTGCGAGCAGCTCATTGCGTTGTTGGGTCAACTGGGCTGAGCTGCCAATGTTGTTAAGGTCTTGCAGGACGTGACGAGCCAAGGCTTCGATATCACCTCGGGCCAGCAAGGCAGGTACTGCGCGCACGGCTAAGGCGGTAGGGCCTGCAGGGCTGATTTTTAGACCTAGCTCTTGCAAGGCTTCTTGATGGTTTTCTACCAAGGCCATATCGGTTTCAGAGGCTTGAAATACAATGGGCACCAGTAATTCTTGGCAGGGTAGATCACGTGCATCCATCGCTTGTTTAAGCTGTTCGTACACCACGCGCTCATGGGCGGCGTGCATATCCACCAGAATCATGCCGTGTTGCGTTTGCGACAAAATATAAATGCCGTGCAGTTGGGCGATTGCTATACCCAGCGGCAGTTCTTCCGCCGCAGAGCCAGGCTCAGAAGCAGGTAAGGCAGCCCCAACACTGGGTATGGGTTCAGACAATGGGGCAGGGGGCGTGTGCTCCGGTAATGGAGCATAAAGCTTTTGCCACTGTTCGCCTTGCTGGGAGTTCTGTTGCAGATCAAAGCGGCCTTGATGTCTATAACTAGGTTGTAAGGGTGCGCTAGGAGTAGAGCTGGCTGATGGGCTACCCGCTAAAGAGGTAGGTGACGTGGCGGCAGGGAATGACATGACTGATGCTGCAGAATCATCTGTAGCATGTGTTTGCTGTTCAGCTTGGCTTTGTGCCAGGGCAGCGCCCAAGGTTTGCACAATAAACTTATACACAGCCCCTGACTCGCGGAAACGTACTTCATGTTTGGCGGGGTGTACGTTCACATCCACGGTGTTGGGGTCTACATTCAAATACAACGCGTACGAAGGCTGTCTATCGCCGTGCAGTACGTCGGAATAGGCTTGTCGTATCGCGCTGCTGACTAATCTGTCGCGTATAAAGCGACCATTCACGTATAGAAACTGCTGATCGGTTCGGCTACGTGCATGTGCAGGGCGAATGATTAAACCGTGCAGCGAGATCAAACCTTGAGTTTGACCAATGTTGATGCTTTGGCTGACGAACTCTTCGCCTAAAACATCCAGAATGCGTTGTTCTATAGAGCCGCTGCGCCAGTGACGTGTGGCTTTGTCGTTATGAAACAGTCTAAAGCTGATGTCAGGTCGTGCCAGAGCAATACGCTCTAAGGCGGTGACGCAGTGGCCGTATTCGGTGTTTTCAGTGCGTAAGAATTTGCGGCGGGCAGGGATGTGGTCAAACAATTGACGTACATCTACCGTGGTACCCAAATTACCGCTGGCAGCTTCGGGGTGTTGCTGGTTTTGCCCTTCTAATTCCCATGCATGGGCAGCGTCTGCCGTACGTGAACGCAGTGCCGTGCGCGCTACTGAAGCGATAGAGGCCAGAGCTTCACCCCTGAAGCCCATAGAGGCTACAGCCTCCAACTCGGATAGGCTACGGATTTTGCTGGTGGCATGGCGTGTGAATGCCAAGGCTAGTTCTTCGGGGGGAATGCCATGCCCATCGTCGGTAACTGCTATGCGGCGTATGCCGCCTCCTTCTAAACGTACTTCGATGTTGCTGGAGCCTGCATCTAAGGCATTTTCCAGCAACTCTTTGAGTACGGATGCAGGGCGCTCAATAACTTCACCTGCGGCAATCTGACTTACCAAGAGATCAGGCAGGGCGGCGATAGAGTGACGAACGGGCATATTCTGTAATTTGTAGTGTGAGGGGGCGTATTTTGGCGTTAACGTGTTGTATAGTCTGGTTTTCCCCAAATATAGTACGACGTTGGATAACAATGCCTGAAATACTGACGATGATTTTGCAGATAGATCAAACGCTAGGGCTCTGGGTAGAGCAATATGGTGCGTGGATTTATCTAATCCTGTTCCTTATTATATTTGCTGAAACTGGTTTGGTGGTTTTCCCTTTCCTTCCTGGCGATTCGCTGCTATTTATTGCCGGTGCATTTGGTGCTTCAGGCATGTTGGACCCGGTCATGTTGGGTGGTTTGCTGGTAGTGGCAGCATGGTTGGGGAATACCGTGAATTTCTACATAGGGCGCTATATAGGGCCTAAGGTCTTCACGACGGAGTCCCGTTTTTTAGACCGTAAGGCCTTGGTGAAAACACAAGCCTTCTATGCAAAACACGGTGGCAAAACCCTGGTGTTGTCTAGGTTCTTGCCGGTGTTCCGTACCTTTGCCCCGTTCGTGGCGGGTGTGGGTAGCATGAACCAAGCACTGTTCCAGTTGTATAACAGTTTGGGGGCTTTCTTGTGGATTGTGGGCTTGATCACGGCGGGTTATTTCTTCGGTAACGTACCCTTCATTAAAGATCATTTAAATACCATTGTGCTGATTGGTATTAGTGCGGCAGCGGTACCCGTAGCAGGTGGCTTAATTTGGAAGCTGGTACGACGTGGTGCAGAGAAGCAGCAGAAATAAAACAGGCTATTAGCCTCAAGTCTAGCTAGAGCTGAAAAGATTTTGCCCCCATTTCTTGCCGTGTTGCGGTACAGAAATGGGGGCAAATTGTATGAGGCTAGGTGCTTATTGGCGTTTTAGTGCCATACCCAACAGCAGCATGCTCCAGCCTTGGAACAGTAAGTCTACGGATAGAATTAAACCCAGTACCCACAAGCTGTTAGTAGGCCAACCAGCAGCAATAATCAGACCTACAACCAAGGTTAGTAAGCCTGACCATGCAATCCAGCCGCCGCCAGCTTGTGTGCGGTTTTGCAGCCACACCCACAAGCGGAAGAAACCAGAAGCGATTAGTGAGGCACCAAAAACCAGAGTCAGAACTTCTGCGCCTACCAAGGGGTTCAGGATCGCAATCACACCGGCTACCAAATACAGTAAGCCGCTTAAAGACCAAAACAAGAAAGAGCGCCAGTTTTTGCAGCTCCATGCGTGCACGATTTGTAATGCACCGCCAATGGCCATTAGCACGCCAATAAACAGCACGCTAGCCAAGGTGGCGCCTACTACATAGATAAACGCAATCAGACCCAACACCACGAATGCGGCACCCAAACCCATTAACCAACCGGGGCGCAACTGTGACTTCCACGCATTGATCAAGTCATTAGGGTTAGGAGGTGTGTGCTGCGGCTGAACAGGTTCAGTGCTCATGTAAATCTCCGATGGTATGCAAAGAGGTTAGCCGTGGTTTGCCAGGGCTACGCCAGATGAAAAATAGTCGTTGATGCCAGACAGCATCGCTTGAGCTAATTTGTCTTGGTGACCAGCACTGCGCAGCAGACGTTCTTCGTTAGGATTACTAATGAAGGCGGTTTCAATCAGAATAGATGGAATATCCGGTGCTTTTAGCACGGCGAAACCAGCGCGCTCTACCTGACGTTTGTGCAGTTGGTTGATTTTGCCAATCTCGGAGAGAATGCCAGAACCCACACGTACGGAGTCGTTAATCTGTGCGGAGGTGGACAAATCAAGCAGCACCTCAGCCACCTGACGGCTTTGGCCACCGATGTTTACCCCACCCACTAAGTCGGCTTGGTTTTCTTTATCGGCCAGCCAACGGGCGGCAGTACTGGTTGCCCCGTTTTGGGACAAGGCATAGATGGACGAACCCCGTGCAGAGGGCTTGATCCATGCATCAGCATGAATAGAGATAAAGAGGTCTGCCTTTACACGGCGAGCTTTTTGTACACGCACACCTAGCGGTACGAAAAAATCCCTGTCGCGAGTGAGGTAAGCACGCATATTGGGCTGCGCATCAATCAAGCGCTTCAAACGCTGCGCAATTTGCAGTACTACGTCTTTTTCGCGTGTGCCGCCAGGACCAATCGCACCTGGATCTTCGCCGCCATGACCTGGGTCTAGGGCAATCAGCACAGGGCGGTTGCGGCCAGGAACCTGATTGACACGAGGGACCGCTGTAGTAGGGGGGGGCGTAGTGGGTTGAGCAATACGAGGTACCTCTTGGCCTTGCACGGACGGTGGCGGAACCACAGGCTGATTTTGTGCCAAACTTTCTAGCACACCGGCCAATGGGTCGTTATCGTCAAACTGTTGCAATGCCAACAGAGGATCGGCAGCTACGCGTGGGTACAGGTCTACCACTAACCGGTATTTGTACTCACCTACCGGTTTAAGCGTAAACAGCTGTGGGGCAATGGGTTGTTTAAGATCCATCACTAAACGCACCACGTTATCGCGGTTTTGGGCGATACGGATGGTAGAGATATAAGGATCATTAGGGCGAACTTTGGACACCAGTTCTTGCAGCGTGCTATTCATGGTGAGACCTTCAATGTCTATCACCATACGATGCGGGTTTTCTAGTGTGAAGTGTTCAGCCTTTAATTCGGTATCCATTTCCAGCGTGACGCGCGTGTAGTCGTCAGCAGGCCAAGTACGCACCGCAACAATGGCACTGGCGTGAGCTACGCGTGGAATGATGGGTAAAAGAATTAATGAGGACGCGGACGCCAGCAAGCGTCGGCGGTTTATGCTCTGGGTGGTAAATTCTGAATTTTTGTTTTGATCAGTTCTAGCCATGATTGCCCCTTCTTGCTGTAGGCCGAGAGATTGATCTGCCTGCCCGGTTCGCAATAGTCAAACGTGATCGTTAGGTCGGGAGTGGGTAACAACGCACCTGCTTGATCAGGCCATTCAATGAGCACAACAGCATTTTCTTCAAGCATATCACGAAAACCCGCATCTAACCATTCTCGGCTATCGCTAAAACGATAAAAATCAAGATGATACGCCTTTAAGCTAGAAAGATTATAGCTTTCCACTAGACCATAACTTGGGCTTTTGATACGCCCGGTTACACCTTCGTGTCGCAAAAACGCACGCGTGAAACTGGTTTTTCCTGCACCTAAGTCACCAATAAGGTGAATGTGGCCACCATTATCGTTAGCGGAGCACACCAACGGCGACAGCCATTCGGCCACTTGCTGGGTGACGGATTCGTCAGCCGCATAGAGACTAAGACTAAGCAAAGGAGCTGGTTTAGTGGTCATGACAGTAAAGAAAGAGAGAACTGTATTCAGGGTAGTAACTGAGGGAGCAGCAAGGAGTGTACCTAATGACGGGGTGCTGTCACCAGTTTCCCCTTGCTGTCGTTACTGTGCTTTACGCTACGTATAGGGATAGCGTAAAGCATAGTGGATGACTTACTTCTTATCGTTTAGCTTTGCGTAGAAGTTTGCCAAAATCGCACCACTGATGTTGTGCCAAACGCTAAATAGTGCGCTTGGAACCGCAACAATAGGATCAAAGTGTTTACTTGCCAAGGCAGCACCTAAACCACTGTTTTGCATGCCAACCTCAATAGAGATGGCTTTACGTTGTGCCAAGCCTAGTCCCATGATGCGGGCAATGATGTAGCCAAACAGATAACCAAACGTATTGTGTAGGATCACAATACCAATGATGATTAGGCCAGTTTCTTGCAAACGAGCTTGATTGAGGGCCACGACAATTGCCACGATCATCACAATGCCTGCAACCGAAACAATAGGTAGCACGGGGGTAATCGTAGCAACACGAGCACCCAACAGCAGACGCACAACCAAACCTAGTGCAATAGGCACAATCACAAAGTTGATGATGGACATCATCATGGCGTAGAACGACACGTCGATGCTTTCAGCGGCTAACAACTTCAGCAAAAGAGGTGTCATGAACGGGGCTAGCAATGTCGTAATGCTGGTAATGGTCACGCTTAATGCCACATCACCACGAGATAGGTAGGTGATTACGTTGCTAGAAGTACCGCCAGGGCAAGAGCCTACTAGCACCACACCCAGTGCTAACAACGGGTCAATGTTGAATAGTTTGACCAGTGCCAGAGCCAGCAATGGCATGATAATAAATTGCGCACATACACCCAGCAGAACTTGCAGAGGCTTTTTTACTACCTCCGAAAAGTCTTTCACTGTCAGTGTCAGGCCCATGCCGAACATGATGATCCCTAGAAAATAGACGATTAAGTCTTTCAAAGGGACGAAGAGTTGGGGGGAGAAAAATCCCAACAGGGCAAATAATAAGGTCCAGATGGCAAAGGTTTTGCCAATGAACTCTGAAAATAGATTGAGAAAACGCATGGGGATCGTAAACAGTTAAGTAAGCAGAAGAGTGCTTTTAAAAAGTCACATGATGATTGCTATAAAAACAGCTTTTGACTGTGGGTGACGACTGGCGCATCAGTGTCAAAGGTGGAAACAGTCGTTGCCAGCGTCACGGAGTAGCAGATTCCATGTGATGATGAATCTGTATGGGAGCAACCATCATGATAAAGAAAATTGAATCCAAAGAGGAAGTGTTAGTGCTGCTAACAGCGTGCCTAATGACATGGTGGTGGCAACTAAGTCACCTTTACCGCCCATGCGAGCAGCCAGAACGTGAGCAGATGATGCAGTAGGCAAGGCGGCAAACAGAATCAGCATTTGTGTTTCTAGAGGAGATAGCGCCAACAACTTGCTGATGAATACCGCAGAGATAGGCACGATTAGCAGTTTGACGGCAATAATCCAGCCCACCAGCCGTTGTGCACCGTGCAGCGCCTTAATAGAAATCGTCGCCCCCACACACAACAAGCCAATTGCTAATGCACATGCGCCTAAACGGCTTAACGCTGTGTTAATGGGTTTAGGCATGGAAATATCCAGCAAGCTACATGCCAAGCCCAAAACGGTCGCAATAATGAGAGGGTTCGCTAGAATTTCTTTGTATGGGTTGCGATTGCTATTGCGGGCCAGTGCATGTACGGCCAAGACATTCACTATAGGTACGGACAAACCCACAAACACGGCCATAATTGCGACCCCATTGGGGCCAGCCAAAGCAGAGGCTAAAGACAAGGCTAAATAGGTATTAAAGCGGAAGGCACACTGTTGTAGCGAGGCATGTTGTAAGCCATCGCATTTCAAAATGGGTTTTGCTAACCAAGCGGCTCCAGCCCCTACAGCGGTTAAACACAGCACGGCTGCTAACAGCAAGAGGGTTTCATCACCTTGCAGTGAGGTTTGGCTAATAGAGTAGAACAGCAGCGCGGGGAACAGCACGTAGTACACCAGTTTTTCAGCGTAACTGAAAAACTCACCCTGAAAGCCTAGGCGGTGCCGCAATAGGGCGCCAAGTGCGATCAATAGAAAGTCGGGCAGTATCAGTAGAAACGTATCGAACATGGTGGAAAGTCTAGGCTGGCTGTGCAATCTGCTAGATTACGCTATTTTCATTTGCCCGTACCAGCCTATTGTCTTTATAATTTTGGGCTGTGGCTCCATAGTTAAATGGATATAACTTTCCCCTCCTAAACAAAATTGGGCACGCATAGGTGAAAGCCTTGCAGTGAATGCGCTTAAATTCGGTGAACCCCCTGTGTAAACGCGGCAATACCGAGCGAAGCCTCGTAAGAGGAACGTGTAGAGACTCGACAGGCGCAGCCTACGGCAATTTGCTATGGCTAAGATAGAGTCCAGACTACAAACCTGTGCAATGCAGGGCAGTGAAAACTGTAGTGGTACGAAGGGAAGATTACAGGTTCGATTCCTGTTGGGGCCGCCATTGTTATCACATACCTTCGATAGCAACGCGCTATCAAAGTGCAGAGCATAAAGTTTGCTCCCTACCATCTAAATTCTGTCATGTTGGCCTTTTATGATGCAGTAACGGCATCAGAGTAGCGTGCGCTGCGCTGAGCTTTGTGTTCCTGTTTTGTAGTGCCAACGATGATTTCCCTGCCATTCCAAGCTTTTTTGCTGGTCGCCCAGCATGGCAGCATTACCTATGCTGCCCAACGGCTAGCGCTTAGCCAGCCCACCATCACTAACTATATACGGCAGATAGAACAACGCTACGGTATAGAGCTGTTTTATAGGCAGGGCAAAGGACTGACTATCAGCAAGGAAGGGCAACAGATACTGCCGCATTTGCTCTTATTACAGCAGCAAGCCACGCAAGTAGAGTTTATGCTGCGTGACTATAAAAAAATGCAGGGTGGCTGTTTGCGAGTGGGGGCGACTGGGCCGTACTACATCATGGATAAAGTGCATGCGTTTCAAGCGCGCTATCCAGCAGTGGAGGTCTGTTATCTGCAAAAAAACTCAGCAGATATCTTAAGTGCTATACGAAATTACGAGCTGGAAATTGGTACGTCATCGCTATTGATACAGGATGACGCTATGAGCTGCAAAGTGCTAGCAGAGGACCGGCTGTTTTTTGTATGTCACGCACGCCACCCATTATCTAAAAAACCTGCCGTTACGTTAAGCGAGATTGCTAGGCATGACTTTCTCGTGCGTGAGCATGGTTCGATGACGCGCAGCATCGTATTGGAAAGCTTGCAGCAGCACGATGTGCAATTGGTCTCCCCCATTGAAGTGGGTAGTCGTGAAGCTATTCATTGGGCATTGAGGCACAACATGGGCTGCAGTGTATTACCTCAACGAGAGATACCTCCCTCACCAGAGGTGAGAGTTATTCCTTTGCTTGATGTGTCGCTGTCTATGCACGAGTACGTGTATTTCTTGAAAGAACGCCAAGAGACGGCAGTGATACAGGCTTTCGTCGACACCTTGGAATTGACCGCACCTTAAATTTTGTAATGCATGCATCAAGAAAAACAGGGTTGCTGTCATTCACCTATCACTTCGCCTCGCGATACTGGCACATGTTCCTGGTTGTACGTGTGTGCAACGTATCACTTGCTATAGACATGACAAAAGAGAGAGGTGGGCTTTGTTGTGTTGTGTGGCGATTTTAAAGAAGCTCTATCATGAAATTGGTTCCTCTTCGTAAGAAAAAAAGCTGGCGCGCAGGAACAGTCACCGTAACGGTGCTGTTGACAGCGTTACTAAGTGCGTGTGGTGGCAGTAGCGATGATGACGATTCATCGGTCAAACCGCCTGAGAAAAATTTTGGGGCGCTAGGTGGGAAGAAAACGCTAGTCGTTCACGTGGATGGCTTGGTGATGGAGCCGCTTAAGGCTGCGTTATCCGCACATCCTAAATTGCAGGAACTGGGTGAGGTGTTGCCGTTGCGCAGCGGTGGCTATGCAGGCACTTCATCAGAACAACAAACCAAAGCATTGCCAAGCTGGGCATCTTTAGTCACTGGCACATGGTCGGTAGAGCATGGTTTAAGCACGACGTTGCCCAGTTCTGGCTCAGCATTGAAAACACCTACAGTCTTTGACTGGGTGAAACAAGCTAACCCTGAAACTAAAACTACTTTGGTGGTGAGCACGGCTGATTACTTCACCGCTTTAAGGGCGAACGCAGAGGATGGTGATATTAATGCTGTGCCTCAGTGTGACAACGACGATAAGTGCGTGACCTCGCACAGCCGTGAGGCAGTGGTAGAAGGTACTGATTTTATTTTGGCTCAGTACTCTGGTTTGTTGACGCAGTCAGGCAAGTACGGCTTGGGCTCTGAGCAGTACAAGAAACAACTACAAACAGTGCTGAACGATATTGACGGTTTGTTGACGTTGATCGCTGAGCGTGAGGCCTTGGCGTCGGACGAGTCGTGGCAAATCGTGCTGGTAAACAGCTACGGTATGGATGAGTTCGGTACTGTGTCGGGCGCACAGTTCGAGCGTAATAAAACGGGTTGGATGTTGAGCAATATTCCTGTGAGTGACACGGTTATTGCTGCCGGCGATGAGTCTCGTGGCGTGTTGGATCATGCCGCTATCGTGGATGTTTTGCCCACCTTGTTAGCGGGCATGGATGTGACCCAGCCTGTGGGTACCTATGCCTTTAACGGTAACGATCTGCGTAACCCAGTGCAGTTATCTAAGCTGGTATACGACTACAACCTCAGCACGTACAACTTAGTGCTGGAGTGGATGCTATACAGCGATGATCAGTTTGCTGCACCGGTGGAAATTTATCGTGAAGGTCAGTTGTTAGCGAGCGTTGATGCTACGACTCGTCGTTACGTGGATTACATGATCCCTAGTGGCACAGAGGGCGAGCTGTTGCCATTGCGTTATGAAATTCGCACACAAGGTGGTACAGCAGCAGTGCAAACCGTGGTGTTGCCTCCTCCTATGCTAAATCCTAGCGTACTGAACGGCATGGTGATGTATTACCCATTCCTGAATGGCAAAGCGGATGACGTTAAACAGGTTTCTACCTTCACACCATGGAACACAACCAATCCGGGTAGCACATGGGGGACCAGTGCTAGTGACCTACCGTACAAGTCATCCACTACCCCTAGCGCCAATAGCGCATTGACGATGGATTTGGGTGTGTTCAAACAAGGCGGTTTTGCGGGTTACAAGCTGAACATGGCGAATGCTGATGTGACGATGGATCCTTCCGTGGACGCTTTCACGATAGGGTTCTGGTTCAAAACTAACGGCGTATGTATTGGCGGCGGTTCTTCTGTTCTGGCGAACAAAGACTATGACAGCGGTAATAACCCAGGTTTGGCAATTGGTATGTTTGGTAACTGCGAACTGCGCTTCAATACAGGTGGCGGCGGCGGTAGGGATGAGCTGCAAGGCTTTAGCTTAACGCCTAATGAGTGGGCATACGTGGCTGTAGCTGTAGATAAGAAAAACAAGCAACTTTACGCCTATTTGATGGACCCTAGCGCTGGTCAGCAAAACAGCCAAAAAGCCATGGCAGATGCACGGGTAAAAGCCATTGGTGGCACCGGTGTTGGACTCATGGGTTTTGGTGACGACGTGACCGGCAAGTACTCCAGTAACTACAACTTTACCGGCATAAAGAGCTACACCGACTTGGCCGTGTGGAACCGTCTATTAACGCTGGATGAGGTGAAAAACATTTACGCCTCTCGTTACCCCATTTCTTCCTTGCTTCCTTAAGGATCAGTTATGCACACCTCAACTCATTTCTTGCGTTCCGCTACATGGGGACGTTATTTAGGTCGCCTATTTTGTGTGGTGGCACTCAGCATAGGATTGGCCGCTTGCGGTGGCAGCGATGACGATGACTCATCGACTACCACGCCTGAAAAACCTGAACCACCCGCCGCAGTAATGCACTGTGCTCCTTAATTGCAGGACAAGATAAACGTCATGAGTGTATCCAGAAGAAATTTTATTCGTGGTATGGCTGGTAGCAGTGTTGCTGCGAGTGTGTTGGCAACCTTCCCGCCTAGCATTAAACGTGCATTGGCCATTCCTGCTAACTCTCGTACCGGTACGATTAACGATGTAGAGCACATTGTGGTGCTGATGCAGGAAAACCGATCTTTTGATCATTACTTTGGCACGATGAAAGGCGTGCGCGGTTTTGGCGATAGATTTACCATTCCAGCGCCTAATGGTCGTTCCGTTTGGGAGCAGCATGACAGTGCCGGTAAAGAAATTACGCCTTACCACTTAGATAGCAGCAAAGGTAATGCACAGCGCGTCAATGGCACACCGCATAGCTGGGTAGATGGTCAGCTAGCATGGGATCATGGCCGTATGACCGAGTGGGCTAAGCACAAACAAGCGCACTCTATGGGGTTCTACCGTGAAACCGAA
Organism: Paenalcaligenes sp. Me52; assembly: GCF_050487965.1. NCBI lineage: Bacteria > Pseudomonadati > Pseudomonadota > Betaproteobacteria > Burkholderiales > Alcaligenaceae > Paenalcaligenes > Paenalcaligenes sp. Me52. The sequence goes on along the minus strand of NZ_JBKQFO010000003.1, from coordinate 374,739 downwards.
GTACCTTTCCAGTTTGCGATGGCTAATGCGTTCACCTTGTGTGATGCCTATCATTGCTCTATGCACACTGGCACAAACTCCAACCGTTTGTTCATGTGGACGGGGACCAATGGGCCTACTGCTTCTAACGAAGCTGTAGTGAACAATACGCTGGATGGCATTGGTCCATCCACTGATGGTTTTGAATGGAAAACCTACCCAGAACGCTTAGAAGAAGCAGGTATTAGTTGGAAGGTATACCAGAACATGCCTGATAACTTTACCGATAACCCATTGGCTGGGTTTAGACAGTACCGTAAAGCGAATGAGGATTCAGGTAAGCCAGTGGGCGGTGGCTCTTTCCCAGCATATCATCCCGATGATGATGCTAAAGCGCCGTTGTATAAGGGCATAGCAAACACCATGCCTGATGGCGGTATGTTGCAGCAGTTGCGTGACGATGTGCTGAACAATGAGCTGCCACAGATTTCGTGGATTGTAGCGCCAGCTACGTATTCCGAGCACCCAGGGCCATCTAGTCCGGTACAGGGGGGCTGGTACACCCAAGAAGTGTTGGATGCACTGACTGCGAATCCAGAGGTATGGAGCAAAACAGTATTGCTGGTGAACTTTGACGAAAACGATGGTTACTTTGACCACGTACCGTCACCGTCTGCTCCGTCTTACAACCCTGATGGTACGTTTGCGGGTAAAACCACATTGCCAGAGCAGGATGTGAGCTACGAATACTACACGCACAAAAAACCAGTGAGTGCTGGCAGCCAGCCTACACCTGATAAAAAAGTGTATGGCCCAGGTATTCGTGTGCCCATGTATGTGATCTCTCCATGGAGTCGTGGCGGTTGGGTGAACTCTGAGGTGTTTGACCACACCTCGGTGATCAAGTTTATGGAAGCACGTTTTGGTGTTATGGAGCCTAATATCAGTCCCTACCGTCGTGCGGTATGTGGTGATTTGACCTCTGCCTTTAACTTCAAAACACCTAACGATGAGCCGTTGCCATTCTTGAAAGGCCGTTACACCAAAGGTGAGGCGGACTCTATTCGTGCTGCTCAACAGGCATTGGCACAGGTGCCACGTCCATCTGTTACTAAGCTGCCCGCCCAAGAAGTGGGTGTGCGTCCATCGCGTGCACTGGACTACCACTTGCACGTGAGCGCACGTTGCGATGCGAGCTCTGGTGTGATGCTGATGTTTAGCAATACTGGTAAGCGTGCGGCGGTATTCCATGTGTACGACAAACTGAATCTGGATCGTTTGCCACGTCGCTACATGGTAGAACCAGGTAAAACGTTGGAAGATACATGGGATGTAGTAAAAGACAACGTGGGCCGATATGACTTGTGGGTGTTGGGCCCTAACGGCTTCCACCGTCATTTCAAAGGTAATACCAGCAACCTGACCTTCAATCCAGCCATCCCAGAAATTCGTGTGTGTTACGACGTCACAAATGGCGATGCGTATGTGGAACTGATGAACGGTGGTAAAGAAGCATGTACCTTTACTGTGCAAGCTAATTTCTATCGTGAAGATGGTCCATGGGCGGTAAAAGTAGGCCCCGGCGAGAAACAAAAGTTGGCATGGGAACTCAAACAGAGTGGTCATTGGTACGACTTCTCTGTTAGTACGGATACCGACCCAAGTTATGTACGTCGCTTTGCCGGTCGTGTAGAAACTGGTAAGCACGGTGTGAGTGATCCAGCATTGGCTTTGCAGGATTTCTAAGTTAACGCGGTACTAAGCAGGTAAACGCCCATGAGAATCTCATGGGCGTTTTTTATTGGCGGTAGCGTGTGGCTAAAGGATAATAGGTCAGGACATCAGCGATTGTGCAAAGGAGTCAAATAGTGGCCGTTAACCTTGCCGCCGAGTTAGTGCGTATTAGCGAACTTGATGAGATAGAACGCGCGCACGCTTATGAAGACCTTATGTATGATGCGTCCAGTTTGGTTGAGCAGGGCCAGATTGAGGCGGCGTTACCTATACTCGAGGTACTGGCAGAGCTGGATCCCTACGATGATTTACTACAGGCCGTTGTGGAACCTGCTATCACGTATTTAGAGGCATTAGGGCGTCGAAGCCCCATACCTCTCTCAGACATCGAGCATGATTTGTTGCAGCGATTTCATACGTTGGCGGACGATAAAAAATATGTAGCCGTGGCAACGAGTTTGTTTAGAAGCTATGAGCACAAAAGACGCGATGCGCTGATGTTGGCGTTGGTCTATGTGGATAAGTTGCCAGAAGCAGCGAGCAATCCCAAGGTTGGGGCATTAGCGGCACAAATTCATAAGGCCCTAGCGCAACCTATAGGCATAGAAAGTGTGCGTATAGGCGGCAGGTGCTGATGCGGTGTTGTCTGAGATACGACGTGTATGTGGAGTCAACGCGCGTTTATTGAATCAGCTGGTTCAATTCGATAATAGGCAGCATCACAGCCAACACAATCAGCATCACAAAACCACCCATAAATAGAATCATCAAGGGCTCTAGGATGGCTGTGCTGGTAGTAGCACGTTGTTCTAGCTCGGTAGAAAGGGTGTTGGAAGCACGTTCTAGCATAAGGGCTAGTTGCCCTGTGCGTTCACCGCTTTGCACTAGGTGTATTAATAATGGTGGAAAGCCTTGGTGTTGGCGTAAAGCTGCGGCAAGGCTAGAGCCTTCTTGTACAGCGAGCGTGCTTTGGGCAATGGCCTGTTGTAAGTGGGAATTACGTATGGTGCGCTGTGCGGCCTGTAAGGCTGCTAACAACGGAACGCCGCTGCTATTTAAAATCGCTAAGGTAGATGCAAAGCGGGCAATATCTACGCCTTGTAAATACTTCCCTAGTAAGGGGGCTTTAAGCAGTTTGGCATCCCAGGCTAAGCGTAGTGCTGGCGCGCGTAAGGCAAGGCGCCAACCCACAATGACTATGCTCAGGATAATCAGACACACCACACCCCATTCGCGGGTGAAGTCACTTAACCAAATCATGGCGACGGTTAAGGGCGGCAAGCTATTTTGGGTTTGCACAAAGGCGTTTACTACCTGTGGCACGACATAGCTCAGCATAAAAATCACAATCAATACCGACACAATACTGACGATCACTGGGTAGATCAGTGCATTGGTGAGCTTGTTGCGCAGTTGATGACGTTTTTCTATGTAGTCCGCCAGTTTGGTCAGCACGGTATCTAACTGTCCAGAGTGTTCGCCAGCATCCACCAAAGCGCGATAAATGTCGGGGAAGATGTGCGGAAATTGTCCTAAGGCTTGGCCTAGACGTTGCCCCGATCGTATTTCTTGGCGTATGTGGCGCAGTACTTGTTGAGTAGCTGCACTGTCGCTTTGTTCTATCACAGCGGTTAAGGCTGCTTCTAGGGGCAGTTGCGCATCCAGCAAACTAGCCAGTTGGCGGGTCATCCAACTTAACTCTCGGTCGCCTAGTTTTAAGGAGCGCTTAGAGTGGCCGCCTGTGCGTGATTTGGCACGCAGTTTTAGCACTAACAAGCCTTGTTGTGCCAATAAAGACTGCGCCTGTTCGGACGAGTCGGCCTCAATGAAGTCCTGTATGGTTTTACCGGCAGCGTCAATGGCGTGGTAGTGAAAGTACGTCATGGCTTAGTGTTCTCGGGTGACGCGTTGCAGCTCTTCTTCCGAGGTTTGTCCGCTGTTTAGCCAGCGTAGACCGTCGTGATGTAAGTCGTGCATGCCGTGTTCTTGCGCATGGTGGCGCAACGTATGCGTATCGGCGTTTTGGCTAATCAGGCTACGTAAGTTGTCATCCACCACAAACAATTCATGTATACCTGTACGGCCTCGGTAGCCTGTGAACCCACAATGCTCACAGCCCTGTGGATTGCGCTGAGCACGTCCAGAATCTATAGGTGTTTTGCAGTGTTCACACAGCTTACGTATCAATCGTTGAGCTAAGGCACCTTGTAGCGTGCTGGCAAGCAAAAACGGCTCTATGCCCATATCAATCAAACGTGTGACAGCTGATACGGCATCGTTGGTGTGTAAGGTGGCTAAAACCAAGTGGCCAGTCAACGATGCTTGCACGGCAATTTGTGCGGTTTCTAAATCGCGGATTTCACCAATCATGATGACGTCAGGGTCTTGGCGCAGGATGGCGCGTAGAGCAGTGGAAAAATGCAGATCTATGCGCGGGTTCACTTGTGTTTGCGAGACGCCAGCCAAGTCGTACTCAATAGGGTCCTCAACGGTCAGAATGTTGGTGGTTTGCGCATCTAAGCAACCAATGGCGGCATACAAGGTGGTGGTTTTGCCGCTACCGGTAGGGCCAGTCACCAGCACGATACCGTGGGGGCGGCGTATTAATGAGGTCAGTTGTTGGTAGTGGCTAGGGGCTAAGCCCAGGGCGGACAATTCTAGTCGTCCTGCTGACTTGTCCAGTAAACGCAGTACAGCCCGTTCGCCGTGGCCGGTAGGTAAGGTGGACACGCGCACATCAATGGCTCGCCCCCCTACACGTAACGAGATACGGCCATCTTGGGGCAGACGCTTTTCGGCAATATCCAATTTAGCCATGATCTTAATACGTGAGATCAGGGCGTTATGCAGGGCGCGCTTAGGCTGCACAATGTCGCGCAATGTACCGTCTATGCGAAAGCGCACCACCGAACGGTTTTCAAAGGGTTCTATGTGTATATCACTGGCGCCTTGGTTGGCAGCCTGGGTCAACAAGGCGTTGATCATGCGGATGATGGGTGCATCATCGCTAGACTCCAACAAGTCTTCCACCTCAGGCATTTCATGCATGAGGGAGTCCAGATCAATCTCGTTACTGGCCGCATCCATCACTGCCGCTGCGTTGTCTTGCTGACCGTAAGAGCTGTTTAACCATTGCTCAATTTCTTGAGCAGGCACCAGTTTGAAATCAGCTTGCCTATAGCGTCTACGTACTTCGGCCAACGCCCAGTCGGGCGTGTCGGTGCAGTGCAGAGCTTGCAACTGGTGATTGTCTTCACGCAATATTAGGCGTTGGGTCTTAGACCAGCTATAGGGCAGTAGCATTACTGTTGGCCTCGCAAATCCACCTGGGATCGCTGCAATGGTGCTAAATCAGGTAAGGCATTAGGGCCGCCAATATCGCTGAACCACAGGTCGTTGAAAGGCATGGCTTGTTGAGTAGAGCGCATGTAGTTGTAGCGGTCCAAAGTCAGGCGTTGGCTATCATGCTGGTCACGCACAATGTGGGGGCGCAAGAAAATCATCAGGTTAGTCTTGGTGCGTTTACGTGTTTCATAGCGAAACAGGCTACCTACCACGGGCAAGCTGCCCAAAATAGGCACGGCAGAGGTGCTGTCGTGCGTGCTGTCTTCCAGCAAACCACCTAGCACAATCACTTGACCATCATCCACCAGCACATTGGTTTCCAGCGCACGCTTGCGAGTCACTAAGGTAGAGCTCCCCATAGAGGCGTTGGGGTCTATACTGCTGACCTCTTGGTACAGGGCCAGTTTGACCGTACCGCCTTCCGAGATTTGTGGGCGTATACGCAAGGTTAACCCCACGTCTTCACGCTCAATGGTTTGGAAGGGGTTGCTGGCACCGTCGCCAGAGGTGGTGTATTGCCCCGTCACAAAGGGTACGGTTTGGCCCACGATGATGCTGGCTTCTTCGTTATCCATGGTGAGCAGGTTAGGTGTGGACAGGACGTTAGCTGCACCATTTTTTTCCAAAGCACGGGCGAGCACCCCCAAGTTAACGATTTCTTGGCCTAGTACATTTACCGTACCTTTCACCAAACCTAGGCTTAGGCCTTGGCCGAGTGCATCCAATGTTGTGGCACCGGTGATTGTTGTGCCTACGCCGCTACCCCCTAAGTTAGTACCCCCAACAAAACCGCTACCGCCTTCGCCCAAATGGCTACCACCTGCCATCCACTGAATACCAAACTCAGCAGCATCTTCGGCGTTAACTTCAATGATTAAACTTTCTACCAGTACTTGTGCGCGGCGTTGATCCAGCAGATCAATCACCTCACGTATGCTGCGATACAGCGGAGGTGGGGCAGAAATAATCAAGGTATTAGTAGAGGGGTCTGCTTGAATGGTAGCGCCCCCGGCGGAAACACTCACGGGTTGCAAATTGGTGGGTTGTGGCAGGGCGCCAGACGCCATCAAGTTGTTTTGCATGGTGTCAGCATTGATGGCCGTAGGTGCTGGATTAGTATTGGCTGGGGCTGCCGTAGGCATGGCTGATCCCATGCTTGTGCCTGTTGCGGAGCTTTGTGGGTTTAAGCCCTCTAGCGCACCTTTTAGCACCTGTGCCAAATGGGTGGCTTGAGCATTTTTAAGGTACACCACATGCAGATTGTTGGGTCTGGCATTAGGCGAATCAATTTTGTAGATTAGGTCTTTGGCCATCTCCAATCTAGACGAACTACCGGCGCGGATAATAATAGAATTTGTGCGTGGGTCAGCGACGATTTGCGTGCGTGCATACGGTTCACTGTTAGCATCATTTAGCAATTGATTGGCTAAGGCCGCCACGTCTAAGGCCACGCCGTGTTCGATGGTGATGAGCTCAGTGTTTAAACTGTGTGAGGTATCAATGCGCGCAATCACATCTGCTACGCGAGCGATGTTGTCAGCGTAATCGGTAATCACCAAGCTGTTGTTGTTGGGGTAGGCAGTGATGGGGTTGCTGGGCGATACCATAGGGCGCAGCACGGCGACTAAATCAGCTGCTTTTTCATAGTTCAGGTTAAAGACCTGCGTGACAATTTCACCGCTAAGGTTGGCCAGTTCTGCCGCCGAATAACTGACGGCACTGGCGTGCACTTTGGCTTCTGCTTCTGGCACCACTTTGCTGCTGCCTTCACTGTGTACGACAGCAAAGCCCTGCATACGCAACGCACCCAATAGCATGCTGTAGGCTTGTTGTGGGCTCACGGGTACTTCGGACACTAAGGTGAGCTGCCCTTGTACACGAGGGTCTACGATGAAGTTTCTGCCCGTAAATCTTGCCAAGGTACGCACGACTTGCGCTAAGTCGGCTTCCACAAAATTCAGGGTCAGGGTATCGCCAGGGTTTTGTGCTCCTATGGGTGCAGGGGCCGATAATCTAGGAGTTTCAGCCGCTTGTTTCCATGTGGAAGCAGGGCGCACAGGACGTCTGGAACTATCGCCCACTGTACGTGTGGCTGCAGGTTGAGCATAGGCATCGGCGGCAACGGTTCTTGAGGTTTGGATGGTGAGCGGGCTAGGTGGTGGGCGGGACTCTGACTCCGACAAGGTACTACAGCCTTGAAGTACCAAAATGCTGCTTAATGCTGCTAACGGGAAAAAACGTTCAATACGCATAACAAAAAAACACGCCAAATGATCAATGTGCAGCCTGCAGGCGAATAGCAGCACGTCCATCTTGGACGGGGCCTAGCAGGTGCAATAACGGTTGTAAGGCAGCAAAATATTCTGGGTTGCTGTAAGCCTCCCCGGTAAAACTCCAGGGGTGTGTGGCGCCGAAGCTGCCTTGGCCACGCAGTTGCAGCGGGCCTTGTTCAGTACGTAGTTGCAATGAGGATGACTTGGCCAGTTGTAGGTCCAATACATACGAGCCCAAGGGGCGTAAGGAACTGACGGCTACTGTGGCGTCCTCCCAGCGCAGTTGCAGGTCTATGGCTGCAGGTGAGTTGGCATAGAAGGTGGGCCAGCTTAGGCTAAGGTTGCCCTGAGGTTGTAGCGATGCCAGTAAGGGATGAGCGCTGCTTAACAGACTGGCCGGTAGTTGCAAACGAGATTGACCAATACTGAGTCTGGTACCGTTCAGAGTCAGCAGTAAGGGTTGTGCAAGGTCATCGCTGTTGATCTGTAGTTGGGGCCACGGTGTCCAGTTCCACTGCCAGTGAATATGCGAAGGTAGCGCTTGTGGGTGTTGAGTATTCACGATGAGTTGTGAACTTCCTTTCCATAGAGTGCCTTCACTGACATTGAGTTGTAGAAAGGCTGGCATAAAAACGTGTAGCCAAGATGCGGGTGCAGCCACTAAAAAACCGGCAGCAAACGCGAGGGCAGCCATAAGAATAAGAAGAATTCGTGTCATGATTGTGACACTCCCTCTGTGGCGGGAGTTTGGTATTGCACAGTGACTGTTCCACTGAGTACGCCAGCCTGTTCTCTTCCTTCAATACGTGATCGAGAAAGTTCGGTAGCCGTAATGTGTAGATTCAGCGAAGCAGGGGTGTGCAGCAGCCATACCAGAGCATCCGTTGCTGGTACGTGCTGTAGGCGTAATTGCCAGCTGTTCGTCTGATCGGGCAGGGCAACCAGCGTGGCCTGTTCGCGTTTAAAGGGCTGCAAACTGTTTTGCAGTGCCTCGTATACCTCTGTAGGTGAATACTGGGCCGTCGGCGTTGCGGTAGGTGTAGGCTGACCTAGTAGTGTTTGCAGTTGGGCAAATTCGTAGTGCGCAACACGTAGTTGTTGAGTGTGTTGTTGTGATAGCTGCCAGAGCTGAAATGCTACGTATCCCAGTACCAGAAAAGGTAGGCACCACAACAGTACACGCACACGCAAACGTTCTCGTGGAGTTTGGCGTTGCCACTGTTGTTGCAGGCCAGAAAGTAAAGGTTGCAGACGCTGGTCTATACGCTGGCGTAGATGCAGTAAGGATGAGGCCGGTTTCATGGTGTTAAGGGTTGTAGTTGCAGCACAAGAGGGTCTTTTTTAGGCTCATAGAGCCACTGCAATCCTTGTGCTTGCAACTGTGTGTGAGTCTGGTCCAGTAATGAGTCTACGGATTGCGTATTGCTATCTGGTTGCAGCGTGATACGTAAGGTGTGGTTGTCCCAACCTATGGATTGCACGGCAGGGGCTAAGGGCTGCAGCCATTGTGCGGATTGCTGAAGTAGTGCTGGTAAGCGAAGCGCAACAGACTGGTCTGCTTGGCCAGCACTTTGCAGCGCTTGTTGAGCTTGTTTGAGCGGGGCAATCACCACAGGCAGTTGAGGCCACCGATCACTGACGGCTTGCTGTGCCAGAGCTTGTAGCTGCTGCAGTTCATCTCGTTGTTGACGGGTGTGTGTATACAGAGCAGCTACTAGCATCGCCAACGCGATTAATGCCCAGCTTAGCGGGCGGCGTAGTCGCTTTTCTAATGGGGTGTGATGTTGCAGTTGTGTGCCTAGTTCCAGCGCTTTATTCCAGACATAGCAGGTGGGGGCGTTAGTCTGTGTTTTGCTGAGACAAACGGGCTGCATTAGCACACGATTTACCCCTAGCGTATGCAGACTATGTAGCAAGGTTTGCAAAGGGGCTCGTTCTGTCCACGCTACGCTAAAGGCGTGATCCGGTAATGGCTCATAACAAAACAGATGCTGCTGTAGCGGTGCTAGCAGCATTTGCTGCAAACGGCTTTGTATGGCCATTGCTTGCTGGGCTTTTTTGACAGGCGGAATACGAATAGTGGTATGCACCGTATCCAACGTATGCACCATCAACAGGAATGGCACCGTTGCAAACTGTTGTGCCAATTGCCTAAGCGTCGCGTTGCCTTGTCGTGTAATGTGCTCACGCTTGTAGATCAGCGCAAATGTCACCTCACTTTCTACGGTGAGGTGCTCCAATTCAGGCAGCAGAATTTGTAAATGGGTGCGCATGATTAATACCGTATCCAGCGGGTGAAGGCTTGTGAGCCTTTGCGTTCTAACAGGGCGTGCAACGATTGCTGGGTGCCAGAGATTTCCAATAGTCCCTGTGCGCTAAACCAATGGCTTTTTACGCCTAAGGTGCGAGCAGGGATGGATAGCCCCGACGGTAGTTGCAAGCTGAGGTCTGAGGCTTGGTTAAACCATCTACCTTGGTCTCGTTGTGTGGTGAGCCTTACCGCATCGGCAAGGCTTAAGCCGTCTATATAGCTATGCAGTACTTGGGGTGAGGCCATGTTGATGTTCAACAGCGTAGCGGGGGGCAGCAACGTGGTGTAGTCGTCTAAACGTGCGCGTTGAGCAGGGCTTAACGATTGGGCAGCGATGAGCTCCGAAGGAAGTCTCGCCCCCACTTGGGTGGCAGGGTGCTGCGTGCTTTGATAGGCCTGAGCAAGCTGTTGAGCAAGTGCGGTAGCCAAATTTTTGGGTAGCTGTACACTGTGCAGCAGTTTTTCTAATCGGGTGATTTCTTCAGGTCGGGTTTCACCGCTACGCTGCAAGCGTAGTAGGTTGAATTTGGCTTGTTCATCGCTAAGGAAACCCGAGAAATATGCTGTGGTGCGTTCATCTTCTATAGGCATGCGGTCTATGCGCTGTGCCCATAAACCATTTCGGGTAGTAATGGCACTATGGCGGTTATCTTGCAGTAGCAATTGACGCGTCCAGTCCATTGCTCCACGCAGTAACCATGTAGCTTGGGTCACATCATTTTCAATGATGGACTGTTCGCTGGATTGCGTTTGTTTGCTGATTAATGCGGCGGCGATTGCACTGGTGGCAAACACGATGACCAGCGCATTAATAACGGCTAAACCTTGCTGTAACGTAAAGCGATTCATGATAGTGGGATCACCTTGCGATAGCGTACTGATTGGCCACGTTCTAGTCTGACGATGATGATTTCTATGCCTGTAGGTGCGCGTGTGGTTTGCGTCAGAGGTAATGGCATCCAGCCTCGCGCCGGTATCCACGCTCGTGCTGTGAATTGTTGAACGTCATCTAATACCGGGTTTTGGGCAGGGGGTAAGGCACCAGGCAAGGTGGCAAACGGCATGCCTTGATCTCGGTACAGCATGTTGTTCTCACTACGCCATTGCAGCCATACATTGCCCACAGCAGGTGGAGTGGCGGTTTGGCGTATGGCTAAAAAGTTGCTGCGCGGGTGTTGCTCCCAGACCAGTGCGCTATAGGCCGAACCTATACCGTCAGGATGCAATGGAAAATCGCTAAGCTCTTCGTTCAGCAACGGTGAGCTGTGGCGTTGCAGTATGTCGTGCTCCAACTGCTGTAGCACAGCATGTATGGATTGATGGCGTGTTTGCGTGTCTTGCAGTTGTGATTGCGTACGTTGTATGTAATCCAGCGCGCGCCATGACAGTACACTAAGCAAGCTCATGATTAACAGCGTCACCAAAACTTCTAGTAAGGTGAAGCCGCGCTGTGTGGTCGCTGTGCGCTTCATGGTTGCATCAGAATGCCGTGTAAATAGGCAAAATTCTGCTGATGGTCAGGCAGCGTAACGCGCACGGTGATTTGTCTGAACTTGGCATGTTCGGTACTAGCACTGGTGACTTCACAGTTGAACTCGTACATGCCTTGCGTACAGGGATAATTCTGCGTTCCGGGGGAGGGAAACTGCTGTTGCAGGCGTAGCTCAGCCAGTGTGTTACTGGCACTGTGCAGAGCCAGATTGCGCATCTTGAGCGATTGGGTGCTGCGGGTGCTAAGTTGCAAGGCTTGCAACACGGCCGTCAGCGCAATGCTAATGATGGCCAGTGCCACCAACACCTCTACCAAGGTGTAGCCCTGTTGTGATGCGGCGCGTTTCATGGCGCACTGACATCAAAATTGCCATGCAAATCTCGGCGAATAATCAGCCTATCTACGCCGTTATCGAGAGTGATGAGCAAAGGAGGGTACAACCACGATGGTTCTATCAGTAGCGTGCTAGACGGTTGCAGCGTGACTTTGGTGGATTGTGCACCACGCCATGAGACATGGGCGAGGGTGGCGGGTAAAGGCAGGGTGAAGGCACTGTTTCCTAGTGCTTCAAATCCAAAGCCATCTTCGTGCTTTTGCCAACGTAGTGTTTGCTGATGTTGGATAGCATAGCGCTGGGCGGCCTGAAAGCGCTGCGTCAACAGCTTGGCATCTTGGCTCACGCTGTTGTCGTAGGTAGAGGGTAGGTAATGTATGCCTACGCTAGTGCTTATGCCAATGATGAACAGCACAATAATGACTTCCAATAAGGAAAAGCCGTGTTGCCTAGCGTTGTGCTTATTGCCAAGAGCCAATGTCAGCATTCATTTCTTCGCCGCCGCGTTGACCATCCGCGCCAAAAGAGAACACATCCACATCGTTACTCACGCCGGGATTGAGGTATTGGTACGCATTACCCCAGGGGTCTGTAGGTACTTTATCCAAATAACGCTGCCAGTTTTGTGGCACAGGCGGTGCGGAAGGTTTTTGCTGTAAGGCTTGTAGGCCTTGTTGTGCATTGGGGTAGAAACCATTGTCTAAGCGGTATAGCTTCAACGCTTGCATGATGCCGGCAATATCTTGTTTGGCGGCGACCACACGGGCCTGATCGGGGCGACTCAGTAGGTTAGGAACTACCAGTGCGGCCATGATGCCCATGATGACAATAACCACCATGATCTCTATCAGGGAGAAACCGCGCTGTGAGGCTTGGGCGGCTGTAGAACGGGGGAGTGAATGCTGTGGTGTCATACTTCTTTCATTAATACATGCCAGACTCTGAGGTGGAAAAAATCATGCCGGTCAGAGCACTGTTGAATCCGGTCCCCAGTGTATAGATGAGATATGTCAGTTTTATGGCGCGATGGATACAGCGTTTGATGGTGGTGATAGCCGCTGCCGTAGCCGGTTATGGCACTGCCTATTTGGCTGCTCCAACCACATTACGTTTTGTGCCATTAGCGGCGACGCATACTGTGTTGCAAGGCATGGAAGCCGATGCCGTCGCATCGTGGTTTGGTACAGCAGGCGGCCCAGTGCGCATACTCATACAGGGCGTGATGAGTTCTAGCCAACCTAACCAAGGCGCCGCGCTACTAAGCATTGATGGTGCACCCGCACAAGCCTATAGAAATGGTGATTGGTTAGCCGATGGTGTGCGTTTAGTCGTGGTAGGACCGCGATCTATACAAGTAGAACAGCAAGGCGCTCGCTACACCGTGGAAGCCCCACAAGAGCCTGTAGCGGTATTACAAGAAGCCATACGTGTAGTGCACCCCGCACCATGATGGTGATGCTAGCGGTGGGGCTGTTATCCCTTTGGTATTTACGCTGGCAATGGGTAGCCTGCTGCCATGAGTTTTCAGTTGCTGGGTTGAGTAACAGGCATCAGGTGGGACTGTTTTACAGTGGGATAGTGGCGAGTGTACTGCTGGCCCTGTTTTTGCCTGTTAGCGCACCGCAGCAGGTGGTATTGAGCTTGTTTTTTGTGCAGCTATGGCTGTTGATGTGCTTTGACGGCTGGTACGGCTATTTACCGGATAAGTTGAGCTACACCTTACTGTGGTCTGGATTGCTGTGGTGTGCTTACGATGCGCCGTGGTTATTGCAAGATCGTGTGTGGGGGGCAGCACTAGGCTACGGTTTGCCGTGGACAGTAGGTACCGTCTTTGCGTTATTACGCGGCAAAGAAGGCTTGGGGCGTGGGGATGCTAAGTTCTTGGCTGGTATAGGTGCATGGTTAGGCGTGCTAGCTGTGCCCTATGTGCTGTTTGGGGCCAGTGCATTGGCCTTGTGTTACGCCGTGGTGCAGCGTTGTCGTGCAGCCAGTTGGCCCACTATGCTGTATTTTGGCCCGTTTTTGGGGCTGGCCGCTGGCATAATGCTGGTGGTGCAGTATTGGCGTTAAGGCCAGCGGCAAGTACGTCGTGTTAGTCGGCTTGATCTAAGCCCATCTGCCAGAAGTCCACCTCTAAACGTGTGGCGTCTCTAAAGGTAGTGGCCAGATAATCCATACGAGCTGGATCTATGTGGCTAAGGTGTTGGTTCAGCCAGTCTTTCTCGGCGTTGGCGGCCTGCTGAAACTCTGGGCTGATATACATCTTGATCCAATCGGCGTACGGGTTGTTGTCGGATAAATCAGTGAAGTCTTGTTCCACCAGCCAACTGGCAATCTCAGCGTAACCAATCAGACACGGCACGAGTGCGACGTGCAAATCCAATAAATCACCACGGTTACCCGCATCCAACACGTAGCGGGTGTAGGCCATGGTGGCGCGAGCCTCAGGCAGTTCGCCCAGTTCTTTTTCGCTAATACCCCAGCGCTCACAGTACTGAATATGCAGACCCATTTCCAGATCAACAATGGCTTTAAGGCTATCCAAACCTTGGCGCAGTTCTTGCATGGAACGGCTTTTATACACAGCCAAGCCCCAGGCGCGAGCAAAGTGCACGAGGAACAAGTAGTCTTGGCGTAAATAGTGCTTGAAGGCTTCGGCAGGTAATGACCCTGCACCTAATTGGCGCACAAAATCGTGCTGAGTGTAGGCTTTCCACGCATCGTGGCAACGGTGTTTAAGCTGATCAAAAGGAAGCAGAGTAGAACTCATGGGGCCTCTTACAAAAGAAAAAGCGCTATAGGGGCTCACACTACAGGGTGTTAGGGAGTGGTGAGTGGCTCGGAAATTTCTATCAAGTTCAGGTCGGGGTCACGCAGGTAAATAGAGCGTATGGGGCCTGTGGCGCCTGTGCGAGGCACCGGGCCTTCCACAATGGTGGCACCTTTTTGCTGCAAATGGGCAATCACTTCGTCTAACGGACGATCAGCCATAAAGCATAGGTCCAACGCACCGGGTACAGGTAAGTGTGCTTTGGGCTCAAACTCAGCGCCTTTAACGTGCACATTGATTTTTTGATTGCCAAAGCTAAACGCTTTGCGGTTCTGGCCAAAGGTGACCAGCTCCATACCTAAGCAGTCCACATAAAAGGCTACGCAGGCTGCTTCGTTGCTGGTGGTCAGTACCAAATGATCAAGGTGATGAATCATGCGCTATTCCAGTAAAAATTAAGCGTGTGCGTCTAGCCCAGCGTCTACAGGGGTAGCACCTAAGGCCGTGACCAATGTGGTGGGTGGCAGTTCAAGTAGGTAACCACGCTTACCGCCATTGATCAAAATAGTAGGAAACTCCAGCAGGCTTTGCTCTATGAAAATAGGCATGGTTTTGCGTGTACCAAAAGGCGATGTGCCGCCCACCATATAACCAGAGTGACGTTGAGCAACCTCTGGTTTGCAGGGGGTGACTTTCTTCACACCTATTTGTCTGGCGAGATTTTTAGTAGATACCTCACGGTCGCCATGCATCACGATAATCAGCGGCTTGGCATTTTCATCTTCCATGATCAACGTTTTCGCGACTTGGGCGGGCGGAAACTGTAGCTGTCGTGCAGCCTCTTGAGCGCCACCGTGATCGATGTAGTCATAGTTGTGTTCAATAAAGACGATCTTTGCTTTGCGTAGCCACTGTGTGGCTGGGGTTTCGCTAACGTGTTTTGCTTTGGCCATAACGAAATTATGCTCGTGGATGGTGTTGTTGATGCAGTTGTTTGAGACGCTCTCGGGCAACGTGGGTGTAAATCTGGGTGGTGGAAATATCGGCGTGCCCAAGCAGCAGTTGCACCACACGCAAATCGGCGCCGTGATTTAACAAGTGCGTAGCAAAGGCGTGGCGCAGTACGTGAGGCGATAGTGGTGCTTGAATGCACGCTTGCAGTGCGTACTTTTTGATTAGCAACCAAAATGCTTGTCGGGTCATGGCTTGGCCACGGCCAGTCACAAATAAAAAGGGGCTACGCTGTTGGCCTAAAATCAGTTGCCGAGCGTGTTGTAGGTAGTTTTGTAGGCTGTCTTGGGCTTGTGCGCCCAATGGTACTAATCGGTCTTTTCCACCTTTGCCGCCTACTACGCGTATCACGCCATCGTTCATACTCAGATGCTGCAACTGTATGTTGATAAGCTCACTTACTCGTAGCCCGGTGGCATACAGCGTTTCCAACATGGCGATATCGCGCAAACCCAAAGGCGTATCGGCAGGGGGAGCTTGCAGTAGCGCATCGACTTGCGTCTCGCTTAAGGTGGCGGGCACACGCACAGCTTGTTTGGATGAGTTTAGGTTTTGGCAGGGGTTATGCGCGATCAGTTGCTGACGTAGCGCCCAGCCATAGAATTTTTTCAACGTTGCCAAACGACGGTTAGTGGTGGTGGCTTTATGGGTTTGGGCCTCCACACTGCGCCAGGTTTGTATATGTTCGGTGGAGGCATCCAACAAGGTTTTGCTGTGTTGTTCGTGTAACCATTCAGCAAAAATAATGAGGTCGCGCTCATAGGCAGCCAACGTATTGTTGGCCAACCCTTCTTCCAGTAAACAGTATTCTAAAAAGGCAGCAAGCTGAGGCGTAGTCATGCTTAGCATGATACACCGAGAGAGTAGGCAAGGCAGTGAGGCCACCGCATTGCTCATCACCTAAAAACCCAAGGCTGGTAGTGTTTGCGGTATCTATATACATCTATATATAATGCTTTCATAGATTCTTACAACTTGCCAAGGAGAAGGCATGAAAAGCTATAGCCGTATTGTTCGCGCTCTGTGTGTATCGGGTGCATTGAGTGCAGGTCTGGTTTTTGGTAGTGCTGTTCAGGCCGGTGAATTGTTGGTGTCGGGTGCTGCTAGCCTGACCAATGCATTCAAAGAAGTTGGTGAGGCGTTTGAGAAAAAACATACAGACACTAAAGTGCTGAACAGCTTTGCTGCGTCAGACGTGTTGCTGCAGCAAATCGTGAATGGTGCTCCGGCTGATGTGTTCGCATCGGCAGACCAAAAAGCGATGGATAAAGCGGTTGAAGCGGATGCCATCGTGCCTGATTCGCGTGCCGATTTTGTGCGCAACCAAGTGGTACTGATTGTTCCTAACGACAATCCTAAAAATGTAGAAGGCTTGGCATCGTTGTCCAATGCTGACGTTACTCGCATCGCTTTCGGTAACCCTGAAACAGTACCTGTTGGTCGTTACACCAAAGGTGCATTGGAAAAAGAGGGTGCGTGGGAAGCAGTAACTGAACGTCAAGTGTTGGGCCAAAACGTACGCCAAGTCTTGGATTACGTTAGCCGTGGTGAAGTGGACGCAGGCTTTGTGTTTGCCACTGATGCCGCCATCATGAAAGACAAAGTGAAAGTGGTAGAAGTGTTGGAAACAGTGACTCCTGTGACTTACCCAATCGCTGTTGTGAAACGCGAGGGTGCTCACCCACAAGCACAAGAGTATGTGGATTTCATCTTGTCAGATGAAGGCCAAGAAATTTTGGCTAAATACGGCTTCTCTAAGCCTTAATTAGGCTAAGCATATGCTGTCAGGACTGTGGGTCCCCCTGTTACTTTCATTGAAGGTGGCAGGGTGGGCCACTTTTTTTGCCTCCATTTTGGGTATTGCTGGTGCGTATGCCTTGTCGCGCTGGAAGTCCCCATTCTGTAACGTGGTTGACTCAATCTTGACGTTACCAATGGTGCTGCCCCCTACCGTGGTGGGGTATTACTTGTTGGTATTGTTGGGGCGTCGAGGCGTGGTAGGGCAATGGTTGGCACAGTGGAACATCGAATTGGTGTTCACCTGGCAGGGGGCCGTAATTGCTGCAACGGTGGTGGCCTTCCCCATGGTGTTGAAAGCGGCCAGAGCAGCATTTGAAGATGTGGATCAGCGCTTGGTCAATGCCTCCAAAATTTTGGGCGTTTCCGATGCGGCCACCTTTTTTAGAGTCACGTTACCCTTGGCCATGCGCGGCATTATGGCAGGTGTATTGTTGGCCTTTGCTCGTGCTTTGGGCGAGTTTGGTGCCACCTTAATGATCGCGGGTAGTATTCCAGGTCGCACACAAACCTTGTCCATTTCTATTTACGAGGCTGTGCAAGCCGGTAATGATGATTTGGCGATGGTCTTGGTGATTACCACCTCTATTAGTTGTGTGCTGGTACTGTGGTTGGCAAGCTATATCAAGCCTGCTTACGCTCGCCGACAAGGAGCACGCTGATGAGTATCACCATACGCATACAGCGCACCGTAGGGCAGGGCGATAGAAGCTTTAGCCTTGATGTAGACATACATACTGAAGCCAGACGCATTGCGTTATTTGGCCCATCAGGCTCTGGTAAAACCTTAACGGTGCAAGCCGTGGCAGGCTTGTTACGCCCTGATAGCGGTCATATAGCCGTGGGCGACAGGGTGTTGTTCTGTTCAGAAAAAAAGATTCTGGTATCGCCACAACAGCGCAGATTGGCGTATTTGCTGCAAGATTATGGCCTGTTTCCTCACCTCACGGTGGCGCAGAATATTTGTTATGGCTTGCGTCGATCGTGGTTGAATCCTAGCCGCAAATTTTTACCTGAATCCGCAAAACGTTGGGTGCAGGCATTTGAGCTAGAAGCGGTATTGCATAATTATCCAGCCGAAATTTCTGGTGGACAAAAGCAGCGTACAGCTTTGGCACGCGCATTGGCAGTAGAGCCAGAACTGTTGATTTTGGATGAGCCGTTGGCAGCGCTAGATGTGCATTTGCGACGCAAAATGCGCGTAGAACTGCGAGAGCTTCAGCAGCAGTTGGACATTCCTTCTATCATCATTACGCACGATCCTGACGATGCTGTGGTGCTAGCTGACGAGGTGTACCGTATACGGCAAGGCAGCATTGAAGGCTGTTGCTCACCAACGGCCTTACAAGCTGAGTCTGAGCAGCAATTAGCTCAGGAAGAAGTAGCTTAATCTAAGGTGCCCAACAGCACGCTGGAGGCTTTGAAAATCGCGCAGGCATCTTGCCCCAATGTGAGCTTCAAGCGTTGCAAGCTTTCAGTGGTGATGGTGGCTGCAATGCGATGACCGCTAGGCAGTTCCAACCCCACTTCAGCACCTACTGCCTCGCTTTGTAAATGCACGATTTTCCCTTGCAGGATATTGCGTGCAGACATACGAGTATTGGCGCAATCAGTACCGATGATAATGGATGATGCCTTGATAAACGCTAAGGCGCGTACGCCTTTGGTCAAGCCTAGCGTTTCCACGCTTTCACGCGTGACTGACGACACAATATCAAATTGCTCACCGATGCTCAGGCGCACTTCAGCACTAATCTGAGATAAGGTGACGTCGCTGACTGTGCCAATAAAGTTATTTCGTGCAGAAGTTTGTACCATCATGTTTTGCAATACTTGCATGGTTTGTTCAGAGCCCGGACGGGCACGGGACAGGCGCTTCATGAAGCGTTGATGCACCTCATCAAGATGCTCGTAGAGTTCCAGAATTTCAATGGCTTTGGGCGTCAGCGTAGCACCACCACCGCGTTGTCCGCCGGTGTTGCGCTGGATGAGGGTTTCATCAGACAGGTTGTTGATGGTGTCTATGGCATCCCAGGCGGCTTTGTAGCTTAGCCCTATGTCGCGGGCTGCTGCAGAAATAGAACCATGCTCACGTATCGCGGCCAACAAAGCCATGCGTCGCGGGTTTCCCCAGTTCTGGGTTCCAGATCTAAACCAAATAGAACCAGCCAGTTCAAATTCAGGCAAAGAAGAGTCGGACATAATTCAAACAGTAGCGTCAGAAAGGAAACGACATCCTAGTATGGGAGGTCGCTACAATAAGCATCTATATTACAGGACAAAGCGGAGGCAAATCCCCGTCATGCAGGAAATTCCTTATTTGCAGATGCACGAACTGGGCGAGTTGGAGAGTACTCAGACCTTGATTCTGACGGTGAACAACCGTTTTGCACGGCGTATTCTGGAAACATTGCAGCGCTCGCTGAATGCTGGCCAGCGTACGATGGCAGTACCAGAAATCATGCCCGTAGGGGCGTGGTTGCGCCAGTTGGCTGACGAGTTGTGTTTTAGCGAAAGCTTTGCGCCTGCTGCGCACGTGCTAGACAGCTTTGGGTGCCACTATGCATGGGAAGAGTCCATACGTGAAGAGGAAGCGACTGAAGGCGAGGGTTTGCTGGATATGCGCCAAGCTGCCAAGTTAGCCAGTGAAGCCGACACCTTGTTGGACGATTGGCAAATAGACGTTATTGAAGCTGAGCAGTCCCCAGACTACGAACGTTTTTTGCGCTGGCGCGAGCGTTATAAGAATAGATTGCAAGAGTCAGACTTAGACGATGCCAATAGGTCTGCCAATAGAGTGTTGCAGGCGCTGCAAGCCTCAGCTTTACAGCCACCGTTTAGTACGCTGGTGCTGGCGGGTTTTCATGAATTGTCGCCACGATTTACCCTGTTACTGCAAGCCTTAAGTGCTCAGGGGGTAACGTGTTATCAGTTGGCTACACCAGAGGTTGAGGTTTCGGATCCGTTGCAAATAGCCGCCCACGAGAGTGATCAAGAATGGCGTTTGGCTGTGCAATGGGCGGTAGAGCAGTTGCGTGCTCATCCACATCACCGTGTGGCGATTGTGGCGGCGCAGTTGGAAAAAAATGTGCCTTTGGCGCATAGGCTGTTAAGCGAAGCCTGCCGTGGTGATGGCCAGAATATACCCGCTTTGGCATGGAACGTGGCGGTAGCTAGACCCTTAACAGAATGGCCATTGGTGCGTGCTGCGTTGGCATGGTTGGAGGTGATGGCCGAGTTGTTGCGCACGGAAAAAGTGGCTGCCGGTACCTTAGGTAAAGCCTTATTGGCGGGAGCATGCGCGGGCAGTATGAGTGAAGCCTCAGCACGGGTGATGTGGGATGTGCGCTTACGTCAGCAAGGCGAACTCAGCCTCGATACCCTCACATGGGAAACGGCTCTTACTGAGCGTCTCCCGGAGCTACATCAAGCTTGGGGCGTGGCATGGGCACATTTGCAAGCACAGCCAACACGCCAGTCTGCATTAGGCTGGGCGCAATGTATGCGCACGTTGTTGCAGCACCTGGGTTTTCCGGGCCAAGAAAGTTTGGATAGCCATGCGTTCCAGGTGATGGAAGCGTTTGATGCCAAGCTGGGGCAATTTGCTCAGCAAACCCCTTTGTTGTCCACACTGCGTTTTGGGCAGGCGCTGCGATTGCTAACACGCTTGCTGCGTGAAACAGCCTTTCAGCCGCAGCGTGATCCGTCATCTCGCTTAGATGTATTGGGGATGCTGGAAGCCGAGGGTGGCCAATGGGATGCTATCTGGATTCTAGGGTTAAGTGACGAAGTTTTGCCCGCTGCAGTGCGGCCTAATCCGCTCATTCCTTACAGTGCACTACGTCGCGTGAATGCGCCTCGCTCTACGCCTGAACGTGAGCTGCAATGGGCGCGTTATTTGTTTGCGTCACTATGCGGCAGCGCTAAGACAGTACGCGTTAGTTATCCACAGTATCAAGGCGAGCAGTTATTGCGTCCTAGCCCGCTATTGAGCACGTTAGACCAGCAAGACTACGCGTTACCAGCGGTGGATACTGCAGGCGCAGCGCTAGAGTACTTGCGCGATGAGCATGGCCCTGCGCTACTGCAAAATACACAAATACGAGGTGGCGCTGGAGTGTTGGATACGCAAGCACGGTCCCCCTTATGGGCATTTGTGAAATACCGGTTGTCCGCAGCTGCTTTGCCAGACTACGCTCAAGTAGGCGAGCAAAACGTGCGCGGTCAGTTTTTGCATAGTGCAATTGAACGCGCATGGGAAGCGTGTGAACCGCGCACGCAAGCAGGCTTGGCACTGTGGCTGGAAACTCAGCCTGAAGGGTTGGGGCAGTGCATTGAAAAAGCTGCACAAGAAACCTTACATGGTTATTCAGCACGCTTGCGTCAATTAGAATGCGAACGCGCCGAGGTGGTATTGCGTAGTTGGTTTGGCTTTGAGCTGACACGTCCCGATTTTGAAGTGCGCTCACTAGAGCAAACCTTGTATTGGGCCTACCAGAACTTGAGTTTATCCATGCGTCTAGACCGACTGGATCAGTTGGCGGATGGCAGCGTGGTCGTACTGGATTACAAGACTTCCTTAAATAGACGTAACCCGCTAGACGACTGGTTGCGGCCTAGACCTATAGAGTTGCAATTGCCGCTGTACGCCGCGCATTTGCAGCAACAAGGTGAAGAGGTTGGTGGCGCTGCGTTAGCGTGGCTGAATACTCGATCGCCAGGTGTGACTGGTTATGCACAACAGCCGTTTGGTGATGTGACCACGCCAGAATCAGCCAGTAAAAAATATGATCTGCCCGATTGGGAATCACAAGTGCAGCAGTGGCAGCAGACTATTGAGGCTTTGGCAGCAGAGTTCTGCGTGGGCTATGCCGCGAATCAACTATGGAATGAGCAAGATCTTATGTTTTGTGACGTATTGCCGATGCTGCGTTTGAATGAGGTGAACGATGATCACGCCTAATGACGCCGCCGTCCGGCAAACTGCCATTGATCCCAGACGCTCATTTTTAGTGCAGGCCCCTGCTGGTTCTGGGAAAACCGAACTGCTGACCGATAGAATTCTGGCGCTGCTGGCAACTGTACGACGGCCAGAAGAAGTGGTCGCCATCACCTTTACCAAAAAAGCTGCAGCAGAAATGCATGCGCGGGTGTTGGAAAAACTGCGTGCAGGTTTATCGGATACGCCGCCCGCTGAAGCCTATAAACGCCAAAGTTGGGAGCTTGCACGCCAAGCTATGCTGCGTGATGTAGAGCTGGGCTGGAATTTATTGGAATACCCCGCACGCTTAAGCATTCGTACTATTGACTCCCTGTGCGCGCACTTGGTGCGAGCCATGCCGTGGGTGAGTGGCTTAGGCGGTATGCCTGCGGTAGCCGAGGACGTGAGTCAGCATTACCGACGTGCCGCACAAGCGACGTTGGCCATGATTGAAGAGCAAGAGCCAGTAGCCAAAATGATGGCGCATATGGATGTGCACGTACCGGCAGCAGAAGAGCTATTGATGCAAATGTTGGCGAGTCGTGATCAGTGGCAGCCGATTTTGGGTGATCCGGAAAGCATCTTTCAAATCGAAGATAACCTTGAAGAAATCCTGCAGGCAGAGTTGGCCTTGTTGGCATCTGCCATGCCTTTAGGTTGGGCGCAGGACTTATCACCATTGGTGCGTCATGCGGCCGAACAACTAGCGGCAACCGGCAATGACAGCTTGCAACTGTTACAGCAATGGAATGGTGAGCCCTTATCGGCAGACATAGATGCGTTACCGCAGTGGCGCTGTTTGGCCGATTTTCTGCTGACAGGCAAAGGCGAGCTACGCAAGCGTATTACGGTTGCTCAAGGCTTTGCTCCTAAAACGGCAGAGAAAGCGGCATTAGAAGAATGGATAGCATCCGCCGCCGTAGAGGCTCCGTGGATAGCGGCTTTAGCGCGTGTACGTGATTTGCCCAATGGCTACAGTGAGGAGCAACTTGAGGCTCTGATGAATTTCATCCAAGTGCTGTGGTTGGCAAGTTTTCAACTGCGCCAAGTATTTGCCGAGCAAAGCGAGGTGGATTTCATTGAGATTTCTCAGCGGGCTTTGCACGCCTTGGGCAGTTCCGACGAGCCTTCAGAACTTTTGCTGAAGGCTGACCGTGCCATACAGCATTTGCTGGTGGATGAGTTTCAAGACACCAGCTTGACGCAAATCGCATTGCTGGAACGCTTAAGCTCTGGATGGGAAGCGGGTGATGGCCGTACCTTGTTCTTGGTGGGCGACCCCATGCAGTCCATCTACCGATTCCGTAAAGCGGAAGTGGGCTTGTTCTTGCGCGTGAAAGCGGCGCGCGCCTTAGGTTCAGTAGATTTAGAACCCTTGACCTTAACCACGAATTTCCGTTCACAAGCAGGGTTGGTAGAGTGGGTGAATGTAGCAGGTAGGTGGCTGTTTCCTGCATATGATGATAGCGATATGGGGGCGGTGAGCTACAGCCCGTCGGACCCCTTTAACCCTGCGTCTGAACACACCGCAGTGAACTTTCATCCCATCTGGAGTACAGCAGAAGACGAAAGCGCCGACCAGATAGCTCAGCAATCACAGCAACAGGTGGTGGCGTTATGCAGAGACGGCTTGCAGCGTTATGCAGGCAGTGCTCACCCCGTTGCGGTGTTGGTGCGAGCGCGTAGTCATTTACGCCAAGTGGTACGAGAACTCACCATGCAAGGCATTCCGTGTAGAGCGGTAGAGCTAGAGCCGCTGGCCAATAGACCGGTAGTAGGTGATTTGGTGCAGTTAGTGCGTGCTTTGTGCCATCCCGGCGATAGGTTGGCATGGCTAGCGATCTTGCGCTCTCCCATGGTGGGGCTGACACTCAGCAGCTTACACAGCTTATGTGGAAGCGATGCCAGCACGCCCATTCCCGAATTGTTGTCTGCGCTGTTGGCGAATCCAGAACGTAGTGCCGCTTTAGAGGGCAATGAGTTGGCGAGATTGCAGGCGGCAAGCGCTGCCTTATTTGCACACAGCAATCGCAGTGGAAGCCAACCCTTTGCTGCGTGGCTGCAAGAGGTCTGGCAACGTTTGGGGGCCGAGCAGGTATACGCTCACCCCGCTGATCGTGACGATGCTGAACAGGTATTCCGCTTACTCGAAAACCTTGCGCCCTATGGCGATGTGAGCGTCAACGACTTTGAAGAACGCGTGCAGCGATTATTCGCTGTGCCGCAGGGGGCAGGGGAGTGTGTGGAAATCATGACCATACACAAATCCAAAGGCTTGGAATTTGAATCGGTTATTTTGTACGGTTTGGAGCGCGCGGCACGCGGTGACACTGCGCCATTGATTCGCTTGGAGCAAAGTGATGGGCGTTTACTGTTAGGGCCAGTCAAACCACGTGGCAGCGAAGACCAAGACCCTGTATCGGCGTTTTTAGCAAAACGAGAACAGCAACGAGCCTTTCACGAAGCCAACCGTTTACTGTACGTAGCCGTAACCCGTGCACGCAGCCAACTGCACATAGTGGCCGATATGAAAGTAGACGATGCAGGCCAACTTAAAGCACCAAGCGGGCAGAGCCTATTAGGCAGAATTTGGGATTGCTTACCCCAAAACGATGCTGCAACAACCACGGTAGAACTTGGCACAACAGCAGCAACCCCAGGTGCGCAGCGCTTGTTGAAACGTCTGCAACAGGTACAGTCCGTTGTCGTACCACCTAAAACGGTTGCCGTGGCACATAATGCATGGCGCTGGCCAGAGTCTACACAAAACGAAAGTGCGTTAGGGATAGTGGCGCACGCGTGGTTAGAGCGTATGGCCGCAGCACCTGCGCAGTTTGCTGATGCAAGCAGCATCACTCCGTTTGCCAACACCATGCGCAAACAGTTGCTGCGCGCGGGTACAGAGCCAGAGCGTGTTATGCAGTCTCTGGATATTCTGCAGCAAACCCTTAAAGCGACGATCAGCAGCGAACGAGGGCAGTGGTTATTGGGAGTCGCCAAAGCCTATAGAGAATGGTCGTTGCTAGATGCCGGTGGACGGGTTTCGGTGATTGACTTGGCGATATCGCAAGAGGATCACTGGTTAATCGTGGACTACAAAACATCCGCACCAGCAGAAGGTGAAACTGTTCCTATGTTTGAGCGGCGCATGCTAGAGCGTCACAGCGCACAGTTGCAGCGCTATTGCGAACAAGTGCAGGCGCTGGATGGGCGGCAGGCTAAAGCAGCGTTGTACTTCCCAAGGGTGGATTTGTGGGTGCCATATGTGATTGCGCCGGTGGGGAGCCAGATGGCGTTGCTGTGAGTATTGTTGCCCCCAACGTAGTTAATGAGTGTGGCATTGTTTTAATCAAAAGCTGGCTGCTGACACTGAAACGTCATCCAGCAGTTTCCGGCATAGGCGATGAGTGCTGCATTGGGCTGATCAACGGTTGCTTGCATTAGCTAGCACTGCGAAAAGTATTTTTTAATTTGACCATCAAATAAAAAAATACTTTCCTCCGTTTCCCCTTCATCGCTTGCAACGGTTTTTAGTGTGGTTGCTGCTGTGGCTAATACGTACTTCTGTAGCAGATGGAAGGGGCATGTTTACCAAGTCCTGAAGATGTTTTTTTATCCTGTGTGCTAATAATCCCGGCAATTGCTGCTTTCATCAAAATAACTAAGCTGTATTTTCTGATGGTATAGCTGACATTACAGATGATCGACAGCCTGCTTCCTAATTGGATCAAGTCGTGCCAACACACCAAAAGAAAGGGCTGTAAGCCTCACCGCATTTAGAGCAATCGGGGGACGGAGAGGAAACTTTTTTGATTTGGTGTCTCAAATCACAAAAAGTATTCCTGCAGTCCCCCTGCATGTGCGATGAACACAGCACAAAGTTATTCTGTAGTCTCCAGCAAGAGCGATAAAAACCTCCCCTTACCTTTACGTATCAGCACCTTATAAAACCACCACCTAGAATTTCGCCCAGCCTGCCACACAGCTGTAATACCTATGCTACAATCTTCCGTGGCGGGTCCCTTCGCATGGTTCAACAGTCAACCTGGTCAGGTCGGGAACGAAGCAGCCATAGCTGTCCCGAATCAGTGCCGAAGTCAGGCTCGCCACCCTTCTACTGGCCTATGCCTATCTGTTACATCTCCCCCTTTAGCGTTATTCTGCCCATCGAACACGGGAATCCGGTACACTTTTGCTTTCGATAGCATCTAGTGGATGCTGGTAATTTTCTGGCCTTCTAAAAGCATGACCTATCTTGTTCTTGCCCGTAAATGGCGCCCCCGTTCCTTTGATACCCTCATTGGTCAGGACCACGTTGTCCGTGCGTTGAGCCATGCGTTGACGACGCAAAGGCTGCACCACGCGTGGCTGTTCACGGGTACTCGTGGGGTGGGGAAGACCACGTTGTCACGTATTTTGGCAAAGGCGCTGAACTGCGAAACAGGTATTACACCTAATCCCTGTGGGCAATGTCGGGCGTGTCAGGAAATTGATAGCGGTAGGTTTGTTGATTATGTAGAGCTGGATGCGGCGTCCAACCGAGGTGTGGACGAGATGACGCAGTTGCTAGAGCAGGCTGTGTACGCACCTAGTGTGGGCCGTTATAAGGTCTACATGATTGACGAGGTGCACATGCTGACGGGGCATGCGTTTAACGCCATGCTTAAAACCTTGGAAGAGCCGCCAGCACACGTGAAGTTTATTTTGGCGACCACTGATCCACAGAAAATTCCTGTGACGGTGTTGTCGCGTTGCTTGCAGTTCAACCTGAAGCAAATGACAGTGCCTGCGATCGTGGAGCACTTGCAGAAAATTCTAGAAGAAGAAAAAATCGAGTTCGACGTGCCGGGTTTGCGTTTGATTGCGCAAGCGGCAGCGGGCTCTATGCGTGATGCGCTGTCATTAACCGATCAAGCTATTGCCTACAGTGCTGGCAACGTGAGTAACGATGCGGTGCAAGGCATGCTGGGCACTATTGACCAAGGACATTTGTGTCAGTTGTTGCGTGCGTTGATTAACCGCGATGCGCAAGCGCTGATGGCTGTGGCGGATGATTTGGCTCTGCGTGGGTTGTCTTATTCGGCCGCGTTGGGTGATTTGGCCGTATTGCTCTCACAGATTGCTGTAGAGCAGCGCCTACCGGGTGCTACGCCTGCCGAGCATCCCCTACAAGCTGATATTCAAGATTTGGCCAAGCAACTTGGTCCAGACTTTGTGCAATTGTTTTACTCGGTCGCCGTACATAGCCGTAAAGAGTTGAGCCTAGCGCCCGATGAGTACGCTGGCTTTGTGATGGGGTGCTTGCGCATGTTGGCGCTGATGCCGGGTGATACCTTGCCATCGCAACCTGACATTCGTAGAGAGCCGTCAGTAGCCGCACCTGCGGTGGCTGCTGCTGTGGTGACGGCACCTGCAGTCGCCTCGCCTCAGTTAGAGCAAGCGGTAGAGTCTGCGGTAGAAGCGGCTCAGCACACTCCTGTGGACAATCCAGCACCAGCGGCTACCGTTGAGCCTGTTCCAGAAACTGTTTCGGCACCTGTGACGCAGGTAGAACAGGCTACGCCTGTGGCGCCTGCACCGGCAGAACAAACGACTGAAGCCGTCTCGCCTAGCCCTGCGGCGACAGCACCAGCAGAAACTCCTGCTGTGCAGCAACCGCCTGCGGCACGTAATGATGAGCCACCAGCACCGCCAGCAGGTGCTATGCCGCCAACCACAGAAGTGGGCGGTACGATTCTGAATAAGCCTAGTGCTCCTGCGCCAGAGGTTGCGGTTGAGCCAGCATCACCAATGGCTGAGCCAGTTTCGGCGGCGAATGAGCCTCCTGCGGGTTTTGATGATATTCCGTGGGAAGATGAGGCCAGCGCGAGCGACGATGCTCCGTATGAGCAGGCGGGTGATCCGGGTTTTGATGATTCGTTCTCTGGCCAAGATGATGTGTCATCTTTTGAAGCGAATGTCGCAGAACCGGATTTATCGGGTTTAATTACAGAACCTAGAGAGGTCGCAAAGTCTGCGTCTCTTAAAAGAATGAATTCTGAAGGCTGGCCTGCTGTCGCAGCTAGCTTACCGCTTAGCGGTTGGGCGGCGGAGCTCGCACGTCAGAGTGAATGGATTGGTGCTGACAAAGAAGGTCAGATCGTATTGCGTGCGCAAATACGTTCAGCGGACGACAGCCAAGCCAAAGCCAGATTAAGTACTGTGCTTGCTGAGTATTTTGGGCAAGTAGTACGGGTTAATATTGAATACGGTGCAACGGGCGATGCAACGGCGTATGCGGTAGAACAAGCCGAGCGTGAGCAGCGTCAGATTCAGGCGGAGCAAGATGCGCCTAAAGATCCGTTTATCGTTAGTTTGATTCGTGAGTTCGGGGCGCAAATTATGCCCGGCTCCATACAGGCCAATCATTTGAAGGCCGTTTAAGTTTTAGGTTTGATTTCAACAGGAAGACGTTGTTATGATGAAAGGACAGATCGCTGGGTTGATGCGTCAAGCGCAGCAAATGCAAGAAAACATGAAAAAAGCCCAAGAAGCCTTGGCTAGCATCGAAGTAGAAGGTGCTGCAGGCGGTGGTCTGGTGAAAGTGGTGATGACATGTCGCAATGACGTGCGTCGCATCACTATCGATCCTAGCCTGTTGGAAGACGACAAAGACATGTTGGAAGACTTGGTTGCTGCAGCAATGAACGATGCACTGCGTAAAGCTGAAGCCACTTCCCAAGAGAAGATGTCTTCTGTGACAGCCGGTTTGCCATTGCCTCCAGGCATGTCTCTGCCGTTCTAATGTCCACACCCGTATTACCTGAGCCCGAACCACTACGGGCGCTGATTGATGCGCTACGACGCTTGCCCAGTGTGGGTGAGCGTACCGCGCGTCGTATGGCGTATCACCTGCTGCAGCATGATTTGTCAGGTGCAGTGGTGTTGGGGCAGGCGCTGGATAGAGCCACTCAATCATTGAAGCATTGCGAACAGTGCAATAGCTTTAGTGAGACGGTGGTTTGTTCTCTGTGTGACAATGCGCAGCGCGATAAATCGTTGCTGTGTATTGTGGAAACTCCTGCCGATCAGAACACCGTTGAGTCCAGTCATGGTTATCAAGGGTTGTATTACGTGCTGATGGGCAGACTTGCACCCATAGAAGGCATAGGCCCGAACGAGCTGCAATTCGATAGATTGCTGCAACGAGCCAGTGGTGATGAGGTGCAGGAAGTTATTCTAGCGACTAACTTCACCGCAGAAGGTGAAACCACAGCGCATTATTTGGCTGAGCTTTTACGCCAGCGCGGTAAACGCGTGACACGTTTGGCCAGAGGTGTGCCGGCTGGTAGTGAGCTGGAATATGTAGATGCCAGTACGATGGCATGGGCATTGCAGGAGCGTAGGGAAACCTAACGCTCCCGCGTCGCCATTAGGCTTGCTGAGCTTTGACCTGAGTGATCAGTTGATCCAGTGTCAGCGCATCCGCAGTAAACAGTCTGATGCCTTCGGCCAGTTTTTCTGTGGCCATCGCATTGTCGTTCAGGCGTGTGCGGAAATTAATTTCATTATTGGCACGCCATTCAGGCGCCACATCTTTGGCGTATTCAGGGTCTAGCTGCAACGGCACCTCGCCGGTTTTTTCTTGCAGTTCCGCCAACAGAGCAGGGCTAATGGTCAGTAGATCGCAGCCACTTAGTGCTTGGATCTGGCCAATATTTCTAAAACTTGCCCCCATGATCTCAGTCTTGATGCCATAGGTTTTGTAGTAGTTAAAAATCTTGCGCACGGATTTCACACCGGGATCGTTCACGCCAGCGTTAGCGGCTTCGTCCCAACTGCTGCCTGCACTTTTCTTGTACCAATCGTAAATACGCCCAACAAAGGGTGAAATCAGGGTAACGTTGGCTTGCGCGCAGGCAACGGCCTGTGTCAGCGAAAACAGCAAGGTCAGGTTGCAATGAATGCCTTCGGACTCAAGCTGGCGTGCCGCTTGTATGCCTTCCCACGTGGCGGCTAATTTAATGAGCACACGCTCACGGGAAATGCCGGCAGCCTCATATAATTCAATAATAGTACGGGCGCGCTCGATGCTGGCTTGGCTGTCAAACGACAAGCGGGCGTCTACTTCAGTGGAAACGCGGCCAGGTACGATGTCTAGAATGGCGCTGCCAAATGCCACTAACAGGCGGTCGCACAGCTCAGTAATGCTGGCTTGCGGAGCAGCCTTCACGGTTTTTTCCAGCAGGTAACGATATTGTTCCTGTTGTACGGCTTTTAGAATCAGCGACGGATTAGTGGTCGCATCAGTGGGCCTGAAGGCCTTCATGGCTTCAAAATCGCCGGTATCGGCCACAACGGTGGTGTGTTGCCGTAAAGATTCAAGCAAGGTGGTCATGGTCTACTGCCTTATCACATCAACTACGGGTCAGATACAAGCCACATACTGTAAGCTATTTTCTGAAAAAGCGTGGAATATAAACGTCTGATTTTCGTAGTCCTTTATGTGAAGGCCGAAGTCAGCGTATAATTGGAAGGTTTATTTGTAAATTTAAAATCCGGGGTTTAAACGTGCTGCCGTCTCTCTTTCCTGAAGAGTCTCATGCTACATCAACTGCAATCCTGGCCCTTTCCGATGGTACGGTATTTAAAGGTATCTCTATCGGTGCAGAAGGCCACGCAGTTGCCGAAATAGTCTTCAATACAGCCATGACTGGCTATCAGGAAATCCTCACCGATCCCAGCTACAGGGGTCAGATCGTTTCTCTCACTTATCCACATATCGGTAATACAGGCATTAATGCAGAAGACTCTGAGTCTGCTGGCGTTCAAGCTGCCGGTTTGGTGGTGCGTGATTGCGCGTTGAAGGTTTCCAATTTCCGTTCCGAAAAGTCGTTGCCAGAATACCTCAAGCAAGAGGGCATTGTGGCGATCGCTGGGGTTGATACCCGTAAGCTGACTCGCATACTTAGAGAAACAGGCGCTCAGGGCGCATGTATCTTAGTTGGCGATGACGCCGAACGGGCCATTCAACTGGCCCGTTCTTTTGTGGGAATGGTTGGTCAAGATTTGGCCAAAGAAGTTTCCGTGCGCCAACCTGGTGGTTGGACACAAGGCTCCTGGGCTTTGGGTGGTGGTTTCACATCCCCAGAACTGGGTCGCTTCAAAGTGGCAGTGTATGACTTTGGTGTGAAGGCTAACATTTTGCGTCTGATGGCAGACCGTGGTTGCGATATCACTGTATACCCCGCGCAAACACCTGTTGCAGACATCTTGGCCACACAGCCTGATGGTGTGTTCTTGTCTAACGGTCCTGGTGACCCAGAGGCATGTAGCTACGCGATCGAAGCAACCAAAGCTGTTTTAGAAGCCAAAGTGCCTGTGTTTGGTATTTGCTTGGGTCATCAGATTCTGGGCTTGGCAGTAGGTGGCCAAACCGTGAAAATGAAAACTGGCCACCACGGTGCGAACCATCCCGTGCAAGAAGTAGCATCGGGTCGTGTGTTCATCACCAGCCAGAACCATGGTTTTGCAGTAGACGCCAAAACGTTGCCAGCAACTGCCAAGGTTACTCATATTTCGTTGTTTGATGGCACGCTGCAAGGGTTCGAGCTGACAGATCGCCCTGCGTTTGGTTTCCAGGGTCACCCTGAAGCCACTCCAGGTCCACGTGATATTGCCGCCTTGTTTGATACCTTCATCAACCTGATGGAAAAACAGGCCTGATCCGCCTAGCTGACGAAAAAGTATTATGCCAAAGCGTACAGACATAAAAAGTATTCTTATTATTGGTGCCGGTCCTATCATTATTGGTCAGGCGTGTGAGTTCGACTACTCCGGTGCTCAGGCGTGTAAAGCCCTGAAAGCCGAGGGTTACCGCACGATTCTGGTCAATAGTAATCCGGCCACCATCATGACTGACCCTGCTACTGCAGACGTCACGTACATTGAGCCCATCACATGTGAAGTAGTAGAGAAAATCATCGAGCGCGAGCGCCCAGATGCTTTGCTGCCAACCATGGGTGGTCAAACAGCCCTGAACTGTGCTTTGCAATTGGCAGAGCGCGGTATCTTGGACAAGTACAACGTCGAAATGATCGGTGCCAACGCGGCAGCGATCGACAAAGCAGAAGATCGTCAGAAATTTAAAGAGGCGATGACTTCCATTGGTTTGGAGTCTGCTAAATCTGGCGTAGCCCACTC
Organism: Paenalcaligenes sp. Me52; assembly: GCF_050487965.1. Taxonomy (NCBI): domain Bacteria; kingdom Pseudomonadati; phylum Pseudomonadota; class Betaproteobacteria; order Burkholderiales; family Alcaligenaceae; genus Paenalcaligenes; species Paenalcaligenes sp. Me52. The sequence continues at coordinate 342,530 of NZ_JBKQFO010000003.1, read as the reverse complement.
CATGGAAGAAGCATGGGATGTGCAACGTCAAATTGCTGCTGAAGTTGGTACCTCCGGCTTCCCAGTGGTAATTCGTCCTAGCTTCACATTGGGTGGAACGGGTGGCGGTATCGCTTACAACCACGAAGAGTTCGAAACCATTTGCCGTCGCGGCTTGGAAGCGTCACCAACTAAAGAGTTGCTGATCGAAGAATCCTTGTTGGGTTGGAAAGAGTTCGAAATGGAAGTGGTGCGTGATAAAGCAGATAACTGCATTATCGTGTGCTCTATCGAGAACTTGGACCCAATGGGCGTGCACACCGGTGACTCCATCACTGTGGCTCCTGCTCAAACACTGACCGATCGCGAATACCAATTGATGCGTAATGCTTCTATTGCTGTATTGCGTGAAATCGGCGTGGAAACAGGTGGTTCCAACGTACAGTTTGCGGTGAACCCAGATAACGGCCGTATGATCGTTATTGAGATGAACCCACGTGTGTCCCGTTCTTCTGCCTTGGCTTCCAAAGCAACCGGTTTCCCTATCGCTAAAATCGCAGCACGTTTGGCCGTAGGTTACACACTGGACGAGTTGAAAAACGAAATCACAGGCGGTCTGACTCCTGCTTCGTTCGAGCCTACTATTGACTACGTAGTCACTAAGGTTCCTCGTTTTGCCTTTGAGAAATTCCCTCAAGCTGACTCCCGTCTGACCACACAGATGAAATCTGTAGGGGAAGTGATGGCGATGGGTCGTACCTTCCAAGAGTCCTTCCAGAAAGCCCTGCGCGGTTTGGAAGTAGGCGTGGATGGTCTGAACCAAATGACTACCGATCGCGAAAAATTGCAGATCGAGTTGGGTGAGCCTGGTCCTGAGCGTATCTGGTACGTGGGCGATGCATTTGCCCAAGGCTGGAGCTTGGAAGAAGTACACAATATCACCAAGATCGACCCATGGTTCTTGGCGCAAATCAAAGATATCGTGGATATCGAATTGGCGCTGGAACAAAAAACATTGGCCGATTTGGATCGTGACACCTTGTTCGGTTTGAAACGTCGTGGTTTCTCCGATCGTCGTTTGGCCTTCTTGCTGGATACAGCAGAGTCCGAAGTACGTAAAACACGTCACCAGCTGAATGTTCGTCCTGTGTTCAAGCGTGTAGACACCTGCGCTGCAGAGTTTGCTACTAACACAGCGTACATGTACTCCACGTACGAAGAAGAGTGTGAGTCTCAGCCTACTGATCGCCAGAAAATCATTGTTCTGGGTGGTGGCCCTAACCGTATTGGTCAAGGTATCGAGTTTGACTACTGCTGCGTGCACGCCGCTACGGCATTGCGTGAGCAGGGCTACGAAACCATCATGATCAACTGCAACCCAGAAACAGTGTCCACAGACTTCGATACATCGGATCGTCTGTACTTCGAGCCACTGACTCTGGAAGACGTGCTGGAAATCGTACACATCGAAAAACCGGTAGGTACTATTGTTCAGTACGGCGGTCAAACACCATTGAAATTGGCTCGTGCCTTGGAAGCTAACGGTGTACCTATTATTGGTACTAGCCCAGAATCCATCGACATCGCTGAAGATCGTGAGCGTTTCCAAAAACTGTTGACCAAATTGGGTCTGCGTCAGCCACCAAACCGCACAGCTCGTACAGAAAGCGAAGCGATTGCGATGGCGGGTGAGATTGGTTACCCACTGGTGGTGCGTCCTAGCTACGTGCTGGGTGGCCGCGCTATGGAAATCGTACACGAGCAAACTGACCTAGAACGCTACATGCGTGAAGCGGTTAAAGTCTCCAACGATTCCCCAGTATTGCTGGATCACTTCCTGAACAACGCTACCGAAGTAGACGTGGATTGCTTGTGCGATGGCGTAGACGTGTTTGTTGGCGGTGTAATGGAGCACATCGAGCAAGCTGGTGTTCACTCCGGTGACTCCGCATGCAGTCTGCCTCCATACTCGTTGTCCAACGAAGTGGTTGAAGAAATCCGTCGTCAAACAGCGTTGATGGCTAAGGCCCTGAACGTAAAAGGTTTGATGAACGTACAGTTCGCGATTCAAGATGGCGATGTGTACGTGCTGGAAGTGAACCCACGTGCCTCTCGTACCGTGCCGTTCGTATCCAAAGCTACAGGCTTGCAGTTGGCAAAATTGGCGGCACGTGTGATGGCTGGCGAAATGCTGAAAGACTTGTGTTTGGAAGCTCCAGCCAAAGAAGGCTACTTCGCGGTAAAAGAAGCTGTGTTCCCATTCGTGAAATTCCCTGGCGTAGACACCATTCTGGGACCAGAAATGAAGTCTACTGGTGAAGTCATGGGTGTGGGCCGCAGCTTTGCAGAAGCATTTGTGAAATCACAAATGGCTGCTAGCGTGAAATTGCCAGAGTCCGGTCAGGCATTCCTGAGCGTACGTGATGCAGACAAAAAACGTGCTGTAGCAGTGGCGCGTGGTTTGATCTCTCTGGGCTTTAGCGTTGTGGCTACACGTGGTACAGCAGCGGCAATCAGCGAAGCTGGTCTGGAAGTGAAAGTAGTGAACAAAGTCACAGAAGGCAGACCACACATTGTGGACATGGTCAAAAACGGCGAAATCGCTTTGGTCATCAACACAGTGGAAGAGCGCCGTAACGCGATTGCTGATTCACGCACTATCCGTACTCACGCTTTGGCGGCTAACTTGGCTTACTACACCACGATTGCTGGTGCAGTAGCAGCTGTTGAAGGTTTACAGTATATGCGTCATGGCGAAGGCCTGCGCGTGTACTCCTTGCAGGAAATGCACGGCCTGTAATAGGGTAACCAAGCCGTATAAAGTAGTAACAAAACCAGCCAGATCCGTTATGGGTCTGGCTGGTTTTTTCATGCTACCTTTACGTATGTATTCCCTAAAATAACTGCTGGACCTGATGCCCAGCGGAGCGAGAAAGCGGCAGTTTTCCCCAGATAAAACATTCATCAATAATAAAATCTGGTTGCAGGAAATAACGATACTAGACCTACTCAGGGTTATTCTGGGTATGGTGCTTAACATGTTGTTCTATAAAGTATTTTTTTGTGTTTTATAGCTAGTATCAAATATTTTTATTGGACGTAGTGTTTAGCATTCCCTATCTTGCTGTCTAACCTTAACTCTAGGCTAGTTATTTTTACAGGGAGACTACCGCAATGAAGCTACGCTGCAAACCTTTGTTAGCTGCTCTGATGTTGGCGGCCGCTGGTCCGGCTTTGGCCGGAACCGTGACAGTCATTACCTCTTTCCCCAAAGAGCTGACTCAAGCGTACAAATCTGCTTTTGAAAAAGCGAATCCGGATATCAAACTGGAAATCCTGAACAAAAATACAGTTTCCGGTATTGCTTACGTACGTGAAACACCTGAAGGAAAACGTCCTGAGATTTTCTGGGCTAGTGCACCAGATGCGTTTGAAGTGTTGTCTCAGGCCCAGTTGCTAGAAAACGTGTCCGACATCGCTAACCCTGCAGTACCAGCGACTATAGGTAGCTTCCCTATTAATGATCCTAACGGCATGTTCTTGGGCCAAGCCTTAGCGGGTTACGGCATCATGTACAACACCCGTTTGGTGAAAGCGAAAAAACTGCCAGAGCCAAAAACATGGGAAGACTTGTTGCGCCCTGAGTGGTTCAACAACGTAGGTCTGACCTCGCCATCGCGTTCCGGTACTACGCACCTGACTGTAGAAACTATTCTGCAGGGCGAGGGCTGGGAAAAGGGTTGGGAAACATTGCTGCGCATGTCTGGTAATAGCGCTGCATTGACTGACCGCTCCTTTGGTGTACCCGATGGCGTGAATAACGGCCAGTTTGGTGCCGGTCCCGTGATCGACTTCTTTGGTTTGTCTAGCAAGTACTCGAATTTCCCTGTGGAATTTGTTTACCCAGATGAAACGGCGATTGTGCCAGCCAACATTGGTTTGATTGCAGGTGCAGCCAATACCGAAGAAGGCAAAAAGTTCATCGAGTTTTCGCTGAGCAAAGAAGGCCAAGAATTGCTGTTGGCACCACAAATTTCTCGTTTGCCAGTGTTGCCATATGAGCAGTTAGATAACATTCCAGAGAATTACCCCAATCCTCTGGAAATTGTAGAGCGCAGTAAAGTGAACTTTGACGTAGATCTGTCCCAACAGCGCTATTACATTGTTCAAACATTATTTGATCAGACAATCACCTTCCGCCACAAAGAACTGCAAGCAGCTAGCAAAGCCATTATCGATGCTGAAGCCAAACTAGGCGCTAACCCACAAGGTCAAGCGGCTGAGTTGTTGGCAGAAGCCAAGAAGCTGGCTTGGGCACCACTGATCAGTGCTGAACAAGTGAAAGACCAAGCATTGATCGACCTGTTTGCAGGCGATAAAAAAGATACCCAGATCAGCCAACAATTGTCCAAATTGCAAGGCGACTGGAACAGTCAAGCCAAGGCTAACTATGAGAAAGCCATTGAGCTGGCAAACCAAGCTGCGTCCCTATAAGGCGTAGATGTGACACACCCACTCTTCTAGCCGGAAGAGTGGGTCTTACTGTTTTTTATTACTGACGCGATGTGAGCAGTCTTGTCGCGGTGTATTCATGGCGCACTCTTTTTCTTCCCGCTATCCAGTAGGACTAATCATGGCCGCACTTGTAGTGCTGTCCTTTTTAGTGTTCTTTCTGGTTGTTCCTGTAGGGAACGTGTTCTACACAGCATTCTTGGATGCTGACGGTGGCTTTACGCTGGGTCACTTTGGTGCATTTTTCCACCAAACCCTGCTTAAAGAATCGTTCATGAACAGTTTGTACGTGGCCTTTATGTCCACGGTGTTCGCGTCGTTGATTGCCATTCCTTTGGCATATTTGACGATTCGATTTCAGTTTCGTGGTGCGCTGATTATTCAGACACTGGGTATTTTGCCGTTGATCATGCCACCCTTTGTGGGCGCGGTTGCGATGCAACTGTTGTTTGGCCGTTCGGGTTCGTTGAACCTGATGCTAGACGACTGGTTTGGCGTCACGCTGCCTATTATGGATGGCTTGAACGGTATTATTTTTGTTGAAGCGCTGCATTATTTCCCCTTCATCTTGATGAACCTGACTGTTGCGTTGCGCAACATTGATGGTGCGATGGAAGAGGCAGCAGTGAACTTAGGTTCCAAAGGCTGGCGCTTGTTCCGTCGCATTATTTTCCCATTGGCGTTGCCTGGATATATCGCGGGTGCATCACTGGTGTTTGTGAAAGTGTTTGATGACTTGGGTACACCGCTAGTGCTAGGTATTACCAATATGCTGGCGCCTCAGGCGTACTTGCGTATTACCCAAGTAGGTATTGATGATCCATTGGGTTATGTCATCAGTGTGCTGATGATTGGTTTCTCTATCTTGGCATTGTGGTTGTCTGCATCTGCATTGAAAGGTCGTGATTACTCCACCATCCAGAAAGGCGGCTCGTCTATACAGCAACGTCGTCTGACCAAGCCTCAAGCATGGTTGGCGTACGTCTGGATTGCCTTGGTGTTGCTGCTAGTGTTGTCACCGCACATTGGTGTGTTGCTGCTGTCATTGGCGACGGTATGGAGCTACGCGCCGCTGCCTGATGGCTATACCTTGGCGCACTACACGGCGGTATTCCAAGAGTCTCAGGGCATGATTAAAAATACCTTGCTGTATTGCGGTATCGCGGCGGGTGTGGATGTGATCTTGGGTACAGCGATTGCCTACATTATGTTGCGTACCAAAATACCGGGGCGGCAGTTTATGGACTGGATAGCGTCTGCGGCGTTGGCAGTGCCCGGTATTGTGTTGGCGATTGGGTTTATGCGTACCTTTAGGGATGTGAACCTGCCCTTTACCGAAGTGGGGCTGACCTCTACGTGGTTGCTCATCATGATTGCGTATGCGGTGCGGCGATTACCGTACGCACTGCGATCGTGTGTGGCCGCCTTGCAGCAAATTAGTGTGTCACTGGAAGAAGCAGCCGCCTCGGTTGGTGCGAACCGTTTCAATACGATTCGTCGCGTGGTGATCCCTCTGATGGGTGGCGGTATTTTGGCCGGTTTTGTGACAAGTTTCATTACCGCAGCGGTGGAGTTATCCGCCACCATCATGCTGGTGACACGTGATAGCGATGCGCCCATGAGCTACGGTATTTATCTGTATATGCAAAGTGCATCAGGCCGTGGGCCCGGTGCAGCGTTAGGGGTATTGGCAGTGGTTGCGGTGGCAGTCGGTACCTATATTTCCCATGTCATCGTTGAACGTACGTCCGCGCGTCAGCGCCCAGGTAAGGTGGATCAGGAATAGCCATGAAGAAAGTAAGTGTTGAATGCCGTAACATCCGGCTTGCCTACGGTAAAAATGAAGTACTGAAGGACATCAATTTAACGATTGAACCCGGCGAGTTTTTCGCTTTGTTGGGGCCTTCCGGTTCAGGGAAATCCACGCTGCTGCGTTTGATTGCTGGTTTTAATCAGCACAACTCCGGTCAGTTGTTGATTGATGGCAAAGACATTGGCAATATGCCTCCGCACAAGCGCAACATCGGTATGGTGTTCCAAAGCTATGCGCTGTGGCCACACATGACAGTGTGGGATAACGTAGCCTTTGGTTTGGTAGAGCGTAAGCTGCCACGCGCTGAAGTACGCGATAAGGTAGCTTCTGCACTAGAGCTAGTAGGGTTGGCTGACTTTGCTAAACGTAGGCCTAACCAGTTGTCGGGAGGTCAGCAACAACGTGTGGCGTTGGCGCGTACTACCGTGATTGAGCCACAAGTCCTGTTGCTAGACGAACCGTTGTCTAACTTGGACCAAAAACTGCGTGTACAGATGCGCCAAGACTTGCTGTCGTTGCAGCGACGCTTGGGTATCACCACCATTTTTGTGACGCACGACCAAGAAGAAGCCATGACCACAGCTGACCGTATGGCTGTGATGGATCAGGGTGTGGTGCAGCAAGTGGGTGCGCCAGCAACCTTGTTTGACTTCCCATGCAATCGTTTTGTGGCGAACTTCGTGGGTACCATGAACGTGCTAAACGGTGCGGTGAAAGAGCGTTCTGCTTCGTCTATCACGCTGCATGTGGAAGGTATAGGCGATGTGAATCTACCTCTGACACCGGATGTGCCTGAAGGTAATAGCATGGCCTTAAGTTTCCGCCCGCACACTGTGCAACTGGAAAGTGGCAACATGGGCAAAATGGATGCGCGTTACCTGTGGATTCCTGGCAAAGTGGCGCGTAGCGAATTCTTAGGTGAGTTCACGCGTTACGAAATTGATGCCGGTGACCAGGTTATCGTGGCCGATCAAGCGCACTACGCTGGTTCTTCCTTGTTGATGCCAGGCGCACCTGTGGCAGTTGGGGTAGAGCCAGCACAGATTCGTTTGCTTCCTGTCTAACCCGCTCGATGGAAATTCATCAAATCAGAGCTTTTGTGACCGTAGCGCGTCTAGGCAACGTGACGCGTGCAGCAGAAGCTCTGAATCTGACTCAGCCTGCGGTGACCACGCAAGTTAAAGCTCTAGAGCAGAGCTTAGGGGTGAGTCTTTTTGAGCGGGCAGCAGGACGCATGAGTTTGTCCAAAGCGGGTGAGCGTTTACTGGCCACCGCAGAGCAGCTACTGGTGCAGTCTAGACAACTGAAATCCGAAGCCAAGCAACTACAAGGTGAGCTGAATGGCGTGATTTCATTGGGGCTGCCCAGCGAGCACTTAGACTTTTTACGCTTGGGCGAGTTGGTCAATAAAATCTCTACCCAGCTTCCTTTAATTGAGCTGCAAACGCAGATCATGCCGGCAATGCAGTTGGAGGAGTATGTCAGTACCAGTAGGCTGACGGCTGCATTCAGCATTTCAGTATATCCGCCCAGAGACGTTAACTGGTTGCCATTACGTAGTATCAGTTATAGGTTAGTGTTGCCAAACAAAATGGCACAAGAAGTCAGCTTGGGTGGGTGGTCTGAAGTTGCCGCGTTGCCGTGGCTAGATGGTTCCCTTGGTAGTCATACGCATTTGTTATTGCGTGACGTATTTGAGAAACGAGCTCTCACCCCCAGAGTTATTTTGCACAGTGACGATCAGGCGCAAATGGATGCCTTGGTACGTGCAGGCTCTGGGTGTGCATTGTTGCGTGAAGAAGTAGCCCTGCAAGGCGTGCGGCAAGGTCACTTTACAATCTGGGGTAACGTTAAAATGGAAGCGTCGTTGGGGTTTATTACCCCACTGGAAAGTGTAGAGTCGCCGCTAACCGTGGCGTTGATCTCTATGCTGCAGCGCATCTGGCACCTGGACGGTGCCTCTACAACATGAGTAGTCATGACTAGTACACATATTTGGTTGATAAGGCACGGCGAAACCGCATGGAATGCAGATCGTCGTTTGCAAGGGTGGCAAGATATTCCTCTGAATGAGGTGGGTGAGCAGCAAGCCCATAATCTGGCAAGTTTCTTAGCGTCGGACAGGTTTGACGTGCAATTTGATCAGGTGGTGAGCAGTGATTTGCAGCGTGCTGCGCAAACTGCAGCCATTGCGTGTGCGCACACGGGGCTGGATGTGGTGCTAGATAAAGGCCTGCGTGAGCGTGGTTTTGGTGTCTTGGAAGGCCGTAGCTGGGATAGCTTTGGTGGCCGAGTACCTGATCAGCCAGGCGATAGCGCCGATCTCGCGCCAGAAGGTGGTGAGTCTATACAAACCTTTCAGCAACGAGTCTTAACTGCCGTAGAACAGTTGGCCTATAAGTACCCAGGCCAGAAGCTGGCTGTGTTTGCGCACGGTGGTGTGATTGATATGGTGTGGCGTAGATTGCTGCAGGTGGACTTGTACGCACCTCGGACACAAACTATTTTGAACACCAGTATTAACCATTTCAGCCTAAGCCCAAGTGCATCTGGTTACGACTGGACAGTGCAACGCTGGGGGCAAGCCTCGCATATTTCTGAAAATGCGTTGGATGATGTAGGTTAAAACTAGAGGTATAGATAAAAATAAACCCCGCCAAGGCGGGGTTTTATAGTGTTCTAAGGCTGTTGCGCCAACCTTTGAACGATAACCGCTGGGCAGGCGGTGGCTTTTTATTGTTGTAGTAAACGCATAACACTGCCTAGGGCAGTGTTGAACGTAAATTCTATTGTAAGCCTATTCTCAATGAAAATTTGATTATGGTTTATACCAAGAACTGAGAATAGTGTTGCATGTTACATGCTTTTATTCATAAGTCCTTGTTGTGCCATGAATACTGCTTGCCCGGATTGTAGCCCAGTCTTAAACTTTCGCCTCAGTTAGCGACTCTTTTCTTCCTTTTCCTATGTCTGATTCTTATTTTCCCCGCTGGAAGCGCGTATCTCACGTACAAGCGGATGGGGTAGTGCAGCCTGATGAGTGCTTGCCCGGCCCACAAAGCGTGGCGATGGCTGCACAGCACGTAGTAGCAATGTTTGGCTCTACTATCCTGGCTCCCCTGTTAATGGGTTTTGATCCCAACTTGGCCATCCTGATGTCGGGGATTGGTACATTGATTTTCTTTGTGTTCGTGGGCGGTAGAGTTCCTAGTTATCTGGGTTCCAGCTTCGCGTTCATTGGTGGTGTGATTGCCGTTACGGGTTATGCCGGTGTGGGTCCCAACGCCAATATAGGCGTAGCTTTGGGCGCTATCATCATGTGTGGTCTAGCTTATACCCTGATTGGGGCATTGGTCTGGGCCATGGATTACAAAGCTGGTCGCGCAGCAGCCATCATCAACCGTATGATGCCGCCTGTAGTGACGGGTTCCATCGTTGCAGTCATTGGTTTGAACTTGTCGCCTATCGCCGCCAAGAGTGCGATGGGTGGTGGCACCTTCGATTCCATGATGGCGCTGATGACGGTGATGTGTGTAGGTGGTGTAGCCGTATTCACCCGTGGTGTAGTGCAGCGCTTGCTGATTTTGGTGGGGATGATCGTAGCGTGTTTGTTGTACGCGATTTTCACCAACGGCATGGGCTACGGTGTGCCTATAGATGTAAGCGGTGTGAGCAATGCCAAGTGGTTTGGTATTCCTAGCTTTTCATCCCCCGTGTTTGATGTACAGGCCATGAGTGTAATTGTGCCTGTGGCCATCATTCTGGTCGCCGAGAACTTGGGCCACATCAAAGCTGTGTCTGCAATGACAGGCCAAAATCTGGACAAATACTTGGGCCGTGCCTTCGTGGGTGATGGTGTAGCGACGATGTTGTCTGGTTCGTTGGGTGGTACAGGTGTGACGACCTACGCTGAAAACATTGGCGTGATGGCGGCTACCCGTATTTATTCCACATTGGTGTTTGTGTTTGCAGCCATTATTGCGTTGTTCTTGGGCTTTTCACCTAAGTTCGGCGCGGTGATCCAAATGATTCCTGGCCCTGTGCTGGGTGGTATGTCGGTAGTGGTCTTTGGTTTGATTGCCGTAGCCGGTGCCCGTATTTGGGTAGTGAATCAGGTTGACTTCAGCCATAGCGGTAACTTGCTGGTAGCAGCTGTGACCTTGGTTTTGGGGGCGGGTAACTTCTCCTTAGACTTTGGCATGATCCGTCTGGATGGTATTGGAACTGCTACCTTTGGTGCCATTATCTTGCAGGCCATTCTAGGTCAGCGGCAAAAAACAGCCTAAGCCTTGCCGAGGGTTTTCCTGTAACGGTAGTGCTTGCAATTTCTAGTGCTTTTGCCGACAATGTATCCAACCGCCCCAAGAAGCTTGGGGCTTTCTTTTCGACTATTGAGCCGGTGCAGGCAGCACGTCACAGTCGGAAATTCCAGTGATCAGGGTAGCGAAAAACCCTGAAAAATGTAATGAGTGCGCCCCCGTAGAATGTGGGCGCTTTTTAATTGTTTATCAGGAATACTATGTCCGCGATCCCGTTGACAGCGCAGGGCGCAGAGCGCCTGCAGGCAGAACTGCACAGATTGAAAACCACCGAGCGTCCCGAGGTTATCAACGCGATAGCCGAAGCACGTGCTCAGGGTGACTTGTCTGAAAATGCCGAGTACGAAGCCGCGCGCGAACGCCAAGGTTTTATCGAAGGCCGCATCCGCGAATTGGAAGGCACGTTGTCCAATGCGCAGATCATCAATCCAGCAGAGTTGGATGCTGATGGCCGTGTGGTGTTTGGTGCTACCATCCAAATCGAAGATCTAGACTCAGGCGAAGAGCTGAGCTACCAAATTGTGGGTGATGTGGAAGCCGATATCCGCTCACTGCGCATTTCTATTTCCAGTCCCGTTGCTCGTGCCTTAATTGGTAAAAGCGAGGGTGACGTGGTGGAAGTTAAAGCTCCAGGTGGTGTACGAGAGTTTGAAATCATGCGCGTTCAGTACATCTAAGCCTAGGCCTAGAATCTGACGTAGATAAAAAAAGCCCATGCACTGTTGCATGGGCTTTATAATTTCAAAAGCAAATCAGTACGATTTAGCAGGTTTTCTAGGTTTGCTTAGGCTGCTAGGTGTACGCTTTCTGCTTTGTGTATCAGCTGTGGCTACACGGCTTGCAGGATTGGACGGCTGTCTAGAAGGTTTCTTCTTGGTTTTAGTGACGCCAACTGCAGCAAGTTTTTTAGGTGTGTAAGGCTCATTGGCTTTACGTACTGCACGGGTAGCAGGTTCGGACGCATCTAACAGGTCTGGACGTTCAACATTGCGTCGGTAGATCGTTAAGATTTTACCAATATGGTGAATAGGTTCGGCCTGAAGGGAACTGCAAATAGTGTCGAAGGCGGCAAGACGGCTTTCACGGTCATCGCCAGCAACACGAATTTTAATCAGTTGGTGTGCATTCAAGTGCACGTCGATTTCTTTCAGAACTGCATCCGATACGCCCTTGTCGCCAATCTGTACTACAGGGCGAAGGGAGTGGGCAGCGGCGCGTAAATCGTTGCGCTGTTGGATAGAGATATTTAATGTGGGCATAGCCAAGATTGTACGGGAATGGGCAAGAAAAAAACTTCAAAAGCGTGGGTGCAACAGCATATAAATGATCCTTACGTCAAAATGGCGCAACAAAAGGGTTATAGGGCACGGGCGGCTTTCAAATTGTTGGAGCTGATTGATGCAGAAAAGCTGTTGCGACCTGGCAACGTGGTGGTGGACTTGGGGTCTACACCGGGTAGTTGGTCTCAAGTGGCGCGTGAGCGCATGGTAGGGCCAGGTGGCATTATTAATGGCCGTATTATCGCATTAGATCTGTTAGAAATGGAGCCTATTGAAGGGGTGGAATTCATCCAAGGCGACTTCAGAGACGATGAGGTATTAGAAACTTTAGAAAAAACACTAAAAGGTGAAAAAGTAGACCTTGTAATTTCTGATATGGCCCCCAATCTATCAGGAGTAGCATCCGCTGATGCAGCGCGTATTGCCCACGTTTGTGAGATTGCTCTAGACTTTGCTGTGAATCACTTGCGTCCTGATGGGGCGTTAATTGTGAAAAGCTTCCATGGAAGCGGCTTCTCACAAATCGTGAAACTGTTCAAAGAGCACTTTTTAAATGTTGCTGAGCGTAAACCTAAAGCCTCACGTGACAAGTCATCAGAAACTTTTTTGGTGGCTCGTAATTTAAAGCTTTAGAGATGGGTTACACGCTTTTTTATCGGGTAGAATGAGACTTACGGTTTCTGTTCAGCAATATGTCAGTCATGGCGTTGGGCAGTTAAAGAAACAGCAGGAGGTTGGCATTGAACAACTCATTTTCTAAAGTTGCGATCTGGATGGTGATTGCATTGGTACTGTTTACTGTGTTTAAGCAGTTTGACAGTCGTCCAGCAACCACCGACGGCGTAACTTACACACAATTCATGAACGATGCCCGTGCCGGACGCGTAAGCAAGGTTGATATTCAGGGCGATACCCTGTTTGTTACCCCTGATTCGGGTCGCAGCTACACTCTGACATCGCCCGGCGACCTGTGGATGGTACCTGAGCTGGTCAAAGCGGGTGTGCAAGTGTCTGGGAAAGCGCGCGAAGAGCCTTCTTTCTTGGCTAGCATTTTCATTTCCTGGTTCCCAATGCTATTGCTGATTGGGGTGTGGATCTTCTTTATGCGTCAAATGCAGGGCGGTGGTAAGGGCGGAGCATTTAGCTTCGGTAAATCCCGTGCTCGCATGCTGGACGAGAATACCAATCCTGTGACGTTTGCTGACGTGGCTGGTTGCGATGAAGCCAAAGAAGATGTGCAAGAACTGGTAGATTTCTTACGCGATCCAACACGCTTCCAGCGTTTGGGCGGTCGTATTCCTCGCGGTATTTTGATGGTGGGTTCACCTGGTACAGGTAAAACCTTGTTGGCTCGTGCGATTGCGGGCGAAGCCAAAGTACCGTTCTTCAGCATTTCAGGTTCCGACTTCGTTGAGATGTTTGTTGGTGTGGGTGCTGCGCGTGTGCGTGACATGTTTGAGAACGCCAAGAAACACGCACCTTGCATCATCTTTATTGATGAGATCGATGCGGTAGGTCGTCAGCGTGGTGCAGGTCTGGGCGGCGGTAACGACGAACGTGAACAAACCCTGAACCAATTGCTGGTAGAAATGGACGGTTTTGAAACTGGCCAAGGCGTACTGGTAATTGCTGCAACTAACCGCCCTGACGTATTGGATCCAGCATTGCTGCGTCCAGGTCGTTTTGACCGTCAAGTGGTAGTGGGTCTGCCTGATATTCGTGGTCGTGAGCAAATTCTGCACGTGCACATGCGTAAAGTGCCTTTGGCAGGTAACGTAGATGCACAAGTGTTGGCTCGTGGTACACCTGGTTTCTCCGGCGCTGACTTGGCTAACTTGGTGAACGAAGCAGCATTGTTCGCGGCACGTCGTAATGGTCGTACCGTTGACATGCAAGACTTTGAAAAAGCCAAAGACAAGATCATCATGGGTGCTGAGCGTCGTACGATGATCATGCCCGAGGAAGAGCGTCGCAACACGGCTTACCACGAATCTGGTCACGCATTGGTAGCACGTTTGTTGCCAAAAACTGATCCGGTTCACAAAGTGACTATTATTCCTCGCGGTCGCGCCTTGGGTGTGACCATGCAATTGCCAGAACAAGATCGTTACAGCATGGATAAAAACCACCTGCTGAACATGATCGCAGTATTGTTCGGTGGCCGTATTGCTGAAGAAGTGTTCATGAATCAGATGACCACGGGTGCTTCTAACGACTTTGAGCGTGCTACACAAATTGCACGTGACATCGTGACTCGTTACGGTATGACTGATTCATTGGGTCCTGTGGTGTATGCAGAAAACGAAAACGAAGTATTCTTGGGTCGCAGTGTGACTAAGACTACTAACGTGTCTGAAGCTACAATGCAGAAGGTTGACCAAGAAATTCGCAAGATCATCGATGAGCAGTACAACATTGCTCGTAAACTCATCGAAGATAACAGCGATAAAATGCATGCTATGGCGAATGCTCTGTTGGAATGGGAAACCATCGATGCAGAACAAATCGAAGACATCATGCAAGGTCGTGAGCCACGTCCTCCAAAGGACTACACTGACAAGAATGCCGGTGGCAAGTCGGATGAAAATCCTCCTGCTTCAGGTGCAAAACCAGCAGAGGATGGAAGTTCAGCCGCCACTACACCGGTTTAACCTCTATACTGTATTTCCATGAATCAAACATGGCTTTGCGGGCGTTTCGAGTTAAGTCTCGAACGCCCGTTATTGATGGGTATTGTGAATATTACGCCCGACTCCTTTTCGGACGGCAATGCCCACTATCGTACTGACTTGGCACTGGAACATGCCAAGAAACTCATTGCCGACGGCGCAGATATTCTGGATATCGGTGGCGAGTCTACCCGACCAGGCGCCGAGCCGGTATCTATAGAAGAAGAGCTGCGACGCGTACTGCCAATCATTGAAGGCTTACGTGCGGCAAACATCCCCCTATCCGTAGACACCTTCAAGCCCACTGTGATGCGTGCTGTGCTAGATGCGGGCGCCGACATCATCAATGATGTGGCTGGCTTTCGCTCGGAAGAGGCCTTAGCAGCGGTACAAGGTAGTCGTTGTGGTGTGTGTGTGATGCACATGCAGGGCGAACCCAAAACTATGCAGCAAGCGCCACAGTACGACGACGTACTGGACGAGGTGCGGCGATTTCTGATGCATCAGGTGCAGCGCTTGCGTACTGCAGGTTTGCGTCCTGAACAGATTATGTTGGACCCTGGGTTGGGGTTCGGTAAAACGGTAGAGCAAAATTACCAGTTGTTACGCTCGTTGCCCCAACTCCTGCAGGAAGGCTATCCTGCGTTAATAGGCCTATCACGTAAATCCATGATTGGACATGTGGTGAATAGACCTCCCATGGAACGTGTAGCGGGTAGTTTGGCTGGCATGTTGGCCGCAGTGCGGTACGGTGCTAGCGTATTACGAGTACATGATGTTGCTGCGTCGGCAGATGCTTTGCGCGTCTGGAGAGCGGTAGAGACCGGAGTAATTGATGAGCGCACGTAAATATTTTGGTACGGATGGCGTACGTGGTTTGGTAGGTGGTTCCACCATTAATGCAGAGTTTGCCCTACGTTTGGGCTATGCAGCAGGTAAGGTGTTTAGCCGCTCTTTGCATACAAAGAACAACAGACCAACTGTCATTATTGGTAAAGATACTCGTATTTCTGGTTATATGCTGGAGTCAGCATTAGAGGCTGGTTTGTCAGCCGCTGGGGTGGACGTGTTGCTGGCGGGGCCTGTGCCTACACCTGCAGTAGCTTACCTGACACGCACCTTGCGTTTGACGGCAGGTATTGTGATCAGCGCTTCTCATAACCCGTATCACGATAACGGCATTAAGTTTTTCTCTAGCCAAGGCATGAAGTTGCCCGATGAAATAGAGTTGGCTATTGAGGAAGCATTGGATTCTCCGCTGGATTGCGTGTCTTCTGACAAACTGGGCCGCGCCCGCCGTTTAGAAGACTCGGCGGGGCGTTATATCGAATTTTGTAAAAGCACATTCCCCAATGAGCTGGACTTGTCGGGTCTGAAAATTGTGGTGGATGCTGCTAACGGTGCTGCTTACCATATTGCTCCACACGTCTTCCGAGAGCTGGGTGCAGAGGTGCACGCTATTGGTTGCGAACCCGATGGTTTCAATATCAATGCAGGGGTAGGTGCTACGCATCCAGAGCATTTGCTAGAGGTGGTACGTGAGCTAGATGCTGACCTTGGCATAGCGCTAGACGGTGATGCCGACCGTTTGCAGATGGTTGACCGTTCGGGTAAGCTTTATGACGGTGATGAATTGCTCTATATCATCGTGCGTGATCGCATGAAATCACGCCACGTGAAAGGGGTGGTTGGTACCTTAATGACCAATTTCGGTCTAGAAAAACGATTACGTGAGTTGGGGGTGTCGTTTGCCCGCGCCAACGTAGGGGATCGTTACGTCTTAGAGCAATTGTTACAAAGAGGCTGGTTATACGGCGGCGAAAGCTCAGGGCACTTGCTCTGCTTGGATTACCACACCACGGGTGATGGTATTATTGCCGCTCTACAGATACTGACCGCGCTTCGTCATGACAATTGTCAATTGGCTGACTTGGTTGCAGACCTTAAAATGTATCCGCAGATCATGGTCAATGTAGTGTGGGAGCAGGGAAGGGATTGGCGACAGCATGAAGGGCTGGTACAAGCCAAGAATGAAGTGGAAGCAATGTTGGGTGATCAAGGGCGCGTATTGATCCGAGCTTCCGGTACAGAACCCAAGCTACGCCTGATGGTGGAAGCCGAAACGGCTGAGCTCACCGAGGCTGGCATAAATAAACTACAGTCGGTTGATGTTACAAAATAGACATATAGATATCAAGAACCTGCAATATCAGCAAGGCATGATAGAACAAACGCTTTGGAGGCCACAATGCTAATTCCAAGAAAGTCTGTTTCGCAGGGGAAGATCACTCAGTCGGTCTGGAGCAATCCAGAAGCCCGGGGCATACAGCTTAGGCTGGTGCAAACACCGGAAGAGCTGAGGGCTGTGCAAAAGTTACGCTACGATGTGTTCACTAGCGAAATGAATGCAGTCTTTCCTAGTGCCGAGTTAGGGCTGGATATAGATAAATACGACGAACACTGCATTCACTTTATGGTGGTGGATGAAGAGAAAAAGCAGGTGGTAGGTACATACCGCATGCTGATGCCCGAAGGTGCGAAGAAAGTAGGGGCGTATTACTCTGAGTCTGAGTTTGATATTTCAGCACTCGATAATATTCGTGACAGTGTGGTTGAAGTTGGGCGCTCTTGTATACACCCAGCCTATCGCAATGGCGGCGTCATTATGTTGCTGTGGACAGGTATCGTCTCACTGACACACCAAGCTGGTTTTCGTTATTTGCTGGGTTGTGCGAGTGTGAGCTTGCGTGACGACGGTGTAACGGCAGCAAAAGTCTGGCGTGAAGCCAAAGACTTTATGGAGCGTAATCCTAACGTAGTACGCTTACAGCCTTTGCATCGCTACCCAGTAGAGAAACTTAACAGCCAATTGCCAGCACGTATTCCACCACTGATCAAAGGGTACCTGAACTTAGGTGCTCAAATCTGCGGTGAGCCTGCATGGGATCCTGACTTTAATACAGCGGATTTTCCTATTCTGTTAGATATGGAAGAAATGGATATACGCTACAAACGTCACTTTGGTATTGCAGACGAAGAGTAAATAAAAAACCAGGCAAATGCCTGGTTTTTTTATGCCGCACGATACGGTTTACTTGGTGGTTTTGAGTTTGACGCTCAGTAAGCCTGTACGCTCCCATTGCTGCTGTTCAGTACGCAGGGCGAACTCGGATAATGGACGGGCGGCTAGCCAGTCATTATTTGTGTGTATGAGCAGTTTTTCTGTGGTGTTTTGCAGGTGCAGAGGAAGTTCCTCTAGGTCTTCACGTCGGCGCATCAACATGACGGCCAAGCGTAAACAGAGCAGTGCCTGCCAGTGAGTAGGTTCTGCGTCAAAAGAGGGCAGTTTAGTGAGCTTGCTTTGATGGCCTCGGGTTAAGAAGGCCAACAGAATCTGGTCATCTTTGGAAAAACCAGGCATATCTGCATTTTCCAGCACATAGGCAGTGTGACGGTGATAATCACTGTGCGCGATGCTTAGGCCTACTTCATGCAAGGATGCTGCCCAACCCAGCGAGCGACGTAGTTCTTGATTCTCTTGGTTATTCGCCAGCGCTAACTGATCAAACAAGGTGAGTGCAGCAGTTTTAACGCGTGTGGCCTGCTTGATATCCAGATGGTAGCGTTTGCTTAGCTGTATAACGGTTTCTTCACGTTTATCACGTTCAGAATCACGTCCAAGCAGGTCGTAGAGCACACCTACACGTAACGCACCTTCACCGGGTAACATGAGCTTGATTTTCAGCTCTTGGAACACCGCAATCATGATTGCCAGACCAGCCGCTAGCACCGGAGCACGGTGCGGCTTGATATCGGGTAGCTCGCTAACTTTGACGGTGCGGTCACGCACCAGTTTAGCTTTAAGCTGTTCCATGCCTTCCAACGTAATGCCTTTTTTAGACATCTCGGTGGCTTGCAAGATGGCAATAATGCCTTTGGCTGTACCTGATGAACCATATGCTTCTTGCCAGCCGGTTTTGCGGTATTGCTTGGCAATGCCTTCCAGTTCGTTACGCGCCGCCAGAATGGCTTTCTGCATGCGCACTTCGGTAATGGTGCCGTCTGGGAAAAAACGGTCGGTATAGCTCACACAGCCCATGGATAACGACGACAGCAGCATGGGCTGAAAGCCTTTACCAATAATAACTTCCGTAGAACCACCGCCTATATCAATCATCAGGCGTCGGTTAGGGGAAGGAGGCAGCTCATTGCTGATACCAGAGAAAATCAAGCGAGCTTCTTCGTAGCCGGAGATCACTTCAATGGGGAAACCCAAAGCGTTCTCGGCGGCTTCAAGCAAAGCCTGACGGTTTTTGGCAACGCGGAAGGTGTTGGTGGCGACTGCACGTACTCTATTGGGGTGAAACCCAGCAATACGCTCATGAAAGCGTTTCAGTACGGAGACTGCACGTTCAACCGCTTCAGGATGTATGCGTTTGTCTGCGCTCATACCAGAGGCAAGACGTACGGATTCATTCAAGCGATCTACCGCATAGATCTGAGCATGACCATTATGTTGTTCCACTCTGCCTATAGACAGGCGAAAGCTATTTGAACCCAGGTCAACCGCTGCGAGTAGTTGTTCCATTATCTGTGCTTAGTGCTGACAATTATTATGCGATTATACGTATAAGCTACCAACTATGGCACGGTAAATATCAAGCAAACTATAGGGCTGTAAAAAGCACATACACCTTCTTTATTATGAACTTTCATAAAACTGTCAAAATAGCAGTGTAAAAAGTGTGACAACGGCAACGATGAGTACCTTTTGAACTATGCTCCCTTCTCCTGATGCGATTTTTTTAAATCGCGAACTTTCCCTGCTGAAATTTAATGAACGCGTGATGGCCATGGCGGAAAACCCCACAGTGCCATTGCTGGAGCGACTGCGTTATCTCTGTATTGTGAGCTCGAATCTGGACGAGTTTTTCGAAATTCGAGTGTCCAGTCTTAAAGAGCAAATCCTGCAAAAAAACAATCACGTGGGCGAAGATGGTTTTACACCACAGCAAGCCTTCGAGAAAGTGCAGCAGGCCGCTCACGTGCTAGTTGATAAACAAAATAAGCTGTTGGTGCATCATGTGCTGCCGCAGTTGATGGAGGAGGGCATTGGTTTACTAATGCCTAATACCTGGACAGATGAGATTCGTGAGTGGGCTTACGAGACCTTTAGCCGCGAAATCATGCCGTTGCTCACGCCCATTGGCTTGGACCCGGCACATCCGTTTCCACGTGTGTATAACAAGAGTCTGAATTTTATTATTCAGTTAAGTGGTTCAGACGCGTTTGGACGCACAGGTTCTATTGCCATTGTGCAAGCGCCTAGAGCATTGCCACGATTAATTGCTGTGCCACCAGAAATTGCTGGTATTCCACATGGCTACATGTTGCTGACGTCGTTGATTAAGGCGTTTGTAGGCGAGCTGTTCCCTGGCATGCAGTTGGATGGCGTGTATCAGTGGCGTGTGACGCGTAACAGTGATTTGTTTGTGGATGAGGAAGAGGTCACTAACTTGCGTCAAACCTTGCAAGGGGAGTTGTCGCAGCGTAATTTCGGTGCGGCTGTACGCTTGGAAATAGACTTATCTGCTCCGGCAAATCATGCAGAGTTCTTGCAGCGCGAGTTTAATTTAACAGAAGCCGACACCTACAGAGTGTTGGGGCCTGTGAACTTGTCTAGGCTGTCTAGGTTATGTGATAACGACGATAGGCCTGATCTGTTGTTCCCGCCATATCGGGCCCCTGTGCCGGCTCCTTTTGATAAGTTAGATGACGACCCCAGCGACTTTTTTAATCTGCTGTCTAAGTCTGACCAGCTATTGCATCACCCGTATCAATCCTTTTCGCCTATCTTGAGTTTCTTGCGAGCTGCTGCTTTAGACCCGCATGTGGTGGCGATAAAACAAACTATTTACCGTACTGGTGAAGACTCCGAGCTGATGAGTGTGTTGCTGATGGCAGCCAGAGCCGGTAAGGAAGTAACGGTAGTGGTAGAGCTCATGGCGCGCTTTGACGAGCAGACCAATATTAATTGGGCAGCACGTCTGGAAGAAGTGGGCGCGCACGTTAGTTACGGGGTAGTAGGGCACAAAACACACGCCAAAATGGCATTGGTGCTGCGCCGTGAACAAGGGTTGATTCGTCGTTATGGTCACTTGGGCACCGGTAACTATCACCCACGTACAGCTAAGTTGTACGAGGATTTTGGCTTGCTGACTGCTGACAATGCGATTTGCGAAGACATGGATAAAGTTTTCGCACAATTAACGGGCTTGGGAGCGCGTCGCAATTTGACGTGTTTGTTGCAGGCACCATTTTCTTTGCACGAAGCCATGATTGCTCATATCCACACAGAGCGTGATAACGCGCTGGCGGGCAAAAAAGCCAAAATTATGGCGAAGATGAATTCGCTGTTAGAGCCGCGCATCATCAAAGCGTTGTATGAAGCCAGTCAGGCGGGGGTGAGTATCTCGTTAGTGATTCGCGGTATTTGTGCCTTGCGCGCAGGTGTGCCTGGGCTGTCTGAGAATATTCAAGTGCGCTCTATCGTAGGGCGCTTCCTAGAGCATTCACGCGTGTTCTATTTTTACAATAGCGGTGAAGAAAACGTGTATTTGTCATCTGCAGATTGGATGGAGCGTAATTTCTTCCGTCGTGTAGAGCTGGGCGTGCCTGTATTAAACAAGCGCGTGAAGCGTCGTGTGATCACCGAGTCCTTTACGTATTCGATGAAAGACAACCAGTTGGCATGGAAAGCCTTGCCTGATGGTAGATATGTACGCGTAAAAGGCCGTGGTAAAGCCGTGAACGTTCATCAGTTGTTGATGGATAAGTTAGGGCCAGGCAACAATAAATCCTAAGATGTCTACATGTCATGAACATGTAATATTTGGGTTTTACTATAGCTATACGTGCAGGGATGTGCCTGTATAACCAAACGAATATCCATCTCGAGGGTGTCTAGATGTTGAAACGAGTTTTTTCTAAAGTGGCTGTGGCCGTTACGTTCGGCGCTCTGGCTGTGTCGGCACAAGCAACTAATATCACAGGTGCTGGTGCATCTTTCCCTTTCCCAATTTACGCTAAATGGGCTGCCTCCTACCACACTGAAACTGGTAAGCAAGTGAACTACCAGTCCATCGGTTCTGGTGGTGGTCAACAGCAGATCATTGCAAAAACTGTAGATTTCGGTGCGTCTGATGACCCGATGAAAAGCGATGCTTTGACTGAAAACAACTTGCTGCAGTTCCCTGCCATCATTGGCGGTACCGTGCCTGTAGTAAACGTTGAAGGTGTGGCTCCTGGTCAACTGCGTTTGTCCGGTGAAGTATTGGCTGACATCTTCTTGGCAAAAATCACTAAATGGGATGACGAAGCGATCAAAGCACTGAACCCAGAGCTGACATTGCCTTCCACATCCATCATTGTGGTACACCGTTCTGACGGTTCCGGTACAACATTTGGCTGGACTAACTACCTGTCCAAAGTATCCAACGACTGGAAAGAGCAAGTTGGTGAAGGTAAAGCTGTTAAATGGCCTACAGGTCAAGGTGGTAAAGGTAACGAAGGTGTTGCCGCTTACGTACGTCAGTTGAAAAACTCCATCGGTTACGTTGAGTACGCTTACGCCAAACAGAACAACCTGTCTTGGACACAGTTGCAAAACAAAGATGGCCAATTCGTACAGCCTTCCCAAGAGTCCTTTGCCGCTGCTGCTGCAAATGCTGATTGGAACAGCGCACCAGGTATGGGTGTGATCCTGACTAACGAAACAGGTGCTGACTCTTGGCCTGTAACGTCCGCTTCCTTTATCTTGGTACACAAAGTGCAAGATAAACCTGAAAACGGTAAAGCTGTGCTGGATTTCTTCAACTGGGCCTTCGAGAATGGTGCTCAGCAAGCTGAAGAACTGGATTACGTAGCCTTGCCTAAAGAAGTGACAGATAAGATCAAGGAAAGTTGGGCTGCAGAGATCAAAGCAGCTGATGGCACAGCTATCTGGAAATAAACAGCTTTTGCTTCAAGTTGTAGTGTAAAAGCGTAATTCTTCAAGGACGGTTCCAACCTGTTAGGTGGTTCCGTCCTTGTTATGTGACAATTACGCTTTGTTAATTTGGGATACGTGTTGGTGTCCCGTACAATTTACACAAAAATGGGGCACGATCCCGAGACGCTGTTATGAAACAAACCCAGAATTCTTTCTTGGATGCCATATTCAAGAACCTGACCCGCTCTTTTGCTTTCCTAGTATTTATCCTTCTTGCTGGGATCATGGTGTCCCTGATCTACGGTAGTAGGGAATCTATTGCAGAGTATGGTCTGTCTTTCCTCTGGACCAATGAGTGGGATCCTGTACGTAATGAGTACGGTGCATTGGTACCAATCCTAGGTACGATCGCAACATCCTTTATCGCACTGCTGATAGCCGTGCCAGTATCCTTCGGGATTGCGATGTTCTTGACCGAGCTGTCACCAGTTTGGTTGCGTCGTCCACTGGGTACAGCGATTGAGATGTTGGCGGCTATTCCGTCCATCATCTACGGGATGTGGGGGTTGTTTGTATTTGTGCCCCTGTTCCAAGAATATGTGCAGCCAAGCCTGATTTCCTTGTTTGAGGGTGTGCCAGTATTGGGCGCTATCTTTGCAGGGCCACCCTTTGGTATCGGTGTGTTCACAGCAGGTTTGATTCTGTCCATCATGATTATTCCGTTCATCACCGCCGTTATGCGCGATGTGTTTGAACTGGTGCCTTCCTTGTTGAAAGAGTCTGCCTACGGTTTGGGTAGCACCACATGGGAAGTTACCTGGAAAGTGGTATTGCCCTTTACCCGTAACGGGGTAATTGGTGGGGTGATGTTGGGGTTGGGTAGAGCCTTGGGCGAAACCATGGCAGTAACCTTTGTGATTGGTAATGCCTTTAACTTGCCAAATTCCATCTTCGCGCCATCCAACTCCATCGCGTCTGCGTTGGCGAACGAATTTAACGAAGCGGGCGGTATGCAGAAATCGGCATTGTTAGAGCTGGGCCTGATTCTGTTCTTGATCACCACCGTTGTGTTGGCCTTGTCCAAAGTAATGTTGCTTCGCTTGTCTAAGAGCGAAGGTAGCAAAACCTAATAGGAAGGCGACATTATCATGACTACAAAACCAACTTCTATCCTGAATCTGAACAACTCGGTGTACAAGCGCCGTTCCGTGATCAACAAGCTGATGCTGACGCTATCGTTTATTGCGTTGATCTTTGGTTTGTTCTGGTTGTTCTGGATCATTATCACACTGCTGGTCAAAGGCGCTTCGGCACTGAGCTTTAGCCTATTTGTAGAAGCTACACCGCCTCCAGGTAGTGATGGTGGCTTGCTGAATGCCATTTTGGGTAGCTTTATGATGGCCGGTATGGGTACGTTGATCGGTACGCCCATAGGTGTATTGGCCGGTACATACTTGGCTGAATATGGCCGCCGTGGTTGGTTGGCTCCAGCAACGCGTTTCTTGAACGACGTTCTGCTGTCAGCCCCGTCCATTATTATTGGTTTGTTTATTTACGCTACCTATGTGGCACAAGTAGGTCATTACTCGGGTTGGGCGGGCTCGCTGGCTTTAGCGATTCTGGTGATTCCTGTGGTGGTGCGTTCTACTGATAACATGCTGCAGTTGGTACCTAACAGCTTGCGCGAAGCCGCTGCTGCATTGGGTTGCCCACAGTGGCGTGTGGTCACAGCGATCTGTTATAAAGCGGCTCGCTCAGGCATTATCACTGGTGTTCTTCTGGCTATTGCCCGCATTATGGGTGAAACTGCGCCGCTGCTGTTTACTGCTTTGAACAACCAGTTTATGTCCATGAACATGAATGGCCCTATGGCCAACTTGCCAGTGGTGATTTTCCAATACGCGGCAAGTCCTTTTGAAGACTGGAACCGTCTGGCATGGGCCGGCGCTGTACTTATTACCTTGTTTGTGCTGGGCATTAACATTCTTGCCCGCTCGCTGTTCCGCAACAAGTAGATTGAACCGGAGTAACCATGTCAGAACAGACAACGACTATGCAAAATTCGAACACTAAGCTGGAAATCAAAGATCTGAATTTTTACTACGGTGGTTTCCATGCGTTGAAAAACGTCAACATGTCCATCCGTGAAAAGAAAGTGACGGCGTTTATTGGCCCATCCGGTTGCGGTAAGTCTACCTTGTTGCGTACCTTTAACCGTATGTTTGAGCTGTACCCAGGCCAACGCGCAGAAGGTCAAATCTTGCTAGATGGCGAGAACCTGCTGACGTCTAAGCTGGATATCTCCTTGATCCGCGCCAAAGTAGGTATGGTGTTCCAGAAACCAACGCCATTCCCAATGAGCATCTACGACAACATCGCTTTTGGCGTGCGTTTGTTTGAGAAGCTTAGCAAAGGTGAAATGGACGAGCGTGTGGAATGGGCGCTGACCAAAGCAGCGTTGTGGAATGAAGTGAAAGACAAACTGCACCAGAACGGTAACAGCTTGTCTGGCGGTCAGCAGCAGCGTCTGTGTATTGCTCGTGGTGTCGCGATCAAACCAGAAGTATTGTTGTTGGACGAACCTTGTTCTGCGCTGGATCCTATCTCTACCGCTAAAGTGGAAGAGTTGATCGCTGAACTGAAAAGTGATTACACCGTGGTGATCGTAACGCACAACATGCAGCAAGCTGCGCGTTGTTCCGATTACACCGCCTACATGTACTTGGGCGAGCTAATGGAATTCGGCGAAACCGATCAAATCTTTGTGAAGCCTACTCGCAAAGAAACTGAAGACTACATCACAGGTAGATTCGGTTAAGCTGCGACACGGTGTGTAGAAATAAAAAACCTGCCAGAGTTAATGCTCTGGCAGGTTTTTTTATAAAGACTACGCTGGTGTATCAATACTTCTGCTGCACATCATACACATTACGCAGCGCTTGCCCAGCTTCAAAGTGCTGAATTTGTTCAGACACATAGTGGATGCTGGCTTCTAATGTGGCATTTGCGGCTACGTGTGGGGTGGTGATGACGCTAGGGTGCTGCCATAGCCACGAATCGGCAGGTAGGGGTTCTTGTTCAAACACGTCTAAGAACGCATAGCTCAAGTGCTGGGAATCTAGCACGGCACGTAAGTCATCGGTTTTCACATGTGCGCCACGACCTACGTTAATCAGGCTAGCGCCAGCAGGAAGTTGTGCTAACGTGCGCTGATTCAGAATATGGTGTGTGGCATCGGTGCGGGGCAATAAACATACCAAGATGTGGCTGCGTGATAGAAAGTCAGCGAGCTCTTCTTGGCCGGCATAGCATTCCATAAAGTCATGTTCATGGCGTGAGCGTGACCAGCCAATCACCTTAAAGCCACTGCGATGCAGTTGTTGGGCAGTGTGCAAACCAAAGTTACCTAACCCCATAATCCCCACCGTTGTGTTAGCGATGCTGCGGGGGATTTCGTAGTCTTGCCATTGGCTTTGTTGTTGTGCCCGCACGGCGATGGGGTAGCGGCGTACGCTCATCATGCTGCACATCAACACGTGTTCTGCCATTTGTTGGGTAGCTTCTTGCGTGTGCATACGTACCAACGGCACGTGCCATGGGTAATGTGGGTCGCGGGTGATATGTTCCACACCTGCACCAGTGCTAAACACTACTTTTAGATTGGGTAGTGATGCTAAGAAGCCAGGCTCAGGGCGGCATACCATTGCGTACTGAATGCTTTCTACATCCAGATTGGGATCGTTC
This sequence comes from Paenalcaligenes sp. Me52, assembly GCF_050487965.1. Classification (NCBI taxonomy): domain Bacteria; kingdom Pseudomonadati; phylum Pseudomonadota; class Betaproteobacteria; order Burkholderiales; family Alcaligenaceae; genus Paenalcaligenes; species Paenalcaligenes sp. Me52. The sequence continues at coordinate 316,224 of NZ_JBKQFO010000003.1, read as the reverse complement.
CATAACGCTATAGGTAGGTTAGGAAGGTGCTGCGCAAACTGGTGACGGTAATCGTCTAGGGTTTGGGTACTGTATTCGGGTTTGGCTACTAGGGTCATAACTTACACAATAAAAACTTAATTCCAGCGGCCACCAGAGCCGCCAAGGCTGTGTCTACCAGCGCCTTGTAGGGCTATGCACAGGCTGCCAATTAAGAACAGGGCTTGAAGTTCAATACGCCAGCCACCGCTACTGTTTAGGCTTAGGAATTGATGGCTATGGGCTAACCATAAAGCAAAAAGCATACTTACAGTAGCCAGCCAACCTGCTAGGCGTGTGTAGAGGCCTGTAATCATGAGTAGCGGGGCGATGATCTCGCCTACAAAAACACCCCATGCCAAATAGGGGGGCAATCCTTTGTTAATTAACAGTTGCTCGATGCCACTGACTCCATAAGAGAGCTTGTGTAGGCCATGCAGCAAGAGTAAGACGCCCACACCTAAACGTAGCAGTAGTTTGGCCAGATCGTCGGATGAAGAAGAGGACATAATAAGCCTTTGATTTGCGGAGGTGCTGACCGTTATAGGCCAGCTTTTACTAGGGGACTAGCGCTATTATAGAGAGTTCATACACAGGGGTTGCCGCAGAGTAGGTAATTCTCTGTAAACAAGTTGACGAGGAGAAAAGCATGATAGAAACACAGGAAGTGTTACGTAATCTGGCTCCGTCGGGCGTACTGCGTGTGGCCATGAATTACGGAAATCCCGTGTTGGTGCAGCGTGGCGAAAGTGATAGCCAGCCACGAGGCGTGGCCGCAGACTTAGCCAGAGCGGTAGCAGAACGTTTGGGTGTGACCCCTCAGTTTGTCAGTTATGACGCTGCAGGCAAAGTGGTGGCCGGGCGTGAAAAAGATGAGTGGGATTTGGCATTTTTAGCCATAGATCCATTGCGTGCCCAAAGTATTCAGTTCACTGAAGCTTACGTACAAATAGAGGGCACTTATATGGTGGCAAACGATGCGCCATTTACCCACGTAGATCAATTGGATCAAGCAGGTGTGCGTATAGCTGTAGGGCAGGGCGCGGCTTACGATTTGTTTTTATCCCGCCATTTGCAGCATGCCAGTTTAGAACGAGCTCCCACTTCAGCGGCTGCGATGGATCTGTTCGCAGAACAGCAATTAGAAGCGGCTGCGGGGGTGCGTCAGCCTTTGCTGGCCTATGTGGCTGAGCATCCTGAATATCGTGTATTAGAAGGGCATTTCACGGCTATTCAGCAGGCAATGGCTGTCCCTAAGGAGCGTCAACTGGCCTATGATTGGTTAGTAGGCTTTTTGCAGGATATGAAACACAGCAACTTCATACGGGCAGCTCTGGAACGGAGCGGCCAATCAGCGGAGATAGCAGCACCATGACAACACAAACAATGAATGCTTTACAGTCACAATGGCAACAGGGTAAAGGCCCTATTCGCCGCCAGCCAGAGACTGTAGTGCGCGTGCAAGCATTGCTAGAGTGCTTGCATACAGAGGGAAAATTGCCAACGGTAGAAGCTGGCTATAAATTGCTGATGGCGGCTGATAAAGTCAGCTGCATGGCTATGAGCATCGTGGCTCACATGACCTATGCGCAGCGCATCAATTTGTCGGGTGCGCCGTTACAGGCCGAAGATTTCAAACCAGTGCCTGAAGGGCATACCGGTGGTGCTCTGAATATGGTGCCTGCCTTTGTGGCCTATCTGGTTGCTAATGCGCTCACAGGCAATACCCGTTCGTGGTTGATGGGGCAGGGGCATTGCGTGGCAGCAATCGAGGCTATTAATGCACTAACAGGCGATGTGTCCTCGTACCAGAAAGGTAGGTATGACCGCAGTGAAGCTGGATTAGCCCAGCTAATGAAAGATTTCTACAGCTACGCAATGGATGCAGAGGGTCACGCCTCTGTACCGCTGGGTAGCCATGCAGGTCCAGCAACAGCAGGTGCCATTATGGAAGGTGGTTACTTGGGCTTTGCGGGTCTGCAATATGTGCACATGCCTGTGCCAGGCGAAAGCGTAGTCGCTTTCTTGAGTGATGGTGCATTTGAAGAGCAGCGCGGTGCAGATTGGGCACCACGTTGGTGGCGCGCCGAAGATAGCGGCATGGCTATCCCTGTGATGGTATTGAATGGCCGTCGCATTGAAGAGCGTACGCAAATTGCACAAGAGGGTGGCGCACCGTGGTTGGCTGAAGACCTACGTCACAATGGCTTTGATCCTATGATCGTCGACGGTAGGGACCCGGCTGCGATTGCATGGGGAATTCTCGAGGCCGAGCATAGACTGGCTAACTTTATTGCTCAGCCCCAACATCAGTACCCTGCGCCGTTGCCGTACATCATTGCAGAAACTGAAAAAGGCTTTGGTTTTGCAGGTGCGGGCACCAATGCTGCTCATAACCTACCGTTGGGTGGTAACCCTTCTAAAGACCAACATGCGCGTGATGCGTTTAATAACAGCGTCGGCGCACTATTTATTCCTGCAGGCGAGCTGGACGAAGCCTTGGCATGTTTGGATAATCATCAGCAGCAAAACCGCGTGAAAGAAAGCCAGCATGCGCTGGTAGATCGTCATCCAGAAAATATTACGTTGCCAGTGTGGAAAGGGGAGACCGTCGGTAAAGTGGCATCTCCTATGCAAGCGCTGGATGATTGGTTTTTGAGCGTACTGGATGCCAACCCAGACGTACGTGTACGTATTGGTAATCCAGATGAACTGGCCAGTAATAAGATGGGCGGCACCTTGCAGCGTTTGCGTCACCGTGTGAACGAACCCGAGGCAGGTGTACCTGAAAGCGTGTTGGGTTCGGTGATTACAGCACTGAACGAAGAGGCTGTTGCAGCCGCTGCCTTGGCGAACAAAATAGGTCTGAATTTAATTGTGACCTATGAAGCCTTCGCAGTAAAAATGCTGGGTATCTTGCGTCAGGAAATTATCTTCTCCCGTCGTCAGCGTGAAATGGGGCAAAGCCCTGCGTGGTTGTCGGTGCCACTGATTGTGACATCCCACACCTGGGAAAACTCCAAAAACGAGCAGTCGCACCAAGATCCAACGATTGGTGAGGCCTTATTGGGCGAAATGTCCGATACATCCCGTGTGCTGTTCCCGGTAGACGGTAATACCGCGATTGCCGCGATGAGTAATGTGTATCAGCACCGTGCTCAAGTGGCGACCTTGATTATCTCTAAGCGTGATACGCCTAACCGTTTTGATGCTGATACTGCAAAGAAATTGGTGGAAGCAGGGGCATGGCATTTGGTAGGTACGCCAGAATCCGCTGAGGTGCAGTTGGTGGCCATGGGGGCGTACCAACTAGAGGAAGCCTTAAAAGCGCATGCTTGGCTAGAAAAGCAGGGGCGCAACAGCTGCGTAACTGTGATTATGGAGCCGGGTCGTTTGCGTGTGCCTCGTGACAAGCTAGAAGCACAAAGCGTGTTGGATGATGCTACCTTGCAGCAGTTGTTCCCTGTGGGTATGAAGCGTGTCTTGCTGACCCATACGCGGCCTGAGCCTATGTTGGGGGTATTGCGTAGGTTAGACAGCGGTGTGGCTGGTACGCGCGCATTGGGCTACATCAACCGAGGCGGTACTTTAGATGTCTTCGGTATGTTGTTTGCCAATCGTTGTACATGGGCGCACGCGGTAGATGCTGCTGCTGAGCTATGTGGTTGGGACAGAACTCAGCTGCTAGAACCACAGCATCTACTTGCGTTGGATGGCAAAGGTAAGCCTTCTGATCTAGATCATCCAGAGGTGTAAAAAACTTGACCCTGACACAGTAGGAAGCTTTAGGCTGTCAGGGTCAAATTTTCAGGAGTGATCATGACACGTTTAGCTTCCTGTGTGCTGGCTTTAGCCGCACTGGTTCCTGTGGGTTCTGCGATAGCAGCACCGGCAACATTAGAAGCCGTGCTGCACAAAGATCCATGGTGCGGCTGTTGTAATGCCTATGCTGATTATTTGGAACAGCATGGTATGACCGTAACGCGCGTGGATCATGCTGATATGATGCCCGTCAAACAGCAGCTAGGCACAGATCAAGCGCCTAGTTGCCACACGGTAGAGTTAGATGGTTACGTGATAGAGGGTCACGTGCCTGTGGCTGCAATTCAGAAGCTCTTGGCTGAGCGTCCTAAGGCGGTAGGTATTTCGGTACCAGGTATGCCGCAAAACTCACCCGGCATGGGGCCAGAGATTCCAGGCACGTTGCCCGTGTATTTGCTGGATGAGTCCGGTAAGGTGGTTGCGGAGTACGGGCGCTTCTAATGCGGTACCTGTGAACCTTGCTGAGCCGTAAATAACAAAGCCTCTGTGTAAAAACAGAGGCTTTGTTTTTGGCCGTATGTTTCAGCCATGAAAAAAGGGATTACATCGTGTGATGTAATCCCTTTTTAGTATTGGTCGGGGCGATAGGATTCGAACCTACGACCCTCTGGTCCCAAACCAGATGCGCTACCAGGCTGCGCTACGCCCCGAAGAATTAAATATTAACACGGTCATTTTTAAAAAGAAAGCTTTTTATGGAACTAAAGCTAAACCGATGCGTAATTGGGGTTCGCTTTTGTGTCTGTAGCCCAATAAAGTCTCGCCATAACCGCGATAATACTGCAGGTACAAATAGCCGTTCATCCCGCTATACAGTCGTTTCAGGGGCCATGAGGCATCCAGCTGCATAGAATTTCGTCCGTGGTGACCTTGTCTATACGTACCTGCTAATTTCAGGCCATTATCTTGTGCCCAGCTCACTTTCCAGTCCACTCTACCCAAATAATCGGGGTAGTCACCGTTTTCGCTCATTGCAAAATAGGCTTTTACACGTGGACTGAACTTCAATGTGCTGCCGCCATCGAAGCGGTAGGCAAATTCAGGCTGTATGTAGAAATCATTTAACGAACGCGAGTCATCACCATCTTTTCCGTTGGATGCGTGCTCTACACCCGAGTTCAGACCTACGAAGAAGCGATTGTTTGCACTGTCCCACATGCGTTCTTTGTACCAGAACACGCTAGGGTTGTAGGTAGTGTCTACAAACGGCAGTGAGTCAGAGCTTAAATCCCACAGCGATGTTTGGGTATAGCCAGCATAGAAGTGATCCATGAAGCTATCTTGTGTTGGGTCGGTGGGGTTGAACAGGCGGTATTTAAAGCTCAGTTGGAAACGCGCATTGGTTTCAGGTCTAGTGCCCAACACAAAGTAAATAGGTTCATACAAAGAGATCGCATTGCGGAAGTTCTCAAATGCTGATGTACCCACTGGAGCATGCGCGGTTTGTGTTACCGAAGGGCCGTAGCCTTGCGTAGCGCCAGCTGCTCGTACACTGGTCTCATCCAGCACTGGGTCTTGGGTTTCGCCAGGAGCGGCTGCTCCGGCATTCACCACAGGAGTTTCAGCTAACGAGGCTAGTAACGGGTTAGGATCACCACGGCTAGTATCCAGCGCAAATAAATCCGGTGCACCTTCAACGCTAACGGCTTGAACGCCATTTACAGCCGTAGGAACAATAGCCGTCCAGTTGAAAATAACAAAGTTATTTACTGGCACATCAACGGGTTTGCCTTGCGTTTGCAAATACGCCAAGCTGCGTGTGACGGAATCTTTGCCTCGCCATTGCATGACTAAGTTCTTAGGCGGCGTCCAGCTAAGCGGTGCGCTGCCATCATTGAACAAAATGGCGCGTACGGTGACTGTTTCACCTGGAGCAGCCTGATTTTCTAAAAGTGAGTAACTGATACCAGCCTGAGCGGTGGTTAAACCTAGCACTAACGTCAGTAACGCAATACTGAGGCGGCGTAGAACTAAAACGAAGGAAGTCATTATAAAGACAGGAAGATAAGGGTTACAGCGTAGAATGACTGCACCAGTATATAGCGTTTAGGTGCCTGATTTTGTTGGTTTCCTTACGCGCCTAGGTGACTATTTGTACACGCTAGGTGTGAATGTTGCATTCTAGTCAGAAGTACAGTGCAATAATGCTGTCTTGAATTACTCCTTTTTAGATGCTCTAGCGATGATACCCATACTGATGTATCACCAGATCGGTGAGCCCTCACCACGAGGCACATATTTGCGCGGTGCTACAGTGCATCCACGCCGCTTTGCAAACCAAATGCGGTTGTTGAAAATGCTGGGTTATACCGGTGTGAGCATGCGTGATGCCTTGCCGTATCTGCGCGGAGAAAAACAGGGCAAAGTCGTTGCACTAACCTTTGATGATGGTTACGTGAACGTGCTGGAAAATGCGATGCCTGTGTTGTTAAAGCACGGCTTTACCGCAACGAATTACATGGTGTCTGGGTTGCAAGATAACGGTTGGGCTCAGGCTAAAGGGGCTTTACCTTCTGAGCTGATGAACGCCGATCAAATGCGACAGTGGCATGCCGCAGGCCTTGAGGTGGGTTCACATACCATTGACCACGTTTATATGACCAAAGTGGGTAAAGAGGAAGGCGTACGTCAGTTGCGGGAATCTAAGTCGGTGCTGGAAGACATTACCCAAGCGGAAGTGCAGTCATTTTGTTATCCCTTTGGTGATGAGTCTGTGGAAGTGCGTGAGTGGGTGAAAGAGGCTGGTTATAGCAACGCCACGGCAACATTTCGTGGTTTAGCGCACGCAGGGGATGATATGTTTGCCTTACCGCGTGTGTCTATTTTGCGCTCCACACACCTTTTCAATTTCTGGCAAAAGTGCTGTACACCACGCGAAGAGAAGAAGCGTCAGCAGAATGCTCAGCGTTGATACGCGTAGAGCTTTCTTTTGCGCCTAGCTTCACGCTATAATCCCTGATTCACCGGAGTTCATCTCCTGAAACGCGTCCATAGCTCAGCTGGATAGAGCACCCGCCTTCTAAGCGGGCGGCCGCAGGTTCGAATCCTGCTGGACGCGCCATAATGCTGTAAATTGAAGTACGCTAATGCCATTTAAACCCGCGCCAATAAACGGTTAGCAGGTTTTTTTTTGGCTGCTGATGTACGGTAAGGTACGTTGACATATACCGTCATGTGACGGTACTTTAGACGGTATCTGATAAATCACTCCAAAAAAATACCGTCAATGCGCCCCAAACTCAGCGCCGTTGCTGCGCGTCAGGCTAAGCCAGAGAATCAGCCATACAAGTTAACGGATGGCTCGGGTTTGTATTTGCTCGTGAACAAAATGGGCAAGTATTGGCGCTACGATTACCGGTACCAAGACAGAAGAAAGACCCTGTCCTATGGCGTATATCCAACTATCACCCTAGAGGCTGCACGGCAGGCTCACCAAGAGGCTAAGCGTGTGCTGGCTGAGGGTGTGGACCCCATGTATCAGAAGAAGCGCGCCAAAGGCCGTAAAACCTTTGCAGAGGTGGCCGTACTATGGTTTGAGCATTGGCGCTCGGATAAGTCAGATAGCACAGCAAGGGAAGCGTGGCGTAGGTTGGAGGTCAACGTATTCCCGTTTATCGGTGATGTGTTGATTGAGGAACTAACTGCGGCGCACGTTAGAGACTGTGTGAAGCGTATAGAGGCCCGTGGTGCTGCGGACATGGCCAAGCGTCAGTTACAACGCTGCAATCAAATAGCCCGTTTTGCGGTGGCCCATGACTATGCTGAACGCAACCCAGTCAGTGACGTAAACCCAAGCGACATACTAAAGCCAAGAAAAAAACAGAATTACGCACGCATTGAACCTAAAGAGCTGCCGGCCTTATTGCAGGCTATTGATGAGTATCAAGGGCAAGCGCATACACGCCTTGCTATGCAGTTGATGGTTCTTACCTTTGTGCGCACTTCTGAGCTCATCAAGGCCGAGTGGTCAGAGTTTGATTTGCAGGCCCTGAGGTGGGAGATACCAGCCGAGCGCATGAAAATGCGTACCCCTCATATCGTTCCCTTATGCAAACAGGCCGTAGAGGTAATACAGAAGCTGCAAGCTATTTCTATGAGTGATAGCTATGTATTTCCTTCGGATAATCGTAGAGGTGGCCATATGAGCAATAACACCATTTTGTACGCTCTTTATCGTATGGGGTATCGCAGTCGTATGACTGGCCACGGGTTCCGAGGCGTAGCTTCTACGTTGCTGCATGAAAAGGGTTTTGCTCATGAGCACATAGAGCTACAGCTTGCCCACCAAGAGCGTGATGAGGTGAGTGCGTCGTATAACCATGCCTTGTATCTTGAACCGCGCAAAAAGATGATGCAGTGGTGGGGGGATTACTTGTATGGGCTACGCAAGGGGAACCTACTTGATTTCCCTGTGAAGAAAATAGGGTAACGGTTAACGCTGGCATCTAGTCCGACGGGACGAAAAGGCGGAAGTCCACCGCTCTGATGCTGGCTACTTATTTGTATGGACGACGCATAGGACAGAGCGAAATGGAAAAAACGCTTAGATTAAAGCGTAGTCGCAACATAAGACCCTTACAAGTAAGGGAGTATATTTCCCAGAATGGTTTTACAAAAATTACCGTGGTGAGGGGGAGGGGGCGCGACAAGCGTGGACATATTTATCATGCCACGCAGCAGTACTTATACGATATAGAAATAGATGAATATTACAAAGAAAAGAGGGGGAATTACCCACCAGATGATGCCTTGGCTGTACGAAAGCTTTTGGAAGTCCAAAAGGTGGAGAGCGACGCTTTTGCGCATGCATATTATGAACTGATGGATTTGAGAGTGGAAATGTCGCGGTATGAATATGCGTTTGAAGCGATTAGAGAAGCTCTGGAGAGTGGGGAGCCACTGTCAGTTGATTTCGCGTTAGCCCATATTTTAGAGCCAGTAAAAGAGCTACAAAAAAGGTCTGCCATAGAAGCGCAGGAAAAATATAAAAGTGAGAAAGCACGAGGAGCAGCTATTGCTAGGCACTCATCACCAGACGGTAGCCATGCAAAAAAAGACAAACTTCAAGCAATATGGGCGTCAGGTAAATATACAAGTCGGGACGCCTGCGCCGAGCAGGAGTGCGGATACTTAGGGGTTTCATTTTCGACAGCAAGAAGGTACCTACGCGGTACACCAGAGCCTAGCCGATGCTAGGCATCGCACAGGCACTACCATGTATACGCTAGGCGATGCCTAGCAAGTGGGGTTCTAGTAGTTACTGATTAAAAATACAGTATCTCCATTGTTTTTTAATAACCGTGGAGATACAGAAATGTCTACCAAAGCCTTTCAACGTATGCCGGCCGTGCAAGAGCGTGCAGGGGGCGTATCCAGAACCACTATTTACGAGTGGGTAAAAAAAGGGCAATTCCCTAAACCAGTAAAAATAGGTGGCCGCGCCATTGCTTGGCGTGTAAGTGACCTAGAAAAATGGGCAGAAAACCCTCAAGGTTGGGTCGAGGGAGGTGTGCGATGACGATAATCACAAACGCCCCCGATATGGCCATTCAGTTAGTAGGGAAGGATGAGCCACGCGTAGATACCCGCATATTGGCTGAATACTTAGGACTTCAACACAGGAGCGTCTTTGCTCTGGTAACGCGTTATAAAAGCGACTTCCAAGAGTTGGGACATGTGCGATTTGAAATCGCAAAACTCCAGTTAGAGCCGCTTGGCGGACGTCCTCAGAAGTATGCACTACTAAATGAAGACCAGTCCTACCTACTACTAACCTACTCCCGCAATACAGCGCGGGTACGGGGCTTAAAAGTAGAGCTAGTGAAAGCGTTTAAGCAAGCACGTAATGCCTTAGAGCTGCACCGTACCGACTACCTGCCCACCTACCATGGCCTACATGACCAGATTAAAGCTGCAGGGGGCGACCGCTTCCAACACATCAATTTCAACCGTGCCATAAACCAAGCTGCCGGCCTAAGAACTGGAGAGCGTGGCGCGGTGGGTGCACCGATGAAGTCCCTGGTTATAGTTGGCCAGATGATGGCCATGAACAGTATTGGTAAGAATGAGGGGAATCTAAAGCATGCCTACCGTGATTTAAAGGGGCAGCTTATAGGGTTGGCCAACGCATTACCGAATAGCTCACAAGTAGCTTTGCAGGGAGGTGTGTAATGGACTCACCAAAAAGAAACGCCCCCATAGCAAAAAGCCATGAGAGCGAAGCAAAACCTATTACAGAACAGCATAACATAAAACCGTTTCAGGGCACTCGTAACATCAATGAGCTACGGGCGCTAGATGCGTTTTTACAGGCCCAAGGTGGCCCACTAAGTCGTAAGGACTTAGACCGCCTATGCGGTGCAGCCAATAGCCCCGAAATTGTGCGCCGGTTGCGTGAAAAGGGCTTGTCTATCAAGTGCGATATGCAGGAGCAAGTAAACCGCTTTGGTGAGCCGGTACGAGCTGGGTATTACAGCCTTACCCCTTATGCAATGGCCAAGTTGCGCTTGTGGCTGCACAGTCAGCGTAAGGGGATGCAATGATGAGCCTTGCGCTTTTCTCTTGTTCTGATTATTCTATTCCTACGGTTGAAACAACAGCCGTCAGGTTTGGAAGCCTGTTTAGTCTAAGGCGGACGCACCGCCCCCAATTAATTGGCGGTTTTTTTGCGTCTGCGTTGTACCGTTGCGTGCCTCTATGGGTGGGCTGCGGTGGGGGCACCTTCGGGTGCGCCGGTCCCCTTGGACGCCGGTCTTCCAACCCTGCCGTATGCCCGCCCACCTCATTTGGAAGTGGGGAGCGGGTGAATCCCGTCCTTGGAGGCCATATCATGGCAAGTTCCGCTATATTCGCTCGTCCTGAGCAAATGCTATCCCCATTTCCTTTAGCTGCCCGTGCTGCGCGTAAAGCTGCTCGTCAATGGTTTGCTGGCATCCCCACGCAATCACTTGCTGTGTGGCGTGATGAACGCTGCAAAGCGCATTGTGACCCTCTACCACTGGTGAGTATGCGCTCTCGTGCATTCAATGATGCGTTTGCGCGTGAGATTGCACAGTTGATGATTGGGGGCGCGGCATGAATAACAACCTTCAAGAACTGTTTAACGCAGTACCAAGGGATATACACCTAGCCGCTGCACACAAAGAGCTAAGCACCTACGGCTTTACCCAGTTTGCAGATCAGGCGTACCACGTCCTGAGAGGGCTTAACACTTTAGCGATGATGCTAGAGGCTAACAAGCTGCTTTCTGCTGATGAGGAAGCGCAAAACAACCCCTTGCTTTTGGATGACTACCAGACAGGTTCATTATTGAGCATGATGCGCAGTGTGTCGGCTATGGCGGCTGACAATATTACCGAGGTAGTTAACCATGCCAAGCGCCAGTTAGAGCAGCAGCAAGCAGGCAAAGGGGCTAAGGCATGAGTACCGAAACATTAAACCGTATCCAGTACGAGACGGTGTGTTTGGCTGGCCTGCTTAACGCATTACGCCTAGCTATGCCCTGCGATGCTGCCGGTAGCGATGTGGAGTCTAAGCTGCTTGTTGGGTGGGCGGCGGATATAGCGGATAAGTTGGCCAACGACATAGACGAGTTTGGTTTAACGCTTACCTCCAAAGCTAAAGGGGGTGCACATGAGTAAAACCATCACTAAGCGCCCGACCTTGACGGAGCTAAACAGCCTGCACCGCCTAGCTGTAGACCTTACCGCTTTTCTGGAAGTGATTTATGCCGCGATGCCAGACGATACGCCAGAGCAGCCGGCGGCCTATCGCCATCTAGTCTGCATGGCACACGTAAAAGCTGATGAACTGCAAGAGTGGCTTGATGGCGTTGCCTCCAGAGTGGCAGGAGGTACGCATGGATGACACGACGCAAACGCTCGGATTACCCCATTGGGGGGCGCTTTTGTGCTTTGCCTCACAAGGTTATGGATTGCGCGGCATTTGTCAGCTTGTCGGGTGCTGCTACTCGTCTACTGTTGGAAATACTGCGCACTTACAACGGCAATAATAATGGCCAGATGTATGTCACGTTAGGAGCGTTAAAAGGTCGAGGCTGGAATAGTGGCGATGTATTTACACGCGCTCGGCAGGAGTTGCAGGACAAGGGGTTTATCCAAATGACCCGTCTACCTCTTATGCCCAGACGTGGAGCATGGTTTGGCCTGACATGGCGACCATTGGACTACACACCAGAAATGGACTTAAAGCCGGTGGACTTCCTGAAAGATGCGTTTTTGCTATGGGAGAAGAAAACAAAATGACTGACCGGAATACGGTCATATAAAGCCCCCTATTTGACCGGAATACGGTTATACGAAGTGCTTCATGTGACCGGAATCCGGTCAAGTACAGGCCCAAAACAGCGTTTTCATATGACCGTATTCCGGTCACTACATATATATAGCCATCTACTCCCCCATTTATGGGGGATTTATTAGGGGTTAGAAAGCAGTAAATAGGGGTGTGTAGTTCAAACGGTTTTTTACAAAAAACTGCACCCTTTACTGCACTGAGAACCCAAAAGGATAAACATGAGTAATGTTCAGTTAGTAACTATTGATGGTGCGTTACACATTCAGGGGCTGGATACCCAGAACCCTAATACTTGCCTCCCCTTGGTTGCGCTGCCACGTCTGATTGATGAGGGCCGCTTAGATAGCATCACAGCGTTAGAGGGTGCAAACCTGCTAAGGGAATATGTAGGCTTACTTACAGAGGATAATTTGCAGGAGTCCATACCGGTGCTTAGGCACTTCATTGCTATGGAAGTATTGAGCTATGCAGAAAAACGGCACGGGGGCGCTGTATGGCTGCATAAGGGGGTAACAATGCCGTTAACCGCACCCTTGGTAAGAGGCCGCCCTAGCCCATCAGATAGAGGCAACACTAGCCACTGTAGATAGCGATATAAGCGTGACAGACCGTATTTGCCAGTTTTACCTACACATGAATGACTGGCAGTCTGCAACCGGTAGGCTATCGGAGTTAGGCAGGGATACCGTGACGGATCTGTTTAACTGTGCGATTGATGGTTTTGTTGATAGCGGCTATCAGTTGCCTACCGTACATTAGGGCCTGTTAGCTTTTGTTAGCCTGCCTGTTATTAAAAGTTATGGTTTCTTGAGTCCACAAAAAGGCCGTCCCGATTACTCTGGAACGTCAAACAGAGGGTGCGGGTGGTCTTTTAATAGGGCTTGATAAAACTTGACATGCTTAGGTCTGCCAAAACAGAGGTTACCAGTGCGGTTACCACGGTAATGAGCATTGTTAGGCCAAACCCCACCATTGGTGGGGGTGCGATACACACATCACACCTTTATGTCTTCCATTTGAAACTACAGTACTTCAGAGGCTCGTGAGCTTATAGGGGAGCGGGTTCTCGCGCATAGTGCTGGGCATGGGTGGTTTAAAAGCTGCAAGTAAGGGTTTTCTGTATAGGTCATACGCTTGGGTTACGTGGAACTACCAGTTTTCAGTGATATTCAATAGAGTAGCGCTCTGTTAGCCTAGCTCGCTATATGTAGAGAGGCCATAATGCGAGGGATTTTCTGTATTTCCGTCATATGCCCAACAGTGGCATGGTATGAGGCTGGCCAATCTTCGCGATAGATCTAATACCGGAGCATGTAATGAAATTTCCTGTAACCCCCTTAGTTGCGGCACTTTCTGCCGGCCTATTTGTGTCCGGCGTAGCTTGGGCAAATGACGGTAAGACTGGTGCCAATGGCGAGAGTTTTCATCCTGATTGGACAGTAGCTGAACAGAAAGACAGGACTAGTCACGGGGCTGCGGGTACTAAGGATGCAGATGCCGATGGTAAGGATGGCCAGCCAATTATTGACCAACCACTGATAGATCTTAGCGGTGGAGAGATTACAGGGAACCCTGGAGATCAGGGGGGGGATGGTGCTGGTGGTGGTCATGGTGTTGTTGGTGGTGGTGGGGCAGGGTCAGGGGGCTTAGGCGGCGGTTCGGTCTTTGGTGGCATCAGCAGTGGTGGTGCGGGCGGAGGCTCCTCCACCTCCTCTGCGGATGGAGGGGCTGGTGGTAATGTCAGCGGTAACCGTATTCGTTTGAGCAATGTGACGCTCACTGGTGCAGAGGGTGGCGCTAGCGGTTATGTTAGTGGTGTTGGTGGTGGTGGTGGGACAGGCGCAGGAGGCTTAGGCGGCGGTTCGGTCTTTGGTGGCATCAGTAGTGGTGGTGCGGGGGGGTACTCCACCTCCTCTACGAATGGAGGGGCTGGTGGTAATGTTAGCGATAACCGTATTCGTTTGAACAATGTGACGCTCACTGGTGCAGAGGGTGGCGCTGCTCGTGGTGCTTATCAAGGAGGAGCAGGAGCAGGCGGATTAGGCGGTGGCTCGGTCGTTGGAGGATTGAGTAGTGGTGGAGCAGGGGGATACTCCATCTCCACCACCACCTCCTCCTCCTCTGCGAATGGAGGGGCTGGTGGCAATGTCAGCGATAACCGTATTCGTTTGAGCAATGTGATGCTTACTGGAGCAGAGGGTGGTGCTGGGGGGGGTGCTCATTCTGGAGGAGCAGGAGCAGGCGGGTTAGACGGTGGCTCGGTCTTTGGAGGATTGAGTAGTGGTGGTGCGGGAGGATACTCCACCTCCTATTCCTCATCATCATCATCATCATCAAATGGAGGATCGGGTGGTAATGTCAGCGGTAACCGAGTTCGTTTGAGCGATGTCACGCTTACTGGAGCAGAGGGTGGTGCTGGGGGTGTTGCTAATGATGGAGGGGCAGGAGCAGGCGGATTAGGCGGTGGCTCGGTCTTTGGAGGATTGAGTAGTGGTGGTGCGGGGGGGCGCTCCGTCTCCGCCTCCTCATCATCATCATCAAATGGAGGATCGGGTGGTAATGTCAGCGGTAACCGAATTCGTTTGAGCAATGTGACGCTCAGTGGTGCAGAGGGTGGTGCTGGTGGTACTACTATTCTAGGTGGTGCAGGAGCAGGCGGATTAGGCGGTGGCTCGGTCTTTGGAGGATTTAGTAGTGGTGGTGCAGGGGGATACTCCTCCTCCTTCTCCTTCTCCTCCTCAGCAAATGGAGGATCGGGTGGTAATGTCAGCGGTAACCGAATTCGTTTGAGCGATGTCACGCTTACTGGAGCAGAGGGTGGTGCTGGTGGTGGTACTCAGACTGGAGGAGCAGGAGCAGGCGGATTAGGCGGTGGCTCGGTCTTTGGAGGATTGAGTAGTGGTGGTGCAGGGGGGCCCTCCTCCTCCTCCTCCGCATCAGCAAATGGAGGATCGGGTGGTAATGTCAGCGGTAACCGAGTTCGTTTGAGCGATGTCACGCTTACTGGAGCAGAGGGTGGTGCTGGTGGTGGTACTCAGACTGGAGGAGCAGGAGCAGGCGGATTAGGCGGTGGCTCGGTCTTTGGAGGATTTAGTAGCGGTGGTGCAGGGGGATATGCCCCCTTCTCCTCAGCAAATGGAGGATCGGGTGGTGCTGTTACCGACAACAATATCACCTTGACGGGGGTGAGTTCGCTGACGGGTGATATCTATGGTGGTTACAGCCGAGGCGGTGCTAAGGGTGCTAGCGGAGCGTATGCGGAGCGTGGCGAGGGTGGCTACACCAACCACAATACAGTGACCTTAGTAGGTGATGCGCTGACCATTGGTAAAAAAGACGCCACAGGCAGTTATGAGAGCGGTGGTTCTATTTACGGTGGTTATAGTGTGAACGGCGATGGCTCGATCAACAGCGATAACAACTTCACCAGCTACTACCAAGGCAATACCTTAAACCTAGATGGCTACCGTGGATCGGTAAAGGGCATCTATCACTTTGAGAACTTCAATTGGATATTGCCTAAAGATGTGGTGAACGCCGATACGTTAATCCGTATTGAAGGTAGTGTGCCAGTAGCCTTAGATCACACCAAGCATAGTATTGCCATGAAAGACGATGGCAATAGGCTGAATGTGGGTGATAGGGTGACGCTGATTGATACCGTACAAGGCACACCGCAACTGACCACACCAACGGTGGAGCAAGGGCACTTTATTGTGTATGACGTCACATTGGGTGTGACGAGTGACCAGCAGTTGGCGCTTCACATAGCGGATAAAAAGGATGATACTCCCGAAGAAGGCAACGGCAACGGCAATGGCAATGGCAATGGCAACGGCAACAGTGATACGGATAGTGGAGGAAGCAAACCCGCAGGACGCATCAATCCTAAAGCCAAGTCATTCTTAGAAGGCCGATCCGCCATGTTAGCCATGACGAATCACGGTGCCGATATGGTGAGTGAAAGCGGTATTGCGGCAGCACAAAATTCAGGCAATGGTGCAGGCTTGTTTCTTGCCAGTGCAGGTGGTTCTAGCCGCTACAAAACTGGTTCCCATATTGATGTTAAAGACATTACGTTTGCGCTGGGGGTATCTAAAGGTTTTGCGCTGGATGAGACCAGCACGTTAACGGTAGCGGCCTTTGGGGAGTATGGAGATGGTAGTTATACCAGCCACAACAACTTTGGTAGTTTAGGTAAAGTGCGCGGAACGGGTGATTCCAACTATGCGGGCGGTGGTGTGTTGCTGCATGTGGATGGTTTAGGCAGTACAGCGAGCACAGCCATCAACACTAACGTAAAAGCTGGTGCTCACATCAGTGCAGCATTGCGTGCCGGTCGTACAAGAAACACCTTTGATAGTGCCGACATGGTGGATGCGGAAGGGGTAAGTGGCCGTTATAAATCCCGTACAAATTACTTCAGTGCCATGGTAGGTGCAGGCTATATGTTTAGCCTAGACGAACAGCAAGCACTGGATGTCTACGGCCGCTACACCTGGGGTAGATTGGGTTCAGATACGGTACACATAGGCAAAAGTGCCTTAGATTTAGACGCCTCGAACAGCTCGCGTTTACGTGTAGGCACACGGTATAGCTACGTGAATAGTGATGCATTCACGGTTTATGGTGGCTTGGCGTTCGAGCGTGAGTTTAAAGGTTCTGCATCAGGCGAAGCAGCAGGCTTGGGCATTGATCAGCCGTCGCTCAAAGGCAATACTGGCGTGATGGAAGTAGGCGCGACGCTGAAACCGTGGGCATCACAACAGGCGTTGAGTGTGGATGTGGGTGTTCAAGGCTATGTGGGTAAACGTGAAGGGGTGTCCGGAAGTATTAAGTTGGGCTATGCCTTTTAAAGAGTAAAAAAGGTCTTGCACCTTAAAAAGCCCAGTTGCCTTTCGCGCTGGGCTTTTTTGTGTCTGCTGTGTGAGGAGTAGCTATGAGGAAGGCTCTGAGGTAATGACAAGAAGAATACAAAAGCCCTGTAGGGTTAAAACGTGCAGGCGCCCCCACAGAAATGCTGGAGGTTACTGCGATGAGCATCTAGACCAAGAGTCTGGGTGGAATGCCCCTGAGCGTGGCACATCCTCACAGCGTGGTTATGGTGCTGAATGGCAACGTAAACGTAGGTTTGTGCTGAGACGTGATGGTCACCAATGCCGGCCGTGCGCGGCCAAGGGCTTAGTGACGTATGGCAATGAGGTCGATCACCGTATTCCTAAAGCTGAGGGGGGAACGGACGCTTATGAGAACTTGCAAACCATTTGCGAGGACTGCCATAAAGAGAAAACACGCGGGGAGTCGAGCAGGCGCAGGGTATGGGGGGTATAAAACCCAAAATCTTTTGATTTCCTAGACCGCCCGCCTAGGAGGATTTTTATACCCGCGTAAAATGAAAATTAGGGTTTCATGCTCTTAGTAGTCGGGGGCCCCTGTATTGAAGTGTGCAGTAAGGGGGGGTCTAACCCCCGACTGTCTCTGTTTACGAAATTTTTGAAAGGGGAGGGGGGTAATAATAATTTGCCCTGAAACCCTTTGTTCATGCGGAAATGCCCAAAAAAACGCCTTCTGAAATGACAGGGGGGGTTATATTTTGGTCAATGATTGACCAGAGGGGGTTATATTTCCCGCGACCAAGCAGACCGCCATACCTGTGGTGCGCTATTTCCCTTTAGGTGTTTGGTGGTGTGTAGCTGGACGCCCATTTTGGACGTGCAGGCAGCCACCCCCGCATCTGCTGCGGGGTGCATATCCTGCAGGGGCGCAATTGCTGCACTCCCTTAGATTTGAAATCTTAGAGGGGAGAACGCATAACCCTAGTTGCATGGCTGCTCTCTGGTATGCAAAGCCGGTACGCATAAACGAACGGTATGCAGTGCGCTAATGTGTGCACTGGTTCGCTAGCCGTTACTAAAGCAAAGCGTTACTCGACCGTTACCGTAACGGTTCTACAGAGGGTTACGCCGCCTCCGAAGCCCCCATTGTGGGGGTATCGAATAGTTGTCTAGGGCCTGTCTAGGTAGTGGGGTGATACGGCCCTTTACCGTACCGGCACATAACCAGCACTGTTCTAGCATGGTGCAGCGTTTACCTACCCCCTCAGCAAAGCCCCGTATTGATGCTGTGTTGCCTAGGTTCGCAACCCCTAACGTGCGGACCAAAACAACCCCATGCACCGCCTAAAACGCAATTCCCGAACGATCAAAACGCATTTGGCGAAAACACCCCATGCAAGCCCCGTCACAGATAATGCAGATGTAAGGGTTAAGGCACCCCGAGCTATGGCGCTTTTCGTGTGTTTGCCCAAGTTTATTTTCACGTGACGGTATTTTTGACGGTATCTTGATTTTAGTGATTTGCAAGATGACCATATATGGTGATTATAGGGATTGATGTGAATACTGCTGGAGCGCCAGAATTACCTAAGTTAATGCCTGTAAACCCGCTCACTCGTGATAGCGGGTTTTTTGTTGCCCAGAAAAAATGCATAGTGCAGTATGTAGCTATGACTACTGAACCTACTAAAGAATACTCCCTTGAATTCCGCAAAGAAATTGCCGATGAGGCGTATTTTCGTACTACGGATGGCTATGAAAATCTCGCTAAGCGACGTGGCATTCCGAATGAGCTGGTGTGGCAGTGGGTAGAAGAGTTTCACCCTAAAGGGCCGCAGCCCAACGATGTCATACATTGCTGGGTTGGCATGTTTGCGGGTGATAGGTTCGCTTTTTATGATTACCTAGGTAATGACGACGGGGCCGACTCTGAGATGCTGGCGGATATGGGTGAGGAAGGTGAGTTCGACTACGATCTGTTTTACGCAGAGTATTTTGACGAACCATTGCCTGTGGCTGATGCATTAGCGGATGCGACGTTTTCAACAAGCACTGCCGAATCTGCGGCCTTAGCGCGGGCAGTAGCATTAGGGGTTGAGCAGGTGAATGTTGTTATTTGCTATGGCGATCCATTCTTAGTTGTTCCTGAGGACACCGTGTTTCGTGGGCTGCATTATTTGGGCGTGTACCCCGATCGTCCACAGCGATAGCGGCAAGACGCCGCACTAGATTTGGGCTGTAAACATCGCAGGCGTCTTTTCGCTTTACCTAAACTCAAACAACTCATAGTGAATGTTCTGCGTAGGGATACCGTATTTCTCCATCAGTTTTTTAACGTGTGAAAGTAAACCTTTAGGGCCACAGAAACTAAGTTGTATGTGTTCTGGGCGAGTGGTTTGGGCTGCGGCGGCCAATGTGTTTTCTAGAGCATCGCTACCACTAGGGTTAGGAATTAGTTGTACAGCGGCTTGGCCTGATAATTCTTGTACTCTTTCTAATGTAGGGAAGGCGCGTGATGGCTCAAAGCAGTAAATCAAATTCACACGTTCAAAGTGGCCTATCTCGCGGTCTTTCAGCCAAGAAATAAAGGGTGTGATGCCGACGCCAGCGCCTATCCAGATTTCTTTTTCGGCATGGGGAATACGTTTAAAGCGCCCGTGTGGGGCTTTTACTTCGGCCAACATACCTACTTTGGCTTGTTCATAGAGTTTTTGGGTGTAGTCACCCAAAGAGCGAATCACAAACCGTATATTGCCGTTTTCGCTGTAGCAGCTGGCAATAGAAAAGGGGTGCGGCTCGCGCAGGCCTTTTTCTTGTATAGATAAAAACCCAAATTGCCCTGCTTGGAATGGAAAGCCTTTACCAATGGGGGCTAGCTCTAGTTGCACGGAACCATGCATTTGGGTGACAGCCACAATTTTATAAGAGCCGCCCGGAGCCAGAAATTGATAGAGCAGCAGCTTATATAGGGCAGCCACCATGCCCAGCGTACAGGTCACCGCTAACCAAATACCGGCTGAACTATCTAGGGTGATGGGTGACTCAAAACTAAGCCAGTGCAAAATCACAATCAAGAACAGCGGACCAGAGAGTTTGTGCCACCATCGCCAGACTTGATAGGGAATATTGCGGTTCAGTGCCAGAATGACAATAAAACCGAGGGCAACCAGACTTAATTGTCGCAGCATGCGCGTCCAGTAATTGGACAGCTCCATGATGGGGGCGAGCTCCCATAACCCCATTTTTGCCTTGAATACGAAATGGTAGGTGGCAAAGAGTAGTGCCCAGATGCCTAGCCATTTATGGGTTTCGTAAATACGATCTAGGCCGCCGTACAGTTCTTCTACTACATGCCAGCGGCTGGCCAAAATACAGGAAACGGCCATACAGACTAGAGCCGCGACGCCAGCAATGAGGCTGAGTGTCGCTGAATGGGGCCATGTGAACGAGGGGATTTGCAATAAGACAGTAACAGCGGATATGGCTGTAATGCCGCCGATGGTATGCCAAGTTTTTATTGTCATCATAAGCTCTGAAAGTTATGAAGTTATATAGGTGGCATATGACCATGTGCGATCAAAAAACGACTGGATACATGCCAGCTGGTGTGTAAATTGATGCCTTACACAAGCTAGTGTCGGCAATATTCTGATGGGTAGCAATCAGTGTTTAGCTTTGTTGCTACTGTTAGACCTGTTTACGCAAAACGTGCGGATATAGCCTGTAAATGTGAAATACTGGAGTGAAGAATATGTAGCAGTGAGCCACCATCCGTATCTACTGTAGAAAGGATGTAAGGGTATATGTGCAGCATAGCTAATCATTCAATGCTTTAATTGAATGTGTTAGAGTAAGTGAACAGTCAAACAAGAACAGGTTTGTAGCAAACCAGTCTTACACAGAAGGTCATCCTGCTTATGTCTTCTACTACATTGCTATCTCGGTATTTTGATCGCCTTGGCTACCAGGGCGAGCGGCTTCCTACGCTGGCGTTGTTGCGTACGTTGCATGAGCTGCATCCCCAAACGTTTCCCTTTGAAAATCTTGCCCCGTACAACGATTTGCCGGTGCCACTAGATCTGGATGCATTGGAAAACAAGCTGTTGATTCAGCGACGCGGAGGCTATTGCTTTGAGCACAACACGCTCTTTAGGGAAGTGTTAGAGCAACTGGGTTATGAGGTAGTGCCACTCATTGCACGCGTGCGTTGGCAAGTTCCCGCGCATGTGGAAACAGGGCTTACTCATATGTTGCTAGGTGTGCGTATAGAAGGGCGCTTATGGCTGGTTGATGTGTCGTTTGGCTCGACTACGCAAACGGCGCCGTTAGCGTTGGAGGTCGATGTCCCTCAAGAGACCCCACATGGTTACTTTAGGGTGACGGAAAATACCCCTGGGTACTACAGCGTAGAGTTCCAAATGCCTAGAGGATGGTGGACGGTATATCAGTTCAATTTAGAGCCGGCGCAACGGGCTGATTACGAGCTGGGAAATTGGTACACCAGCACGAATCCTAACTCTGTCTTCAAAAAAGAATTGATCATTAGCCATACCTTACCAGGCGAGCGTGAGCTTTTGCATAACGCCACATTAACCAGACGTAGTAGCGCAGAGCACAAGGTGTATAGACAACACTTTACTGAGGTAGGGGAGTGGGCGGAGTGTTTGCAAGATAGATTTGGATTGGTGTTAACGGCGGACGAAGCCGAACAAACCTTTGCGCGCGTTCGTGCAGCGCATAAAGGTATAGGGCACTAAGTAGTATTTATATATTTAGATTTTCTAAATATATAAGCTAGAAATGATCGTTTTACTCAATGTTATGGACAATAGAAAATAGTCTACTTGGTAGCTGCTAGAAGTTAGAAATACTAATTTTAGTGGCGGTGTAGCGTAGTCACCGTTTGGTGCAAATGGCCTGATGTAGTGCTGCCGGGCTGTGTGTCATTGAGGAAATGATCATGAATACTGCTATAGCTTCGTCTTCTGTCGTGGCGGGGGCGTCTTACCCTGCATTTAGTACCCACTCTGGTTATAGCCGTATGTTTGCGCCTGAACGGTTGACCCTAGGTGTCTTCTTGCCCTTACGGTTTTTCCAAGGGGATATGACGGTACTGCAAGGTCAAGCGGATTTGGTAGAAAAGCTGGATCGTTACGGGTTTGCGGCGACGTGGGTACGTGATGTGCCGTTGTTCGACCCATCATTTGGTGATGCTGGTCAAGTATTTGATCCTTTTACCTATTTGGCATTTTTAGCAGCACGTACGACGACTATTTCGTTGGCAACGGGCAGTGCTATTTTTACGTTACGTCATCCTTTGGATTTAGCGAAAGCTGCCACAACTATTGATCAGTTATCGGGTGGTAGATTGGTGTTGGGGATAGCGTCAGGCGACAGGCCTGTAGAGTTTCCAGCATACGGTTTAGAGCATAGCGAGCGAGCACAACGCTTTGCTGAATCGGTGGCGTATTTCCGCCGTGTGATGCAAGAGGGCGAGCTGTCTATTCACTCTACGCTGGGAGAGGTAAGTGGGGTAGAGTTCTTGCCTAAGCCTGTGACAGGGCGAGTTCCTTTGCTGGTTACAGGGGGATCAGGGCAATCGTTATCGTGGATTGCTGAGCATGCAGATGGGTGGTTAACCTATCCAGATGCAACGCATCATGCACAAGGTCCACAACGGTTGGCAGAGAAAATACGCGCATGGCGTGCGCAGATTCCCGATGGGGGCTTTCGTCCGCACACCACCAACGAGTGGATTGATTTGGTAGACGATCCTAATTACCCACGTACGCCATTGCAGGGTGGGTTTGTGTTGCGTACTGGGCGTAACGGCTTGATGAGCTTATTGAATGATTGGCAGGCGGCTGGGGTGAATCATGCCGCATTAGGTATTCAGTTCGCTAAAAGGCCTGCCGCAGAGGTAATTCAAGAGTTGGCAGAGGAAGTATTGCCGCACTTCCCTTCGCATAATGCAGTAATGCCGCGCACCGTATCGTGGTGATAGCGATGCAGCCCCAACGTTTAGAGGCTGCCACTTTACGGAGTGATTAGGTAATCAGCATTAACCAGCCCATGGCCATCAACATGCAGGCTGCTGCCACAATACCGCCTGAGCGGGTGAACTCGGCAAACGAGATTTTTACTCCGCAGGTGGCGGCCTGTTCCACCACGATAATGCCAGCCAAACTCCCAAATACGAATAGGTTGCTGGAAAAACCAGAGCCCAATGTTAAGGCTGCACCTAAGGCATCTTGTGCCCCTGCTGCGGGGTGCAGGAAAGGAATGAGCAGCATGACAGCGGGGTTATTGCCTACAATGGTGCTCAGTACGCCAGTAGTCCAGAAGAGTAGCAATGGGTTATTGAGGTTCACTCCCCACTCGTTGAGGTGATGCAGTAATTCTTGTGGCAAGCCAGTATTGGCAAAGGCGGCATTCACCACAAATAGCCCCATGATCAACAGCAGCAAGTTGCCATCCACATGTTTGAGCATGTCGCTGGAGGCAATTTTACGGTTCATGAGTAAAAAACCTGCGGCGGTCAGAGCGATTAATTCGCGCGGCCAGAGGCCAACCATAAAGGCCACAATCACCAGCAGTGTGATGAAACCGGCTTTGAGGGTTTCCCAACGGTCTAGTGGGGGCGACACTACTGCTGTAGGAATGGGAGAGGCGGGGCGTTCAGTAGCGGGTAGCGCCCAGCGGCCACGGTATAGCCATGACAATACAGCCCAGATCACCACCAACGACAGTAAAGCGGGTAAGCCAGAAACTTTGAGCAACCCCATGAATGACAGGTCTAAGCCTTGTGCTGCAATCATATTTTGCGGGCTACCAATTAAGGTGCCGGCAGCACCGTTGTTGGCAGCAAAGCAAAAGCCTAGCAAAAATGGGATAGGGTTTAGGCCGCGCGATAAGGTAATAGATACCAGTAATGGCGTCATGGCGACTACCACCACGTCGTTGGTGAGTAGCGCAGAAAGTAGCCCGCCCACGCCAATTAACACCGCCAATAATGTGGGCTCGCTGACTTTTAATGAGGCAACACGCTGTGCTGTCCAATCATAAAAGCCAGAGACGATAAAGCTGGAGGACACAACCATCAACCCAAACAGCATGCCTATGGTGGCGTAGTCAATGGATTGCCAGGCTTGGGCGGGGCTGATGCTGCCTATCGCCATCATGGCGAGTGAACCAATAACCGCAGCACCAGTGCGATCGACTTTGAGTCCGGGCAGTTTGCCAAAACCCATGGCAACGTAAACCAGCAAAAATACTATGACGGTTTGGGTCATGCGAGGTCAGCCTGTGAGCAGGTGGGGCGTAAAAGAATCCCAGATTGTACTGGATAGGGCTGACAAGCATAGATCAGACGGGTGCGCCCAATTATCAAGTAAGTTAAAGGGGCAAGAGCCTTAGGTGCGTGAGAGCACGCACACCAAGGTAAGTTGCGGCTTACATTCGGCGTGCGTGTTCGGTTTTTGTTCCCCTAAGCCTGAAACCATAGTGCCAACTACAGCATGGATTACTGTGTGAGCAGTTGATGGCTAAGTTGATTGTGAGTGCGCACAATTGTAGAGATATCCACATGCTGGAATTGCCCATCTTGTATGAGCATGCGGCCATTCACCATGTTATGTGAGACGGCGGCACTGCCACACAACAAGGTAGCAGCAATAGGGTCATGTAATGCACCCGCGTAAGCAAGATCATTGAGGTCAAAGGCAATAATGTCAGCAGCAAACCCGACGCTGAGTTGGCCTATGTCATGGCGATTGAGTACGGCCGCTCCGCCCCGAGTTGCTGCCCATAATGCTTCACGGGCGGTAAAGCGACGGGGGTCTTCAGCTGCTACACGCTGCAGCAGCATAGCTTGGCGAGCCTCGTTCAGTAAGTTGCCTGAGTCGTTAGAGGCACTGCCATCTACCCCTAAACCTACCTTCACCTTCTGATCCAACATGGCACGTATGGGCGCAATGCCTGAACCTAAGCGCATGTTAGAGCATGGGCAGTGGGCAATGCCTGTGCCGGTACGAGCAAAGAGATTGATGCCGTGATCATCCAGATGTACGCAGTGAGCATGCCAGACGTCAGGGCCTACCCAGCCTAGTTCCTCTACATATTCAGCAGGGGTGCAGTTAAATTTTTCACGGGAATAAGCCAAGTCATTTTGATTCTCGGCCAGATGCGTATGCAACGACACCTTCAGGCTGCGGGCTAAGTCAGCACTTTCACGCATCAAGTCTCTGGAAACTGAAAACGGAGAGCAGGGGGCAAGCGCTATACGTAGCATCGCGCCGTGGCTAGCATCGTGGTAGCGCTCAACCAAACGCTGCATATCGTGAAGAATATGACCTTCGTCTTCTACCAACGCATCGGGCGGTAATCCGCCTTTGCTTTCACCTACACTCATAGCACCACGACTGGCGTGAAAGCGCATGCCCATTTCGTGAGCGGCTTCAATGGTGTGGTCTAGCTTACTGCCATTAGGGAACAGATACAGGTGATCTGAACTGGTCGTGCAACCGCTACGCAGTAACTCAGCCATGGCCGTTTGTGTAGAGGCGTGCAACATAGAGGGGGTGATGCGACCCCAAATGGGATATAGCGTTTTGAGCCATCCAAACAGCTCGGCATCTTGGGCTTTGGGGACCGCACGCGTCAGCGTTTGGTACATATGGTGGTGGGTGTTGATCAACCCTGGCATCACCACGTGGTGGCTTAGGTCTATTGTTTTATCCACCTGAACATCGGGGCAGTCGGCTTGTGGGCCTACGTATTCGATGAGATTACCGTTAATCAGAATAGCTGCTTGTTGCAGTTCATCGTGGCTATCGTTCATGGTAGCCAACGTATGAATGTTTTTGAGCAGGATGCGAGTCATCATTAAAACCTTATGAATACCAGTTGTGCAGAGGCACGCTTGGTGTGAATGCCAATGGACTGATACGCGTACCGGCGGTGCAAGGGCGGTTCCCCTGTCAGGCTGAACGTAGTGCTAACGACTATGTTCAGCCGGAATACGATTAGGCTTGATGCGGTGTGGTGGATTGCTTCAATCCGTTGAAATACAGGTTAAGCAGCACGGCTGAAAATGAGGCTAATAAAATCCCACTGTGTAGTATAGGCTCTAGCGAATCAGGTAATTGGCTAAAGAACTTAGGAGCCACGGTAGGGATAAGCGCCATGCCTAAACTGATGGCCACGATAAAAGTGTTATGGCGCTGATGGGTATAGTCTACTTGAGACAAAATACGTATGCCGGTGGCAAGCACCATACCGAACATGACAATGCCTGCGCCACCCAGTACAAAAGTGGGGATAGAGGCGACCAGTAGCGAGATCTTAGGCACCAAACCTAGCACCACTAGAATAATACCGGCCATCACGCCTACCCAGCGGCTACGTACACCAGTAATGCCTACTAGTCCTACGTTTTGTGAGAACGAGGTATGCGGAAAGGTATTGAAGAAGCCACCGATCACGGTGCCTAAGGCATCAACGTTCAGACCCTTTTCTAGGGCTTTACGGTCTACAGGACGCTCTACAATTTCACCCAGCGCGAGGAACATCCCCATGGATTCGATGAAGGTGATAAGCATGACCACAGTCAGCGTCACAATAGACCACAGCTCGAATTTGGGTGGGCCAAAATGAAAAGGCAGAATCAGCGCAAACCAGGCCATATCCTCAATGCCTTGCAAGCTAACTTCGCCCATAAACATGGCGATGATGAAGCCAAACGCCATACCTAACAACACGGCGATATTGGCGATGAAACCGCGTATATAGCGGGTAATCAGCAGGATGAACACCAGTACGGCAAGCGACGTCAGCAGATAGCGTGGTGCGCCGTAGTCGGGGCTACCCACGCCGCCAGCCGCCCAGTTGATGCCCACGCCTATGATGGATAGCCCAATAGAGGTAATTACAATACCGGTCACCAGCGGAGGGAAAAAGCGCATGACCTTGCCTATCAACGGCACAAACAGCAGAGAGATTGCACCGGCGGCAATGGTCGCTCCAAAAATGCCTTGTAAGCCCATGTCCGGATTAAGACCAATACTGACCATGGGTCCAACGGCGGCAAAAGTTACCGCCATAATGACGGGCAGGCGAATACCAAAACGCCCAAAGCCTATACATTGAATTAAGGTCACCACACCACAGCAGAAAAGGTCGGCGCTGATCAGGAAGGCGATAGTGGCTTTGTCCAATTGCAGCGCACCACCAATAATTAGCGGCACGGCGACCGCGCCAGCATACATCACCAGTACGTGTTGTAAGCCTAGGGTGAAGAGCTGCATAAGAGGGGGGCGTGCATCAACAGGATGCGCCTGTGGTGCTGCAGTGTTTGACATGTTGTCTCCATTAATTTTTTATAGTTTGGTGCTTGTGCAATTGTGGGCGTCTTTAGGTCATGGTGTAGGCGGTAAAAGCAAAAAGGGTGTAGGTGTACAGTGCTGAAAATCATCACTAACACGCGGAAAATCGGACAATTGGTCTTAAAAAGTATGGACAGCGATGTATGGCCTGTCCATAGTTGAACTGGAATGACGGTTATTCCGATTTGCTGAACTTCATTGGTAAACCGGCATAAAAAAACCCCGTCAGGCGCAAAGCACACTGACGGGGTGAGGCAAAAAAAACCGGAAATTTATTTTTTATCGGACCACAGAACACCGCCTGTTGCCCAGTTTTCGCGTTTTACATCAACGAAAACGATGTCCACGGCTTCGGGAGAACATCCCAAAACACGGCAGGATTCGGCTGTTAGTGCTTCAGCTAGTTCACGTTTTTTCTCGACAGTACGGCCTTCAAAAAGTTGTACGGTAATAGAGGGCATGGTGTTTCCTTGTGTGTGAAATCAAGTATTGAAATCGGGTTCTTCGCGTAGCAGTTTACGCAAGAGTGAGGCCCATTCCAACTCGCCGTCTGGTGTAGGGCCTAGCGCTAGATTGGCTTGTGTTTGGCGCAGTACATCGTCAGAAGGCTGTATGAGCTGGTCTGAGGCGGCCATGGCTGCCAATTGTGTCATACAGGATTTATCCAGATCAAACATCAATACATAGGCTTCAGCTACTGTGCGCCCACAGGTGAGCGAACCATGGTTGCGCAGGAACATAGCGGCGTTATCGCCTAACGATGCCAACAAGCGGCTCTGCTCGGCTGCGCTCAACGCTAAGCCTTCGTACTCGTGGTAAGAAATATGATTCCAGAAGCGCATGGCATGTTGGGACAACGGCAGCAGCCCTTGTTTGAGTGCACCTACGGCAATGATGGCGTCGTTATGCAGATGCATCACGCAATGCGCATCTGAGCGAGCATTGTGCACAGCCCCGTGAATGGCAAAGCCGGTAGGGTTGCCTCGGCGGTTGGTGCCATCAATCACATTGCCTAGTGTGTCTACCAGCAGTAGGTTAGAGGCGGTGATTTCCTCGAATCTGAATCCGTAAGGATTCATCAAGTAGGCATTGTCACGGTCGGGCACTCGCAATGAGATATGGGTGTAAATTTGGTCATCCCAGCCGTGGCGCGATGCCAATCTATAAGCCGCTGCCAAATCAACGCGGGCTCGCCATTCGGCTGGGCTAATTTCAGCAGGGCGCGCTGCGTATAGCGTGCTACCGGGTGCGGTGCGAGGGTCGGTGGGGTACATCATGCCGTGCAGTTCTCTAGCTCTGCAATGAGCGCTGTATGGTTTAAGGTCACAACATCACAGTTATCGCCAGGGCCGTGTCGGTCTATCACAATAAAATCCACCACGGTCTCTAGGCCCAATAAGGGGTGATGCCAAACGCCAGTTGCATAGTTCACGCCTTGATCGCCTCTGGCCAAAAATAAGCGTAAATCGCTAGGTTTAGGCGCATCCCCTTTGGGGGCGACCACAACCAAGTAGGGGTGGCCCGACATAGGAATAAAGGCTTGGCTACCTTTAGGGTGGCGCTCCATCATGGTGATGGTGAATGGTAGGCTGCGGGGTTGGCCTCGGAAAATAGACACAATAGCCTTACCGTCTTCGCCCGGATCAATAGTGGCTAGATCGTGATAGCGCTGCGTGTTGCCCTCGTTGATGCTGAATTGCTGTGCATGTTCGGAGGCTTCAATCACCTCGCCAAAAGGAGCAAATGCCTCGTGGGTTAGGGGTTCCAGTTTTAGTACTAGGCTCATGCTTATCTCCTTTGATCTTATAGGTATAGGGCAGGTAAGCACGATGCGCAGCCTGCCGACAAGGCCTGACGGCATTGTTCAACCTAGTATTATCGGTGTTTTGCAAAACCTGACTAGTGCTGTGCAAGTCTATACAGCACAAGGTTTTACTATTTGCTAGTAGAAAGAGAGAAGGGTAAAGAAAAAGAGCAGGCTAGTGCCTGCTCGTGGTGATTTACAGATAAGGGCTGGCTAGCCAGATCACTCTGTTACGCAAACGCTTGTGGAAAGGTAGGTTCTGCAGGTGTTCCAGCGTGAGAGCTTCAGCAGTCTCGATTTCATTATCAATCAGATTGGAAACTTGGCCAGTAATGTCAGTATCGTAAATTTCCAAGTCCAACTCGAAGTTCAGCCGTAAGCTGCGTGGGTCCATGTTCGACGAGCCCACATAACTCCATTGGCCATCTACTGTTGCCAGTTTAGAGTGATTGAAGGTGCCTGTAGCCATCCATACGCGGCAGCCAGCGCGTATGAGCTGATCTATTTGCGCCATCATGGCGTAACCCACCAAACGCAGGTTGTTATTTTTTGGGATCACTATATCCACTTGCACGCCTCGGCGGGCAGCGGTGTTGATGGCTCCCATCAGCACTTGGTCAGGCAAGAAATACGGGCTTTGAATACGAATATGGCGAGTCGCTACTGCACAAGCGCCTTGCAGCATATGGTGGTTGCTGCCAATAAAGCGGTCAGGGCCTGAGCGTATGCAACGTGCAGGCACATGTGGCTGCGGGGCATTCCATTCTTTCACGCACCAGTCTGCATAGGGGAGTTCTTCTTTGGTGGTGAACTCCCAGTCGTGCGCAAATGACGAGAACAACTGCAAAATAGCCGGGCCCTCAA
Source organism: Paenalcaligenes sp. Me52 (assembly GCF_050487965.1). Taxonomy (NCBI): domain Bacteria; kingdom Pseudomonadati; phylum Pseudomonadota; class Betaproteobacteria; order Burkholderiales; family Alcaligenaceae; genus Paenalcaligenes; species Paenalcaligenes sp. Me52. The sequence goes on along the minus strand of NZ_JBKQFO010000003.1, from coordinate 286,183 downwards.
TGCTGAAATGCGTATCTTTAGCGGTGTTTTCTTTGCCAAACTCTGTCATGAAGCCTTCGCGTATATTCATACCGCCTGCGAAGGCATGCGTACCATCCACAATCAGCAGTTTGCGGTGGCTACGCAAGTTGGCGTAAGGCATACGCATGAAACCCAGTGGATTGGTCATGAACAGTGCATGAGGAATCTGGTGTTTGCGCAGCAGTCGTGTAATAGGAGGGTGCGAATATTTGGCACCTACCGCATCAATCAGCACGCGTATGTTGACGCCGCGCTGATGCGCTTCGGCTAAAGCGTCAATAAAAATACGGCCAATGTGGTCATTGTCAAAAATGTATGACTGCATGGCGATGGTGCTTTTGGCATTACGAATGGCCTCTAGCATAGCTGGGTAGGCCTCATCACCACCGGCTAATAAGCGCACATGGTTGCCATTACGCAGTTGAAAGCGGCTTACCCTGTCGCCCAAGATGTGTAGTGAACGGAACTGTATGCCGGCACAACTTTCTATGTCAGATACAGGAGGTTCGGGGTAACTGATGAATTGTTTGAAGGTTTTGTCGCGCTGCTCATAGATTTGGCTGCGGCGTACACGGTTAATACCGGCAATGAGGTAAAGCAAAGGTCCTAGTAACGGTGACATGATGATCACCCCCACCCACCCAATGGCGGCACGCACATCGTTTTTGTTCATAGCAGCGTGAACGGCAGCGGATGCACTAACGAGTACGCTAAAGGTTAGAACGATATGTGGCCAGTACTCAGACAGGAATTCGTGCAGGGTAGAAATGTGTTGTTGCATGGATGCCAGCGCAGACCTACGGGAGTGTGAGTGAAGAACCTAAGTCGTACAGGGTATAAGAAAGTGGTGATTTATACCAGTGTGTTAAGGCACAGAATTGTGGACTTAGGTAAACACCATAGAGGATTGTCAGTATAAGCGTCGTTCTTTTAGCAAGCCTAGGCCGTAGCAAAGGTAAGGATTCCGTAGTAAGCGTGTTTTGGTATGCGGGAATACATTTTCTTAGCACTGCTAAGTAGGGGAACTTAGGGGGTGATGGTTTTCTAACTTATTGAGTATTGAGTATTGAGTATTGAGTATTGAGTATTGAGTATTGAGTATTGAGTATTGAGTATTGAGTAATTGGTGATAATTAATTATTGATTTATTGTTATTTTTATCACTATCTATTTGTTTGTATTTGATTTGGTTTTTAATTTTTTTGTTTTTAATCAATATACTTAAGAAATAGAAAAAATTAATCAATAGCTTTCATTGCGTTAGGCGCTCTACTGTAGAGGGGGAAGGATGCGTCGTGCGCACAAGGCTGGGCCAGTGTTGGCGGTGCTCTTGCGGCATAGGGGAAGTGTGGAGGTCGCCAGGAAAGATCTGGATGGAATATAGATTCTTATTATTAGTGTATTTATGGCATATGGTGATGTGGCTATAAGAACCACATGCAGAAAGAGTAATCCCCTTCTGCATGTAGTGCATCACAGCTTAGTGACCCATGCTTTTCATCATTTCTTCAGCTTGCTTCATCGCATCATTAGCGGCGTTGCATGCTGCATCTTGTGAATCTTTAGGCATGGATTCGATCATTTTTTTAGAATCATCGTATTGTGCTTTGATCATATCTACTTGGCCTTTCATGGCGTCGTGAGAAGCGATTTGCTCGATGTATTTATCCACAGCTGTGTAGTAGTCTGTGCATGCTTGGGACATATCGGCAGCAAAAGTAGCCGAAGACATAGATGCAATAACGCCTGCCAAAATTATTTTTTTCATAAATTACCTGATTCTAATAAGTAGTGAGTTTCTGTATGGATTTACATTGACTCAGTAAAAGCCTAAAACTTTTACGGGTGTAATTTAAGCAAAATTGATCAAGGCAAAGGGTTACGGAGTGTATCTGTATTGGTCAGTGATTTATGTCTGTAATGCATTGCTAAAGGGTGAGAGTCGCAGGATTAGCCTGCGAGGCGTCTTATGATGTTTTGGGTGTGGGGTGACAAAGAAAAAGCCCCATTAAGGGGCTTTGGTGCACTACTAAGGCGAAAATAAATTACTCAGAAAGCTTATTTATTCAGGATGTTGTAGTTACTACAACCAGTGGCGTGTCCATTATCACAAGCTTGTTTGAAAAGCTCTTTTGCGGCTGCTCTGTTTTGAGGGGTGCCTGCGCCCGTGTCGTACATAACACCTAGATTAAACTGTGCAGAGGCGTGCCCCTGTTCAGCCGCTTTCTCGAACCACTCAAACGCTTTAGTATCGTTTTTAGGAGTACCCTGGCCACTGTGATACATAATTCCTAGATTGAGCTGTGCAGAGGCATATCCCTGTTCAGCCGCTTTCTCGAACCACTCAAGCGCTTTCGCATCGTTTTGAGGAACACCCTGGCCCGTGTCGTACATAACCCCTAGGTTGTACTGTGCGGAAGCATGCCCCTGTTCAGCCGCTTTCTCGAACCACTCAAGTGCTTTTGTATTATTTTGCTGAACACCTTGGCCAACGTCGTACATAATCCCTAGATTGAACTGCGCAGAAGCATTCCCTTGTTCGGCCGCTTTTTTGTACCACTCAAACGCTTTTGTATAGTTCAGAGGAACGCCTTGGCCCGCTTCATACATAGTTGCTAGATTGAACTGTGAAGAAGCATCCCCTTGTTCTGCTGCTTTCTCGTACCAAGCAACAGCTTTAGTATCGTTTTTAGAAACGCCGCGACCGTTGCGGAGCATATTACCTACGTTAAATTGTGCTTGAGCCATTCCTTGCTCGGCGGCTTTTTCGTACCATTCAAACGCTTTAGTGTCGTTCTGGGGAACACCCTGACCAATGTCGTACATAATCCCTAGATTGAGCTGTGCGGAACTATGCCCTTGTTCAGCGGATTTTTTGTACCACTCAAACGCTTTTGTATAGTTTAGAGGAACGCCTTGGCCTGTTTTGTACATAACACCAAGGTTGAACTGTGCTTGTGCATATCCTTGCTCAGCGGCTTTCTCATACCATTCAAACGCTTTAGTGTCGTTTTGAGAAACGCCCTGGCCCGTGTCGTACATAATCGCTAGATTAAACTGCGAAGTTGTATGCCCTTGTGCGGCGGCTTTCTCGTACCACTCAATAGCTTTTGTATAGTTCTTAGGAGCGCCACGACCATTACGGAGCATATTCCCTACGTTAAATTGCGCTGGAGCAATGCCTTGTTCGGCGGCTTTCTCGTACCATTCAAACGCTTTAGTGTCGTCTTGGGGAGCGCCCTGACCCGTTTCGTACAGAATCCCTAGGTTAAATTGCGCAGCAGCCATTCCTTGCTCAGCAGCTTTCTTGTACCACTCAAATGCTTTTGTATCATTTTGAGGAACACCCTTACCCTTGTCGTACATAATCGCTAGGCTAAATTGCGACGATGTATGCCCTTGTACAGCCGCTTTCTCGTACCAATCACGTGCTTTTTCGTAGTCGTTTATTTTGTAATAAAGCTGGCCTAGATTGTATTGTGCGGTAGGGTTGCCCTTTTCTGCTTCAAGTTGAGCAGTCTTAAAAAGCTCTTGGTTCTCGGGGGTTAGAGAAGATATAGGCTCAGCTATAGACGCGGAGTTGATACCCAAAAAGAGTAGCAAGTAAGTGAAAGATTGCGCCCATGTTTTTTTCATTATCAAATCCAGTCGTCGCTTAACAAATATTCGAGAAGGCTCAATCATAGCAACTTAATGAGCACGGTTAAGTGACGTTTGGTGTCGGTTTGCCCTTCAGCTTTCTAGATGACAAAGCGGCGCAGTAGGTTACAGCGTGTATAGCATTTTTTTCGGTCTGTAATGTCCGTTGTTAAATGCCGGTAAAACGGGTGTAATAGACGAAAAAAAAGACTGCCAAATGCAGTCTTAGTTCTAAAATTTATTTTTGTTCTAACTTTCATATTATGAAAAATTGCTTTTCTTTTGTGTGTATGAAAATTAGAAAGAATCTGGGGTGACCGATGGGGCTCGAACCCACGACAACCGGAATCACAATCCGGGACTCTACCAACTGAGCTACGGCCACCATTGTGTAGCAAAGAAAAATGATTATAGCAGCATTTTTATTTTTTGCACAAGTTTGCAGCAAAATAAATAAAGTTTAACGAGTTTGGCGAGAAACAGCGCTTTGCTCTATAGTGGTTCAGACCTATACAAAGGAGTTTGACTATGACACAGGTATTTGTTGTTCATCCTGAAAATCCCCAAGGACGCATTCTGGCTCAAGCGGCGCAGATCCTAGCTAAGGGCGGCTTAGTAGCCGTGCCAACTGACTCTAGCTATGCCGTAGTTGCGCGTCTGGACGATAAGTCAGCTGCTGAAGATTTGCGACGGGTACGTGGTTTGGATGAGCGTCATAACCTGACGGTGTTGTGTCGAGACTTGGCAGAGATTAGTACGTTTGCCAAAGTAGGGAACAGCCAATACCGTTTGTTGAAGATGGCTACGCCTGGTCCGTGGACCTTTATTCTAGAGGCAACTAAAGAAGTACCTCGCCGTGTGTCCCACCCTTCACGTAAGACTATTGGTATACGTGTGCCTGATAACAAGATCGTACGCGAGCTGATTGATCAAGTGGGTTCACCGCTGTTGTCCACGACGCTGATTCCTGAAGGGGAAAGTGAAGCGCTAAACGACGTGGCGGAAATTGAAAAACGCTACAAGGGCCAAATTGAAGCGGTGGTAGATGGGGGGGCATGCTCTATGCAACCGACTACAGTGATCGATCTGACTGACGAAACACCAGTAGTAGTGCGTGTGGGGGCGGGTGATCCTACTAAATTAGGCTTATCGTAAGAGTTAAGGCAGTTTTTTTGCTTTTGTGCACAACTCTGGTGAATAATGGCAAAAATGCTTTGAACTACGGTTTTTCATGAATGACTTAATACAGACCATTACGGTCTATGCTCTGCCTGTTTTGTTTGCGATTACGTTGCACGAAGCCTCTCACGGCTATGTGGCCCGCTTCTTTGGCGACAACACAGCAGCACAGGCAGGGCGCATTACGCTGAACCCCATTCCCCATATTGATCCCATCGGTACGATTGCCGTGCCACTATTCTTACTATTTACTACTAGCATGATGGGTGGGGCTGGTTTATTGTTCGGTTGGGCCAAGCCAGTACCAGTAAATTGGTCCAAGCTACGTCAGCCCAAACGCGATATGTTGTGGGTAGCATTAGCGGGGCCGGCCTCTAACTTAGTCATGGCTATAGGTTGGGCTATTGCTCTGCGCTTGATGCTGGATAACGGTGTGCTTCACACGGGTTTCTTCCCACGTATGGCGATAGCCGGTATTTGGGTGAATTTGGTGTTGATGGCACTGAACCTGATTCCGTTGCCACCACTAGACGGCGGCAGGATAGTATTTAGCTTGCTACCTAATAAATGGGCCTATCAGTATGGCCGCATCGAGCCATATGGCATGCTGATTTTGATTGTATTGATGCTTACTAACGTATTAGGCATCGCTTTAGCACCATTTTTGTCATTCGGGCAGAAAGTGGTGAGCTGGTTCTTATGATTTTGCGGTGAATCCTGTAAACTGCAATGATCTTTATGTTGTAAGATGTGTGCCGCTTTTTGATTCTGGAGAAAACCTCGATTATGGCAAACTCGGAGAATGCAACGCCTGTATTTCAAGGCAGTATGGTTGCGCTTGTTACCCCTATGTTCCCGGATGGGCAGTTGGATATCGAGGCGTATCGAAAGTTGATCGATTGGCATGTGGCTGAAGGCACAGATGCAATCGTTGTAGTGGGTACATCAGGCGAGTCGCCTACTGTCAGCATGGATGAAAATGCTGAACTGATCAGCATCGCTGTTAAGCACGCTGCTGGCCGTATCCCAGTTATCGCTGGTGTAGGGGCGAACTCTACAGCTGAAGCCATCGAATTGTCTCGTCACGCACAAAGCGTAGGCGCTGATGCTGGCTTGTCCGTTGTGCCTTACTACAATAGGCCTACTCAAGAAGGTATGTACCAACACTTCCGTAAAATTGCGGAAACTGTTGATCTGCCATCTTTCTTGTACAACGTACCAGGCCGTACCGTTGCTGACATGGACAACGACACCATTGTGCGTTTGGCTCATGTACCAAACATCATCGGTGTAAAAGATGCTACTGGAAATATCGGTCGCTTGAGCGCATTGCTGCGCGACAAGCCAGAAGAATTCATTGTGCTGAGCGGTGACGATGCTACTGCTGCTGCACTGATACTGCTAGGTGGTAAAGGCAATATCTCTGTGACTGCCAACGTGGCACCACGTATGATGCACGACCTGTGTATGGCCGCTTTAGCAGGTAATTTGCCAGAAGTTCGACGCTTGAACATGGTTTTGGCCGAACTAAACAGCAAATTGTTTATCGAAGCCAATCCTATCCCTGTAAAATGGGCGCTGGCTGAAATGGGGAGAATGCAATTGGGTTACAGATTGCCATTGACTCCCTTGAACGAGAAGTTTCACGATATGTTGCGTCAAACATTAAGGGATGCAGGTCTGATTTCATGAGAACAATGCGTTTAACCAAGATTTGTGCCGCCTTGACGGTAGGCCTGGGTGCTGTAGCGCTAAGTGGATGCTCCACTCTGGAAGAAATTACCGGTGGTGCAGAAAGCGTAGATTACAAAAGTACAGTACGCGGTGAGCCTTTAAGCGTTCCACCTGATCTAACACAAGCTCAGGCCGATGCTCATTACAAAGCACCGGAAGGCACCAGCTTCAGCAGCTACATGCAGTCACGTGAAGCGCAGCAACAAGCTGCTTCCAGTGGCTCCAACATCCTGCCGCAAACAGATGGTATTGAGGTTAAGCGCGATGGTCAGTTGCGCTGGCTGGTTGTGGACATGCCCGCAGAGAAAATTTTCCCAGAAGTGATTGAGTTCTGGGGAACACAAGGCTTTACGATTCGTAGCCAAGATCCTCGCGCTGGTGTGATCCAAACAGACTGGGCTGAAAACCGTGCCAAGATTCCTGAAGGCTGGATTCGCAGTGCGTTGGGCGCCATCGTGGACCAAGTGTTCGACAGTGGCGAGCGTGAGCGCTTTACTACCCGTATGGAACGTGTGGATGGCAAGACTGAAATTTACATCAGTCACCAGCACATGGAAGAAACTCCTACACCTGACGGTACAACCTTCAAGTGGGTATACGGTAAAGAGGATCCTAACCTGAACGCAGCTATGTTGGCTCGCTTGATGGTGTACTTGGGTACTGATCAAGAACGTGCTCAGTCCAAAGTGACACAAGCTGAACAAACAGAACGCGGTACAGCCGTAGAAACCGTCACTACTTCTAGCGAAGCTTTCTTGCGTTTGAACGAACCGTTCGACCGCGCATGGCGTCGTGTGGGTGTAGCGATTGATTCCGCAGGCTTTGCGTTAGAAGATCGTGATCGTTCTAGCGGTGAGTACTTCATTCGCTACTTGGATTCCGACACTGGCGAGAAAATCGAGCAAGCCAACATCTTTACTCGTATGTTTGGTGGCCGTAACACGGCAGAAGCTCAGGTATTCCGCATTCGTGTGGTATCGCAGGGCAATGGCTCTGTGGTTACTGTGCTGGACAAAGATGGCCAAACCATCTCTACCGATACGGCTCGCCGTATCATCACGGTACTGTCCAACCATATCGGAAAATAAGCTGCACGTTTTTCGTAAAAGCCCACCTACAAACAGGTGGGCTTTTTTTATTGCACTAAAGGCTAGACAATCCCTCTCAACTTATAGATAATGAGAATGAATATCATTTAATATTGGTGATGAGGCAGGACATGACTAGTGCATATCTCTCGGCGGTAACGATGAATCAGGCAGAGCAATCTCGCTTGGATCGGGCTTTGCGCAAAGTGCTTAAACCGGGTAGCTGGGGTATGTTGTTATGTGTAGCCAGCTTTATGTTGGCGTCAGTGCTGGTGGCGTATGTGGGTTTGCAATGGCAAGAACGTTTCTCTACCACTAAGCTTGATGCCGGCACTAAAACGCTGACGCACGCGTGGGAAGGGGCTGCCTATCTAGAGCTGTCACCAGGTGCTAAGGCCAATGTGGTGGAGTACGGTAATAGACGCGAAGTCTATATGCTCACCGGCTCTGCTGTTTTGCATGTATCCGGCGATCAAGCGATGCCTACGTCTTTGCATATAGGCAATAAGGTCTATCCCATTGCCGATGCTACGGTGCAAGTCTCTGTAGCGTCGGAACGCCATAGCGGTTTGGCTACCAACCATGAGTTGCTGGTATTGCAGCATACCGTGCCAGATCCTTTAGGTTAAAACCGCGTTACGTATATAAAAAGCCCCGCGTGTGTACGTGGGGCTTTTTAGTATTCAGAGCATGGGCATTGCTGTATAGGGCAATGTTCATGTTAGTGATCTCTGTTTACTGACGTGGAAACTGCTGCTTCCAGTCGTACAACAAGTCCAACGCATCACGTGCACTTAAGTTGTCCACATCCAGTTCATTAAAGCGGCGTTGTAGTTCTAGCGCTTGCTCATCTTCAACACTAGCTACTGCTGCTAAGTTATCTTCCGCAACCGGAGCAGAGAACAAATCTAACTGATTGCTAGGGTGTTGTGATTCTAGATGATTCAGTTCGCGCATGGCTTGTCTAATCACCGCCATAGGAATACCAGCGCGTTGGGCCACTTGAATACCGTAACTACGGCTGGCGGGGCCTTCTTGAACCTCGTGTAAGAACACAATGCCTTGGGAGGATTCCGCCGCCGCCAAATGCACGTTCACGCAGGCAGGTTCGCTATCCGGCAGTCGTGTGATCTCAAAGTAGTGCGTGGCAAAGAGTGTGAGGGCTTGGTTGTGGGTCAGCAAGCGATGTGCAATAGCCCATGCTAAGGCTAAACCGTCGTAGGTAGATGTACCTCTACCAATCTCATCCATCAGCACAATGCTGTGAGAGGTGGCGGAGGCCAAAATAGCCGCCGCTTCGGTCATTTCCATCATGAAGGTAGAACGACCACCAGCCAAGTCATCCGCAGCGCCAATACGCGTGAAAATACGGTCCACAGGGCCAATACGTGCCGCTGTAGCGGGTACGTAACTGCCGGTACGTGCCAACAGCGCAATCAGTGCATTCTGACGCATGTAGGTGGACTTACCGCCCATGTTAGGGCCGGTAATCAGCAGCAAGCGTCTGTCGTGGCGCAAATCACAATGGTTAGGCGTGAAGTGCTCAATGCTGTGCTCTACCACGGGGTGGCGGCCAGCTTGAATCCATACACCGGTTTGATCGCTCAGCTCAGGTGCTACCCAGTCATTCATCAAGGCGTGATGGGCGAAAGAAGCCAGAGCATCAATTTCCGCTAAGGCAGAGGCCGCCAATGACAAAGGAACGGTGAAATCGGTCAGCGTTTGCAGCAGCGTTTCAAACAGGAATTTCTCTTTGGCTAAACTGCGCTCTTTAGCAGAGAGTACTTTGTCTTCCCACTCTTTTAGCTCGGGCGTGATAAAACGTTCTGCATTTTTGAGTGTTTGGCGACGACGGTAGTCTTCGGGCACATTGTCGGCTTGAGCGCGGCTAACCTCAATAAAGAAGCCATGTACACGGTTGAACTCTACACGCAGGGTAGAAATTCCTGTGCGCTCACGTTCGCGCTGTTCCATTTTCATCAGGAACTCACCGTTATCACTGGCAAGTGATCGCAACTCATCCAGTTCGCTATCGTAGCCATCCGCAATCACGCCACCATCACGTACCAATAGGGCGGGTTCAGGTGCAATAGACTGGTGCAATAAAGTGGCAAGTTCTGGATCTAGCTGCAATTGACGAGTCAACCGTTCCAGTGCTGGGGTGGCAGGAAAATGCTGGCTCAACAGTTGATGAAAGGCAGGTAGTTCTTGCAGGGCATCGCGTAGGCTAGCCAGCTCGCGCGGGCGCACACTGCTTAATGCGATACGGGTAGAAATACGTTCTAAATCGGGGAAGTTACGCAGTAGTTTGTGTAGCGTCTGAAAGTGCTGGCTAGGTACGCCAGTGAGCAGCGATGACACGATTTGCTGGCGTTCTAGTACCGCATCGTTATTACGCAGCGGGTGGTGCAGCCAACGGCGTAGCAAACGCGCACCCATTGGGGTTTGGCAATGGTCCAGCGTGGAAAACAGCGTGGGGGACGTCTCACCACTAATGGTTTCAGTCAGCTCTAAGTTCTTACGCGTCACGCTATCCAGCACCACAAACTCGCCACTGTGATGCACGCTTAATTTATGGATGTGGTTTAGGCTTTGCGATTGAGTGTGGCTTACATAACGCAGCAGGGCACCAGCCGCACACAGCGCTACAGGGTAGTCATCCAAGCCAAAGGCCGACAAACTATCCACAGAAAAATGTGTGCACAGTGTTTGTTCTGCGCCTGTGCTTTCAAAGTGCCAGTCTGGCACGCGGCTAAGTCTATACGGGTTGGATAGCGTTTGTTGGCAGCTATCGCTCATGACCAGTTCAGCAGGTTCTAAACGGCTGAGTTCAGAGTCCAGCATATCGGGTTGGCATTCGCTCACGGTAAATTCACCGTTAGCCAAGTTCATCCATGCCAAACCTATAACATCTTGACGGTTTTTACGTCCCGGTACCAAGGCCGCAATAATACGGTCGGCTTTGCTAGGTAGCAGTGCATCGTCGGTTAGGGTGCCGGGCGTGACAATACGCACAATTTGGCGTTCTACCGGGCCTTTGCTGGTCGCTGGGTCGCCCACTTGCTCACAAATAGCGACGGACTCACCCAGTGCGACAAGTCGTGCTAAGTAGCCTTCCATAGAATGAAAAGGCACACCCGCCATCGGCACAGGTTCGCCGTTAGACGAGCCACGTTTAGCCAGCGTGAGGTTTAGCAGTCGCGCACCACGCTCGGCGTCTTGGTAGAACAGCTCATAAAAATCCCCCATTCGGTAGAACAACAGATGCGAACCGGCCTCTGCCTTGAGACGCAAGTATTGCTTCATCATCGGCGTGTGATTCGAGAACTCCAAGGCTTCAATATCAATGTTTTGAGTGGTGTTGCTTTGCAATGATGTATCAGGAGTCGTACGTTTCTTGTCGGTCATGTTGGTGCTATCTGTGCCTATCTAAACGGGTGTAGAGAATGCAAGGGATCACGCTAGTACCTGTAGCAGGTAAAAGGGTGATCCCTAGTGTAGTGCATAGTGACTATTGTCGCGTGGGAAGGGTGGGCTATGCAATCCACGCGTAGGTGGATGAGGTATTACGTTGCTGCGCTATTTCTAGAAAGTAGTAACCCACACCCCGCCGCCCCAAGCAACGCCGCACAACCACGATTAAAACGGCGCTGGCGTTCTGGCACGGCGAACCATTTACCTAAATGCGCGCCCATGTATGCGTAGGCGGCGATGGCTATCCATTCCAATACCAAAAACAAACTGCCTAGCACCAAAAATTGTGGGGCAGCGGCGTCTGAAGGGTTCACGAATTGGGGCAAGAAAGCCGTGAAGATTAAGATGGCTTTAGGGTTACCTGCCGCTACCATAAACTCTTGGCGCATCAGTTTCCATAAGCTGTAGTTTTTACTGGTGCTGCGGTTGTCGTCTTGGGGGATTTGGCTGACTGGCGCACGCCACAATTGCCATGCCAAGTAAAACAAGTACATGGCACCTACTACTTTGATGACGGTGAAGGCGATGGCCGAGGTTTGTAGCACCACGGCTAAACCGGACGCCGCAATAGCAATCATGCCTACAAAGGCGACTAAGCGGCCTATGCCTGCTAAGCACGAGACACCAAAACCAAAGCGAGTAGCGTTAGAGACAGAAAGCAGGTTGTTGGGGCCTGGCGCCATGTTTAAGGCAAAACAGGCAGGTATAAATAACAGTAGTAATTCTAAAGACATGACTAGGCTTTATTGCTGTGATTGTTAGGCGATAGCACGCCTTTATTCTACGATGCAGAGGTTTTAAATGCACTGTTGTAGCGACTTCTCGCCTCATCTTACTGTTCTGCAATATAGCGACCCGGTGGTTTACCCAAGGCTTTGCGAAACATCGTAATAAAAGCACTGACAGACTCGTATCCCAGTGCATCCGACACGCGTTGCACACTAGAACCCGCTGCTAATTGTTGTAGGGCAATTAGTATGTGTAATTGCTGACGCCAACGCCCAAAGCTCATGAGGGTTTCACGCTGTACTAAACGTGCCAAGGTGCGCTCGCTCATCGCCACTTGTTCCGCCCATTGAGCAACGGTACTGCGGTTGTCAGGATGGCGTATGAGTGCATGAGCAATGCGTTGTAATACCGGATGTTCGGGTATGGGCAGGTGTAGTTGTTCTACCTGCATGCGGCGCAGCTCTTCGAGTAAGACAGCGATGAGCTGCTTTTCATGCGGTAGGTTTAAGTCGCTAGGATCCTCCAGATGGGCGATGTGCCGGATCAGCTCTATGACCAATGGGGTTAGGGATAGTGTGCAACAGTGCTCAGGTAAGCCACTAATAGCAGGGTCTACAAACAGTAGGTAGACATGCCCGTTGGCAGTGATGTGATTGCTGTGCAGCATATCACCGGGAATCCACACCCCACAGCGTGGCGGAACCATCCACATGCCGCCTTCAGCCTGACACATCACGCCACCTTGTAACGAAACGACCAACTGCCCTTTATCGTGGCGATGAAAGGGTAGTTCGCTAGATTCTTCGCGTGCATGGTCACGTAATGCAGTGACCGGGTATGGCTGGGCATCAGGATCAAAGCTCTGCATAGCTTGATACAGAGGGTCTTTCATAGATTTTGACCGTTTTTAGCAATAAATAGTCATTATAAGTAAATTCAGAAAAGGCGTGGTGGGCTATCGTAGAGGCTGGCTAATTCAACATGTAGTGAATCTCTGTATGTCAGTGTTTTCTAAACTTCCCCGGTCGGCATGGTTGGTACTGGGGATTTTACTTTTCGCGACCACCTTGCGTGGACCCTTTACCGCGGTAGGCCCATTACTGGAAAGCCTACGACCGGTGTTTGGGCTAAGCACCAGTGAGGCGGGGTTATTGATTACCTTGCCACTGTTGAGCTTTTTTGTTGTGTCGCCATTTGCGCCGTTATTGGCACGAAAAATAGGATTAGAGCGCGCCTTGTTTGTGGCGTTGTTAATTATGTGCGGTGCCATTGTGTTGCGTTCGTCAGGGTCGCTGTGGGGGCTGTATGCCGGTACCAGCATTTTGGGGGCGGGGATTGCGGTAGGTAATACCTTGCTACCTAGCTTGCTGAAGCGCGATTTTCCTACACAGATAACGACGCTGACGGCGGTGTACGCCATCACCATGGGTGTGGCATCGGCAGCGGGTTCGGCCGTTGTAGTACCGTTGGCGCAAAGCCTGAATTGGCAATGGTCGTTAGGCGTGTTTTTGGTGTTGCCATTGCTAAGCGCCTTGATCTGGTTGCCGCAACTTAAAGCCGTACGTGCTCAGCCAGCCACCGCTACCACTAAACAGACTACCAAACGCAGCGTATGGAGCATGGGTTTGGCATGGCAGGTGAGCTTGTTCTTTGGTACTACCTCGTTGACGTACTACTCCGTGGCAACGTGGTTGCCCGCCATGTTGGTGGATTTGGGTTATAGCCAAGCTCAAGCGGGCTCGTTGCACGGTTTGATGCAGTTGGCCACCGCCTTTCCTGGGTTGGTGTTGGTGCCTTGGGTAAAGCGTTCTAAAGATCAACGCGGTATTGCGATCTCGATGGCGAGCTTGTCATTGTTGAGCTTGCTAGGCTTGGTGCTGTTTCCAGTGGCTGCCACGGTATGGGTAGCGGTGTTTGGTTTTGGTGTGACAGGTACCTTCATTTTGGGGCTGTCTTTCATTGGTATGCGAGCTGCCACTACAGCACAAGCTGCTGCTTTGTCGGGGATGGCACAGTGCATAGGGTATTTGTTGGCAGCAACAGGCCCCATCATTCTGGGTGCATTGCACGATTCCGTTGGTAATTGGCAAGTGCCGCTGTATGTGTGTATGGCGCTGTGCGTGCTGCAAGCCGTGCTGGGTATGGGGGCAGGCCGAGCCATTCATTTGCCACAAGACGAGGCTGTAACGGCTGACACTGCAGTCGCCGCTGCAGAGTAATCTACGCTTGGCGTGTTGCCGCTACAAAGCTAGACGGTGACACGCCAAAGTGTTTTTTGAAGGCGACCGAGTACGCGCTGTGACTTTCATAACCGCATGTCAGTGCAACGCTGACTATAGGTGCGTCATCCAATAGCATGGGTAATGAGTGCAGTAGTCTACATTGTTGACGCCAGCGTCCAAAGGTCATGCCCGTGCTGCGCTCAAAATGTCGATGAAAACTCTTGCTGCTCATGGCAAGGCGATCTGCCCAATCATTGGCCGTAAACGAGTGCGACAAGTTGGCCGTAAGGGCATCACACACTTGGGCCATAGTAGGGTCTGCGGGCCACGGTAAATAGCAGGGTAAAGGCTGTTGTTGCTGCAATTCTTCTAGCAGTAATTCTGACAGTAGCTGATGACGCCGCGAGAGTGTTGGGGGCGTAAAAGAGTCTTGTGACAACGCAATGATTAGCTCTCGCAGCAGTGGCGACACGTGCAGCACAGCGTCTTGATCGGCCAGGTGATTACTGATTTCAGCCTTGATAAACAACCCGTGCGCACGTACCTGACTATAGGTAAAAAACGCATGGTCCGTTTGCGGGCGTAACCACACCGCAGTGGTGGGGGGAAGCAACCATTCGCCGCTGTCAGCCTCTACACGCATCAACCCTTCAGCGGCATACAACAAGTGATAGCAATCATGCTGGTGTGCAGGAACGTGCGTCTGAGCGGGGTAATGCCCATGCACGCCCGTAACCAGTAATGAGCTTTGCTCGTGGTGCTTCAGGTCTAGAAACGTGGCGATTCCGCCGTCTACAGTCATCGCCATAGGGCTGTCTATTTTGAACAATAATCTGTCTATTTTTCTGTAGATAGACAGTCAGGTCAAGCCTACACTGTGTATTCCTTGGATGGATTTTGGGTTTTACGCCATGCCTCACGTACTACACAGCCTACGACTACTACGCTCCCTGACACTAGGTTGGGGTCAGTGCGTCGCTGTGCGCACCGTGACTTGTCCTGATTCCCCGTGGCCCCAACCGTACTAGCTTTTCCCTAGCAAGGGGAGTCAGGCAAATCATCGAATTTGATTTTCCTGAGGTGTTTATGCTGAGTAATCCAGCCCAAAAATACAAAGCTTTTCCCGCCATCAATTTGCCAGATCGCCAATGGCCAGAGCGTACCTTAACGCAGGCTCCGGTGTGGTTATCTACGGATCTGCGTGATGGCAACCAAGCCTTGTTCGAGCCCATGAATAGAGAACGCAAACTGCGTTTGTTTGATGAGCTGGTGCGCATTGGTTTTAAAGAAATAGAAGTGGGTTTCCCGTCGGCGTCGCGTACAGATTTTGAGATTGTGCGCCATCTGATTGAGGATAAAAAAATCCCCGATGATGTGACCCCTATGGTGATCACGCAGTTGCGTCCTGATTTGATACGTGAAACGGTACGTAGCGTGATAGGGGCTAAACGTGTGATTGTGCATTTCTACAATGCCATTGCCCCAGCATGGCGTGAGTTAGTGTTCAACATGGAAGTCCCGCAAATTCAGGTCATGGTGCAAGAAAGTGTGCAGTTGCTGCGTGAGCTGACAGACCAGCATCCTGAAACAGAGTGGGTATTGCAGTACTCACCAGAAACTTTCTGCATGGCTGAGTTGGAGGTGTCTTTATTGATGTGCAATACCGCCATCGAAACGTGGGATGCAAGCCCTACGCGCCCCATGATTATCAACTTGCCCACTACTGTAGAAGTCGCTACGCCCAATGTGTTTGCCGACCAAATAGAGTGGATGCACAGACACTTGAACCGACGCGAACATGTGGTGTTATCCGTGCATCCGCACAATGACCGAGGCACCGGTGTGGCGTGTGCAGAACAAGCCATGTTAGCGGGAGCAGAGCGAGTAGAAGGTTGCTTGTTTGGCAATGGTGAGCGCAGCGGTAACTTGGATCTGGTGACCTTGGCGTTGAACTTGTACACCCAAGGCATATCACCGAAGTTGGATTTTTCGGATATTTCGGCCGTAGCCAGAATTGTGGAAGAAACCACGGCGTTACCTATACACCCGCGCCATCCCTATGTGGGCGACTTGGTGTTTACGGCATTTTCAGGCTCGCACCAAGACGCAATTGCCAAAGGCTTTGCTGCACAAAAAACCGATGCGTTGTGGCGTGTGCCGTATCTGCCCATTGATCCGCACGATTTAGGACGTACTTACGATAGCATCGTACGGGTGAATAGCCAGTCGGGTAAGGGTGGCATCGCTTTCTTGCTGCAGCGAGATTATGGCGTGGTCATGCCTCGCCGTATGCAGGTGGAGTTCAGTGCGGTGGTGCAAGAGCGTGCTGACAGTGGTGAAACGGAGCTAAGCAGTGCGCAGTTGTGGGCGCTGTTTGAACACTGCTATTTGGGTGGTAAACAGTCATCACCAGCCTATGTGTATCACGCTCATAAGTTGCAGGATACTGATGCCGGTTTGCAATCTATTGTCTTGGAGATGACGGGGCCAGATGGGCAACGAGTCAGCGTAGAAGGTGCAGGCAACGGGCCTATTGCAGCAGCGGTAGCCGCCTTAGGTTTGCCAGTGCGTTTGGACAGCTATGAAGAGCGCAGTATGGGTTCAGGTGCCGATGCACAGGCTATGGCTATTGTTGAAGTGGTGTGGCCGGGCGTACCTGGTTCGCGCTTTGGGGTAGGGCAGCATCCTAATATTGTGACGGCCTCTATTCAGGCAGTGCTTAGTGCGATGAATAGGTTTGTGGCGACGGTGCCTGAGTTGTCGTAATTGCTGAAGTCTGGTGATGGTATGCATTGTGGCATTGTTAATGTGTCACTATCGTATTTCATCGCACGTGCAGGGGAGACTGCAGGAAAGCTTTTTGTGATTTGAGACACCAAATCAAAAAAGTTTCCTCTCCGTCTCCCCGAGCATTCCGCTATTGATAGGTTTACTGCCCTTGCTTAATCAGGCGCAGGCTACAGCCATTCATTGCCGATCTGTAGTTGCTGCGGATCTTGCACTCGCTGCAAGACTACAGGGTGTACTTTCCAGAAGTGGGTGTTCCTACAGCAACTACCAAAGCAAACCCCTAGGCAAGCGACGAAGGGAAGGCGGATGGAAGTGTTTTTTTATTTGGTGTACAAATTAAAAAATACTTTCGCAGCCTAAGACTACGGCAGACAGTGGTGGCTACGCGGGCTTTTTACGACCACACTTTCACACACGAGCGGCACATAAAAAAAGCCCCTACCGTAATCAACGATAGGGGCTTGTTTAGTAGGCACAAGTGCTAGTGACTAACCGCGAGCAGCCGCCTCATCAATCAGCTTACGTAAGCCTTTCTCAGCAAACCAATGTGCACGCTCATCCGCGGTGGGCGGGTTTTCTGCACGTTCTGCCAGCCAGTGATCAATGGCCTTAGTGCGCCAATGCAAGCCCTCTTGGTTGGCAATTTGAATCGCTAAGCCGGGGCGGGCGTTCAGCTCTAGCAGCATAGGGCCGAGATTGGCATCCAGTACCAAGTCCACCCCTAAATAGCCTAGCTCGGTTAGGTCATAACAGCGTGACGACAAACGCAACTGTACGTCCCAATCAGGGATCACATGGCCCGCTACCGCCACCTCAGTGTCGGGGTGATGCGTGATATGTTGGTTTAGCCATACCCCAGCAGTAGTATGTCCGGTTTCTAAGTCAATCCCCGTACCAATAGCGCCTTGGTGCAAGTTAGCTTTGCCGTCAGAGTGACGGGTGGGTAAACGAATCATGGCCATGGCTGGGCAACCACGGTACACAATAATGCGGGTGTCGGGCACGCCTTGGTAGCTTAGGTGCTCAAAGGCTTGGCTAAATTCCACACGCTGTTCGATCATGGCCGTGTCAGGCCTACCCCCTAGGGAGTAGGCGCCTGCCAAGATGTTGCTCACGTGGTGAGCCAAAGCCTCGGCACTCATCATGCGACCGTTGGCACGGCGGTAAGCGCCTTTGTCGTCTTTGCCGTTGAACACCAAAATACCGCTACCGCCACTACCGTGTACTGGCTTAATCACAAAGCTGGATTTGTCTTGCAGCATGGCGCCTAGCGAACGTATGTCACGGTGGGTTTGTATCACACCGTACAGTTCAGGTACCGCGACGCCAGCTTTGACGGCGAGTTCTTTGGTGAGAATTTTGTCATCCACCAACGGGTAGCGGCTGCGCGGATTCAGCTTGGCAATGTACTCACCATTGCGTTGGTTCATGCCGGCAATGCCCAGACGGTGCAGTTCTCGCGGACTGATC
This sequence comes from Paenalcaligenes sp. Me52, assembly GCF_050487965.1. Taxonomy (NCBI): domain Bacteria; kingdom Pseudomonadati; phylum Pseudomonadota; class Betaproteobacteria; order Burkholderiales; family Alcaligenaceae; genus Paenalcaligenes; species Paenalcaligenes sp. Me52. The sequence goes on along the minus strand of NZ_JBKQFO010000003.1, from coordinate 267,837 downwards.
CATCGTTTCATGGCTTACTCCTTCAGGCGCGGCAGCGAGCTAAAACGGAACAGCTCAGACAGTCGGTAGCCGGTGTATCTACCCAAGGCTAATAGCAGAGCCAATACCAACAGCACCAGTTCAGGGAACACAAAGAACAGGTGCTCTACGTAGCGGTTAACCAGCAGCAGGTAACACACGGCGGCTACCACCAAACTGCCTGCACCTTGTTGGATAGCGTCGGCGGGGCCGTGCTCTTCCCATACTAAGGACATGCGCTCGATGGTCATGGCCAAGACCACGATAGGGAATAAACCTAGCGATAAACCAGCTTGTATATCTAACTGGTGTGAGAACACGGCAAGCAATGTCATCAGCACCACTACGATGGTGACGACGGCCGCTAATCGGGGGACCAATAAGAGCTTTAAGTGTTCCAGATAAAAGCGCAGCACTAAGCCCAAGGCCACGATAGTGCAGAACATCACTACCCCGTGTACAAGCTGCGTTTCACGGAAGGACAACGCAATCAGCACTGGCATGAAGGTACCAAAAGTACGTAAGCCAATGACGTTACGCAAGAACACGATCAGCAGTGTACCCAGAGGCAACAGCAGCAGGATGCGATAGGTGTTTTGCACATCAATAGGCAGTTCTCGCAGCGAGAAACTCAAGAAGCTGTCTTCTTGCTTTTGTGCAGCAGCTTGGCTGGCTGCCGTCATAGCATCCAGATAATTGCTACTGGTAGACCATGTCACCTTGCCTTGACGAGCGCGATCCAGTGTCAGTGGGCTTGAGCTATCGCCTACCCACCATACCAAGAAGTCCTCAGGGAAACCACGTTCACCCGTAGTAGGGTTTAGGGCTACCCATTCGCGGGTATTGTGGAATTGCAGCCAAGGTATGGCTGTTTGATGTTGGCTGCGATCAGTGAGGCTAAAGCCGTGCACCACACGAGCAGGAATGCGGGCGCCAGCTAGTAAATCAACAATCAGTTGTGTGCGCTCTAAGGAGCTTGCTGTGCGTGCTAAGAAAGCGGCCACATTTTCACTAGGCTGACTGCGGTTTACCTCTTGCACCAACAACGTACTAAAGGAGTCAATGTCAGCCGAGCGGCTACGAATGTCGTCTAGCAATGCATCGGCTGCTGTCGCTAAAGCGGGGGGCAGCTCAGGGCGCGCAGCGACGCCAGGGAAGCCTTGCTGTGCTGCAGGCTGATTATCACGTACCAACTGTACGCGGTAGTACAGGGTTTGTGGGCCTCCGGGACGACGTTGCGTCCATGTGGCAGTACGGCCGTCTTTGGTGGTTTGGGTGCTTAGACCATAGCCACGCGAAATAAAGCTTTCATCCACAATAGTGAAGCCGGGAGTGTAGTCGGGTAATTGCAGCTCTGCTTTGACCGAACTTCCCGAGGGCACAAAGTCCACATTGGCTTCCACGGTCCACGCCTCAACCTGACTCACAGGCATAAGCGGGAATTGCAGGACACTGACTTTATAAAAGAAAAGGCTGCAGGCAACAGCCAGCAGCACGAATACCAGCAATGGCAGGTGTAATCGTTTCATGAGGAAATATCAGCAAAAGACTAAATTAGGAAGCACTGGGGCAGCGAGGCTCGTGCATAAAGCGCTTGCCAGAGTCTATGAGAATAGCGCCACGCATGTGATTGCGGCCTACCAGTAGTTGATAGGTGAGTTCCGAGCGATCAACTAGAGACACATCTTCTAGGCGCTCGTGGGTGCCAATACACAGTGGTAGCTGTATCACAGGCCGGTTTTGGTGATTGCCGTCGTGTCGAACAATGCGCACATTGCGTTTGACAGGATATTCCAGCGCAATACGTTTTTCTTTGTCTTTGGGATCTACGACGTCAAAGCGTACCCAGTCTTTGCCATCACGTTCGAATTTTTCTATATCTAAAGCGTTCAGCGAGGACGTGGTTGCACCGGAATCTAGTCTGGCGTCAAAAACAAGGTCTGTGCCCGCGATTTGTACTTTTTCTACGTAGCCTGCAACTTCTAGTGCTTGTGTAGAGGTGGCAGAACTCGTAGTGGAAAATAGGCCAGTCATTAGCGCACATACAGTGAAAAGATGCTTCAGTGTACGGTGTGTGGCGTGTGTACGTGTTGTGTGAATCAACACTACCTCCTGATTTTTTTCAGCAAGTGGTTGATTTTAACAGATGATTTTCTGTAAATCAGAATGCACATCGTCAAATATTGATACGTTTTGTTTCTCAGGCGAGGCGGGTCACTATGGTTTGTTTCACTCAGTAGTATGATTAAAGGCTTGAGGGCATGACTATATAAGGGGAACACAACCATGAATCAGCTAGACTTGATTGGCAAATTGGGGTTGCAGACTCCTATTATTCAAGCGCCGATGGCCGGTGTAGCCACACCGGAATTGGCGGCTGCCGTTAGCAATGCGGGTGGTTTGGGTTCTCTGGGCTTGGGGGCCAGCTCTATGGAGCAAGCGCGGGACATGATTAGTGCCACGCGAGCACTGACCGACAAGCCCTTTAACGTTAATGTGTTCTGCCACAAGTCGGCACAATTCGACACAGCACGCGAAGAAGCGTGGATTCGTTACTTTACGCCGCACTTTGTGCGTTTCGGCGCGACGCCTCCTACATCATTGTCTGAGATCTATACGTCCTTCTTAGACGATCAATCCATGCAGTTCTTAATACTGGCCCAGCAGCCTGCTGTGTTGAGTTTCCATTTTGGTATTCCCGATGATGCGTTTCTTACCGCTGTTAAAGCGGCAGGCATTATTACTATGGCATCAGCCACCAGTTTGCGTGAAGCCAAGCTACTGGAACAAGCGGGCATTGATGTGATTGTTGCGCAAGGTATAGAGGCGGGCGGGCACCGAGGTATCATGGATACCGATAGCCAGGATGAGCACTTAAGCACAGCTGTACTGACTCGTTTGCTGGTTAAAAAATGCCATGCCCCTATTGTGGCTGCTGGTGGCATCATGGATGGTCAAGGTGCGCGCGCTATGTTGGATTTGGGGGCGGTAGCAGCACAGATGGGTACGGCCTTTATTCTGTGTCCCGAGTCTTCCGCGAATACCAGTTACCGAGAAAATCTACGTAGCGAACGTGCGGCATCAACACGTCTAACCACTGTGATGTCAGGGCGTCCAGCCCGTGGCATGTTGAATGAGTTAATTCAATGGGGTGATGCTGAAGACGCACCAGCCGTACCGTCGTACCCCTTAACCTATGATTTGGCAAAACAGTTGAATGCGGCTGCTGTAGCAAAAGGCAATTATGAGTTTGCTGCGCAATGGGCAGGGCAGGGAGCACCGCTGGCACGTGAAATGCCAGCGGCTCAATTGCTGCGTACACTCGCCAAAGAAATGGCTTAAACCCGTCCTAAGCTTTCGCCAGGAATAATCACGGTTTTGATGGGGAGTTCAATAGGCGGCGTGTGTCCCGCTAACAGCTCCAGCATCAACAAGGCGGCTCGTGAACCAATTTCATCCGCAGGGATGCGTATGGTAGTGAGTTTGGGATGCACCATTGTTGCCTCTTCCATACCGTCAAAACCAACGATAGACAGATCTTCGGGTACGCGAATGCCCAGCATTTGGCACTCGTACAGTGCGCCTATGGCTTGCAAGTCAGTCCCGCAGAACAGTACGCTAGGTCTGTCGTCTAGAGCCCATAACTCGCGTAAACCTTGACGCCCACCCTTGTACGAAAAGGGCTGTATGGTCATCCATTTTTCTGGCACTTCTATGCCCGCGTGTGCGGCGGCAGTCAAAATGCCATTGCGACGACCACGAGATCGTTCGTTATTTTCGATGGGGCCACCACAGATAGCGATGCGTGTGTGGCCGTGTTTGAGCACGTATTGAGCCAACTCATAGGAAGCGTCGAAGTTGGATATGCCCACGCAGTAAGGGTAGTGGCTATCGTCCACCGACCACGTCAGCACATAGGGCATATTTAACTGCGATAGTATAGAAAACACTTCTTCGCTGTGATCCGTACCCACCATAATGATGCCGTCCACACCGCGTTCCAAGGTGGCTCGCACAATGGGTAGTTCGTCTTGAGTGTGATACTCGTGACTGGCAATCAGCAGTTGGTAACCCCTATCCCATAAGGATTGCTGCATAGAATGGGTAGATTGCGCAAAGATGGGGTTATTCAGCGTAGGGTAGATTGCGGCAATGGTGTGCGTGCGCCTAGAGGCTAAGGCGCGGGCAGAACCATCACGTATATAACCTAGCTGTGAAACGGCTTGGTTTACTTTTTCTAAGGTGGTGGGTTTGACTTGCTCAGGTACAGAAAGAGCACGCGAAGCACTGCCTAGCGAGACGCCTGCCAGCTTGGCTACGTCAGCCAGAGTAGGCTTTTTAGTACGGGAAAGTCTGTAGTTCTTATTCATTGACAAGGATTTTAGTGGTTGTAATAATGAGCAGCAAATGAATTGAAACGCTTCAAATTATAAATGAGCTAGTATCCATCTTAACTGCTCTTTTTTTATAGACATCATTTGAAGCGCTTCAAATAAGGAAACTAGTGATTTGTTTGGCGTAACGCCACAAGTTAGTGTTGATAAAGGAGACAGTATGCGTTTCAAGAAAGTAACTTCCTTGCTGGCAGGAACCGCCGCGGTGCTGGCTATGTCCTCTGCAGCAATGGCAGCAGAAGAAATTCGCATGGGTGCTTTGTATCCCTTCAGCGGAGCGTTGGCTCAGTTGGGTGATGAAAGCTATAGAGGCCTGGAATTGGCCGTCAACGAACGTAACGCGCAAGGCGGTGTACTGGGCAAGCAAATCAAATTGGTGAAAGCCGACGCGGTGGATGCTAACCAAGCCGTAGGTGAAGCCCGTCGTTTGACGTCCGTAGAAAACGTGGAAGGCGTTTTCGGTAGTTTCTCTTCTGCATTGTCCTACGCTGCGACACAGGTAACAGAACTGGCTGGCGTACCGTACTTTGAGTTGGGCGCGGTGTCTGACAGCGTGACTGACCGTGGTTACCAAAACATTTTCCGTAGTAACTCCACCGCTAGAGACTTTGCATACGCAATGGTTGATGCGGTGCAAGATGTGATTGCTCCAGAGCTGGGGGTAGACCCTAAAAGCCTGAAAGTGGCGATCATTCACGAAGACGGCTTGTACGGTAAAACACTGGGCGGCTTCCAACAAGAACGCGCTAAAGAGTTGGGTTTGGACGTAGTAGAAGTGCTGCCTTACTCGGCTAAAGCGGTGGACTTGTCTGCGCTTATCCTGCGTTTGCGTGGTGCTCAGGCAGATGTAGTGCTGCAAACTTCGTACCAGAACGACACTATCTTGTTCTTCCGTCAGGCTAAATCTGCTGGCTACAAACCTAAAGCGGTATTGGGCGCAGGTGGTGGTTACTCGTTGACTGACACAGCTAAAGCATTGGGCGACACCATCGAAGGTGCGTTTGATGTGGACTTCCCTCAGTACAACACCAACGAAGCGGGTGCTCCTGGTTTGGGCGCTTTCGTAGAAGCCTACAAACAGCAGTACAACAGCGAGCCACGTTCCGGCCACAGCTTGGCTAACTACGTGGGTGCCGTTGCTTTCTTCGACATCATCGAACAAGCCGGTTCCATGGATGCAGACAAAATCCGTGAAGCGGTACTGGCATACAAAAAACCAGTAGGTTCTACCGCAACAGGTTGGGGCTTTGACTTTGCAGAAAACGGCCAGAACACAGCAGCGACAACGACGCTGATGCAATGGCAAGATGGCAAATTGTTAACCGTGTGGCCAGAAGCCGCCGCCGTAGCAAAACCCATTGTTAATAAGTAATGCATGAAACGTCTGCCCGGCTCACAAAGCCGGGCATGACGATGGAAGGAAGCTGCAATGGATATTTTTCTGCAACTGGTGATCAACGGCCTGCTATTGGGCGGCGCGTACGCGATTATCAGTATCGGCTTGACGCTGATCTTTGGTGTGATTCGAGTAGTGAACTTTGCCCACGGCGAGTTCTTGATGGTGGCTATGTATGCTGCCTATTTGTTCTCAACGCAATTGGGTTGGCACCCTTATGTGGCCGTAGTACCTATTGCGATCTTATTGTTTGGCCTGGGCGCGTTAATGCAGCGTGCCATTATTCAACCTCTGCTTAGTGCAGATGGGCACATTCAGATTTTTGCGACCGTGGGTGTATCCACGGCATTGATGAACCTGGCATTGCTGGTGTTTGGCGCTGACGTATTGGCGATTCAAACCGACATAGGTACAGGCACGATCTTCCTGGGTGGATTCAGTATTGGCATAGGCCCGCTGATTACCTTGATTGTGGCGTTGTTATTGGTAGGGGGCATGCACTGGTTCCTGAAACATACCTACTTAGGTAGAGCGTTCAGAGCCGTAGCACAACACCAGTACGCGGCATCGTTAATGGGTGTGAACGTACCAGTAATTTACGTATTGGCGTTTGCCATTGGTTCAGCCTTTGTGGGGGTAGGTGGTGCGTTGCTGGCTCCGCAATACCCTGTGTTCCCCACCATTGGTAGTTACTTTGTACTGACCGCCTTCGTGATCGTAGTGCTGGGTGGTATGGGTAGCTTGACCGGGGCGTTGTTCGGCTCGTTACTGATTGGTTTGGTAGACAGCTTGGCTGGCTACTACGTTGCGCCGGACCTTAAAGAAGTGGTGTATTTCGCCATCTTTATTTTGATTCTGGTCTTCCGTCCTACTGGCCTGTTTGGGCTAGGACGAGGTTCTGAGTAAACCGGGCAAGAGAGGTTTTACGTGTTTCCTGATATTCGACAACCACGGGTTTATGTGGGCTTGCTCTGCCTTGCGCTGCTGCTCGTCATCCCGCTAATTATTCAGTCCCCCTTTGTGTACCACTTGTTTGTGCTGATTTGCGTCTATGGCGCATTGGCGACGGCATGGAACATCGTTGGGGGCTACGCAGGCCAATTGTCGCTGGGTCATGCCGTGTTCTACGGTGTGGGTAGTTATACCGCGACCTTGTTGGTGATTAACTTCGGCATTACCCCATGGTTAGGTATGTTTGTGGGTGCAGGTATTTCGGCATTGGTAGCCGTGATGATTGCGTACCCAACCTTCAGACTGCGTGGGCCATTCTTTGCCTTGGCGACCATCGCTGTATTGGAAGTGTTCAAGCTGTTGACCGTGCACCAGTCCGACTGGACCGGTGGTGCAGCCGGTTTGAGCGTGCCACTGAACATCGGCCTTGAATGGATGATTTTCCGTCAGAAATGGGCGTACTTGTTGGTCGCGTTTGGCATGCTGGTAGTGGCCATCTGGGTGACGTGGTGGATTCGTCACTCTCGCTTGGGCTTCTACTTGGTGGCTGTGCGTGAGCGTGAATTTGCTGCACCTGCGGTAGGTATTAATACCATTAACGTCAAACTGAGTGCAGCGGTGATTTCTGCCATGCTGACCAGTATCGTGGGTTCATTCCACGCGATGTACCTGACCTTTATTGAGCCATCTGCGGCCTTCTCGCTAGAACTGTCTATTCAGATTGCGATGTTTGCCTTGATCGGTGGTTTGGGCAGTGTAGTGGGACCATTGGCCGGTACGATTTTGGTAGTGCCTATTGCTGAGCTGGCTCGTGGCTGGTTAGGTAGCTTCGGCAGTGGTATGCACGGCTTTATTTATGGTGTGGTGCTGGTGGTTGTGGTGTTGACCATGCCGCGCGGTATTGTGGGCCAATTCGGTAATTGGGCGTTGAAGTTTATCGACCGCTTGCCTGGGCCACGCAGCAAAGTAGTACCCGCTGCAGCCATGCCTGAGAAAAACTCCGCGCATAAAGGTGAGCCTATCCTCAAAGCTGAACACCTGAACAAACACTTCGGTGGGTTGCACGCAACCAATGACGTATCGCTGACCTTGCACGAAGGTGAGATTCTGGGTGTGATTGGGCCTAACGGCGCGGGTAAAACCACCGTCTTTAACCAGCTGTCTGGTTTCATTATTCCTGACAACGGTACCGTTAGCGTACGTTTGGAAGATGGCACATGGGTACAACCTCGCACACCGCAAGACTTTGCTAAAGCGGGTGTGGGTCGTACGTTCCAGATTGCTCAGCCATTCTCTGGTTTGAGCGTATTGGAAAACATCATGCTGGGTGCATTCATGCACACCACCGACAAACGTGAAGCGGAAGCGATTGCTAGACAAGTAGCTGAGCTGACCGAACTCACCGCCAGCTTGGATTCCGAAGCACGCAGTTTGACTATTGGTGGCCTGAAACGACTGGAAGTAGCACGTGCCTTGGCAACACGCCCACGTATTTTGCTGCTGGATGAAGTGATGGCAGGTTTGAACCCTACCGACGTGGAACGAGCCATCAACATGGTGCGTCGTATCCGTGATTCGGGCGTATCGGTTCTATTTATTGAGCACTTGATGCAAGCAACGATGGCACTGTCTGATCGCGTAGTGGTGATCAATGTGGGACAAGTGCTGACTGGTGGTGCACCAGAAGAAGTGGTCAACGACACGCGAGTGATTGAAGCGTATCTAGGCAAGGAGTATCTACGTGCTCAAAATTCATGATTTATATGCAGGCTATGGCAAGAGTGAAGTCTTGCAAGGCGTATCGCTAGAGGTACCAGAAGGCAAAATTGTCACGCTAATTGGTGCTAACGGTGCAGGTAAAACGACGACACTCAAAGCCTTGTGCGGTCAGTTGAAATGTCGCGGCAGTATCTCGTTCCAGGGGCAAGAAACTAATGGTTTGGCCCCTCACGATATCGTGGATCTAGGCATCACCATGATTCCCGAAGGCCGCCAACTGTTTCCTTTTTTGTCGGTGAAAGACAATCTGCTGATGGGGGCGTATCGCAAGAAAGCGCGTCCTGTAGTGGCCGAGCGCTTGGAAGAAGTGCTGGAACTGTTCCCTCGTGTACGCGAGCGTTTGGATCAGTTTGCCGGTTCGCTGTCTGGTGGTGAACAACAGATGGTGGCGATTGCGCGCGGCATGATGGCATGCCCTAAATTGCTGCTGTTTGATGAGCCATCGTTGGGCTTGTCACCGCTGTTAGTAGAGCAAATGTTCGACGTGGTGCGTCGTGTTACCGAGCAGGGCATAACGGTGCTGCTGGTAGAGCAAAACGTTTTCCACACCTTGCGTTTAGCGGATTACGGTTACGTGCTGGAAAACGGCAGCATTGTGTTGTCAGGCACAGGGGAAGAGTTGTTGGGCAATCCCCATGTGCGTCGCGCCTATTTGGGGCATTGATAAAGCAGGAGCAGTTGATGAGAAGTATGCAAGTGTTGGAGTTTGGGCAACCACTAGTGCAAACCGAAAGCGCTGTGCCCGTACCCACAGGCAAAGAAATCTTGCTACGAGTCAAAGCGGCCGGTGTGTGTCACACCGACCTGCACCTCTGGCACGGTGGTTACGACTTAGGTCATGGCAAACGCTTGTCCATGGCTGAACGTGGTGTGAAGTTACCGCTGACCATGGGCCACGAAAACGTGGGCATGGTGATAGCAGTAGGTGAAGAAGTACGTAACGTAAAGGTAGGCGATGTGCGCTTAGTCTACCCGTGGAATGGTTGTGGCCATTGCGAAGTATGTTTGGCAGGTCAAGAAAACTACTGTCTCACACCTTGCACCGTAGGGATTAACCGTCCCGGTGGTTATTCAGATCATTTGGTGGTGCCTGATGAGCGTTATTTGGTTGACCTGAAAGGGGTGAGTGCCATTAAAGCAGCACCCTTGGCATGTTCTGGTTTGACCTGCTATTCAGCATTGCGCAAATTCAATCAAGCACGCTTGCAGCGTAATCACATGGTGATTATTGGTGCGGGTGGTTTGGGCTTGATGGCCTTGGCACTGTTGAAGGCTATGGGCGGCAAAGGCGCGGTAGTGGTTGAGCCTGATGCGACCAGACGCCAAGCGGCAGTGGATGCAGGCGCGGTAGCTGTCGTAGACCCGAATGCGGAAGATGCGGCCCAGCAAATCCAAAAAGCAGTGGGTGGTGCGGTATACGACGTGTTGGATTTTGTGTCTAACCCGCAAACCACAGAGTTGGGCTTTAACGTGGTGACCAAAGGTGGCCACATGGTGCTGGTAGGGTTGTTCGGTGGTGCGGCTCCGTGGCCGCTGCCATTGATCGCCATGCGCGCTATTACCATTCAAGGCAGTTATGTAGGCTCGTTGGGTGAGCTGCAAGAGCTGGTGGAGTTGGTAGCTAAAGAAAACCTGTCGTTGATCCCCGTGACTACATGCTCACTGGATGCGTTGGGTCAGGCCTTGCAAGATTTAGAGCAAGGCAAAATTCTGGGTCGTATGGTGATGACACCTGAGGCCTAAGAAAGCCTAAGGGGCTAAGGCGGCTAGGCTGTCTTAGCCCTTTTTCAAATACACGTGCAATCGCTGTGCAGCATTTTGTAAATGCGTTTCAGCTGCGGTAGCGGCGGCATCGGGGTCTTGTTCTTCAATCGCTTGCAAAATAGCCTGATGTTCCTGCTGCACCGTTTGGATCAGATTATGGTGGTAGGTAGCGGTATGCTGCCGTGCCTGTCTAATGAAACGTCTGGCGTGCTGCTCTAGGTATTCATTAAGCTGAATGAAGTGGGGGTTGTGCGTAGCGTCCACGATGGCTTGGTGAAAGGCATAATCTTCTTCGTCACCCGGTAGGTCGCTCAAGATGGCGTATTCCATCGCGATTAAGGCACGCCGTATGCTTTTCAAGTCGTCAGGGGTACGGCGCATGGCGGCATAACGCGCGGCTGATCGTTCAAATACCTGAATCAACTCTAGCGTATGCGCTAGGCCTTCGGCATCGTGAAGTTCGGTATAAGGCAGTCTAAAGCTTTGTCTGCTGCCTCGTTCGCTCACAAACACCCCTTTGCCTTTGTGTGATACCACAAGGCCCTCAGACTTCAATTGCGACAAGCCTTCACGCACCACAGGGCGACTCACACCAAACTGCTCGCACAGTTGTTTCTCACTGGGTAGTTTGTCGCCAGGTACCAAAGATTGGTTGTTGATCTGTTCAGCAATCCACGTTACCAGCGGAGCGCTGAGTGACGGGCTGGCATCAGGAGTAGGTGATGTGTCCATAGTGTGGCGGTAAAGGTGGATGATGCAACGTTATTGTACAAGTCTGCTTTGTTTTTCTGGGCGTAAGGCGATGTACAGGTGGCGAAAAGCCAGTAGCGATTGACAAGCGTTTTTAGCCAAGCATAGAATGCTTTGTCCTGTCTGACAGGTTTTATATCCTATCAGTTAGGTTGGTTTGAATCAATGTGGATGAGAGTATGAGCAATCAAAATACAGTAGCGCAAACGGACTCAGCTTCGTGGGCACGTTACGCTGACCTGAAAGACAAGGTAGTTGTGATTACCGGCGGCGCAAGCGGCATAGGCTTTTCCATGGCCCAAGCCTTTGCTTATAACGGCGCTAAATTGGCGTTGGTGGATATAGATGCCAAGGCCTTGGCAAAAGCGCGCGATACGCTGTTGGGCGAGTATCCACAAATGGCTGTGGCCGTATACACCTGCGCGGTAAACGATCAAGCTGGCGTACAAGAGATGTTTGCCCAAATCCAGCAAAGCTGGGGGCGAGTCGATGTACTGCTGAACAACGCGGGTATTTCCATGAATACTCCTACGTTGGAGTTGTCGGGTGACGATTGGCGTCGTGCGATGGACATCAACGTGAATGGCGTTTTCTATTGTGCTCAAGAAGCGGCGCGCTGCATGGTAGAACAAAAGCAGGGCGTAATTTTGAACATGTCGTCCATGTACGGTGTGGTGGCTGCTCCCCAACGTGCGGCGTATTGTGCGAGCAAAGCGGCTGTGGCTATGTTGACCAAAGTATTGGCCAACGAGTGGGGTGAGCACGGTTTGCGTGTGAATGCGATTGCACCCGGCTATGTGCGTACAGCGTTGGTAGACGATTTGGTTGCACGCGGCAGAATGGATCTAGATGCATTAACTGCACGCACGCCTTCCCGTCGTTTGGGTACACCAGAAGAAATTGCGGCATTGGCTATTTTCATGGCCTCTGAACAAGCTGCTTTCATGAATGGTCATGTGGCTGTGGCAGATGGTGGTTGGTCAGCATACAGCTACATTTAATGAGCGATGCTCACGTAACGTACAGTGTGAAAGTTGCGTGAGCTTTGTACTATGTACGCTCAAAGCAGATCAGCGTATGATAAAGTTTTATTTTTTTGAAGCGCTTCATTTAATGGGTTGAGGCTTTTGTTTTGCCAAAAATATGAAGCGCTTCAAATTTGAGGAGACAGACATGGACAAGAAAATGAAACGTGTAGAACACGGTGCTGGCGGTGATGTAGAGGTTCTGCATCTGGTGGATGCAGATATCCCAGTCGCTGGTGCGGGTGAAGTACTGATTAAAGTGGCCTACGCCGGTGTGAATCGCCCCGACGTATTGCAGCGCAAAGGTTTATATCCACCACCAAAAGATGCATCGCCTTATTTGGGCTTGGAAGTATCGGGTGAAGTGGTTGCCTTGGGTGAGGGCGTGAGCCAATGGAAAGTGGGTGACAAAGTTTGTGCATTGGTGCCTGGTGCGGGTTACGCCGAATACTGCGTTACCGATGCGCGTCATTGTATGCCTGTGCCTGCTGGCTTGAGCATGTTGCAAGCTGCCGCATTGCCCGAAACCTATTTAACCGTATGGACCAACGTTTTTGAGCGTGGTGGGTTGAAAGCCGGCGAAACCTTCTTAGTACATGGTGGTTCCAGCGGCATTGGTTTGACGGCTATTCAATTGGCCAAAGCCTTTGGTGCGCGTGTATTCACGACGGTAGGGAATGCAGAAAAAGCAGAAGTATGTCGTGCACAAGGTGCAGACATTGCCATCAACTACCGCGACGAAGATTTCAGCCAAGTGGTGCAGCAACACACTGATGGTCAGGGTGTAGAGCTGATCCTAGACATGGTAGGTGGTGACTACATCACGAAAAACGTGGCGTCATTGGCCTTGGAAGGTCGCTTAGTGCAGATCGCTTTCTTGCAAGGTAGCCGTGTAGACATGGACTTGATGCCCATCATGCTGAAGCGTTTGACGGTCACCGGCTCTACATTGCGTGCGCGCAGTAACGAACAGAAAGCCACCTTGGTCAATAATTTAGTAAATGCGGTGTGGCCGTTGCTGGAAGCCGGGAAATGCTTGCCGGTTATTCATGCCGAGTACACGCTTAGCGAAGTACAAGCCGCACATCGCTTAATGGAAAGCAGCCAGCACATTGGCAAAATTATGATGAAAGTAGAGGAATAGACCATGCAGCATCAAGATAGAGTAGTAGTGGTCACAGGTGGTCTAGGCGGTATAGGCAGAGCCATTGCCGAGCGCTATGTGCAAGACGGCGCCAGTGTAGCGATTGTAGATATGGATGCAGCGCGTGGCGAAGCGTTGTGCGCTGAATGGAAAGCGGCTGGTCACAAGGTGGCTTTTGCTGCGGCAGACGTGGCGGATTACCAAGCCTGCGAGCGTGCAGCAGACCAACTGCAAAGCGTGCTGGGGCCTATTGATACCTTGGTGAATAACGCCGGAATTTCCCCTAAGCATGATGGCCACCCTATGGCTTTCTACAAGATGGACCCGGCTGAATGGAATCGCGTGATGAACGTGAATCTGAACAGTGCGTTTAATTGGTCCAGAATTCTGACTCCCGGCATGGTAGAGCGCAAATTTGGTCGCATAGTGTCTATGTCATCGGTAGCGGGTAAAGCCAATATTGTGGACATCGTGGCGGCTCACTACAGCACTACCAAAGCAGCATTAATAGGTTTCACACGCCACTTAGCAGGTGAGTTGGGCCCACACGGTATCACTGTGAATGCGTTGGCTCCAGGTCGTATCAATACCCCGTTGCTGAAAACAGTTGTGAGCAGTGCCAATGAAGAAGTGGTGCAGGAAACGCCGTTGCGCCGTTTAGGTGAACCCGTAGAAGTGGCGGATGCTTGCTTGTTTTTGACCTCGCCCAGCGCGGCGTTTATTACCGGGCAAGTGGTGGATGTGGCCGGTGGCTGGATGTTGACCTAAGGAGACCATGGTTATGCTGATTACAGGAAATACCCGTTTATTCGCCATCTTGGCTGACCCTATCGCCCAAGTACGCACACCGGAAGTGTTGAATGCGTACTTTGCTGAGCACCATGTAGATGGCGTGTTAGTGCCTATGCATGTGCCAGCAGACAAACTATCTATCACTCTGGATGCCATACGTGGCATGAAAAACATGGGTGGTTGCATCATTACTGTGCCCCATAAAAATGCGGTGGCTGAGTTGTGCGATGTATTGGGGCCTACCGCTAAAGCAACCGGTGCGGTGAACACCGTGCGACGCTTGTCTGATGGACGCTTGTACGGCGATATGTTTGACGGCGCTGGCTTTGTGAGTGGTTTGATTAGTCAAGGCCACGACCCCAAAGGTAAACGTGTGTTGCTGGTCGGCGCAGGTGGTGCATCAGGAGCGATTGCGTTTGCGTTGGTTCAAGCAGGAGTAGGCGAACTGGTGATTACCAATCGCACCTTAAGCAAGGCCGAAGAAATCGCCACTCGCATCAAGAGCATCGTGGCTGATGCCCCAGTGCGTGCGGGTGATAGCGATGCGCAAGGCTACGATATCGTGGTGAATGCCACCTCGCTGGGTATGCGCCCTGAGGATGCCTTGCCGCTGGATGTGAATACCATTGCTAGCAGTACGTTGGTCGCAGAAATTATCATGAAACCAGCATTGACCCCTCTGTTAGACGCAGCACAGCAAAAGGGATGTACCGTGCACTTTGGTCGTCATATGTTGGATGAACAAGTGCGATTGATGGCAGAGTTTATGCTGGATACCGCCGATCATGTCTGATGCCAACCAAAGCTTCGATTATGTAGTGGTAGGGGGTGGTACAGCCGGATGTATTCTGGCTAACCGCCTAACAGCCAACGGACGCTATAGCGTGTTGCTGCTAGAAGCTGGCGGGCAAGGTAAAGGTTTTTGGATTCCTATACCTGCTGGGTTTAGCAAGCTGCTGACCAACCCTAAATTCAATTGGCGTTTTTCCACAGCCCCCGAAGAAAGCACCTTAAATCGAGTGATTGCCGTGCCACGTGGTAAAGGCTTGGGTGGGTCAACGCTGATTAACGGCATGATTTATGTGCGTGGCCAAGCACAAGATTACGATCATTGGGCAGAGCTAGGCGCCTCGGGTTGGGACTTCCAATCCGTAGAGCCTTACTTTCGCAAGTTGGAAACCTACGCACAAGGTGGCGAAGGGCGCGGTACCGATGGCCCTATGCATATCTGTGAGGTCACCGAGCGCCATACCTTATCCACAGCCTTGCTGGATGCGGCTCAACAGGCAGGCCAGCCGTTAAATGCTGACTACAACAGTGGGGACCAAGAAGGGTTTGGTTATTACCAAGTAGCGCAACATAAAGGGCGTAGATGGAGTGTAGTGGATGGCTATTTAGCCCCCGCTCAGCAGCGCTCCGGTTTAACCGTGCGTACCGATACGCATGTGCTGAATCTAGAAATAGACGAGCAAAAACGTTGTACCGGTGTGCGCTACGTGCATAACGGACAGACAGTTACCGTGAAAGCCAAGGCGGAAGTCATTTTGGCCGCAGGTGCTGTGCAGACTCCACAAATCCTTGAGCTGTCGGGTATTGGTAAGCCTGATGTATTGCAGAAGATAGGTGTGCCTGTACGTCATGCGTTGGAAGGGGTGGGCGAGAACTACATCGATCACTTCTGCACGCGTATGAATTGGCGCGTGAAAGGAACCGACTCACTGAACGAGCTAACACGCGGTATGTCGTTAGTGTCGGCTGTGGGCCAGTACTTTACACGTCGTACCGGGATTCTGACTCTGGGTACAGGCTTGGTGTTTGGTTTTGTAAAAAGCCGCCCAGAACTGACCGCCCCTGACGTGCAGTACTTCTTTATGCACGCCAGCTATGCCAATGCAGCGGAACGTAAGCTCGATAAGCTGCCGGGTATGACGTTAGGTGTGGCACAGTTGCGGCCTAAATCGCAAGGCAGTATTCATGCGCAATCGTCCGATCCCTATATGCAACCTGCCATCAAACCTAACTTCTTAGCTGTTCAAGAAGATCAAGACAGCTTGATTGGGGGGATGCAAGTCGCCAGAAACATCATGGGGCAACCGGCAATGAGTCGCTATATAGAGCAGGAAATGGCTCCAGGTAGTGCGGTGCAAAGTCATGATCAGTGGTTGAAATTTGCTCGTGAAAACGGCCAAACCATTTATCACCCTATTGGTACATGCCGTATGGGGACGGATGATAACGCCGTGGTAGACCCAAGCCTGAAAGTACGTGGGCTGCAAGGGTTACGTATTGTGGATGCGTCTGTGATGCCTGCGATGGTTAGCGGTAATACGCAAGCGGCGGTGATGATGGTGGCTGAGAAAGGGGCGGATCTGATTTTGAAGGATGCGCGCTAACAGTTGTATTGGTTGTGTCTCGATGAATGCCTCAGCAAGTGTTAGTGGTGCATGCTGACAGGGCATTCATCGCACATGCTGGGGGACTGCAGGAATACTTTTTGTGATTTGAGACACCAAATCAAAAAAGTTTCCTCTCCGTCCCCCGATTGTTGTGAGTGTGTGAGGTTTACAGCCCTTTCTTGAGTAATGATGGCTTTATGTTTGTGACGCCCTGCGTAGTGTCTATAGCTTGCTAAAGTGGCTGCAGGAATACTCTTTCATCCGCCCCAGAAATACTCATGAACCACAGCAGCAACCACTCCAAAATCGTGGCAAGCGATGAAGGGAAAACGGAGGAAAGTGTTTTTTTATTTGGTATACAAATTAAAAAATACTTTTCGCAGTGCTAGCTACTGCAGCCAGTGGTGAGCATGTTGAGACTGTATTCAGCGCCTGCGCTGGGGATTGCAGAACTAGCTACGGCAGCCAGTGGTGGGTATGTTGATGCTGCATTTTCACCCCTACTTGAAACCGCACACTTACACCCCTGCTTGAAACGGCATACTTAAGCCTCTACAGCCCGCTTTCTCGCCAGATAAATCGCCTCATGATTCTTATCTGCCCACTGCACTAATTGCTGCATAGGCACCAAAAACGAACTCCCCAAATCCGTTAGCGCGTACTCCACCCGTGGTGGTACTTCTGGATATTGTGTGCGGCTGATGTAGCCATCACTTTCTAAACGTTTTAGTGTCCGCGATAGCACTTGTCTGGAAATATCACCTATTTCACGGTGTAGTTCGTTAAACCGCAATATGCGGTTTTTTAAGGCCTCTAAAATCAGCAAACTCCATTGGTCGCCGATGCGATCTAACACATCACGAATGGGGCAAGGCTGGTCAAATTCAATATGCTGTTCGCTTTTTTCAGACATGGTATGTGCTCTTGCTAACAGGAGGGTCACGTTGAGGTGACTGAGGCACGTTGGTGTGACTTCTTGTTCCTGATCGGGGAGGAGTGTAGCATTCTTAGTGTTATAGGTCACTTTTAGTGACCTAGTACTCATTTTGGATTAAAGGAGCGGAATATGGCACATATTGCATTATTGGGTGCAACAGGACAGGTGGGCTCACGCATTTTGCAAGAGCTAGTAAATCGAGGTCACACCGTGACTGCGATTGCCCGTCGTCCTGAGCGTGTACCGGCGTTGTCTGGGGTGACAGCGAAAGCGGGGGATGTGAAGGATATAGAGGCGTTAACACAGTTGTTGACGGGGCATGATGTTGTGATCAGTGCGATTAAGTTCCTAGACAGTGATACCCATACCTTGATTGCTGCAGTACAGGCTGCCGGTGTGCCACGCTATTTGGTGGTAGGTGGCGCGGGCAGTTTAGAGGTGGCTTCGGGTCAGCGTTTGGTGGACCTTCCCGCATTTCCTGAGGAATATAAGGCTGAGGCGATTAAAGGCGCTGAGTTTTTGGATTTGTTACGTAGAGAGCAAGCTTTGGACTGGAGTTTTTTATCGCCTTCAGCTGAGTTTGTACCAGGTGAGCGTACAGGGGTATTTAGAATTGGTGGCGACCAGTTGCTGCATAGTGACGAGGGTAGCCGTATTTCCTTTGAGGACTATGCGATGGCATTGGTCGATGAAGTGGAGCGCCCAGCGCATTCACGACAACGTTTCACAGTAGGGTATTAATTAGGGAGTAATGATGACTACATGGCGTTATGCATTTTCTACAGCAGCCGTGGCGGTGGCCGCAGTGCTCGCAGGGGTATCGACCGCAACAGTAGCGGCTGAGCCTACGCTGGCCTCTGCTGTATCAGCCAACCCTGCACAGCACGCTACTTTAAGCATTGAGCCTTTTAATTGGGGTGATGAGGCTATCTTTGCAGTGTCGTCAGTGTTGGTACAAGGTAAAGATGAAGCCATTCTGATTGATGCGCAGTTTTCAGCTACCGAAGCGAAGCAGTTAGTCGAAAAGATTAAAGCGACTGGAAAGCGCTTGAGCACTATCTATATTAGTCATGGTGATCCTGATTATTACTTTGGGCTGGCAACCTTACATGCGGCTTTTCCGGATGCACGCATCGTCGCCACACCAGCCACTATCGCTCACATTGAAGCCACCAAAGATGACAAGCTAGCGTTTTGGGGGCCGAAAATGGGGGATGGAGCGCCCAGTCAGTTGATTGTGCCCCAACCTTTAGAGGGTGATACGTTGCTGTTAGAGGGGCAAGAGCTCACCGTGGTGGGGCTAGATGGTCCTACACCTGATCGTACGGTGGTGTGGATACCTTCTATTAAAACCGTGGTAGGTGGGATTCCAGTGATGTCTGGCGAGCATGTGTGGATGGCTGATACCCAAACGCCTCAATCACATGCAGATTGGTTGGCAACATTGGAGAACATCAAAGCGTTAGCGCCGGATGTGGTGATCCCAGGCCACTATATGGGGGCGTTACCTAAAGGTGTGGATGCAGTCACTTTTACGGCGGATTACATACGCGCTTTTGATGAAGAAGCCGCTAAGGCGAGTAATTCACCAGAGCTTATCGTCGCCATGAAGCAGCGCTATCCTGCATTGCTGGGTGATGATTCGTTAGTGTTAAGCGCTGCTGTGGCCAAAGGTGAGATGCAGTGGCCGTAATCGTTACACCGTAGCAAGGCAGAGTTTCAGATATACGCTTGTCGTTCGTGGCCTGAAAGTATGGGTAACGACGGACGCACTGCTCACGTCTATCTTCAATGCTGATGTATAGCCCTTATTGAGTAGGGCGAAGCATCAGCATTTTTTATGTGACTACGTTAAAGGAGTAGGTTTTTTGAGTGTTGCTAAGGTTTTGTTTCATAATGATTTTCATAGATATGACTCTAGAGAAACGCGTATTTTCGTGGCCAGTTTTTTCCTATGATTATGCCGCTTTGGTTATGCTGAACTGGACTGAAATTGATTTATTGATATAATGATTAGCTCTAGAATGATTCGGAGTCAAATGATTATGTTAATAAATAAAATCCTGAAGCGTCTAAGTGTTGCAATGGGTACCGCTGTTTTTGGCCTAGGGTTATTGGGAACTGGCAGTGCCTATGCCCAAGACAAAGGTACCGTGCATTTGGCCTATGTAGAATGGTCCTCTGAAGTAGCCTCCACCAACGTGATGCGCGTATTGTTGGAACAGGCTGGTTACGATGTAAAAATGAGCTCACTGACCGGTGCCGCAATGTGGCAAGCCGTAGCAAACGGTGATGCTGACGCCATGCTGGCAGCGTGGTTGCCTACTACCCACGAAGATTACTTCGAGCAATTGGGTGACAAAGTTGAAGACTTAGGTCCAAACCTCGATGGCACTAAGTTGGGCTTGGTTGTACCTGCCTACACAGAAATCACCTCTATTGAAGAGCTGAACGACAACGCCAAGAAATTCAATAACGAAATTATTGGTATTGACCCCGGTGCTGGTCTGCAACGTCTAACCGGTGATGTAGTGGATCAATATGGTTTGAAGCTGCGTTTGCGTGATGGTACCGATGCCACCATGACAGCAGCATTGGCGAATGCTATTCAAAACAAAGAAGATGTAGTGATTACTGCGTGGACACCACACTGGATGTTTGCCCGCTGGGATCTGAAATATTTAGAAGATCCTAAAGGTATTTACGGTGGTGCAGAGCAAATTCACACCATTGCACGTAAAGGTCTGAAAGACGAAAAACCAGAGGCGTATGCGATTTTGGATGCCTTTAACTGGACTACCGATGACATGGGCGAAATCATGTTGATGAACGAAGAAGCCGGTAGTGACCCGTATGAAAATGCCAAAAAATGGGTAGAAGCTAACCCAGAAAAAGTACAAGCCTGGATGCCCGCTACTGAGTAAACCACATCGTGGTGAACCAGTAATGTCGCTATAGGCACAAGGCCGGGCGCATTGCGACCCGGCCTTGTACTTTTCAATTACAGTAAAAGAGGAACGGATGACGAATAATCGAACTGTAAAAATCAAAGTCCGTCAGTTAAGTAAAGTGTTTGGTGCTAATCCTGAACGAGCACTGGCTTTACGCAAGCAGGGTAAGAAACGCCCTGAAATTTTTGAACAAACTGGCCAAACCCTAGGGTTGTACGACATCAACTTTGATGTGTACGAGGGTGAGCTGCTAGTGATTATGGGTCTGTCTGGGTCGGGTAAGTCCACGCTAATCCGCTGTTTGAATAGGCTGATAGATCCTACCGAAGGTCAGGTAGAAATAGCAGGGCAAGACATCACTAAACTCTCTGAAAAAGAAATGCTGGCAGTACGCCGCCAGCATTTCTCTATGGTGTTTCAGAACTTTGCCTTGTTTCCACACCGAACTGTGCAGCAAAACGTAGAGTTCGGGCTAGAAATACGCCACATGGAAAAAGAAGAGCGTGGTCGTATTGCCGTTGATGCTCTAGAGCAAGTGGGTCTTAAAGGCTGGGAAGACTCCTATCCCTCACAGTTGTCTGGTGGTATGCAACAGCGCGTAGGTATTGCGCGAGCGCTGGCGAATGACGGCGGTGTGTTGTTGATGGATGAGGCCTTTTCGGCGTTGGATCCATTGATACGTAAAGACATGCAGCAAGAGCTGCAAGAGCTGCAGTACCGCACGCGTAAAACCACCATTTTTATCACGCACGATTTGGATGAGGCACTTAACATTGGTGACCGCATTATCTTGCTGAAAGATGGTGAGATCGTGCAAGAAGGTACGCCTGAAGAAATACTCAGTAAACCAGCCGATGACTACGTGGCTCGCTTTATTGAAGGTGTGGATAAAGCACGAGTGCTGACCGCAAGTAGCGCCATGCGTTCTTCACGCGTGACCGTGCGCCCTGATGATGGCCCACGTACTGCCTTGCGCAAAATGAGTGAAAACAGTATCGACTCGGTGTATGTGACCACCCGAGATAGACGTTTAATAGGGCTGATTGAAGCGGCGGTATTGCGTAAAGCCATACAAGAGCAGGCACAAAGCATACAAAACTATATAGATACTGACATTCCTAAAGTAGGGCCGGACGAACCGTTGAATCAGTTATTTGGTTTGTTCGACCGCAGTATCCCCGTCGCCGTAGTGAACGATAAAGAACAGTTATTGGGCGTGGTAGTGAAAGGTGCCGTGTTGGATGAGCTGGCTAAAGCAGGAGAAACCTCATGATGAGTAGTATTCCACCCTTACCCCTCAGTCGCTGGATTGAGCAGGGGTTAAACTCGCTGACCTCTAGCTATTCTGGCGTCACCCGTAGCGTGTCACGCTTTACGCAAGATGGTATTGATCTACTGAACGATGGCTTGCTGGCCTTGCCAGAGTGGTTGCTGATTGCGGCCTTTGCTTTGTTATGTTGGCGTGCATCGGGCTGGCGTTTAGCCATAGGTGCTGTGGCAGGTTTGGGCTTGATCTGGAACCTAGGCTTGTGGGTGCCCATGATTCAAACCTTAACGCTGGTAGTGATTGCCACATTAGTCGCTATTGTGATCGCGCTACCTATTGGTATCGTGGCGGCCTTATCTAACCGCTTATATAAAGTGGTGATGCCGCTATTGGACTTCATGCAGACCATGCCAGCGTTTGTGTACCTGATTCCAGCCATCCCGTTTTTTGGTATAGGTGCGGTATCGGCCATTTTCGCCACGGTGATTTTCTCTATGCCGCCCGCGATACGCCTAACGATCTTAGGTATACGCCAAGTGCCAGAAGACCTCATCGAAGCCGCTGATGCCTACGGTGCAACACGCCGCCAAAAACTGTTTAAAGTGCAGTTGCCCTTGGCCTTACCTACCATCATGGCCGGTGTAAACCAGACCATTATGTTGGCCTTATCCATGGTAGTGATTGCCGCCATGATTGGTGCTGATGGTTTAGGTAGTGAAGTATGGCGTGCGATTCAACGACTACGCTCTGGCGATGGTTTTGTCGCCGGTATTGCCGTCGTGATTCTGGCCATGTTGCTAGATAGACTGACGCAATCTTTGCAAAAGCGCAGCAGCAACAAGAAATAAGCAGTAAGCGATATAAAAAAGGCTTGGAACTACCCAAGCCTTTTTTGTGCCCATAGCCCCTGTCATCATCACTATAGAAAGGGCGGTAAACCTATCAGTAATCCGAATACTCGGGGGCGGAGAGAAAGCTTTTTTGATTTGGTGTCTCAAATCACAAAAAGTATTTCTGCAGCCCCCAGCGCAGACAATGAATACTACAGCGACTTAAACGCCTCAGCCGCCAACGTATACGAATGCAAACGCGCCTTCTGATCGTAAATATTGCTGGTGACAATCAACTCATCGGCTTGGGTATTCACCAGTGTTGCGTGAATTTTCTGACGAACGGTGTCAACATCACCAATAGCTGTGCAGTGCATCATGTGTTTGATCAGTTCTTGAGCTTGTGGGCTGGCGTTATCCATATAACCAGGCGCAGGAGGTGGCAAGGTAATAGGTTTGCCTGAACGCAGGCTCACAAAAGATTGCTGCCACGATGTGGCAAGGTCTTCTGCTTCGGCGGTAGTATTGGCAGCAAAGATATTAAAGCCCAGCATCAAGTACGGTTTATCCAAGTATTTGGATGGGCGGAAATGCTGTCTATAGACCTCGCAGGCATGGGCCAACTGAGCAGGCGCAAAGTGCGAAGCAAATGCATAAGGCAGCCCCAACGCCGCGGCCAATTGTGCGCCGTACAAGCTACTACCTAAAATCCACACAGGTACTTTACTGCCCTTACCGGGCACGGCCAGTACAGGTTGCTCAGGTTCGTCAGACATGTAGTCCATCAGTTCCAGTACATCGCGTGGGAACTGCTCGGGGTCAGAGTTTAAGTCTCGGCGTAAGGCTCTAGAGGTAATTTGGTCAGACCCTGGCGCACGGCCTAGCCCTAAATCTATACGATCTGGGTACAGGCTTTCCAACGTACCAAATTGCTCAGCAATCACCAGTGGTGAGTGGTTAGGCAGCATGATGCCACCAGCACCCACACGTATGCGTTGCGTTTGCGAGGCCACATGGCTGATCAAAATCGACGTAGCAGCACTGGCAATACCAGGCATGCCGTGGTGTTCAGCTAACCAATAGCGACTAAATCCTAATTGCTCACAGTGCTGAGCCAGCTCAGCGGCACGTAAGAAAGCATCTCTGGCGGTACCTCCTTGAATAATAGGAGCTAAATCCAGTACAGAGAAAGCGGCACGAGTAGACATGTTGGTGAGTCCTTGTAACAGACAACGATACCCATATCATAGGGCAGTTAAAACCCGTTATGATGGCGACAGGTCATGTTTATTTTGGGAGCTACGTGAATGAATGAAACACAGCTAGTCGACAGCACAACGTTATCCTTACTGCAAACGTTTGGCATCAACCTGCTTGTGGCCGCACTGATTTTGATTGTGGGGTGGTGGTTGTCGTCGGTGGCAGCTCGCTTCTTGCGCAAGTTCTTGACGCGTATGCCACACATGGATCGCACCGTGATCCCCATGCTCACCATCGTGCTGCAATGGTTTATACGTATTATTGTGCTGATTGCCGTATTGGCGCGCTTTGGGGTTCAAACCACCAGTATCGTTGCCATGTTGGGTGCGATGGGTTTGGCAGTGGGCTTGGCCTTGCAAGGTACACTACAAAACGTGGCATCGGGCATTATGCTGCTGATTCTGCGTCCTATCAGCGCGGGTGAGTTTGTGTCTGTAGTGGGTAAAGGTGACGGTACTGTAGATGAAGTAGGTTTGTTTCTGACACGCTTCATCCAAGTAGATGGTATTGAATTCACTCTGCCTAACAGCTCAATCTGGGGCAGCGCCATCATCAATTACAGCCGCAACAAAACCCGCCGCATGGATGTGGAAGTTGCCGTACGTTATGGCGATGATTTGGATAAAGCCATCAGTATTTTGAGACAGATGGTAGAGAACAATGAAAACGTACTCAAAGATCCAGCCCCTCAAGTTATGGTGACGCAATACAAAGATAGCGCAATTGTTGTCACTGTACGTGTGTGGAGTCAGGTCGAGAAATTCTGGGATCTGCGTTTTGAGTTACTGCGTAGAGCACCGCAACTGTTGCAAGACGAAGGTTTGCGTATTCCCGTACCCGTACGTGAAATCAGTGCACCTAACGATGCAGAAAAAGCCAGTGCGTAATACGACGATGTAACGTCGTGATACACAAAAACCCGCCCTATGTAGGGCGGGTTTTTTTATGCATGACATACAAGAGGTGTACAGGACTACGAGTAAGAGGTCGCGTGAGTGGGGCGTAAACAGGGTGTAGCAGTGATCTAGAAAAATCGTTGTTTTTGGCTGATATCACCAATTTCAGTGATATCGCTACAGGGATGAACTTATTAGAATCCGGGGGAATAGATGGTTAATAAGTGTTAAGGGCAGCCGCCCAAAGCGATCTACAACAAAAATTGGGAAGAAACAGTATGAATCACATTTATAAATCGCTTTGGAGCATGGCCTTAGGCACGTGGGTGGCGGTGCCAGAAAATGCGCGTAATCACCAGGGGAGTACGGCGAGTAGTGCCGCGAGCTTAGCCACAACTAGGCCTGTGTGGCGTAAGCATAGTCTTGCACTTGCCATTGCTATAGCGTGGGGTAGCTTGGTAGCGGCTCCAGCGCATGCAGAATGTACACAGGCAGGCCCTGGAGTAGTAATGTGTAGCGGTTCGGTCGCGGGCTACGAATCATCAAATAATAATCTGAGTCTTAGTATAAGGACTACTACAACGGTGACTCCAAAGGAGAATGCAGGGTATGCAATACAACTTACCGGCACTGGCGTTACGCTTGAGAACAACGGCAACATAAATGCTAGTGTGCCGAAGCTTAAGCCTGTTGTGGGTGTGCAGATTGAGAACCTTGCTGGGAGCACAGTAACGATAAACAACAGTGTGTCTGGCTTCATATCAGGGCAATCAGATGATGTTAGCGATGGCGGTGCTGCGCTACGCATAAGCAACGGTGCTGGTGGAACTACGAGCGTAATCAATAGTGGTTTTATTCAGGCCGGGCGTGTAGTGGCTAGCAGTGGGGAGTTGGAAGACTTAATCGCAATGACGCTGAGAGGCGGTGCGAAACAGGTGGTGCGGAATAGCGGAACAATTACTGGCAGAGTGGGTATGCAGGCCTCTACCGCAGGTAATGAGTTTATTAATATAGGTACTGTTCAGGGTAGTGTGCACCTAGGCGCAGGGGGAGGGCGCAACCGTTTTATAGCCGTTACAGGCTCATCGCTTGTGAGTAATGCTCGTGTGGGGAAAAGCATAACGGTTGCAAATGTTAACTATGCCGCCACAGGCACCGTCTATGCTGGCTCAGCCAATAACGGCAATATCTTAGCGCTACAAAACTCCATTAATGGTGTAGGCGCAGGAACGGCAGGTTCGGGAACCATAGATGGCGATAAATACCTGAATTTTAGTCATTTAGTTGTTAACAGCGGTACATGGAACCTGTCTGGCAACCTCTTTCCATCAAGCACACCAAATCCTACGGTAGCGCTGAATGGTGGTGTGCTGAATGTGGCAGGGGTGGCCCACGCAGGGGTAACGGTTGCGGCAGGCGCAGCATTAAAAGGTACAGGTACGGTGGGGGCAGTCACGGTGCGTAAGGACGGTAGGGTAGTAGGCCGCAGCGGCAGTACCTTAACGATGGACTCCTTAACCTTGGGTACTGACTCACAGGTTGATGTCGTACTCGGTGCCCCTGGCTTAGGTACACCGGAAATTTTCAAGGTAAATCAGAATCTGACGTTAGACGGCGTATTGAATGTTACGGATGCTGGTGACTTTGGGAGTGGTGTCTATCGTTTATTTACCTATGGTGGCTCGTTGACTTATAACGGGCTGAGTTTGGGGACTTTACCTAACGGTTGGCAGGCTGGTGACCTAACGATTCAGAT
Organism: Paenalcaligenes sp. Me52; assembly: GCF_050487965.1. NCBI lineage: Bacteria > Pseudomonadati > Pseudomonadota > Betaproteobacteria > Burkholderiales > Alcaligenaceae > Paenalcaligenes > Paenalcaligenes sp. Me52. The sequence continues at coordinate 241,531 of NZ_JBKQFO010000003.1, read as the reverse complement.
TGCTATTGCTAATCAGGTAAATGTAGTGGTTAAAGCCTCTGGTCAGGAAGTTCAGTTTTGGGATGGCAGCGACAATGTAGCTAATGGTCAGATCGAGGGTGGCAGTGGTGTATGGAACAGTACGAATACGAACTGGACGACCTGGGATGGTAACGCGAATGATCGATGGTCAGCTGGTGTTGCTGTTTTTCAGGGGAGGGCAGGTACTGTCACGGTAGAGGGTAGGCAAACTGTTAGTGGCATGCAGTTCATAACAGATGGCTATACCTTGGCTAAAGGGGCTGCGGGCGAACTGAGCTTGGTGAGTGGCCAGGCTGGCGGTGCCAATATACGTGTAGGCGCTGATATAACGGCTGTTATAGAGGCTCCGATGACCGGGAGCAGTAGTGTAGAGAAGTTGGAGGCCGGTACCTTGATATTGAGTGGGAACAACTCCTACTCAGGGGGAACTGCATTGCGCGGCGGCTCGCTGTTGGTTGGTCATTCAAATGCGCTGGGTCAAGGTACGCTGACTACCTACAATGGGACTACCTTGGGTGCTACAGGTAATCAAACAGTGCATAATCAGGTAGACCTTAATGGTGCTCTGACAATAACAGGCAATGACTCGCTGACACTGGGTGGTCGTATTGCTGGCACTGGATCACTGGTGAAACAGGGGACAGGCACATTAACGTTAAATGGCAACAACACCTATAGCAACGGCACCACGTTGAATGAAGGTACGCTGGTGGTGGGCAGCAATACTGTGCTGGGAGAGGGCACGCTAACGGCAGCCGCGGGTACTGTTTTGGACAGTAGCAATACTGTTGCGTTAAGCAATGCAGTATTGGTAACGGGTAATCTGACCGTGGCGGGCAGTAACGAATTGATATTGAGTGGTGTTATTCGTGGCGCAGGCGCATTGGTGAAGAATGGTGCTGCGCAGTTGACCCTCAACGGTAGTAACACCCATGCGGGTGGCCTTTTGTTGAATGCGGGCAGCCTGGAGGTGGGCAACAATAAGGCCTTGGGATCAGGCGAACTAGTGGTCGCATCGAATACGAGCTTAGACAGTAGTGTCGATGTAGTGCTAAGTAACAAGGTGGTGCTGCAGGGTGAACTGAAGGTACTGGGCAGTAAGGCGCTTACCGTAGAGGGTGATATTCGCGGTAATGGATCACTCTCTAAGCTAGGCACTGCAACGTTGACCTTAGCTGGCCACAATACCTATACCGGGGATACCTCAGTAAAAGCTGGACGTTTGCAGTTGCAAGCGAATAGTAGTCTAGCCAGTGCTCAGGTCATGGTGGAGAGTGGTGCTACCTTAGCTGGGCAAGGGGTGCTGGCTGGTAACGTTCAGGTGGAGTCAGGCGCAGTATTGGCCCCTGGAGAGGCTATTGGTACGGGTAACCTGACGATTCAAGGCGACCTAGCAATGGAGCAGGGTAGTAGCTTGACAGTAGCGCTAGGCGCTCCTGGCCCTAACATGAGTACGCCTGGGCAAGGTACTAGCACCAGTGTAGACGGGGATCTCACACTGAATGGTGTGCAGTTAGATGTACAGCAAGTCAGTGGTTTTGGCGACGGTTTATACCGATTGTTTGATTACAAAGGAGCACTCACTCTACTGAATGGAGGGCTTATGCCTTCCAGCGCGGGTATGACGGTGCAGTATCTGGCTGGCAGTAAACAGATTAATGTCATTAATGGTAGTGGTGGCCTCACACTGAACTTCTGGAATGCCAATGGTTTGGCTTCTAGCTCGCGGCTAGGAGGTGGCTCGGGGGTATGGAGCACTGCTTCTGCTTATTGGGCTGATTTTCAGGGTACGCTTACTTCAGCGATGAACCCTCAGCCGGGTTTTGCTATCTTTGGTGGTGATGCAGGTATCGTTTCAGTAAGTAATCAGGATGGAGCAGTGCAAGCTTCAGGGATGCAGTTTGCCAGTGATGGTTATGTGATGGATGGAGATACCTTAACGCTAGTCGTTGGCAGCACAAATTCCGACCCAGTGGAAATACGTGTAGGTGATGGCAGTGCTGTTAGCCATAGATGGCATGCCTCCATCAAGAATGTTTTAGCGGGTAGTGATGGCTTGAATAAAACGGGTGCTGGCACATTGCTGCTAACCGCTGTTAATAGCTACAGCGGTGGCACTACCGTATCTGCTGGCACGCTGTCAGTAGAGCAGGATGCGAGCTTAGGACAAAGCGGTGAAGCAGTCACACTGAACGGCGGGCGTTTGCAGATTACCGGTACTAGCTTTACCAGCAATGGTAATCGTGCCTGGAGTGTGGGTGCTCAGGGCGGTACAGTAGATATTGCGGATAGTGCCAATCTATTCACGCTAGACAGTGATTTGTCTGGCAGTGGTGTGTTCACCAAAGCGGGCGATGGCACCTTGGTGTTGACAGGTGCAAACAGCTACAGCGGTGGCACTGTTATTGATGGCGGTAAGCTGGTGGCCAGTGTGGCCAATTTAGGCAGCGGAACGATTAAGACCAATGCCGAACTACAGCTTGATCAAGGTAGCAATGCCACGTTATCGCAAGCCATAGAAGGCAGTGGTAGTGTGACCAAAACCGGCACGGGTGAGCTGCATTTAACAGGGCATAACACGTGGTCTGGTGGTTTGCATATTGATGATGGCAGTGTGGTGGCCTCCGCAGATAGCCTAGGCAGCGGCGCGATTGTGAATAATGCCAACTTGCAGCTACAGCAAAGCAACGATGCTACGTTGGCGCAAGCCATTAGCGGCACAGGCTACATCAGTAAAACAGGCGCGGGTGTGCTGACGTTAACCGGCAATAGCAGCACTTTTTCGGGTAGCACACAGGTTACCGATGGTGGCTTGCTCATCACTAAAAATAGTAGTTTGGGTGGCGATGTAACCGTGGCTAACGGAGCAACGTTGGCAGGCACGGGTACGGTAGGTAGTGCGGCTACGCTTACAACCGTGCAACGCGGTGCCACGATTAACCCTAGCGAGAATGCTACGCGCTACGGCACGATGCGCATTGCAGGTGACTTACGCTTAGAGCAAGGGTCTACCTATTACGTGCAGGCTGACCCAGACAGCGACAACAGCAGTCTGTTGAAAGTGGCTGGTACGGCTACGCTAGGCGGCAGTGTCTTGCATGCTGGTACTGAGCTGAATGCCAAAACAGATTTCCAAGTCGGCAAAACCTACACCATTCTAGAAGCCAGCAGCATTCAAGGTAATTTTGGTGAGGTGAAATCTAACTATGCGTATTTGGATGTGGCCTTGGGTTATGGTGCTAATGCCGTAAGCTTGAAACTAGAGCGTAAGTCAGAGGAAGAAGAGGGCGGTGGAACAACCATCATTGATTTTGCTGATTTAGCACAAACAGGTAATCAGGTTGCGACCGCGCAAGGTATAGAAAGCCTACCTAGCAGCCACGCGTTGTACAAATTTGTAGAAACCTTGCCTGCTGGAGCACCACCAGCGGTGTTTGACAGCTTATCGGGCGAGGCCCACGCCAGCGTAGCCAGTGGTTTGGCGAGTGTAGGCAGCTTGGCATCCAATCTGGGTAGTCAGCATTTGTATAGCAATTTAACGGCAGGCAGACGTGCTGGCGATCCCGTTGCGCAAAGCGATGGAGCCTTACCAGCATCAGCATGGCCATCCTCTAAAGCATTGCCAGCATGGGCTGAGGTCATCGGCCATTGGCAGCGTTTTGATGGTAACAATAACGTAGGCCAGATGAAGCAACGCACTACCGGTGTTTTCCTCGGTATGGATGAAAAAGTGGGTGGTAGCGAGTGGCGTGTGGGCGCAGCCGTTGGTTATATACATGCCAAGACAGATGTGGATGATAGGTCATCAAACACTAAAGTTGATAACTACAGCGTTGCCATTTATGCCGGTAGAAGCATGGAAGCAGGTGCTAACCACATCAACATGTTGGGTGGCTTGGCCTATACCTGGCACGACATTCGCACCGAGCGTACGGTGTCTAGCTTGGATCAAAAACTCAAAGCCGATTACAGTGCACATACAGCGCAAGCTTTTGCTGAAGTGGGCTATGCCTTTGGGCAGTACGAGCAAATGGGCATAGAGCCCTTTGTGGGCATGAGCGTGTCTGAACAGCGTATACGTGGCTTCAGTGAGAAAGGCGGTTTTGCGGCGTTAGAGGGTAAGTCCAGCAATCACACCTTAGCCAGCAGCACCTTAGGGGTACGTTTGCATAATAACTTCCAAATGGGTGAGTACGATGGCAGATTGCGAGCCACTTTAGGGTGGCGTCATGCTATTGGCTCAGTAACGTCTGACAGAACCATGGCCTTTGAAGGCGGCCAAAACTTCACTGTGGCGGGTGTGCCGTTGGCACGAGATACCGCACTCATTGAGCTGGGTGCCGAAGTATTGCTAAGCCGTTATTCTTCAGTGGGCATTGGATACAAAGGGGAACTGGGTAATGGCCAGCGTGATCATTCAGCGCAAGTACAGGTGCGTGTGGCCTTCTAAGGGGTTAGGCATGTAAAGAAGTGCTAACTCTATACTGATGTTAGGGAGCTTAAGGTCATTGGGTAACCCCAATGACCTTTTTTATGACACCTGTATTTAGCGCTTGCTAGAGGTCCACTGCACCGCAAACACACTGACTAACACAATCAGTAACCCCACTAGTGCTGAACCGCTCATGGCTTGTGACAATAATGCCCAGCCTAAGATCACGGCTGTTAAGGGGCTAAGCAAGCCTAGCGACGCCACGGCAACCGTAGGTAGTCGCACAATCCCTCTAAACCACAGCACATAGGCTAACAATGCACCCGCCAAACATAAGTAGGCATAAGCCAGAAATTGCGTGGCGGTTAAGTGGGGTAACGGGGCATCCACCAAATAGGCTACAGGGGCCAACATGGCTCCGCCTAACAGTAGCTGCCAACCTGTAAGCGCTAGCACAGGTAGCCGCACTTGCCAGCGTCGAGTCAGCCAAATACCCGCTGCCATGCTGGCCGCACCTAACAAGGCAGCCGCTACGCCTATGGGTTCAAACTGGGTTTGTGGTGACCACAATAAAATCGCCATACCTATCACGCCCGCTACTGCTGCCCATAAGGTGGTTTGTGCGGGGGATTTCCCATCTACAGCCCAGACCAGTACCATCACCAATAACGGTTGTATGGCACCAAGCACAGCCGCTAAGCCGCCGGGTAAGCGGTACGCGGCGACGAATAGCAAGGCCTGAAACACGCCAATATTTAAAGCACTCAAGATGAGTAAACGTAGCCAGTCTTGGCGTAAAGGCAGTTTGCGCGTGAGTAACACCAGCAGTATGCCTGCGGGCAGTGCGCGTATGAGTGCCGCCGTAAATGGTCTATCGGGTGGCAGAATCTCAGAGGTCACAATATAGGTAGACCCCCAAATAGCAGGGGCCAGTGCTGTGAGCAAACTATCGCGCCACGGAAAAGTAGAGACAGGAGCAGTCATTTTAGATTAATCTTGAATTTAAGATAAATTCATTCTGAGAGTTTTTTATCTTGATGTCAAGATAAATGCAGAGGCGTGTGATGACCAAGAAGAACGATGCGGTAGAGATGATTCTGGATCAATGGCGACGTGAACGCCCTGATTTAGATGTAGAAATCATGGGCCCCATAGGGCGTATCAACCGTTGTGCCATGTTGTTAGAGCAACGATTAGACGAGTGTTTTGCCGAATACGGTTTGTGCTTGTGGGAGTTCGATGTGTTGGCGGCGCTACGGCGCAGTGGCGCACCGTACTGCTTAAGCCCTACGGCGTTGTTCTACACCTTAATGGTGACATCCGGCACCATGACGCACAGGCTAAAACGCTTAGAGAGCAAGGGCTGGATTGTACGACTGCCTAACGAACAAGACGCGCGCAGTATGCTGGTGCAGCTCACCGATGAAGGCTTGGCCTTGATTAACAAGGTAGTGGTCATACATGTGGATAACGAGCGTAAGATGCTGGCTCCCATGGCGGTAGAACAGCTAGCGGCGTTGGATCAGAATTTGTCAGTGTTACTGCAAATCTTAGATCCCGCTAAGGCCTAAGCGCGCACCGTTTCCCAATAAAAAGGCCTAGCGGTGTGATTCCGTCTAGGCCCATTGCATGCGTGTGGTAACAGCAGCCTGGTGTATTTCACGTTGTAGGGGCTGCGTATAGCTCAGCGATTATTTGGCTTGTTTTGCTGTTTTAAGCATGGCGGTACACATACCGCGCAGCATAGCTACTTCGTCCACGCTTAGACGATTACGACTAAAAATTTGTCGCATACGAGTAGGCAGTTTTTTGGGGTTTTCTGGGTCTAAAAAATCCACGCCTATTAAGGCTTCCTCAAAGTGCGTCATAAAGGCATCCAACTGCCCCATGGTGGCCAGTGCCTTGCCTGGATCCACTTTTCCGGGGACGATAGGCATGGTTTCTAAGTCGTACTGTTGCAATAATGCATAACGCAGTTCCCATGCCGCTAGTTGCAGGGCTTGAGCAACATTTAGTGAACTGTACTCAGGATTGGCCGGAATATGGCATAAATGCTGGCAGCTTTCTAGCTCTTGATTACTGAGCCCTGTGCGCTCTGTGCCCAGTACAACCGCAATTTTCCCTGCACCTTCAGAGAGGTGTGTCGCTCCCAATGTCGCACTTTGGCGTATGTCTAATGGTGGCGGTCCCAGATAACGCGGTCTGGCTGTTAGCGCAAAAGAAAGTGAAACAGGCGCCAATGCTTGCTCTAAACTTGGTACGATAGAGGCTTGGCTTAAAACATCGGTTGCACCACTGGCCAGAGCGATCGCTTCGGCGTGCTCGGTAATGTGCTCATGTTTTGGTGCCACCAAACACAGTTCTTTAAAGCCCATAGTTTTGATTGCGCGTGCTGCAGCCCCCACGTTACCGGGATGGCTGGGCCGTACCATAATGAAGCGAACCTGCTCGAAGGCAGGGTGATTGGTGTGTGCCGATGTTTGTGTCATAAATACATTGATACAGAAAGCTTTTGTAGCCCTATTATTGCATTCGGGCAGCACAAGAGCAGGAAAATTTTACCGAACGGATTATCTATGCATCCCATGCTGAATACCGCCATCAAGGCGGCACGCCGAGCAGGCACCATCATCAACCGTGCTAGCGTGGATCTAGAAAAAATCAAAGTTGGCCGCAAAGGCCCCGGCGATTACGTAACCGAAATTGATGCGGCAGCTGAAGAAGCAATCATTGACATACTGCGTACTGCGTACTCTGACCATGGGTTTATTGGCGAAGAAACTGGCGAACTCATGCCCGAGGGCAATGACAACCCTGAAAACGTGTGGGTGATCGACCCGTTGGATGGCACCACCAACTTCATTCATGGCTTTCCTCACTACGCTATTTCCATTGCGATGCTGAACAAAGGCGTGCCTACACATGCCGTAATTTTTGACCCAGCTAAAAACGAAATTTTCCACGCCACTCGTGGCGGCGGTGCGTTCTTGGACGACCGTCGTATTCGTGTGTCCAGCTTGCGCAAATACCATGACGCATTGTTGGGCGCACACGTAGCCGACTCTGGCGGCGTAGTAAAAAGCACTTCCCCATTTTCCGCTATGTTGAGCGATTGCGCCGCTGTACGCCGCGTAGGCGCGACGGTGCTGGATTTGGCTTACGTTGCATGTGGTCGTTTAGACGGCTTTGTAGCAACTAATCTAAAACAGTGGGATATGGCTGCGGGTGCCTTGTTGGTACTGGAAGCTGGTGGTTTGGTGGGCGACTTCGCTGGCGAACAAACCTGGTACGAGTCCGGCAACATCATTGCGGCTACACCAAAAATCTTCACTCAAATGATGGTGCACTTGGCTGAATAAGCGCACCGTGAAGTAATAAAAAACACCCCAACGTTATTGTGATGTTGGGGTGTTTTTATTAGCGATGCAGGCGCAGGGTGAAGCCATTATGTTCAAAGTTAGTAGAACGGGCGACTGCACGGTAATCGCTACAGAAGGCTATAGGTAAGCAGGCGTAAACAGCCCATTGTGATTTGCGCTTGGGTCGTGTTCAAATACCCCTGTTTTATTCGTGATGCAGCAAGGCAAGAAAACGCCGCTTTTCTGCGTCAGGGCTACTGTTATACACAGCCCGTTTTCATTGATTTTTGCTATTTCCGGGTTTTCATGACTGACTACACGCTGTACTTAATCAAAGCTGCGATTTTGGGCCTGATTGAAGGGTTCACAGAATTTATTCCGGTTTCCAGTACAGCACACTTGTTGCTGTTGGGTGAGTGGATATCTTTCCCCTCAGACAGTAATAAAGTGTTTGAGGTGGTGATTCAGTTTGGTTCCATCATGGCGGTGATCTGGCTATTCAGAGCGCGTATTTGGCAATTGATTAAAGGAACCTTCAGCGGTGATCGTACCGAAATGATGTTCACCCGAAACCTGATCATTGCCTTCTTGCCTGCAGCGATCATCGGTGCGTTGACCATCAAATACATCAAAGCGCTATTCCATAACCCCTTGGTATTTGTGTTCACACTGGTTATTGGCGGTTTGATTATGTTGTGGGTAGAGCGTAAACCTGCCTACGCAAAACAGCACCCTAACTACAAAGTAGAAGACGGTGTAACCGCCACATCCGAAAAAGCTACCGCCTATGCGCTAGAAGAAATCACTTGGAAACAGGCGTTGGTAGTAGGCTTTGCGCAATGTATTGCAATGATCCCCGGTACATCGCGTTCCGGCGCTACGATCGTGGGTGGGATGCTGGCCGGCGTACACCGCAAAACAGCGACTGAGTTTTCGTTTTTCTTGGCCATGCCCACCATGTTGGCAGCCACTGTGTACGACTTGTACCGTAACGGTGCCAGCTTGAACGTAGAGCAAGGTTGGGGAATTGCAGTAGGTTTTGTACTGGCTTTCTTTAGTGCTCTGTTCTTGGTAAAAGCCGTACTGCGTTTCGTATCACGCCACACCTACCGTCCATTTGCATGGTATCGCATCGCCTTAGGTGCGGTTGTATTGCTGTGGTTGTATGCGTAATTGCTAAGCACTAAAACGATAAAAAGCCCGATTCTTTTGAGTCGGGCTTTTTTTTGTGGCAAGGGGCAGTCGTCGCGTAAATTTATTTTGTGCTATTTGGTATACGACTAGTGATCCAACCCAAGAAGCTGACCAGAAATAACACACGGATCAGGTGGTGGGTGGTCACGATGGCGGGGTCTATGTTTAACGCCAACGCCATGACGCCTATTTCGGGTGCGCCACCTGGTAGCAATACCAGGAATACGGCACCAAAAGGTGCGCCAGTGAGGGTGTGTAAGGCAAGGGCGCAGACTACGGCTAGCAGGGCTAAGCCTATGCCTACGAGTATGGATAACCAGCCATCTTTGATCAGGACTTTCCAGCTGTAGCCCACAAAGCGTACACCTACACTGGTGCCAATCACTAATTGGGATAGTGCTGCGGCGGCAGGGTGAGCAATGGCTTGGGTATAACCTGAGGCATGCAAAATCGCGGAAAACAACAGCGGGAACAGCAACATGCCGGTAGCAAAGCGTAGTTGTCGTGCGAGTAACCATCCTGCTACGGCACAACCCACTAATACCAATTGCGATACCCATGAGAACGTAGCTTGATCAGCATGTTGCCCAATGGGTAGCGCGCTGGCGGGTAGCTCGTAATGGCCTACGTAGTGCAGCACGATGGGGGTTAGCGCAAGCAAGGCGACCAAGCGTGCAGAATGGCTTAAGGCAATGCGTCGGCTATCGGCTTTATAGCTGTCGGCGATGGCGCTAACAATGGATAAACCACCGGGAATGGCTGCAAAAGTGGCGTTGATCCTATCCATACCAGACCAGCGTGCCAGTACCTTGAAGCTGATCAGGAAGTACACCACCGTTAGAATCAGCATCACGCTTAGGGTGGGAACCCATTGGCTTAGCGTATGCAACGTTTCAGGGGAAAAGCTGCTGCCTAGAATGGTGCCCAACATGGCCATGGCATAACCGCGCCACGCAGAAGGAATCGCCAGTTTTACGCCACAAAGAGCAGCAAGGGAACACGCTACCAAACTGCCTAGCACCCACGGCAGAGACAGACCCATTTGTATGAAGCTTAGGCCGCCTAGTAAACCTACGCCAAGGGCGATTAAGCCCTTGGCGCGGGATTGCATATAGCTAGAAACACGATTCATCATTAGTGTGCTTGCGCCATTTTTTTCATTTTCTGGCGTCGTAGCATAGGCATGATGATGACCGAGACAATGAACAAGACCAGCAAGCCTATAGCGATAGGACGTTCAGTAATGTAGCTAAGTGGGCTACCACCAGAGATCTGCAAGGTACGTACTAGTTCACTTTCTGTCATTTGGCCTAGCAATAAGCCAATCACAGTAGCGGCTACAGGGTAGTCGTGTCGGCGCATCAGCCAACCTAGACCTGCAAACACCATGACAGTGATAGGGCCAGCAATAGTACCGGTAATCCCAAAACCACCCCATGCACACAGCGCTAAGACGGAAGGCACTAGATAGTTCAAAGGAATACGTACGACTAGGCCCAGAATAGGCAGAATCATCAGTGCAACAATAGCCAGCAAAATCACCTGACCAAAGTTACCCATGATGATAGCGTAGACCACATCACGTTGGTCGCGAATGAAGGACGGGCCACCCACCAAGTTATGGAACGAGAACGCCGCCAACAGTACAGCTGTTGCCGCACCACCAGGAATCCCCAAGGCTAGCAACGCTGTCATGGAACCGCCTTCGGAGCTGGAGTTAGAAGACTCCGCTGCAATCAAGCCTTCTGTGCAGCCTGTACCGAATTTTTCTGGTTCTTTAGAGGATCGGCGGATTTCACCGTAGGCCACTAAGTTAGCCACAGACGAACCTACACCGGGCACAGCACCAATTAACGCACCAATAAAACTGCCTTTGAGCAGGATTTTTGGGTATTTGAAGACTTCTTTAAAGCCAGTCAGGATTTTGCGTATGGAAATACTACGCGCGGCTTTGTCTTCCACTAAGTACGTGCTGGAACGCAAGCGCAGTAATTCAGACGCGGCAAACAAACCAATCATGGCGGGTACTACGGCAATGCCATCAATCAGGTACGGGGTACCCAAGGTGGCGCGCATCGTACCAGTAGAGGACATGCCTACTTGGCTAAGTAGTAAGCCAAAAGCGCCAGCCAACAAGCCTTTAAGTACGGTGCTGTCGTTCAGGGTAGCAATCAACGCCAAGCCCCACAGTACGATCATCACCATTTCTAGTGGGCCTAGGCGCAATACCATGCCAGCTAGGGGTTGAATCAGCAGCATCAGTAGTGCGTAACCGATGAATGTCCCCACAACGGATGCGCCCAGGCCAATACCCAGTGCTTCGTTGTGTTTGCCTTGGCGTGCCATGGGGTAGCCATCAAAGGCGGTGGCAACACTGGACGATGAGCCCGGTATGTTCATAAGCACCGCTGTTACCCCGCCGCCGTAAGCGCCACCAGTGAAGATTGCGGTTAAGAACAGCATGGCTTGCAGGAAGTCCATTGCCCACGTTACTGGCAAAAATACTGCCATTGCCATGGAGATTTGCAAACCGGGTACAGCACCAAAAACCAGACCAATAATGAGGCCAGGGATCACGAATAGCCAAGGGTCAAAACTGGTGAACAGCAAGCCCAAAGACTGAGAAAAAGCGAAAGTATCAATCATCTCAGAACACCAGAAGTGGCATAGGGAATGGGAACAAAGAGCCAAACCCTTTGATCAGCGCCAAGGTAAACAAGAATGCAAAAATAGGTGGTGCAATTTTGTTTTTCTCGCCACCCATCAAAATGCCTACCCACACAAAAACGAAGGTGGCGACATCAAAGCCGACGGTAGTCAGGCTAAGGCAGAAAACGGCAAAAGCACCCAACAGCAATAGATCGCCTAAGGTGGATTTGCGAGCTGCTTGTGCTTCGCTAGGTGTTGCGGAGGTTTTGGTGGCAGGTTTGCGTAAATTGCTGATGGCTATACACAGCACCAACAGTACGCAAGCTATCCCGCTGGGTACCACCACGATCAGGTTGTAGAGTTTGTCTGAAGCACTGAAGGCGCTCCAGTTGAGGAAGATTGCGGCGGCGCAAACCACCAGCAAAAACACAAGGTGTGTAAGAGAAATTCGTGTAGCCATTAGAGGTTTCCAAAGCGGAGGGTCTGGCGACTGTTAGTTCAGTCAAAAATGCCCGCCAGACCCAAGGCTATTAGAGTTGATCTTTGTACTGCTCTAGCACTTCAAAGTTTTTGTAGATAATTTCGGTTGTGCGATCTGGGCCCAGCCAGTCCGAACCAATACCTTGTTTTTTCAAGGTTTCTTTGAACTCTGGATTGGACAGCACTTCGCGGTAGGCTTCAGCAAATTTCTCGAAGCGTTCTGGGTACTGCTCTTTAAATTCAGCGTGAGCAGCGATACCGCGCATGGAACCCACCAACGTTTGTACCGGTTCGCGGCCAGCTTGTTGCAGTACTTCGTTCAAGGTAGGTGCATCCCACTCTTCTAAACGCTCATCTGATGCCACGGCTAAGGGGCGAATGAATTCGGCGATAGGAATAGTGCCATCGGCCGCCAATACTGCCATTTCTACTTGACCGCCCGCTACCGCGGTACGTGCAGCATTACCGGATTGGTAGGTCACGATATTCACGGCGTCAGCAGGCAAACCGTAGGCTTGTAGCATTTGGATGGTGTTGATGTGGCCAGTAGAGCCAGGTACCACACTAATGCGGAATTTACCTGGCTGCTCTTTTACCGCAGCAATAAATTCGTCCATGGTTTGGTAAGGCAGTTTGGCGTTCAGAGCGAACAAATCCATGTCGGTCCATTGGCCATTCACAAATGCAAAATCATCCAAACTGTAGTCAGCATCCAGATTTAGAATGGCGCTGCTGATGTAGGGGTGAATGGATGTCACCAAAAAGAAGGTGCCGTCTTTTGGCATATTGCGGAAATACACTTGGCCTACGTGGCCGCCACCGCCTTCTTGATTAATGGCACGAATAGGTACGCCGAGCTTTTCTTGCATTTGTTGTGCGACCAAACGTGCAGTACGGTCAGCGGAGCCACCAGGGCCTAACGCAATCACAAAGGTGATTTGCTGGTTAGGCCAGTTATCTGCTTTTTGTGCTACAGCGGGTGCAGCAGCGGACAAGGTCAGAGAGCTACCTACCAACAATGTGGCTGCCCATGTTTTGATGCGTTTGAAATTCATTGTTTATTCCTGATGAAGGCATAGCGCCAAACTGAAAATGTTTACAATGTGTATTTTGTTAAGGCTATTGGACTTCCATAGGTCTCTATCATCAATTAGGGTTTCTACTAGAATATGTGTTTTATTAAGGGGTTAATGCTATATTTCTGTAAAAACACACTCTACCTATTTTTATTGCGAGACCAAGATTGTTTACAATGTCAGGTATTGATCCCCAAGGTCATGGTTCGGCAAGCATGAAAATTGCTCAAGAACTGGCCAATGACATCATGGCTGGAAAGTTGCAGCCCGGTGATAGGTTGGGGGAGGTTGTGTTGGCTGAGCGCTTTGATATCAGTCGTGGTCCTGTGCGAGAAGCGCTGCGTAGTTTAGTGGCATTGGGTTTAGTAACGTTCACGCCCAATATTGGAGCGAGCGTACGAGTGATGACCGCAGCCGATGCTAAGGCGCTGTATGAAGTACGTGCTGCGTTAGAAACTGAAGCGGCTCGATTGGCGGCGCTGAATGTGGATGATTCTGCTAAGGCGGCGTTACAACCCTTGCTAGAGACAGATGCACACTCCGTGGCAAGTCACCCTTCGGGCGCGTATTTGCAACGTAGTGGCGACAGAGATTTCCACAACCTGATTGCCCAGCTAAGTGGCAACGAGTTGATACGCAGAGCGTTAAGCGAAGAGCTGTATCCGCAATTGGTCTTACTACGTTCACAGCATAAAAATGTGCGCGGCAGGGGGCAAGTGGCGTTGAAAGAGCATCAGCGCATTGTGGAAGCCATTATGGAGCGCGATAGTGAGTTGGCGGCGCTACTGATGCGTCGACATTTGACCGCAAGCTGGAATGCGTTTTCCAGTCAGTTAGAAAACAACATGGAGTAGACAACAGGCATGGCCCACCAACAACGTATACCCGCTGTGTTTATGCGCGGCGGCACTTCTAAAGCACTGATGCTGAAACGCGCAGACTTGCCCACAGATCAAAATCAGTGGCCAGCTATTTTTTTGGCGGCATTGGGTAGTCCTGATCCTTATGGCAGGCAGTTGGATGGTATGGGTGGCGGTCAGTCGTCGTTGAGCAAAGTGTGCATCATAGGCCCCAGCTCAGTAGAGGGTGCGGATGTGGATTACACCTTTGCGCAAATCTCCGTGACCGGTACTGCCGTGGATTACAGCGGTAACTGCGGCAACATGAGTTCCGCTGTGGGGCCTTTTGCTTACGACGAAAAAATGGTGAAAGGGCCGGTTGATGGGGAGTGTGTGGTTAGGATCCACAACACCAACTCCGGCAAGATTATTGTGTCGCGCTTTGCGGTAGAAGGTGGCGAAGCGTGCGTGAGTGGCGATACTCGCATCACAGGCTTGGCTTCTGCTGGTGCGCCTGTCACTTTGAGTTTTGAAGACCCTGCTAATACGCGCGGTCGGGGTGTATTGCCTGCCCAGGCAGTGGTGGTTGATCTGCCTACTGCGGCTGGCAGCAGCGTGCAGGCTACGTTAGTGGATTCAGCGATTCCGGCGGTGTTTGTGCAAGCAGAGGCGGTGGGTGTGAGTGCTGACATCATGCCTGATGCCGTAGATGCGCATGCCACATTGTTGGCGGATTTAGAGCATTTACGCCAAGCAGCGTCGGTGCGAATGGGGATTGCCGCCTCTATGGAAGAAGCTGCGCGCATTATTGCTATTCCTAAATTGTGCATGGTGGGTAAGGCACAAACATATACGGCGCTAAATGGGCAAGAAGTTGCAGCGCGTGATGTAGATGTGATGGTACGCATGATTTCAGCGGGGCAACCGCATCGTGCAGCCCCTATCACCGTATCGTTGGCCACTGCCACTGCAGCAGCGATTGCTGGCAGTGTGGTGCAGCAGTGTGTGGGTGATGAGGTGGATTTGAGCGCTATACGTTTGGGTTCTCCTAGCGGTGTAGTGCAAGTGGGTGTGGATTTGGAACAGCAAGCCGGGCTGTCTACACCACACATTCTTTCGGCAAGTATTGTGCGCACGCAGCGTCGCCTGATGGAAGGTGCTGTGTGCGTTCCTACGCTATAAATTTCGTTATATGAATGGATGGAAATAATGACTAATACCGATGCAAAAGCTGTGTGGTTAGAGCAGCCGCAACCGCGTGGTCTAGGGGCTCAACTGGCAAGCTACTGGGAACAGAAGAAATTCATTTCCATTGTGGGTGCATACGATCCTATTGGTGGTTTGCTGGCGCGTGATGCCGGTTTTGAGGCTCTGTATCTGTCAGGTGGTGCGCTCACTGCGTCGCTGGGCTTGCCTGATTTGGGTTTGATCACCATGGAAGAGCTGGTCACACGAGCTCAAGCCATTGTGCGCGTGACACGTTTGCCGCTGGTTGTGGATGGTGATACTGGTTTTGGTGAAGCGCTAAACGTCATGCGTTTGGTGCGCGAACTGGAAGACGTGGGCGTGGCTGCCGTGCAGTTGGAAGATCAAATCTTGCCTAAGAAGTGTGGTCACTTAAACGGCAAGCAATTGGTTAGCCCGGAAGATATGGCCGCTAAAATTGCTGCGGCATCTAAAGCACGTAGTGACCTACGTATTATTGCGCGTACCGATGCGGCAGGCAGCGAAGGGTTGGAAGCAGCGATTGCTCGCGCCAAGATGTATGTGCAAGCTGGCGCAGATGCTATTTTCCCCGAGGCACTGACCACACAAGAAGAGTTTGAGATTTTCTCTAAGGAAATCGACGTTCCTTTGTTGGCAAACATGACGGAGTTTGGTCGTACACCACAAACTTCTGCCGAAGAGTTTGAGAAGTTGGGCTACGGTATGGCGATTTGGCCTGTATCCAGTTTGCGTATTGCAGCTAAAGCGATGGAGCTTTTCTATACCAGTTTGAAGCAAACGGGTTCTGCGGCAAGCAGCGTGCCGAACATGCAAACACGTGCCGAACTGTATGAGTTGATCAACTACTTTGGCTATGAGTCCTTAGATAGCTCTATTCAGCGCACGATCATTCCTGACGTCATCGACTAAGAAGGCGTATAGCGATACGAGTGAACACACAGGCCAGCGTTATACGTTGGCCTGTTGCTATTGCGTAGGCGCAGAGACTACATCGCACAGTAGGTCGTCATGACCTTGGCGGTGCAAGGTGATGTGTTCAGGGGTAATGGATAGCCATCCTGCGCGAGGAGGCTGGCTGTGATCAAATTCCCAGTCAGGCAACACAATGCGTCTATAGCTAGGGTGTTCGGCGTTCACCTGATGCAGGGCAGGGCGGTGGGTATGTCCGTGTATCAGCGTGGGTTGATTATTCTGCAGCATGATGTCTAGGCAGGCCTCTGCATTCACATCGGTGATCTCGTACGTTTTATGCTGGCCAGCGGCTTTGCTGCGCTTTCTGAAAAAGTTGGCAATGCGCTGTCTGGTTTTTAGGCTCAGGCTATAGAACAAGGCTTGAGTCAGCGGGTGACGCACAATGCGTCTAAAACGTTGGTAACTGTGATCATCTGTGCATAACTCGTCGCCATGCATTAATAAGAACTCAAATGCATCAGTGCGCAGTATGAGTTGATCCGGCAGTAGTTCGGCTTGTAAGAACGACGCTAGTTGTTTGCCTATTAAGAAGTCGCGGTTGCCACGTACTAGATAGAGCTTTTTGCGTTGGCTGAAACGTTGTAGGTGCTGTAGGGCGTCGTGTAACCAGGGTTCGGGGGCGTTGATTTGCTCGTCCCCAATCCAAGCGTTGAAGATGTCACCGACTAAAATCAGGTGCTCACATACATCAGCGGCCTGCTCCAAGAATTGGTAGAAGGCCGCTGATGTATGGGGGCCTTGCGGCCCCAGGTGTATATCCGCGGCAAGCCAAACGGTGCCGCGTAACGCCCGTTTATTCAACGATAGTGGCGCTTTCAATGACCAAGTCTTCCACTGGTACGTCTTGGTGGAAACCTTTGTTGCCAGTTTTCGCTGCTTTCATGCTGTCTACAACGTCTTGGCCTTCAACTACTTTACCGAATACGGCGTAGCCCCAACCGTTAGGTGTAGGGGAAGTGAAGTTCAGGAAGTCGTTGTTCGTCACGTTGATGAAGAACTGAGCGGTAGCAGAGTGAGGATCGGAAGTACGAGCCATCGCTAATGTGTATTGGTCGTTTTTCAGGCCGTTGTTAGCTTCGTTCTCTACTGGAGATTTTGTTGGTTTTTGCTTCATGCCGGCTTCAAAGCCACCGCCTTGAATCATGAAGTTGTTGATTACACGGTGAAAGATCGTGCCATCGTAAAAACCGTCTTGCACGTAGCCGATGAAGTTTTCTACTGTTTTAGGTGCTGCTTCGGCGTTCAATTCGATGATGATGTCGCCTTTGTTAGTTTGCAGTTTAACTTTTGGGTTTGTGCTCATGGCGCTACCTTGTGTTGTAGTTGATGAGGCCGCATGCGCTGGTGAGTACACCAGACCTGCAAAACAGAGCAGGGCGGCAAGAGTAAAGAGGCGCATAGCCAGGACATGCGCAGACTTGAAAAAGGGTAAGTTTTGCATAATAGGCGATGCTCGTTAAAAATACGCTAAACAGTTATTGTTGCAGAATTTGTTGGGTTTGTTGTGTACGGTTTTGGCCTAATTGTCCCGAGGCTTTAAAAGACTCGTTAGCCAGCATCAGTTGTACTTCACCCATGTTGGCGCGAGCGACTCGGTAATTAGGGTCGGCCGCCAATGCCATTTCTAGTGCTTCTTGAGCCATTTGCAGTTTGCCTTGGCGCATATATTCAGCGGCCAGATTATTCCATGGCTCGGGCAGTTCAGGGGCATCAATAGTCAGTTGTTGGTACGCAGCGATCGCTTCGTCGTGGCGTTTTAACGCCGAAAGGGCTCTGCCCTGTAAAAACAACAGTTGTACGTCAGAGCCTATTTCGTTGCGTGCTTCTCGTTGTGCTATGCGTTTCTCTATAGCGTCCAAGGCCTCAGCGGCTTGACCTGCATCCAGCATACGTTGAATACGCTGGGTGATCTCGCTGGCACTTAACGGGCGTGACGTGTCAGCACCGGGGCTGATAGAGTCCAAAATGCGGGCCAAACCCTTCCAGCCTCGATCCTCTTGCACGTCATTGGCAAAAATTTCTTGATCTTGCGCAGAGAGTCTGGAGTGAGGGGTTTGAGCATGAGCAATGCTGGAAATACCCCCTATAATGAAAAGCGAGGCGAATACACACGCTTGCAGGCGATTAAGAGTCTGGTTCACGAAGTCAGATGCCTTTATTGGTATACTTTACGATCCGTCATTTTAGCGTGTCTGGTGGATCGGTGGTGATTCACGCTTGCGTTGGCGTGTTTTTTTATTCTATCGTATTGATTTTTAAGTGATTACTGTACATGTTGCACATTTATAATACATTGTCGCGTAGCAAAGAAGAATTCAAGCCTAGCCAGGCTGGCGTTGTGCGCATGTATGTGTGTGGGATGACGGTGTATGACTTCTGCCACCTTGGCCATGCTCGCATGTTGGTCAGTTTTGACGTGATTCAACGTTGGTTGCGTCAGTCAGGTTATCAGGTCAATTACGTGCGTAATATTACAGACATCGAAGATAAGATCATTCGTCGTGCTGTAGAAACAAATCGCACCATAGGCGAAGTCACCGACTTTTATATTGCGGCCATGCATGCGGATGAAAAAGCGTTAGGGGTAGAGTCACCTGATGCTGAACCTCGCGCTACAGAGTACGTGGGCGATATGTTGGGCATTATCCGCAAGCTGGAAGAAAACGGTTTGGCCTATCAGGGCAGTGATGGCGATGTGAACTTCGCCGTACGTAAATTCGATGGCTACGGAAAGTTATCTGGCAAAAGCTTGGATGATTTGCGCGCGGGCGAGCGTGTTGCTGTTGCAGACGGTAAACGCGACCCTCTGGATTTTGTGTTGTGGAAATCTGCCAAAGCCGAAGAGCCGGCAGAGTCCAAATGGGAATCCCCTTATGGTTTAGGCCGTCCGGGTTGGCACATTGAGTGCTCGGCCATGAGTCACTCTTTATTGGGTATGCCTCTAGATATACACGGTGGTGGCCCTGACCTGAAATTCCCGCACCATGAAAACGAAATTGCACAGTCCGAAGGTGCATTTGGCGGCACAATGGCCAATTACTGGATGCATTGTGGCCCATTGATGGTGGATGCCGAGAAAATGTCCAAGTCGTTGGGCAATTTCCGCAATATTCGTCAAACCATTGCCGTTGACGGTGATGCCGCGGATCAGGCTACTTACGAGGCGAATCCGCGTGAGGCTGAAATGTTGCGTTTTTTCATTGTGCGCAATCATTACCGTAGTATTCAGAATTACGCAGCAGATAACTTATTTGATGCACAGCAAGCAGTAGACCGCTTGTACCAAACCTTGGCAAACGTGCCAGCGGCCGAACAAGAGATAGACTGGACACTGCCTGCAGCACAACGTTTTGCAGCAGCAATGAACGATGACTTCAATACAGCTGGTGCTATGGCTGTGTTGTTTGAGCTTTCTGCCGCCGCTAACCGTGACAAATGCCCACAAAGTGCAGGCCTGATGAAAGCATTGGGCGGCGTGTTGGGTCTGTTGCAAAAAGATCCTGCGCAGTATTTACGTTCGGCATCCCGTTATGTACGTGATGCACGTCAAAGCTCTACCGAAGGCCAGCTCACCGACGACGCTATTGATGCTCTGGTAGCAGAGCGCACTCAAGCCAAAGCTGACCGCGATTTCGCCAAGGCAGATGCCTTGCGCAAGCAATTGCAAGAAGCGGGTATTGAGCTAGAAGACAAGGCGGGTGGCGTCACTCAGTGGCGACGAGCCTAGGAGCAGAGATAGTGCATAAACCGCATTATTGGGATGAAGCCAAAACACATTTGATGAAACGCGATAGGATTCTGCGTAAAATCATCCCCACGTTTGCTGAAGAACACCTGAAACCACCTTCAGAAGCCTTTGCTACATTAGTGCGGGCTGTGATTGGTCAACAAGTGAGCCGCCGCAATGCGGAGGCTATTTGGGAACGATTTAATAATGCGTTTGCATCGCCTGCGACGCCCGCTGATGTGTTAGCGTTGGAAGTCGCAGCCTTGCAACAGATGGGTATGCCCAAACGCAAAGCCGAATATATTCTGGATCTTGCGCTGCATTTTAAAGAGCGCAAGGTAAACCCAGAAAGTTGGCAAGATATGGACGATGAGGCCATTATCAGAGAACTTTGTGCTATTCGCGGCATAGGCCGCTGGACGGCAGAGATGTTCCTGATTTTTAACCTGCATCGTGCAGATGTATTACCGTTGGATGATGCCGGATTAATCCGGGCTATCTCTCAACATTATTACAGTGGTGAGCCAGTCTCCCGCTTTGAGGCACGTGAAGTGGCTCAAGCCTGGACTCCCTGGTGTACGGTGGCAACTTGGTATCTGTGGCGTAGCCTAGATCCTATTGCCGAAAGCGAATGAATTAGCGATTAACCCGAAGACACAACAATGCGAAATACATTTCTGGAGTTTGAGCAGCCCATTGCTGAACTCGAAAACAAGATCGAAGAGTTACGTTTTGTTCAAACGGATTCTGCTGTTGATATTTCGGAAGAACTCAGCAGGCTGCAACAAAAAAGCCAGACCTTGGCGCGTAGCATCTACGAAAAATTAACGCCTTGGCAAACTGCGTTGGTGGCCCGCCACCCACAACGTCCCTACACCATGGACTACGTGAATGAAATTTTCACGGACTACCATGAGTTGCATGGCGACCGTATGTATGCAGATGACCAAGCGATCATTGGTGGTTTGGCACGTTTTAATGGTTTGCCTTGCATGGTGATTGGTCATCAAAAAGGCCGTGATACCAAAGAACGTGCGCGCCGTAACTTCGGTATGCCTCGTCCAGAGGGTTATCGCAAAGCCTTGCGCTTGATGCGTTTGGCCGAAAAATTCAATATTCCTGTCTTTACCTTTGTAGACACCCCCGGTGCTTACCCAGGTATTGGCGCGGAAGAGCGTGGTCAGTCTGAAGCTATTGGCCACAACCTGTACGCGATGGCTGAGCTAAAAGTGCCTATTATCACCACCATCATTGGTGAAGGTGGTTCAGGTGGTGCATTGGCGATTGCGGTGGCAGATACTGTGTTGATGTTGCAATACGCGACTTATGCAGTGATTTCCCCAGAAGGTTGTGCATCCATTTTGTGGCGCAGTGCAGATAAAGCATCGGCAGCCGCAGAAGCCTTGGCGATTACAGCCCCACGCCTGAAAGAGCTAGAGCTGATTGATAGAGTAGTGAACGAGCCTGTGGGTGGCGCTCACCGCGATCCAACGACAATGGCTCGCCAGTTGGGACGTGCTTTGGCTGAGTCCCTGCGCCAGTTGTCTGGCCTGAACTCCGAGCAACTGCGTGAGCGTCGTTTGGAGCGTTTGTTGTCTTATGGCCGTTTCCAGGAAGTTCGTTCGTAAATTTCCACTCGCACAGGTACACGCCCATCCGTTGGCTGAACTGTGCGATGTAGGCTTATTGCAGTCCATCCATACGCTGTACACCAACCTGCCGCAGCCAGTGCCGCAGCAGGTTGCGGTAGCATTGAGCGGCGGGGTGGACTCGGCGGCCTTGGCGCTGCACATGGCAGTTTGGGCGCATGCCCTAGAACTGCCCCTACATTGCTTTCACGTACACCATGGTTTGCAAGAGATTGCGGATCAATGGTCGCTGCATGTGCAAAAGCTCGCTAGCCTGATTGGGGCTAGTATCCACATAGAAAGAGTAAACGTAGACCTGCTGTCCGGAACCGGAATAGAAGCGGCTGCGCGCGATGCCCGTTATCACGCTTTCCAGATGCTATGCCAACGCACAGGCGTACAGCATGTGTTTGTGGCACATCACCAAGATGATCAGGCAGAAACCGTCCTGCTGCGTTTATTGCGAGGCTCTGGGCCTACCGGTTTGGGCGCTATGGCGCCTATAAGCCCGCGTGACGGCTTTACGGTGCTGCGTCCGTGGTTAGACATCCCCCGTAGCCGTATTGTGGCTGTGGGCGAGCTGATGAGCCAGCGCTTGGGTTGGACTGCCGTACAAGACAGCACTAACCTGAATGATGACTACACCCGTGGTGCGGTGCGTGAGCGATTAAAGCCGCATTTGAACGAGCGCTGGCAGGGGTGGCAGAAAATACTGACACGTCACGCGAAGTTAAGCCGTGATACCGCGCAGTTACTAGAAGAAGTTGCTGCTGAAGATTTGCAAAAACTGGATTACCGCAAACGGGATCACAGTTTTGATTTGAAATCGTGGCGCGAACTAAGCACTGTTCGTCAGGCGCAGGTAATACGCCATTGGTTGGCCTTGGCAGGCTTAAAAATGCCTACCGAGGCGCGACTCGACGACATGATGCGTCAGATGCGCACCTTGCACGCGTTGGGCTTTGATAGGCAGATGCAGGTAAAACATGGTGCGTTTTACGTGATTTGTCGCCAAGGGCGTGTAATTTTGCAACAATATGCATGAAAAGTCTGATAAATGCCCCATTGGGGGGTAAAAAATATCGTTAGAATAGAATGGCCCTTTTTTGGGCACACAGACACCATTCCTATTGATTTTCGAGTAATAAGATGTCCTTGATCGTACAAAAATATGGTGGCACTTCTATGGGCTCGGTGGAGCGCATCAGAAATGTCGCAAAACGCGTGGCTAAATGGCATGCGGCCGGTCACCAAGTCGTAGTTGTACCTTCTGCTATGTCTGGTGAAACCAACCGCTTGCTGGGCTTGGCTAAAGAAATTAGCCCACGTCCCGATGCACGCGAACAGGACATGCTTGCGGCAACCGGCGAACAGGCCAGCAGTTCTTTGCTGGCGATGGCGCTGATCGCAATGGGTGTGCCTGCACGTAGTTACGCTGGTTGGCAGGTAGCTGTACACACAGACTCCGCCTATACCAAGGCCCGCATTAAATCTATTGATAGCGAACGCGTACAGAGCGATCTGGATGCTGGGCGCGTTGTGATTGTGACGGGTTTCCAAGGTATTGATGACAACGGCAACATTACGACCTTGGGTCGTGGTGGTTCCGATACGTCAGCCGTAGCGATTGCTGCTGCCATGAGCGCAGAAGAGTGCTTGATCTTTACCGATGTGGATGGTGTCTATACGACGGACCCTCGTGTGGTGCCTGAAGCGCGCCGCATGAGCGTAGTGTCCTTTGAGGAAATGTTTGAGCTGGCTTCGCTAGGCTCCAAAGTACTGCAAATCCGCTCGGTAGAGTTCGCAGGTAAATACCGTGTGCCGGTACGCGTGTTGTCTTCGCTTACCGACCCAGAAATTTCGCTCGAGGAAGAGAAAAACTCGGGCACACTGATTACATTCGAGGAAGATCAAAAAATGGAAGCTGCCGTTGTTTCGGGTATCGCTTTTAGCCGCGATGAAGCTAAATTTACGTTGCGTGCCGTACCCGACACCCCGGGCGTGGCCTACTCCATCTTGGGCCCTATCGCTGCTGCGAACATTGACGTAGACATGATTCTGCAGAACTTGTCCGCACAAGGTACTACTGACTTCTCCTTCACCGTAAACCGTATTGATGCAGATCGCACCAACGAGTTGTTGGAAACTCAAGTAGGTCCAGCAGTGGGTGCAGGTGAAATCGTATTCGACAGCAAAGTCGCTAAAGTATCCATCGTGGGTATCGGTATGCGTAGCCATGCCGGTGTAGCGAGCGCCATGTTCCGTGCATTGTCCGAAGAGGGTATCAACATTCAGATGATCAGCACCAGCGAAATCAAAACCTCTGTTGTGATCGACGAAAAATACATGGAATTGGCTGTACGTGCACTGCACAAAGCCTTCGAATTGGATCAAGAAAAAGCACAATAATCCGGTGGTACGCGGTCCTTGATCGCGTACCTAGGAAAAAAACGTTCTAGGGCTAGCAAAATTAGTTTTACTCGTGCTAGAATAGCTTTTTTGCTGGGAATGTGGCCGAGAGGTTGAAGGTACTCCCCTGCTAAGGGAGCATGCGGCTTATACCCGCATCGAGGGTTCGAATCCCTCCATTCCCGCCAGCGAAATTTGAACGAAGCCCTTGTTGATCAAGGGCTTTTTTCATTTCTGCTCTCTACGCCTGATGTACGGCTAAGTTTCAAAAAGCCCGTAGAATTTACGTTCTACGGGCTTTTTCCATTCTGGGATAGCATCTTATAGCTAGTGGTACTAGGCAAGGCCTTGGTAAATCGTTCTATAGGCACATCGCACCATCATCCATTTAAGAATAAGGGTTAGGCAATGGGACTTCTTGTTGACGGTAAATGGCAGGACCAATGGTACGACACCGCAAGTACGGGTGGTCGTTTTGTGCGTAGTGACACACAGTTTCGGAATTGGATTACTAAAGATGGTAGTCCAGGCCCTAGTGGAAGTGGAGGATTTGCCGCGCAGGCTGGTCGCTATCACCTCTATGTCTCGCTGGCATGTCCGTGGGCACACCGCACCTTAATTATGCGAGCGTTAAAAGGTTTGGAAGACATCATCAGTGTCTCTGTTGTTAATCCTTATATGGGTGAGAACGGCTGGACTTTTGAGGCTGGCGAAGGCGTGATTCCAGACCCTGTGGCGCAGGCTCGCTATCTTTACGAGGTATATCTGCGGGCACAAAGTGACTATAGCGGCAGGGTGACGGTGCCCGTATTGTGGGACCTACAGCGCAATACTATCGTCAGTAATGAGTCATCAGAAATCATTCGTATGCTGAACTCTGCTTTTGAGGGGGTGGCAGGTAATCAGGACGATTATTCACCTAGTGAGTTATTGCCGCAGATTGATGCCATAAATAGTGAGGTTTACGACCGGATCAATAATGGTGTGTATAAAGCGGGCTTTGCCACTGAGCAGCAGAGTTATGAACAAGCAGTGAGTAAGCTGTTTGATTATTTGGACACGCTGGAAAAGCGCTTGAGTAGTCAGCGCTTTTTGGTGGGCGAGCGCGTGACAGAGGCTGATTGGCGCTTATTCACGACGCTACTACGTTTTGATGCTGTGTATTATGGTCATTTCAAGTGCAATCTGAAACGACTGGCAGATTATAAGAACCTGTGGAGTTACACGCGTGAACTCTATCAGTGGCCAGGGGTGGCAGCTACCGTTAATTTTGATCACATCAAGCAGCACTATTATCGTAGCCATAAGACTATTAATCCTACGGGTATAGTGCCGCTTGGCCCCATCATGGATCTAGATCAGCCCTCAGAGCGCTGTTAGCGATAGCGACTAGATCGCCTACGTTAGCACCAGCAAACCCGCTTTAGCGGGTTTTTTATTGTCAGTAATGCGTGGGCTTGTACGAGACTTGTGTGCGTAAGCCTTTATAATGACTGCAAATCAGTGCAAATAGGGGTAAAGACCATGAGGATTGCCTTATTTATTTTTGGTGCCATAGCCGTGGTTTACCTAGTAGTGAAAGGCTTTAAGCAGGTAATAGAGGAAAGTCGCCAGAAGCGGCAAGATCAAGACTCAGACCATAGGCTGAAATAAGCAGAGTAAGCCTGCCACTTTGAACTCGTCACAGGAAAGTTGAATGGATACAGAGCAGAATGTACAAGGGCAACGTGCGGTTGCGTTTGAGGGCGTAACGAATTTTCGTGATTTGGGTGGTTATCAAACCGTTGATGGCGCATCGGTGCGTTGGCAGACACTCTATAGATCAGCGCATTTAGCTGATTTGACGCCTTCTGATCAGGTGCAGTTGCAAGCCTTGCAGGTGAATCAAAGTATAGATTTACGTGGTCAGTTCGAGCGCACGAAAAAGCCCTATAACTATCAGTTCTTGCAACATACGGTATGCGGTATTGAGCCCGAAGTAGCGCGGTTGGTGGATGGCATGGTGCAGCAAAATGGGCATGTGACGCCTGAGCAAGCCAGCCAATATATGCAAAGCATGTATCACGATTTTCATCAAAATAACCAAGCGCATTTTTCGCAGTGCTTACGTACCATATGCGCTGCCGAAGAGCCGCTAGTAGTGCATTGCACGGCAGGTAAGGATAGGACCGGTTTTGCCTCAGCCTTAGTGCTCAGTATTTTAGGGGTGCATCGCGATGACATTTTGGCGGACTACATGCTGACCGAGCAGTATTACCACCGCTCCTTTAAAGCAGAATATGGCATGAGCGAAGCTGTCATGCGTATTTTGTGGGGGGTGAGCGCACAGTACTTAGAGCAAAGTTTCAGTGAGCTAGATGCTCAGTATGGCTCTGTCTTGAAGTATGTGAGCAAAGGCTTGAACATTAAGGATACAGAGGTAGAACAATTACGCGATAGGTTGTTGGTGTAAACAGCCTGTCATGACTGCTATATAGTCAAAAACTTGAAATTTAAAGTGTGGTGTGAGTTCTGTAGCGTTGTGTGCTGAATAGAAGCATTTGGTTGCATAGATGTACGGTATGGTTCACACACCCCCTTTTTCGAGTTTGCCTCGCACGAGGCCTGATGGTCTGTATAGGAGTCATAGATATGAGCTCGCAAGCGCCAGTAGGTACGTCTTCCCTCGATCAAATTTTCTCACTGGGGGCCGTACGATCGGACCTCTGGCGTGATTTGTTGGTCGCCGCCCAGAAGTGGGCTCGCCAAGAGGGCGACAGTCAGGTAGTACAAGAAAAATTTCAACATCTGCGTGATCTGGAAATCCTCCATGCGTACCCTGGTCGTCATTTGATGGCTACGTTGGCCGCTCATTTGCAAGAAGACAGACGCACAGCGTTTGTAGAGCTAGCCAGCCGCATTTCTTTTGCCATTCTGGCACGCTATTACAAAGACGATTCCCGCGAATGGGAAGCCAATAACGACGTAGACCACTACGGCGACATTCGTCACGAAGGGGAAAGCTTAGGCGGTGGCAGACCGTACTTTGAAGTGCTGGTGGTAGCCCCCGGAAACAGTCCTCGTGTAGAACGTAACGTACAGCTATTACGCGCGCAGCGTCGCAAAGAAGATGACTTTGTGTACGAGCCAGTGGTGGTGGATAACTTCCAAGACGCCTTTTGCGCTATTTCGGTAAACAGCAATATTTGTGCGGTAGCGATCTTTGAAGGCATAGATTTCAAAAGCAAACAGTCAGTACCGCTGCTAGACCAAGCAATCCAAGAGTTGGATGTGCATGTGGATGAAAGCCATTTGGCACTGCAGTTGGCGGTTACGTTGGCCGATTACCGTCCTGAGCTGGATATTTATCTGCTGTCGGATTTGCGTCCAGAAGAGATCGCTAGCGATGAACGCGCCAAAAGCGTGCGCCGCGTACTGTACGCAGTAGAAGAGCCTATGGAGCTGCACTTATCTATTCTGGAAGGTGTACGCGCCCGTTACCAGACGCCATTTTTTGACAACCTAAAACGTTACGCCAGTAAGCCCATCAGTACCTTCCACGCGCTGCCTATTGCGCGCGGTAAGTCAGTGTTCAAATCTGACTGGATTCGCGACATGGGCGAGTTCTATGGCTTGAACCTGTTCTTGGCTGAATCATCTGCGACTACCGGTGGCCTAGACAGCTTGTTGGAACCCACCGGCAACATCAAAAAAGCCCAAGAACGTGCTGCTAAAGCCTTTGGTGCCGAGCACTGCTTTTTTGTAACCAACGGTACCAGCACGTCGAACAAAATGGTGTTGATGGCCATTGCTCAGCCGGGTGACATCATCATCGTAGACCGCAATTGCCATAAGTCTCATCACTACGGCATGGTGTTAGGGGGCTTGCAGCCCTACTACGTGGAAGCCTTCCCCATGAAGGAGTACTCCATGTACGGCGCGGTGCCGCTGCAAAACATTAAACGTGCCTTGTTGAACCTGAAAAAAGAAGGCAAGTTGGATCAAGTGCGCGCTGTGGATTTAACCAACTGCACTTTTGACGGTCACGTCTACAACACTCGTCGTGTGATGCTAGAGTGCTTGGCCATTAAACCTGATCTCGTATTCTTGTGGGATGAGGCATGGTTCGGCTTTGCGCATTGGTCGCCATTTTTACGCCCACGTACAGCAATGGGCGCAGCATCTTATATTGAAAAATGGATGGCTAACCCAGAGTCTGTTAAAGAATATGAGCGTCAGCAACAAGAGCTGGGCGACAACCCAAGCGATGAGCAGTTGCTGAATACCTACTTGTTGCCAGACCCGCGCCAAGTACGCCTGCGCGTGTATCAGACTAACTCTACCCATAAATCCATGTCGGCCATACGACAAGGTTCTATGGTGTTGGTCAAAGACGTGGATTTCTACAGCATTGAGCCGCAACTGCACGAAGCCATCTTTACTCATGCCACGACCAGCCCTAACCAACAGTTGATTGCCTCGTTAGACGTCGCCCGTAGACAGATGGAATTGGAAGGCTATGGTTTGGTGAACAATGCGATTCAGATTGCTTTTGATATTCGCAGCCAGATCAACAAACACCCGCTGATCTCTCGTTATTTCCAAGTGCTGGGTGCAGATAAGATGATCCCTGCCGAGTACCGTCAAAGTGGTTTCCAAGACTTCTTGGTAGAAGGTACAAACTGGGATGATGCCGTGTGCAGCATCCGTGATGATGAGTTTTTCTTAGACCCAACGCGTATTACGCTGGTGTGCGGTACAGCGGGTTTTGATGGCACACAATTCAAGCAATTACTAGCGGATAAATTCGACATACAGTTGAATAAAACGTCGCGTAACTCGGTCTTGCTACAGTCCAACATCAATAACACCCGTAGTGATGTGGCGCATCTTATTCGCGTGTTGTTGGAAATCTCCAGCGATGTAGAACAGAAACTGACCAAAACAGGCGAGCAAGGGAAGTTACGCTTTGAAGAGCGCGTGAACAGCTTGATGCATGACGTACCTGATTTGCCTAACTTCAGCCATTTTCATGAAAAATTCCGCCATGACAGTAACGGCGCAGTAGCGGTAGAGGGCAATATACGTGAGGCTTTCTTCATGAGTTGGAAAGAAGAAAACTGCGAGTATGTGGCCTTGAATAGCGAAGAGTGCGATAGACGTCTGAAAGAAGGGCCTCCGATGGTCTCGGCCAAAATGGTGATTCCATATCCTCCAGGTTTCCCTATCTTAGTCCCTGGTCAAGTGATTAGCCGTGACACCATTGAGTTCATGCGCAAGCTGGACGTCAAAGAGGTACACGGGTATGAAGCTAGCCGTGGATTACAGTTACTCAAACTTCGTTAATACAACTATGAGCTAATCGTCATAACGGCCAGTGCTTTGACAAGTTCTGGCCGTTATTGACGCAGTAGGGGGAAATATGGCGATTTGGCATTGGATAGAGCAAACCTTGCGTAGTTATCCCGAACTGGCGATCTTTTTGGCGCTGGCGGTGGGGTACTGGATAGGTGGCAAAAAATTTGGCAGTTTTAGCTTGGGCTCAGTCACGGGTACATTGCTAGCAGGGGTAATCATTGGGCAAATAGGCATCGATATTTCACCGCACATCAAGTCAGTGTTCTTCATCATGTTCTTGTTTGCGGTAGGGTTTGGTGTAGGGCCGCAGTTTGTGCGTGGGGTGGCGAACGATGGTTTGCCGCAAGCTGTATTTGCGGTGATCGTGTCATGCCTGTGCTTGTTCTCAGTCTATCTGGCAGCGGTGTTGTCAGGTTATGGCCCTGGTTTGGCTGCAGGTCTATTGGCGGGTACACAAACGATTTCTGCCTCCATTGGTTTGGCGACGGACGCCATCAATAGGCTAGACATGAGTGCAGACCAAATCCAAGCACAACTGGATGCCATTCCGGTAGCGTATGCGGTGACGTACTTGTTTGGTACGGTGGGTACGGGTTGGATCATTGCGTATCTGGGCCCCAAGATCTTGCGTATTAATCTGCAAGAAGAATGCGCCCGCTACGAAAAAGAAATGTCCGAAGGCGAACCTGATGGCGGTATGCAGTCTGCGTGGTATCAGTACATTGTGCGTTCCTTCAAACTGACTAAACCGGATTTTATTGCCGGTAAAACAGTGGCCCAAGCCGAAGCAGGCATGACGGGCGGGGAGCGTTTGTTCCTAGAGAACTTGCGTCGCAACGGTAAGATTATTGAGTTTGATGCGAATACCGTCTTGCAGGTGGGTGATGTGGTCGCCGTGTCGGGTAGACACGAAACATTGGTGGATTGGTCTAATCGTGCTGAGGAAGTGGCCGACCAAGAACTGCTACAGATTC
Source organism: Paenalcaligenes sp. Me52 (assembly GCF_050487965.1). Classification (NCBI taxonomy): domain Bacteria; kingdom Pseudomonadati; phylum Pseudomonadota; class Betaproteobacteria; order Burkholderiales; family Alcaligenaceae; genus Paenalcaligenes; species Paenalcaligenes sp. Me52. The sequence goes on along the minus strand of NZ_JBKQFO010000003.1, from coordinate 211,207 downwards.
CTATTGAGTCCATTGATGTGGTGGTCACCAGCAAAAATGCCAACGGCAAAACCTTGCTTGAACTCTCTAAAAGCCCGTGCGCACGCGGAGTCTATGTCACACGTATACGCCGAGGCTCCATGGGCGTAGACATCCCTGTGCAGGCACAAACCAAACTACACCGAGGCGACATCGTGAGTGTGAGCGGTAGTCGCAAGCACGTGGAATCGGTGATTGAGGAGTTCGGTTTTGCCGACCGTCCTACCAGCGTGACCGACATGGTGTTTGTAGGTTCGGGTATTGTGATCGGGGGCTTAATAGGTGCGATTGTGGTGCCGGTGGGCGGTATTCCCATTACCTTGTCTACCTCGGGTGGTGCATTGATTGCCGGTTTGGTCTTTGGCTGGTTACGCAGCTTCAAACCCAAACTAGGCAGTGTCCCTAGTGCCACCTTGTGGTTCATGAACTCGGTAGGCTTGAACGTGTTTATTGCCGTGGTGGGTATTACCGCGGGGCCCACCTTTATCCAAGGGGTGAAAGAGGTAGGGATAGAGCTGTTCTTCTGGGGCTTGTTTGCGACCAGCTTGCCTATGCTATTGGCACCGCTCATCGGTAAATACATCTTCCGTTTTGACCCTGCCATTAACCTAGGATGTTGCGGTGGCGCACGTACCAGTACCGCGTCGGTAGCGATGGTGGCTGAAGCGGCAAAGAGCAACGTGCCTATGTTGGGTTACACCGTGCCCTATGCGATCAGTAATACGTTCCTGACGTTGTGGGGGATGGTGATTGTGTTGCTGTTAGGGTAGGCGAACGTTCAGCAGCTATAAAAAAAGCCCAGTGTAAAAACTGGGCTTTTTTGTGGCCTGCTTAGAAGTAGCGTTTCTTCTGGAATAAAAACGCCACAATTCCGCTAATCACTACCATGCTGATGATGATGGCAGTAAAGGCGCCTGGTTCTTCCTGATAAGGCAGTGGTACGTTCATACCGTAGATGCTGGCAATCAAGGTAGGAATAGACAGCACAATGGTCACGGCAGTCAGCAGTTTCACAATGTGGCTCACGTTGTTCTGAATGATATTGCCGTAAGCATCCATCACGTTATTCAGGTTGATCTGGCTGATTTTGGTGATGGAATACACTTGCTCCACTTCCACCAAGGCTTCGTCAAACAACAGGCGAGCACGGGAGTCCATAGGCAGCGGGCTGTCTTTCTGCATACGGTTCATGACGTGCATCATGTTTTTCAACGCGGTTGTTAGGTAGATCAAGCTTTCGTTCAAGTACAGCAAGGTGTACAGCTCTTGGTTGCGGTACGACTTGGATAACTCGTCTTCGGCTTTGCTGATGGATTCATCCAGTGTTTTGCTGGCATCGGCAAAGACATGGGCGACTTGGTTCAGGATAGAGAAGAGGTTGTAGCTTTGGTTGTGCTCATCCAAAATCAAGCTTTGCTGCACAAAGAAGTCTTTGTTGATAAAGCCGCTTTCTTTGCACACGGTAACCATGTGGCCGCCGGTAAGAACGATGCCGAAAGGAATGGTTTTGTACTTCACATCGTCGTACAGATTTTTGACGGCAGGGTCGCTGTACGGAATGTGCAGCATCAGCAAGGTGGCTGGGCCACGGTGCTCAATGCGTGGACGCTCATCTGTATCCAAGGCGTCGTTTAAGAACTCAATAGGCAAGTTCAGTTCAGTGGCCACGTCATGGATTTCATCCAGCGTAGGGTTGATCAGTTGTACCCAGCTGTTTTGGCGGATTTTTTCAACTTTGGTTAGCTCGTTGTTGCGGCTGCAGTAGATGGTTTTCATGATGTTTTCTCGTGCAAAAAAGGTTCCAAGGGCAAGCCAGACTTACAGGCGCAGGTATTTTTTCTTGTAGAACAGCACCACAAGGAATGCGCTGATAGCAACCATGGCAATACTGATCACGACGGTGGAAATCCACTCTTCTTCGTAAGGCAGTGCCACGTTCATCGAGAAAATGCTACCTATCATGGTAGGAATGATCATCACGATGGTGAGCGTGGTGAGCATTTTCAGCACGGAGTTCAAGTTGTTGTGAATGATGGCGGCATAGGCATCCATCAAGTTACTCAAGCTTTCACGACGCATTTCAGTGATTTCAGCCGATTGCTGAATATCGATCAGAATGTCGTTTAAGCGTGTTTTTTCTTCGTCATGGATTTTGATGTCCACGCCTTCCATTAAGCGTTTGTACAGAATGGACATCGCGCTTAGCGAGGTGGAAAAGTACACCAAGCTTTTGTTCAGGTTGATCAGGCCAAATAGCTCGTTGTTGTGGTACGAGGATTTGATTTTCTTTTGTAGGCCGCTTACCTGATGGTTGATCTGGTGCAAGCTGCTATCAAAGGCTTGAGATACCGCTTTGAACAGCAGCAAGCTGATACGGGTTTTCATGAACGATTGGAAATCACCGTATTTACCTTTGATCAGATCACCAATAAAAGGCAGCTTTTCACGCGCCACAATCACCAGATTGTCTTGAGTGTGAATCAAACCGATGGGGGCGGTTTTGTAGGGCACGCCAGCTTTAGCGCTTTCTTCCGAAACACGTACAGGAGCATTCACGACGATCAGTGAGGCTTGGCCTGATTTCTCAATGCGAGGCAGCTCGTTTTTATCCAGAGAATCCTCAAAGAAATCCAGTGGAATATTCAGTGTTTTAGCGGTGCTTTGGATTTCCTCTGCGGTAGGGTTTTCCAGATACACCAGACTGTTGTGGGTGATTTCTTTAACGTTCAGCAGTGTGCCTTGGGCGTCGCTTTTGTAAATGTGCAGCATGGGTTTCTCCAGAAACTTAGAGGATCCGACGGACTTTGAGGGTGACAACCAACAAAGTGGCGATGAGCAGGGCAATACCGGCTAGTGCCGCCAAGGCATACGGTTCATCCTGGAAAGGTAAGGGGGTGTTCATGCCATAAATACCAGCAATCCCCATGGGAACGGCTGCCACAATGACATACACAGACAAATACTGAACGACCAAACTCAGGTTGTTCTCGACGGCTGCTGAATACGCGTCCATCAAGTTGCTCAGGTTGATGTTGTGAATCTCGGCCATGCTTTGGGCTTGTTCAGTTTCAATAATGGCATCGGCCAATAACGCATGACTGGATTCGTCTGAGTAGAATTTCTGTCGTAGCTGTATCTTCTTCAAAATATTCAAATTAGATTTCAGCGTGCTGGATAATAAATTCAGATTTTTATTATTTTCCAAAAGCTGAAATATTTGTTTATTTTGAATAGCGGTTTTTAAACCGTTTTCAATCTCTTCTACTTTATGATTGATTTCAGAAAGCGCTTCTACAAATTTTCCTGCACAGACTTTCAAGATATGAAATAGCAGCGTATGTACACTACTGTGATGAGCACCTTGATTGAAGCTATTTAGCAAAGTGTGAATGGATTGATTGGAATCATCGCCTAAGGTCACGATGTGCTGATCGCGCATCAAAATTGTTAGGTATTCCATATCAAATAACCGCTTGGCGGTAGGGGCGTTTTTCTTCGTCACCGCCAGCGTAATCATCATGGTGCCGTGGTAATCCATAGCCAAGGGGCGGCACGACGAACCCAACTGCTTTTGCAGGGTCTTGGAATCCAGAGAAAAAGTGCTGGCTAGTGCACGCACCACGTCTTGCCCTGGGTTGACGTGGTGATCCCAGCTGACACGGCCAACGGCCTGATCAGCACCATGTGCTGTAGTGGCTTGATAGAGCTTTAACATGTAAAACACCTTGCTGTGCATGGTTTAGCGGCTCACCCAGAGGATGACACCGTAACGGCGTCTATTAGTTGGGAAACTAACAGGCAATGAAAACACGCCTCTCCAGAATGGGGCGTGCGTTCGCAAGGTGTGGCCCAGATAGGCGAAGCACCGTTGTTCATGCACCTAGTTGGCAGAGGGCTATAGCCTTCTGTCAACGAACCCCAAATCATTGAGCTTTAGCACTGCACGGCATAAGAGAGTGAACTCTAGCTACGTTATAAACCACCTTAAGTCGATGGTTTCTGTTCAAACCCATTGGCGTCTTTGGACGTTTCTGGGCAGTAGCGTTTCTCCGTACAGGAGCCTTACCTAACGAGGTCTGGTCTGTATCGACTTCATAAGTATAGATCGCTTATTTTTTATAATGTAGCGATTAGTCTTTGTATTTGGTATAGGATGAATATCCTTTGGTATATTTTGGTTTTTATTATTTATGATTTTTAAATTACCTTAGCATGGTTTTTATTATTAAGGTGATTTATTTGTTTTATTGATTTATATAAGAAATAAGTAAAACTATAAGTCGACGGTGTAGTGGCTGTTTAGTCCTGATTAAAGAGACTGCGCAACACCTATGCAGGCGAAGGAGTAGGTGGTGGTCGAGTTGGATGCGCCGCCTTTCTTGAGCTACTAGAGGTGGCCTAGGTGTAGACCTCTACGGATGATTTTCACCGTAACCCGTATACAGGTTTAGAGGGCTTTTCCTCTTAATTTTCTAAAGGCTAATAGTCATTTCTAGGATTAAGCCAGGCCCTAAGCCTATCGCTGATTCAACAGGTAAGCCGGATAGACGTCGCCGTGATAACAAAGATACTCCCGGCAATACGCCATCGTTAAAACCAAGTAAATCCACAAAATCACCAGTCAAGAAGTAGGCTCTTTCTAAGGGTGGTGCAGGGGGCTGGGGCCCCTTTTTAGCGCTTGGTAGCGTCAATGTTTATGGACAGTATCATGCATTGAAATGGCATTGCGTAGTGCACGATGGCTATGCTTTATAGCCTGTAATGTGTTGGGTTCAGTATCAATTAACTGCATTAATAAACAGTGTTTGTACGGCATATTGAAACCGAGCTTTGCTCGATTCTAAAAAAGTGATTTAATAAGTAGACCAGTTAGTCTATTTTTAAACAAAGGAGGTGAGTGAAGTATGAGCAGCAAACCGTTAACCGATAAACAGCGCGCCAAACGCAAGGAAATCGTTGAGGCCGCTATGGTGTGTTTTTCCCAGAAGGGCTTCCATGCCACGTCTACTGCCGAGATCTGTAAAGAGGTGGGGATGAGCCCTGGTAACGTGTTTCATTACTTCGCCACCAAAGACGAAATTATTCAAGAAATCGCCAAAGAAGACCGCGAATTGCTCACTGAGATTTTTGAGCGATGCTCTTCTGAGAAAACAGTGGTGGACTCCATCGTGCAAATCATTCGCACCATTATTGATGTGATGAACCACGACCCTATCTCTGCCCGCTTAAGTTTGGAAGTAGGCGCCGAAGCCGCCCGAAACCCTGAAGTCATGTCCATCTTTTTGGAAAACGAAGACTTCAATAAACAGAAGCTGGTTCAATTGATTGAACAGGGCATGAAAAACGGGGAAATCGATTTAGAGCTAGAACCGGAGGCCACTGCTACGTGGTTGTTGATGTTGGGTGATGGTGTATTAGGGCGCAGCATTATGCAGCCGGGCTTCAAATGGGAAGCACAACTGGATATTCTGGAAAAGATGATACGCAAAGCCTTGCGGCCTTGAGCAGTACTCGTTGCTTAGCGTGTAGGAGTTTGGGCAGTAGCTAACCCTGCGGCTTGCCACGCATCGTAGCCTGCAGGCAGTCTGGTAGCGAGCAAACCATTGCTGTGCAAGATTTGCACAGCCTCGCTGGAAAGCACGCAGTAAGGCCCTCGACAATACGCGACGATGGTTTTGTTGGTAGGCAGTTCATGCAGTCTGCCCTGCAAGGCAGGCACAGGAATATGCAATGCGTCAGGTATGTGGCCAGTGCGGTACTCATCGTCAGGGCGCACATCCAGTAGTACCACGCTGTCAGCTTTTATCTGTACTAGCAATTCATCTACCGATAACCCATCCAACCGTTCGCGTTGATGTTGATTATCAGTGAGCAATTCTTGTATTTGCTCGTGTTGAAACGCTAAGTATTGCTGCAAACTGCTCAAAATCGCTTGAACAGGGCCAGCACTGGATCGGTAGTAAATGTACTTGCCATCACGCCTAGTTTGCACCATGTCAGCACGTTTTAGGTTTTGCAGGTGCTGAGAGGTATTGGCAATAGATAAACCGCTGCGTTCAGCCAGTTGTTCTACCGACCATTCCTCGTTATGCAATAACGCGAGCAAAGCCAAACGGTGTTCATTGGCCAAGGTGCGAGCAATATCGGCCAATGCTCCTAGCGAAGACTGTGTGGTGGGCTGACTAGTGATGGTCATGAGCGCTATGAGAAATATTCAACTAATTAATTGATTATACAAATGCTGAGGGAAATCGTGAATGTAGATGACCTTACTCGTCGTACATGGACACAGCATGACAAATACTCCATCACTACTTTTGCGGATGGCGATCCCAACGAAAACCCGTGGGTAGCTGGCAAGCCACAGATAGAGAAAATGGAAGTGTTAGCCTACGATCCTGCGTGGGCATTGCGCTATCAGTATGAACACGATCGTATTCAGCAAGCCTTGGGTGATAAGGCGCTAAGCATTGTGCATGTAGGGTCTACTGCTGTGCCTGAATTGCCTGCTAAACCGGTGATTGATATTGATGTATTGGTGGCAGACCCTGCAGACGAAGATAGCTATGTACCTGCATTAACGCAGTTGGGCTACCAACTGACAATACGGGAGCCTTCGTGGTATCAGCATCGCATGCTACGACATGAGTCCCCACGCGTGAACTTACATATATTCGCTCCGGGCTGCCCAGAGCATATTCGTCATGTGCTCTTTAGGGATTGGTTGTGCAATCACGAAGCCGACAGGAAGCGTTATGCCGCGTCTAAATTCAATGCCGCCGGAGGTACCAACAATGCGCTCGACTACAACCGTAGCAAGCATGCGGTAGTGCACGCTATTTATCAGGATATGTTCGCTGCGCATGGATTGTTGTGAGTGCACTGAAGTAGGCAGGCTACTCAGAGGTAAGTGTCAACCTATGTTTGTGTAGTGGGATGACACACTTTTTAGCTACGTGAGAGTAAGTGCCGCGTGTACTATGTTTCACACGTGGCGTAACGGTAAGACATGAATAACGTATAGGAGTACGAGCGTGTATAGGCAAAGTAGTGTTGGTGTAAGCAACTGGCAGCGATGGGCTCTAGGTGGCATGTTGGTTTTTGCAGGGGTAACAGCCTGGGCGCAAACACCCGTCACGTTGCCGCGAGCGGATGGTTCAGAGATTACTTATTATGTGAAACAAGCAGCGTCCCAGCCGGCTGAGCAGTTGTTGGTGATCATGCAGGGTTCTGATTGTAATAGCGTGCAAAATAATCCACGTATACAAGAGGCCTTTGTACCTATGCTGCCTAATGCCGATGTACTCACAGTGGAGAAATACGGCTTAGATGCATCATTTGCGTGGAACGCCGATTCTTCTCGCGCTGATTGCCCGATGGAAACCTTGATTAACGATACGATCTATCAGCGTGTTCAAGATTACAGTGCAGTATTGGATGCCTTGCAAAAACAAAACGACTACAAAAAAGTGCTTGTTGTGGGTGGTAGCGAGGGGGCTGTAACCGCGATTATGTTGGCTGCTCAATCAGATGTGGTAGATGCCAGTGTCGCCTTTAATGGTGGTGGGCGTTGGTTTAAAGATGACATGTTGTTTAGCATGACACCAGGGGTTCCGCCCGAGGAAGTCAGTCCTGAAGTCGCCAAAGATATAGATGGGTTTTTTGCGATGTTAGACAGGGTGCCCACCGAAACAGCCGCGATTAACGATCATGGAGTGCGTTGGTGGAAAGCCATGAGAGAGCATGATCAACAAGCCACTTTGCTGAAAGTTAATTCACCAGTGTTAATCATACAAAGTGGGCAAGACCGCTCGGTGAGTCCCATTGCTGTTGGGCAGATGATGGGCGAAATGAACATGGCAGGGCGCACAAACATTCACTATAAAACCTATCCTCAGTTGGACCATGTGTTTAATGATGCGCAAGGCCAAACACATCTGGATACGGTAATCGCTGATATGAAGGAGTGGTTACTCGAAACGGTACCATCTCAGCCTTAACAGTTATGAGCGTGGGTGTAGCGCGGACTGCATGTCTAGCAAACTGGCAGGCAATGCCGCTCCACCCACCGCTTTATGCAGTGCAATAACAGCGTTGGCCTGTTCGGCTTGGGCATTCACTACCTCCATTTGGCTGCGACGTTTTTGCAGCGAAGCATCCAATAACTCATGCAATGGAATCATGCCCTGCTGATACAGCTCTTGGGCTCTGTTTAAGGCGTGTTGGGTGAAGGCCAGCTTTTGTTGGGCTTGCTGCACGACAGTAGTGTGTGTGGCGATCGCCAACAAGGCATTTTCAGTTTCTTCTACGCCTTCTAATACCGCTTCACGGTACGCCAAAATGGCTTCGGCGAGTTGCGCTTCACGCGCATTGACTACTGCTCGTCTGGCCCCCCAATCGAGTAGCGGAATGTTCAGTGAAAAAGAGCCGCCTGCAATTTCTGTACGACCCAATAACGGTTTACCCGTCAGGTTATCGCTGATGCTGAGATTGCCCAATAAGCGTAAGCGCGGGTAGAGATCAGCTTGCGCTACCCCTAGTTCAGCGCTGGCTTGTGTCACCTTAAATTCTGCTTGTTGAATCGCTGGGCGTACACGTAGTAATTCAGCGGGCAGCATGCTAAAGCCCAGTTGTTGCGGGTTAGGCAGGGGGAAAAGCGCACGTAATTCTGTATCCACGCTAGATTCGCCTGTTAATACGGCTAAGCGCAGCAATGTTTGTTGTAGCGCTTGCTGTAGCTGTAGTTGTTGCTGTTGCAGGCTAATCAGATCAGCATGAATTTGGTCTTTCTCGTAATCGGCAATTAAGCCTGCTGCGTGCCTTTCTTGAGTGCGTTGCAAAAGCGTAGTTTGGTCTGCCAGATTTTGTTCAGTCAGGGCTAGCCGCTGTTGCTGTGCTCGTAATTCCACATAGTTGCGTACCACTTCAGCGATCACGCTGACATGCACGTGGCGTAAATCGCTGTAGGCTACACCGGCGGCGCTGTGGGCGGAGTCACGTTGCGATGACACTCGACCAAATAAATCCAGCTCCCACGCCGCATCAAAGCCAGCTTGGTAATAGCCCGTCGTGCGTTCAGAGTCAGGGGCTAGATCACCATCGACTGTGGGGTCCATGAGTGGCGAGGCATTATGCGAAGAAGAAAGCTTGCGCTGGTGTTGGGTCTCGGCTTTTGCTGTGATTTCAGGCAAACCCGCCGCTACAGCTTGTTGTATCAAGGCTCTGGCGCTATGCAACCTATAGGCGGCTTGCGCCAGTGACAGGTTTTGTGCCTGTGTTTTGGCGACCAGAGCATCCAAGACGGGGTCATGAAAAGCCGTCCACCACGAAGCAGGATCAATATCAGGCGTTTGCGAGAGCAAGGCATGCTGTTGTGCCCAGTTTGCTGCGAGGGACACATGTTGATCTGGCAAGGTGGGGATGTTGGTGCACGCAGACAGCGCAAGGCTGAGTCCAAGTGCGATAACAGAGTGACGCAAAGCGGATGGGCGACGTGAATGCATAAGGTGCGCAAAGCAGAAGTTGACAGCGTAGAGCATCTTCTAAATAATAGATCGACTAATCAGTCTAACAAAAAAATGTACAGTTTGCTGCATCACTATGAATAGTTCTACAGAAAAACCTAACGCCGTGCTGACGGGCTTACGAAGCAAGTGGAGCATAGGCGGTTTATGCGTGTTGGTATTGCTGGCAATGTGGCTTTTGCTCTCTGGCAAAGACACCGTGCCCGAAGAGCCGTTGTTGCGCATTAGCACCATCAAAGCCGATGAGGTGGTGTTGCATCCACGCGCACGGGTGAGTGGTTCGTTGGTCGCCAAAGACAGCATTGAAGTCGGTACGGCATTAACCGGGTTGCGCATAGAAAACGTGTTAGTAGAGCAAGGTGAGCGCGTACAACGCGGCCAGTTGTTGGCCGAGTTAGACAGCACCGTGCTACGCGCCCAAGTACAGCAAGCGCAAGCGAGTGTAGCCAGCGCTACAGCCGAACTGCAGGAAAAATTAGCACTGCATCAAGAAGCGCAGAAAAACCTCAAACGAGTCACCGCGTTAAGCCAAGGCACGGTTAGTGCACAAACGTTGGATGAGCGACGTACACAAGCTCAAGCAGCACAAGCAACCTGGCAAGCTGCGCAGGCTGTTCTGAACAAGGCGCAAGCAGAGTTAGCTGAGCAGCAAGAGCAGTTGGATAAAACGCGCATTGTCGCCACGGTTGAAGGATTGGTGTTGCAGCGTCATGCACAGGCCGGAGCTCAAGTGGGAAATGATGCGTTGTTTACGCTCGCTAAAAATAGTGTGATTGAGCTGGAGGGCGATGTAGGGGAGGGGCTGTTAGCACAGTTACATAATGGCATGCCTGCGGCTGTGCAGTGGACAGGGCAAACCGAAGCTGCGCCAGGGTCTGTACGGCTGGTATCAGCACAAGTGGATAAAGCCTCACGTATGGGGTCGGTGCGTATCACCTTGAACGCCGTACCGTCGGTGGTGCTGGCGGGCATGTTTGGTAGAGCAGAATTAACGCTACCTAGCCATACCTTGGCGATTGCTGTACCGGCTAGTGCCGTGTCGGTGAATAGCCAAGGGGAAGCTGCCGTGATGAAAGTGGTTAGCGGCGGGGTGGTGTCGTACCAGCCTGTGCGTATAGGTTGGCAAGATGCGCAGTGGGTGGAAATTGTGGAAGGTTTGAATAACGGAGAAAGCGTGGTGGCTACTGCCTTCGCGTTTGTGAAAGATGGCGATCATGTAGAAGTGCATGAGTTGGAGCGCACTCAGCCATGAATTCGCAGTTGTCATCTTGGGCTATACGTAGGCCCATTCCCACGTTAGTGCTGTTTTTTATGCTGACCATCGCAGGATGGTTGGCGTTTATGAAGCTGCCTATTAACTCAAACCCTAGGGTGGAGTTTCCTATTGTGACGGTGCTGGTGACACAGCCCGGTGCAGCGCCCAGCGAGTTGGAAAATGCCATTACCCGTAAGGTGGAAGAAAGCGTCGCAGGGATGGCGGGTGTACGTCATATTACGTCTACCTTAAATGAAGGCACTTCGTTGACCACCGTTGAGTTCAACTTGGGTGTAGACCCAGACAGAGCCACCAACGATGTACGGGATGCCATCACCACCATACGCTCAGAGTTACCGCAAAGCATATTAGAGCCGCAGGTAACACGTGTGGACGTAGAGGGTGGGGCAATTCTGTATTACGCCATCAGTTCTACCGAGCGTTCGCCAGAAGAGTTGTCGTGGTTTGTGGATGACCGCGTTAGCCGTGTGCTGTTAGCCGAACCAGGCGTGCAGCGCGTACAACGGTTGGGCGGTGCTAAGCGAGAGATACGTGTAGAGTTGCGTCCTGATAGGCTAGAGGCTCTAGGTATTACTGCCGAGGAAGTTAACGCACAGCTAGTGCGCAGCAATATTGATGAGCCCGGTGGGCGAGCCGTATTAAGTGGCCGAGAGCTGGCCATACGTATATTGGGCGGCACCAAAGACGTGGATGAGCTGGCACAGTTGCCTATAGCTTTGTCGGATGGGCGTTGGGCGGTGTTGTCTGAGTTAGCCGTGGTCAACGATGGCAGTGCAGAGCGTCGTAGCAAAGCACGATTAGCTGAGCGTGAAGTCGTGGGTTTTTCGGTGTTTCGTAGCAAAGGCGCTAGCGATACGGTAGTGGCTGAGTTGGTGGAAAAGGGTGTTCAGTCACTGCAACAAAGCCATAGCGATATACGTATTCAACCTATTTTGTCTTTGGTGAAATACACCGAAGATAGCTACAAAGAGTCCATGAAAACGCTGTTGGAAGGGGCACTGCTAACTGTGTTGGTGGTGTTCGTATTCCTGCGCAGTTGGCGTGCAACAGTGGTGGCAGCAATTGCGTTGCCGCTGTCTATCTTGCCCACGTTTGTGGTCATGATGCTGCTGGATTACACCTTGAACAGCATTACGTTGTTGGCGTTGACCTTGGTGATTGGTATTTTGGTGGATGACGCCATCGTAGAGGTGGAGAACATTGAGCAGCATCTCTACCAAGGTAAGCGACCATACCAAGCGGCTATTGATGCGGCGGATGCCATCGGGTTTGCCGTGGTAGCCATTACTGCAACGATAGTGGCGGTATTCTTGCCAGTGAGTTTTATTGGCGGCTATATCGGCCAGTATTTTGAGCAGTTTGGAGTGACGGTATCGGCGGCGGTATTGGCGTCGCTATTGGTAGCGAGGTTAGCAACACCGCTGTTGGCAGCGTATGTTTTGCAGCCGTTACCAGCGAGCAAGTTGCATGCCGCTCAAGCTCCTGTGAAGGGTGTATTGAAACGTTACCTGTCTATTTTGGAATGGGCGCTGAATCATAGACGTCGCACCTTAGGATTGGGGGCTATCTTTTTGGTAGCATCAGCCATGTTGTTGCCGCTCATTCCTGTGGGTTTTATGCCTGAAGGGGATCAGAGTCTGATCAACATACAGGTGAAGTTGCCTCCTGGTGCTACCTTGGCACAAACGGATGCCAAAATTGTCGCCATGTCGCAAAAGGTGCGTCAGCACCCCGAAGTAGAGGCTGTGTTCGCCAGTAGCGGTAGCGACGGTGAAGATAACTCAGGTGTTGCGTCGGGTTCTATGTTGATACGGTTGGTGCCGTTATCTCAGCGCGATGCCTCGCAGAAGCAGGTAGAGCAACGCTTACGTGGTGAACTAGCCCAATTCGAAGATGTGCAGTTTTCGTTTACGGGTGGTGAAAGTCGTGATGTTTCTGTGATTTTGGTCAGTGCTGACGGGCAGGCGCTTTCGCAATCTGCACACCGTTTGCGTAAGCAAATGGAAGGATTGGGTGGCATTGCGAATGTACAGGTCAAAGAACCTTTGGCACGCCCCGAGTTGCAAATACAGCTACGTACCGATGAGGCAGCGCGAGCCGGTGTCACCTCACAAAGCGTAGGTGCTGCAATACGTATTGCCACGGTGGGTGAGATTGACGCCAGTTCGGCACGCTTTACGGCTTCAGACAGGCAGGTGCCTATACGTGTGCTGTTAAGCGAACAAGATCGTAATGACTTGGAAACTCTACGTCAGCTACGAGTACCGTCACAACATGGCGGTACGGTGCCTTTACACACGGTGGCTGATGTCCGCTTTGGGGTGGGGCCTGCGCAAATTGAACGCTTTGATCGCATGCGTCGTATTGCCGTAGAGGCCGACCTACAACCCGGGCAGTCCTTAGGTACGGTGTTAGAAAGCGTGTATGCCTTGCCCGAGATGCAAGACTTACCCACAGGCGTAACGCTGATGAAGTATGGCGATGCTGAGTTTCTGACTGAAATGTTCGAGAAATTTGCGTTGGCCATGGGCTTCGGTATTTTGATGGTGTATGCCGTTTTGGTGCTGCTGTTCAAAGACTTCCTGCAACCACTCACTATTTTGGTGGCGTTGCCGCTGTCCATGGGTGGAGCATTCGCAGGGTTATTGCTGCAAGGGGCAACCTTAGACTTATCTGCCGTGATAGGTATCTTGATGTTGATGGGTATCGTGACAAAGAACTCCATCTTGTTGGTAGATTTTGCCTCGGAAAAATACCGAGCCGGCATGGACCGAGCTCAGGCATTGATGCAATCGGGTAAAGAGCGGGCTCGTCCTATTGTGATGACTACCATTGCGATGGTGGCGGGGATGATTCCTATTTTGCTCAGTACCGGTGCTGATGCCGGTTTTAGGGCGCCAATGGCCGCAGCGGTAATTGGTGGGTTATTAACCTCTACCGTACTCAGTCTGGTGTTCATTCCTGTGGTGTATAGCTACATGGATGACTTACGCCATTGGCTGGGTAAACATTTGTCCAAGCTGACATCCGTTAACGATGAGGACAGGCGATTAGCCGATCAGCAATTTATCAATCAATAGTTGTAGTAGTAGGAAAGTATGCTGTCAGAAAACAGTGCAGTACCGTATCGCTATCGTTGGCTCACATTGGTGGCAGTAGCCAGTGCGTTATTGTTGATTGTGGTGGATATTACGGTGTTGTACACCGCCTTGCCCTCCTTAAGCGCGGCATTACATACCACCACCAGTGAAAAGTTGTGGATTGTGAATGCTTATTCCTTGGTGGTGGCAGGCTTGCTGTTGGGGATGGGGTCGCTAGGGGATCACATAGGCCACCGTCGTATGTTCATGAGTGGCTTGGTGGTGTTTGGTCTGGCCTCGCTGTGGGCTGCTTTCTCGCCGTCTTCTTTGGTATTAATTATTGCGCGAGCAGCTTTAGGGTTGGGGGCGGCAATGATGATGCCCGCAACATTAGCGATTATTCGTGATGTGTTTACCGATGAAAAAGAGCGCTCGTTAGCCATTGGCGTGTGGTCATCCATTGCAGCCGGTGGAGCGGCGATGGGGCCTGTGGTGGGCGGTATCTTGTTGGAGTACTTCTGGTGGGGATCAGTATTTCTGATTAATGTGCCCATTGTGGTACTTACTTTGGTGGTGAGTATCTGGGTAGTTCCCAAACAAAAACCTGCACCTACCCATAAGAAATGGGATGGCTACAGTTCATTGTTGGTGATGGTGGGCTTAATTGCTGCTGTCAGTGCATTGAAAGAAGCCGCGTTGCCCAATACCTCATGGGCTTATTTTTGGGGCAGTGTGGTCATGGCGTTTGTGTTTTTGGGGTGGTTTACTCACAGGCAACTGCATGGCCCTTATCCGCTACTAAGTTTCGCTATTTTTAAAAATCCGCTATTTAGCGCAGGGGTGATTACAGCCTTCTTAAGCACCGTTACATTGTCGGGTGTAGAGTTCGCCTTTACGCAGCAGTTGCAGTTGGTGTTAGAGCATTCCCCTTTTAATGCTGCCTTGGTGTTGCTACCGTTGCCTATCTCGGCATTATTAGCGGGGCCATTAAGCGGTTATGCCATGCGCTATCTGCCGTACCAACGTTTGTTGGTGTTGGCGATCTTGCTGTCATTGGTTGGTATGACTTGCTTTGCTAGTCTGCATGATATGGGTACGTGGCCACGAGCCGCCAGCTTGATTTTGTTGGGGTGCGGATTAAGTGCTGCCATGACCACAGCTTCGTATGCGGTGTTAGAGCAAGCACCGGCTAATCAGGTGGGTATGGTGGGTTCACTAGAAGAAATATCCTATGAACTGGGTGGCGCTATGGGTGTGGCGGTGATGGGCAGTGTGATGTCTGCCGTCTACAGTGCCTATATGCTGGCCACCGCCAACAGTATGAATTTGCCTAGTGCTGTGGATAGCTTGGATGAGGTGCGTTATTTGATTGGCAATATGCCCGCGGAATCCGCTCAACCGTTGCTGCACGCTGCGTTACAGGCCTTCGATAAGGCGTTTAGTGCCGTATCTTGGTCTGCCGTGGGAATTATGTTGGCTGCGTTGGTGATGGTGTGGGCGCTGGTGCGACAGTCTGAAAAGAAACATCCTGCCTCGTGATGATGGCAGGATGTATGTAAGCTTAGGCGGTGCTGCAGAGCTTAGGGTTTGGTAGATTGGTTTAGGCGCTGTAGTTGCTGGCTGAATAACTGTTCTTCCAGCGAGATCCCTTGGGATTGCAGCAGCTTTTCTAACAAAGGTTGCAAGCTGCCCAGGCTTTCTTGAATGCTGTCGCGAATGGTATCTACCACCACTTGGGTGCCGCGTTCTATTTCAATATTGACGGTGTCGTTCACGTCTTTGTCTTCTAGCGTGGTCACACGGCGGGTTTCTGGAATGAGCCAGACCTCAAACCAGTTTTCTTGTTTGTTGACCTCGGATACGGTGAGGCTCGCACCATTAATCGCGATATAGCCTTTGGCAAAAATATAGCGGCAGAACTCTGGCGGCACACTGAAGCGCACCTGTTTGTTGTCATCAAAAATCTGGATGAGGTTGATGGTACCTACGAAATCCACATGTCCAGACAACGGGTGGCCACCTATTTCAGCACCGTCTTTGGCGGCGCGCTCTACGTTGACCAAGGTGCCTTCTTGGTACTGCGACAACGTGGTGATGTTCAGACTTTGCAACATGACATCAAAGGATGCCATGGTGTCAGAAAGTAATTCGGTAACGGTCAGACAGACGCCATCCACCGAGACGCTAGCGCCAATTTCCAGCCCTTCGCAGAAACCGGCAGGAAACTCTAGTTCTAGAGTGCGTAGACCATTGTGATCTTTAAGGGTGGCAATGCGTGCTTTGCCTTGAACTATACCTGTGAACATAGCTAATAGGTGTGCAGAGAAAGAAATAGGAATACAGTAAGCAACTTGGGCTTAAAGACAGTATTGTAGTCTACGCTAAAGCCCTAGGTATCAAAGCCGTATCCTCACAAGGGATAGGCGTAGATCATAGAGTAAAACACATTATGACGAATTATTTTGAAAGTCCTTTCCGAGGCAAACTGCTCTCGGAGCAAGTCACTAACCCCAATATCGAGGTGGGGCGTTACAGCTACTACTCTGGTTATTATCATGGGCACTCATTTGATGATTGTGCCCGCTACTTGATGCCAGACCGCGACGATGTAGATAAGCTGCGCATTGGTGATTTTTGTTCCCTAGGCAGCGGTGTGGCCTTCATGATGGCGGGCAACCAAGGTCACAGACACGACTGGATCTCATCGTTCCCCTTTTTCTTTATGCCAGAAGAGCCAGCTTTCGCCGGCGCTGAAAACGCTTACGCACCAGCGGGTGACACCATTGTGGGCCATGACGTGTGGATAGGCACCGAAGCCTTAATCATGCCAGGTGTAGAAATAGGCCACGGAGCGGTGATTGCTAGCCGTGCAGTCGTCACCAAAAACGTTGAGCCTTACAGCGTAGTGGGCGGCAATCCGGCTCGTCAGATTAAAAAACGTTTTCCCGATGATGTGATTGAGCAATTGCTGGAAATGGCATGGTGGGATTGGTCGTTAGAGCACTTACATGCATGTATGCCATTGCTGTGCACCAATGAGGTGGCAGGGTTGTATGCCTATTGGAAAGCAAATCAAGCAGCCATTAAGGCAACAGCAGTGCGCTAAGACTACGGCAGTACACTAGTTTGAAAGCGTTGTATCAGCCAATGTAGAGCGGGGCCTATGTGCTTGCTCTTGCTGGTGATTACATCTATATGTACGCTTTGGTCTATATCACGCAGTTGGGTATCACGTATTTCTAATAGAGCGAGTTGGTCTTTGTGTAAGAAGTTATCGTAGGCGTACTTGGACACAAATGCCCAACCTATATGCTGCATCACCATATGCATAGAGACCCAGTGGCTTTCCACATACCACGACTCCAGTGATAGTTTGAGCGTCTTTTTACTTAAGCTGTGATTGCGGCCTGATATCAAAATTTGTCTGTGTTTGCGTAGCTCATCTACGGTAATAGGTGATACATCACGCAAAGGATGGTCTGGCCCGCATATCAGCACCAGTGGCACGCTACCTATGGGAGTGAAACGTAGGCTGTCGCGGCTAGGAGCTTGCCGCCACGAAACGCCTATATCTACTTTGCCTTGTTCTACTAGATCTTCCACATCATCCATCAGCGGGAAGTAGATTTCTACCTCAGTGTGTGGGAAATGCAGTGAAAACTCATGTAATAGCTTACCAACCAGACATTCAGGAAATATCTCGTCTATGGCCATGACGATATGGCTTTCGTGTTGTTTTTCGAAGCTATGCGCCATTTGGATGAGGTGTTCTCGGCGCTGCAGAATGAACTCCGCTTCTTGGAAAATTCTTTCACCTTCTGGTGTCAGCGTAGGAATACGGGTGCTGCGATCAAACACCTGTACTCCTAGATCGGCTTCCAGATTGGCAATGTGTGTGCTGATCACCGATTGTGAGCGTCCTGCTTGTTTAGCAGCTTGCGAGAAAGATCCTGCTTGCACAGCCCATACCAGCGCTTGTAGTTGATCGATGGAAAGGTTCATATATCTATTAAAGCGATGGTTATCAACTTGGTAGAGAGAAAAGCTGCGTGTATAACATAAGCTTCGCTGTATAACGTGGATTGATGATGCAAGCCAGAAGTTTAGCCGACCGTATCAGGCATGCCCTGATGTTTGAAGCCATAGCATTGATGCTATTTATTCCCATTTTTACCTACTTTTTGGGGTACTCCATCGCCTCTATGGGCGTGGTGGGAATAGTTTCATCCATTGTTGCCACGCTTTGGAACTTTGTTTATAACATTCTTTACGATAAAGTCATCTACCAACTGCGCGGTAAGTTAGATAAAACCGTAAAAGATCGTGTGCTGCATGCAATAATATTTGAGTTTGGATTATTGTTCTTGCTAATACCATTCATTTCTTGGTATTTGAATATAACTCTAGTCAAAGCATTAATTATGGATTTATGGATTGTGGCGTTTTATTTGTTCTTCGCCTTTTTCTTTAATCTGGTTTATGACCGAATTTTTAGATCGCAGTTACATCAGAAATCTGTAGTGAGTGCAGAGACACAAGCAGCAGAGTAAATGCAAAACAGGGGCTATATAGCCCCTGTAGTGTTATGCCAGTTTGGTGGGCGGGGTTTCGTTGTAATGGGTGTAGGCAGCAACCGCTTGTTGGGTAGCCTGTGTTAGTGGGGACGGTAAATTATCCAGCGGAAACCAGCCTAAATCAGCATGTTTTTCGGGTTCTTGTAATTGTGCTTCACCATGGTAGGATGTCGCCAAATACACGCCTGCTAACCAATGTTCATCGTGTTCAATATCAAAGTGGTTAATGTTCACTAGCAAGTAGAGTGATGTGAGGTGAACGCCGGTTTCTTCTAGCGTTTCGCGAGCTACGGCATCTTCAATTTTTTCCATCCAGTCTATTTTCCCACCAGGAATTCCCCAGTGGTTAGATTCTGGATTTTTCTTTCTTTTTAATAGTAGAATTTTATTCTTGTCTATAATTACAGCGCCGCAGGCTGCTTGTATGTTTTTTGACATGGTAAATCAAAATTTATTCACAGGTTTTCAATGATTCATTATAGAGCAGCTGTTGCTTCTGATGCCGACCAATGCATAGAGATCCGTGGTTTAACACGTGAAAATGCATTCTCGCGTGACGAGTTGGCCGAGTTGGGTATTACGACTCAAACATGGGCTGAAGGCATAGAGAACGGCGAGTCTTTTGGCTATGTGTGTTTAGACGACCAGCACATGGTGGGTTATTGCTTTGGCGAAATAGAACATGGTGAAGTGCTGGTGCTTGCGTTGTTACCTGAATATGAAAATCAAGGTATAGGTAAACACTTGCTGAACTTGGTGATGCAAGACATGAAGGCAGCGGATGTAGAGCGGCCTTTCCTTAGCTGTGCAGCCGATGCGCAGGTTAGGTCTTATGGCTTTTATCGATACTTGGGTTGGCGTTCTACAGGTGAATTCGATGACGCAGGCGACGAGATTTTGGAGTATCGTTGGGAGTAAATCACGTCATACATACTGCGGTCACCTCTATAGAACACACTATATAAAACGTCCACCATCAAGGAAAACCTATGCTGAACAGTATTTTGGTTGTGCCAAATACCTCTCATTGGGCGAATTTCATTGCGCTATACCAAGAGTATTTGGATCAAAACTGGGCGGGTGAGCAGTGCGATGCCGATTTGCTCATTCAGCGTTATGCAGAAGGCCCTAGAGCATTTTTATTGCTGTGTGATGATAAGGTGCCTGTAGGGTTTGCCAACGTGTGGATAGATACGCAGAATCCCGATGTGGCGAATGTAGCCGAGTTCTATATACGGCCATTGTCGCAACGACAAGGGTATGGGCGTTTGTTGTGGGGGCAGATTTTGCGCTGGACGGGCGAGAAAGCCGTGCAGGCAGTACATCTAGAGACGGATGTACATAAAGAACCAGCAAACCAGTTTTGGCGAGCCTTAGGGTTCAAGAAAATTAGTGCAGATGAAATGCGTGTTCAATATGCGCGTGATTGGCACGAGCTTTGGCAAGTTCAGGAAGCAGCACAACGCGCTGCTCCCTGATCGTTCAACGAATTACTTCATTTTTGCCAATTCGTCGCACATTTCTTTTTTCTGTTCAGCAGTAGCACCACTGATTTGCTCTTTGCCTTGGCTAAAGCCAGAATCAAATGCGGTGTTGAAATCAGCTTCGGACACGCCCATTTCTTTCAGAGCAGTCATTTGTTGGGATTTCATTTCAGCCAATTCAGAGCTGGAGTAAGTGCCGCAAGTTTCGGCAGCAGCGTGCATTACACCACCCAACTCAGCCAAACCAACCATGGTTTGTGCATCTTGTGCAGCAGCAGGACTCAACATAGCCAGGCTCAGAGCACCAGCAGTCACAGCTTGGGAAACGATTTTCAACATAAAATTCTCAATTAGCAGGGAAAATTAGAAGTATACGGTGACGCGTTATATACAGGGGGAATAAAGCATGTTTTTGCTGCATATATAACACGACAAAGATGTTAATTATTGTGAGTAATGTGGCACTGAGCAGTTTTTGCCCAGTGCTGATACAGGCGCGTATTTGTTCGCGTTGAGCAAGGTATGCCTAGGCTTTCCCCACACTTATGCACACATCCAGTGGATAACGCAGTCACTAAAAAAAAGCGCCCTGAACATTACAAGAATGTTAGGGCGTGCAGAGGGAGAAACTCACTTATAAGTAATTATGCTCTAGCGTGATTCTGTTGGCCAAAATAGGCCACAGCAGCTTTCTTTTCACGGCTTGAAATGGGGTAGGCCATAACCACCCATTTGCCGTTTGCTGTTGCTTCTTTGGTGGGGCGAATAATGTTGTTTCCGCTTGGCATGTAGGCGACTAAACAGCCTATGAGTACGCCAATCAGCAAGAAAACACAGATGGATCCGAGCAGCGCTGTAGGTGCTTCATGCACGAACATTGGGATCTTGGAGTAATACAGCATGGCCCAGAACACAACGCCTACTAGTACCCCTATAACCGCAGACCAGATGTGTGCAGAAATAGCCGCTTGCCCCATATGGGTGTATTCATTTTTTAGTTTGGCTTCCAAGGCGGGGTCGTTGGGTTCAACCACAATGACTCGAGTTGAGTCGTCAGACAAAATATGAGATAGCTCTTTGACTGCTTGTTCAGCGCTGTCCCCAGATGGAAAAATTCCCATGGTCTTACTGGCCGAGCGCAAATTTTTGGTTTTTTTCATCTTTACCCCCCAAGGTGAGGCACCTTAATTGTGCCTGTGTAAAACGGTAGATCACATGCAGTCTAGGCAGTAAATCTCGTAATTTGAGAACAGGATAGACTGAGGTTCTTGGCCAGCATTTGACTTGGCTCAACATCGCTTTGGATTTGATAACTAAAGCATAAACTATTGATTTAGAGCAAAAAACTTTGGTTCCAAATGCTAGCTGTGTGTCTATTTGTAGGTTGTGCACAGCTACTGTGCATAAGCTTGGGGATAGTCTGATGACATCTGTCACAAAGCTCGTAGCCAAGCCCATCTTGCAGGGGTGGTCAAAAACTGCTCAGAAGAAAAATACGATCAGGTCAACCGGTTTATCCCTTAGTTAAGGGTATGTCCTTAGGTTCTGAAAGGTGCATGAATTAAGGGCTGCTATAGGTTAGCTAAGCTTACTTATAAAGCAAAATTTATCGTTTGTTAGCCCTATGTTTCGCGGGCAATATAGTCTCGTTCATAAATTATAAAAACGCAGACTTCGCCTCTTAAAACATTATTTATTGAAGTCTGTTTCCCCATCCTCAAGGAGGAGACAAAATGAGTAACGTTACGCGTAGACATTTCATTAAGGCTGGTTCTTTACTCACCGCAGCAACAGTTTTGGGTGCAGGTTACACTCAGCCTGCATGGGCCTCAAAACGCCCTAAATTCAGACTGAAGTACGCCAATAATCTACCTATTAGCCACCCTATGAATATACGGGCTAAAGAAATGGTAGAAGCTATCGCGGCTGAGTCTGATGGTGAAATCGAAATTCGTATTTATCCCAGCAGCCAGTTGGGTAACGACACTGACACCTTGGCACAAATCCGTTCTGGCGCCGTAGATTTCTTTATGTTGTCGCCCATTATCTTGGGTTCGTTGATTACCAATACCCAAATCTCTGGAGTAGGGTTTGCCTTCCAGAATTACGATCAAGTATGGGGCGCAATGGATGGCGATTTGGGTGCCGCAGTACGTCAAACTATCGAAGACAACTCGTCCTTGATGGCATTTGAAAAAATCTGGGATAACGGTTTCCGAATCATCACTACCAGTAATAAAGCCATCTATACCCCAGAAGACTTGGTGGGGCTGAAGCTACGTGTACCCCCAAGCCCATTATGGACGTCTATGTTCCGGGGTTTTGATGCAGCCCCTACCACCATTAACTTCGCCGAAACGTATTCAGCACTGCAAACCAAAATTGCTGATGGGCAAGAAAACCCCATTACCTTGGTGGAAAGTGCCAAGTTGTACGAAGTACAAAAATATTTATCCGTGACTAACCACATGTGGGATGGTTTCTGGTTCTTAGCCAATAAAAACAAGTTCAGAAGCCTGCCTGACGATGTACAAGCCTTAATTCAAAAACACGCTAATCAAGCTGCCATGAATGAGCGTGCTGATTTGGTGCAATTGTCTTTGAACATCAAAGATACGTTAGAGGGCCAAGGCATGGTCTTTAACGACGTAGATTCAGACCCATTCCGTGACAAGCTCAGACAAGCCGGCTTTTATGAAGAATGGCATAAAACCTTTGGCAATGAATTGTGGAGCACCCTAGAACGCGCGGTAGGGAGCCTGTCATGAGTGCGGGGGCCGAGGTCATGCCAGCGCCCACTACCTACTCATTCAAACATGGTTTCTTAGCCTTCAAAACAGGAGTAATGCGTGCTGTGGAAGCATTGGCAGTCGCATTGCTGCTGGTAGAGTCGTTGATCCTGTTTGTGAGCGTGGTGTTCCGCTATTTCCTGCATAGCCCATTGGTGTGGTCCGATGAGCTAGCGCAATCCCTATTTATTTGGCTTTGCATGATGGGGGCGGTGGTGGCACTAAACCGCTCTGAACATATGCGCTTAACAGCCGTGGTAGGTCGTTTGTCAGAGTCCAATCGAGCGTGGTTGGAAACCTTTGGTTTGATGGTGGTGTTGGTGTTTGCCTGTTTGCTACTAGAACCTGGTATGACACATGCCTCTGAGCAAATGGCCGTGACGTCGCCTGCACTAAACGTACCTGATGGCTTCAGAGCATCAGCTATTCCCGTGGGCTTTGGGTTGGTGGTGTTTATCGCTGTAGCACAGTTAATAGAGCGCTCCAGCGTGGCCAGTGTGTTGGCCTCAGCAGCAGTCATAGCGGTGATCTGGTATGCCATTGATTACTTCGCCTACGACTTGTACGACCTGGGCAACTTGAACTTGGTGTTGTTCTTTGTGGTGATGTTAGGTGCTGCGGTGATTTGCGGTATTCCCATCGCATTTGCCTTCGGTATTTCCACTTTGGCGTATGTGGTGCATGTGGCCGAAGTACCTAGCATGATCATTGTGAGCCGTATCGACGAAGGCGTGTCGCACATGGTGCTGTTGTCGGTGCCGCTGTTTATCTTCTTGGGTGCCTTACTGCAACTTAGCGGTATGGCCAAAGTATTGATCGACTTTATGTCGTCTTTACTGGGACACGTACGTGGTGGCCTGAACTACGTATTGCTAGGAGCCATGTTCTTGGTGTCGGGTATTTCAGGCTCCAAAGTAGCTGATATGGCGGCGGTTGCACCGGCGTTGTTCCCTGAAATGAAAAAACGCGGGGCAGATGAGCACGAGCTGGCTGCATTGTTGTCGGCAACTGGTGCTATGACGGAAACCATTCCACCTAGCTTGGTATTGATTACGGTAGGGGCGGTGTGTGGCGTATCCATTAGTGCGCTGTTCATTGGTGGGTTGTTACCAGCCTTTGTATGTACGGTCGCCATCGCTCTGGTATGTGCTTACAAAGCGCGCAAGATTGATCTCAAAGGGGTGAAAAAAGCACCGATGAGCCAAGTGATGCGCACATTGCTGTATGCCTTGCCGGTCATTTTTCTGCCTATCTTGATTCGTTTCTGCGTGGTGAATGGTATTGCGACAGCAACGGAAGTGGCTGCCATCGGGATTGTGTATGTGATTGCTTATGCGCTCATCTTGCAGCGCATCACACGCTCCCTGGATTTCTCTAATACCTACAAGTTGTTGGTAGAAGCGTGCTCGTTATCTGGTGCCATTTTGCTGATCATCGGTGCAGCTACAGCCATGGCCTGGGCGCTGACACAGTCAGGGTTCTCGTCGTATTTGGTAGAGCACCTTACCAATATGCCAGGTGGCGCAGTGGGTTTCCTGTTGGTCAGTATTGCTGTGTTTATTTTATTGGGCAGCATGTTGGAAGGTATTCCCGCCATCGTGCTATTTGGCCCCTTGGTGTTTCCAGCGGCACAGTCCCTGGGTATTCATGATGTGCATTACGCCATCGTCATCATTCTTTCTATGGGTATAGGTCTGTTTGCACCACCACTAGGAATTGGTTTTTATGCGGCCAGCGCGATCAGTAAAGTGAATGCCGATCACGTGATGCCGAAAAGTTGGACATACCTCGCAGTGCTGTTGGTAACCACCATCTTCATTGCCTTGGTGCCTTGGATTTCCATCGGTTTTTTGTAATGGATGAATAGCATGATGAATCAAAAAGTAGCAGTGATCACAGGTGGTGGGAACGGCATAGGCAGTTCCATCGTGGAAGCCTTTGCCACCAATGGGTATATCACCGTCATTTCCGATATTAACGAAGAAGGGTCATTGCTGTTGCAAGAGCGCTTACGAGCGCAGGACTGCACCGTAGATTTCTACAAACTCGACGTAGGTTCCGAAGAACAAATTGCGGGGTTGTTTGATTATCTAGATCGTGAGTACGGGCGTTGCGATGTATTAGTGAATAACGCCGGAATTGCTAAAACCATTCCTTACTTGGAATACCCCAAAGAGCATTGGGATTTAGTCATGCGCGTCAACGTTACGGGGCCGTTTTTGTTGTCGCAGTATGCGGGCAGGCTCATGAAAAAGAACGGTTGGGGGCGCATTATTAATCTGGCGTCTATCAGCGGTGAAATCGCCAGTTTTGGGCGCGCCGCTTATGGCACCTCTAAAGCTGCTGTCTATGGCCTGACTCGACAAATGGCCATTGAGCTGTCTGAGTACGGCATCACAGCCAATGGTATTTCTCCAGGCCCTATTGAGACACCGCTTACGCAAGTGTTGCACAGCGATGAGGCGCGCAAAGCCTATACCGATCGTGTGCCCATGGGGCGTTACGGTAGCAGTAATGAAATCGCGGCCGCTGTGCTGTTTTTAGCCTCGGAAGGGGCGTCGTATATCAATGGACATGTGTTGCCGGTGGATGGTGGTTTCCTGGCTTCAGGTGTGTTGCAACCTTAATGTGTAGGGTGATGTGGTAATGATTAATGCTTCTATATCAGGCTGGGCTCATAGCAAGTTTGGCAAATTGGATAATCTGGATGTTGAGCGCACCATTGCTGAAATGGCCGCTCAAGCTGTAGAGCATGCTGGGCTAGACTGGGAAGACATAGACTCCGTACATATTGGGCATTTCAATGGCGGGTTCTTGTACCAAGACTTCCCGTCTTCCCTGATTTTCAATCAGGTGCCAGAACTGCGTTTTCGTCCTGCTGTGCGCGTAGAAAATGCATGTGCTACCGGTTCGGCGGCCGTGCACTCCGGGCTGGATGCGGTACGTTCTGGTAAAAGCAAACATGCTTTGGTTATAGGCTACGAAAAGATGAACACGTTGCCTACCGCTGAAGTGGGCAAGGTGTTATTGAAGTGCTCGTATGCCGAAGAAGAGGCGGAAGTAGAAGGTGGGTTTGCGGGCGTTTTTGGCCACATTATTGCCAAGACCTATTTCGAGCGCTACGGCGATCAACTGGATGCTTTGGCCGCTATTGCCGCTAAGAACCACGCTAATGGCGTACATAACCCCTACGCACATTTGCGTAAAGATTTCGGCTACGAGTTTTGCCGACAAGAGTCTGAAAAAAATCCTTATGTGGCAGGCAAATTAAAACGTACCGATTGCTCATTGGTGTCCGACGGTGTGGCAGCAATGGTGATTAGCAATAGGCACTACACGCCTAATCACGCTAACCGTGTGGATTTTCTCGGCGTGGCACACGTGAACGACTACTTGCCGCTTAGCAAGCGCGATCCTATTGCGTTTGAAGGCGCACGTTTAGCGTGGCAGCAAGCGCTTTCATCAGCAGGGCTACGCATTGGTGACCTGTCGTTTGTAGAAACCCACGACTGCTTCACGATTGCCGAGCTTATCGAATACGAAGTGATGGGCTTGGCTGAACCTGGCCAAGGAGCTCGCGTTATTTTGGATGGCGTCAGTCGCAAAGATGGTGCTTTGCCTATTAATCCGTCTGGCGGCTTGAAGTCCAAGGGGCACCCCATCGGTGCAACAGGCGTGTCCATGCACGTGATGGCAGCAATGCAGCTTACCGGTCAAGCGGGTGATATGCAGTTGCCGCATGCGGATATGGCGGGTGTATTCAATATGGGTGGGGCTGCTGTGGCGAACTACGTCAGCCTACTAGGGTGTAACTAAAAGGGTAGAACATGCTGTCCACAGTTAAAAACCTTGGGTCTTTATTAACGGATATCAGCCGCCGTTTGCCGCACGAGCCTGCGTATCTACAAGGTACGCAGCACTATAGCTGGCAAGAGTTGAATGCGCGTGTAGATGCCATGGCACATGCGTTGCAGCAATTAGGCGTAGGGCATGGCGACAAAATTCTGGTGCATGCTAAAAACCGTATCCAGCTGTTTGAAAGTTGTTGGGTGGCGTTTAAGTTGGGGGCGGTATGGGTGCCTACCAATGTACGCATTACCGAACATGAAATCAGCTATTTGGCAGAGCACAGTCGTGCCAGTGTCATCATTTACGACGAAGGTTTCGACTCGCATGTACAAGCATGCCGAGATGCATCCACCAGCTTGCAGCATGTAATTGCTATAGGTGATGCCAAAGCGGGCGAGCTAAGCTACGACACCTTGCTTAGTAGCCACAGGCAGGACGGCGAGTTTGAGGCCGCCGAGGTACAGTACGACGATCCGCTGTGGTTCTTTTATACCTCTGGCACAACAGGTATGCCCAAAGCCGGTATTTTGACGCACGGTCAAATGGCATTTGTGATCACCAATCACTTAGCTGATCTAATGCCGGGCTTAACGCATCAGTCTAGGTCGTTGGTGGTGGCTCCGCTTTCACATGGTGCGGGTATTCATGCGTTGGTTAACGTGGCGCGTGGTGCAGCTAGTGTGGTGCCTGCCAGCAGCAAGTTAGAGCCTGAAGAGGTCTGGTCATTGGTAGAAAAATACGGTGTGGACAACATGTTCACCGTACCTACTATTGTGAAAATTCTTACTGAGCACGAATCTGTAGATCGCTATAACCACAGCTCGCTGAAGTATGTCATTTATGCGGGTGCTCCTATGTACCGCAGTGACCAGAAACACGCCCTGAAAAAATTAGGGAAGGTGCTGGTGCAATATTATGGTCTGGGTGAGGTCACCGGAAACATCACGGTATTGCCACCGCACTTACACGATCTAGAAGACACGCCAGATGCCCGAGTCGGTACCTGCGGTTATGCGCGTACTGGTATGGAAGTCGCGATTCTAGATGAACAAGGTCGCCGGCTACCGCCTTTTGAAACAGGCGAGATTTGCGTACGTGGACCTGCGGTATTCAAGGGCTATGACAACAATGACAAAGCCAATGCTGAAGCCTTTAAGTTTGGGTGGTTCCATACTGGTGACATAGGCCATATGGATGCGCAGCAATTCTTGTACATCACAGGTCGTCATTCCGACATGTATATCTCGGGTGGCTCTAATGTGTACCCACGCGAAATCGAAGAAGTGTTCCTCACCCACGAACATATTTCCGAGATCGCCGTTTTAGGTATTCCTGACGAGAAATGGGGGGAAGTGGGGGTGGCTGTGATTGTGCCTAAAAATGGTACTACCTTAGACACCGAACAAATGCAAAGCTTCATTCAGGGAAGGATTGCCCGCTATAAGCAGCCTACCCATTACTACTTCTGGGAACACATGCCCAAGTCTGGGTATGGCAAGATCGTTAAAAAAGAAATACGAAAAATGCTGTCCTACTGATGGTGTGTAGGCAGGTAATGCTGTGCAGCTCACAAGGCTGCCCAGCTTTATAAAGTATGACACGTACTTGTTTATGCCGGGTTGATAACCTCAGCACCGGAGGAGGAGTTGCCATGTTACAAAGCCGTGCTTTGACAGCCGCTGCGTATGGGGAAAAAGAGTTTCTTCTTCATATACCTGAAGGGCAGACCATCAGTCAGGCCATACAGGAGCAATTACAGCAGGCACAACATATACGTTTTGCCTTGTTATCTTTTCAGCCTGGCTATTTAGAAAGCGGGGTATGCCACACAGCTCCCCCTGATAGCGCAGGAAAATTCATCGTGAAATATGGCGCTGGGCACGAGTTTGGGCCATGTTTGTTATTGGCCGGTGATGCGGTATTGGGTGAAGACCAGTACGGATTGCCACTGGTGCATTGTCATGGTTGCCTAATCGAACAATCCAGCCAAACCACCTTTGGTGGCCATTTAGATTTATCGCGTTGTGTGGTCGGTAAACAAGGCTTGTCTGTGCAAGTATTAGTGACGGCAGAGATTGGTTTTGTAGCCAAGAAAGACAGCACTTCCCAGATGCATGTGTTTCATCCATCCGTAGTCTCTGCGGAGACTAGGGTATGACGACACAACTATTACAGGGTGAGCCAGGTCGCATCGTGAAGGCCAGACTGCAATGCAATGATGACCTTGTGTTGGGCATAGAAGATATCTGTGCTCACTACGAGATGGATCATGTACTGGTGAAGGGCGGGCTGGGTAGCTTATTCAGGGCGCAGTTATTAGTAAATGAGCCTGGCCATGAAAACGCTGCACCCATTGATATTACGGGCTATGCCGTAGAGTTGTTAACCCTGCGTGGTGAAGTGACGCGTAACGGTTCACAGCCTGAAGCCAAACTGTTTGGCATGGTGGCCGATAATCAAGGGGTAGTCTATTCAGGCAGGTTTGTACGTGCCGAAGCCCCCGTATGCATTACCGTGGAATTGGTGCTGCAAGAGTGGCTATCACACGAGAGGGAGGCGTTATATAGGTGATATTGGCATCTGTGTAGCGGCAGGCTGTACCACTAGCATTAGCCATTTTGGCATTGAAGGTGGTGTCAGCATGGCGACAATGCGTATTTCAAGCTATTTAAGCGGGTTAGAGATTTTTGAGGTTGCAGCGAGAATGGAGTCATTCAAGCTGGCGGCGGAGGAGCTGTTTCTGTCTCCTAGCGCTGTCAGCCAAGCCATACGCAAGCTTGAAGAGGATCTCAATGTAGAGCTATTTAGCCGTCAGGGTAGGGCGTTAGCCTTGACGGCAGATGGCCGTATGTTATTGCAGGCTGTGGAAAAAGGTCTGCGTGAAATCCGTGATGGAATTAGGGGAGTCACCGCAGCAGACGAAGGTTTGGTGCGCATTTATAGTTCCCCCACGTTCTGCAGCAAAATTATTAACCCTGCACTGCAAAACTACATGAAGACTAGCGATGAGTCGGTGAGTTTTGCTGTCATCAGCGAGTACATTCCCCATACTGACCGGTTTAGAGAGTTTGATATTGCCGTACTGTATGGTGAGTCGTTCATGGAGAAAAAAGGGGTAGAACGTTTGGGCATCAATACCTTGATGCCGTATTGTGCACCCGCCTTAGCGAAGAAAATTCGCCATCCTCGTGATGTGCTGAAGTTTCCTCTGATTTTTAACGATAATCAAGAAGTGGATTGGGCAGATTGGTTTAGAGTGAATGGCATAGAAGACTTTAACTTCCGTAACGCCATTCATTTCAACAGCGGCATACAGGCCATACAAAGTGCCAAAGAAGGGATGGGTTTTTATGTAGAGTGCGAGCGTATTGTGAAGTACGAAGTAGAGACTGGATTATTGGTTAGCCCCTTTCAGGGTAGGGCAGAACCAGTACTACGCCATTTGTATTCTATGTTTGTGGCGAAGAACAAAAGCCAACATAAAACCATACAAGATTTGGTGGCCGTGATTGAACGGGCTTATGGGCAAGTCTCCTATCAGGCCACGGTATAACTCTAAAGCACGTTAGTGCGCGGTACTCTTAGAAAATACGTTCACAATAATGACGCCAGCAATAATCAGCGACAAGCCTATTAACGCTGGCACATCCAGAGTTTGTTTATGGATGAACCAACCAGCTAGCGAAATCAACACAATGCCCACGCCAGACCATATGGCATAAGCAATGCCTGTAGGGATACTTTTCAGCGTTAGGGATAAACAATAAAAAGCGATGGCGTACCCTACCAGAGTAATGATGCTGGGCATCAAACGAGTGAAACTGTCCGAAGATTTTAAGGCGGTGGTGGCGATCACTTCAGCAACAATAGCGATGCCTAGAGGTATGTAGGGAGATGACATATGAGTGCTTTACTCGGTGAGAGAGAGGATGTGTTGTAGGGCGCTTTGAACGTGATCCATATGATGATCAGGCCCTATGACCAAGCTGTACCACAAGCCATCAGCAAACAATCTGCAGGCTAATTGTTTGCCGGGATCTAATGAATCAGCTTTGGCGATATCTTCTAGGCTACGTTGCCATCTGGCTTGGTAATTGGCATTACCTACGGCAAGTAATACTAAGGTCTGGCCCCAGAGTTTTTCTTCACTGCCACTACGACTGGCAGCAATTACATAGGCGCGTATATGGCGTGCAGGGCCTTCCGGTTCTTGTGCCAAGGCATCGTTATACAGCTCTTCAAAGCCTTCATACACATGATCAAACAGTGCATCCAATAAGTCTTGTTTGGTGCGGAAATGATGCTGCAAGCCACCTTTGGAAATATCCAGTTGGGCAAGCACTTTTTCTTGTGTGAGTGCAGCAAGGCCTTCGCTCAGTAGTACGTCCTGGGTGGCTTTTAGAATCTTGGCACGTAGTACTTCTGGTTGTTTAGGTCGGTTAATTTTGCTCATAACAATCCGTCTAGATGGATTGTTATTGTAGCACTGAGAATTAAAAATAGTGTGTTGTTGTACGAGGGAGGAGGAGGAGGAGGAGGAGGAGGAGGAGGAGGAGGAGGTGGTGGTGGTGGTGGTGGTGGTGGTGGTGGTGGTGGTGGTGGTGGTGGTGGTGGTGGTGGTGGTGGTGGTGCGATTACCGCTCACACAGGAAAGCGGGACGATCACGGTGCAATATGCTGAGCAAGCCCACTAAAAGGTATTCCACTGTTAGGAATCATCACCTCTAAAGGAGCTAGGGGAAGTAACGAGCAACTGCGTCGTTACCTCCCCCTTATCATGACGGCAAAGTCAGATTATGTCTGGCCTAAGAAAGCCCTTAAATCTCTATCGCAATTTTCCCAAAATGCTGTCCAGACTCTTGGTAGTTGAACGCTTTGCTGAGTTCAGACAGAGGGAAGCTGCGATCGATAATAGGGCGCCATGTTTGCTGATTTAAGGCACGTACCATGTCTTGCTGTGCGCTTCTGCTGCCTACCAACACACCTTGCACCGAGACGCGTTTCGCCATAAGTTCACGCGTAGGGATGTCGCCAGAGAAACCGGTCAGCACACCAATTAGTGCAATGTGACCACCCACACGGGCAGCGCGTATAGATTGCGCTAAGGTACCTGGGCCACCTACTTCAACCACAATATCTGCGCCACGGCCTTGGGTAAGCTCTAACACACGATTGCCCCATTCAGGGGTAGATGGATAGTGAATCACATGGTCTGCACCCAGCTCTTTTAGACGGGCAGCTTTGTCGTGTGATGATGTAGTTGCAATGACGTGAGCGCCCATAGACTTAGCTAACTGCAAGGCAAAAATGGATACGCCACCTGTACCTAACAATAAAACGGTATCACCCGCTTTGAGCTTGCCGTCTTCTACCAAGGCTACCCAAGCGGTGAGCCCCGCTGTAGTTAGCGTAGCGGCTTCGGCATGGCTGTAGCCTGTGGGCGAAAGGGTGAACGCGGTGGGGGCGGCATTCACGTATTCACGGGCATAACCATCTATGCCATCACCAGGCACTGTACTAAAGTCGGCTAATAAGCCTGGGCCTGATTGCCATGTGGGAAAGAAGCACGAGACGACCTGATCGCCTACTGCAAACTCAGTGACACCTGCGCCTACAGCGGTGACTACGCCTGCTCCATCAGACAACGGGATACGTCCCTTTTGCGCGGCCGTCGTATGTTTGGCCACCAATAGATCATGAAAGTTCAACGAACTAGCATGCAGTTGCACTTGAATTTCCCCGGCTTGCGGGGCAGGTGGTTGAGGCAGTTCGGTAGTAGTTAGGGCGTCTATACCGCCGGGGTAGGATAACTGTATCGCTTTCATCGTGTTTCCTTTTCATAGCGGGTGCAGCTTACGGCATGTGCGGCACCAGAAAATCAGTATGACCGTAGACACTTATCATGGCACTGCCGGATCAGCATGGCAAGGTAGAGGAGGAAGCAGAGTGGTGAGCATTCTCTAGCCATGCCTGTGCAAAGTGGCGTGTGGATTAGCTAAGCGAGGCTTGTTCTGCCACTGTCCCCAAGCTTATTCACAGCAGACGTGGATAACTAGGAGGTGTGTGGAAAAGAAAAAAATCGGTAAGAGGGGAGAAATAGGCTGGACAAGACGGAGCAGCATGTAAAACGGGCTGTGCCACAATGTGCGGCACAGCCCGTTAGTTGGTCGTTGGACAACGCTTATTCTTTATAGGCTTTAAACACCAATACCGCGTTGTTACCACCCATACCAAAGGAGTTGCTGACGGCAATATCCAGTTTATCCAATTGGCGGGCTTTGTTAGGAACGTAATCTAGATCACATAGCTCATCACCGGGGGCAAAGTGCAGCGTAGGTGGCAAGATTTTTGTTTGCAGGGATTTGATGGTGCTGATAGCTTCTAACGCGCCGCAGGCACCAATTAAGTGACCCATATTGCCTTTAATGCTGCTGACAGCCAACTTCTTGGCATGATCACCAAACACCTTTTTAATTGCTTCAGTTTCAATGCGATCGCCCGTCATGGTGCCGGTTGCGTGTGCATTGATGTATTCCACTTGTTTGGGTTTGATCTTGGCATCTTGTAGTGCACGAGAGATCGCTAGCGCTTGGCCATGGGGATTAGGGCGCAAGGGGTGTGTACCATCATTACTAACACCGTAACCAATAACCTCAGCTAAGGGGGTGGCACCACGAGCCAACGCATGCTCAAGTGTTTCCATCATGACCATGGCAGCACCTTCACCTAACGCAAAACCACTACGTTTTAGGCTGAAAGGTCTACACCCACCTTCTGGGTTTGTCTCTTGGTCTACGCATAACACGTGCAACTGTTCCCAAGCCCTAAGTAGCTCTGGTTGAATCATTGCCTCCGTGCCCCCCGCGAGTGCAGTGTCTACATAGCCATCACGGATACGACGGTATGCTTCACCAATAGCAACAGAACCGGCAGTGCAGGCAGTAGCGTAGGTTTGTGCCTCTTGGGTGCATGACATTAATTGTGCAATATGGGCAGTAGGCGCATTAGGCATGGCGGCTGGAATGACCAACTGTACAATTTTTGGGCCTATGTTGTGATGACCCGCTACAGCATCACACAGTGCTTTAATACCGCCAATTCCTGTACCAAGGTATACACCAGTTTGCGTTAGGTCTTCAGCTGATAGCGGTTGTTGCGACAGTGCTTGTCGGGCAGCAAACAATGCCATTTTGCTAACCCTATCTAGCATCATGCTTTGATTGCCCGGCAAGTCTTTGTTCAGATCAGCATCTACCCAACCTACTGAATGGCTGAGCTTCAGTTCAGTATGCGGACGTACACCATGACGCCCTTCACGCAATGCAGTAAAAAAATCTTCTGGGTTATGGCCTATAGGCGAAACCAAACCCATAGCAGTGATAACAACACGACGTTTCATGTAGCAATGCTCAGCAATTATGAGTTAGAGGAAGGGGTTTTAGTGGTTCTACGCTTAGGGGCATTTGCAGTGCTATCTGCCGCTTTTTTGGCTGCCTTTCTAGCACGTTTGGGTTTTTCTGGTGCAGCACCATCGGTTTCCACGACGGCCTTAGTCGCCTTTTTCGCCACTTTCTTAGCTGCCTTTTTAGCTGCTTTCTTGGCCGCCTTTTTAGCAGTTTTACGTGGCGCTGCTTCCGATTTCTCTGTGGTTAGGTCAGGCACAGCAGCAGGGGCTTGTGGAGTGAGTTCTGCACTTTCGGTCGTCGACGCAGCATCTTCAGCGGCTACCGATTTTTCTTGTTCTTCTTTATTTAGGCGTGCTGCAACATTGTAAGTATGGTCTACCAGCTCCTCCAATGTTTTGGGAAAAAGCTCGGCAACCTCTTCTTGTGTGCGGTATTCGGGGGGGAGCATGTCGTCTGTGGTGATATCGA
The DNA here is from genome assembly GCF_050487965.1 of Paenalcaligenes sp. Me52. Classification (NCBI taxonomy): domain Bacteria; kingdom Pseudomonadati; phylum Pseudomonadota; class Betaproteobacteria; order Burkholderiales; family Alcaligenaceae; genus Paenalcaligenes; species Paenalcaligenes sp. Me52. The sequence goes on along the minus strand of NZ_JBKQFO010000003.1, from coordinate 176,739 downwards.
ATTTGGCTTCAATACCCAACAGAATTTCCAACATAGCTAGTGAATCGTAGTGCTCAATGATCTCATTAAAAGGAGTATCTTTGAGCAAGTCTTTTTCGTCACAACGGCAAACTTCAGCAATAATTTTCGCTAAAGCTGCCCGCAGCTCGGGGCGCTCAGGAAGTGTAATCATGCCTATTCCTTGTTGAGGCTATAAGTTTGTAACAAGCATAGCAAGATCGCCGCAGTAGCGGCGATCTGAATAGTTACAAAGCGTATGAAACTTACATGTGTTCAACAGTAACTGTCACCCGTGACAGAACAGTACCTGGTGTAACCGTTGCGGCAGTACTGTAATAACTGGCCTGCAGGTTGATTTGCGACTCTTCGCAGAAAGAAGTGTTGCCACCGCAAGAACCATTATTGACGAGGGTTGTAACGCCAGAGCTGCTGCCCAAGGGAACAGGAGTAGGGGATCCATTGGGAGGGATATGTTCAAGCAAAATACCCACACCAGAGGCGGGGTTAGTCGTAGCTTGGTTTTTTAGGACGCCTGGTAACGTAGCACTTTCTGCAGTGCCGGAAAACGTGACTTTAGGTTTGGGTCTAGTACTGTTGCATTGCATACGCAAACTGAATCGCTTAGGTTCTAGTGTAGTGCCTACCGAGGTGAACAAGGATGAGTCGACCGGATTTAAGTCTTGCGTCATGTTTTTATCAGTGACGAACTTACATGGTTCTGGTGTGAAACGGATACTGCTCGGCACTTCATAGCGCAATAGCTGATCTGCACCCCAACCTGCAACAGTGGTAGTGGCTACACGATTAGCTGGAAAGTTAAGCAATTGGCTGCTGCTTGCCCCCCAGTTTTGATTGAGCAAAACAAACTCAACCACTGCTTGCCCAAAGGGGAAATACAACATGTTGTATTGAGCTGTAGATATGTTAACTGTCATACCGGGTTGAGCTGACGTGGCATTAACGTAAGGATAATAAGTTCTTACGCCTATGGTAGAAAGGTTATGCCTAAATACATCATAGGAAACTTGAGTACCTGTAGGCATGAAGCGCTCTTGTACCCCTGCAGGGCAGTTTGCTAAGGGAATAAACCTGGCAGCATATTTTTGATTGCTGGCAATTGAATTCAGGTCTGGCGACACCCAAGCTGTAATCCTATGGATAGTTGAACCTATTGCTGCGTCAATCGGAACTGAAACATTAGTACTCCAACCACCTGATAGTATTATTCTGTAATGGCTAGAATCATAAGGGTCGTATTTGTTAGGAAGCTGATTAGTATGAATATCACAGCCCGCAATGGTCGATTGCGCTGCTACATGTGGTGCATAAAGTATGCAACTGCCTAATGCCATGGCTAAAGCAGCAGAAATTATTCGCATGTCATTTCCTTCTCAACAGTGTCAGTAGAGGCTGGTAAGACTTCAGGGTCTACTGAAAATTCGCAGCTTTTGGCACTTCCGTTAGTACCCCATTTGACGGTAAAGATTTGTGGTTCTAATAAACCCGTCATCCATAGACGACCTATAGGACCAACAATACTTCTCTGCAGACCTTCAGCGTCGTACACAGCGGCACCAAACGGAACATTACGGCCATCATTTTTCAGTGTGAACAGATAGGAGCGGCCTTGTTCTGTTTCAAATGTCACTACGACAATTGCGCCTTGTGTAGGTACCACGGACTGGATGTTTTGACGTAATGTAACGTTGTCATCATAGTAGTCAGGGGCCAATGACACCATGTTTTCACGGTAGGCAGCAGCATAAGGAATAAGAGCCCTGCCAGAGCTGTTTGTACTAATACTTGGGTGGCTTTGTAGTCTGACGTTAGCTGCGCCTGGAGCATCTACAATAATGGCTGTTTCAGTGAGGTACTGACCCAGTAGCAAGCCACCTTTATCAATGACTAGCGAGCCACTTACACTAAGCTGAGTTTGGGTGTTCTTATGACTACGTGAGTAGCTAGCGGCTACTTGACCTATAGAGTTCTTGTAGCTGGTACTTGCATAAATGTTATTGCCGCGTCCGCGATCATCCCTAGAGACACCGGTACGCAAGCTATATGACAGTGCATTATTTTCTAAGGTAGAGCCAGAAAGTGTTGCGTCATGTGAGTAGTTGCCATCGTTTTGTCTAGAGAAACTATAGCCTGCATAGGTAGAACCACTGCCAAGTGGAATACTTAAATTCAGCATGAAGTTGTGTGAACGTCGTTGCCACTCAGAATCTAGCATGTTGTAGTTCAGGAATACGTTCACAGGACCAATTTGCGTGTTGTAGCCAATGTTGAACGAGTTCGATGCTTTTACGTTTGAGTGATACTGTATTTTAGAATACGAGGCAGAAACGGATCCATACTCACCCAAGCTTTGAGAAATTGACACCTGATACTCATGGGATTTATTCCATAAAGTGGTGTCGTACACCTGACCATTAATAGGGTCTGTGTAGATTCTGGTTTTTCTTAATACTTGATCCAAGTCCCTATAGCCATCAGAACTATAGCGATAGGCAAATAAACGGAAATCGGTACCTGTTTGTTGTAGGTTTTTTGCATACTGGACTCGTATAGCGTGACCGCTTAGGCGTTTCCCTTCTTGATCTTTAGCATTAGAGTGCACGATATCGGTAGAGATCCCACCAAAATCGCTCATGTTCAATGCCACACCCAGAGAGTTAGCAAAGTAATTTTTAGACACCATAGAGCCACCGTAGACGGTAACTCCACCGGGTAAGCCGTGGGCGAATGTGGCTTGTGCTACTAATGGTTCATCTGAATCTGAATCATACGCGCGGTATTTACCTACGGACGCAGAATACTGCCAACGACCTTCTCGCAGCATAGAAGGTAGTACAGAGTATGGCTGAATATAACGAGTTATTTTCCCGCCATTTTCTTCAATTTCTACTTCTAAGTCACCCCCGCCTGGAATGGCGTACAAGTCATTGAACATAAAGGGGCCAGGGGCTACAAAGGTAGAGTAGATTACATTACCGTTTTGGTAGACTGTTACCTTAGCACTAGAGTTAGCATAGCCTTGTACAGTTGGTGCGTAGCCTTGTTCACTAGGGGCCAACATACCGTCTTCAGAAGCTAGTTGCACACCTCTAATACGGTTGGTGGTAAAGGCGCTATTACGGTTATTAGTGGTTACGTCACCTAAACGTATACGGCTACGCCATGCATTAATGTCACGTTCAGCATAGGTCTCATTGGTGTTCCAGTGCTGATCACCATCTTGTCTATACAATGTGCCGTTGGAGCGAATGCGCCATGCGCCCGCATTAAAGCCAGCCCGTAGTCCCAAAAATGTACTATTTGAGTTTTCAGACTCTTCACCACCATATTTATTGGAGGCTCTATAGTGAGAGAGTTGATAGGAGGCCCAAAAACTGGTTTCACCGTCATCCCACATTGACATTGGCACAGCACCACGAGCGGATGCATCTAAAGCTGCTTGAGGGATAGAAAGTGTCAATATGGACGAGTTACTATCAAAACTAAATGTGGCGGCAGGAATTAGGCTCAAATCTACACAGGCGTTCTCATCCTCAGCGGAGATTTCTGGGAATGCAATAGTCTTAATCCCTACCGTTTGCAATAGCGGTATGGTCAAGCACGGTACGGCGTCTTTGGCGCCGTTTCCAGCATCAATGAAGTTGACCGTGTGATCACCGAAGTTGCGCTCATTGACAACTATTTTGACTTGCTGTGGTCCAGGTAGTACGCGGTTGGTATGACTGAAAATAGATAGGTCAGTAGGTAACTCTTGGTTATCAGGGCGAAATAAAAAACCACTGTCAAAAAACTCTCCGTCATCGGCTTGTACAGCAAAAGAGCTAGTAAATAATAAGCCAGCGCAAGTAAGATGAATCGCGATAGTTTTTTTCATATTATTCTTTTATTGAAGAGTAACTTTGGGCAGAGTCACGAATGCACCATAGTCATTAACGATAATCGCATCCAGTTCGGTACTGGCAGGGCAGGGAATGCTCTCTGATGTTTGTTCGCTGAAGGGTGTGGACACGTAACCTTGCCCAAATACAGCTGTACCACCTAGACGTATGTCAGAGAAGTTGACATTAAATGGCGAGGTATTAGCAAAACTTACTTGGCACTGATTACCATTACGTATCAATGTCCAATTCAAGGATTTCTCTATATCTGATGGAGTTCCAACCGCATTAGGTCGGTAAAATATTTTTATTCTTGTACGCACAGCAAGAGTTAACGTATTTTCAGCATCTTTGGCTTCTTTTGGGATTTCCATTACGTTTAGCCAAAAGTATGATTCTCTATCTTCAGGTAGAGAACCATCAATTTTTCTTATGTTTAAAGCTAAATCTGTTTTACCTTCTAAGCGAGTAAGAGGTGGTGTTACAAAAAGTGGAGTTTCCATTTCTCCATTAGGGCCTTCTACCCAGCTTTGAACCACAAAAGGGTCAGATGAAACGTTTTTTGCAGTAACGGTTCCGGAGTTCTTCGCCTCACGTATAACTACTCTAGTGTTATTGAGCTGAACAGCAGCGAAGCTTTGAGCACAAAAAAACGTAGAGGCTATCAGAGCAAAGATTTTAAGGGTCTTATTCTTTCCCATTTTTGTGTTTCCTATGTAACCGTTATAGATAGCTGACTGTAAAAGTAGCTTGTGCTGATATTTTTCCTGGTACTAATGTTGCCCAATTAGTATCTGTAGGAACTAGTGAGGCTTCAAATCTTAAAGAGTTATTGCCAGAAGAGATGGGATAGTTAAAGGCACTTTGGTTGTCAAATTTGATATCTCTGTTTTGGCCATCTTTAAGGGAAATGGCTATACCTTGAGCGGAGTTTGGTATATTTCTTAACGCAATGTGGTAATCGCCAGATCCAGCAACTGTTGTTGCACTAAACTTAAATGAAGCATTTTTATAAATATCAGTAGTGCAATTTTCGAGCACAATATAAAAAACTTTTGGTCTAGTAAAACCGTCGCGCTGTAGAAGGCGGGAGTCTACTGTGCCGAAATCTACAGCATCACCACCGTTAGCGGTGACAGCCGTGCAGGTTGCTGCCCGAACTGAACCTGTAATGGTGATATTGGTCGTATCAGCATAGGCTGAAGTGCTCAGCAAACAGGCATAAAGTACTGCAGCAAATGTTGATAGATTTTTGGTCATAATAAGTAAGCGAGAGCCATGCTGGCCCGTGAGGACCAGCATGGCCACTAATCGCTAAAGATTAGTTGTAAGTTACTTCAAAGGTTGCCTGAGCATTCGCAGGACCAGCAGTTACTGTGCCTGGAGTAGTTACAAACTTCTCGTAGAATGCGTACAGATCCATAGTGTTGTCACCATCAACCAGATCCATAGACAGAGGAGCTTGACGGTCAAACTGCACACGAGCAGTTGTCAGGTCTGTTGGGTTTGTGCTGATACCAACACCGATGTTTTTAGCTTCGAAACCACCAGCGGAGTTCAGTTTCAAAAGTTTTGCATTGCCGTCAGCAACACCACCGCTGAATGCAAAGTTAGCTTTGGAAACTGGGCCAGTTGTGCCAGATGGAGCAACTGTCAGGTCGCAACCTGTCAACTTGATCTGGAATTTACGTGCAGTTGTACGATCCAGAGTGTTGATGTGGTGAGCAGCCCATGAACCCAGAGGTACGTTGATCTGTGCGGAATCAGCTTCAAGTGAGCAGGTCTCTGTTGTTACTTCACCAGTGAAGTCGATGTTACCGGTAGATGCGTTTGCAAACGCTGCAGGTAAAATCAAAGCAGAAGCCAAAGCGATGTTCAGTGCATGTTTTTTCATAATGAGTTTCCTTAATTAAGGTAATAAAAACGTCTTATCAACGTTTATTTGCTGCTACGACTTGCTTGTGTTTTTTAATACTTACAAGCAATTTTAAATTTCCTAGACACCAGGAAATAGGGTTAAAAAAGAGATGTCTAAATAAATAACCTCTAATGTGAGGTTTTTTATTTATTCCCTTTTTGAATTTAATATCTTCAATTAGCCATGAGGCGGGTTTAGATACTATTTTTTCAAAAGTTTCACTTTTTTTAATCAAGGCTAAAACAGGTCTAGCCCATACGGAATATCCTGCTTGTATAGTCTCTGAAGTCTCCCTATTAAAATGAGTGGAATCTATAATCCAGTCCTCTTGGGAAATTATTTCTTTGCTGCTCAGGAATTTGCATATTGTTTTTCTATAGTCTTGAGCCTGCCAGTTATAAATATTCATTGCTAACCTTTATATGTGTTTTGCAGTATGGTTTTTATTAAAAATCCTAACTAAGACTTGTCTTCTTATATAAGAAGTTTAAAACCATAGATCTTAACTATCACGTATCTCAATTCACTATAAAAAATGCCCACTGCACTGTGCGTGGGAAGAGTTTTTTGGTTTTGTTTTGAGAGTATTGTGTATGAGGGGCTGGCTTTTTTTGTGTTCTAAAGGTTTAAGGTTGTATCGGAAGGTAATTTGCAAGGAACTTTTGTATTATTTTGCGCCTCTTGCTCAGGAGCGAATTTGTAACGGCTCAAGTGTTAATAATTGTTTAGGCTGTGGTGAATTACAGGATGATGTGTTTTGGCAACAGGGCTGTGATGAGAAAAAACACACTGATGAGCTCAGAAACGCCTTCTTTAAGGATGGCTGTTTGGTAGACAAGTTATTGAAAATGAATAATAAAATTGGAATGATTATCAAGAGGCATAGAAATTGCTGCTATGCGGCTAGATGCTTGTACGTATAGCGCTAGTGCAGATGTTTTGTAGTACTCCAACATATGTGATGTGCGCGGCCAGATATACCGCTTTCCTCCGGGAAATGACCTCTAAGTACAGCGAAAAAAACGGCTTTAAAGGGTTAAGAGCCATAGTTTTCAATCTTTTAAATGCTGGCAACGGATTGTAAATTTTTAGAAAGAACACGAGCTTGCACGCCATAATCGTGACTAAAACAAGTGTCTCTATAAAAATGACGCAGCAAAAATAAGCAGTTCTAGTGAGTAAGGCTAGGTGTTGATGTGCACCAATTAGTAGCGCCTCATTGTGTTGTTTGTGTTTTGCAGGAATTAGCAGGGCGACTAGTTCTAAATAACTAGTTCTTCTGCTTGGCTTTGCCTGCTCGCCAGAGGAATGGTGCAATACAAGACCGTTAGCTACGCTTGAGTTGATGTGAATAGTTGCTCTTGGAGGGCATACGTATGAGCACACACTCTGGAAAGGCGGTTTCTGTTTTAGCGGGTAGTACCTTTGCATTCACCATCTGTTTTGCCGTTTGGATGATGTTTGCTGTATTGGGTATTCCAATTCGAGAACAGCTGGGTTTGACAGAAACTCAGTTTGGTTTATTGGCATCTATGCCTGTGCTTACCGGCTCGCTAGTTAGGGTGCCTTTAGGTATTTGGACAGACAGATACGGTGGTCGTATCGTATTTTTCTGTACGATGCTAGTGGCAGTAATTCCTATTTGGCTTATGTCGTTCGCCACACAGTACTGGCAATTCCTAGTTTTGGCATTGTTTGTGGGCTTAGTAGGTGGCGTGTTTTCAGTAGGTACGCCCTATGTGGCTCGCTGGTTCCCTAAAAACCGCCAAGGTTTGGCGATGGGGATATTTGGCGCTGGTAACTCGGGTGCGGCACTCACCAAGTTTGTAGCCCCGGCGTTAATGATTGCTGCGGGTGGCACGTGGACCATCATTCCACAGGTGTATTCCATTGCTTTGCTGGTCACAGCCGGGATTTTTTGGTTGTTGACCTCTACCGATCCAAGCCATAAGCAATCTAGCCAAACCACGAGCTTGTCTGCTCAGTTAGCCATGTTGCGCGATCCTAGAGTATGGCGCTACTGCCAATATTATTCAGTGGTGTTCGGCGGGTATGTGGCGTTGTCATTGTGGATGACCCAATACTACATAGGCGAATACGGCTTTAGCCTGAAAACCGCAGCCTTCTTAGCTGCCTGTTTTTCCTTGCCTGGCGGTGTGTTGCGTGCTGTGGGTGGTTGGGTGTCCGACAAATTCGGCGCGTATCGCACTACATGGTGGGTGATGTGGGTGTGCTGGGTCGCCTTCTTCCTTCTTAGTTATCCCGATACGGATTTCACGATTCGTACTGTGGATGGTCCTCAAAGTTTCCATATTGCACTAGGCCCTGTGGCGTTCACCGTCTTGATGTTTGTGGTGGGTATAGCCATGGCTATTGGTAAAGCCTCGGTGTTTAAGTTTATTTCAGATGAGTTTGATCAGAACATTGGCGCGGTATCTGGCTTAGTCGGGTTGGCCGGTGGTCTGGGTGGTTTTGTGCTGCCCATCTTATTTGGTCTGTTGTTGGATCTAACCGGCGTACGTTCTAGCTGCTTCATGTTGTTGTATGGCGCGGTGTGTGTGTCGTTGATCTGGATGCATTTCAGCTTTAGAGCGCCACAAAAGAAAACTGCGGCTGAGGCCTAGTGCTATCTCACAAGCACAGTCAGAGTTACTACATAAGGAACATGTCATGGGCGAGTATGTTTTAAAACGTTGGACACCGGAAGATGAAGCATTTTGGAAAAGCACCGGCCATCGTATTGCGCGCCGCAATTTGTGGATTTCTATTCCCGCATTGATGTTCTCTTTCAGCATCTGGATGCTGTGGAGCATTGTGGCGGTGAACTTAAACAAGGCGGGCTTTGATTTTTCGGCTAACGAACTGTTTTGGTTGACATCGTTGCCCGCTTTGTCAGGTGCCACGCTGCGTATTTTCTATTCTTTTATGGTGCCTATTTTTGGCGGTAGACGCTGGACAGCGATTTCCACCGCCTTGTTGCTGATTCCCGCCTTGGGGATGGGGTTTGCGTTGCAAGACCCAACTACCTCGTACACCACCTTAATGATTCTGGCACTGTTGTGTGGTTTTGGTGGCGGTAACTTTAGCTCCAGTATGGCAAACATCAGCTTCTTCTTTCCTAAATCCCACAAAGGTATGGCTACAGGCTTGAATGCCGGTATTGGGAACTTGGGTGTGTCGCTGGCGCAGTTTATCGTGCCCTTCGTGATTAGTGTGGGGATGTTTGGCGCATTGGCGGGACCACCGCAAATGGTAGTAGATGCCAATGCACCGCAAGCTGTGTGGTTGCAAAATGCGGGTTTTATTTGGGTGCCTTTTATTGCGCTGTCAGCGATAGCTGCCTGGTTTGGGATGAACGATATTGCTGATGCTAAGGCATCGTTTAGAGAACAGGCCGTGGTGTTCAAGCGTAAACATAACTGGCTGATGTGCTGGTTATACGTAGGTACCTTTGGGTCATTTATTGGTTTCTCAGCCGGTTTTGCCATGTTGGCGAAGCTGCTGTTCCCTGAGTACAACCCCGTTGCCTATGCTTTTTTAGGCCCACTGGTAGGTTCGCTAACCCGCTCTGCAGGTGGTTGGGTGTCAGACAAAGTAGGGGGAGCCAAAGTCACGCTCTATACCTTTGGTTTGATGACTCTGTGCGTGATTGCGCTGTTGTTTGTGATTCCCGCCGAAGGTCAAAGCGGCAATTTTTATGTGTTTTTGTCGTTGTTTATCTTGTTGTTTGCTTTGTCTGGTGTGGGTAATGGATCTACGTTTCGCATGATCCCCATCATTTTTATGACAGAGCGTCTGCGTGAGGCAGAAGGCAAAGGCGAGGAGGCACATAAACGCGCCTTGATTGACGCTGGTAAAGAGTCTGCTGCGGTACTGGGTTTCACCGGTGCGATTGGGGCATATGGCGGGTTTTTCATTCCTAGAAGTTTTGGTACCTCCATCAGTATGACGGGTGGGGTGAGTGCGGCATTGTGGTGTTTTGTAGGCTTCTATTTGAGTTGTGTATTGCTTACATGGTGGTTTTACGCCAGACGCAATGCGGCTATGCCGTGTTAGGCCACTAGTTCTAAAGGAGTAGTTCTATGGCGTTAGAACTACTCCTTTTGCGGTAGGAAATTACCCCGCGTGGCGAATGGTTAGCCGCGCAGAACTTTTTTACAGTAGTACGTAATCTCCATTCTTTTACGTCAGTCCAGTAGGCAGTGTGGGCTGAACAATGAGGACAACAGTATGAGTCATTTTCTCGATAGGCTGAAATTCGTTTCTCGTGTGAAGTCTACGTATGCAGATGGGCACGGCGAGGTGGTTAATGAAGACCGGCAGTGGGAAAACACCTATCGTGCCCGTTGGCAGCACGACAAAATCGTACGCTCCACGCACGGTGTGAACTGTACCGGTTCCTGTTCTTGGAAGGTCTATGTCAAGAACGGTTTAATTACCTGGGAAACCCAACAAACCGATTACCCACGTACTCGTGCCGACTTACCTAATCACGAACCTAGGGGCTGTCCACGTGGCGCCTCATACAGTTGGTACGTGTATTCAGCCCAAAGGGTGAAATACCCCTTAATGCGCGGCACGCTGATGGAAATGTGGCGTGAAGCAAGACAAACTCTGGATCCTATAGCTGCTTGGGAATCCATTAGCCAAGACCCAGAAAAAGCACGCCGTTATAAAGCGGTGCGTGGTTTGGGAGGTTTTGTACGTGCTGATTGGGATACCGCGACAGAGATCATTGCCGCAGCCAACGCGTACACCATCAAAAAATTTGGTCCAGATCGCTTGATAGGTTTCTCGCCTATTCCTGCGATGAGTATGGTGAGCTACGCTGCTGGTGCGCGTTACCTCAGTTTATTGGGCGGTACCTGTTTGAGCTTCTACGACTGGTATTGCGATTTGCCGCCAGCCAGCCCGCAAGTCTGGGGCGAACAAACTGACGTGGCCGAATCGGCCGACTGGTATAACGCTAACTACCTGATTGTGTGGGGTTCTAACGTGCCGCAAACACGTACCCCCGATGCTCACTTCTACACAGAAGTTCGCTACAAAGGTACCAAAACCGTGGCTGTATCCAGTGACTACGGTGAAATGGTGAAATTCGGTGATATCTGGCTGTCACCACGACAAGGTACGGATGCCGCATTGGCACTGGCGATGGGCCATGTGATTTTGTCCGAGTTCCACCGTCCAGATAAGTCTGAGTACTTCCGAAGCTACATAAAACAGTACACCGATATGCCTATGTTGGTGATGCTGGAATCGCGGGATGGCATGCTGCATCCGGGTCATTTCTTGCGTGCATCGCATTTGGATAATGCTCTGGGCCAAGTGAATAACCCTGAGTGGAAAACACTACTGATCGATGAAACCACTGGTGAACTGGTAGTGCCTAATGGCTCTATTGGCTTGCGCTGGGGTGAAGGTGAGCACGAGCAAGGGCACGTAGGTCACTGGAATCTGGAAATGCGTGATGCTAGCACTGGTCGTGAGGTGTCACCACAGCTGAGTTTAGTGAAACAGCACGATGAAGCCGTAGAAGTGGCCTTCCCGTACTTTGGTGGTGAACACGACGAGGTGTTGCAGCGTCGCGTACCGGTTAAACGTTTAATAGGTGCTGACGGTAATCCTATTTTAGTGGCCACAGTCTACGACTTGCAGATGGCCAACTACGGGGTAGACATGGGCTTGGGTGGTCCTAATGTGGCCAGCAGCTACGACGACGATGTGCCGTACACCCCAGCTTGGCAAGAAAAACACACCACTGTGCCGCGTCAGCAAGTTATACAAGTTGCCCGTGAGTTCGCACAAAATGCCCACGATACCAAAGGGCGCTCCATGGTGATTGTGGGGGCTGGTTTGAACCACTGGTATCACATGGACATGACATACCGCGCCATCATTAACATGTTGGTAATGTGTGGCTGTGTGGGCCAAAGCGGTGGTGGCTGGGCTCACTACGTGGGTCAAGAAAAACTGCGTCCACAGTTTGGTTGGGCCCCATTGGCCTTTGGCTTGGACTGGTCCAGACCACCACGCCAAATGAACGGTACGTCTTTCTTCTACGCGCATACAGGTCAATGGCGCCACGAAAAATTAGCCGTGGACGAAGTGTTGTCGCCTACTGCTCAGACCTCGCCTTATGCGGGCATGAGCATGATAGACATGAATGCCAAGTCTGAGCGCATGGGCTGGTTGCCATCGGCACCACAGTTGGAAACTAACCCGCTGAATGTCGTGGCTGAGGCACGAGCTAAAGGCGAAGATCCAGTCGCTTACGCAGCACAGGCCTTGAAAAAAGGTACCTTGCGCATGAGCTGTGAAGATCCTGATCTGCCAGCTAACTTCCCACGCAACATGTTCATTTGGCGTTCTAACTTGCTGGGTTCCAGCGGTAAAGGCCATGAGTACATGCTGAAGTACTTATTGGGTACACAAAACGCGGTATTTAGCGAGGAAAAAGACGGCATACGTCCGTTGGAAGTAGCCTACCGTGATGAAGAGCACGAAGGTAAGTTGGACTTATTGACGGTGTTGGACTTCCGTATGAGCACCACCTGTTTGTACGGCGATATCGTGCTGCCTACCGCAACATGGTACGAAAAAGACGACCTGAATACGTCTGACATGCACCCCTTCATCCACCCACTGAGCGAAGCTGTACAGCCTTTGTGGGAAAGCAAAACTGATTGGGAAATCTACAAGCTGTTGGCCAAACGCTTTAGCGAGATTGGTGGCGACTACTTGGGCGAGCAAGAAGACTTGGTACTGAGTCCTCTGATGCACGATACCCCCGGGGAATTGGGTCAAGCCTTGGAGCCTAAAGACTGGAAATACGGTGAGTGTGATTTGATCCCCGGTAAAACTGCACCATCCATGATGGTAGTGAAACGGGATTACCGCGACATTTATCGCAAGTTCACATCAGTAGGCCCGCTGTTAGACAAACTGGGTAACGGTGGTAAAGGGATTAACTGGAATACCGAGCATGAAATCACAGAACTGGGTGCATTGAACCAGTGTGTATTGGAAGCCGGTGTCAGCCAAGGTCGACCACAGTTAGATACGGCAATTGATGCGGCTGAAATGATTCTGACTTTAGCGCCTGAAACCAATGGTCATGTGTCAGTAAAAGCATGGGAAGCGCTAGAGCGAATTACTGGGCGTGAACACAAGCATTTAGCGCAGGGTAGATCGCACGAGAAAATCCGTTTCCGCGATATTCAGGCGCAACCTCGCAAGATTATTTCTGCTCCAACGTGGTCGGGCTTGGAAAGCGAGGAAGTGAGCTACAACGCTGGTTACACCAACGTACACGAGCTGATTCCTTGGCGCACGCTGACTGGTAGACAGCAACTGTACCAAGATCACCGTTGGATGCTGGATTTTGGTGAGGGCTTTTGTGTGTACCGTCCAGCTGTAGACACCAAAACCGTACAGCCTATGTTCAAGGCACACGGTAAAGGCAAAAACGACTTGGTACTGAACTGGGTAACGCCTCACCAAAAATGGGGTATTCACAGCACGTATTCTGACAACCTGCGTATGTTGACGTTGAGCCGTGGTGGTCCACACGTGTGGATTGCTGAAAGCGAAGCCAAACGTGCTGGTTTGGTGGATAACGACTGGGTAGAAGTCTTTAACGTCAACGGTGTGGTAACTGCTCGACTAGTAGTCAGCCAACGTATTCCAGCGGGTGTGTGTTTTATGTATCACGCTCAAGAAAAGATCGTGAACGTGCCCGGCTCTCAACTGAGTGGAAAACGTGGTGGTATCCACAACTCGGTAACACGTACTGTGCTGAAACCTACGCACATGATTGGTGGTTACGCTCAACAAGCGTACGGCTTTAACTACTACGGTACGGTAGGTAGTAACCGTGATGAGTTTGTGGTGCTACGCAAGCTGGATAAAGTGGATTGGATGGAAGAGCCGCTCAGTCTGGATAGTATTCGTAAAGGAGTTCATCAATGAAGATTCGTGCACAGATAGGCATGGTATTGAATCTGGACAAGTGTATTGGTTGTCACACTTGCTCGGTGACCTGTAAGAATGTCTGGACCAGCAGAGACGGTGTGGAATACGCCTGGTTCAATAACGTAGAAACTAAACCTGGTGTGGGTTATCCCAAAGAATGGGAAAACCAGAGAAAATGGAAAGGTGGTTGGGTGCGAGATGCTAAAGGGCGTCTCAAACCCAGACAAGGTAGTAAATTGCGTATCTTGGCTAATATTTTTGCCAACCCCAACTTGCCACAAATTGATGACTATTACGAACCATTCACCTACGACTATCAGCATTTACAAAATGCACCCCTAAGTCGTACTCCGCCTACCGCACGGCCTGTGTCGGTGCTGACGGGGCAAAAAATGGAAAAAATCACCTGGGGTCCGAACTGGGAAGATGACTTGGGCGGCGAGTTTGCTGCACGTAGTCGTGATCAGTTATTTGAGAACGTGCAAAAAGATATGTACGCCACGTTTGAAAATACGTTCATGATGTATTTGCCCCGGTTGTGTGAGCACTGTTTGAACCCTACCTGTGTGGCTAGCTGTCCATCTGGCTCTATTTATAAGCGCGAAGATGACGGTATTGTGCTGGTGGATCAAGACAAATGTCGTGGCTGGCGTATGTGTATCTCCGGTTGTCCGTACAAAAAGGTGTATTACAACTGGCAAAGCGGCAAAGCAGAGAAATGTACTTTCTGCTATCCACGTATTGAAGCCGGTCAGCCTACCGTATGTTCGGAAACCTGTGTGGGACGTATACGCTACTTGGGCGTGATGCTGTATGACGCCGACAAAATTGCCGAAGCAGCTTCCACGGCTGACGAGCAAGATTTGTACGAGTCCCAGTTAGATCTTTTCTTGGACCCTAATGATCCAGAAGTGATTGCTAAAGCTCGTGAGCAAGGTATTCCTGAAGGGTGGTTGCAGGCTGCTAAACAGTCGCCGGTGTACAAAATGGCTTGTCAGTGGAAAGTCGCTTTCCCACTGCACCCTGAATACCGTACCTTGCCGATGGTGTGGTACATACCGCCACTGTCTCCTATTCAGTCTGCCGCTGAGTCTGGTCAAATGCCACATGCCACTATTGGTGCTGCCAGCATGATCCCAGACGTAGATAGTTTACGTATTCCAGTACGTTATCTGGCGAACTTGTTAACAGCAGGTAAGGAAGAGCCCATTACATTGGCGCTGAAACGTATGTTGGCCATGCGTGCCTACAAACGTTCTGAAGTGGTGCACAAACAGCCAGATCACGAGGTGATTTCTGCCGTGGGCCTGGATGCTGAAACCATCGAAGACATGTACCAAATCATGGCAATTGCCAATTACGAAGACAGGTTCGTGATTCCGTCATCACACAAAGAGATGGTGGAAGACAGCTTCGATGATCAAGGTAGTTGTGGTTTCACCTTTGGTAATGGTTGCAGTGGTGGGGTCACAGAAACCACCTTGTTTGGACGACCACGCCAACGTGCGGATAAACCTAAAGGCCTAGCAACAGGGGAGCGCGCTCCTACAGTGATTGCTAGGGAAGTACGCAGAAAACCAGCGGAACAGAACTCTGGGGAGGATAAACATGCTGCTGTATAAAGTGCTCTCATCCTTATTGGATTACCCAGATCAAGAGTTGTTGGATGCGCTGCCCGAAGTGCGCGAAGCCTTAAGCGATTACCCTGGTGCGCTACAACAGCTCACCCCATTACTGGATTTCTTATCCTCAAAATCGTTGATTGCCGTGCAAGAAAACTATGTGGCCACTTTCGATAGAAATCCGGCTCACTCCTTGCACTTGTTTGAACACGTACACGGCGAAAGTCGTGACCGTGGGCAAGCGATGGTGGACTTACTGAACGAATACCAGCAACACGGTTTCGACTTGGTTTCGGCTGAGCTACCCGATTATGTACCGTTGTTCTTGGAGTTTTTAAGCTTACAAAGTCCAGAGGAATCTCAAGAGTTATTAGATCAAGCCATTCACGTGTTGGCTGCTCTAGGCACAAGGTTGGCGGCCAACCAAAGTCCTTACGCCACGATTTTTGCCGTACTGCGTACCCGTACAGACGTTCAGCCTGAAGAACAGGAAATGCCACCTATACGGGATATGGACGAAGCGTTGGAAATGTTCGGGGTAGGTAACGATGGTGCAGAGCCTTTGTTGCACGGTAACTTCGGGGGCGAACAGGTGGTGCGCTTTCATCCCAGAACGGTACAAAGATCAACAGGAGAATCAGCATGAGTAGCCTGAATCAGTTCTTATTCGGTGTGTATCCTTATGTGGCGCTGACGATCTTCTTTTTGGGAAGCTTGGTGCGTTTTGAGCGTGAGCAATACACATGGAAAAGTGATAGCTCACAACTGCTGTATCACGGCTCCCTACGCTTAGGGAATATTCTGTTCCATATTGGGATTATTGGTTTGTTCTTTGGCCACTTGGTGGGCTTGCTAACACCCGTAGCTGTGTGGGACTTCCTGGGTATTTCGCACGGCACTAAGCAGGTATTTGCGATGGCCGCAGGCGGCATCATGGGGTTGATGTGTTTGGCCGGCTTGTTGATACTGCTTTACCGTCGGTTGACCAATCCTCGTATTGCCGCCACTACTCGTGTAGGCGATAAGGTGCTGTTGGTATGGTTGCTGGTCACGCTGTTATTAGGGCTAAGCACAATCTTTGTTTCTATGCAGCATTTAGATGGCGAAGAAATGGTGCTGTTGATGTCGTGGGCACAGCATATTGTGACCTTCAGAGCAGGTGCAGCCGGTTTCATTATGAATGCTTCATGGGTATTTAAAGCGCACTTGTTTATGGGCATGACCTTGTTTGTGATCTTCCCCTTCACACGTTTGGTTCACGTATGGAGTGGCTTCGCTTCAGTGTTCTATTTGGGGCGCGCATGGCAGTTAGTGCGTCCACGCCGTTAAGGAGACGTTCATGGGAGTCAAAGTAAACGGTATTGAGTTAACAGACGCTGAAATCGAGCAAGAAATCAGCTACCACCAAGATACGGAAAATCCGTTAGAAATGGCCTTAAACACCTTGGTGGTGCGACGTTTGTTGTTGGATGAAGCGAACCGTTTAGGTGTGCACGCCGAGACTGACGAGCAAGTGATAGATGCCTTGCTCGCTAAAGAAGTGAGTCTGCCACAGCCTGATGAAGACACCTGTAGACGGCACTATGAACAGCACCCTGAGCATTTCACTGTGGGGGAGTGCTTAGAGGCCGAGCATATCTTATTTCAGGTAACGCCTGACGTAGATTTGCAAAGCCTGCGTCAACGCGCACAAGACGTACTGGATGAAGTGTTGCGTGATCCCACACAGCTTCCTGTGTTGGCGAAGCAGTTTTCTAACTGTAGTTCGGCAGCGGTGGGTGGGAGTTTGGGGCAGTTGTCGCGAGGGCAAACCGTGGCTGAGTTTGAGCGAGTGGTCTTTGCAATGCCTGAGGGCCAAGTTTTACCCCGCCTAGTAGAAACGCGACATGGTCTACATGTGGTAAGGGTGTTACGGCGAGCAGAGGGGAAGGTGCTACCGTATGAAAAAGTCTGCGACAGCATACGCGATGCCTTGCGCTCTGCGAATCAAGACATAGCATGGCGGCAGTTCCTGCAACGCTTAGCAGGTCAGGCTCGCATAGAAGGGTTGGAGCACTTTGTAGCAGCAGATAGTCCATTGATGCAGTAGTGCGAGGTAAAGGTGAAGCAACGCGACAGTGTGGCCATAGGTGTAAGCTGTAGGCATCATCCTTTTACGATGAGGCATCGCTATGGATAAAAGCCGGTTGGCTTCGCTGGATCACCTGAAATGGTGGGAGCGACTTTCTACACGCTTAACAGTAAGTGTAGCGGTCGCTCTCGCCATTTTTTTGACCATGATTGGTAGTACGTTGTGGTTGTCATGGCAAATGGAAGGGGCCGCAGCCGCCATTAATGATGCTGGCACCTTGCGTATGCGCGCGAATCAGGTGGCCTTGTCATTAGAAGCGTTAAGTAACGACCCTACTGGTGCAGCCACTGAGCGATTAGAACGCCAGTTGCATAGGCAAGCCTTTGTGCTGCAACAATTGCGCAAGGGTGATCCTACTCGACCTTTGTTGTTGCCGCGTGATCCTATGGTGCATGCGCAGTTAGATCAGGTGACACAATATTGGCATAGGCAGATGGTGGCTAGTGTGAACTTGGCCTTGAAAGGTGATGCTGCTGAGCGTTACCAAATCGCCTTGCCAGAATTTATCTCTAAAGCAGATTTGTTGGTGCATTTAATAGAAGTCGACAATGCCCAAAAAACCTTTTTGTTGCGACTGCTGCAGGTAGTCTTGTTGGTGATTGCTATAGCAGGTGCGGCAGCACTAATTTACTTGGTGTATCAGTGGATTATCTTACCCATATCGGCCTTGCGCAGTGGCGTAGCCCGCATGGCAGATAGAGATTTCTCTGTCTCGTTGCCCGTTCAGCGACGCGATGAGTTTGGTGAGCTCTCTGAAGGCTTTAACCTGATGGCTAAAGAGCTTAAGAGTTTGTACGTAGATTTAGAGCGCCGAGCAGAAGAAAAAACTCAACAGTTGGCACTACGTAATGCATCGTTATCGGCGTTGTATGAAATGGCAGCATTTTTGAGCCAACCGCGCGAGGTTGAAGAAGTATGCCGAGGTTTTCTAGATCGCATCATGCGCCAATTTAAGGCAGATGGCGGTACGATCCGCACCTTAGATCCACGTCACGATAATTTGCGCTTGGTGTTGGCCCAAGGCTTATCGGCCACACACGAACAGCACGAATCGTGTATTAAAGCTGGGTCGTGTTTTTGTGGGCAGGCCACACGCAGTGGCACGGTGTCTATTCAAGACGTAACTCGCATACAGGCACCCGAAGCCTTTCATTGTTTTGATGACGGTTTCCATAGTCTGAATGTGTTTCAGATCATGGCGCAAGACGAGGTGCTAGGTTCCTTCTCGTTGCATTTCAAAGAAACCCGCAAGCTCAGTGCTAGTGAACGCCATTTGTTAGAAACCTTGGGTAAGCATTTGGGCGTAGCGTTACAGAACCGTCGCTTACTGGGTCAAACCCGTCAGTTAGCGATGGAGCAAGAGCGTAATTTGTTTGCTCAAGGTTTGCACGACAGCATTGCGCAGGGCTTGAATTTCTTGAATTTGCAGCTGCAAATGTTGGATCAGTCACTAAAAAATGACAAGATTGAAGAGGCCAAAGAAATCTTACCTTTACTGCGTGCAGGGGTAGACGAAAGCTATCAGGACGTACGCGAGCTGCTAAGTAATTTCCGCAGCAAGTTGGGTGAAGGTGAGTTGTTGGATGCCGTATGTGAAACCATTGAGCGTTTTCAGCGGCAAGTTGATGTATTAGTAGAGTTGGATACTGAGGGGCTGGACGAGGGCACGGCATTAACGCAAGAGCAGCAGTTGCAGGTGCTGTTTATTTTGCAAGAAGCGTTGTCGAATGTGCGTAAACATGCGCACGCGAGCAAAGTGCAAATCCAAATTCATGAGGGTGTGGATTTCACCTTGCAGGTGATTGATGACGGTATGGGCTACGATGAGAGTGCATTACGGCATGAAGCCAGGGAACAGCTGGGCCGGCGCATTATGAAAGAGCGTGCTGCGCGAATAGGCGCAACCTTAGAGCAGGTTTCTACTCCAGGTCAGGGGGCAAAAGTGTCATTGGTATTGCCTATTCTGACGTCTAGTCATCCCCGAACAGACGCATCGGAAAACCAACCGCTACAAGAAGGTCTATGACCTCACTAGAGATAAGAAGATGAGCAACATACGCATTTTATTGATTGATGATCACAGTTTATTCCGCTCCGGCGTCAAATTGCTGTTGATGCGTCAAGACGATTTTGAAGTAGTGGGCGAGGCAGCCGATGGGGCTGAGGGCTTAAAGCGTGCAACATCGTTGAAGCCCGATGTGATTTTGCTGGACTTAAACATGCCTGGCTTATCGGGTTTAGACACCTTGCAGTTGTTGGTACAAGAGTTACCCGACTGCGCTGTGATTATCCTGACCGTTTCCGAAGAGGCGGCTGAGTTAGCGCAAGCACTGAGCTATGGTGCCAGAGGCTATTTGCTGAAAAACATGGATGTAGAAGCACTGACCTCTGCCATACGTAAAGCAGCCGCAGGTGAACCGGTCATTGATAACCAGATGACGGTGAAGTTGGTAGAACAATTTCGCCAGCATGGCACCAATGTGGCCAGCAACAAAGAGCGCGATGAGCAGCAAAGTCGTCTTACTCAACGCGAGCGTGAAATCATGCAGTGTTTGGTACGCGGCGATAGCAATAAAGCCATTGCGCGTGAGCTGAATGTGGCGGAAAGCACCGTCAAAATTCACGTACAGAATATTTTAAAGAAACTAGATTTAACCAGTAGGGTACAAATCGCAGTCTATGCCGTGGAGCATGGTTTGGCGGCAGAAGAGTAGCGGCTAACGCATCAAGGATGCATGTTTTGGGTGGCGGAGTAAGTGATGGCACACGATAGCAGCATGACTAAAGGGTGGATGCCTCATAAGGCATTGGCGTTTAGGCCTTTCTTTTTCTTGGCGGCCTTAAGTAGTGTGGTGTTTTTGGTGGTATGGATACTGTTCTGGCATGGCAAAGTACTATTGCAGCCGTATGGTTCTATGCTGTGGTGGCATCAGCATGAAATGCTGTTTGCCTTCGTGTCGGCGGTAGTAGCGGGTTTTCTACTCACGGCCGTACGTAACTGGACAGGCATGCCTAGTCTGACGGGGGTGCCGCTATTGTTGTTGGTACTGCTGTGGCTAGCCGGGCGAGTCTTGATGGCCTTTCCACCTCAAGGATTAACGGTGGTGGTAGGCCTTGTAGACATGGCCTTTTTACCCGTGGTAGCGCTAATCATGGGCTGGTTGGTGGCGCGTGCAAAACTGTGGCGCAATATGATGTTTGTGCCTATCTTGACCTTATTGGCCTTGGCGAACATAGGCATGCATGTGGGCGCATGGCGTGCTGATTTCGAGTTAACACAGCATTCGGTATACATGGGTATCTTGCTCATCACCTTATTGATGGTGATTCTAGGTGGCCGAGTCATACCATTTTTTACCTCCAGAAAACTTAATCGCGACGCCGTGAAACCGCGTAAAGGCTTAGAACTAGGATCAATACTCTTGGTGTTGATACTGGTGATTTGGCAGATTCTGGCGATCTTCGGTGTCAATGTATCGACTACAGCGATGGCGATCGTGTGTGTGGCTGCCGCCATCTGTAACGCATGGCGAGCACTACGGTGGGAAGGTCAGCGTTGTTGGCATGAGCCATTGTTGTGGGGGCTACATACTAGCTATTACTTCATCGCCATCGGTTTATTACTGTGGGCGGGGGCGTTATTGGGCTGGATGCGCACCGAAATCGCTATACATGCACTCACTATAGGTGCCATGTCCACCATGATTCTTGCCATGATGGCGCGGGTAAGTTTAGGCCATACCGGCAGGGTTATTAAAACCTTGCCAGGCATAGGATTGGCATTAGCATTAATGTTGATTGCCGCAGTAGTACGTGGGCCATTGCTGGCGGTATTTCCTACCATTGCTTTGCCGGTGTATGACGCAAGCGTGACCTTATGGGGCGTAGCCTATGCGATTTTCTTGTACCACTACAGTAAACCGTTGTTGACCATTAGGGCCGATGGCGCAGAAGGCTGATTAGCATTGATCTTGGGTTTGCGGTGGTCCATCTAGAGGGCAGCGCAAACCCATTGCTACAATTTCCTAGGCGTACTGTGGCAAAATCGTGGCTTAGAAAATAGTCAGGTATGCCATGAACCAGCCCACCGCATTTGTCGCCACCATCATCACTGCACTCAATCAATTGGTCACCCATAAGCGGGGCGAATTGAATGGCACCCCTGAAAGCATAGTCAGTCGCAGCCCTTTGCAAGATGGCATGTTTGATGAGCTGGGCATCAACATTGAGAATACCGTTGACGCGAATAAAATGCGTATCACGGTGCAGTTATCCTCACAAGAGTACAGCGTAGTAGAGCTGGTAGAGCCGCGTTGGACGGCCGAGCAACTACAGCAGGTATTGATTCCTGCTTTGCGTCAGGCCGTGTACGAGTGGCTGGATACGCAAAAAGGCGATGCATTTTGGGCCCATAGTGTCGTAGTGCAGTTGTTGTACCCGGCACAGTTTGGTCCAGCCTTAGAGCCGCATGGTATTTTGCTGCAGTATGTGGATGAGGCTAGGCAAATTGCCTTACGTCAGCGTATAGATGAGTACCTGAACAGCAATGTGTGGGAAGGGAAGCATCCGCCCAAAGATTTGGACGTGATGTTCTTACTGCAGCATTTACTCAGCCCGCAGTTGTATGCGGTCATTGATGCGGCGCAGGCTGAACGAGCCTGCAAAACCATTCTTGAGCTAAGCAAGGTGTCCCCTAAGCGCTTGATACAAGTGCGCAATACCATGTTGACCACCTTGAAACACTGGGCAAACAAGGTGTTTTTGCCGCGCTACTTTGACACGGTAGAGCCGCTGTATGGGTCATCCATGTTCTTCTCTGTGGTACCCGATCACGACATAGGCGTGCGTAACAAGGTAGCGTTTGCAGTAGAGGATCAAGCTGCCGTCGAACTATTGGCCTTTATCGCCGTACTGATCTTGCAATATGAGCCTAACTACAGCCGCGATACCGGCATGGCGTATCTACAAAATGCGGGTGAGCTGGGCTATCAACGTGCTTATGATTTGTTAAAAACCGGCAGCGGTTTAATTGATGCAGCCTACACGACGTTACGCACTGACGATGTTGAGTGCATTGCCAACGACGTGCAAGCACAGGTCAAAATCAAGATTCTGCGCGAAGGTGCAGCAGCTTATGCCACCGCTTTGAACTTTCTTAGCAATGTGTTGGAGCAAGGTTTTCCACATAGCTACAAAATACTCTTAAGCAGCAAAGCTAAAGCCACTTTCCCTGTACCCAAATTAGGTAAAGGCAAAACCCTGCAGTTTTTTGCGAATGCGGTGCAGTATCCAGAGTTGTATGCGGAATTAGAGCGCTACGCGACTACCGCCATGCAAGAGTATGAGTGGTACACCGACCAAGAAAACGAATATTGCGCTATGCCCGGCAGCTACGCTGTTTTTGCGTTGGCATTGGCGGATGAGCGCTATTTGCCCTTACTACAGCGTTACTTGCATCAGGTGGATGATGAGCACCAAATGGTGCATCAACAGTTTCTCAAAATCTTGCTAGAACAACGCGGCATGACGGCAGCCAATAGCGCGATTGTGGTGGATGGCATAGGGCGCGTGAACGGCGACTTTAAAGCCAAAGTAGCCCCAGTATTTGAAAGTGCAGAGGCGTTGCTGTTATTGCTAGAACAAAGCCGCACGCTGGATAACTATGCCCTGCAAACGTTGGTGTACTTTATCTGGGGCTCTGAGGCGGCGCTGCGTAAAGTGCATAAACTAGCACCGGAGCCACAGAAGGCGTTGCTGGGGGAGTTGCTGGAGCTATGCGGCAAAGCGTAGGCAAGGTGTGCTTTGTGCGACAGGTCTGTGAGTTATTTACGTGTTTTGCAGTCGCTGCTGAATGTGTTTTTTCATGATGCTCATGGTATGGCGCAGCAGTTTAGACTTTGCCGCCCAGTCTTCATCTATCCTATTCACATAGCCGTCTCTGGCATAGCGTAGCAGCTCTGCGTGCTCAGCCTCCACGCGTTCAGAGGCCCACGTGGCGGCGTGGTCTTTAGAAGTGAACTCACCAGTGCAGGCGGTGTACCACATGCGCGCTAACGTTAGTAGCACGTTGCGTTCATCGCCTTCAGCAGATGCTACTAATGAGGGCAGTAAATCGCTGATAGCTTGCTGTATATCAGCGTCGGGAATGGTGGGTAGTTGTGGAGCATTAGTAGCCGTATACAACGGCAGCACAGCCTGTTTTGCTTGAGCCAAAATCAATGTGTACTCAGGGTCGGCACTGGCCTCTTCAAGGTCACCATTTTCTATGTCTGCTCGTAGCCATTCGCCATAGATGAACTCACAACGTGCGGGATAGTGCGTCACGCTAGGATCATCCGCCAAAAAAATCATTACTTCTAAGGGGCGTCGCCCCGCCTTATCAGTGGGGTAGTGGCCAGAAATTTGTAGTAGTCCATACGCCAACTGTTGGCGGGTTTCTGTGGAAAGCGGTTGGTGAACAAACGCCAGCACATCCACATCACTGCGTGGGCGTAGCCCTTGCGTGACGACAGAGCCATGCAAGTAAACCGAATGCAAATTATTGAGTAAGCTGCGCTGCAATAGTTGTAGCGCCTGTGAGGCTTCAGAGGGAATGGCTACGGTCATACAAAATGAAGAAGGTGTGACGAACGGCTAAGGGGTTAATAGAGCTTTTCCCAACCCACCGCCATAGTATGCAATTTTCTAACGCCCCATACCGTAAATTCAGAAAGTTCTTCGCTGTCCGGTGTATAAGGGTCGCGTAGCAGTATTTGTGCCTCGGCGCGTCTGGCGCCTGGCGCTAAGCCGAAATAGCTGTATACCGAGCCTACATAACATGACGATTCTGCCCATACAGGTATGGTACCTATGCCATCTACACTGTAATGCAAGGCTGAGCCTATGGAATAAGACCCTAGGTCTTCAGGCGCAGTGTCTGCCGGTACGGGACACAGTGGAGTAGGAACATCTGTAGCTACCGTTTTGGTGTTCTGCATATTGCCTAATTCGCTAAAC
The DNA here is from genome assembly GCF_050487965.1 of Paenalcaligenes sp. Me52. Classification (NCBI taxonomy): domain Bacteria; kingdom Pseudomonadati; phylum Pseudomonadota; class Betaproteobacteria; order Burkholderiales; family Alcaligenaceae; genus Paenalcaligenes; species Paenalcaligenes sp. Me52. Next base: position 152,202 of record NZ_JBKQFO010000003.1, on the reverse strand, counting down.
AGTTTAGCTTGATCTACATAGGCTGCAGGGTTGGTACGCGCTCGTTTATCAGGTGGGGTAACGCCTGTAAATTCAGTTTTATAACTGACGGTGATGACAGGCACTTCGGCAGTGTGGTGAAAAGGTCGTAAGAGGTAGAACTTTTCTTGGCTAAAGGTGCCGTCAAAAAATAGCGCATAAATTTGCCCGTCTATATCCAACCATGTGCTCCATTGGTTGGCGCCACGCCCATTTTCGGTAAACAGTTCGCCAGGCATGAATGAGTCATCTTCTGGAGCAGCATCCGCGTCCGCAACAAATTGCTCACCATCGCGTTTAAGTACGCCGGTGTAGCTGAATAATCCTGTGCCGCCTATATAGCTTTCAATAATCAGATCGCGCTGACCATCGTTATCCAAATCCATCAGGGTGTAGGAGATATTGCCAGACTCTGAGTAGGCAGTGATGTCAGAGTTTTGTATTGCTTTCCACTCATCTGGGCTAATGCTTTGATCGGGCTTAGACAGTTTGGCGCTGTCGGTTTCTACGTTGAACTGCTGTTCGAAATAGCTAATAGGGCGCTTGATAGGAAAAGCGGCAACCAATGATTCTTCTAATGGTCGGTCACTTAGCAACTGCGAGGTGAGTACGTCGTACAGCTTGTATAACGCTGCTTCGTCTTTGTTGGTGGCAGCAACCGCTGGGGCTAGCACTGAACCCAATAGTGTGTAGCCCAATACGGCAGAAACAATCCGACTATGGCGGCGCAGCGAAAAGGGCTGTGCAGTAAGAGCGCGCTTAGCGTGTGATGGGGCGTAAGGGGCTGGCTTGTGGCCAACGAAGAAATCAGTAAGCATGGCGGCTCTTGGTCAGAATGCGTGGTACTGCAGTGGTTTTCTCTAACAACACAGTATACGCGTGTGTTTATTAAGTCGCGTAGTGCTGAAAATATTTGTTATAGAAGTTTCATGAGTTTTAGTTATTAATAGTATCGCAATGAATATTTACATTCAATTTTTAGCTATATAAGCGTTTTTGAAAAAAATCAGAATTTTTGTGATGGTAAACGCTATTTTTTGATACGGAAAACACTGATTTCTGAAAAAATATAACGTAGTAAATATGGTCTAGCTATCATGCTTTCTAGGAAGAAGGTAGGGATACCTCAATCAGGGGGATGCTCCTGAGTATGAGGTGTGGGTGAATGCTACGGTATGGTAGAAGGTGTTGTTGATATAAATAATATAAATTATTTGTTTATATTATTTGATGGTGTGGATGTGTTTTGTATAAAAAAATAATATTTCTTGGTAATTATATTCAGTTTTAAAAATAGTTATAAGTGCATGAGGACTTTGTTGTTCGTATTCAATGATGGGTTGCTCATAATGCTCTGCATGAATAAATGATTTGGCAGCTATGCCAATGTTATGTGGAGTAGAAGATGAATGTGAACATTACGGCGGGGGTATTCACGCTGATCGTCGCGATAAGCAGTTTTACTGTCATGGCGCAAACCAGCAGTTTGTTGAATGCATCTTTCGATGTGGCCCGTGAAACCTTTGCCGCGGTGAATCCTAAGTTTGTAGAGCATTGGCAGCAACAAACCGGCCAGAGCATCAAGATAGATCAATCGTTTGCAGGCAGTTCGCGCCAAGCACAAGACATTATTCAAGGTAAAAAAGTCGATGTAGTCACTTTTAACCAGGTCACTGATATAGATGCCTTAGTAGAACGAGGCATTGTGGCCGAGGACTGGGCACAGCGCTTGCCGCACAATAGCTCTCCTTACTACAGCACCATTACTTTCTTGGTGCGTGAAGGGAATCCTAAAAATATCAAAGACTGGGATGATTTAGTACGCGATGACGTCAGTCTAGTGTTTTCAAACCCTAAAACCTCCGGTAATGCGCGCTATAGCTACTTGGGGGCGTGGTTGTTCGCGCATCAAAAATTTAACGGCGATGAAGCCAAAATTAGGGAGTTTGTAGGCAGCCTGTTGGCGAACGTAGAAAATTTTCCTACTGGCAGTAGAGGGGCAACTGTGGCCTTTGCTCAAAATGGTCAGGGTGATGTGTTGCTGACCTTCGAGTTCGAGGAGCGCAATATTCTCGCTAGCCCAGAGTTTCAAGATCAGAGTTTTGAAATCGTTGTGCCACCTAGCAGTGTCTTAGCGGAGTTCCCTGTGGCGGTGGTGGATAAAGTGGCGAATGAGCGGGGTACCCAAAAACTCGCAACCGCCTTTCTACAGTTTTTATATACGCCGGATATTCAGCGCCTTTTGAGTGACTTTAACTATAGGGTGCGGGATCCGGACGTTGTCCAAGAAGCAGCGACACGCTTCGACTCTTTGAAGCTGATCAATCCAACCGAAGTGTTAGGCTCGTGGCGGGCCATACAAGCTAAGCATTTTGCGACCGATGGTGTGTTGGATCAGTTGCAGGCCCAATAACATAGCAGGACGTAACCTGAGTGGGTAGTGCAATGGGGACTTTCTGTAGTATCTTCTTTTTCTTACTATAATAAGAATCATTATCAAATAAGAAACGCAGAAGACGGTATGAGGCTATTGGTAGTTGAGGATCACGCCCCTCTTAGCGAACTTTTGCAGCAGCATCTGCAGCGTTATGGTTTTGTGGTGGATGTCGCGCCGTCGGGTGCTGCTGCTCTACAGTTAATCGCACATACGCATTATGACGCCTGGATAGTAGATCTAGGGTTGCCTGATATGGATGGCCTACAGTTGTTGGAAGGCATTGCATCTAGGCCGCCCTGCATCATTTTATCTGCGCGTGATGCTATTGCTTCACGCATTGCCGGTCTGAATGCAGGGGCAGATGATTACATGCTTAAGCCTGTAGACATGCAAGAGCTAGAGGCCAGATTACGCGCTATTTGGCGACGCACAAGCCAGCAAACAGCTATGTTAAGTCGTGGTAACTTGAGCTTTATCCCAGCGTCTTTGCAAGCTGCAGTAGGACAGCAGCCATTGGATTTGCCAAGGCGCGAGGCCATGTTGTTAGAAGCCTTATTGCGTTCGTCACCTCGTACAGTGATTAAAGATTACCTTGAGGATGCGCTATACACGAATCACGAAGCGGTGACGTCTAATGCCATAGAAGCCTTGGTATCCCGCTTACGGCGTAAGTTGAAAATTGCTGGTGCAACCATACGTGTGGATACGGTACGAGGCATAGGTTACCGGCTGGTTACGGATGCGTAATATGCGTAGAGCCAGCTTGCGTCGTCGCTTATTGTTGTCGTTTGGGCTAGTGTTTTTACTGGGTTTGGCGGCTGTAGTGTTGTATCTGTTGGATGCTAGGGATCAGATACGACGCAGTGTGATCTATATACAAGCCCAAGAGCTGGGTAAGGGTTTAAGTATGCATAGTAACCCTGCCGATTTGCCTGATCATTATGCTGGTAGCCCTATGGCATACACCTTATATGACGCTACCGGAGAACTGCTTTGGTACAGCGGATTTTTAGGGCGTCCGTTAAAACTGAAGCAATATGAGTCAAGGAAGTGGCTGCACTTCTCGCATCCTAGTTGGAGTAAAGCGAGCGGCAAACTTATTAGTATCCCTGTTGTGCTGGCTGATGGTGCAACCTTGATGGTCTCCAAAGAGGACCGCATGGAGCGCGAACTGTTGGATACCTTATTTCACGCGCAGTTTATTCGCAGTCTGTTTGTGCTATTACCCTTTGCGGTACTGGGAATGGTGTTGGCGTGGTTCTTGTTGCAGTGGGCATTACGGCCCGTTCAGCAGGCAGCTAGGTTGGCGAGTCGTATAGGGCCACAGTCTCCCGAGTTACGTATTCCGATTGAGACATTGCCAGTAGAAATTCGCCCGTTGGCGCAGGCTGCTAATCTAGGATTAGAGCGCTTTGCCAATGCCTACGAGAAAGAACAGCAAGTCATTGCTGATGCGGCGCATGAGTTGCGTACCCCGTTAACTGTTTTAGATTTACGCCTACAGCGTTACCGAGCGGACGGGCAGGCAGATTGGCAGGCTATAGACGATGAGCTTAAACAATTGAGCAGATTGGTTGGTCAACTATTGTTGTTGGCGCGGCAAGAGCAAGATATAGAACGCCAACAACATGCGACATCCACAACGCGTTTGACACGCCTAGTGCGAGAAACTGTACTGGGTTTGATGCCATTGTTTGAAGCAGCGCAGCGATCCATACAGGTGCAGCTACAAGAGCATGTAATCGTGCGGGGGCAAGAGTCGCTGCTGCGTGATGCGATACGTAACGGCGTAGAGAATGCATTGCTTCATGGTCAGGGTGATGTAGTGGTAAGGCTGTATACGGCGGGTGAGCAGGTGGTTTTAGATATACAGGATCAAGGTACGGGCGTACCTGTAGAAAGGTGGGAAGCTATGTTTGAACGTTTCCACAAAGCCGATCCAGGTAGTTCGGGTTCAGGCCTAGGCTTATCAATTGTGCGACGAATTTTGCGTAATGCAGGCGGGGATGCCTGTTTTGTCAGTATGCAGCCGTGCACGATGAGGTTGTATTTTCAGCAGTAAGGCTTGCCCGTCAGGCTGTGGTCAGGTTGTATTTTTATAATGAAAATGATTCTTATTTATAAAACTCATGCAGGCACACAAAAACCGATACAGGTTTCCGCTTGCACTCTGGACCACTACAACTATGACTGGCTTTACACCGCACCACTTTACGCAGCGTTTGTTGTGTAGCGCTGTATTGGGCGCTTTGGCACTACCTATATACGCACAAGAACAGCACGTCAATAAACTGAGTAATATCGTCGTCACAGCATCAGGGTTTGAGCAGGTGATTGCTGACGCACCAGCCACTATTACCGTAATCACGAAAGAAGAACTGGAGGGTAAGGCCTACCGTAACATCACGGATGCCCTACAGGATGTGCCAGGGGTATCCATTGAAGGTGGTGCCAGTGGGAAATTTGAAAGTACTAGCATCACCATTCGAGGTTTAGGCGAGAGCTATGTACTGTTTCTTGTGGACGGTAAGCCATTGGGTACATCGTCCGAGGCGTATTACAACGGCTTTGGGGGCGGTGCTACCACTAACTTACTACCCCCTATGTCAGCCATCGAACGTATAGAAGTGATACGTGGTCCTATGTCGTCGCTGTATGGTTCTAGCGCGATGGGTGGTGTGATCAACATCATTACGAAGAAAATATCACCGGAATGGACAGGTGAGGTAACGCTGGATGCAACCTTACAAAAAAGATCTGAATCGGGAAATGCGTTTCAGGGGCGCTATAACCTGAGCGGACCATTAATTGCTAACCGTCTAGGCATTATGCTGTCTGGCTCTAGTTACCACAGGCGCGAAGATCGTATTGCAAGCGGCTATGGTAAACAGCGTATTAACAATAACAATGCGAGGTTAGACTGGATCCTGACTGACAACCACAGTTTGCGTTTTGACGGGGGCATTACTACCACCGATAACTTGCGTACACCAGAGCGCTCAGGCAGCGAGATGGACATGAATAACAAACGCATTTATTACGGTGTGACGCATGACTGGAATTGGGGCAGTAGTAACAATACACGTACCTACGCGTTACAAGAAAAAGTCACCATTGAAAATGGCGGTACAGAGTCTGAGTACCGATCCAGTATTTTGAACAGCAGAACGCTACTGCCATTGGAGTCACATACGATTACGGTAGGGGCTGAGTACAAGAAAGAAGAAACCTTGCACGATGCTAGTCGTTTTCCTGGTTCTAAAAATACTGACTTATCTAGATGGCATGCCTCATTATTTGCCGAAGATGAGTACAACCTAACCGATAATTTCACCCTAACGGGCGGCTTGAGGGTGGACCGTAATCAGCATTACGGTAATCACGTGACCCCACGTTTGTATGGTGTGTATAACGTGAGTGACGATTTGGTGTTGAAAGGTGGTGTGAGTGCGGGCTACAAAACACCAAGTTTGAAACAGGCCGATGATGGCATTGTTGAAAATGCAGCACGGGGACGTTCATGGGACATGGGTAACCCAGACTTACAACCTGAAAAAAGTACCAGCTATGAGTTGGGGTTTGTGTGGAGCACGCCTGATCAATACAGCTTTAGCGTGATGGGTTATCACACACGTTTCCGTAACAAAATTGGTAAGCAGTATGTGTGTCAAAGCTCTGGCAGCATTCCTGAATGTACCTATAACGGTGAAACTCGCCAAAGTATTCAGCAATACATCAATCTAGACTCAGCTCGCTTGCAAGGTTTAGAGGTGGGTTTTGGCATGCCTATTGGTGAGCAAGTTCGTGTGAACACCAACTACACGCTATCGGACAGTGAAATTACGTCGGGAGCAAGCAAGGGTAAACCGCTGAACAACACACCGCGCCATATGTTTAACCTAGGGGTGGATTGGCAAGCCACCGAAGCGATTAACTTCTGGGGGAAATGGAAACATAAGAGCCGTACCATTGAAGGCGGTAGCAGTCGTATCCCGTCTTACTCCATGGTGGATGTGGGTATCAATGCCGACATCACCAAGAATATCAGTGCGTTTGCGGGTATTTATAACCTGTTGGATAAGCAGATTAGCGGTGATGATGGGTACGACAAAATCTTGGATGGTCGTCGTTTCTATGTGGGGGCAACGCTAAGGTTCTAATGCTTTTAGCGCTGGTTGATGTTAGAAAAACCGTAGCCGGTGTGGTGCAATAGCCTCTGCGTATTGGCTACGGTGTCTGTATCAGTTGAAACCGAATATTGATACAGACATAAGTTGAATACTAAACCCTTATGAAAATTGCTCATGTATAAATTGGTAAAAGTAATTTTAAAAACGTCTATACAGAACAGTGTAAAAAGCAGTTTTTAGTGCCGTGCAGAAGTCCAAAAAACAGTGAAGGAATTACGTAAAGAAAAACGTATGAGGTAACAACTAGGCACATAGTACGCAGGTTCGGAAATCATGGTTGACAGGCTGCTTCTTATAATTCGAGGCATCAAAAACCGTCGAGTTTCTTATCAGAGAGCGCACCTATGAACCGTATTTATCGAGTCGTTTTTAATGCCAAGCTGGGGCTGTGGCAAGTAGCCAGCGAGAGCTGTAAAGCACGGAAAAAATCGGGAGGGCGTAAAGCAACTCTGGTCGCGGCGGCGGCTGCATTTATCAGTGTGAATGCCTTAGCGCAAGGGACTATTACGGCGACGGGGGATGTCAACCTTATACCTCCTGCTACTGGTCCATGGGATATTCCGACAGCATTGAATATAGGTACTACCGCGCAGTCAACAGGACGTTTGGAAATTAAAGACGGGGCTGAAGTAAATATCACAGGCAAGTCATCAGTTAGCGTGGGAAATAACACAGGGGCCAGTGGCACCATCGTGGTTGACGGTGATGGATCTCTCTTAAATGTAAGCACCGCTATCAGTGTGGGTAGGAATTTTTCCAAAGGGGCGTTAGAGGTAAGAAATGGCGGCGCTATTAAGGCCGTCAATATCCTGATCAATGAGAGTGGTGTGGGGGGCCGACTCTTGGTAAATGGGGCAGGCTCTAAAGTTGATGTGAGTAATACATTAACTATCATGGGCCCTAATCCAGGTGAGGTTGGTGAGGTACAGATAGAAAACGGAGGGGCGGTTACCGCTAAAACGGTTAGGGTTAGAGCAGGTATCGGTGCAGAAGCCAGAGTGGTAGTGACAGGTGCTGGCTCGTCATTGACGGCAACGGATACCATTCTTATGGATGGTGAGACTGTTCCAAGTCTAGGCTCTGTGTTAGTGGTGCAAGAGGGGGGCTTAGTAAAAGCCAGTAGCATCAGTATGAATCCCGCTCAGACTAGCCCTGATTATGCAGCTGCCATTTATGTGGGCGGTGCGTCACATAATGCGGCAGATGCCAAAGCGGCTGGTACTTTAGATGTTGCTAGCATCGACTTTGGTGTGATGAAAGGGCAACTGAACTTTAACCATACTGACGCCAATTACACTTTAGCCGCAGCGATAAATAGTTCAGTTCTAGGGAACGATCAGCAGATCAATCAGATTGCAGGTCACACCACCTTGACCGAGGACAGCTCTGGCTTTAAAGGCAAAACCACAGTTTCTGGCGGTACGTTAGTTGTTCAGAATAAATTGGGCGGTGCGGCTGAGGTCATTAGCGGTACGTTGCAATACGGTGCTGCAGGTGTTGGGGCAACGAGCAACCTAAGCTCATTGACCGTAAGCGGCGCTAATAGTGCGTTATTGATCAAAGGAACGGCAGGGCTTGACGTTGCTGGTCAGGTAGCGATCAGTGATGGTGCTAAATTAGAAATGGATGTGGTGCCTAGTGCAGCTACAGTGGTGCAGGCGGATGGCTTTACTATTGGTGCAGGTACCGTGTTAGACATCAGTGGTATTACCAACGTGCAGCAGTTGGGTACTGATTTGGTGTTATTCAATACAACATCAGGTATTCAGAATGATTTTGCATCAGTCATCGTGCACGGCTATCAGCCTCAAGCAGAAGACTATTTGGCGTTAAATACACGCAAGTCAGTAGATGGCAAACAATATGTGGCCAAGAAAGGCCTAAGCTGGACCGCTAATAACAACCTAGCGAACGGTGTGTTCACACTTAATGCGGGGGCAAGCTTTGATGCGGATGAGGATCTTAAAGATGAGAAAGCAAATGCTGCTACGGGTTGGGATGGCAAGACTCTAACCAAGAAAGGCGAGGGCACGCTGACTTTAAGTGGCAATAACAGCTATACCGGCGACACCATTGTAGAAGGCGGTGTGCTGCAGATTTCTAGCGATAGTAATCTGGGTGATGCCAACAGTGTGCTACGACTGAAGGGGCAGAGCACCACCTTGGCGACTACAGCTAACTTCACAAGTCGTCGTGAAGTAGATTTACAGCAAGATGCTACCTTGTCGGTGGCTAGTGGTACGACGGTTGATTGGGAAGGCGATCTAAAAAGTACAGGTACCACACTGAATAAAACCGGTGCAGGTACCTTGGTGCTAAGTGGCACCAATAACGGTGCAATCTCTCACAACATCGCTGAAGGTAGGCTACAAATTAGTAGTGATGCCAACCTAGGCACAGGTACCGATGCCATCACACTCAGTGGCGGTACATTGGCGGCGTCAGCATCCTTTGCTACCGCTAGAGATATTAGTGTTAGCCAAGGTAGTGCTATCGAAGTCACCACCCGTACTGACACTTTGGCCCTATCCGGTCAAGTCAGTGGTACAGGGGACTTAGTCAAAACGGGTGCTGGCGTACTAGAACTGCAAAATGCAGCGAATGCGTATGCAAATACTGATGTACGTGCAGGTGGGGTGAAAGGTACGGCAGAAACTATCAAAGGGAACGTAAAAACCGTAGCTAACGCAACGGTAGAGTTTGCTCAAGTTTCTAATGCTACCTTTAATGGGGTGATATCGGGTAACGGCCGACTGACTAAGTCAGGGACAGGCGAGTTGACTCTGGGCGCACAGAACAATGGCTTCTCGGGCGTTATGGATGTGTTAAGCGGTAAGTTGGTTGTACTGGAAGCCACCGCAGATGAGGCGCAGGTTTATGCTGGTTCTACCTTGCAGTATGGCGATGGTACGCAAGGCGGACTCAGTACGGTGGCTAGCCAACTGAGCGTGAATGATGCAGGTAGTACGCTGGCTATTTATGGACCTGCAAAGCTCAAAGTAAATGGTACTGCAATGTTTGCGGATGATACCAAGCTGGACATTAGCTTGGGTGGTAATGGCGTAGCGTTGACGGCCAATGAAATACTCATGGGCGGTGATGTTAGTTTGAACCTCAGCGGCCTTTCTTCGTTGGCCATGAACCAAGAGGTCGTCATTATTGACACCACCGATGGCATTTTGGGTGACTTCGCATCCGTAACTGTAGATGGTTCACGCGCGGAGGACTACCTGACTGTCGGTACACGTAAGTCTATAGATGCCAAACAATATTTAGCTAAATATGGTTTGAGCTGGTTGGCTAAGAATGTCAATGCACATGGTACGTTCACGCTGGCAAATACATTCAACGTGACCGAGAACCTCACAGATGAAGCCGCGAACGCCGCCACAGGTTGGGACGGTAAGACGTTAACCAAAAAAGGCGCTGGAACGCTGACACTCAGCGGTGCAAACAGCTACACCGGTAACACCATTGTAGAAGGCGGTACGGTCTCTGTTTCCCGCGATGATAATTTGGGTGCAACAGCTAGCAACCTTGTCTTGAACGGTGGTGGCTTAGCGGTTACGGATTCCTTCACTTCTGCTCGCAAGGTAGATTTACAGCAAACGGGTGCTGTGGATGTGGCCGCAAATAAAACCTTGGGGTTGAACGGCACTATAGAAGGGGCAGGTGGTTTGACCAAAGCTGGTACCGGTAAATTGGTACTAGGCGGTACAAATACCTACGCTGGCGACACCGTACTAGAAGGCGGTGAGCTGGAAATCGCTAAAGATGAAAATCTGGGTGATGCCAACGGCGCAGTACAGATCGCAGGCCAAGGCACAACGCTTTCTACTACAGGCAGTTTTGCAACGCAGCGTGAGCTAGATCTGCAAGAAGACGCCACCGTATCGGTAGCTGCAGCGATGTCTGTGGACTGGAAAGGTGATGTCAAAGGCTCGGGTACAACCTTGCTGAAAAAAGGTGCAGGTACGCTAGCGCTAGATGGTACCAATGGCGCGATCTCTCATGATATTGCTGAGGGTACGTTACAGGTAGCGAGTGCAGCTAACTTGGGTACAGGCACCGATGCCATCACCTTAAGCGGTGGTACCTTGGCAACGACAGCGTCGTTTACGAATGCACGCGATCTACAAGTCAGCAAGACTAGTGGTGTTGACGTAGCAGGCGGCACCGAATTGGCTGTGTCTGGCAAGGTTAGTGGCGCAGGTGATTTGGTGAAAAAAGGTGCTGGCACGCTGCACTTGCAGAACAGTGGCAATGCCTATGGCAACACAGAAGTACAAGCAGGTTTGCTGAAAGGTGAGGCTGCAGCTATTAAGGGTAATCTGAAAAACGATGGCGCAGTAGAGTTCGCTCAAGCTACGAATGCTACCTTTACGGGTGCAATCTCGGGTACTGGTAGTCTAGAGAAAACTGGTGCAGGTGAGCTGACACTGAGTGCACAAAACACAGGCTTTACCGGCCATACCAAAGTGTCTGAAGGCAAATTGGTGGTGTTGGGTACCGCAGGTTCTAGCGCTGAAGTAACAGGCGGTGCATTGGAATACGGTAATGGCACCACTAACGCCGCCAATAGTTTGCAAGGTGATTTGAATGTTAGCGGTGCAAACAGTGCATTGGGTGTAATGGGCCCAGCGACATTGACTGTAGCTGGTGACGTGAACATGGCCAATGACACGAGTTTGTCGCTGGGTGCGATGGATAACGGTGCGGTGTTAACGGCTAAGAGCGTACAGTTGGGTTCCGACGTTAACTTTATGCTTAATGGCGTGTCTCAAGCGGGTGAGCAAGAAGTACTAGTGATTGATACCACTAACGGTATTAATGGTGACTTTGCCTCAGTAAACGTAGGTGGTGCATCCGGTGTGGTGGATTACCTCACCGTGGGTACACGTAAGTCTGCTGATAGCAAACAGTTCTTCGCTAAGTACGGCTTGAGCTGGTTGGCGAATAACAATAACGCGCACGGTACATTCACACTAGCAACTGCGGCTGAGCAGTTCTTGGTAGGCACTGATCTTAGTGACCAAACCGCAAACCCACAGACTGGTTGGGATGGTAAAACACTGACCAAAGCAGGTGCTGGTACGTTGGTGTTAAGTGGCAATAACAGCTACACCGGCGATACCTTAGTGCAAGGTGGCGTGCTCTCTATTTCCAGCGATAAAAACCTGGGTGCAGCAAGCAGTAATTTGGTCATGAATGGCGGTGGGTTGGCGACTACAGCCTCCTTTAATTCCGGCCGCCATATGGACTTGCAACAAACAGCCGCTGTGAATGTGGCTGCCGATACCAAAGTGGATTGGCAAGGCATCATCGATGGCGCGGGTGGTTTGACTAAAGCCGGTGCCGGTACCTTGGTGTTGAGTGGTGCGAACAACTACGCCGGTGTCACCACGATTGCAGGCGGTACGCTGCAAATCGATAGCGATGCAAGACTGGGTACAGCCCCTAACATGGTGTTTGATGGCGGTGGTTTGGCAACGACAGCGTCCTTCAACTCAGGGCGTGAAATTGCACTGAACAAAACAGGTTTTGTAGATGTGGCAGCAAGCACAGAACTGGGCCTGCAAGGTGACATCAGCGGTGCTGGTGGCCTGATTAAAGTAGGCACCGGTACTCTGACACTGGCAGGCACAAATAGCTATGCTGGCGACACCACCTTAGGTGGTGGTATTACTCAAATCAGCAGTGCTGCTAACTTGGGTGCAAACAGTGGTGCGGTAGTGTTTGAAGGCGGTAGCTTGGCTGCTACAGCATCACTGAACACTGCACACGATTTCACCTTGAACAAAACCGGTAGCGTTGCGGTAGCCGCTGGTGCAACGATGGGCGTAGACGGTGCAGTAACGGGTAAAGGCGATTTGCTGAAAACAGGCCAAGGTACGTTAGCGTTGAGCAACACCGCCAACGCCTATGGCAACACGCTGGTGCAAGAAGGTACGTTGGTGGCGCAAGCAGGCAGCGTGTCTGGGTATATTGCTAACGCCGGTACGGTTGTGTTGGATCAAACCGCTGATGCTACGTTTGCTAACGACATTCTGGCCTTGAACAACCAGAAAGGGAGCATGGTCAAAAAAGGGCAAGGTACGTTGACGCTCGCAGGCCAATCCGCGTTGGATTGGAATGTAGAGGCTGGTCAGTTGGCGACAGCAGCAGAGCGTTTTGCAGGTAATGCAAACATTGCTTCCGGCGCAACCTTGGCGCTGAACCAAGCGGCTGATGCAGCGTATGCAGGTCAATTGGCGGGTACAGGTGAACTACGCAAAAAAGGCGCAGGCATGTTGCAAGTCACTGGCGACAGCTCTGCCTTTAACGGTCAAGTAAACGTAGATAGCGGTGTGTTGGCCGTGAATGGCAAGCTAGGTGCTAAACAAGCCCTGATTGCTGACGGCGCAACGCTGGCTGGTACTGGCACGATTGGTAGCGGTAACGGTGCAACCGTGACCATTGCTAAAGGTGGCGTACTGTCACCTGGTAACTCTATTGGCAAGTTGACGGTAGATGGCGACTTGGTATTCCAGTCTGGCTCACGTTTTGATGTAGAAGTTGACCCAGTGGGTACAGCCTCTGACTTGGTACACGTCACAGGTAATGCGACATTGTCGGGTGGGGTTGCCCATATTGGCGAAACAGGTAATTACCAGTTGAACGCGGCCTACACTATCCTGACTGCAGATGGTTCGGTAAACGGTACCTTTGATAGCGTGAAATCTAACTTTGCGTTCTTGAACCCAGAGCTGAAATACAACTACAGCGATAGCGAAGTACAACTGATTTTGAAACGTAATGGTGATACCTTTGACTCGCGTGGTAGAACACCTAACCAGCGTGCTACTGCCAGAGGTATTGATAGCATGGGGTCTACCTCTACACATAGTGTGTACACGGCCATCGCTAAATTACCTAACGATTCAGCACTGATTGAGCGCAGCTTAGATGCCTTGTCTGGCGAGATCTACGCCTCTACCAAAACTGCACTGATTGACGATAGCCGCTTTGTACGTGATGCCGCTACAGATCGTATGCGCTCCGCTTTTGGTGGTGCAGGTAGTAGTGGTAGTGCGGTGATGGCTGACAAAAAAGTCGCTCAGGCTAACGCCACAGGTACGGCTGCATGGATGCAGACTTACGGCAACTGGGGGGATACCGATAGCGACGGCAATGCGCACAAACTTAAACGTCGTACATACGGTTTCTTGGTCGGTGCTGACACACCGCTTGGTGATGGTGCATTCCGCGTAGGCGCATTGGCGGGTTACAGCTACACCAAAGCCGATGCTAATGATGTAAGCAGCACGAATAAGAGCGATAACTACCACGTAGGTTTATACGGTGGTGGTCAGTGGGATAACTTGGGTGTACGTATGGGGGTAGCGCATACTTGGCATGACATGCGCGCAACGCGTTCAGTTTCTATTCCCGGTTTCTCTGACGATCTGAAGTCTTCGCCAAAAGCACGTACTACACAGATCTTTGCTGATGTGGGCTACAACATTGATGCGGGTTCTGTGCAATTGGAACCGTTTGCTAACTTGGCTTACGTGAATCTGCATAGCAGTAGCTTTAACGAGCGTGGTGGCGATGCAGCACTGAAAGTGAAGAGCGACAATACCAATATCAGTTACATGACATTGGGTTCACGCTTCAGTACTGAAATGGATGTGGGTGCAACCACTGTGATGGCCAATGCTTCTCTTGGGTGGCGCCATACCCTTGGTGGTGTGACTCCAGAATCCACACATCGCTTCTCGGCTGGTAATGCCTTCACAGTGTATGGTGTACCTCTGTCTCGCGACAGTGCGGTATTGGAAGCTGGTTTGGGCTTGAAACTCAGTCGGTCGGTAACGCTGGGTGTGTCATACCAAGGTCAGTTGGGTAGCGATGGCAATGACCATGGTGTACGCGCTAACCTAGGCATAGAGTTTTAAGTCGTCACGTAGCAAACAAAAAAGCCCCTTTTTGGGGCTTTTTTTATGGTTGAGTGCAAAGAGGTCATAGGCAGTGCTGCGCTTTTGTAACTAAGGTTCACAACTTCCAATCTAGATATGTCTAGGGCTTACACAATCGAGATTGATAGTGATAATGATAACTGTTATTGTTTAGTTCCTTTTTGGGGAGAGAGAGTTACCGTCAGTTGGATGGTGAATGATGGGATTTAGGAGAAGTTGAAATGAAGTTTATGGTAGAACCAAAACGGCTAGTTGTATTGATGGCGGGTGCTTTCGCAGCAAATGCTGTGGTGGCACAGTCAAACAATATGGCTACACAGCTTAATAGAGTTGTTGTGACGGCGTCAGGCTTTGAGCAGAAGATTAAGAATGCACCTGCCTCTATTTCTGTGATCACCAGGGAAGATTTAGAAGAACGTCCTGTTCATTCCATTGCTGAGGCCTTGCGAGATGTAGAGGGGATTGATGTTACTGATGGCACAGATAAATCGGGTAGTCTACAAATACAAATGCGAGGGATGCCTGCAGACTACACGTTGATTCTGATTGATGGGCGTAGGCAGAACAGTGTAGGTAATGTACAGCCCAATAGTTTCGAGCGTACCGAAAACAACTTCTTGCCACCTATTTCTGCAATTGAACGTATAGAAGTGATTAGGGGGCCCATGTCCACACTGTATGGTGCGGATGCAATGGGCGGTGTAGTTAATATCATTACCCGCAAAATTTCAGATGAGTGGCGTGGGGCAGTGAACCTTGGTACCACCATCAACTTTGATTCTGAGTTTGGTAATAACACCTCTGGGGATTTTTATATTGATGGGCCGTTGAAGCAGGGGTTACTAGGCATGTCTGTGCGTGGTGCTTATGTCAACAATCAAGAAAACAATGTCACCTATACCAATGACGATGGCAAAGAGGTCACACCTACTTTTAGCGGTAATAAAGTTCCTAACCATCGTTACGATACCGGTTTACGATTTGCGCTGACGCCTACTAAGGATCATGACATTGTGCTGGAAGGTACGTGGTCCAGACAAAAGTACGACAACTCTTGGTGCGCACCCAATACCACTAACCTAGGACGTTGTGGTGCGATGGGGCGCTGGAATGGGGGGTATTCAAGTGATGCACTACGCTTTCATCGCGACTCTTACACGCTAGCGCACACAGGCCGCTACAGCTTTGGTACGTGGGATAGCAGCATCATGCATAACACTACCGAGACAATTGGTAGGCTGATTCCAGAGGTGTTGCCACCTCAACACCGACCGCCAGGCACAGGGCCTAATGACCCACGTGACTTGAAAATCCGTAATATCGTGTTTGACACTAAATTGGTCACTCCATTAGGCACGGATAACCATATGTTTACGTTGGGTGGGCAATGGTGGTCTGCCAAAATGACGGACACTTTGGTGGGCAGCCCTATGGAGCACAAGCAGTGGGGGATCTTTGCAGAGGACGAGTGGTCCTTAACAGATGATCTTAGCCTGACACTAGGTGCTAGGTACGATCACCATAATTGGTATGGTGGCCACTTTAGCCCTCGTGCGTATGTGGTGTGGAACACAACACCAAACTGGACCATCAAAGGTGGTATTAGCCGAGGCTTTAAAGCGCCAAAAGTTAATGAATTAGCGCCAGGTATACAGAACGTTGGGGGGCAGGGAACACGGCCAATTATTGGTGGTAATCCTGACATGAAACCCGAAACTAGTACGTCATCTGAGATTGGGTTTATCTATGACAACCTAAGCAACTTCTCTGTTGGGGCTACCGTCTTTAATACTGATTTCAAAGATAAGTTGGAGTCAGAAAGAGTATGGAATTGCCGCTATACAGGTGCTGACAGGCCAATGAATGAGGAGTGTGTGGACATAGGTAGTTGGACGGATGATAACGGCGTGGAGCAAGCTACCTTCAGTAGACGTACCAACCTTTCCAAGGCCGTCACTCGCGGGGTAGAGCTACAGGCTAAATATTTGATTACCGATAACCTGGATATCTCTGCTAACTACACATATACCTATAGCAGGATTAAATACCCAGGCCATGCTGACGATGGTAAACCACTGACCTCAACACCCAAAAACATGTTCAACGCTAAGCTGACATGGTATCCAGATGACGCCTTAAGCTTGTGGACACGTTTGGAATACAGAGGGAAGCGTTATCGTGATAATCAGGGAGAGAACGGTAGCAACCGCTATTACCGATCATTAACGTTGGCTCATGTAGGTGGTACATACAGAGTAAATAAAAATGTAGCCTTAAACATGGCGGTTTATAACGTGTTTGATACCAACACCGTAGATTACCAGCGAGAAGGTAACTCCTACGCCAACCAATATAGGATGGTTGAGCCTGGCCGACGCCTCTGGTTGTCCACAAACATTACGTTCTAATGGTTGTGTAGAGAATATAGCAGTAGGCCACCTCAGCAGAGGTGGCCTTTTTGTTGGACGTAAGTTAATAGGTTTTTTGGGGATTATGCCGGTGCTCGATGCTCTCTGTAAGCAGCAGCTAAGGTGCGTAAGGCCTCACGCGATCGGGTGTCGGTCAGCGTTGAATGCAACATAATGCGTGATGAGGGTAGGGGGGGTAAGCCCATACGTTGACTCACCTCGATGGTGTCGGCGGGAGCTAAGCGACACGAAAACGCTGCAATGGCTAACCCAGCAGATACCGCTGCCATGACCGCGGCATGGCCACCACCTACAAACACTTCGCTCCAATTTAGTTCGGCTGTTTCTAAGGCACGGGTGGCAATATCACGTACACCACAGCACGGTGCTAGTGCAGCTAGGCGTAATGGTGTGCCTGGCGGTTGATGAAAGGTAGGAGCCGCAAACCAACCAAAGTGTTCTGGCCCTAAGTCTTCACCATCTCGACGATCATCTTCTTGTCGAACAATCACGGCATCCAGCTCGCCGTTATCAAAGGCATCCAGTAATGAGCGCGAGTTTTCTATACGTACTTCGATGGTTAAGGCAGGGTCGCGTGCATTGAGTCGAGCCAGTAGAGTGGGGATTTCAGGGCCAGCCACATGTTCGGCTATACCTAGCCTAAAGCGCCTGCACTCGCACGATAACGCTTGTACCGCACGATCGTGCGCCACAATGAAATCACGGGCAGGTTGCAGAAACAGCGCACCTGATGCCGAAAGACGTACTTGGCGTGGCGTGCGTTCCAGCAGTTTGTAGCCCAGCCTATCCTCTAGACGTTTTAACTTCACGCTGATTGCGCCTTGTGTGCTGCCTAGCGCTTCCGCAGCGCGGGTAAAACTTTGGAAATCCGCAATAGCAATAAAAGCCTGTACAGAGTCCACATCCAGCGTTGGCTTACTCATATCTATTCAATTTTGTTGTTACTGATATGTTCAAGCATAGCATTGATGAATGGTTGTGGGATGACTAAGATCGGTAGCCTGTGATGGCACGCCACAATGCGTGTCTGCATTATCGTTTTTCTCAAAGGTTTATTGATGTCACTTTCACCTTTACAGCAGCGCAAATTTGCCCTGATTGCGGTGTGTTTATCCGCATTGATGCTGGGTTTGGAAATCTCCAGCGTGCCGCCTATTTTGTCCACCATAGAGCAGGTGATGGGGGCGAGCTTTAGGCAATTGCAGTGGGTGATGGCAGCCTACACCATTGCGATGACGACTATTTTGATGGCGGTGGGCACGTTAGCGGATCGTTATGGGCGTAAACGCGTCTTTGTGATTGGCATCATAGCCTTTGGCATTACCTCGCTGATCTGTGGTCTGACTGAAAGTGCAGAGGTGCTTATTGTGGCGCGTTTCTTGCAGGGATTAAGCGGAGCCATGATGTTGATCTGCCAAATCGCGATTTTATCCAGTCAATTTCGCGATGGCGTAGAGCGCGGCAAGGCTTTTGCGTGGTGGGGCATTATATTTGGTGCTGGGCTAGGTTTTGGTCCCATCGTGGGTGGTGCAATTTTGGCCTTAGCGAGTTGGGAGTGGGTGTTTTTAATTCATGGGGCTTTGGCCGTTCTAACGTTGGTACTAAGCATTGTGGGTGTAGAAGAGTCGGTAGATCCAAACGCCACACGTTTAGATATAGCCGGTATTGTGACCTTATCCGTCGCGGTATTTTGCTTGGTGCTGTTCGTTACACAAGGTCCAGTCTTAGGATTTGGTAGTGCTGCGGCTCTAGGGATCATTACGCTATCTGCCATCAGTGTGATTGGTTTTATCGTCGCAGAACGTCTAGCTACTAGGCCGATGATTGAGTTTTCGGTGTTCAGAATACGCAAATTCTCAGGAGCGCTATTGGGCTCTATGGGTCAAAACTTTAGTTTCTGGCCGTTTATCATTTACCTGCCTATTTATTTCCATGTGGGATTAGGTTACGACAGCGTACAGACGGGTATGGCGTTATTAGCCTATACCTTACCCACCTTATTTATACCCCCTGTGGCAGAGCGACTGTCATTGAAGTACCAGCCTGGCGTGGTGATTCCTTTGGGTTTGTCTACTATAGGCTTGGGCTTTGTATTGATGAAAATAGGCAGTATCTCTGCCCAGCCAGGATGGTGGATATTGCCAGGTTGTGTGCTTGCGGGAATAGGGCTGGGTTTAACGAATACTACGGCTACCAATACGATCACGGCGGCAGTATCTGCCGACCGAGCTGGCATGGCTTCAGGTGCTGACACTAGTGGCCGAATGATTTCCTTGGCATTCAATATTGCTGTGATGGGATTGGTGTTGGTAGAGGGCATTAGAGCGTATCTGGTAGAGACTCTGTATGTGGTAGATAGTGACGAAACACGCTTCTTGGCCGAAAAAATAGCGGCGGGTGATGTGACAGCTGTAGAGCAAAATGCTGAGTTGCTGGCACACATATCAGCGCCTCTGGATGCCGTGCATGCCGCGCTGATTTATGGCTTTGGTTGGGTGATGACCTACGGAGCACTCAGCGTATTAGCCTTGGCGGCATTGAGTGTGATGGTGTTTGCACCGTGGCGTGCAACAACCACAACAATACGAGAAGGCTGCGAAGGTTATATGTAAGTAAAAGGTGCTAACGCAATGTGGTTGTACCTGTGTCTTGTGTCGGTGCGGTACTGAGCCGGCGTTCTTCACTAGGGCTGTAGCCGGTCATTTTTCTGTAGGCATTCCCAAAGTGGGAAGCCGATACAAAGCCGCAGCGTAGTGCAATCGAGGCAATAGATTCTGTACTCTCTTTAAGCAGCCGTCTAGCTTCATGCAGTCGTATATTTAAGTAGAAGCGTTGCGGAGTCTGCTCAAAATGCTGTAGCCATAAGCGTTCGAGTTGGCGTATGGAAACATTGCAGTGCTCAGCAATAAACTCTATAGAGACTAGGTGCTCAAGGTTCTGCTCCATATACGCAATAGCGGCAACCAGTCTGGCATCGTGGATGCCATAGCGCCATTGCACAGCCATACGCTGTTGTTCTTCTGGTCCGCGAATACGGCTGTGCAAAAATTGTTCTGCAACGTTCGCGGCAAGCGGAGCACCATTGTCACTGGCGATTTGGGCAAGCATCATGTCCATAGCGGCAGTACCGCCGGCACAGGTCCAGCGATTACCATCCTTTACATAGAGCTCTCTACAGGCTTGTAGAGTAGGAAACTCTTCCGCGAATTGGCGTAAAGACTCCCAATGTACGGTGCACTTATAGCCTGCGAGTAAACCTGCGCGGGCTAATACAAAAGCCCCATTACTTAGTGCTCCTAAGGTGGTGCCTTGTATGGCTTGTTGTCGTAGGAAACTGAGTACATGCGGCTCGCGTACATTTTCTATGTTTAGGCTGGCAACAACGAATAAACGATCTAAAGGTGGTGCTTGTTCTAACGCTATTGTTTGCACAGAGAAACCGCTACTAGAACTGACTTGATCTCCACTGGGTGAGAGCACATGCCATTCGTACAGGCGCTGATTGCTAAGGCGATTCGCTGCGCGCAGAGGGTCGCTGGCACACGCCAGTGCTAGCATCGAAAAATCGGGAAAAACTAGCAACCCAATACGTTTGATAGGTGCTGTTTTTTGAGAGGCCTCTGGTGCGTTTGCATGTGGGTCAGGCATGGATGATTCAGTATCTATAGGTATGGGTGAAGTGAATCAAAAGCATAGAGTATTCCTGTAGACCTAACAATGCTGCTAAAAAAAGGCCCACGTTCTGTGAGCCTGTTGGGTATAACTGGGGCAAAGAATTAACGTGTACGTATGCCTTGATCTATGCGCTGAATTAATGATTGGAAGATCGGGTTGTCAGCGATAAGTTGTTGACCATGTTGCATGTCTTCTACTTGTAAAAGCTCTGCTTTAGGTTGCTGTTTGCTGTAAAGAGCATGCAACCGAACAGACTCTGCTGGCATATGCAAGGTGTTGTCGTTGCCATGAACAATCAGCGCGATAGGCAGCTTTCCAGTAACAGTGGGTAAATCGGCCTCTGGGTTAAAGGTAATGTACTCTTGATAAGAGCTTGCAGTTACAGCCTCGCAACCAGGCCAATGGTCTACACCGCTAGCATCAGTGTAAGCACCGAGTTGCTGGTCTACATAAGCTTGAGTGTCTACGTCTAGTGGGTAATAACCCAAGCGCGTTTGTGCTGTGCCAGTATCAAATGGAGGAATGGCAGACATAGGATCTAGTTGCATGATATCGCGATGAGCCGTTTGAGCATCAGCGCGCAGATTCTGCAGGTCTGTCAAGCTGGTATAGCTCATGGGGATGTAGAAGGGAATCTGCTCCCCCCCTTGCTTTGCCAACTCTATGACAGCAGCCAAACTGGCAGATGAGCCCATCGCCCAAGACGCTACAGCTGGCATCTGATCAAAATTCTGTTTGCACCACGAAATGGCAGCTAGCATTTCTTGTACTTGGTCTGCTAGGCTGACGCGAGTTACGCGCTTGCCATTCGCCACGAAGGTGTTTCTAACTTGGCGATTAGTGAAAAAACCAGCTACGTCGTAGGTCATTACACGATAGCCACGGGCTGCCAGTGCTTTGGACATCAACTGGCCATACATGCTCACGCCGCCAGTAAAGCCTGAGTTAAACACCACAGGGGGGAGTGACTCATCAACCTGTTCAGGTAAGAAAACTCTGCCTTGTAAATCTATAGTTTCATCAGAGTAGGAAACAGGGAAGGAAATAACGCGTTCAGTAATGTTGTTCATAGTAGGTCTTTGTGGGTAAAGGTTGGGAAAAATATCGCTTGCAGTTGCACGTAACAGGGTTTCGGGGCTAACTCCCTGATGCAGAGAGGAGAGATGAGCCAAACGCTCTACATAATCAAACGCTTGGGTAGGGGTGAAGCTATGGGCGTAAGGCACACCTTCTTGGTCAGTGCCTACATGAGGTGCATCGGTTGCTTCTAGCAGTAGTCGCTGCGGCCCCACGTACTGCAGAATTTTTTCTACAAAAGGCTGTGCCGCAATCGGGTGTATAGAGGTTCTATAACCAGGTCCCTTGAAGTACACATTGCCGCGTATTTTGGCTTCTTGAAGTAGTGCTAAGTAGGCGGGCTCATTGGCGCCTCGTTCGGGATGGCAAGTACCTAAGTGATCAATTAATACAGTGATATGTTTGGGTAGCTGACGCAGTACGCGCAGGTTGCTTTCTGCTTCGCAGGCATAAATGTGTATATGGTGATGCGGTTGCAGGCGCGTCAATAACTCTTGCCATGCGGGGGTGCTATAGGCATTAGTGCTAATGCTTGTAGGTTTGGCATTGTGCAAAACGATACGTATACCCGCCACTTGTGGGTGGCTTAAACGTTGGTCAGTAGCGTAGTCTGGATCCGCCATGATGGTGCCTACCAGATGTATATCCCCGTACCGTTGCGGATCGGATTGCTGCAACTGATTCAACTCTAGAAATGAGGCAAATACATTTTCAGAGTCCGGCAAGATACTGAGGTGGACGTTATTGAGTAGATACGGTTTTTTGCCGGCATCAATGAGTGTGTCCAAATACTCTTTTAGCGGGTGTGGGCTGGGCAGGGAATAAGGGAGAGATGCTGCTACCGACTCCAAATCGTGAGCGGTATAGAAATGTACGTGAGCATCCAAACGCGGAGAAGCTGAGATCATCTTAGGGTGTAGTAGCAGAGTTAAGGTCAGGAAAAGATAGCCTGCTTTAACGTGATTCAGCCCATACTAAGACGACATTTACTATCAAGAAAACGACATTCTGAATAAAGCTTATTTTCGTTTCCAACGAACAATAAATAATGGGGTTTTGTTTTTTGTTTTTAAAAGTCTTTTAAATATAAGGGTGTGTGGGGTTTGTGTTTTTTTCTTTTATGGATGGAGGGATATATGTCAGATCGGTGATTACCCTAGTTTTGGTGTGATGTCGTTTTTTTGATAGATTCTGTCGGATCTAAGGTTACGAACTATTGCAGAGTTTCGTATCTTAGAGCCTCGCCTATAAGAATGAGTCGGAAGGAAGATGGAGACCATAGATTTTATTGTGAATAATATTTCGCTGATTATTACGCTCGCGCTACAGCATCTAACGATGGTGGGTATAGCTGTGGGGTTAGCGATTTTGACCGGGGTACCTATGGGTATTGTGATCTCGCAATATGCGCGTGCATCCCGAGTGGTATTGGCAATTGCTGCCATCATCATGACCATCCCGTCTGCCGCCTTATTTGGATTGATGATTCCTCCCTTATCGTTAATTGGGCAGGGTATAGGCCTAGTGCCAGCGATTTTGGCGTTGTTCTTGTATGCACAATTACCCATCTTACGTAACACCACTACGGCGATTGCCAACGTGGATCCCGCATTGCGTGAGTCAGCTACCGGTATGGGTATGACAGCGGTACAGCGCTTGTGGCGGGTAGAACTGCCATTGGCTGTGCCTTTGATCATGACAGGAGTACGTGTGGCTGTGGTGATCAATATCGGTATTGCCACTATCGCTACGTATATTGGCGCAGGTGGTTTAGGTAGTTTGATTAATAGAGGGATCTCTCAATCGGATCCGCGTCAATTGTTAGCGGGAGCGATATTGGTGAGTGCTATAGCAATTGCCTCTGATTATTTATTGGCCTGGTTGCAAAAAGTCTTAACCCCAAAGGGTGTTGGTCCTGTTGCTCGTATAACACCTAAGGAAGCGTTGAAATGATAGAAGTCAAAAACTTGTCTAAACGATATGAAACCCGTGATGGTTCTGTGGATGCGGTAAAAGATGTGTCTTTTCAGGTGAAGGAGGGGGAAATTTGCATGTTGTTAGGTCCCTCGGGATGTGGAAAGACCACTACCCTGAAAATGATCAATAGGCTAATTCCACCCACATCGGGACAGGTCATGATTGCGGGACGTAACGCTTCTGAGATGGATACCGTCACGCTTCGGCGTTCTATCGGGTATGTCATCCAGCAGGTGGGGTTGTTTCCCAATATGACGGTGAGCGACAACATCTGTGTGGTACCGGATTTACTGGGGTGGGATAAAAAGAAAAGCCGGCAGCGTGCCGCAGAACTGTTAGAGGTAGTGGCGTTGGATCCTTCTGCCTTTCTGCAGCGTTATCCACGTGAGTTGTCGGGAGGGCAGCAGCAACGTGTGGGTGTGGCGCGAGCGTTGGCTGCAGATCCCCCCGTGATGCTAATGGATGAGCCTTTTGGCGCGATTGATCCTATCAACCGTGAAACTATTCAAGATGAATTTATGCGCATACAGCGCAAGATGGGCAAGACAGTACTATTTGTGAGTCACGATATAGATTAGGCTGTCAAAATGGCAGATCGTGTGGCGATCTTTAAAGACGGAAAAATAGAGCAGTTTGGTGCACCCGATGATTTATTAGCACGTCCTGTCAGTGATTTTGTGGCGAACTTTATGGGTGATGATCGTTTACTGAAACGCTTGCGCTTGATGGATGCAGGGCGGTTGGTGCGTTCGGTAACAAGGGTTGCTGGATTAGAGGGTTTGGCACAGGATCCGAATGCGTTACGTGTCAATGAGTTTGATGATTTGCGTCAGGTGTTGTCTCTATTGTTGGCGCGCAATGTTCCCTATGCCATTTGTGTGGATGAACATCTGCAGGTGATGGGCGCAATTAGTAAAGAGCATATTTTGGCGTGGCTCATGGCTCCTGTAAGACAGGAGGCGGCAGCGTGAAGTGTCTTTCCAAAATAGCGCCGTGGAGTGTGCTTGTGGTGTTGGTGGGAGCTTTGTCCTCGTTCGCTGCGCATGCTGGGCTGTGGGATGAGATCGCTATGCATGGCGAGGATGTGAAGTACTTGGTGATGCAGCATCTTTATTTAGTGATGGTGTCAGGTGGTTTGGCCATTGTGGTAGCAATCCCATTAGGCATCTGGATGAGCCGACCTTCACAGCGTACTGGGGCATTAGTTGCATTGCAGGTGCTTAATATAGGTCAGGCTGTACCAAAGCTAGCCTTGTTAGCACTTGCTATGGGGTTTATGGGCTTGGGAGCGCCAGCGGCTATTTTTGGTCTGTGGGTTGCGACGCTGTTGCCTGTTGCTGTGAATACTTACGAGGGGCTACGTTCCTTGCCTGCTCATCTTATAGAGGCGGCAGAAGCAATGGGTATGACCCGAATGCAAATACTGCGTAGGGTAGAACTACCCAATGCCTTGTATGTGATTTTTGCGGGTATACGTACGGCGCTGGCAATTAATGTAGGTACAGTACCGCTAGCGTTTCTTGTCGGTGGCGGTGGTCTGGGGGAGCTGATTTTTACTGGTATTGATTTGAATGATATAGGCATGATGCTGGCGGGGGCGCTTTCTACAGCTTTGTTGGCTATTGCTGTGGATCTGTTATGTGCTCAAGCACAGCATTGGATGATTCCACGTGGTGTAAGGCCTTAGGGTAAGTGTAGTAACTAAAAAACCATGAAAAAGAGGATGAGTGATGACAAGAATTCATAAATGGATAGCCACCTTATGTTTAATGACCGCTGCTGGTATTGCCGTAGCGAAACCTACTGTTGTGGTGGGGGGGAAAAGTTTTACTGAGCAGCAAGTGATCGCTGAAATGACAGCGTTAGTTCTGAAGAATGCAGGCTTTGATGTGGATAAACGCGTAGACATGGGGTCGTCTGTTTTACGGGCAGCTCAGGAAAATGGCCAAGTGGATGTGTATTGGGAATATACGGGCACAGCTTTGGTGATCTACAACAAGGTGCAAGAGCGTTTGGATCGTATGGGGACGTACGAGCGCGTTAAGAGTATGGATGAACCCAAAGGTTTGATCTGGTTAAACCCGTCCGAGGCAAATAATACGTATGCATTTGCCATGCGCAAAGAGCAAGCAGCAGCAGATCATATTGTCACCTTGAGCGATTTGGCCGCCACCTTGAATCAAGGAAGCAAGTACTTATTTGCCTCCAATGCTGAGTTTTACTCTCGTTCGGATGGGCTAAAACCTTTGCACGACATGTATGGTTTTGAGTTTCCGCGTAGCCAAATTAAACGTATGGATGGCGGGCTCACTTATCAAGCATTACGTGATAAACAAGTGGACGTGGCGTTAGTTTTGGCTACAGACGGTCGCATACAAGCGTTTGACTTTGTTTTGTTAGAAGATGATAAAAGCTTCTTCCCTTCTTATGCGCTGACCCCGGTTATACGCGCTGATGTATTGGCAGCAAACCCAGAAATTGCTGAATTGCTGAATGCGCTGTCTGCCAAACTGGACAGTTCGATAATGTCTGGGCTGAATGCTGAGGTGGATGTGCAAAGAAAGTCTGTAGAGTCTGTGGCGCAGACCTTTCTTACAGAAAACGGCCTGCTGTAAGGATAGAGCATGAGGAAGCTTAAGGTTGGGGCGGCTCAGATTGAGTGTGTGCCAGGAGATATAGCGCAAAACTTGGCATTGCACGTAGACATGATTGAGCAAGCTAAGCAGCAGCATGTGCACTTGTTGGTGTTTCCTGAGTTGTCTCTGACGGACTATCTTTCTGAACCGGATGTAAGCCGGTTGGCCAGATCAGTAGATGCTAACGAAGTACAGGTTTTGTGTGCGGCTACGCGGGGTACTGCTGTGTCGTTTGGGCTAATAGAGCAAGCAGATGATGGGCGAGTCTATAACTCTCAAGTGTTACTAGTTAATGGCCGCATACAGCATGTGCATCGTAAACTTAATCTCCCCACCTATGGCAATCTGAAAGAGGGCTATTTTTACGTTAAAGGTGCTGAGTTTACTCTCACTTCTTTGTGTGACGACTGGCAATTGGCTACTTTAATTTGTGCCGATAGTTGGTCGCCTGGCTTGCCTTGGTTAGCTGCGCTTAAAGGAGCTAATTTATTGGTTCAACCTATTGCCTCTGCGCGTGGGGCAGTGGGTGGTGATTTTGATAACCCTGGTGGCTGGGATCTGAATTTGCGTTATACCTGCATGACGTATGGGGTGGCTGCTGTGATGGCAAATCACTGTGGACGTCGAGATAATTTGGATTTTTGGGGTGGGTCATGCATCTTAGATGCAAATGCTAAGGTGCTAGCGTGTGCAGGTGAAGGCAGTGAGTTAATAACTGCAGAGCTAGATGTTCTGCAGATTGCTGATGCGAGGCTGCATTTACCTACGGTCAGGGATTCAGATCCAGCGTTTATGCATAGCCAGCTAACTGCTATTGTGACACGTTGACGCAGGCTACTTTTTTAGCGATTGAGTTTCTACAGTCAACTTTGTAGTATGGAAAGGCCCACATTACTGTGGGCCTTTCTGCGTCAATGCACATTTTTATGGCAACCGTTTCATGAGAAAAAAGCTTCAACTACTTTCTGCTCTTTTTTTTGCTGTGTTATCAGCTGTGGCTACTGCGCAAACCTTAAGCTTGACCTTTGATGATGGCTTGAATCCCGATAAGCAGCCGCTAGCAGCGAGTTGGAATCAGGCTATTTTGGATGGTTTGAAAAACACCAACATCACAGCAATGGTGTTTCCCGCATTAGATCGTTTGGGTGGAGAGGCTGGTTTGGCGCTGATACAGCAATGGGGCGAACAAGGGCATGCCGTTGGCAACCATACTTCTAAGCACCGAAGTTTGGCGTCCCCTCAGTTGTCGTTGAATGACTTTATCGCGGATGTGGCCGAGGCTGATGTGGTGCTAAATACCTTGCCTAACTGGATGCCCATGCTACGTTTTCCTTATCTTAAAGAAGGCGATACCGTAGAAAAGCGTGATGGTATACGTGAGTGGATGCGTCAGCACGGGTATAAAGCGGCACCAGTTTCCATTGATGCTAGCGACTGGTATTACAACCAAGTTTATTCGGCATGGATGGACGCAGGGGAACCCGCCAAAGCGCAGCAAGTGCAGGCCGCTTACATAGAACATTTGCTGGATCGCGCCACGTATTACGACAACCTGGCCATGCAGGTGCTGGAACGACGCCCCGCGCATGTGTTGCTGCTGCATACTAACCGTATTAATGCCGAGACTATTCCTGACGTGATAGAGGCTTTTACACAGAACGGCTGGAGTTTTGTGCCGCCATTGCAGGCGTTTAACGATCCGTTGTATGTGGCGGATGTGGATAGCTTGCCAGCCGGGGAAAGTATTATTTGGGCGAATGCCAAAATCAAAGGGGTAGAGGGTTTGCGCTACCCAGCGGAAGACTCAGTTTATGAAGAACCGCATTTGAAAGCGTTGGGTTTGTTACCGCTACCCACTACAGAGTAGTCAGAGACTAACGGCGTGTCGTAAATCGTCTAGGTGTATACGGCACGCAGAGAGTGTTAACGAAGTAGAAAGTAAAAAAGCCATTTCCGAAGAAATGGCTTTTTTACTAAATATGGCGCGGCTGGCAAGATTCGAACTCACGACCCCTTGGTTCGTAGCCAAGTACTCTATCCAACTGAGCTACAGCCGCTGTGAGAAGTAAACTATAACACTAAATATAATACCGGTGCAAGAAATTTTTACTAGATAGGGTATACGGCAGTGTTGAAGGCCGTGTGGATGTGCCAAAGTCGAATGTTATGATGCAGCCTTATCTAGTGGCTAGACGCCTTATCGCTGCATTAGGAGTATCTACGCATGGTTCCATTTGGGCTAAGTAAAACGCAATTTCAAACCCGTTATAGACGCTGCTTAGAAAAGTCCTCAAAGCATCTTATCAACGAGTTACGTGCGTTGTTCACACTACCTGTGCCCGATACTGTGTGCAGTGCTGAAGTACAAATCTTCTTTGGTGAAGACGGCTTGGAAACCCCATCTGCGTGGATCTACTACAGCGGTGAAAATAATAAAGTCGATAATAACGATCCTACTATCTTCGCTGGCAGAGCCATGGAGCTTTCCGTAGGCTTAGAGAAGATGGATGCCTTCCACGAAGATTATTTCCTCGATGAGGATTTTGATGGCTTAGCTATTGCCGCTAATACAGTGCAAGCATGGTTTGCCGAGTGCTGGTGGAAAGCCGGTGGCTGGAGCTACGCCGTGCCTGTTGTGGCATGGGTGCATGATGGCTTTGGCGATGGCAATGGTATAGATCTGTCAGAAAAACGCTAATAGAGCAGCAGTGTTAGGTTACTGCTGTGCTAGAATTTTTTAATAATCGCGAAAAACGGCTGTAAAGCATAAGGCATTCACCCTATAACAGCCGCGCACACGTCTCTTCGCATTGCTTGCGATAGTGGCCAGCGTCTCCCCCGACTTGTGTCGGTTTTTTATGAACTGTTATCACGGTTCATAACACTAGGAACGCGCCATGAATTCTGCTTTTTCATCATCACCCACAACGTCGCCTATCGCCATTATTGGTGCTGGATTGGGTGGGTTAGTGCTTGCTCGTGTGCTATGGGTAAATGGAATAACGACCACGATTTTTGAGGCCGAGGCTTCTCCTGACGCACGGGATCAAGGCGGGCTGTTGGATATACATGAGTACAACGGCCAATTAGCACTGAAGGCGGCCGGGCTGTATAACGAGTTTTTGGCGTTGATTCTTCCTGGGGAAGATGCCAAGCGTATTACAGACAAACATGGCCATATCTTGTGGGATAAGCCCAGTTCTTTGCTCTCTAGTAAACCTGAAGTAGATAGAGGTGCACTGCGTAGGCTATTAATCGCATCACTGCCTGCTGGGTGTATCCAGTGGGGGCGCAAACTGGCTCAGGT
Source organism: Paenalcaligenes sp. Me52 (assembly GCF_050487965.1). NCBI lineage: Bacteria > Pseudomonadati > Pseudomonadota > Betaproteobacteria > Burkholderiales > Alcaligenaceae > Paenalcaligenes > Paenalcaligenes sp. Me52. The sequence continues at coordinate 122,498 of NZ_JBKQFO010000003.1, read as the reverse complement.
TCGCACGCGTTCTGAAGGTGCTCAGGAATTAACATTCTCGGATGGTACGTATTACGAAGCTGATCTCGTGATTGGGGCGGATGGTGCGTGGTCTAAGGTTAGACCTCTGTTGTCGAACGCTAAACCAGCTTATACCGGTACTACCTTTTTTGAAATTCATCAGCATGCTCACGGGGCGTATCATAAGGTTATTGCCGAGTTGGTGGGGAAGGGTACGCTAATGGCGGTAGCGCCGGGCAAAGCAATATTGGCCCACCATTATGCGAATGGCGACATACGTGCGTATATTGCACTCAATAAACCAGAAAGCTGGGGTGCACGCATAGCGGCTAGCTCTAAAAAGTCTGACGTGTTGCCGTGCTTGGTACGTGAGTTTTCTGATTGGGCGGTGACGTTGCAGCACATACTTATACACAGCGACACGCTGCCTATAGTGCGTCCTTTGTATGCCTTACCTATACAGCATCGTTGGGAGCATGTTGCTGGAGTGAGCTTGGTTGGCGATGCCGCGCATGTGATGACGCCGTTTGCGGGTGAGGGGGCAAATCTAGCTATGTATGACGGAGCAGAGTTGGCGCTGGTCTTGTGCAAGCATCCTGATAATACAGAGCGTGCGCTGTCTGAGTATGAACAGGCGTTATTTGAGCGTAGTGCTCGCTTTGCTAAACAGACTGCCGATAATCAGCAGCGTTTCTTGGGAAGTGGTGCACCTAACAGTGTCGTAGACTTATTCACTGCCTAGTCTAGGGAGTAGAAAATAAAAAAGCCATTTCCGAAGAAATGGCTTTTTTACTAAATATGGCGCGGCTGGCAAGATTCGAACTCACGACCCCTTGGTTCGTAGCCAAGTACTCTATCCAACTGAGCTACAGCCGCTGTGAGAAAGAAACTATAGCACTGTATTTCTTAATGTGTCAACGTTTTTTGATATGCAAAGCGAATTTATAGTGAAATTTTTGGTTTTAGGTCTTTGTAGCCCCATTTTGGAGCAAAAAAGTGCGCCATTTTAGGTGTCGCACAGCAAAATTCTAGCGAATGCACTGGCCTAGTACCGCGTACAAGCGTTACGCTTGATGTTTTCGCATACCTGCATGCTGTCAGGTGTGTAGTATTGCTTTATTTATGAGCCCTTTGGAGAGCCGAAGTGGAAGATCTGTCCAAGATTACGTGTATTTCTGATTTTCAGCAGTTGGCGCGCCGTCGCGTGCCTAAAATGTTCTATGACTATGTAGATTCGGGTTCCTGGACAGAATCCACCTACAGAGAAAATGAGTCAGATTTTCAACAGCTGAAGTTCAAGCAGCGCGTAGCCGTGAATATTGAAGGTCGTAGTTTGGCGACCACCATGTTGGGGCAGCCTGTGAGTATGCCTGTGGCGCTGGCTCCTACCGGCCTGACAGGCATGCAGCACGCTGATGGTGAGATATTGGCCGCACGTGCTGCGCGTGATTTTGGTGTGCCATTTACCTTATCCACCATGAGTATTTGCTCGTTAGAAGACGTGGCCGAGCACACTCAAGCTCCATTCTGGTTTCAGTTGTACGTGATGCGCGATAGGCAGTTTATCGAGGCACTGATTAATAGAGCCAAAGCAGCGAATTGTTCTGCCTTGGTGCTGACGCTGGATTTACAAGTCTTAGGGCAGCGTCATAAAGATATACGTAATGGGCTGTCTGTACCACCGCGTCCTACCTTGATGAACATGCTGAACTTGGCGACTCGCCTGCGCTGGTGCCAAGGTATGCTAAAAACCAAACGCCGTACTTTCGGTAATATTATTGGTCATGCTGCTGGTGTAGATGATCTGGGTACCTTGGCGTCATGGACGCAGCAGCAGTTTGACCCAACTTTGTCGTGGGATGACGTGGAGTGGATCAAAAAATGCTGGGGCGGTAAGTTGGTGCTGAAAGGTATTATGGAAGCCGAAGATGCTCGCCATGCGGTAGATGCGGGGGCTGATGCGATTGTGGTGTCTAACCACGGCGGCAGACAGTTAGATGGCGCGCCTTCTACCATTGCATGTTTGCCGGCTATTGCCGATGCAGTGGGTAATCAAACTGAAATTTGGTTAGACAGTGGTGTGCGTTCCGGCCAAGATGTTTTGCGTTCTGTGGCGCTGGGTGCAGATGCCACCATGATTGGTAGAGCATTCCTGTACGCTTTGGGTGCAGCAGGGCAAGCTGGCGTAACCCGTGCGCTGGAAATTCTGGCAAACGAGCTGAGTGTGTCGATGGGGTTGTGCGGTGTGCGCGATATACAGGATGTGGACCGCCGTATCTTGTTAGACCCTGCGCGTTTCGATCGTTAATCGCGTGATGTTTATAAAAAAGCCCTTGCTATGATGGCAAGGGCTTTTTTTATGGGGGCTAACCACGTCACTTTTTTGCGAGTAGACAAGAGTTGCCTCTGCTATAGAGTAGTGTGCGGTATAGTTGCCTGCTATTGTGTGGCGCTCAATAGCGCATAAGTGCCTTGGTAATGCGCGATCACTATATTGTCTTCATTGTAGAGACTGGCTTCAGCAAACGAGACGCTGCGGCCTTGCCGGCATAGTCTAGCCTGCACCTGCACGACTTGGCTGGGTTCAGGATGAATCAAACTGGCGTGCAAAGCGACGTTACGTTGCGTGAAACCAGGCTGCAATGCACCCTCAACCAAACAACTCATGGCGCTGCCAGCCAACGCGTGTAAGCTATGCGCGTAGTGTTCAGGGTGTTGCAGTAACAAAGGGGCTAAGCACAGATCTAGCGTGATGTGTTGGGCGGATCGCTCCACTTGTTGCAAGCGTTCTACTTGCACCCATGGTGCTAAAGCAATTTGCAGTAACGGATCTATTGGGGTAGTAGCAGTCATAGTATTCAGGGCAAGTCAGGCTGTTTTAGGAGCGGGACGAGAAACGTAGGCATTGCCTTGCAGTAGAAAACGTAAGGGCTTTAAGGCCCATTCTCCTGCATAGTCCACGCCTATGCGGGGTGCAGTCACCAATGTTTCGTTGGCATGTATAAGAGCGGAGTCAGGGTGGCATACATACAAGGCAGAGTTGCACAGGTCGTAACCGTTTTGCTCGCGAGTAATCCCCATGGCTTTGCACAGCCTGCCTGGGCCTGCTGTGTTGGTGTCCAATTCACCCAAAGGCTCTAAAGCGCGGATAAGCACTGCGCTGCCTTGGCCTTCTGGGCCAGTGACAATGTTGAAGCAATGATGCATGCCATAAATTAGGTACACATAGGCAAAGCCGCCAGGGCCAAACATGATTTGCGTTCTAGGTGTCACGCCACGGCAACTATGTGCTGCTAAATCGTGAGCGCCCAAATAGGCTTCTGTTTCTACAATGCGGCCGTAGCGTGTTTGCCCAGCGTGTTCGTAGACTAGATAGTGGCCCAACAATTGCTGGGCCACTTCTATGGTGTCTTGCAGGTAAAAATCACGCGGTAAAGCGGTGCTCGAAATAGGCATGCTTAGTGTTCTGCTGCGTAACGCTGAATGCTAGCCACCCATTCACGTTTTTGCGCATCAGGCAGGAATGAGGCGGTAAAACTATTCATGGCAAGGGTGACTAACTCGTCTCTGTGTAGATCCAGCGCGTGTGCACAGGCTAGGTAGTTATCCAGTAGGTAGCCACCAAAATAGGAAGGGTCATCCGAGTTGATGGTGATTTTTACGCCTTGGCGCAGCAACGTTGCCAAGTTGTGCTGATGCATGGCATCAAACACCTGCAGCTTTAGGTTAGACAGCGGACAGACAGTGAGGGCCACTTGTTCTTTGATTAAGCGTTGTACCAGTTGTGGGTCGTCTTCGCTGCGCACACCATGATCCACGCGTTCAACGTGAAGCAAATCTAAGGCAGTAGTAATGTAGTCAGCCGGACCTTCTTCACCGGCGTGAGCGACTAGTCTGAAGCCCAATTCTTTGCAGCGTTGGTATACCTTAGCAAATTTTTCTGGGGGGTTGCCTTGCTCGGCAGAGTCTAGCCCTATGGCTATCCACAGGTCGCTGTATTGCTCACGTAACGGCAGCGCTTGTTCTAGCGTGGTGAAGGCTTCTTCTTCGCTAAGGTGACGCAAGAAGCTCAGTATTAAATAGCTGCTAATGCCGTACTTTGCTTGCGCATCCCTACAGGCCGTGGCAATGCCAGCAAACACGGTTTCCATTGCAATGCCGCGTGCCGTGTGCGTTTGGGGATCAAACATGATCTCGGTATGGGTCACGCCGTCGGCATGGATACGGGCAAAGTACGCCATGGTCATGGCATAGAAATCTGCTTCGTGTATTAGCACGCTGGCGCCGGCGTAATACAAATCCAGAAAAGACTGCAAATTCTGAAACTGATAGGCGGCGCGTAGTGCTTCTACAGAAGGGTAGTTCAGCGGGATATGGTTACGTTCAGCCAGTTCGAAAATCAGTTCAGGCTCCAGAGTACCCTCAATATGTAGGTGTAACTCTGCTTTAGGCAAACCACGCAAGAAAGTTTGCAGGGCCGTGGCTGGTTGAAACATAAGAATCTCCTGATAAACAGATTAGGAACGAGGGCGTGTCCATGCAGCGACTACAACCAGTGCCCAGCCTGCCACCATCAGAAGGCCGCCTAACGGAGTCAAATAGGCCAAAAATGGGATTTGGAACATGACCAACGCATATAAACTGAAGCTAAACAGTACTGAGCCAGCTAGCAAAATAGGGCCAGCAAGAGCAGCGGTGCGAGGTTGTAGTAAGGGGTGTGCAGCGGCCAAGGCGATCAAGCCCAGGCCGTGAATCAATTGGTACAGTACAGCTGTGTGCCAGACGGCAAGCAGGTCAACGTGAATGGCTTTGAGTGCATGCGCGCCAAATGCGCCAGCGGCAACGCCAATAGTGAGTAGTAGGGCGCCTGCGCCGCAAAGAGTTCTAGGTTGCATAGGGGGTAATTCAGTGATTGAAAGCCAACATGAGGCTTTACTTTAACAGGTATTACGGATTTTCTGTCAGGTGAAAAAAGCGAGCTATGACGCTGGACTTAGGGGTGGTTGAACTTATAATCATCAAGCACTACCGGAACTGAAATCAACGTGATGGGTCAGATGAAACAGCAACGAATTAAAGCAAAAAAGACGGGGTTGAGTGCAGCGGTGATTGTGGCATTGATCATGCTGTCATGGTTGTGGGAGCAATGGTTACCGGACTCGGTAGAGCCAAGTAGCCCTGCAGCATCAGGTGAGTCACAAGTCCTAGAGGGGCGAGTGGTACGCGTGGCGGATGGCGATACGTTAACGGTGCAGGTAGGAAGCCAGCAGTACCGTATTAGGTTGGCTAGCATTGATGCACCCGAAACGCATAAAAGCGACGAGCAACCCGGTCAGCCTTATGCCCAAGCATCCAGAGATTTTCTCTATCAGCGAGTAGGGGGCAAAAACGTGCAGCTCAACTGCTATGAAGAAGATAATTACGGTAGAAAGATTTGTGATGTGAGTCTGCTCGGCCAAGATACTAGCCTGAATCGTCAGTTGGTCGCGGCGGGTTATGCATGGGCCAATCAAGAAAAACGTGGTCGTTTCTTGCGAGACAAAAACATGGTAGACCTGCAGCAGCAGGCGCAAAAAAACAAACAAGGCATATGGCAGGCACCCTCAGCCGTAGAACCGTGGGTGTGGCGTTATCAATGCTGGCAACAGAGGAAGTGTGACTAATGCGTAAACTCTGGCTGGTGGTCGTTGTAGGACTGGTGGGAGGGCTAGTAGGCTGCGGCGATGAGGTGGTGAATAACCCCTACCCGTCAGAACAGGTGGCTGAAAACGTGTTCTATACCGCGTTTACACAGCGTTCGCCTCGTACTTTAGATTCTGCCACCAGCTATTCTGGTGACGAGACACCTATCACCTACTCGGTGTATGAGCCGTTATACGGCTATCACTATCTTGAGCGCCCCTACAAGCTCATGCCTAGGGCGGCCGTAGAGGTGGTAGAACCCTATTACTTGGATGCCCAAGGTGAGCGTTTGCCTTCCGATGCAGACGGCGAGCAAGTGGCTATTAGTGTGTACGACATTAGGCTGCGGCCTGATATTTTGTATCAGCCGCATCCTGCTTTTGCTAGATCAGAGTCTGGTGATTATCGCTATTGGCCAATCACCCCAGAGCAACTAGAAGGCAAGTACGCCATTCCGGATTTTTCGCAGAGTGGCACGCGCCCGTTGGTGGCCGACGATGTGGTGTACGCCTTTAAACGTTTGGCCAGCCCAAGAGTGGTGTCGCCGATTTTCTCCACTATGGCCGCGCATGTGGAAGGCATGCGTGACTATGGTGAGCAGCTAAAAACCGTTAATCAAAATCTGCCAGCCGAGCAGTGGCTAGATTTGCGCAAGTACGAGTTATCAGGTGTGCAAGCTCTAGATGACCATACGTTACGCATACGCGTATTGGGTAAATATCCGCAGTTCAAATATTGGTTAGCGATGACTTTTGTGGCCCCTGTGCCGTGGGAAGCCGATCGTTTTTATCACCAGCCCGGTATGGCGCAGCACGGTTTGTCATTCAGTAGATGGCCAGTAGGTACGGGGCCGTATATGTTGACGGAGTACATTCCCAATCGTAGGCATGAGCTCACACGCAACCCGAATTTCCGTGGCGAGCCGTACCCCTGTGAAGGCAGTGCGGAAGACAAAGCAGCTGGCTTGCTAGAAGATTGCGGTAAGCCTATGCCGTTTATCGATAAAGCCATATTCAGCATAGAAAAAGAAAGCGTGCCGCTAATGGGCAAGTTTTTACAAGGCTACTACGATATTCCACAGCTAGAGCGTGGTGAGTATGGGGTGGCAATGTTAGTGGCAGCGGAAGACTCGCCCGAAAAGGCGCTTTTATACCAAGAGCGTGCGTTGCAGTTAAGCAGTGCGCCCGAAGCCAGTTTGTTTTACATGGGCTTTAACTGGTTAGACCCCATCGTCGGTAAGGGCGACACGCCAGAGCAGGCCGAGCGTAACCGGTATTTGCGTCAAGCGATTAGTATTGCCTTTGATTGGGAAGAGTTCGTCAGTATTTTCCAAAATGATCAGGCCGAAGCTGCGCATAGCCCATTACCACCAGGCGTGGTGGGGTATGAGCCATTGCCTGCGGGCATGAATCCTACGGTGTACACCACAGAGGCAGGTCAGGTGCGACGTCGTTCGCTGGACGAGGCTCGTGCGTTACTGGCCAAAGCAGGGTATCCAGATGGGCGTAATAGTGAGACTGGCGCACCGTTAATTTTGTACTACGACTCCATGACAGGTATGGGTGCTAGCGCGTCTTTGGATTGGATGCGTAGGCAACTACAAGCTATTGGTGTGCAGTTTGAAATACGTGCCAGCGACTACAACCGTTTTCAAGAGAAAATGAGTAAGGGTTCGGCGCAGCTGTTTTTGTGGGGCTGGGTAGCCGATTACCCAGATGCCGAGAACTTCCTGTTCCAGCTGTATGGCCCACAGGCTAAGGTAGCGCATGGCGGAGAAAATGCCGCTAACTACGAAAACCCTGAGTACGACAAGCTCTTCAGGGCGATGCGTTATTTGGATGATGGCCCAGAAAAAGAAGCTGTAATACGTAAGATGGTGTCTATCTTGCAAGAGGATGCTGTGTGGATGTTTGGGTATTTTCCCAAGTCGGGTGGAGCCGCTCATTCGTGGGTACACAATTTGAAGCCCTCGCAAATGGTGCGTAATACGCTGCAATATTTACGTATAGATCCTGAGCGTAGGGTGGTGTTCCAGCAGCGTTGGAATCAGCCGTACTGGTGGCCGCTGTGGCTGGTGTTAGTGCTAGGCGGGGGCGTAGCCGTGTATTTATGGCGTCAGGTGAAAAGACGAGAGCAGCAAACGGTGCGCGCAGTTGCCGTGTCACCTAAGGAGAGGCAACCATGATCCGTTATGTACTGCGTCGATTACTGTACGGTGTGTTGATTCTGTTTGGAGTGAATTTACTTACCTTTGTGCTGTTTTTTGCTGTGAACACACCTGATGATATGGCACGGTTAGCAATTGGTGGTCAGCGTGTGAGTGCCGAAGCGGTAGAGCAGTGGAAAGTCGTACATGGCTACGACAAGCCTTTGTTTTATAACGATGAAGCCAGCGGTAGCGAGGCCTTCACCAACACCATTTTCTACGAACGCTCTGTACCATTGCTACGTTTTGACTTTGGTTTTTCTGACAATGGCGCTGACATTACGCGCGAAATCAAACAACGGATGGGCCCCAGCTTAGCCTTAGCCATACCTACCTTTATTTTGGGCTTGTGGGCATCCATTATGTTTGCCTTGTTGTTGGTGTTTTTCCGGGCAACGGCGGTGGACTTTACTGGGGTAGTGGTGTGTGTGGTGCTCCTGTCTATCTCAGGGCTGTTCTACATCATTGCTGGGCAATGGATGTTTGCTAAAGTTTTGCGTTGGGTGCCGTATTCCGGTTGGCTAGATGGCATGCAAAACATTAAGTTTTTGATACTGCCAGTGCTGGTGGGCATTATGTCCAGATTGGGGGCGGAATCCCGTTTTTATCGCAGCCTGTTCTTGGAAGAGGCCTATAAAGACTACATACGTACCGCACGAGCCAAAGGGTTATCTGAGCAAGCCGTATTGTTCAAACACCTATTACGTAATGCCATGCTGCCTATTTTGACGGGAACAGTCTCGGCTATACCGTTGCTATTCATGGGTAGCCTGATCGCTGAATCCTTCTTTGGTATTCCTGGTTTGGGTAGCTACACCATTGATGCTATCAACGCACAAGACTTATCCATTGTGCGCGCGATGGTGTTTTTAGGTTCGGCTTTATATATCGTCGGCCTGATTTTGGCGGATATCTCCTATACCGTGGTGGACCCTCGTGTCCGGTTTGAATAAATGTTGAGCAGCTATTCTGCACTGGGTCATGATCATGCCTAAATTTGCTTTGCTCTGGACCGATATTTTTCTATGGTTGGCGTTGTTAGCGGCCTTAGGCTACGTCTGGCATGTGCGTCGTACTACGGCGTTACGTGCTGCGTGGGGTAGTGTCTGGCGCACACCCTCTGCGGCTGCCGCTGCCGTGGTATTGCTTAGCTTCGTGACGGTGGGCATGCTGGACTCTATTCATTATCGTCAGGCGTTACCTGCATTGGATAGCGCACAGAGTGCGCCGCAGCGTTACGCGCCTATTGCTAGATCTGTATTAGATGATGTGTTGGACGCTACGGGTTTAAGCAAAGTAGAGCGTACGTATTCGGCACCGTTCTCGCTCACCTTATTTTTCAAAGAGTCACAGTTAGTAGATGGGCAAGCGGTGCGAGATTATCCGGCATTGGAGCAGGCTGCTGTAGGTATAGGTACGCTAGAAGAGCGTAATGAAGATGTACGCCAACGATTGAAATATGCGGGTGGTTATGCCTTGTTGTGGCTGGTACTGTCGTGGGCAGTAGTGAATAGTTTGGCATGGCGTATCTTGCGTACGCGCAAGCAGTCTAAAGGCTGGTGGGCAGCACGCAGCTTGTGGTGGCGTAATGGTAGCGAACGCGTTGCATGGCGAGCGGCATGGGTAGCGTTGTCTATCTTAGTGATTATGGTTTTGGCACTGATTATGCTGGCCGGTAATTATTACGTATTGGGTACAGATAGGTCAGGTAACGACGTCATAGCCTTAGCGCTTAAAAGTGTACGTACTGCTTTGGTGATTGGCACCTTAACAACCTGCGCCATGTTGCCGCCTGCGTTGTTCTTTGGTATTGCAGCAGGCTACTTTAAGGGTTGGGTAGACGATCTAATCCAATACATCTACACCACGCTTACTTCTGTGCCAGGTGTATTGCTGATCGCAGCGTGTGTACTGATGATGCAGGTGTATATAGAGTCTCACCCAGAGCTGTTTGATACCATCGCGGCGCGCGCCGATTTGCGTTTGTTTTTGCTGTGTTTGATTTTGGGTTTTACCGGTTGGGCGGGCTTATGCCGGCTATTACGAGCTGAAACCTTGAAGTTACGTGAGATGGAGTACGTGCAGGCCGCCAGAGCCTTTGGCGTGAGTCATGTGCGTATTATGCTGAAACACATCCTGCCTAACCTCATGCACATTGTGCTGATTACGATGGTGCTGGAGTTCTCGGGATTGGTGCTTTACGAAGCTGTGTTGTCGTACTTGGGCATAGGGGTGGACCCAAGCATGCCGTCTTTTGGCACCATGATTGATGCTTCACGCGTAGAAATGTCTAGAGACCCCATGATTTGGTGGAACTTGTTGGCAGCGTTTGTGTTCTTGTTAGCCTTGGTGCTGTCTGCCAATGTGTTTTCCGATGCTGTGCAACGAGCCTTTGATCCCCGAACTCGACGCTTGCATATCCCTAGATTGCAAAGCCTACAGCGTTTCAGACGTAAGGCCAGTGCAGCCAAGGAGGGCACGCTATGAGTCAAACTCTGCAACCAACTAACGTCTTGCTGGATGTGTCTCAGCTTAGTGTGAGTGTGGCCACCGAAGATCAAGCTAAAGAAGTAGTGCGGCAGGTAGAGTTCGCGGTACAGCAGGGTCGTACTTTCGCGCTGGTGGGCGAGTCCGGTTCAGGTAAAAGCCTGACGGCGCAAGCCATTGTGCGATTGCTTCCTGATGCGGCGTGGATCAGTTCAGGAGATGTGAGTCTGGCTGGCGAGGCTGTGTTTGATGTGCCTGAGCAGCGTATGCAGCAGTTGCGTGGTGGCCAAGCAGGCATGATTTTCCAAGAGCCCTCTACCTGCTTAAACCCCATCATGAGCATAGGTGAACAAATTGCTGAAACTATACGTTTGCACAGTCCGTTGCGTGGTGATGCAGTCTGGGAAAAAGTGATTTGGTGGTTGGACAGAGTAGGCATTCCCCAAGCGCGTGAGCGCCTACATGAGTACCCCTTTCAGTTTTCGGGTGGGCAGCGGCAGCGCATTATGATTGCGATGGCCTTAGCCGCCGAACCTACCTTACTGATTGCCGATGAGCCCACCACGGCATTAGATGTCACGGTACAGGCGCAAATTCTGGATTTGTTGGCTGAAATACAGCAAGAGATGGGGCTGGGGATTCTCTTGATTACCCACGATTTGGCGGTAGTGAAGCGTATTGCCCATACCGTGGCCTTAATGAAAGCTGGCGATATCGTAGAGATATCCCCTGCAGAACAGTTCTTCGCGCATCCAGATCATCCGTATGCCCAAGAGCTATTGGCAGCTATTCCTACCTATGAAAAACGTGGTCAGCCATTAGGGCTAGGAGCATCTTCTGTGCCAGTAGTAGAAAAGAATGAAGCCACTGCAGTGGCATCTCGCACACCCGTGTTGGACTTAAAAGGTGTGCATGTGGCGTATTGGGCAGGCAGTGGTTGGTTGCGTAAACGTCGTAGCATTCCCGTGGTGACGGATGTGAACCTATGTTTGCATCAGGGTGAGACCTTAGCATTGTTGGGGGCATCAGGCTGCGGGAAAACTACCTTGGCTAAAGCATTGCTACGGTTGCTAGATGGGCAAGCGCAGATACAGGGTGAAGCCCTGTTAGATGGCCAGAATTTGTTAGCGGTGCAGGGGCAGCAACTTAAGGCCTTACGCAGTCAAATACAGATTGTGTTTCAAGACCCCTATGCCTCGCTAAACCCACGCATGCTGGTGGGTGATATTTTGGATGAAGGCATACGAGCGTTGCATCCGCATACCAGCAAAGAGCAGAGGCAAGTACGCATCAAAACGTTGTTAGATCAAACGGGTCTGCCAGTAAACAGTGCCGAACGTTATCCACATGAGTTTTCGGGAGGGCAGCGTCAGCGAGTGGCTATTGCGCGGGCGTTGGCGGTAGAGCCTAAAGTGCTGCTGTGTGATGAGCCTACATCGGCGTTGGATGTATCAGTGCAGGCACAAATATTGAATCTATTGCGTCAATTGCAGCAAGAAAGTGGCATGGCGTATTTGTTTATCACGCATAACTTTGGGGTGGTAGAGTATTTGGCGGATTCTGTGGCGGTGATGCATAACGGACGTATTGCTGAATATGGCAGTGCAGAACAGGTACTGCTACGCCCGCAACACGAGTCCACAAAGCAGTTGTTGGCCTCGGTTCCACGGTTGTAAGAGCAAGGGCGTAGGGCAGGCGTATAGCGTTTATAATGGTGCTTTCACTGTCACTGTAGCCTTCACTAGGTAGGGTATGGCGTTAAAAGTTTTTGATCTTCAATGTGAAAACCAGCATGTGTTCGAGGGTTGGTTTAAATCACAAGACAATTATGAGCAGCAACTGGAACAAAAGCTGCTGAGCTGTCCTGTGTGTCATTCTGTGGTGGTACATAAAAAACTATCTGCACCCCGTTTGAACTTAAGTCACCTTAAGGATTCACCCTCTAAGCCTGCGCCAACTGCTTCTGTGTCATCAACCGGGGGAGGCGTGCCGTCTGGTACTGCGGACGTCGCAGCGATACAGGCCGAAGTCATGCGTCAGGTGCGCACCTTGTTAAGTAAGGCGGATAACGTAGGGGCAAACTTTGCCGAAGAAGCCAGAAAAATGCACAACGGCGAAATTGAAGAGCGCTCTATACGCGGCAGTGCAACTGCCGAAGAATGCGTAGAACTGGTAGAGGAAGGTATTGCTGTATTACCTATACCGGATTATTTGGATGATGATCGCTTGCAGTAAGTAGCGTGCCTATCAGCACAAATAAAAAAGGATCGCTAAGCGATCCTTTTTTATTGCCAGAGTGTGTGAATTACACACGGCTGCGGTATTCGTTGGTGCGTGTATCGATTTCGATTTTGTCACCAATTTCGCAGAACATAGGCACTTGCAGAGTGTGGCCAGTGTTGATAGTTGCTGGTTTCAGCACTTTACCGGAAGTGTCACCACGCACAGCAGGTTCTGTGTAAGTGATTTCACGAACGATCATAGTAGGCAGTTCCAGAGAGATCGCGCGACCTTCGTAGAACACTACTTCTGCTTCCATACCTTCTTCCAGGTAGTTCAGCGCATCACCCATGCTGTCAGCTTCGATCTCGTACTGGTTGTATTCAGTATCCATGAATACGTACATAGGATCAGCGAAGTAGGAGTAACTGCACTCTTTTTTCTCCAACACAACGATGTCGAATTTTTCGTCAGCTTTGTGTACAGCTTCGCTAGGAGAGCCTGTCAGCAGGTTTTTGAACTTCATTTTTACAACAGCTGAGTTACGGCCAGACTTGTTGTATTCGGATTTCTGTACAACTAAAGGTTCGCCATTGACGAGCACCACGTTACCAACGCGTACCTCTTGAGCGGTTTTCATAACTAAAGAAACTCCGGTAAAGGATGGCCCCGCACGTGATGGTGTGGGGCAAAAATCGTAAAGAAGACTATTTTACTGTGTAGGCTGGTGTTTCGTACAGAACTCCAGCAGATGTGTACACAGGTCTTTCTGTTGCAATAGCGTATTATGCCATTGCAGGGCTTCCTCGCGCCATCTGTGCCACATAGGAGCTTGCATACATGAGAGATATTGATCGGTGAACTGCTGACTGTCGCAGTTGCTCCAGGTGTGCATCAGTGTTTGTACAGCCTGATTCATAGGGCTGCGATCTAAGAGCGCTTGTAGTTTTTTTGTATGAAGCCCTTCTTCTTGCTCGTAGGGTTGCCAAATAAACGGCTTAGCGGCCCATAGCGCACGAACAAGGGAATCCTCACCACGTACAAAGTTCAGGTCACTGCTCCAGAGCAAATGATCAAACTCTTGTTGGCTCACAAAATTGAAATGGTGCAGTTGCAGATGGTCATTAGACAGCACTTGCTGTTCAGGTGTGAACGGCGTGGGGCTTAACACTAACGTATCGTGATTGCCCTGCTGTAGGGCTTGCAACAGCGCCATAACTGGTGCGGAAGGGTAGGAAAATAACAAAATCTGCCTACGCTGCCCGTGCATCAACTCAATTTGAGTACGCTCAGATAAACCAATCTTGGTCCATAGCGCTTGAGCATTGCTTTGATCTTGTTGCCAGCTAAGGCGTTGTTGCTTAAGGTTTTCTTCACGTAGTAAGCCGCCTGTGCGTTCCGTAAAGCCAGGGAAGAAGAAATACTTACGTTTGCCTTGTTGCTGCGGTGAGGGTTGCGCATGGCAATCCTCAACCCAGTCTTCAGCACTTAAATATTCCAGATTCAGCCACACCGTTTTGTCAGTGATCGCGGCTTTGTAGGTGTCTGGTAATTCACAGGCGAAAGCCTCTATGACTACCTCGGCAGGAGGGGGGAAGGATTGTGCATCATTCCAAGGGTGTACGGTAACGCCGTCTATATGCTGTTCATTCAGCTCGGTCTGCAGACGGGGTTCTAAGCGTTTGAAACTGTGTAAGTCGTCCACCCATAGGCGTACGTTTTTTTGGTGGGGAGGGGCAGCTAACTGGCGAGCCAGGCGCCAACAGACACCTATGTCGCCGTAGTTATCAACGACACGGCAGAAAATATCAAAATGAAGCACGGATATTAATGTAAAAGCGGAGGATCTGAATCTATTTGTTCAGGGAATTCCGGGTGCACTAACTGGGCATCCGGATTGGGAAAGTAGGGGGTTTCGCAGTCGTCGCAGAACTCGGGCTCGTAGAGGCCGGGCAGCAATAATACGTCGCCACTGTCTAGCTCTTTAAGCAGTTCACTGATTTGAGCTAGCGTGTCTGATTGATCGTCGGGATCTAGCAAAGGCCAGATGCAGCCATGTATGACTACATCGCTATCGGTCACGCAGAAACCAATACGATATTCTTCTATCTGTTCCTGCCCACATGCCGCGAGTATGGCAGTGAGTTGCCCTTTAGGAACTTGGGCAACGGTTTGTAGCCATGTCACCGTAGCTTTGAGATTCAGCGGGCGCAAATGCTGCTCAGCTACGCGGTTATTGGCGTGGAAGGCATTAGGCAGCCAGTACTCGGTTTGGCAGCCAGTAAAGAGTCCAGCAAAAAGCTCTTGGCTGTGTTGTTGCCATGTGTTGAGGATGGCTACTTGTTTGGTGAGCGCGCGTTCTTTACTTTGTTGCCATGCAAAGAGCGGCAAACCAGAGGGGGCCGCAATTACCGCCAACACAAATCGAGCATCCGCTAGCAGTGTAGGGTGCTGTGACCGTGGGGGCAGTTTGGTGGTGGATTTTCCGTGCAGCCCTAATGCTTGTTTGGCTAATGACTCCAACAACTGACGCGCTTGGTGCAAGTTGTGGGGCACATCCTCAAAACAAAGCAGTTCTGGGTGCAATGCTACACGCACTTTGGGAGCCAACACGTGCTGATGCAACTGTTGTTCCAAAGCGTGGGTAAGCTCGGAATCCATAGGGCCTTCAGGTAGGCTGTAGCGAGTCCATGCCGTAATAGGGATGCTGATGAGCAGTGCATCGTAGCGCTGCCCTTGGGCATCTTCTAGCGAGATGGATTCGCTGCAACCCTCAAGCAGGCTGGCGATGATTTCCAAATGCTCAGTTAGCTGGTGCTCATTCAGGTATTGAAACAGCTGTTCAATAATAGAGCTTTCGTCAGAAAGCAGCAGTGTTTCTATGCATTGTTCGGCCATGTGTTCCCAGTAGGAGTCTTCTACTTTGGACACAGAGTGGCTGAGTGCATCCGCACACTGCAACAAGCGTTGGGCATGTGAATGCAGATGCTGATAGTCAGGTAACAAGGATGGATGCATGCCAAAAGTATGAGACCGGTAACAATAGAATCAGTTTACCCTTGAAGTAGTGCGTGTAGGCTGTCTTGTGACAGAACACAAACAGAGGGGCTGCATAAATGCAGCCCCTCTGTACACTTTAGAGCAAGTGTGTTGCTTAAATGCCGACGGAGTCAGCAATTTCCTTGTACTCTTCGATTTGGTCGAAGTTCAAGTAATGGTAGATCTTGTCGCTGTCTTTTTCCAAGATACCCATATCAGCCAAGTATTCCTCACGGGAAGGAATGCGGCCCAGACGGGAACATACAGCGGCCAGCTCAGCAGAACCCAAGAACACGTTGGAGTTTTTACCCAAACGGTTAGGGAAGTTACGTGTACTGGTGGACATTACTGTTGCACCTTCACGTACTTGAGCTTGGTTACCCATACACAGCGAGCAACCTGGCATTTCCATACGAGCACCAGCCGTACCCAGAACGCCATAGTGGCCTTCTTCTGTCAACTGAGCCTGATCCATTTTGGTAGGAGGTGCAATCCACAGACGGGTAGGGATGTCACGTTTGCCTTCCAATAATTTGGACGCGGCACGGAAGTGACCAATGTTGGTCATGCAGCTACCGATAAACACTTCATCAATGGCTGTGCCGGATACGTCTGACAGTGTTTTCACATCATCAGGATCGTTAGGGCAAGCAACGATAGGCTCGTGAATTTCGGACATGTTGATGTCGATCACAGCTGCGTATTCAGCGTCTGCATCAGGTTCCATCAATTCAGGGTTAGCCAACCAGCTTTCCATGTTCTGGATACGACGGGCCAATGTGCGTTCATCTTCGTAACCGTTAGCAATCATCCACTTCAACAGTGTGATGTTGCTGTTCAGGTATTCGATGATAGGCTCTTTGTCCAGACGTACGGTACATGCTGCAGCGGAGCGCTCAGCGGATGCATCGGACAATTCAAATGCTTGCTCAACTTTCAGGTTAGGCAAACCTTCGATTTCCAGAATACGGCCAGAGAAAATATTGATCTTGCCGGCTTTTTCTACTGTCAACAGACCTTGCTTGATGGCGTAGAAAGGAATGGCGTTAACCAAGTCGCGCAGTGTCACGCCAGGCTGCATTTTGCCGCTGAAACGTACCAATACGGACTCAGGCATATCCAAAGGCATTACACCTGTAGCTGCCGCGAACGCTACCAGACCGGAACCTGCTGGGAAGCTGATACCAATAGGGAAACGTGTGTGGGAGTCACCGCCTGTACCAACGGTGTCAGGCAGCAACATACGGTTCAACCACGAGTGAATCACACCATCACCTGGACGCAGAGATACACCGCCACGTGTGCTGATGAAATCAGGCAATTCGTGGTGAGTTTTTACGTCTACAGGTTTTGGATACGCAGCTGTGTGGCAGAAGGACTGCATCACCAAGTCAGCAGAGAAGCCCAAGCAAGCCAAATCTTTCAGCTCGTCACGAGTCATTGGGCCAGTTGTATCTTGGCTACCAACGGTAGTCATGCGAGGTTCGCAGTATGTACCTGGACGAATACCTTGGTTTTCTGGCAGACCGCATGCGCGACCAACCATTTTCTGTGCCAAGGAGAAACCTTTGCCGCTGTCTACAGGAGCTTGTGGCAGACGGAACAAATCAGTTGCTGGCAAGCCCAGTGCTTCACGAGCACGTGTAGTTAGACCACGACCGATGATCAGAGGAATACGACCACCTGCACGTACTTCGTCAAACAATACGTCGGATTTCACTTTGAATTCGGCGATAACTTCACCGTTTTTCAAGGCTTTGCCTTCGTAAGGACGCAGTTCAACTACATCTCCCATTTCCATTTTGGAAACGTCCAACTCGATAGGCAGCGCGCCAGCATCTTCCATGGTGTTGTAGAAGATAGGTGCAATTTTGCTGCCCAAACATACGCCACCAAAGCGTTTGTTAGGAACGAATGGGATGTCATCGCCTGTGAACCACAGTACGGAGTTCGTAGCCGATTTACGGGAAGAACCTGTACCAACTACGTCACCCACGTAAGCGATCTGGTGACCTTTTTCTTTCAAGGACTCCAAGAACTGGATGGGGCCCACTTTACCTGGCTCGTCAGGAGTAATACCTGGACGTGGGTTTTTCAGCATGGCCAATGCATGCAGAGGAATATCAGGACGGCTCCAAGCATCAGGTGCAGGAGACAAGTCGTCAGTGTTGGTTTCGCCAGTGACTTTGAATACTGTCACGGTCATGCTTTCAGGTACTTCAGGGCGGCTAGTGAACCACTCAGCGTCAGCCCAGCTCTGTAGCACTTCTTGAGCAAATTTGTTGCCTTTGTCGGCTTTTTCTTTCACGTCGTGGAAAGCGTCGAACATCAGCAATGTGTGTTTCAGTGCTTCAGCTGCGGTAGGAGCCAGTTCGGCGTCATCCAGCAATTGCAGCAATGGAGCAATGTTGTAGCCACCCAGCATGGTGCCCAGCAGCTCACAGGCGCGTTTGCGATCGAAAAGCGGGTTGCTTTCGGAGCCAAATGCAACGGCTGCAAGGTAAGAGGCTTTAACTTTAGCGGCATCGTCCACACCCGCTGGTACGCGGTGGGTGATCAAGTCCAGCAAAAATTCTTCCTGGCCAGCAGGAGGGTTTTTGATCAGTTCGATCAGATCAGCAGTTTGTTGTGCCGTTAGCGGCAGTGGGGGGATGCCCAACGCGGCGCGTTCGGCAACGTGTTGGCGATAAGAATCCAGCATGTTGCAGGCCTATTTAAGTAAAGGGTGGGACAAGAGGCTTGTAATGCCTCTATTGTAGGTGGAAGCAGGGTTCAACGCAATGGTCTTATATAAGACATAAGACTTCTGATATGCGCTTGTTTGCTTTACAACACAAGATCTTGGTATTCAGGGTGGCGCTGTACATAAACCGCGGCATAACTGCATTGCGGTATAACGCGTAGCTGTTGCTCTCGGGCGTAATTCAGCGCGGCTTTCACTAATTCGCCGGCGATGCCTTTGCCACCAACTGCACGAGGGACAACTGTGTGTGTAATGGTCAGAGTGTTATCCCGTAGCTGATATTCAAGCGTGCACAGATACGAATCTTCTAAAATTTCGAAACGTTGTTCGGCGGTGTTATGAGTGACATTACGCATGTTGATACAGGGAAAAAGTCAGTGGTTTGACGACTGTAACATGGCTGTTGTAACAGCAGCGTAGCGCAGTAGAAGTGGTAACGTTTTGTAGTGATTATAGATGAGTTTGCTATGGCGTATCGCTATAGAAAATAAGGCGTTACGAGGAAAAGATAGGTCTCGTAACGCCGACTATTTTCAGACCTTTGCGTAGGCCTTAAATCACATACATGTCTACGTACTCATGTACGGACATGTTTTCTAGTGCTTTTTGGTCCAGTGATACCTCCAAAATTCGCTGTTGTTGCTTGCTAGGAAAAATGCGCGCTAAGTTGGTGCGGAATTTTGCTTCCAGTAAAGGTATGCCATCAGCTCGGCGACGCTTATGCCCAATAGGGTATTCGCAGACGATTTCATCTAGCTTGCTGCCATCGTTAAACTCAACGGTTAAGGCATTGGCGATAGAGCGTTTTTCGGGATCATGGTAATCCGCCGTAAAGGCCTGATCCTCAATGCAAACCATTTTGTCGCGCAGGGTGTCAATGCGTGGGTCGCTAGCGATGTGATCCTCGTAGTCAGCAGCGGTGAGTCTGCCAAATAAAATCGGCACAGCAACCATGTACTGTATGCAGTGATCGCGGTCAGCAGGGTTATTAAGCGGTCCCTTTTTGTCGATGATGCGTATGCACGCCTCATGGGTGCGTATGGTGATTTTCTTGATATCTTCTGCGGTTTTTTCTAGTGCTTTTAACTGCTTGTGTATGCTCATGGCGCATTCCACCGCTGTTTGTGAGTGGAACTCAGCAGGAAAGGAAATCTTAAACAGCACGTTTTCCATCACATAGCTGCCATAGGGGCGTTGGAAGGCGAAGGGCTTGCCTTTGAATAACACGTCGTAAAAGCCCCAGGTTTTGGCAGACAGCACAGAGGGGTAGCCCATTTCCCCCGTTTTGGCGATTAAGGCTAAACGCACCGCACGACTGGTGGCATCGCCTGCTGCCCAGCTTTTTCGGCTGCCAGTATTGGGTGAGTGCCGGTAGGTACGCAGGCTTTGGCCGTCTACCCATGCTAATGACAGTGCATTGATGATTTCATCACGGTTTAGTCCCAGCATGTGGGCGACTACGGCAGTGGAGGCTACTTTGACCAAAACAACGTGATCTAAGCCTACTTTGTTAAACGAGTTCTCTAGCGCGATGCAGCCCTGAATCTCGTGGGCTTTGATCATGGCTGTTAAAACATCACGCATAGTAAGCGCTGGTTTGCCTACGGCTACGGCATTGCGTGATAGCCAATCAGCAGTAGCCAGAATCCCGCCTAGGTTGTCAGACGGGTGTCCCCATTCGGCGGCCAGCCATGTGTCGTTGAAATCCAGCCAACGTATCATGGCACCTATGTTGAAAGCGGCTTGCACGGGGTCAAGTTGAAACTGAGTGCCAGGCACTTTAGCGCCATTAGGAACAATAGTGCCGGGAATAATAGGCCCTAATAGTTTTCGGCAAGCGGGGTATTCTAAAGACTCTAACCCGCAACCTAAGGTATCCATTAGGCAGTTGCGTGCTGTCTCGTAAGCTAGCGTGCTCTTGATCTCGTAATTCAGAACGTAATCAGCAATATCGACTAAAACCTGATCCGCCTCAGGGCGAATGTTGGAAATGGGTGCAGACATAACAAGCGGCTCCAGAGTTAGGTGCGACGGTTAATAGGGACGAATTTCAGGTCTTCAGGGCCTACATAATTGGCTGTGGGGCGAATGATTTTGTTATCAATACGTTGTTCTATGATGTGTGCAGCCCATCCTGCGGTACGAGCGAGCACAAACAACGGAGTGAACATGGCGGTGGGTACACCCATCATGTGGTACGACACAGCCGAGAACCAGTCCAAGTTGGGGAACATCTTTTTGGCATCCCACATCACCGTTTCTAAGCGTTCGGCAATGTCATACATTTTTGTGCTGTTTTGCTTTTTGGACAGTTTGTATGCCACTTCTTTGATGATTTGGTTGCGTGGGTCAGCAACGGTGTACACCGGGTGGCCAAAACCAATAATCACTTCTTTGTTTTCCACGCGCCTACGTATATCGGCTTCTGCCTCGTCAGGGTTGCTGTAGCGTTTCTGAATTTCGAACGCCACTTCGTTAGCGCCACCATGTTTGGGGCCGCGCAGCGCACCAATAGCACCAGTGATGGCGGAGTACATATCTGAGCCGGTGCTGGCAATTACGCGGCTGGTGAAGGTGGAGGCATTAAATTCGTGTTCGGCATACAAAATCAGCGAGGTGTGCATGGCACGTACCCAGTCGTCTGAGGGTTTTTGGCCGTGCAGTAAATGCAGAAAGTGTCCGCCTATGCTGTCGTCATCAGTCTGTAGCGTGATAGAGCAACCGTTATGACTGAAGTGATACCAGTAGAGCAGGGCAGAGCCTAGATTGGCGACCAGGTGATCAGCAATATCGCGGGCGTCTGGCAGGTTGTGGTCATCTTTTTCGGGTAATACACACCCTAATACCGAGACCGCTGTGCGCATCACATCCATGGGGTGACTCGCGGGCGGCAGGGTCTCCAGTACTGTGACTAGCGCAGCAGGTAAACCACGCAAGCGGCGTAGCTTGTCTTTATAAGTCTTGAGCTCAGGGCGCGTAGGCAGCTTACCGTGAATGAGTAGGTGGGCAATCTCTTCGAATTCGCAGGTGTGTGCGATATCCAAAATATCGTAGCCTCTATAGTGCAAATCATTACCGCTACGGCCTACCGTGCAAAGTGCGGTGTCGCCGGCAACAATGCCAGATAGTGCAACCGACTTTTTGGGTTTAGGGGTAGGTGCGGTCGTTGTGATGGGCTCCGTCGCTTTTGCTGATCTTTTGGATGCGGTGCGTCGTGTTGTTGCCATGTTTGTCTCCTTTTGAACTGCTTGGTTGTTGTAACGTGGACATTCAAAGGTGTGATTGCCTATACACGAGCCAACGCCTCATGTTGTGCATAAGGTTGATCATCGTGTTCTGGTGCCGTGATAGGTGTAAACAGCAGCAGGGGTTTTGGGCGCAAAAATGGTAAGGGTGACTGTAAAACTCTAGTGCGCCATTTCGTGTGTGATGACTATAGGCTGTGCCCATGCGTCATGCGCGTTGCTACGAAAAACAAGGGCGTGTTATAGCGTTGCTCAGGCGATGAGTGCTGAGCGCAATAAGTCGGGTGGGTGACAGTGCGGAATCAAGAAACCTGCAGGCAGAAAAATGGGGCAGGTGAGTAAAAGGTGGTGCGAACTAGATGCAGTAAGGGGGCTAGAAGTAGCCGGGGAGTAAGACGAAGCGTTGTTGCTGCGGGGGTGGCGAAACAGCGAGCCAGTAGAAGCGAGGGTGTGCATGAACTTCTCCGGAAAATGTTTCTAAACGAGTGTTGGTAATCCTGTTGCGATGGGTGTGAAAAGTGTGGTTGGTGTAGTTAGCATACATAAAAACAAGGCCTGCATATAGCAGGCCTTGTTCTAAAGTCTTACGCCAGTAAGTCTTTCACGCCGTCGCGCTCTTCCAGCAACTCGTTCAGAGTGAAGTCCATGCGTTCACGAGAGAATGCATCGATTTCCAAGCCGGCAACACGTGTGTATTCGCCGTTTTCTGTTGTCACTGGTACACCGTAGATGATGCCTTCAGGAATGCCGTAGGAACCATCAGAAGGTACGCCCATTGTTACCCATTTGCCATTGCTGCCCAGTACCCAGTCGCGTACGTGGTCAATTGCAGCGTTAGCAGCGGAAGCAGCGGAGGACAGGCCACGCGCTTCAATAATGGCGGCGCCACGTTTACCCACTTTAGGAATAAAGGTGTCACGGTTCCATTCTTGGTCGTTGATTTTTTGTTCCAACGATTCACCGTTAACGGTAGCAAAGCGGATATCTGGGTACATGGTTGGGGAGTGGTTGCCCCACACAATCAGGTTCTCTATATCAGCAACAGCGATGTTGGCTTTCTGAGCCAATTGAGACAACGCACGGTTGTGATCCAGACGCAGCATAGCTGTAAAGTTTTTCGCTGGCAGATCCGGTGCGGATTTCATAGCGATGTAAGCGTTGGTGTTAGCAGGGTTACCTACAACCAATACTTTTACATTGCGGCTAGCAACATCGTTCAGTGCACGGCCTTGCTCGGTGAAGATCTTCGCGTTCACGCTCAGTAGATCTTTACGCTCCATGCCTGGGCCACGAGGACGAGCGCCAACCAGCAGAGCAACGTCAGCATCTTTGAATGCAGTACGTGGATCGCTGTGAGCAGTCATGCTTTGCAACAGAGGGAATGCGCAGTCGTCCAGCTCCATCATGACGCCTTGCAGGGCTTTCTGAGCTTTTTCGTCTGGGATTTCCAGCAATTGCAGAATAACGGGTTGGTCTTTGCCCAGCATTTCGCCTGAAGCGATGCGGAACAGTAGTGCGTAACCGATCTGGCCTGCGGCGCCGGTAACGGCAACGCGCATTGCGGGTTTGGACATGAGAGTTGACTCCAGTTGGGTTGGAAAAACAGTGTGCTTGGAAACTAGTGTACTGCCAGTTTGCTCTGCTGAAACCTAAAAATGCATGTGATTTTTGATGTGGCTCAGAACAGAGACTCCATGGTGCGAACACTAGACCAAAATGGGGGGCTAGTCAAATCTCTTATATCTTATATAAGACAGAAGAGTGTTAGACAGATTCTGTATAGCGTGCGAAAATATGGACAGTTTAAATTCTTGTGCGCGGTCGCTAACTTTTCAAGTAACCGGCTAGCAGGCTTATGACAGAACCCATTGCTACACCCGAACGCTTGTTGGTGTCGGAACGAAATGCTGCCAGTGCGGCGTATAGTCCGTTATACCAGCAGATCAAGGCTTTGTTATTACAAAGTCTTGATAGAGGTGAGTGGAAGCCCGGCGAGGCTATCCCCAGCGAATTCGATTTAGCGGCTCGTTATCAGGTCAGCCAAGGCACAGTACGCAAGGCGATTGATGAACTGGCGGCCGATAACTTGTTGATACGCCGTCAAGGTAAGGGCACTTTTGTGTCCACTCACCACGAAGCCAAAGTACGTTACCGTTTCCTGCGTTTGACGCCCGACGACGGGCACCAGCCTGCGACCAGCAGCGTGATTTTAGGGTGCTCGCGTATTAAGGCGCCTGCCGATATCGCTGTGCTCTTAGGTTTACGTACAGCTGATGTGGTCGTTAACGTACGACGCGTCTTGTCTTTCGACGGTATGCCAACGATTTTGGATGATATCTGGCTACCAGGCTCCGCCTTTAAAGGTGTAACCGCCGAGAGTGTGGCGGCGAATAAACGCCCCATGTATGCCTGGTTCGAAAGCGGGTTTGGCGTCAGTATGGTGCGCGCCGATGAATCTATACGAGCAGTGGCTGCCAGTGCAGAGGCCGCTGAGCACCTGGGCGTAACAGAGGGATCGCCCCTGTTGCAAGTTGAACGGGTAGCCTATACCTATGGTGACCGTCCTATGGAAGTACGTAGAGGGTTGTATATAACGGACCGATTCCACTACCGAAACTTGCTGAATTGATCTTTGTTTGCGTCAAGTCTGGCGCTTTGCGAAGTAAATAGGCGAAAATACTAAAACTATAATCTTCACGTAACGATGCACTCATTTTGTTTTTATAGAGGCCATAATGTCTGATACCGCATCCAAACCGCGTCCGGAGTATCGCAATATCGGCATACCGCAGATATTGTCATACCGCTTACCGTTGGCGGCCAAAACCTCCATTCTGCACCGCATTAGCGGCGCTCTGCTGTTCTTGAGCCTACCAGTAGTGCTTCTGCCTTTGCTGGCAGCTAGCTTGGGTTCCGAAGCAGGGTTCAACCAGATCGGCGCCTACGTAGGTCACCCACTGTTCAAACTAGTATTGCTGGTCTTGATCTGGGGTTACTTGCACCACTTCTGTGCTGGTATTCGTTACCTGGCACTGGATCTGGGCAAAGGTATAGATAAATATAGCGCCTGTAAAACGGCTGCGTCTGTCATCATCGTCAGCCTTGCTTTGACGGTTGTGTTCGGTTTGAAACTGTTTGGAGCATGGTAATGGCGAGTCCAGAACGAGTTGGGCAACATCGTCTGGTAGTGGGCGCCCACTACGGGACATTCGATTTCATTATCCAGCGTGTCACCGCTGTGATCATGATCATCTATACCCTGGTGTTTTTGGTAGGTCTGTTGGTAAACATGCCTTTGGATTACCAGTCCTGGCGTAGCCTGTTTGCATTCAAGGTAGGTGGACTGCCTTTGGGTCAATTGCTATCAAGCCTGTTCTTTATGTCTCTGGCATGGCACGCTTGGATTGGCGTACGTGACATCTGGATGGATTACGTTAAGCCCACTGGCTTGCGTCTGACTTTGCAAGTCCTGACCATTTTGTGGTTGGTAGCATCCATCATTTTCTTTGCACAAATTATCTGGAGCCTGTAAGCCGTGGCTGCTATTCATAAATCATTACCTCGCCGCCAGTTCGATGTGGTGGTGGTAGGTGCCGGCGGTGCTGGCATGCGTTGTTCGTTGCAGCTGGCTCGTGCCGGTCTGTCTGTGGCTGTGTTGTCTAAGGTTTTCCCAACACGCTCTCATACTGTTGCTGCTCAAGGTGGGGTAAGTGCCTCGCTGGGTAACATGAGCGAAGATCATTGGCAATGGCACATGTACGATACCGTTAAAGGTTCGGACTGGCTGGGTGACCAAGATGCTATTGAGTTCATGTGCCGTGAAGCGCCTAACGCTGTATACGAACTAGAACACTTTGGTATGCCGTTTGACCGTAACGCTAACGGTACTATTTACCAGCGTCCTTTCGGTGGTCACACTGCTAACTTTGGTGAGAAACCTGTTCAACGTGCCTGTGCCGCTGCTGACCGTACTGGCCACGCGATGTTGCACACGTTGTACCAACAAAACGTAGCTTCTCGCACCAACTTCTTCGTTGAGTGGATGGCTCTAGACCTGTTGCGTAACGAAGCTGGCGATGTGCTGGGTGTTACTGCACTGGAAATGGAAACCGGCGAGATGTTCGTGCTGGAAGCCAAACGTACTGTGTTGGCGACTGGTGGTGCGGGTCGTATCTGGGGTGCTTCCACTAACGCCTTCATCAACACTGGTGACGGTCTGGGTATGGCTGCTCGTGCAGGCCTGGCTCTGGAAGACATGGAGTTCTGGCAATTCCACCCAACTGGTGTGGCTGGCGCTGGCGTGCTGATCACTGAGGGTGTGCGTGGTGAAGGCGGTATCTTGCTGAATAAAGACGGCGAGCGCTTCATGGAACGTTACGCACCTAACCTGAAAGACTTGGCTCCTCGTGACTTCGTGTCCCGTTCTATGGACCAAGAGATCAAAGAAGGTCGTGGTTGTGGTGATGGTAGCTACGTGGTTCTGAAACTGGATCACCTGGGTGAAGATGTTATTAAGAAACGTCTGCCATCCATTCGTGAAATTTCTATCAAATTCGCGAACGTTGATCCAATCAAAGATCCAATCCCAGTTGTGCCTACCATTCACTATCAGATGGGCGGTATTCCTACTAACTACTACGGCCAAGTTGTTGATTACAAAAATGGCGAGACCAAAGTTGTTAATGGTCTGTACGCAGTAGGTGAGTGTGCGGCAACGTCCGTACACGGTGCGAACCGTTTGGGTACTAACTCCTTGCTGGATCTGATCGTATTTGGTCGTGCGGCTGGTAACCACATTGTGGATTCCCACCCAGAAAAAGAGCACAGCCATCAAGAGATTCCAGAATCTGCTATCGACTACTCTGTGTCACGTGTTGAGCACCTGGAAAGCCGTACGTCGGGCGAAAAAGCTCAAGATGTGGCTGGCAAAATGCGTACCATCATGCAAGCTCACTGCGGCGTGTTCCGTACTATGGACTTGCTGAAAGAGGGCGAGCGCCTGATCGAAGAGATGGTGCCAGAAGTTAACGGTATTTACTTTAAGGATAAATCCAAAGTATTCAATACAGCACGTATTGAAGCGCTGGAAGTGTCCAACATGATTGAAGTGGCTCGTGCCACAACCCGTTCTGCTGCCAACCGCACAGAAAGTCGTGGTGCTCACGCACTGAACGATTTCCCTGAGCGTGATGACGAGAACTGGTTGCGCCATACCTTGTGGTATGCCGATGGCAGCCGTCTGGACTACAAACCAGTTCAGATGAAACCCCTAACGGCCGAAACTATTCCGCCTAAGCCACGTACCTTCTAATCAGGACGCTGTCATGAGTAAAACACGGACTATCAAATTCGAAATTTATCGCTACGATCCTGATAAGGACGAGCGCCCCTACATGCAAAAGCTGGAGGTTACCCTCCAGCCCACCGACAAGATGTTGTTGGACGCTATCGTGCGCATCAAAAACGATGTAGACGACAGCTTGGCTATTCGTCGTTCTTGCCGCGAAGGCGTTTGTGGCTCTGATGCCATGAACATCAACGGCAAGAATGGTTTGGCCTGTACAACTAACTTGAACGATTTGAAACAACCTATTGTTCTGCGCCCATTGCCTGGCTTGCCAGTCATTCGGGATCTGATCGTGGATATGACTAACTTCTTTGATCAGTACCACTCTATCAAGCCGTACTTGATCAACGAAACACCACCGCCAGAAAAAGAACGTTTGCAATCACCAGAAGCTCGTGAAGAGATTGACGGTGTTTACGAATGTATTCTGTGCGCGTGTTGTTCCACATCATGCCCATCGTTCTGGTGGAACCCTGATAAGTTTGTGGGTCCAGCAGGGTTGCTGCAGGCGTACCGCTTTATTGCCGACTCTCGTGACGAGGCAACAGCTGAGCGTCTGGACAACCTTGAAGATCCATACCGTTTGTTCCGTTGCCATACCATCATGAATTGTGCGGACGTATGTCCTAAGGGCCTGAACCCAACACAAGCCATCGGCAAAATCAAAGAAATGCTGGTTCGCCGCAGCGTGTAAGGAGTAGAAATGAGAACGTTAACGCAGTTAGAACGCGCTCGCCTACGTTGGAGAGCACGCCGAGGTTTGCTTGAAAACGATTTGATGGTGACCAAGTTTCTGGATCGTTATGAAGAGACTCTAACTGACGTTGACGTTTCTGCTCTAACGCTTCTGTTTGAAATGGATGACACGGAATTACTCGATGTTTTACTGGCCCGAAAAGAAGTTGAGGGCCAGTATGACACGACCGATATTCGGCGTTTGGTAGCTCAGATTCGTGAGCTGTAATTTTTGAGGAAGATATGTGATGCAACTGTCTGATAAGAAAGCGACACTATCGTTTTCCGATGGAAGTCCTTCGGTAGAGTTTCCCGTATACAAAGGGACGGTGGGTCCTGACGTAATCGATATCCGTAAACTGTACGGTTCTACAGGTATGTTTACCTATGATCCGGGTTTTATGGCAACGGCCTCTTGTGAGTCCGCGATCACTTACATCGATGGGGATCAGGGCAAGCTGATGTACCGCGGCTACCCAATCGAGCAATTGGCTCAGAACTGCAACTTCTTAGATGTTTGCTATTTGATTCTGAACGGCGAATTGCCTGATGAAAAACAGAAAACTGATTTTGACTGGCTGGTGACACACCACACGATGGTTCAAGAGCAAATGCAGACATTCCTGCATGGCTTCCGTCGTGATGCGCACCCTATGGCTATTCTGACCGGTTTGGTTGGTGCCATGTCGGCTTTCTATCACGATTCCACTGACATCACTAATCCTGAGCACCGTCGTATTTCCGCTATCCGTTTGATCGCGAAAATGCCAACGCTGGTAGCTATGGCGCACAAGTACACATTGGGTCAACCTTTGATGTACCCACGCAATGACTTGAGCTACACAGGTAACTTCTTGCGCATGATGTTCGGTACACCTTGCGATGACTACCAAGTAAACGAAGTGGTAGAGCGCGCATTGGATCGTATCTTCATTCTGCACGCAGAACACGAGCAAAACGCTTCTACCTCCACAGTACGTCTGTGCGGTTCTTCAGGCACTAACCCATTTGCAGCGATTGCTTCTGGTGTAGCTTGCTTGTGGGGTCCTGCTCACGGTGGCGCTAACGAAGCATGCTTGAACATGTTAGAAGAATTGCAAGCTAACGGTGGTGTAGAGAAAGTTGGCGAATTCATGGAAAAGGTCAAAGACAAAAATTCAGGCGTGCGTCTGATGGGCTTTGGTCACCGTGTTTACAAAAACTACGATCCACGCGCCAAGTTGATGCAAGAGACATGCAAAGAAGTGTTGGCTGCTTTAGGTCTGGAAAACGATCCTCTGTTCAAGCTGGCAATGGAATTGGAGCGTATTGCTCTGGAAGACCCATACTTTGTTGAGCGTAAACTGTATCCGAACGTAGATTTCTATTCCGGAATCGTACAGCGCGCTATTGGTATTCCTACTCCGTTGTTTACTGCCATTTTCGCATTGGCACGTACAGTAGGTTGGATCTCTCAGTGGGATGAAATGATCTCCGATCCAGGCTACAAAATTGGCCGTCCTCGCCAGTTGTACACAGGCGAAACAGAGCGCAACATCTAATAGCTTATTAGATAGCAGCTCTGAAGGAATGAACCCAATCGTTATTGAACGGTTGGGTTTTTTTGTGGCTATTCGACAGGGGTAGCGTGGCAGTGCTGGATGCGCTTGCTGCGTTGTAGAGCAGTTCAAGCTAAAGAACCACAAAAAGGCTTAAGCAAGCAACTAGGCTATAGAACAAAAACAATATTATGAATAGGCATAAAAAACACCCCCTCATGTGAGTGAGGGGGTGTTTTGCTTGTAGCAGTGTCGCGTTATTTTTTAGTTCGCTTGTTCTGCTTCTTCCATTGCATCCAACACAGCGATAGCAGTCATGTTCAAAATACGACGTACGCTAGCGCTAGTGGTCAGGATGTGTACTGGGCGTTTTGCACCCAGCAGGATTGGGCCCATTGCTACGCCGCCGCTACCAGTCACTTTCAGGATGTTGTAGGTAATGTTACCCGCATCCAAGTTAGGAGTGATCAGCAGGTTTGCAGGCGCTTTCAGTGTGCTGTCTGGGAAGGCTTTGAAACGTACGCTGTCATCCAGTGCGGAGTCTGCATGCATTTCGCCATCAACTTCCAATTCAGGTGCCATTTCAGCCAGTAGACGACGAGCCTCAGCCATTTTTCTGGATGATACGTTATCGCGGCTACCAAAGTTGGAGTGCGACAACAGAGCAACGCGAGGTTCTACGCCAAAGCGACGAACTTCATGTGCAGCCAGAATAGTCATGTTGGCGATTTGTTCTGCGCTAGGGTTCTCGTTCACGTGTGTATCGCAAATGAACAAGGTTTGTGTAGGCAGAACCAAAGCGTTCATGGCGGCGAAAGTCGTAGCACCTTCTTGCAGACCAATCACATTTTCAATGTGGTTCAGCTCATTGATGAATGGTGAGGTTACACCGCACAGCATGGCATCAGCATCACCGCGTTCCAGCAACATGGCACCAATCAAGGTGTTGTTTTTGCGGATAGTCGCTTTAGCTACTTCAGGTGTTACACCGAAGCGTGCACGTTGTTGGTAGTAGCTGGTCCATGTTTCGTTGAAACGATCGTCGTTTTCTGGATCAACAATTTCCACGTTCACGCCAGGTTGCAGACGCAGACCAAAACGTTTGATGCGCATTTCGATTACAGAAGGGCGACCAACCAGAATTGGTTTGGCGATGCGCTCGTCTACAGCCGATTGCACTGCACGCAATACGCGCTCATCTTCACCGTCAGCGTAAATAACGCGTTTAGGCTCTTGCTTTGCTTGCATGAACAGTGGGCGCATCAGAGGACCGGAGCGATAGGTCATCGCAATCAGTTTCTGACGGTAGGCTTCCATGTCAGCAATAGGGCGTGTTGCTACACCAGAGTCCATTGCCGCTTGAGCCACGATAGGGGCAATATGTGCCAGCAAACGAGGATCAAATGGACGAGGAATAATGTAGTCAGGGCCAAAGCTTAGTTCGCTGTCATCGTAAATCTCGGCTTCAGCAAGTTCTGCAATCGCTTTTACGCAAGCCAGCTTCATTTCTTCGTTAATGACGCTTGCACCGCAATCCAGTGCGCCACGGAAAATGAAGGGGAAGCACAGAACGTTATTTACCTGGTTAGGGTAGTCGGAACGGCCTGTAGCGATAATGCAGTCTGGGCGTGTTTCTTTAGCCAACTCAGGGCGGATTTCAGGCTCAGGGTTAGCCAAGGCCAGAATCAGCGGCTGTGTGCCCATGCTTTTCAGCATGGCTGGTGTCAATGCGCCAGCGGCGGAACAACCCAAGAATACGTCTGCGTCCACAATAGCGTCAGCCAATGTGCGGTAGTCTGTTTCTTGAGCGTATTGGGCCTTGCTTGGCTCCATGTTCTCTTCACGGCCTTTCCAGATGATGCCGCGGGAGTCAGCCACATAAATGTGCTCGCGTGGCAGGCCCAGGCTTACCAGCAAGTTCAAGCAAGCAATCGCAGCAGCGCCAGCGCCAGAACATACCAGTTTTACATCTTCGATTTTCTTGTTAACAACTTTCAAGCCGTTAACAATCGCAGCGGTAGAAATAATAGCGGTACCGTGCTGGTCATCGTGGAAGACAGGAATCTTCATGCGTTTGCGCAGTTCTGTTTCGATGTAGAAGCACTCTGGTGCTTTAATATCTTCCAGGTTTACGCCGCCCAGAGTGGGCTCCATGGCAGCAATAATATCTACCAGTTTTTGTGGGTCGTTTTCAGCCAACTCGATGTCGAACACATCGATGCCAGCAAATTTTTTGAACAGGCAGCCTTTACCTTCCATCACAGGCTTGGATGCCAGTGGGCCGATATTGCCTAGGCCTAGTACAGCGGTACCGTTGCTGATCACACCTACCAGGTTGGCGCGGGACGTGTACTTAGCTGCTGCTTCGTTACCGTCTGCATGAATAGCCATACATGCTTCAGCAACGCCAGGGGAGTAAGCAAGAGACAAGTCGTCTTGATTCGCCAGAGGCTTAGTAGGAGTAACCGAAATTTTTCCGGGTGTAGGGTAAGCGTGGTAATCCAGCGCCATTTTGGCCAGATCTGCTTTGGCAACCATTGTTGATGTGCTCCTGCGGGATATCTATCTGTGTAAAAGCTAAAATCGATTTGCTCTTTTTGTTCATCAGGCAAATTACGGTGAATTGCATGTTATAGCGTGAATGTGCAAAGTAATGCATGTCGCAACGCAACATAGAAAAAGTATTGAAGCGTGGCGGGAACAAAAAGCACCTGTAGAACCAAGTGGCTCTACAAAATTGCAGGCCTACATTGTACCAAGTGGACCTGATTTTTTTGGCGTATGCGCAACAAAGTGGCTCTGGCTAAGGGTTTTCAAGTGGCCAATGTGCACAGTTGAATGCTGACATGTATACTAAATTACATACGGCTTGTTTAAAGGCGTTAAGTAGTTAAGTAGCCTTCTGCTCTGCTATCCGCTATACGGCGTGGCCGTGATCGCGGAAGGTATTCCTGCATCTCATTACGAGTGAAACACTCGGACAGGTGAAGCATATAATGTCATCATCGCAACTAGAATTGCTGTCCACGTCCTATCTTTTTGGTAGCAACGCTGCCTACGTAGAAGATTTGTACGAGATTTATCTGGACAACCCCACTGCGGTGCCTGGTGAATGGCGTGATTATTTCGACCAGTTGCAGCATCTGCCAGCAACCGATGGTCGTGAACATACACGTGACCAAGCACACGCTCCAATCGTAGAATCTTTTGCACAGCGTGCTAAAGCTAATGCTTTGGCTGCCCGCATTCCTTCAGTGGACTTGAGTGTTGCCGCTAAGCAGGTATCGGTACAATCGCTGATCGCCGCTTACCGCTCTTTGGGCGTAAGGCTGGCCATGTTGGATCCTCTGAAACGCACCGAACGTGTGAGCTTTGCAGAGTTAGATCCTTCTTTTTATGGTTTGACCGAAGCTGATCTAGATCAGGTTTACTCGGCCACCAACACATACTTCACTACCAATGTGACAATGACTTTGCGCGACTTGCTCAAAGCATTGCGTGACACCTATTGTCAGTCCATTGGTGCTGAGTTCATGCACATCTCTGACCCTGTAGCCAAACGTTGGATACAAGAGCGTCTGGAATCCGTGCATGGCTCCTTTGAATTCAATACTGACGAAAAACGCAATATTCTGCAGCAGCTCACTGAAGCAGAAGGTTTAGAGCGTTTCTTGCACACCAAATACGTAGGTCAAAAACGATTCTCGTTGGAAGGTGGTGAAAGCTTCATCGCTTCCATGGACGAAGTCGTGAACCACGCTGGTGACAACGGCATTCAGGAAATCGTAGTGGGTATGGCTCACCGCGGCAGGCTGAACATGCTGGTAAACATCATGGGCAAAATGCCTGGTGATTTGTTTGCTGAGTTTGAAGGTCGTTACACCGAAGGTCTGACCGACGGTGACGTGAAATACCACAACGGTTTCTCAAGTGACTTGTCCACTCGTGGTGGCCCAATTCACTTGTCTCTAGCCTTTAACCCATCCCACTTGGAAATTGTTAACCCAGTGGTCGAGGGTAGTACTCGTGCTCGTCAAGACCGTCGCGGTGATGCGACAGGTGAACAAGTATTGCCAGTACTGGTACACGGTGACGCAGCGTTTGCTGGTCAAGGTGTAGTAATGGAAACGCTGAACCTGGCCCAAACACGTGGTTACGGTACCGGCGGTACATTGCATATCGTTATTAATAACCAGATTGGTTTCACCACTTCTGATCCACGCGATGCGCGCTCTACGCTGTACTGTACAGATGTAGTGAAAATGATCGAAGCGCCTGTGTTCCACGTAAACGGTGATGATCCAGAAGCTGTCGTGTTCGTAACACGTCTGGCATTGGATTACCGCAAACAATTCCGCCACGACGTAGTGGTTGATATTGTGTGTTTCCGTAAACTGGGCCACAACGAACAAGATACACCAGCACTGACACAGCCGCTGATGTACAAGAGCATTGGTAAGCACCCAGGTACACGTAAACTGTACGCTGAGAAACTGGTAGCCCAGAACGTGCTGTCCGATGAAGAAACAGAAGACATGGTGAAAGCCTACCGTCAATTGATGGAAGACGGTAAGCGTACTGTTGAGCCTGTATTAACAGACTACAAAAACAAGTACTCCACCGACTGGTCTCCATTCCTGAGCGCTAAATGGACAGATCAAGCTGATACCGGCTTGCCTCTGGCTGAATTGAAACGTTTGGGTGAGCGCATCACTGAAGTACCTGAAGGCTTCACCGTACACTCTCTGGTTAACCGTTTGTTGAACGACCGTCGTGCGATGGTTCGTGGCGAAATGAACGTAGACTGGGGTATGGGTGAGCACTTGGCTTTTGCGTCGCTGGTGAACACTGGTTACGCTGTGCGTATTACCGGTCAAGATTCTGGCCGTGGTACGTTTAGCCACCGTCATTCCGTATGGCACGATCAAAAACGTGAGCGTTGGGATGATGGTACATACATTCCTCTGCAAAATATTTCCGAAAACCAAGCCTCTTTCTTGGTGATCGACTCCGTATTGTCTGAAGAGGCAGTATTGGCGTTTGAATACGGTTACGCTTCTGCTGAGCCTAACATTCTGACGATCTGGGAAGCACAGTTTGGTGACTTCGTGAACGGTGCCCAAGTGGTAATCGACCAGTTCATCAGCTCCGGCGAAGCAAAATGGGGCCGTCATTGTGGTTTGACCATGATGCTGCCACACGGCTACGAAGGCCAAGGTCCAGAGCACTCCTCTGCACGTATTGAGCGTTTCTTACAGTCGTGCGCTGATAACAATATTCAAGTGGTTCAACCCACAACTGGTGCGCAGATTTTCCACGTACTGCGTCGCCAGATGATTCGTCCTTTCCGTAAACCGCTGGTGCTGTTTACACCTAAGTCCTTGCTGCGTAACAAAGCAGCGACTTCGCCATTGAGTGATTTGTCTGAAGGCAGCAAATTCCAGCCTATCATTGCCGAAGTAAACGAGGACATCAAATCAGCAGACGTAACACGTTTGTTGGTGTGTTCGGGTAAGGTGTACTACGACTTGGTTGCTGAGCGTGAAGCACTGCAACGCGGTGACGTAGCGGTTGTTCGTGTAGAACAGCTGTACCCATTTGCACATAAATCTTTCCAATCGGTTGTGCAGCAGTACCCCAACCTGAAAGAAGTGGTTTGGGTGCAAGATGAGCCTCAGAACCAAGGTGCTTGGTTCTACATACAGCATCACCTGATTGAAAATATGGCTGAAGGTCAGAAGTTGAGCTATGCAGGTCGCCCCGCATCAGCCTCGCCTGCAGTGGGTTACTTGGCTAAACACCAAGAACAACATAAAGCCTTGCTTGAGCAAGCCTTTTCACCACGTATCAAGGGCTTCTCGCTGGTTAAGTAAGCGGGACCACTTTTAGCAAATACACACATTTACGGAAAGAAAATATTATGTCTATTATCGAAGTTGTAGTTCCTCAGCTGTCTGAGTCTGTTTCTGAAGCCTCCTTGCTTGAGTGGAAAAAGCAACCAGGTGAAGCTGTTAGCGCCGACGAAATTCTGATCGACGTTGAAACTGACAAAGTAGTATTGGAAGTTCCAGCTCCTGCTGCTGGCGTGCTGGTAGAGATCGTTAAAGGTGACGGCGCTACAGTATTGGCTGGTGAAGTATTGGCTCGTATCGATACAGCCGCTACAGCAGCTGCAGCTCCTAAAGCTGAAGCTGCACCAGCTCCTGCTGCTGCACCAGCCGCTGCGCCTGCAGAAAAATCCACAACGATTGCTGCTGCTTCTCCAGCTGCTGCAAAAATCCTGGCTGAAAAAGGTCTGGAAGTTGAAAACGTTGCGGGTTCCGGTCGTGGTGGTCGCGTAACCAAAGAAGACGCCGTAAACGCACAAGCTGGTAGCACACAAAAAGCTGCTGCTCCTGCTGCTCCTATCGGTGTGTCTTTAGATGGCCGCCCAGAACAACGCGTGCCTATGAGCCGTCTGCGTGCTCGTGTTGCTGAGCGTCTGCTGCAATCTCAACAAGAAAACGCCATCCTGACTACGTTCAACGAAGTGAACATGCAGGCTGTGATGGATCTGCGTAAACAGTACAAAGACGTGTTCGAGAAAGAACACGGCGTGAAACTGGGCTTCACTTCTTTCTTCGTGAAAGCAGCTGTTGCCGCGCTGAAAAAATACCCTATCATCAACGCTTCGGTTGATGGCAAAGACATCATCTACCACGGTTACTTTGATATTGGTATCGCTGTAGGTAGCCCGCGTGGTTTGGTTGTACCTATTCTGCGTAACGCTGACCAACTGAGCATCGCCGAAATCGAACAGCAAATCGCTGACTTCGGTACACGTGCTCGTGATGGCAAACTGACTCTGGAAGAGTTGACTGGTGGTACCTTCTCCATCTCTAACGGTGGTGTATTCGGTTCTATGTTGTCCACACCAATCATCAACCCACCTCAGTCCGCTATCTTGGGTATCCATGCTACTAAAGAGCGTGCAGTGGTTGAAAATGGTCAGATCGTTATTCGTCCAATGAACTACCTGGCAATGTCCTACGATCACCGCATCATTGATGGCCGCGAAGCTGTTCTGGCCTTGGTCACCATGAAAGAAGCGCTGGAAGATCCTCAGCGTTTGTTGCTGGATATTTAATCTAGCATCGGGTCTTTGATCATGTTTTAATGGTTCGGCCAGATGCGCATCGTATCTGGCCGGTCTTATTTTCAGTGCAGTACTTCGCAATGAAGAGCTCCAGTCCTGTTTGTGTGTACAAGGGCTACTGTTGAGCTGCACGAAAAAGCTAAAGGTAAGAAAATGGCAAAACAATTTGATGTAGTAGTGATTGGTGCTGGTCCTGGTGGGTACATTGCAGCGATCCGTGTTGCCCAGCTGGGTATGTCAGTAGCGTGTGTGGATGCATGGAGCGATGCAAGTGGTAAAGCTGCTCCTGGCGGTACATGCACCAACGTAGGTTGTATCCCTTCCAAAGCACTGTTGCAGTCTTCCGAACACTACGAACAAGCTGGCAAACACTTTGCCGAGCACGGTATCGAAGTTAAAGGTTTGGGCCTGAAACTGGACGCATTGCTGGGTCGCAAAGACACAGTCGTAACCCAGAACAACCAAGGTATCCTGTACCTGTTCAAAAAGAACAAAGTTAGCTTCTTCCACGGTAAAGCAGCGTTCAACGCTAAAGTAGATGCTGGCTGGTCAATTAAAGTTGACGGTAAAGATGCTGAAGAGCTGATCGCAAAGCACGTGGTTGTGGCTACAGGTTCTTCTGCTCGTCAGTTCCCTGATCTGCCTTTCGACGAAGAAAAAGTAGTGTCCAACGACGGCGCACTGCGTTTCGCTTCCGTACCTAAAAAACTGGGCGTGATTGGTGCTGGCGTGATCGGTCTGGAATTGGGTAGCGTATGGCGTCGTCTGGGTGCTGAAGTAACAATCTTGGAAGGTGCTGCTGATTTCTTGGCTGCTGCTGACCGTGATGTGGCTAAAGAGGCCCTGAAAGCGCTGACCAAACAAGGCTTGAACATCCAGATGGGTGCCAAAGTTAAAGGCATCGATAGCAAAGGCAAAGGCGTAGAAGTTAGCTACGAAGATGCTGCTGGTGCAGAGCAATCCCTGAAAGTAGATCGTCTGATCGTATCTATTGGTCGAGTACCTAACACAGATGGTCTGGGTGCTGAAACAGTAGGTCTGAAACTAGACGAGCGTGGTTTCGTTGTAGTAGACGACGACTGCCTGACCAACTTGCCTAACGTATGGGCAGTGGGTGACGTAGTACGTGGCCCTATGCTGGCTCACAAAGCGGAAGAAGAAGGTGTTGCAGTGGCTGAGCGTATCTCTGGCCAACACCCTCACGTGAACTTCGACACAGTGCCTTGGGTTATTTACACATCCCCAGAAATCTCTTGGGTAGGTAAAACTGAGCAGCAACTGAAAAAAGAAGGCCGCGACTACCGTGCTGGCAGCTTCCCGTTCATGGCTAACGGTCGTGCACGTGCGCTGGGCGATACTACTGGTTTCGTGAAAGTATTGGCTGATGCGAAAACAGACGAAGTATTGGGCGTACACATTGTTGGTCCTATGGCTTCCGAGCTGATCGCAGAAGCAGTGACTATCATGGAATTCCGTGGCGCGTCTGAAGACATCGCACGTATTTGCCATGCTCACCCAACATTGTCCGAAGCTCTGAAAGAAGCTGCTTTGGCAGTGGACAAACGTGCATTGAACTTCTAATCAAGTTTGGTGCAGGAAAAAGCAGGCCTAGGCCTGCTTTTTTTATGGTCATAATGTTGTAGTCAGTCACGTACTGTGTACGCGTGTTGCGACGTTATGCTTCTTAGATCAGACCCGTAGTAGTTAAGGGTTTATACTGGTCGTTTTACTGTTTTCACTGCATTTACATGTCTGTTCGTCAATATTACAAGGATGCTCTGGCAGAGCGTGGTTACGAGGCTGATGCTGCCCAATTGGCGGGTATAGATCGCTTACAACGCTTTTCCGATGAACTTCAGGCTTATGAACGTAGTCAGCGTTCATTGATGAAGCGTTGGTTTTCCAAAGAAGCTCCACCTGAAGGCGTGTACCTGTGGGGTGGGGTAGGGCGCGGAAAAAGCTTCTTGATGGATGCGTTTTATCGCAGCGTACCCATAGAACGTAAAACACGTCTGCATTTTCACGAGTTTATGCGCAGCGTGCATCAACAACTGAATAACTTCAAAGGGCAAACTGACCCTTTAGAAGCCGTTGCACAAGTCATCGCAGATCGTTATAGATTGATTTGTTTTGATGAGTTCCATGTGTCAGACATTGCTGATGCCATGATTCTGTATAAATTGCTGTTGGGCTTGTACGAGCGTGGTGTGTGTTTTGTGATGACCTCAAACTATCCGCCCGATAGTTTGTACCCGGATGGTTTACACCGTGATCGTATCTTACCGGCTATTGCGCTGATTAAAAGCCGCATGAGCGTGTTGACCATTGATACAGGGGTAGACTACCGTCGCCGTTCCTTAGAGCAAGTGAAGGCGTATTTCACGCCTCTGAGCGATGAAAGTCGTGCGCACTTGCAGTCGGTATTCGACAAACTGTCTGATACCGCCCCGATGGAACCCACCATTGAAATTGAAAATCGTACCTTGCCGATGGTTGCCCGCAGTGGTAGTGTGGCGTGGTTCGGTTTTGATGTGTTGTGTGAAGGGCCGCGTTCCCAGAATGACTACTTAGATCTGGTGAGCCGCTTCCAGACGGTAATTTTGTCTGATGTGCCGCGTATGACTGTGCGTGACGCATCAGCTGCCCGCCGCTTCACATGGTTGGTGGACGTGTTGTATGACCACCAAGTCAAACTGATTATCTCGGCAGAATGTGATCCAGATGAGTTGTATGTGGAAGGCCCTATGGCATCTGAATTCCACCGTACTGTCTCACGTCTGGTTGAAATGCAGTCTAAAGAGTATCTGGAGTCCGAGCGCCGCAGCGCTGTGACCCTCTAATTTACTAATTGTTTTTAAAAGTCTTGATCTGATGAGCACACGTATACTTACAGGCATCACGACGTCGGGTATCCCTCATTTGGGAAATTATGCTGGCGCTATCCAACCTGCGATTCAAATGAGTCGTCAAACGGGTAACGATGCATTTTTCTTTATGGCCGACTACCACGCATTGGTGAAATGCGATGATCCAGAACGGGTAGCCCGTTCGCGCCAAGCGTTGGCAGCTACGTGGCTAGCAGCAGGTCTGGATACAGATAAAGCCACCTTTTACCGTCAGTCTGATATTCCTGAAATCCCAGAGTTGAACTGGGTGTTGAGTTGTGTAACGTCTAAAGGCTTGATGAATCGTGCACACGCTTACAAAGCAGCACAGGATCAAAATGCAGC
The DNA here is from genome assembly GCF_050487965.1 of Paenalcaligenes sp. Me52. NCBI lineage: Bacteria > Pseudomonadati > Pseudomonadota > Betaproteobacteria > Burkholderiales > Alcaligenaceae > Paenalcaligenes > Paenalcaligenes sp. Me52. Next base: position 82,891 of record NZ_JBKQFO010000003.1, on the reverse strand, counting down.
TAAAGGCATAGAGCTGGATGATGGCGTGACGATGGGGCTGTATTGCTACCCTGTATTGATGTCTGCCGATATTCTGATTTTTAACGCGAACAAAGTACCCGTAGGCCGAGATCAAGTTCAGCACTTGGAAATGGCACGTGATATCGCTCAGCGTTTCAACCACATGTACGGTGAAACCTTTGTGCTGCCTGAGGTACAAATTGCTGAAAACGTAGCTATTTTGCCAGGCCTAGATGGTCGCAAAATGTCCAAGAGCTATGACAACACCATTCCGCTGTTTGAAAGCTCCGAAGCTGAATTAAAAGCAGCCATTATGCGCATCGTGACGGATTCCCGTCAGCCTGGGGAGCCTAAGGATGCTGATGCTTCCATGATCTTCCAGATCTACAAAGGTTTTGCTAGTGACGCACAAACTGCCGCGTTGAAAGCAGAGCTAGAGCGCGGCATGGGCTGGGGCGATGCTAAAAATGCCTTGTTCACTTTGCTGAATGATCACTTGGCACCTATGCGTGACCATTACCAAGACTTACTGTCTCGCCCAGACGATATCGAAGACATCCTGTTGGCCGGCGCAGCTAAAGCACGCCGCTACACAGAGCCTTTGATGGAAAAAGTGCGTGATGCCGTAGGCTTGCGTAAAGCGAAACGTGTTGCAGTGTCTGCACCTGCTGAAAAGAAAGCAGCACGTAAAGGCCGCTTTGTCAGCTTCCGCGAAGAAGAAGGTTTCCGCTTCCGTTTGCTAGACGCAGCGGGCACAGAGTTGTTGGTGTCTGAGGTGTTTGCTGATCCTCGTCAGGCCGGTATGGCACAGAAGGCACTGGCGGCACTGAATGATCGTAGCCAATTTGACGTGGCAGGCGATGAGGCGTTGGTAGTGGTAGAGGGCACAAAAGTTGCCAGCCTGCCAACTGCTGAGTTGGATGCTTTGCTGGAAACATTGGAAGGAATGCGGGCGGAGTAAGAACTGCAGTTTCCCTCCCCTCTGAGTAGTAAAAATGGCTCCTGATGTAGGGGCCATTTTTTATTGTTCAGGCGGCGATGGCTGATGGATGATTACGACATGCATAGCACACGTGTTGTGGAAGCTAGTGCTGAGCATGCCGAGGATCCATTCATCGCACACGCTGGGAGACTGCAGGAATACTTTTTGTGATTTGAGACACCAAATCAAAAAAGTTTCCTCTCCGTCCCCCGGTTGATCGGAATGTGGATAGGTTTACAGCCTTTTTTGAGTGAGAGGGACTTGTGGCATTCTGTGGAGTATTTGGCTATTTTTATCTACTCTTAGCGATAAGGCTGCTTGTTAAAGAGACAGCAGGAATGACTCTTTCTTAGTCGCAGAAGTACTCATATTCTCCCACCGGCAATCACACTAAAAACCGTTGCAAGCGATGAAGGGAAAACGGAGGAAAGTATTTTTTTATTTGGTGTCTCAAATTAAAAAATACTTTTCGCAGTGCTAGCTACTGCAGCTAGTGGTGAGTTCGTTTGTGCTGCTCTCATCGCACACGCTGGGAACTGCAGGAATACTTTTTGTGGTTTGAGACACCAAATCAAAAAAGTTTCCTCTCCGTCCCCCGGTTGCTTTGAATATGGATAGGTTTACAGCCCTTTCTTGAGTAATGGTAGTTGTGTACCCCGCAATAAAAACGGCCCCTAAAAGGAGCCGTTTCCAACCTACGCCTAACGCGTATTACTTACGCAGTTTGGCAAACGCTGCCGCCATAGCATTGTTCATCGCGGGTTCTTCACGACGTTGCTGTGGAGCGCGATTATTGTTGCGTTGGCCTTTGTTGCTAGCTGGACGATCGCTGCCACCAGAGCTAGGCAGATCGTCGTTTAAACGCATGGTGAGGCTAATGCGTTTACGCGGCACATCTACTTCCAGCACTTTGACCTTCACGGTTTGACCTACACGCACTACATCGCGTGGGTCGCTTACAAACTGATCAGACAGCGCCGAGATGTGCACCAAACCGTCTTGGTGTACGCCCACATCCACAAATGCGCCAAAGTTAGCCACGTTGGTCACTACGCCTTCTAGCGTCATGCCAGGGATCAAGTCAGAGATCTTGGTAACACCTTCCATGAAGGTGGCTGTGCTGAACTCAGGGCGTGGGTCACGGCCAGGTTTTTCAAACTCAGCAAAAATATCCTGAACAGTAGGCAAACCAAAGCGCTCGTCGGTGAAGTCGTTAGGGGATAGTCCTTTCAGTGCACCGCTTTGGCCCATCACTTCTTTGGCCTGCTTTTGAATACGAGCCAAGATGCGTTCAGCGACTGGATAGGCTTCTGGGTGAACAGCGGAGGCATCCAGTGGGTTGTCAGCGTTAGGAATACGCAAGAAACCAGCAGCTTGCTCAAAAGCTTTGGGGCCGAAGCGTGGTACGTCCAGCAATTGCTTGCGGGACAAGAATGCGCCGTTGCTGTTACGCCATTCCACAATGTTTTTAGCCAGTGTAGCGTTCAGGCCAGATACGTGCATCAGCAATGGAGCAGAGGCGGTATTCACGTCTACACCTACCGCGTTCACACAATCCTCAACCACGGCTTCTAGTGATCGAGCCAGCTCACGTTGATTCACATCGTGTTGGTATTGGCCTACACCAATAGCTTTGGGTTCGATTTTTACCAATTCAGCCAATGGGTCTTGTAAGCGACGGGCGATGGATACCGCACCACGCAAGCTTACGTCCAACTCAGGAAACTCTTTGGCGGCGAGCTCAGAGGCTGAGTACACCGATGCTCCGGCTTCAGACACAGAAACGCGTGTGAGTTGAAGTTCAGGGTGGCGGCTTTGCAATTCGGAAACCAGTTTTTCAGTTTCACGCGATGCAGTACCGTTACCTACAGCTACCAGCTCAATGTTGTGTTTCTTAGCGATAGCGGCCAAGGCTTTTAAGCTGCCTTCTACATCACGGCGTGGCTCAAAAGGATAGATGGTGACGGTGTCTAGCAGTTTGCCAGTGGTATCAATGGCAGCTACTTTTACACCGGTACGAATACCAGGGTCTAGGCCCAATACAGATTTATGGCCAGCAGGGGCTGCTAGCAGTAAATCTCGTAAGTTGGCAGCAAATACACGTGTGGCTTCTTGCTCAGCTTGCTCACGCAAACGTGTAATGAGCTCAGTTTCAAACAAGGTCAGCAGTTTTACGCGCCATGTCCAGCGGCATACTTCGGCCATCCATGCTTCGTGAGCAGTGGCTTGGCTGTCAAAGCGTGCAGCGCTGTTGCTGAGTTCAGCAATGCGTTCAATGCAGGGGTGAGGGTGCAGCGCCTCTTGTTCTTCGGTTAAGCCTAAGCGTAACGTTAGTACCCCTTGTTGGCGGCCGCGTAGCAGCGCCAATGTACGGTGCGAGGGTAGGGTACGCAGGGTTTCGCTAAAATCAAACCAGTCTTGGAATTTGTTGCCTTCTTGTTCTTTGCCTTCTACGACTTTGGCGTACAGCAAACCGCTGTTCCATAAGTATTCACGTAGCTTGGCTAACAAGTCAGCATTTTCGGCTTGGTTCTCAGACAGAATGTCACGAGCACCATCCAACGCTGCTTTGCTGCTATCAAATGGCGCTTCACCTACAAAGGCTTCGGCTAGTACCAGCGGATCACTGGTGGGGTTGTCCAGAATGTTTTGCAGCAAGGCATCCAAACCAGCTTCACGGGCAATTTGTGCGCGTGTGCGACGTTTGGGTTTGTAAGGAGTGTATAAGTCTTCTAGGCGCTGTTTGGTATCAGCCGAAGTGATTTCGGAAAGAAGTTCAGGATTGAGCTTACCTTGTTGCTCAATCGAATCTAAAATGGCGATACGGCGGGTTTCCAGTTCGCGCAGATACAATAAGCGCACTTCCAACTCGCGTAGTACACCGTCATCTAAACCACCAGTGGCTTCTTTACGGTAACGGGCAATAAACGGTACGGTGGCACCATCATCCAGCAAATCCACTGCCGCAGTGGCCTGATTAGGGCGTATGCTCAACTCGGTTGCGAGCTGTTGCAAAATACGGTTTTGGTCAATGGTACGCGGGGAAGAGGAGGGGGTAGTTGTCATGGATTCAATACGGCCAAAAAACAAAAGGTCGGGCTTGGTGCCATGCCGGAGGCTGACGTGAATCCCGTGTATGAACGGGAACCCAGTAAAAAATGATCGGCTTTGATTATAGAGCCGTGCAGAGATATTGAAAGAACTATGACCATGCTGACACAGGAACTTGACGAAATTTTTGCTGAGGGTGGACCTCTGGCGGAGTCTGTGCAGCAATACCATTTGCGTATGGGCCAATTAGAGCTAGCACGCTCTATTCATAAGGCGATCACAGATCACGAAATACTAATTGCCGAAGCAGGTACGGGTACAGGAAAAACCTGGGCGTACTTGGTTCCCGTATTCCTAAGTGGCTCAAAAGCCCTAGTGTCCACGGGGACACGTACCTTGCAGGACCAGTTGTTTAGGCGCGATTTGCCACACTTGCGCAAGGCTTTGGGGTTGCCTGTGCAGGTGGCGTTGTTGAAAGGTCGTGGCAACTACGTGTGTCATTACCACTTAGAGCGTGCAGAGCAAGATGGTCGTGGGTTTGCATCACGCCGCGAAGTAACGTGGATGCGCGAAATCCAACGGTTTAGCGAAACCAGCAGCTCAGGCGATAAATCCGAGTTGGCTAGCATCCCCGAAGATGCTGAAATTTGGTCGCGGGTAACCTCCACACGTGAAAACTGCTTGGGGCAAGACTGCTCGTATGTGGGTGATTGCTTTGTGTTGAAAGCACGCCGTAAGGCGCAAGAGGCCGACGTGGTGGTAGTGAACCACGCGTTGTTTATGGCCGATTTGGCACTGCGTGAAGAGGGTATTACCGACCTGTTGCCAGCGGTAGACACAGTGGTGTTTGACGAGGCACACCAGTTGCCTGACGTAGCTACCCGTTTCCTGGGTACATCGGTATCACTGCATCACTTGTTAGATTTGGCGCGTCAAACTGAGGTGGCGGGTTTAGGTCATGCGCGTGGCGTGGTGGATTGGAGTGCTGTTTCGGGCGCATTAGAACAAGCCTGTAGAGACTTACGCTTGGCTACAGCTGAAGTCGCTAAGATGCCAGGTGCTCGCGCCACCTTCGAGATGATTCCTGAGCCAGAGGCTTTTGATGAGGCTCTAGAGGAACTGCTGGAAAAATTAGACAAAATTATCAAGCTGCTAGATATGCTGGCAGAAAAGCATCCAGATCTAGGCGCGGCTCATAAACAGGCACTGCTGTTGCGCGCACGGTTGTTTTTATGGAGTCAGCCAGATAGGCAAGGGCGTCATGCGTTAGCGCCTGATACGGCTTCTGCCGAGTTAAAAGAGTCTGCTGCCGATGAGATGGTGCGCTGGGTAGAGCACACACAAACGTCGTTGCGTTTTCATAGCGCACCGTTGTCAGTAGCAAAGATATTTTCGCGCTACCGAGAGCCGCATCAGGCATGGGTGCTAACATCGGCGACCTTGTCGGTGCATGGTAACTTTGCTCACTTCGTGCACCAGTTGGGCCTGTGGCAAGCCCGTACTGAAGTGTGGCCGTCTCCGTTTGATTACCCTCAGCAAGGGCTGATGTTTGTACCTAATAGTTTGCCAGTACCCTCGTCGCCACAATTCAATGAACGCTTTGTGGAGTTGCTGATACCACTGATACAGGAAGCTAAAGGTGGGGTGTTGGTGCTGTGTACCACGCTGCGTTCGGTTGAGCGTATTGCTGAGCTGCTACAAGAGCGTTTTGAAGACTTAGGTATTACTAGACCTTTGTTGCGTCAAGGCGAGCGTTCACGACGCGTATTGTTGGAAGAGTTCCGCAATGGGCACAACATGGTGTTGGTGGGCAGTGCGAGCTTCTGGGAAGGTATTGACGTGCCGGGTGATGCGTTGACTTTAGTGGCTATTGATAAGCTGCCGTTTGCACCACCAGATGATCCAGTACTAGAGGCTCGTATCAATGCGTGTAGAGAGCGTGGCGGTAATCCGTTTATGGAATACCAGTTGCCCGATGCGGCCATTGCCTTAAAGCAAGGGGCAGGACGCTTGATTCGTACTGAGCAAGATTGGGGCGTCTTAGTGGTAGGTGATGCGCGTATTGTGGATAAACCTTACGGCAAGTTGTTATGGCGCGGGTTGCCACCATTTTCGCGTACACGAGACCCACAGCGAGCATTGGCTTTTTTCAAAGACAAGCAACAAGAGGAATAAAAAAAGGCTGCCATAAGGCAGCCTTTTTTGTATGCGTGAAACGTGCTTAGAACCAGTTGATAGGATTCCAGTAGTTGCTAGGTGTATCCAGGCCTTGCTTCCAGAGAATGCTGTCTGGGAAGTTTTCATCCATGATGCGTTTAGTGTCATCACGCAAAGCGGTTTCACCTAGTTCGTCATAAGACAAGTACATCAGGTACAACGCTTTTTCAGCAATAGCTACACCGTGAAAATCAGTGATGACGCGTTGTGCGCGGTTAATGGAAGCGATATAAGCGCCACGTTTGTAGTAGTACTCAGCAACGTGTACTTCGTTTTCTGCAATAGTGCTTACCAACCATGTAATACGTTGTTTGGCATCCGCGGCATAACGGCTATCAGGGTATAGATTGATCAGCTCGTTAAATGACTCATACGACTCGCGCAAGCCTTGGGGATCACGCTCACTAGGATCTTGACGTGTGAACCGCGTCAACATCGCGCTAGGCGGTGTGAACGTAATCAACCCTTTGAGGTACAGCATGTAATCACTGCCGGGGTGATTAGGGTATTGCTTCTGGAAACGGTCAATAGCAGCTAATGCTTGCTCTGGTTCTTCGTCTTTCCAGTTAATGTAGGCTTGGTCAATCAAAGCCTGTTGCGCATAAGTGCCAAACGGGTAGCGAGCTTCAATGGCTTCCAATCTAGTACGGGCAGCTTTCCAGTTGCCAGCATTCATTTCTTCACGCGCATCTTGGTAAAGCTTTTCTGCTGTCCAGCCTGCAGTAGGATCTACGGTAGGCTTGGTGGCACCACAACCCGCAATCACCAATACTACGCAGAGTGTTGCCAAAGCTTTGGCATAGCGCTGAAGATTAGCGATTCGAGATAGAAAAAAACGAGCAAGACGAGTCACAGAAGCATCCTTGGTGTTAGCATTTCAGACTGATTATATGATTTGTTGCTATGCAAGACACTAATACTGCAAAAAATTTACACGATCTCCTGTCCGACGAGGCAGTGGAAGAGCGTCGCTTTGTGTTACCTATCACTCAGGAACCCGAGCGTTTAGATAAAACACTGGCCTTATTGTTGCCAGAGCATTCGCGTAGCCGACTGCAGTCCTGGATCGAGGAAGGACATGTGCAGGTGAATCAGCAGGTAGTGCGTACACGCCATATCTTGTACCCCGGCGATGTTATCACGGTGCAGGAACAGGCGGCACCTGAATCTACGGCTTTTACCGCAGAGCCTGTGGATTTCCCTGTGGTTGAGGAAAGTGCGCATTGGATTGTGGTAAATAAGCCTGCAGGCTTGGTTACGCATCCCGGTGCAGGTAACTGGACAGGTACCTTGCTGAATGGCTTGTTGTACCGCTACCCTGAGTTGGCTTCAGTGGCGCGTGCAGGCATTGTGCATCGTTTGGATAAGATGACCTCAGGTTTGATGGTAGTGGCACGTACAGAGACGGCGCAAACACACCTGGTGCGCCAATTGCAAAGCCGTAGCGTTAAACGCGAATACCGAGCATTGGTGCATGGTTTTGTAGCGCCCGAAGGTACCATTAATATACCTATAGGTCGTGATCCTCATGTGCCGGTCCGTATGGCTGTGAACGGTTCTGCTCCTCGTGAAGCTATTACACACTTCCATTGTTTACGTCATGGCTTGGCTGAGCGCGGTATCGCCTTTAGTGAAGTGGTGTGCAAACTAGAGACGGGCCGTACACATCAAATCCGTGTACACCTAGCGAGTCAAAAGCATCCTTTGTTAGGCGATGATTTGTATGGCGGTAAAAATATGCTGGGCGCTGAGCGTCAGATGCTGCATGCCAGAGGGTTAGGCTTTGAAGACCCTGCTACTGGGCAGTTGGTGCAGTTCGAATCAGCGTTACCGGATGATATGAACGCTGTACGGGAGTGCATTGAATGGAAAAACCTTTAAAGGTATCTACAATTACCGGCCCGGAGTGGGCCGGTTGTTCGTATTTCAGCAGTTTGCGTTATCCCGGTTACAGCCGTGGTGATTGGGATGGGCTGAATTTAGGCGCGCACTGTTCTGATGAGGCAGCTGATGTGGCAGCCAATCGTGCCTTGCTTAGACAAAGTTTGCCCAGCGAGCCTGTCTGGTTACAGCAGGTGCATGGGACGGGAGTCTTGGATGCGGACGTGTATGTGCCTTCGGGTAATGAGCCTCCGCAAGCGGATGCCGCCATCACAACACAAACAAACAAAGTCTTGGCAATCATGACAGCGGATTGTCTGCCAGTAGTGGTGTATGATTCCTTAGGAGGCGTACTGGGTGCCGCGCACGCAGGATGGCGAGGGCTGGCATCGGGCGTACTGGAACGCATGGTAGATCAAATGCGGTCTAAAACAACTACTCAAGGGCCGTTGTACGCATGGGTGGGGCCGGCAATTAGCCAGCAACATTTTGAGGTGGGCGCAGAAGTGCGTGAGGCATTTCTAGATAACAATGCGCACTATGGCATGTATTTTGTTCCAGCAGTGAATGCTGGCAAGTACTTTGCCGACTTGCCGGGCATTGCGCGTCACCGTTTGCATCAGCATTGTGATGGAAATATTGCTGTGGCATTAAGTGGTGAGTGCAGCTACGAGCGTACTGACCGCTATTACTCATACAGACGTCAAGCATCCACAGGGCGGCTCGTGACGGTAGCGTGGTTGCAAAGCCAAGCCTAGTTGTTTATTCTGGATGTTACAAAGTGTAGGTGTGGCGGCAAGTGAAAGGCGTTGCGCGTTTCTTGTCATGCAAGCTTGCTGCGTGTGATTGGTTGTTTGACCGTTCAATAAAAGCCCATAGATGGCTTTGGCGACAGGGAGACAAATTACGATGGCTGAGGCTGCGGTACACCCTCTTTCTTTTTTCATCAGTCCTGATGAGCTACAGGCTATTCGTGCCGACTTTGAGCAGCGCTGGCAGGCGTTGCAACAGGCTGCGGCACAAGCAACCCTGGGCGTGCCCAAAAGCCGCCGTTTCAAAAGTGGTGCGTGGCAATCTCATCCCCAATCATTGATGGCGGCACACGTGTGGGAGCTCTACGCTGACACGTTGCAGCAACTAGCGGATCAAGCCTCTATAGGGGTGGAACAGCAGCAACGACTCTCCTTTGCGCTGATGCAATGGATTGAGGCTATCTCACCTGCAAATTTCTTGGCAACGAATCCAGACGCACAACAAGATTTATTGTTCTCGCAAGGTGCAAGCTTGATGGCGGGCGCTAAAAATTTCTGGGAAGATCTGCAAAAAGGTAGGCTAAGCCAAACCGATGAAAGCCAGTTCCAACTCGGCGAGAATCTAGCTACTACTGCTGGTGACGTGGTGTATCGCAATGCGCTGTTTGAGTTGCTGCACTATCGTCCCACTACGACTACGGTTAAAGCTATCCCCTTACTGGTGGTACCACCGTGCATTAATAAATACTACATTTTAGATTTGCAGCCTCGTAACTCCTTTGTGAAACACGCGGTAGAGCAGGGTTATCAAGTCTTTTTAATGTCGTGGCGTAATCCGCTAGCCAATGACGAAGACTCTATTTCTCATGCGACGTGGGGCGATTATTTAGATAGTGGTGTGCTGCAAGCCGTTGATGTGGTGCGTGATATAACGCAGCAGTCCAAAATCAATGCGCTAGGCTTTTGTGTGGGTGGCACGCTGCTCAGTTCAGCATTAAGTTTGGCAGCAGCACAAGGAGAGCATCCCGTTAATGCGATGACCTTGCTTACCACGATGTTGGACTTCGACGATGTGGGGGCTTTGCAGGTCTTTGTAGACGAAGCGTTGGCTTGTTTCCGTGAGTGGCAATTAGGGGCGGGTGGTTTGTTGGCAGCGAACGAACTGGCCACTACTTTCGCCTTTTTGCGCCCAGCAGAATTGGTATGGAATTACGTAACCGATAACTACCTTAAGGGTAAAACGCCGCCGGCCTTTGATTTGCTGTATTGGAATGCAGACGGTACAAACCTGCCGGGGCCATTTTTTACATGGTATTTTCGTAATACCTATCTGGAAAATAACTTAAAGAATCCAGAAGGGGTGCGTATTAACGGCCATACCCTGAAATTGAACACGTTGGCTATGCCTACTTACGTGTATGGCTCCAGAGATGACCATATCGTGCCATGGCGCAGTGCTTACCGTAGTGCGCAGTTGCTGCAAGGTGATGTGCGCTTTGTGTTGGGGGCGTCGGGCCATATAGCAGGGGTCATTAATCCTCCTGCAGATCAAAAGCGTCACTATTGGACGCAAGTACAACCAGGCAGTTTAGATAAAGGCCTGGATTCTGAGCAGTGGTTTGAACAGGCTCAACAGTTGCCCGGTAGTTGGTGGGGCGATTGGATGCAGTGGTTACAAATGCATAGCGGGGCTGATGTGCCTGCGCCCAAAAGTACGGGCAATGCACATTACCCATCGCTGGGTGCTGCGCCGGGAAGCTACGTGCGAGTTAGAGCCTAACCACTAGATAAAAAAAGAACGTTGGTGCAGCACAGGCCAACTCGTGTTGTTGTATGGGTGAGGACTACAAGGAGAAAGTGTATGTCTGGAAAATTAGCATATGTGACCGGGGGCATGGGTGGTATCGGTACGGCAATATGTCAGCGCTTGGCGCGTGAAGGTTTTAAAGTTGTAGCAGGGTGTGGGCCAAACCGTGATGCGCAAAAATGGTTAGATGAGCAGCGTCAACTAGGGTTTGAGTTTTATGCGTCTGCTGGGAACGTGTCTGACTGGGACTCTACCGTAGAGGCGTTTGAAAAAGTGCGTAGAGAACACGGTGATGTTGCTGTGCTGGTGAATAATGCTGGCATTACGCGCGATGGGCAGTTCCGTAAAATGAGCTTGGATGACTGGCGCTCTGTGATAGACACCAACCTAAATAGCTTGTTTAACGTCACAAAGCAGGTGTTGGAGCCCATGCTGGCGAACAACTGGGGGCGCATCATTAACATCAGTTCGGTTAATGGGCAGCGTGGTCAGTTTGGCCAAACCAACTACTCTACTGCCAAAGCCGGTATTCATGGTTTTACAATGGCATTGGCACAAGAGGTTGCGAACAAAGGGGTAACCGTCAATACCGTTTCTCCAGGTTATATTGGTACAGATATGGTGCGAGCCATTCGTCCTGATGTGCTGGAGAAAATCGTAGCCACCATTCCAGTACGTAGACTGGGTGAGCCTGATGAAATTGCCTCTATCGTGGCGTGGTTAGCCTCTGATGATTCAGGTTTTTCTACCGGTGCTGATTTCTCGGTCAACGGTGGCCTGCATATGGGCTGATGTACTGTATTTTTAGAATGAAAAGGTAGTCTATGACACAAGATTCTGCAGCAGAAACTGTAAGATTGATTAAAAAATATCCCAATAGGCGTCTTTACGATACATGCACCAGTTCGTACATCACGTTGGCTGATGTGAAACAGTTGGTGATGGCAAATGAAAGTTTTGCCGTGGTAGACGCTAAAACCAATGACGATATTACGCGCAGTATTCTGTTGCAGATCATCTTGGAAGAGGAAAGTGCGAACGTGCCTATGTTTTCAGCAGAGGTGCTGTCCAATATCATTCGCTTTTATGGCAGTGCCATGCAGGGCGTGATGGGTAGTTATCTAGAGCAAAACATTCAAGCTTTCATCGAGATTCAAGAGCGTTTGTTGGCACAATCCAAGCATGTGTATGGCAAGCCTGTAGGGCCAGAAGCTTGGGCACAGTTTATGACGGTGCAAACGCCTATGATCCAAAAAATGATGAACTCCTACGCGGAACAAAGCCAGAAAATGTTCACGCAGGTGCAGGATCAGATGCAAGATCAGGTGTATGGTTTGTTTTCTGCTTTCCCGTTTGCGTCTCCTGCAAAAGAGAAAACACATAAACCCAAAGAGTAAAAGCATCTTGCATAAAGCAGGATTCTGATGATGTAATGGCAAAACTAGTGGGGAGGCTCCCCACTGTTTTGATAGATAGCAGGGCAATCAGGCGCGGAAAGCGCCAGCATGGTAACGCAGTTGCATACTACGTCATAGCAGGCCCTCACACCTTCCTTTCTTTTTCTTATGGCCGATATGGTTTCGCAGCACAATGGTGTGCGAGCTAGGCGTGTACTAACAACATGAAAACGAAAAATGCTTCCGTGTTCATTCGCAGTGTGCAAGAACAGGGGCTGGGGTGCGTGTTGGGTTTGTGTGTAAATAGAATCGGCAAAGAAAAAGGGCTGATTTCTAAGAAATCAGCCCTTTCGGTATTTGGTTGCGGGGGCAGGATTTGAACCTACGACCTTCGGGTTATGAGCCCGACGAGCTACCATGCTGCTCCACCCCGCGTCAGAAAAATAATAGTAACCTGACTGTTTCAAAAAAGCAAGCCTCATTTGGAAAATAAACTGAATATGACAGATAGTGAGATTTTAAAAGTGTTGGAAGCGGCATTATTATGTACAGAAGAGCCGCTGAATCTGTCACAATTACGGCAGTTGTTCGGTGTGCATGAAATTTCCGCCGATCAAATGCGTCACCATCTGGCTATGTTGCAGCTGGATTGGAATGATAGAGGGCTTGAGCTGGTATCCCTATCCAGCGGCTGGCGTTTTCAAAGCCGGCCTGAAATGCAGCCTTATCTGGCGCGACTTAATCCGGACCGTCCGCCCAAATACTCACGTGCGGTGTTGGAAACACTGGCCATCATTGCGTGGCGTCAACCTGTTACTCGTGGTGATATCGAAGATATACGCGGTGTGGGTGTTTCTACGCAGATTGTGCGTACGTTGGAAGATCGAGGTTGGATCGAAGTACTGGGCTATAGAGATGCACCAGGGCGCCCAGCGTTGCTAGGTACAACGCGACAATTTCTGGATGATTTAGGTTTGCGTTCTTTACAGGACTTGCCTTCTTTGGATGAAGAGCAGGTGCAGGATGTGTTTATGCAACAGCTTGTGGAGCTGGATAACACACAGCAAGGGACGTTGCATGAGCCCGACACTACAGAACATGAAGAAAGCGATGAGAAGTGAAATTTTTTGACACTTATCATCAAAGCATAATGAATGAGAAAAACTGGAGTCTTTTAATCAATGACGGAAAATATTGAACAAGCGCCTGAGCGTAGCGCAGAAGCGGCTGAGTCCTCTTCTACGGCATCTGCTTCGCGCGGCAAGGGGCGTAAATTACGCACGCCGTTTCGTCGTCGTCGAGGTGATGCAACTGAAGCAGGTGCACGTACCCGTGATGACTCTTCCTCCACCCAAGATGTTAAGGAAGAAACTGCAGAGCAAAAACCTGTAGCTAAAGGTAGACGTAGGCCCGCTGCTGCCGCTGCAAATGCAGATCAGCCGCGTGCGCCACGCGCACCTCGTGCTCGCAAAACCAGTACGCGCGCTCCTAAAGCAGCAGCGCCAGTGCAGGACGATCAAGAACCAGTAGTGCAGATGAGCGCAGAAGATGATCAAGAAGCTGATCACGCGCTGTCCTACTTGGATAAAACAGCCAGAATGTCCCAGCGTTTGGGGCGTTATCTGACTAGCGAAGCGATACAACCCAAATTGCATAAAGTGCTGGCTGATGCTGGCGTGGGTTCGCGTCGTGAAATGGAAGAGTTGATTGTTGCAGGCCGTGTTTCGGTAAACGGTGAGCCTGCACACATTGGCCAACGCGTAGGTCAAGACGATAAAGTTCGTGTGAATGGTCGTCTGATTGCGCGTCCTCATGCCAATAAACCGCCTCGTGTGATTCTGTACCACAAGCCTGTAGGCGAAATTGTGACGCACGATGATCCAGAAGGCCGTGAAACTGTTTTTGCGCGTTTACCTAAAGTACGCGTAGGTAAGTGGTTATCCATTGGTAGGTTGGACTTGAACACTGAGGGTCTGCTGATCTTCACGACATCCGGTGACTTGGCCAACAAAATGATGCACCCCCGTTATGGCGCTGAGCGCGAATACGCAGTGCGCGTATTGGGAGAGCTGGCTGATGATCAAGCGAAGCGTCTGACTACCGGTATTGAGCTGGAAGACGGTGAAGCTAAGTTTGGCGAATTGGAGTTCATCGGTGGCGAAGGTAGTAACCGTTGGTACCGTGTGACCTTGCATGAAGGCCGTAACCGCGAAGTGCGTCGTATGTTTGAGGCTGCTGGTGTGGTGGTGAGTCGTCTGATCCGTACACGCTTTGGTGAGGTGGTGTTGCCGCGTAACCTGCGTCGTGGTCGATGGGAAGAGCTGAATGCCGACATGGTTGCTGCGTTGATGCTGCGTGTGGGCTTGTGGCGTGATACAGGCGAAACAGAAAGTGCAGGCGGTGGTCGTCGTGGTGCTCGTCGTCATAGTCAACCGCTAAGTCATGACAGTGCTTTGCCTCCCGGCTTTGGTACCATGGAGCAAAATGGTACTAACGGTGCGCGTACTAATAGACGTGGCCGCCTGCGTACCAGCGAGGGTGGTGGCTATGTGGATCCAACGGCTACAACTGGTATGCTGGTAAGCGGTGGTTTGGCTAATGGCCATCCTGAGGCAGGTCGTGGTGGTCGCCGTACGGGCGGTCGTGGTCAGCAGCCGCGCGGTAATGCAGGTTCAACTGCTCGAGATCAGCGTGATCCTCAGGCAGGGCCAGCAAATCGACGTCGCCGCAGTGGTGAGCAGCGTGGTACCGAAGAGCAGCGTCAACAGGCGCCGCGATCGGCTGCTAAGCGTGCTCCGGCGCGCGGTGGTCGTACAGGCGGTCGTTCGGGGGATGATTGGCAGCCACGTTCCTCTAATGCGCACGAGTCACGCTTGGCGCGTATAGGAACTAACCGTCGTTAATGCACCACAGGGCCGGGCTATGAAGTAGGTGTAGTCCGGCTTCCGCATGGCTGTGGCTTTATTTCTGGGCTAAGCGCTGGATGTGGCAGGATTTTTTCTCGAATTCTGTTAAAATGTAAAGCTTGGCACGGTATCATCATTATTGTATGTAATGTCAGATACTTACCGGATCTAAGCTTTTAAGGTAGCAGTGGGCTGGCAGTCAGCCCATTTTTTTTGGATTTTATGGCAGATATTTTCGCTTTAACACAGGAAGCCTTGCTAGGCAGCGACATCGAGTTGATCGATGTGGAACGCGCGCCACTGGGCGTGTTGCGTGTCGTGATTGATCACCCTGAAGGGGTGAGCATTGACCATTGTGAATGGGTGTCCAAACAGCTGTCGCGCGTTTTCGAAGTAGAAAACGTCGATTACGGCCGTCTGGAAGTGAGTTCTCCTGGTACAGATCGTCCGCTGCGAACATTGCGCGACTTTGTACGCTTTGCCGGTGCTAGGGTAGAACTGCGCTTTTACGAGGCGGTGGATAACCAGAAAGTGTTTAAGGGTGTGTTGATCAGCCCTGATGACGTCACTGTGGATAATGTGGATGCCGACACCAAATTCGTGTTGGAACTAGAGCAAGCCTCTGGCGATGTCAGAGACCTGACTTTCACATTTGATGAAGTGGATCGTGCCAAATTGGATCCCGTTCTTGATTTCAAGGGTAGAAAGCGATGAGTCGCGAAATTCTTTTGCTAGTTGATGCGCTGGCGCGTGAAAAAGGTGTAGAAGCAGATGTGGTGTTTGGCGCCCTAGAAGGTGCGTTGGCGTCTGCAATGAAAAAACGCTTCGAAGAAGATGCCGACATACGGGTAGCGGTGGATCGCGTAACGGGCGAGCACGAAGGCTTCAGACGTTGGTTGGTCGTGCCTGATGAGGCTGGCCTGCAAGAGCCTGATCGTCAAGAGATGTACAGCGATGCGATTGAGATCGTGCCTGATGTACAAATTGGCGACTACATTGAAGAGGCCTTGGAGCCTATAGAATTCGGACGTATCGGTGCACAAGCCGCTAAGCAGGCTATTTTGCAGCGTATACGTGATGCAGAGCGCGAACAGGTGTTGAATGACTTCCTGGATCGTGGCGAAAAAATCGTGTCTGGCACAGTCCGACGTATTGATAAGGGCGACGCCATCATCGAGATGGGTAAAATCGAAGCCCGTTTGCCACGCAGCGAAATGATCCCCAAAGAAAATATTCGTATGGGTGACCGTGTACGCGCTTTGGTAAAAACAATTGACCGCACAGCACGTGGTCAACAGGTAATTCTGTCTCGTACTGCTCCTGATTTCATCAAGGAACTGTTCGAGAACGAAGTGCCTGAAATCGAACAAGGCTTATTGGAAATTAAAGCAGCTGCTCGTGATGCGGGTGTGCGCGCTAAAATTGCCGTTATTGCCTACGATCAACGTATTGATCCTATCGGTACATGTGTAGGTATGCGTGGGTCGCGAGTCACTGCTGTTCGTAACGAACTGGGCGGTGAACAGGTCGATATCGTTCTGTGGGCAGAAGATCCTGCAGAATTCGTGATTGGTGCTCTGGCTCCAGCGCATGTGGAATCCATCGTGGTCGATGAAGATAAACATGCTATGGACGTAGTGGTTGATGAAGAAAACCTGCCTAAAGCTATTGGTGCTCGTGGTCAAAACGTACGTTTGGCTTCCGAACTCACTGGCTGGCAAATCAACATCATGACACCAGAAGAAAGCCAGAATCGTCAGGAAGAAGAGCGTCGTGAACTGCAAAACATGTTCATGCAACGTTTGGATGTGGACGAAGGTATTGCTGATGTACTGATCGACGAAGGTTTCAGTGGTCTTGAAGAGGTGGCTTACGTGCCATTGCAAGAACTGCTGGATATCGATGCCTTTGATGAAGACACTGTAAACGAGTTGCGCACACGTGCTCGTAATGCACTGCTTTCTGAAGCAATTGCTAAAGATGAGCTGGTGCAAACAGTAGAAAAAGATCTATTGGAAATTGAAGGAATCACTCCTGATATCGTGGCTGCACTAGCTGAAAAGCAAGTCACCACCTTGGATGATTTGGCCGAGTTGGCGACAGATGAACTGTCCGAAATGACTGGCCTAAATGCCGAAGACGCGAGCAATCTGATTATGCGTGCACGAGCCCACTGGTTTGATGGTGACGCATGATGACGTTGCAGCAGGTCGGCCTGCTCTAGAGAGGAGAGCCGACTATCAGGGGTTGTTATTAATAGAATAAGTAGTTGTAAGCAAGAGAGAGTCGAATGCCGAGTAACACAGTCGCCCAGTTCGCTCAAGAACTGAAAATGCCTGCAGAATCGTTGTTGGAGCAATTGCGTGCTGCAGGTGTTCAGCTCAGATCGGTGAGCGATTCCGTCACCGAAGCAGATAAGGCGAAGCTGCTAGAGTCATTGCGTGGGAACAAAATCACGCTGACTCGTCGCAAAACGTCAGAAATCCGTCAAGCTGATGGCTCTGGTCGTTCTCGCACTATTCAGGTAGAAACCCGCAAGAAACGCGTATTTGTGAAACGGGATCCGGCTGAGCTTCTTGCTGAAGCCGCTAAAGCTGCAGCAGCAGAGCGTACAGAAGATCAAAGCGACGCTGAGCACGCAGAGACAGCCCCTGTAAAAGCAGCAGAACACGCTACACCGGAAGTAGCAAGCAAGCCAACTGCCGCGCCAGAGATTACCCCAGAGGTAGTGGCTGAAGCGCCAGTGGCAGCAAAAGAAGCTCCTGTAGCAGAGTCCGCTCCAGTACAGGAAACTAAAGTTGAGGCCCAACCAGAGCCCGTTAAAGAGGCACCGGTTGTAGAGACTCAAAAAACCGAACCGACTGCAGAAACAGCAGCCAAGGAAGAGCAGGTACGGCAACCTGTATCGCCAGCTGTCAGTCAGTCTGAAGAGCAAGTGCCTGAAGTTACATCACAGGTAGAGCAAGAAACGCCTGTGAAGGCAGAACAAACTGAAGAGCTGGATAACGTGGCCGTTAAAAACAAGCCTGTCAAAGACACCCCTACAGCGAAAGCTGACAATCAAACTCGTAGCCCAAGACCGCAAGGTGGGGCGAATGCTCCGCGTGGCGGACAGAATCAGTCTGGCGCTAACCGCCATTCGGATCGTCCTCAAGGCGCTGGCCGTCCGCAGTCTAGTGGTAACCCTACTGCACGCAGACCAGCCCCTCAGGCGGCTGTAGTCGACGGTGATCGTGATCGCGCACGCTCGGCAGCAGAAGCCGAAGCAGCAGCGATCAGTGAAATGCTGAATCGTCCTCGCAAAGTATTGCGTGCGGCTGAGAGCCAAGATGCTGCTCGTAAAGCAGGCAAACCGGCTGCGAAAAAAGATGTTAAGAACGGCGATAGCGCTAAGAAAACCACGCCTAAACCAGCAGCCAAAGGCGAAACTGGTTGGGTAGGTGATAGCCGTCGCAAACAACCTTCTAAAGCGGAAGTGGCTTCTGCTTCCACTGAGCGCGAAGCCTGGCATGCGAATACCCGTGGTGGTAGACGTGGCCGTGGCCGTCAAGGTCAAGTAGAGCAACAACCACAAGTTGTGGAAGCAATTGTTCGCGAAGTGGCTGTGCCTGAAACCATTACCGTTGCAGACTTGGCGCACAAAATGGCTGTGAAAGCAGCTGAAGTGATCAAGCATCTGATGAAGCTGGGTCAAATGGTGACAATCAACCAAGTGTTGGACCAAGAAACAGCCATGATTTTGGTTGAGGAAATGGGCCACAAAGCGATTGCAGCCAAATTGGATGATCCTGAGTCCTTCTTGGAAGATCAGTTCACTGGTGAAATCGAGGAAGGTCCTCGTGCTCCGGTGGTTACTGTGATGGGTCACGTTGACCACGGTAAAACCTCTTTGCTGGATTACATCCGTCGCACTAAAGTGGCATCGGGTGAGGCTGGTGGTATTACTCAGCACATCGGTGCATACAACGTTAAAACTGAACGCGGTAACGTTACTTTCCTGGATACCCCCGGTCACGAAGCCTTTACGGCCATGCGTGCTCGCGGTACCAAGGCAACTGACGTTGTGATCTTGGTGGTTGCTTCTGATGATGGCGTGATGCCTCAAACACGTGAAGCTATTCACCACGCTCGTGCCGCTGGTGTACCGCTGGTTGTAGCGATTACTAAAGTAGATAAACCTGAAGCCAACCCTGAGCGCGTTAAGCAAGAGTTGTTGGTAGAAGAAGTGGTGCCTGAAGAGTACGGTGGCGATGTGCCTTTCGTACCTGTGTCGGCACGCACTGGTGATGGTATTGATGACCTGTTGGAACAAGTGCTGTTGCAAGCAGAAATGCTGGAACTGAAAGCTCCTGTGAATACACCTGCACAAGGTACTGTGATTGAAGCACGTCTGGATCGCGGTCGTGGTCCTGTGGCTACTGTATTGGTTCAAACCGGTACATTGCACCACGGTGATACCGTGTTGGTAGGTGCTAGCTTCGGTCGTATTCGTGCCATGGTGAACGAAACAGGTAAGTCCTTGAAAGAAGCGGGCCCATCTATGCCTGTTGAAATCCAGGGTCTGACCGAAGTACCTGCTGCTGGCGATCAATTGATTGCAATGCAAGACGAGCGTAAAGCACGTGAAATCGCCTTGTTCCGTCAAGGTAAATTCCGCGATGTAAAACTGGCGCGTCAGCAAGCAGCCAAACTGGATTCTCTGTTCGAGAACATCGGCGAAGGTGTACAGACATTGTCTCTGATCATCAAAACCGACGTACAAGGTTCTCAAGAGGCGTTGGTGTCTTCCTTGCTAAAACTGGCAACAGACGAAGTGAAAGTGCAAGTTGTGCACGCCGCTGTGGGTGGTATCTCCGAGAGCGACATCAACTTGGCTATCGCGTCTAACGCAGTAGTGATTGGCTTTAACGTACGTGCTGAACAAAGCGCACGTAAACTGGCCGAATTGAACGGTATTGATATTCGCTACTACAACATCATTTACGATGCGGTAGACGAAGTGAAAGCAGCCTTGTCCGGCATGTTGACACCAGAGAAACGCGAAGAAGTTATCGGTATGGTAGAAATTCGCGAGGTGTACCACATTTCCCGTATCGGGAGTGTGGCTGGTTGTATGGTTACCGAAGGCATCGTCAAGCGCGATTCTCAGGTACGTCTGCTGCGCGACAACGTGGTGCATTGGACGGGCCATCTCGAATCCCTACGACGCTTCAAGGACGATGTCCGCGAAGTACGCCAAGGTTTCGATTGTGGTATCACCTTACGTGGTAATAATGATATTCAAGTGGGCGACCAGCTAGAGATCTTCGAGATCAAGGAAATCGCCCGGTCACTGTAATTCATGGCAAGACACAAAAATAAAGCTGGCGGCGGACGTAATGTCCGCTTAGCCGACCAAATTCAAAAAGATTTGGCTGTGCTGATTCAGCGAGAGATAGATATGTCTCGCGCTGGTCTAATCACGCTGACAGAAGTTGAGCTGTCAGCTGATTATGCACACGCTAAAGTATATTTCACAGTTTTTGGCGCTGAGCCACAGACTGCAACTGAAGTACTGAATGCCAAGGCTGGCTGGCTGCACTCGCAGCTATACCGCTTGTTGCATATCCATACTGTTCCTACTCTGCGTTTCTTCTACGATGATCACGTGGTGCGTGGCATGGCCATGTCCAAGCTGATCGACGAAGCAAACCGTTCTTCTTTCAGTACGGCTACTGACGCTGTTCCTGACGATCCTGACGACGACCAGGCCTGAGTCGGCGCGTCGTTTTTTAGCGGAAAATAAATACGATGGCGAGGCGACAACGCGGACGTGTGCTCGATGGTGTGCTGTTGCTGGACAAAGATGAAGGATTGTCCAGTAACCACGCATTGCAACGTGCCCGACGAGCGATGGATGCTCGTAAAGCAGGTCATACTGGCACTTTAGATCCTTTTGCTACAGGGTTGCTGGTGTGCTGCTTTGGTAAAGCAACGAAAATTTCTGGACTGTTGCTGGATGCTGATAAAGCATACGAAGCAGAACTTACCTTCGGTGCAGAAACTGACTCTGGTGACTTAACCGGTACGGTAGTTGCGACGGCGGAGCTGCCTGATGGCGGTGCAGATGTAGAAGCAGTAAAACAAGTATTGCAAGAATTCTTAGGTGAAATTCAACAAATTCCACCGATGTACTCGGCCTTAAAGCGTGATGGTAAGCCGCTGTATGAGTATGCACGGCAAGGCATAGAACTGGAAAGACCACCCCGTACAATAACGATTCATAATATTGAGCTGTTATCTTGCGAAGGGAACACTGCGCGTATTGCAGTGGAGTGCAGTAAAGGCACGTATATCCGAACTTTGGCACAAGATATTGGTCAACGTTTAGGTTATAGGGCTCACCTGACGGCATTGCGTCGTACGGCTGTGGGACCCTTTTTATTGGAAAAGGCGGTAACGCTGGACACAATACAGGATTCTGAGGAACCTGAATCCCTTTTAATCGGGCTGGCTGATTTACCCGAGACGCTACGCCCAGCTAACCTTAACCTTAAGGAAACATTATGAGTCGCGCATTGCGCAATGTGGCTATTATTGCTCACGTAGACCACGGGAAAACTACCCTGGTTGATCAGCTTCTGAAACAGTCTGGCACTTTCCGTGCGAATGAACATGTTAGCGATCGCGTTATGGACTCTGGCGATATCGAGAAAGAACGCGGTATCACTATCTTGGCCAAAAACTGCGCGGCAGAGTTTGAGGGTACACACATCAACATTATTGATACCCCCGGACACGCTGACTTCGGTGGTGAGGTAGAGCGTGTACTGTCGATGGTTGACGGAGTGTTGTTGCTGGTGGATTCGGTAGAAGGCCCTATGCCCCAAACCCGTTTCGTAACCCGCAAAGCGTTGGAACTAGGTCTGAAACCTATCGTGGTGGTGAACAAAGTTGACCGTCCAGGTGCTAGACCAGATTTCGCTGTAAACGAAACATTTGATTTGTTTGACAAGTTGGGTGCTACAGAAGAGCAGTTGGACTTCCCAATTGTTTACGCTTCTGGTCTGTCCGGCTATGCCGGTTTGACTGATGATGTGCGTTCCGGCGATCTTCGCCCACTGTTCCAAGCTATTTTGGACCACGTGCCTCAACGTGAAGATGACCCAGATGGTCCATTGCAGTTGCAAATCTGTTCCTTAGACTACAGCAGCTACGTCGGTAAGATCGGTGTAGGCCGTGTAAACCGTGGTCGTGTGCGTGCTGGTCAAGACGTGATTCTGAAATTTGGTCCTGAAGGCGAGCCAATCAAAGGCCGCATCAACCAAGTTCAAACCTTTAAAGGTGTGAACCGTCAACAAGTGGAAGAAGCCCAAGCGGGTGACATCGTACTGATCAACGGTATTGATGAAATCGGTATTGGCTGCACATTGATGGATCCTGCTAAGCCAGAAGCTCTGCCATTGCTACGCATTGACGAGCCTACACTGAGCATGAATTTTATCGTTAACTCCTCGCCATTGGCGGGTCGTGAAGGTAAATTCGTGACCAGCCGTCAGATTCGTGATCGCTTGGATTTGGAATTGAAATCCAACGTGGCGTTGCGTGTAAACGAAACCGGTGACGATACTGCATTTGAAGTATGTGGCCGTGGTGAGTTGCACTTGACCATCTTGTTGGAAAACATGCGTCGTGAAGGCTACGAGTTGGCGGTATCCCGTCCACGCGTGTTGATCAAAGAAGAAAACGGCGTGAAGATGGAGCCATACGAGCACCTGACAGTGGACGTTGAAGACGGTCACCAAGGTGGTGTGATGGAAGAGTTGGGTCGCCGTCGTGGTGACTTGCAAGACATGATCCCTGATGGTCGTGGTCGTACACGTTTGGAATACCGTATTCCTGCACGTGGTCTGATCGGCTTCCAAGGCGACTTCATGACACTGACACGTGGTACAGGCTTGATGAGTCACATTTTTGACTCCTACCAGCCTATGCGTGAAGGTTCCGTGGGTGAGCGTCGTAACGGCGTGCTGATCAGCCAAGACGATGGTGAAGCAGTAGCTTACGCTTTGTGGAAACTGCAAGAGCGCGGCAAAATGTTCGTTTCGCCTAACGACCCAGTTTACGAAGGTATGATCATCGGTATTCACAGCCGTGACAACGACCTGATCGTGAACCCAATTCGTGAGAAGAAACTGACTAACGTTCGTGCATCCGGTAAAGATGAGCACATCGACCTGATTACACCGATCCGTTTGTCCCTGGAATATGCTGTAGACTTTATTGATGACGATGAATTGGTGGAAGTAACCCCTAAATCCATCCGTCTGCGTAAACGTCACCTGAAAGAGCATGAGCGTCGTAAGTTTGCTCGTGAAGAAGCATAATCAGGTACGCAGTATTTAGCTGGTAACAGCTACAAGAAGCCCATGAGTCCTTTTGGATTTGTGGGCTTTTTTGTTTTGAGACACTGCGGGAGCTATAGCAGAGAGTTCATAGCACACGCTGGGGCTGCGGCTATCTTTTTGTGATTTGAGACATCAAATCAAAATATTTTTCGCAGCCTAAGCTCATGCGATTAGTAGTTGCTACGCTACCAAAAAGCTCTCAAATGCAACAAGTAACGTTTACATAGCGAGCCTAACTGCAGTACAGCTTGCAGCAGCTACTAGCCATCAAAATAGCTTCCAAACATTCAGCCGAAAAAAAAGCCCTTCATAGAAACTCCTATGAAGGGCTTTTTATATACAGGTTGTACTGCTAATCAACAGGCACCCGTGTTAGGCAATCATTACTTCAAATTACCTGTTAGGAACTGCTTCAATCTATCACTTTGTGGTGTATCCAGAACTGTCGATGGATTGCCGCTTTCTTCTACGACGCCTTGGTGCAAGAACACAATGTTGTTACTGACCTGACGAGCAAAGCCAATCTCGTGGGTCACGATCAACATGGTGCGGCCTTCTTCAGCCAACTGTTGCATGACTTTCAGCACTTCGCCTACTAACTCAGGATCCAGCGCTGAGGTAGGCTCATCAAAGAGCATGACCTCAGGTTCCATTGCCAATGCACGGGCAATAGCCACACGTTGTTGCTGTCCGCCGGACAAGTGGGCAGGGTATTGTGTTTCTATGCTGGTTGGCAGGCCTACTTTGTTCAAGTAGTGACGTGCGCGCTCCATGGCTTCTTTCTTGGAGACTTTCAATACATGGGTAGGTGCTTCCATGACGTTTTGCAGAACGTTCATGTGGCCCCATAGATTGAAGTGCTGGAACACCATGGTCAGACGTGTGCGCATATCGCGCAGCATTTTTAGGTCTGATACGCGTATGGTGCCATTGTCTTTGGTGACGGCATGTATGGTTTGGTCATTCAGTTGCACGCTGCCTTGATCTGGAATTTCCAGAAAGTTAATACAGCGCAAGAACGTACTTTTGCCCGAGCCACTGGAGCCAATAATGCAGGTAACATCACCTGCGTTCGCATCCAGTGATACACCTTTCAGCACTTGATTCTGCCCGTAGGCTTTATGAATGTTTTTAACTTGCAGTTTTTGCATGATTAAGGCTTCAGGGGTTGCATAGATAACAGTGTACGTTTTTCAACGAGACGGAATATGCCTACCAGTACCACAGTGATGGCAAGGTACAGCAAAGCGGCAAAACCGTAAGAGGCAAAGGTTTCGTAGGTGGCCGAGTTGGCGTCCCTAGCAATTTTTAAGATGTCAGGCACGGTGGCAGTGAAAGCCAGAGAGGTAGCGTGCAGCATCAAGATAACTTCGTTACTGTACGCGGGCAGGGCGCGGCGTAATGCAGATGGCAAGATGACGCGGCGGTACATGGTAGTACGGGTCATGCCGTACGCTCTGGCAGCATCAATTTCGCCAGCGGGTGTGGCTCTGATTGCGCCGGCAAAGATTTCGGTGGTGTAAGCCACGTTATTCAGCACCAGCGCCAATACCATGCAGTTAAAACCACTTTGGAAAAATGACGCCAAGCTTGGGGTTTCTTTGATGAAATCTAGGCCGTACAAGCCGCCGTAGATAAACAGTATCTGTACGTATAGGGGCGTGCCTCTAAATACGTAGGAGAACAGCCAAATGGGCTTAGAAACGTACCAACGGGCTGAGTTGCGCCCAATGGCAGTAAAAATAGAGAGGATAAAACCAAAAAACAGCGATAGCGTGAGCAGCCACAAGGTGACGGCTAAGCCGGACCATTGTCCGTGATTGCTGTACAGGTACGCACGCCAAAATTCGTCAATCACCGTTACCATAGCTCTGCCTTTTTAATGCCTACAGAATAACGACGATTCAGAAAGTAAAACACGCTGTTCGACAGGGTGGTCAACGCAAGGTAGATCAAACCTGTGATGGAAATGAACAGGAACATGTGGAAGGTTACATTACCAGCATTCTGGGCGACTTTTACCAAGTCATTCAGCCCAATAAGTGATACCAAGGCGGTAGCTTTGAGTAGTACCAGCCAGTTATTTTCTAAACCGGGTAGGGCGTGACGCATCATCTGTGGGAACAGGATGCGGCTAAATACTTGCCAGCGAGACATACCATAAGCGATACCGGCTTCTAGCTGCCCACGTGGTACAGCCATGAAAGCCCCTCTAAAGGTCTCGGTAAAGTAAGCGCCATAGATGAAGCCTAGTGTGGCTACACCTGCACTGAAAGGCTCAATATCTATATAGGGTAAAGATAGAGCGTCAGTCAGATCGTTAAGGTAGAGTTGTAGGCTGAAGAAAATCAGCAGTAACAGAACCAGATCGGGAATGCCACGTATGACAGTGGTATAGACTGCTGCGCTAAAACGCAAAAGGCGGCTAGGTGCAAATAGCTTGCAACTTGCCGCGCACAGTCCAAGCACTAGTGAAACCGCCAAAGACAGAACGGCTAATTGGATGGTTTCCAGTGTGCCTGCCAGCAACTGGGGACCATAGCCCATCAGGAACATAAAAAAGATCGCGCTAAGTACGAAGCAAGCATTGTTGCTTCGTACGGGTTAAGAAAGAATAGGGTTACGGTTGTGTGCTTGGTAGCTCAACGTT
Organism: Paenalcaligenes sp. Me52; assembly: GCF_050487965.1. Lineage (NCBI taxonomy): Bacteria > Pseudomonadati > Pseudomonadota > Betaproteobacteria > Burkholderiales > Alcaligenaceae > Paenalcaligenes > Paenalcaligenes sp. Me52. Next base: position 56,861 of record NZ_JBKQFO010000003.1, on the reverse strand, counting down.
ACCGGGTTCAAAGTACTTTGCAGTAATGGCAGCAAGTGTACCATCAGCTTGCATATCAATGATGGCTTGATCTACTGCATCTTTCAGCTTTTTATTGCCTTTACGTACACCAATAGCAATGGGTTCGTTCAGGATAGCGCTATCTTTAACGGTGTCACCCATTAGGGTGAAGTTTGCACCTTCGGGTTTGGTTAAGAAACCTTGTACGGCATTAGGAGCTTCTTGGAAAGACGCGTCGATACGGCCAGATGCCAAGTCAATGTAGGCGTTGGTGTAGCTTGGGTAGGCAATGACTTCTACGCCGTTTGGAGCCCATTCTTTGCGTGCGTGGGCTTCCATGGTGGTGCCTTGTTGCACGCCAATGCGCATACCTTTTAGTGAGTCGGCCGTGGGTTCCAGTGTTTTGTCTTTGTTGGCAACCAGACGAGAGGCTACAACGTACAGCGGCGCACTGAAATCAATCACTTTGCGGCGTGCGTCAGTGGCTGTCATGGTGGAGTGAGCCAAGTCAAATTTGCGAGCTTGCAAACCAGGAATCAAGCTGTCGAAGGATTGGTCAATCCAAACGCACTCGGCTTGTAGGCGCTTACAGATCTCGTTACCGATCTCGATGTTATAGCCAACAATTTCGCCAGAGGGATTCAGGTATTCAAATGGGGGGTAGCCCGCTTCGGTAGCAATACGGATTTCGGTAAAATCCTGCGCTGCTGCAGTAGCAGTCGCGGTGCTAAAAATAGCCAGGGTCAGAAAGCGCAGCAAATTCTTTTTCAAGATGCTCTCCTTGTGGGAATAAGCAGTAATAGTCTATAGGATGTAGTAGAAATCATAGCGGTCAGGCTATGTCTGCCAACACGTATAAACCCTGTATATTACAAGAGGTTATAGAGCTAGTTGGCAGAAAATCGGTGCTGCACTTTAATGAGGAAGCGTAGGCTCGCACGTTGGCTCAATGGCAAACTGTGAGCAGCAGGCGTTTACGACCTGCATTACCTCGTCCAAGTCGTCTGTCAGCGTAATCAAGTCCATATCGCCAGGGGAGATCAGCTTGTTACCCAACAACTGCTCGCGTACCCAGTCAAGTAGGCCACTCCAGAATGCAGTACCTACGAGTACAATGGGGGCTGCAGGCAGTTTACGTGTTTGTACCAGTGTAATGACTTCAAACAGCTCATCCATGGTGCCAAAACCACCAGGCAAGGCAATGTATGCAGAACTGTGCATGAAAAACGTCGCTTTTCTAGATACGAAGTATTCGAATTGCAGACTGTGTGTTTGGTAAGGGTTGTTGCTGGTTTCTCGTGGTAGGCGTATGTTAAGACCTACGCTGCGACCGCCTGCTTCATAGGCGCCTTTATTGGCGGCTTCCATAATACCTGGGCCACCACCAGCAATTAGCATTAGCCCTGCTTCAGCTAAGCGCTTGCCAAGCTCACATGCCATTTCATAATATTTGTTGTCGGAAGGGATGCGAGCGCTACCGAATACACTGATCCCAAAACCTACTTCCTGTAGTGTTTCTGCGGCGTGTTTTAGTTCTGCTGATATAACGGGAATCTGCTCTGTGGCGGGTAAATGAACATTTTTAGTGTCAGACATGAAACAAACCTTATTATTAGTTGATGGATCCAGCTATCTGTACAGGGCATTCCATGCCATGCCGGATCTGCGTAACGCTCGTGGCGAGCCAACTGGTGCTCTTTACGGCGTCATCGCAATGATGCGTAAAATTTTGCAGGACTATGAGCCTGATTATATGGCCTGCGTGTTTGATGCTAAAGGTAAAACCTTTAGGGATGATCTATTTAGCGACTATAAAGCGAACCGACCATCCATGCCAACAGATCTGGCGCAGCAAATTGAGCCCATTCACCGCGCTGTGCGCGCACTGGGATGGCCAGTGATTTGCGTGCCGGGCGTAGAGGCAGACGATATCATTGGCACACTCTCGGTGCAAGCATCCGCGCAGGGTATACATAGTGTTATCTCCACAGGCGACAAGGACTTGGCGCAACTGGTGAACCCACATGTAGAGCTCATTAATACCATGAATAATGAGCGTCAGGACATACAAGGGGTGATTGATCGCTATGGTGTACGGCCTGAACAAATTATTGATTATTTGATGTTGATTGGTGACACAGCGGACAATATTCCGGGTGTACCAAAAGTAGGTCCTAAGACAGCTGCAAAGTGGTTAAACGAATACCAGACACTAGACTCCTTAATCCAGCATGCAGGTGACATCAAAGGTGTAGCAGGTCAGAACTTGCGCGACTTTATTCCTCTTTTTGAAATGACGCGCAAACTGGTCACCGTGAAACTGGATTGCGATCTGGGTGAGTTACATGCGTCATTGGATCAGTTGCGCCCGCTGCCGGTAGATAAAGACACCTTGCTGGATATCTACGAAGATTACGGTTTCAGAACATGGTTGCGTGAGTTGACTGGTGATGCCACACGTATTCCCGCTCAAGATGGTAGGACAGCGCCACGCAAAGCCGCTGTTGAGGTGCCTGCTGCCGAGCAAGTTGAGCTGGTGTTTCCTGAGGCTCCTGCCGCTGTGACGTATGAAACGATCACTAGCGAAGCAGAGTTGCAGCGTTGGGTAGCTAAAATTGAAAAGGCCGAACTCACTGCCCTAGATACCGAAACCACATCGTTGGATCCTATGCAGGCCAGGTTGGTGGGGTTATCGTTATCGGTGCAGCCTGGCGAGGCCTGCTATATCCCCGTAGGGCATCAAGGGTGCGAGGTCATCGAGCAGCTTACGGCTGATGTGGTGTTGGGGGCGTTAAAACCTTGGTTAGAGTCGGATAAGCATGCCAAAATTTTGCATCATGCTAAGTATGATGCGCATGTGTTCGCTACCGAAGGAATCAACCTACGTGGTATTGCTGAAGACAGCATGTTGCAGGCCTATGTGTTGGATTCTCATTTGCGCGTCAACATGGACGATGTGGCCCAGCGTTGGCTGAATGTACAAACCACACCGTATGAAAGTATTTGTGGCAAAGGGGCCAAGCAGATTGCTTTTGCCGATGTAGCGTTAGATGTGGCTACTGCCTACGCGTGTGAAGATGCTGACATCACTCTGCGTTTGCATCAGGTCATGCGTCCGTTGATTGCTGCTCATGAAGGTTTGGAAGCTACCTACCAACTAGAATTAGCAACCTCCACGGTACTGACCACCATTGAAGCCAATGGTGTAGCCATCAATGCCGATGTGCTGCATAAACAAAGCCACGAATTGGGCCAGCGTTTGCTAGAGCTGGAAGCCGAGGCGTACGAATTGGCTGGCCAACCTTTCAATATGAATTCTCCTAAACAAGTGGGTGAAATTCTGTTTGAAAAATTAGGTATACCGGTAGTTAAGAAAACAGCCAGTGGTGCACCGTCTACTGATGAGGGTGTGTTGACAGAGTTGGCTAATGACTACCCGTTGCCTAAGCTGATGCTTGAGCATCGCGGGATTGCTAAGCTCAAATCAACGTACACCGATAAGCTTCCCAAAATGGTGAACCCACGTACGCATCGTGTGCACACCCGTTATGCGCAGGCAGCGGTAGTGACAGGGCGTTTGGCATCGTCTGATCCTAACTTGCAAAATATCCCTGTGCGTACGGCCGAAGGCCGCAAGGTGCGTGACGCATTTATTTCGTCGCTGGGTAAGGTGGTGTCGGCTGACTATTCGCAGATTGAGTTGCGTATCATGGCGCACGTTTCGGGTGATAAAAACCTGCAACAGGTGTTTGTTGATGGTGGTGACGTGCACCGAGCGACGGCAGCCGAAATTTTCAGTGTGACGCCCGAAGAGGTCACGCCAGACCAGCGTTATGCAGCCAAAGCCATTAACTTTGGTTTGATTTACGGCATGGGTGAGTTTGGGTTGGCAAACAACTTAGGTATTACTCGGGCAGCCGCTAAAGCCTATATAGATCGTTACTTCACTCGCTACCCCGGTGTGGCGCAGTACATGGAGCGCATCAAAGAGCAGGCTAAAGAACAAGGCTACGTGGAAACCGTATTTGGCCGTAGGTTGTCGTTCCCTGAGTTGAAAACAGCGAAGGGCCCGCGTATGGCTGGCGCCTTGCGTGCAGCTATTAACGCGCCTATGCAAGGTACTGCTGCCGACTTGATCAAGAAAGCGATGGTGGCAGTGCAGAACTGGTTGGATCAAGAGCAGCTTAAAACTTTGATGGTGATGCAGGTGCACGATGAACTGGTGTTTGATGTGCCCTTGGATGAAGTAGAACGTTTGAAGGCAGCGTTACCAGACTTGATGTGTGGTATTGCTAGCTTAGATGTGCCGCTGGTTGCTGAGGTGGGTGAGGGTGATAACTGGGGGCAAGCGCACTAATAGTTGTGCAACACTGGTTAGTACATAGCAACCTGCTATAAAAAACGCCCGATGATTTCATCGGGCGTTTTTTGTAGACTCACGACTGTATAGGGCTTAGGTAGAAACAGGATAACCTCGTAACAAGGCGATCCTGTTTTTATTATTGGCCTTGTTGCAGTGCGCGAATGCGATCTTCAATAGGTGGGTGAGAAGCAAACAGAGCCGCAATGCTTTTGCCACCGGAAATGCCGGAAGCTTCGAAGCTTTTTGGCAGGTCACCAGCTTCTACATTGCCTAAACGTGCCAAGGCACGAATCATCGGAGTACGAGAGCCTAGTAAAGAGGCAGAGCCTGCGTCGGCACGGTACTCACGACGTCTTGAGAACCAGGCCACAATAATAGAAGCCAGAATGCCGAAAATGATCTCACAGACGATGGATGCAGCGTAGTAGCCCATACCCAGACCACGTTCGTTTTTCATGATGACGCGGTCTACAAAATAGCCTACCAAGCGAGCAAAGAAAATCACGAAGGTGTTCACTACCCCTTGGATTAAGGTCAGAGTCACCATGTCGCCGTTGGCAATGTGGGCAACTTCGTGACCCAATACCGCCATGACTTCCTCTTCGTTCATGCTTTGCAGCAGGCCGGTAGAGACGGCCACTAAAGAGTCATTTTTAAACGCACCTGTCGCAAAAGCGTTAGGAGCACCATCGTAAATGGCGACTTCCGGTCTACCAATGCCAGCGCGATCAGCCAGTTGGTGAACGGTGTCTACCAACCAAGCCTCTTGAGCATTACGAGGGGCTTGGGGATCAATCACGTGTGCGCCTGTGCTGCGTTTGGCCATCCATTTACTGGTCAGTAACGAGATGATGGCTCCGGTAAAACCAATAATGGCAGAGAATACGAGTAAGGCAGTAGGGTCTAGACCTTCAGCGGTCAGGAATCGGCCTATGCCTAGTACGTTCATAGCGATGCTAAGAACCAGCATAACGGCCAAGTTGGTAGCTAGAAAAAGCAGAATACGAGTCATGGTTGATTACCGTGATGATCAGAAAAAATGGATAGACTGCTGCTTCACAGCAAAAGTCTTGATGTGGTTATTTTGCGAGAGTAACACCACATCCTAGTAGTTTACTGTGTTATATGCGGGTGAAGACTGCTATTGCAAGATAGGGGGAGTATAGTTTTAATCTTTGACTATTTTCCCTTCCAGCGGATTTCTGCATGCAATCGTTATGGATGTTGGTGGCCAGTTTCATGTTTGCCATCATGGGGGCAGGTATCAAGATCTCTGCCGAATATGATGCTAGCCTGGCACAAATTGTGTTGTTTAGGGGCTTGCCGTCTGTAATCTGTATTTTTGCGTGGGCGCAATGGCGTCAGCGTAGTTTGCGTCCAGTGAGCTGGAAAGCACATATTCTCCGCAACTTGTTTGGCGTGACCTCCATGTGGGCAGGTTTCTTCGCGCTGACCAACTTAAGCTTATCCACAGCCGTTAGTTTGAACTATACCGGGCCGTTATTTATAGGCATCTGGATGGTGTTCTTGGGCGGCATGCGTCGTGACTTTGTGCGGGTGTTTGCTGTGTTGCTAGGTTTTATCGGCGTGATTGCCGTATTGCGGCCTAGTATTAGCGAAGACCAATGGTTTGCAGCCGCTGTGGGGCTAAGCTCAGGGGCGTGCTCTGCTGTGGCGATGATGCAGATTCGCCAACTCGGCAAAATGGGCGAGTCTGAATGGCGTACGGTGTTTTGGTTTTCGGTCTTTGTCTGTGTTTCTAGCATAGGTGGATTGGGTATACACGGTTGGCACGAGCTGCCATGGCAAGGGTGGTTGGCGCTTTTGTGTGTGGGAGTCGCTGGATTGGGCGGTCAGTTGGCCATGACTAGAGCGTTCGGCGCGGGGTCACCGCTGTTGTCCGCAGCACTGCAATACTCCACTATTATTTTTGCGTCATTACTGAGTATTGTGATCTGGAGCGATATCCCCGATCTGCTAGCATGGCTGGGTATGGCGTTGGTGATCGCATCAGGCATGTTGTCATCGTGGCGTACCTATACAGAGTCCAAATTGTTGCGTGGTGAAACGGCAGCAAAAAGTAAATAAGGGAAGGAGTGGCAATGTTTAGTTATTTAATTACCGCAGCTGAGCTACAACAAGAGCATCGTTCTGACTGGTTGGTGTTTGATGTACGCCATGATTTGATGAATCCTCAGGCAGGACGTAATGCCTATCTGCAAGGGCATATTCCGGGTGCTAGGTTCTTAGATAATGATTCAGACCTGGTTGGCAAACTCACCGGTAAAAATGGTAGACATCCTTTGCCTGAACGCACTAAGTTTGCTGATTTGATGCGTAAGCAGGGGTTGGAAAGCCAAACTCAGGTGGTGGTTTATGATGCTGGCAACAGCATGTTTGCAGCACGTTTGTGGTGGATGTTGCGTTGGTTAGGGCACGAGAAAGTCGCTATTTTGGATGGCGGTTGGCAAGCGTGGCTAGCCGAGAACGGCAAAGTAGAAACCGATGTGTCACAAGCAGGTCCTGTGCCTAGCCAATGGTTAGAAAGCGCTACCCCAGATATGCCTACAGTACAAGCAACAGAGGTACTGGCCAATATAGAGCAACCACATTTTGTCGTGGTGGATGCGCGTGCTGGCGAGCGTTTTAGAGGTGAAGTAGAGCCTATAGACCCCGTAGCGGGTCATATTCCGGGTGCCTTGAACCGGCCAAATAGTAGCAATCTACAAGCGGATGGCCGTTTTAAGCCCGTGTTGGCATTACGTGCTGAGTTTGCTTCGTTGTTGGGCGGTCGTCCTGCGGATCAGGTGGTGCATCAGTGTGGCTCAGGTATCACCGCATGCCATAACCTGTTTGCGATGGAGTTGGCAGGCATGAATGGTTCTAAACTGTATCCAGGTTCATGGAGTGAGTGGGTAAGTGACTCCTCTAGGCCAGTGGCGGCGGGCGAAGCCTGATTGAAGAAGTATTAGGACCCTAAAGGCCTGAACTCGTTGGAGTTCGGGCTTTTTTTATGACTAGCAGCAGGGTGATTTTTACACCGGTGATGTTTCTGGATGTGGCCTGCACTGTGCCTAGACTGAGGGATAACGATGAGGGTACACCCCTAAAACCATCTAGATTTAGTTTAGAGTTGTTACCCTTTGGTGATATGCCGTTAAAATGGCGAAGTTTGCCATGAATATGGCAGGTTGGCTGGGTCGTTCAGACCGTCAAGCCTCAAAGGAAAATGCGATGAGTGATACACAAAACACAGATGCTGCGGGTGCACCGCTACCGGAAGACTACGAAGGGGCATTAGCCGAGTTGGAACAGTTGGTTCAACATTTGGAAAGTGGAGAGTTATCGCTAGAGCAATCCATCAGCGCGTATCAGCGTGGTGTGGAGTTGGCTAAGGTATGTCAGCAGCGCTTAGAAAAAGCGGAACAACAGGTAAAAGTGCTGCAGGGACAACTGCTCAAACCCCTTGGCGATAACGGCATAGAGGATTGATATGGGTGTAGAGAAAAGTGTAGGTGAGGAGTGGTTGCAAGAGCGCGTGCAGCATATGGAGCAAGTGCTGGCCAGTATGTTGCCTGCTGAGGATGTAAAGCCCCAGAGTTTGCACCAAGCTATGCGTTATGCCGTATTAGGCGGTGGTAAGCGTGTGCGTGCCGCATTGGTTTACGCGGCGGGTGAGGCGGTGTTGCAAGGCGCTGCGCCCACTGCCGCACAAGAAAAAGCTTTGGATTTGGCTGCTGCATCGGTAGAGCTGATTCACGCCTACTCGTTGGTGCATGATGATTTGCCTTGCATGGATGACGACACCTTGCGTCGCGGCCGTCCTACTGTACACGTGCAGTTTGATGAAGCGACCGCAATGTTGGCTGGTGATGCATTGCAACCATTGGCGTTTGAATTGCTGGCATCCATGCCTGTTGCGCCAGCGTTGACCGTGCAAGCGGTGACATTATTGGCTAAAGCGGCGGGTTCGTTGGGAATGGCAGGCGGTCAAGCCATTGACTGTGAGAGCGTAGGTGTAGCGCTGAGCTTAGAGCAATTGCAAGAAATGCATAGGCTGAAAACTGGCGCTATGTTGAAAACCAGTATTTTGTTGGGTGGTATTGTGGCTGGTGCTAGCTCCACACAACGTCAGATGCTGAATGATTACGGTAATGCCATGGGCTTGGGTTTCCAAGTGATGGATGACATTTTAGATGTCACAGCAGATACCCAGACACTGGGTAAAACGGCGGGTAAAGACGCCGAGGATAATAAGCCCACTTATGTGTCCGTTATGGGGCTGGAAGAAGCTAAAGCGTTCCTAGCTTCACTGCATGAACAATCTCGTATGGCGATTAGAGCGCTAGGTAATGGTGGTCAATATCTGAGCTATATGGCAGATTACATTGTTGGACGGGCGTATTGATTGTTGAAAACGGGCGGCTGTGCTGCTCGCTATTTACGTCTACAATGATCAATTACCTGCAATTTGTATCAAGGCTTGCATAAGTCTTCGTACTGGATCAGTATTTTTTTATGACTACCGTTTCACTTGAACAAATTCAGTCCCCTAAGGATTTACGTGCTCTAAGCCGGGGTGATCTGGACACGCTGACGGCGGAGCTTCGTCAGTTTATCTTGCACTCTGTGTCGCGCACGGGCGGCCACTTGTCGTCCAACTTAGGAACCGTAGAACTGACGGTAGCCTTGCACTATGTATTCAATACGCCACATGACCGCATTGTGTGGGATGTGGGGCATCAGTCTTATGCGCACAAAATTCTGACTGGCCGGCGCGAACAAATGAGCGGCCTGCGTCAGGCAGATGGCATATCCGGCTTTCCTAAACGTAGCGAGTCTGAGTACGACGACTTCGGTACGGCGCATTCATCTACTTCTATTTCTGCTGTGCTAGGCATGGCAGTAGCGTCCCGCAACCAAGGTGTTTCGCGACAACATATCGCGGTGATTGGTGATGGTGCGATGACTGCAGGGATGGCTTTTGAGGCAATGAACAATGCGGGTGTGACACCCGGTGTTAACGTGCTGGTGATATTGAACGACAACGATATGTCTATCTCACCACCAGTGGGGGCGTTGAATCGTTACTTCGCACGTTTGATGTCTGGGCGTTTTTATGCAGCAGCTAAACATATGGGCAAAGCCGTGTTGCAACACGTACCGCCTGTACTAGAGTTGGCTCGACGCTTTGAAGGGCACGCGAAAAGCGTATTGGCGCCTGCAACGCTATTTGAAGAGTTAGGCTTCAACTACATTGGCCCTATAGATGGCCATGATCTGGATTCCTTGATTCCTACCCTAGAAAACCTACAAGAACGTGGTGGTTTGCAGTTCTTGCATGTGGTGACACGGAAAGGGCAGGGTTACAAGTTGGCCGAGGCTGATCCTGTGCTGTATCACGGCCCGGGTAAGTTCGATCCAGAAGTCGGTATACGTCAAGGCAAAGCACCTAGCTCGCCAACGTACACCCAAGTGTTTGGTAAATGGCTCTGTGATATGGCCGCTCACGACAAACGTTTGTACGGTATTACGCCGGCTATGCGTGAGGGTAGTGGCATGGTGGAGTTCGAGTCCCGTTTTCCTGAGCGTTATTTTGATGTGGGTATTGCCGAGCAGCATGCTGTCACGTTTGCGGCAGGTATAGCCTGTGAGAAACAAAAGCCAGTGGTGGCGATTTACTCCACCTTCTTGCAGCGTGGTTACGATCAACTGATACATGACGTGGCGTTACAAGATTTGGACGTGACCTTTGCCTTAGACCGTGCAGGTCTAGTGGGGGCGGATGGCGCTACGCACGCGGGTAATTACGACATTGCCTTTTTACGTTGCGTCCCCAATATGGTGATCGCTACGCCTTCTGATGAAAATGAAACACGCTTGCTGTTGAACAGTTGCTATTTGCATGAAGGCCCGTCTTCGGTACGCTACCCTCGTGGCACTGGTGTAGGAGCTACAGTAAGCGAGAGCTTGGAAGGCGTAGAGATCGGTAAGGCAGTGGTACGTTTGCACGGTAAAAACACCGCTATTTTGGTGTTTGGTACGTTGCTGCCAGCAGCGATGCAAGCCGCTGAAGCCTGTGGTGCTACCGTCGTAGATATGCGCTTTGTGAAGCCCTTGGATGAAGCTTTGTTGCTGCAATTAGCTGCTGATCACACGCATTTCGTCACGGTAGAAGATGCTGCCATTATGGGTGGTGCAGGTAGTGCTGTGAGCGAGTTCTTCGCCAGCCAACGCCTAGTACGGTCAATGTTGCACTTAGGGTACCCCGACGAATTTATTGATCACGGGGATCAAAAAGTCTTGCATGCACAGTTGGGCTTGGATGCCGCCGGTATTCAGCAATCTGTGACCGACTTTGTGGAAAATAAGTAGCCTAATTTTTTGCTGCGCTCTCTTATAAGCCTGTTGTGAGTGGGGTTATAGTGAGAGCGTAGCGTGTATCTATTTCATAATTAAAGCATTACGATTTTCTCAGCTATGTCCAGATGGGCATATTTGGACAATTATCATGACTAGTCTTACTAAAGCGGCTGGAACAATGCCGGACGTGCAAAGCAGTGTGGACACCCGCCACGTTGCTATTCAGAAAGTTGGTGTGCGCGGTGTGCGTTACCCATTGTTTGTGCAAATGGCGGGCGATGCTGCGCCTACCGTGGGCGAATGGGAGCTAACCGTTGCGCTGCCGCCTGAAGAAAAAGGCACACATATGTCCCGATTTATGGAGCTGTTGGAAAAATACCGTCAGACTCCTATTTCTGCGACTTTGTACTGTCAGATCGCTGCAGAAATGCTGGATCTGCTGAAAGCAGAAGCCGGTGAAATGACTGTTTCTTTCCCTTACTTCATCAACAAAGCTGCACCAGTATCGGGTGTGCAAAGCTTGTTGGATTATGAGCTGGGTTGGTCTGCTAGCGTAATGCGCACCGAAGATGGCAGCGTAGACACCGAATTTGAGCTAAGCGTGTTGGTTCCTGTAACCAGCTTGTGTCCATGCTCTAAAGCAATTTCCAAATACGGTGCGCACAACCAGCGCTCCCACGTGACTGTTAACTTGGTGTTGGAAGACCCAGCAGCAGTAGATGTGAATGCGCTGATCCAACAAGTGGAAGAGCAGGCCTCTTGCCAGTTGTGGGGGTTGTTGAAGCGTACGGATGAAAAATACGTGACCGAACAAGCCTACGAAAACCCCAAATTTGTAGAAGATTTGGTGCGTGATGTAGCGGTATTGGTACGTGATATGCCATCGGTATTGAACTACCGGATCGAGGCAGAAAACTTTGAGTCCATCCATAACCACTCAGCATACGCTGTGGTGGAAGGCTAACGCGACTTAGCATTTATTCGCGATAAGGCTTGTGTAGACGCCTTATCGCGAGGTAGAATACTTGGTTTCTTGCTCACCCAGTTGTATAGGGTGGGCTGTCGTGTCTGAAAACGTTTTTCAGGCGATATCCACAAGGAGTTGTTTCATGCGTCACTACGAAGTAGTGTTTATTGTGCACCCCGACCAAAGCGAGCAAGTGCCCGCCATGGTTGAGCGCTATCAAGCGATCATCACATCTGAAGGCGGTAAAATCCACCGTCACGAAGATTGGGGTCGTCGCCAATTGGCTTACCCTATCCAAAAACTGGTTAAGGCTCACTACGTGTGCCTGAACATCGAAATCGGCCAGAGCACTTTGGACGAACTCGAGCACTCGTTCCGTTACAACGATGCCATCCTGCGTTACTTGGTCGCTAAGACTGATGCTGCTCCTGAAGGCGCATCCATCATGATGAAGTCCGTAGAGCGTGAAGACAGCCGTCGTGCTAGCGCCGACAGCCAAGCTGACGACGAGGATGAAGTTGACGAGCAGGACGAAGAAGTTTCCGAGTCCTAATTAGGTTCCAACAGCGTACGTGAATCACCTGTCATTTACAGCTGTTGTTGCGAGTCCCGGGGAGTTACGTTACACCCCAGCAGGATTGCCAGCCATAGAGCTGACATTGCAACACCAGTCTGAGGTAATGGAAGCCGGTCTTAAACGCCGTCTTGATTTTCAGGTTGATGCCGTGGCGCTTGGTGATACGGCCTTGTTGCTAGTCGATGTACCGTTAGGGGCAACACTAGAAATTACAGGTTTTATCGCCCCGTTGCGAAAAGCGTCGGTAAGAATGATTGTGCACATACAAGATGTACAAATTCTTTATCCAGGCAGCGCAGCGGTTGTTGTGTAAGTCAATGTGCGGGTTGTACCGCACGAAATAAATTTCCGGCTAACCCGGAACAATACAGAGGTATATCATGGCTTTTGGTCGTAAAGGCGGCAAAGATAAACGCCGCAGATTTGGTCAGCAGAACCCGTTGTTCAAACGTCGTAAGTTCTGCCGCTTCACAGTCGCTGAAGTTAAAGAAATCGATTACAAAGATTTGGACACACTGCGTGACTTCATCCAAGAAAACGGCAAGATCATTCCTGCACGTTTGACTGGCACTAAGGCTCATTATCAGCGTCAGCTTGACACCGCTATTAAGCGTGCTCGCTTCTTGGCGTTGTTGCCGTACACCGATAATCACAAATAATTCGGGAGCTAAGTCATGCAAGTTATTCTGCTAGAGAAAGTTGTTAATTTGGGCGATTTGGGCGATGTAGTGCGCGTACGCAATGGCTACGCTCGCAACTTCCTGTTGCCTCGTAAAATGGCCCGTCGTGCTACTGACAGTGCTATCCAAGAATTCGAAGCACGTCGTGCTGAATTGGAAAAAGCACAAGCAGACCGTCTGGCTGCTGCACAAACAGTTGGCGCCAAACTGGCTGAGCACAGTGTAAAACTGACTCAAAAAGCTGGCGTTGATGGTCGTCTGTTCGGTTCCGTAACCAACATGGACATTGCTGCTGCTTTGGTTGCTGCTGGTTTCGCAGACATCGTGCGTTCCCAGATCCGTTTGGCTGACGGCCCACTGAAAGCAATCGGTGAGTACACCGTTGCAGTGGTTCTGCACCCAGACGTAGTTGTTGATTTGGCCGTTATCGTTGAAGGCGATATCGACTAATTAGCACGCGAACATGGTACATTTTATATTGGTGTACCACGTGTGAAAAAAGCCGGCACCTAGCCGGCTTTTTCTTTTGCTTTTCATGGGGTTTGGCGTTGGCTGAAGACATTCCTAATACGGATACTAAACTAGATTACTTGCGTGTCCCACCGCATTCCATCGAGGCCGAGCAGTCGGTGTTGGGTGGCTTGCTACTGGATAATGCAGCCTGGGATCGTATTGCCGATATTTTGGTAGACGAAGATTTTTACCGTTTCGATCACCGTATTATTTGGCAGCATATTACGCGTCTTATTGGCTTGGGTAGACCGGCCGACGTAGTGACCGTATACGAATCGTTATCCACAGCCGGAAAAGCAGAAGAAGTGGGTGGATTGCAGTATTTAAACGCGTTGGCTCACAATACGCCATCAGCAGCGAACATTCGTCGTTATGCTGAAATCGTGCGTGAACGCTCTATGCTGCGTAAGCTGGTGACGGTAGCTGATGAAATTTCCTCAGCAGCCTTTAACCCGCAAGGCAAAGAAGCACGCCAAATTCTGGATGATGCCGAATCGCGCGTTTTCCAAATTGCTCAAGAAGGTTCTAGAGGTAGTGCAGGTTTCTTGGAGATTCAACCGCTGCTGACTCAGGTAGTAGAGCGTATTGACGAGCTATACCATCGCGAAGGCGATTCCGAAATCACCGGTATTCCCACGGGTTTTGTAGACTTAGACCGTATGACATCGGGTTTGCAGCCGGGTGACTTGGTGATTGTCGCAGGCCGTCCTTCCATGGGTAAAACCTCGTTATCCATGAACATCGGTGAGCACGTAGCGATTGAGCAAGGTTTGCCAGTGGCCGTGTTCTCTATGGAGATGGGTGCGGTACAGCTAGCTATGCGTATGGTGGGTTCGGTAGGCTTGCTAGACCAGCACCGTATGCGTACCGGTAAGCTGGTGGCCGAAGATTGGCCTAAGCTCACACACGCCGTACAGAAGGTACAAGAAGCGCAGATTTATATTGATGAAACCCCTGGTTTGTCAGGGATGGAAGTGCGCGCGCGTGCACGACGCTTGGCCAGACAATGCGGCAAGCTGGGTTTGATCATCATCGATTACTTGCAGTTGATGTCAGGTAATTCCGGCAGTGAAAACCGTGCAACAGAGATTTCTGAGATCAGTCGATCCCTAAAAGGTTTGGCTAAAGAGCTAGATTGCCCGTTGATTGCCTTGTCACAGTTGAACCGAAGTCTGGAGCAACGTCCCAACAAACGTCCGGTGATGAGTGACTTGCGTGAGTCTGGTGCTATTGAGCAGGATGCTGACTTGATTCTGTTTATTTACCGTGACGAGGTGTACAACCCCGATTCACCCGATAAGGGCACGGCAGAGCTGATTATTGGTAAGCAGCGTAATGGTCCTATTGGTACGGTACGTGTAGCCTTCCAAGGAGCCAGTACGCGCTTTCTTAACTACACTAGCGGTAACGCCTACGTCGATAACGAATAAGGCGTGTCAAGCTATAGGCGCTGCGCTCATGCGCAGTGCCATCTCAAAGGCTTCACGCAGTGATGAAGGGTCAGCAATCCCTTTACCTGCGATATCAAAAGCGGTGCCGTGGTCTACACTGGTACGCACAAAGGGCAGACCTACGGTCACGTTAACCCCTTCATCTACACCCAAATACTTCACTGGGATCAGCCCTTGATCGTGGTATTGGGCAACCACTACATCAAACTCCCCTTTGCGTGCACGCATAAAGATGGTGTCACCAGGCCATGGGCCAGTGACGTGCATACCTTCAGCACAGGCAGCTTGGATGGCAGGCGTAATTACCTGCTGTTCTTCTAGACCAAACTTTCCGTCTTCGCCTGCGTGAGGGTTTAAACCAGCCACAGCAATGCGAGGCACCGCAATACCAGCTTGCTTACAGGCTAGGTGCGCTAGGCGTATAGCGCGTAGCTCAGCCTCGAAGGTGATGTGGCTGGGTACATCGGCCAGTGCCATATGTATGGTGACCAACAACACACGTAGCTCGTGATTAGCCAGCATCATGGCAAAGTCTTGGGTATTTGATCGTTCGGCCAAAATTTCTGTATGGCCAGGGGCATCAATACCGCCTGCTTGCATGGCTTTTTTATGCAAAGGAGCCGTCACAATACCGCGTATACGGCCTGCTTGAGCATCATCAATGGCATGACAGAGATACTCATAAGCACCACGGCCTGCGGCAGCATTGATTTCACCAAAAGGCAGGTCAGCGGGTAGGGCTTGCCAGCGGTTGCGTACCGCAATGGTCTGTTCGGGTATGGCACTGCCTTCAGGTAAGGTGTCAGCGTCCACGATAGTCACGTGCTGCTCTAAACCTAGTGCTTTGGCGGCACGGCGTAAGATGCCGCTATCACCATATACCACGGTGGGGTGTGGAAGGCCTTGGTGTATTAGGGACACAATAAGTTCAGGGCCAATGCCTGCGGCGTCACCCATGGTAATGCCCAAGGGAAGTGAACTAAGTGCTGTCATAATGCAAAAAACAAAAAAGCCCCGGCGGTATGCCGGGGCGGGATTAGGAGGTTAGAGTGCGTCGTTGGCGTAATCGGCCAGTCTGGAACGTTCGCCTCGTTGCAGCGTGATATGACCAGAGTGTGGCCATCCCATAAAGCGATCTACAACGTAGGTAAGGCCAGAGCTACCCTCAGTGAGGTATGGCGTATCGATTTGCGACAAGTTACCTAAACAGACTATTTTGGTGCCAGGGCCTGCACGGGTAACCAGTGTTTTCATTTGTTTGGGTGTCAGGTTCTGTGCTTCATCAATAATCAGGAATTTATTGAGGAAGGTACGACCACGCATAAAGCTCATGGATTTGATTTGAATCTTGGAACGAATCAGCTCCATGGTGCTATTACGACTGTTCTCAGTAGAGCTGTTGCTTGAGCCGCCTTTTTGGTTATTGGCACCAAGGTGCAGAACTTCCAAGTTATCTTCCAGAGCGCCCATCCACGGTGCCATCTTCTCTTCTTCGGTACCCGGTAAGAAACCAATATCATCACCGACGGGCACCGTGGCACGCGTGATAATAATGTCGCTATACAAGCGGGTTTCCAGTGTTTGAGTCAGAGCAGTGGCGACAGCCAACAAGGTTTTACCTGTACCCGCAGGGCCTAACAGCGAAACAAAGTCACAATCGGGATTCATCAGCAGATTCAGTGCGAAGTTCTGCTCACGGTTACGTGCAGTAATGCCCCAGACATTGTTTTTGTGATGGCTGTAATCACGAATTGTGGCCAGTACAGCAGTGTTGGCGGCCACCTCTTTAACTTGTGCATACAAAGGTTGATCACCTTCGGTGTACACGAACTCGTTAACGTGCAGCTGATTGCAGATAGGGCCTTGGATGCGGTAGTAGGTTGCACCAGCCTGCTGCCAGGACTCCAGCTTTTTGCCGTGTTTACGCCAGAAATCATCGGGCAGGGCGCGGGCACCTTCGTATAGCAGGTCGGAGTCATCCAGTACCTGATCGTGTAGATAGTCTTCAGCTAGCAAGCCCAGTGACTTGGCCTTCAAGCGCATGTTGATGTCTTTAGACACCATCACCACATCTTTATCTGTGATGGTTTTTTTCAACGCACTGACGACATTCAGGATGAGGTTGTCAGCTTTGCCTAAAGGTAGTTTGACGTTTAAGTCTGCATCCATGGCTTCAGTTTGGAAAAACAGCAGCCCTTTGGCTTCGATGTTTCCCAAAGCATTTAGCGGTAAGCCATGGTCTAGCGTGTTGTCGCCCACTAAGCCGTCAAGATTACGGCTGACTTGGCGGGCATTACGAGCGACTTCAGACATGCCTTTTTTCTGATGGTCTAGCTCTTCTAGCACCATCATGGGCAAGTAGATGTCGTGCTCTTCAAACTTAAATAGCGAGTTAGAGTCGTGCAGTAAGACATTGGTATCCAGCACAAACAGTTTGTGTGCTTGGTTACGCTTACTGCTGCGAATGGGTTTTTTCGCGGTGGTAGCAGGCGGTGTGTTGCGACGTGCAGTGCGCTTCGCCGGTGCAGGGGTTGCGGTGCTGACCTCTGCAGCCACAACGGCTGCTGGAGGAGTAGATACCGTTGGTACTGAAGGGGCGGCCACTGACGCTGGTTTAGGGGCTGGGGCTGCTTTCTTCGCAGCACTAGCTGTTTTTTTACTAGAGTTCGTAGCTCGGACGCTTTGTGCATCCAGAGTGCTACCGAGGCGTTTGGGCAGCGGAGGTAGAGGCATGTATTCAGTGCTCCTGACTGAGTCAGTCCAAGTAGAACAGTCTGCTTAGGACTAAAGTTGTTGGGCGGCTTCTAGTACATTTTGAACATGGCCGGGGACGCGCAGACCACGCCATTCCTGTACCAGTTTGCCTTCGGCATTCACTAAAAAAGTACTGCGTTCAATACCACGTACCTGTTTACCGTACATGTTTTTCATTTTCATGACACCAAATAATTCGCATAGTGTTTCATCGGGGTCACTGATTAACGCGAACGGTAGTGTCTGTTTTTCGATGAAACGTTCGTGCGAGCTCATGCTGTCACGCGACACGCCAATAATGCGTACACCTAGCTTTTCAAAATCGGCAATGGCGTCTCTGAAGCCTTGTGCTTCAGTAGTACAACCAGGCGTGTTGTCCCGCGGGTAGAAGTACAGCACGTAGGCGTGTCCTTGCAGCGACTGTGCAGAAAGAGTGCCTTGGGTACTTTCAGCGGTAAAAGCGGGGATGGGTTGGCCAACAGCCAAGGTAGTCATAGGTGCTCCTTAGATAAGTAGGGCGGCCACAACCCTGCGGCCTTCTGACATCAAAATATTGTAGGTACGCGCAGCAGCAGAGGTGTCCATGACTTCCACGCCAATGCGTAAACGCAGCAGCTCTACTGAGAGCGATGGGTGCAGCATTTGTTGGCGCTGGCCAGTACCTATGAGCACAACTTCAGGGGCGTTATCTGGCAACACTTGCGCAGCGCCGTCAAGGAAGGCCATAGGATCTTGCTTAACGTTATCTAGGCCAGCCAGCATGCGCAGCGTATCTGGCGTGATCTGACTGACCGATGTAATGGCCAATGGTTGTACGGTGCCTTCAGGCATAAACCAGATGCTTTGGTGATGTTTTTCGCGGTTAATTTCCACGTAATCATCGCCATAAGCAGTAATCGTATTTAGGTGAGGATTGTTTTCTTTTTGCAATAGCACGGTGCATCTCCAGAGAACAATTATGATCATAGCGCAAACTAGGGTGTTGCCAATATTTTGCAGATGTTTTCCTCTTTGCCAGCGATAGATTAAACTTGTTGGTTTAGCACGTATTCCTTCTAGGCTTTTGTTGATCTCAAGGACGATCATGACCAGTTTTCCCCGTATTGAACGCTTACCGCCCTATGTATTTAACATCACTGGCGAATTGAAAATGGCGGCGCGCCGTCGCGGTGAGGATATTATCGATATGTCGATGGGGAACCCCGATGGGGCCACACCACAGCATATTGTGGATAAGCTGGTTGAAGCAGCCGCCCGTCCAGACACTCACGGCTACTCAGTTTCCCGCGGTATTCCTCGTTTGCGTAAGGCAATCTCTGATTGGTACGGCCGTCGTTACGATGTGCAAATCGACCCAGATGATGAAGCCATCGTGACCATTGGTTCCAAAGAAGGTCTTGCTCACTTGATGCTGGCTACGCTGGATCAAGGTGACACCGTTTTGGTTCCTAACCCTAGCTACCCTATCCATATTTATGGTGCGGTGATCGCGGGTGCCAACATTCGTTCCGTTCCAGTTATTCCTGGTACAGACTTCTTTGAAGAAGTTGAACGTGCGGTACGTGAAACTATTCCTAAACCCAAAATGATGATTTTGGGCTTCCCAAGCAACCCTACAGCGCAATGTGTGGACTTGTCCTTCTTTGAGCGTATTGTGGCTTTGGCTAAAGAACACAACATTTTGGTCGTGCACGATTTGGCCTATGCAGACATCACCTTTGATGGCTATGTAGCGCCTTCCATCATGCAAGTAGAGGGTGCTCGTGATGTAGCGGTGGAATTTTTCACCATGAGTAAAAGCTACAACATGGCAGGCTGGCGTATTGGCTTCATGGTAGGGAACAAAGAGCTGGTTTCCGCCTTAGCCCGTATCAAGAGCTACCACGACTACGGTACGTTTACACCGTTACAGGTGGCAGCGATTGCCGCGTTGGATGGTCCACAAGATTGCGTTAAAGAAGTGGTTGAGCAATACCGTAGCCGCCGCGATGTATTGACCAAAGGTTTGAAAGAAATTGGTTGGGATGTAGATGTGCCAAAAGCATCTATGTACATCTGGGCTCGTATTCCTGAGTTCTACCGTGCTCAAGGTTCATTAGAGTTTTCCAAACGCCTGCTGGCAGACGCCAAAGTAGCGGTATCCCCCGGTATTGGTTTCGGCGAGTACGGCGATGATTATGTGCGTTTCGCACTGATAGAAAATGAGCAGCGTACACGACAAGCGGTACGTGGTATCAAAGATATGTTCCGAAAGGACGGGTTGTTGAAATGAGTCCAATAAAAGTTGGTTTGCTAGGTTTAGGTGTAGTAGGTGGTGGCACCTGGAAAGTCCTGACACAGAACGCGGATGAAATCGCCAGACGTGCAGGTAGACGAATTGAAGTGGTAGCTGTAGCCGTACGTGATGTGCAAAAAGCACGTGACTTGTTGGGCGACAGCGTCAGTATCAGTACCAATGGTATGGATGTAGTCAATAATCCAGACATTGATGTGGTGGTGGAGTTGGTTGGGGGTGAAACTCTGGCTAAAGACTGGATCATGCGTGCCATTGAATTGGGCAAGCATGTGGTCACGGCAAACAAGGCACTGTTGGCTGTGCACGGCAACGAAATTTTCGCGGCTGCACATAACAAAGGTGTAATGGTAGCGTTTGAAGCTGCTGTGGCCGGTGGTATTCCTATCATCAAAGCAATTCGTGAAGGGTTAAGCGCTAACCGTATTCAATGGGTAGCGGGCATCATCAACGGCACAACCAACTTTATTCTGTCCGAAATGCGTTCGCGTGGTCTGTCTTTCGAAGCAGCCTTGGCGGATGCACAGAAATTGGGCTATGCCGAAGCCGATCCTACTTTTGACATCGAAGGAGTAGATGCCGCGCACAAACTGACATTGTTGTCGGCCTTGGCGTTTGGTATTCCTGTGCAGTTCAGTACCGCACACATCGAAGGTATTACCTCATTGGCTGCAGAAGACATTCGTCACGCTGAGCGCTTGGGTTACACCGTCAAACTGTTGGGTATTACTCGTCATCGCGAAGAAGGTATTGAGCTGCGCGTACATCCTACTTTGGTGCCTGCTGATTCCTTGTTGGCTAACGTACAAGGCGCAATGAACGCCGTGATGGTGCATGGTGATGCGGTAGGTTCTACCGTGTATTACGGCGCTGGTGCTGGCGAGTTGCCTACAGCTTCTGCTGTGGTAGCTGACTTGGTGGATGTGGCCCGTTTGATGACGGCTGATCCAGGACACCGTGTACCATACTTGGCCTTCCAACAAGATGCGATGGCTGATACACCAATTCTGCCTATGGCCGATGTACGTTCCGCTTACTACCTGCGTTTGCGCGTGGCTGACCAGCCTGGCGTATTGGCGGATGTAGCGCGTATTTTGGCTCAAGGTAATATCTCTATTGAGTCTATGTTCCAAGAGCCGGCTCAAGATGGTGAGGCCGATATCATCTTCCTGACACACGTTGCTCGTGAAGGCGATATCGATCAAGCTACCGCACAAATTCAGAAGTTGCCATTTGTGCGCTCCAACTTGATCCGCTTGCGCGTGGAGAGCTTGTAATGAACTATATTTCTACTCGCGGGGGCATGGCCCCTCAAGCGTTCTCTGATATCTTGCTGGAAGGCTTGGCTCCCGACGGTGGCTTGGCTATTCCTGAGCAATATCCTCAGATTGATAGCGCCACACTAGAAAGCTGGCGCGCACTGCCTTACAACGAGTTGGCGCTGGAAATTCTGTCGCGTTTCGTGACTGATATTCCTCGTGCTGATTTGGCAGCGTTGACTGCTGCAGCGTACAACCCTGAATTGTACGATGGCGGTGTGATGGTGCCACTGAAGCCATTGAAAGGTCAGATCAGCTTGGTGGGCTTGTCTCAAGGCCCAACCTTGGCCTTCAAAGACATGGCCATGCAATTTTTGGGCCAAGTGTTTGAGTACGTGCTGACCAAACGCGGCACGACCATCAACATTCTGGGTGCTACCTCTGGTGATACCGGCTCTGCTGCTGAGTACGCGCTTAAAGGCAAGAAAGGGGTGAACGTATTCATGCTGTCACCGTTTGGCCGCATGAGTGAATTCCAGCGCGCACAGATGTACAGCTTGCAAGACGAAAATATCCATAACCTGTCGGTTAAAGGTGTGTTTGACGACTGTCAAGACATCGTTAAAACCTTGGCAGGCGATTTGGATTTCAAATCGCGTTGGCACTTGGGTGCAGTGAACTCCATTAACTGGGCGCGTATTGCTGCTCAAGTGGTGTACTACTTCTGGGCATGGTTGCGTGCGACTGAGAAACCCGGGCAAGAGGTATCTTTTGCCGTACCTTCCGGTAACTTCGGTAATATTTTGGCGGGCCATATCGCTAGACAAATGGGCTTGCCTGTACGCAAACTGGTATTGGCGACTAACGAAAACAACGTATTGGAAGAGTTCTTCCGTACTGGTGTGTACAAACCTCGTAGTTCTGCAAACACCTACGCGACATCCAGTCCATCCATGGATATTTCCAAAGCCTCTAACTTTGAGCGCTTTGTGTTTGACCTGCTGGGCCGTGATCCAAAAGCGTTGGCAGCATTGTGGGAGCAATTGAGTACACAAGGTTATTTCGATCTGAGCGATAAAAAAGCTGAGTTTGAAACTACCTACGGTTTTGTTGCGGGTACTAGCTCACACGCCGATCGTTTGGAAACCATTCGTTCCGTACATCAAGAAACAGGTGTGCTGATTGATCCGCATACAGCAGATGGCGTTAAAGTGGCTGCTCAGTACGTGGAAGACGGTATTCCTATGTTGGTATTGGAAACTGCACTACCAGCCAAGTTCTCTGAAACTATTGAAGAGGCGATTGGCCAACCTGCACCAGTGCCTGCACATCTGCAACACTTGGCTTCATTGCCACAGAAAGTTGAAGTGCTGGATGCTGATGTAGAGCAAATCCGTCGTTATGTGGAAACACACGCGGCTATTTAATTATCACGCACACGAATCAAGGAGCACAGCGTGAGTATTCAACGTTTTGAACCAAACGCCAGAATGAGTGAAGCTGTGGTACACGGTAATACCGTGTACTTGGCTGGTCAGATTGGTAACGAAGGCCAAGATATCACAGAGCAAACTCGTACCGCATTGGCCGAGGTTGATCGTGCTCTAGCCTTGGCCGGCACCAACAAGTCCAACATTTTGCAAGCCACTATCTGGCTTAGCGACATGAAGGATTTCGCGGCCATGAATGCAGTGTGGGATGCGTGGATTGATCCACAAAATCCACCTGCACGTGCAACGGGTAAAGTCGAACTGGCTAACCCTAAGTTGGGCGTGGAAATTGTAGTAATTGCTGCATTGCCTCAGTAAGTACGGGCAAGTAGGAATAAAAAAGCTGAAACGTTTTTTGCGTTTCAGCTTTTTTTATGTGTGTTGTGATTGAAGTATGGCTTGGGCACTTTTAATGCCGCTACGCACGGCCCCCTCTAATACCCCGGGATAGGGGTTCAACAACCAGTCACCGGCTAATTTAATCGCTGGCCAGAAGGTATTTTCTTCTGGTCTAAACGTAGTAGGTGTGGCCTCAAAGGTGGCGCGTTTTTCAATAATCAGCTCGTGTTGTTCAAACGCCGGTAGAGGGCTACGCGAGTGTGTTTGCGTGCGTAATTGTTCTTCCGTTTTTTGAACCAGCGATTCACGGCCTAACAAACTGGCATCATCTGCATTGCTGATCACTACACTAATCAAATTGTCAGCAAAGCTATTGGGAATAGCATGATGATTGAACAACCATTGGCCGTAGTGTTGTTTGTGTGGTTGTTCATGCAGCATCAATAAGGGTTCAGGCTCTAGCCAGGGGCTACGTGGCTGCCAGTACAGGGTAGCGATGGGGCGGTGGCGTATGGCTTGAATGTGTTGCAGCCATGTCTGCTCAGCAGCTGAGTGCACTAAGTGACCCAGTAGTCGGGCACAGTCATAAGATGCTACGGCCACGATGCAGGCATCAAAGTGTTGGCCATCGACGAGCACTCCTGTGGTATCGGGCGTGATGTGCTGAACACGATGGCCCAGTAGCAACTCACAGTGTTTAAGCGCATGGCTTGCCCATAGCGTAGACAAATCTTGCTTTGGAATCAGCATTTGGCTGTCCGCACGACTTCCCCCTAAACTGTCGCGCAGCACGTTGGCAAACAGTTGGGCACAAGCAATGTCTATGGGGGTGTTCATGGCCGCCAAACAGAGGGGCTGCCAGAAGTGTTCAATCAGTGTGTGGCTTTGCTGATGCTGTTGCAGAAGCTGCAAGACGGTTTGTTGGGCAGGCACTTTCCAGTGCTGCCGCTGCAGGGCCAGTTGCAGATGAATCAGCTTGTATTTGTCTGACCAACTATAGCCTGTGGCGGTGAGTAAACCAGCCGCCATATGAAAGGGGGCCGGCAGGGCTTTGGCACGTAACTGGTAGCGAGCATCGGCGCTGATAATGCCAAGCTCGGTGCGGTGAAAAGCTTGTTCCGTATCTAACCCTAATGCGCGCATCAACTGCAGGGTTTGGGTGTAAGCACCTAACATCAAGTGCTGGCCATTATCTATAGGATGGCCAAAGACACTGTGTGGCACGCAGCGGGCTCTGCCACCCAACTGTCGTGCTGCTTCAAAAACGGTAACCTGGTGTTGAGCGCTGAGTTGGCTGGCTGCTGCTGCGCCTGCCCAGCCTGCACCAACAATGGCGATGTTCATCGGGCGAAAAGTCGTTTCAGATTACGTCCGCCACGTACCCAAGTTTTCCACGCTAGCCAGAATTTGCGTATTGGGGTGAGCGAAATACGCTGATCCAGTACTGGCCATTTGTCGCGGGCGATTTCCACCAGCAATGCATGATAAATAGCGGCCATCAATAGACCAGGGCGTTGGGAGCGTCGATCTTGTTCAGGCAAGCTTTGCAGGGCGTCGCGGTACAAGCCATAGGCACGTTCTGTTTGAAACGCCATCAATGCTTCAAAGTTGCTGCTGTGGCGACGGTCTAAAATATCTACGCCTTTTACCGAGAATTTTTCCAGTTCGTTAATAGGCAGGTAGATACGTCCACGGCGGGCATCATCACCCACATCACGAATAATATTGGTGAGCTGGAAAGCGAGCCCCAATTTTTGTGCGTATTCAGTAGTTTCTGGGCAGGTTTGGCCAAAAATTTTGGCTGACATCACGCCGACTACGCCAGCAGCATGCCAACAGTAGCGTTGTAGGTCTTCCCAGGTTTCATAGCGCACTTCGTCTAGATCCATTTCCATGCCATCAATCACGGCCAATAGTTCTTCGGCCTGAATGTCATAGACGGCCACATGTTCTGACAATGCTTTCATGACGGGGTGAGTCGCTTGGCCTTGATACAGAGCATCAACTTGCTCGCGCCACCAGACTAGTTTCATGCGGGCAACCGAGGCTTCTCGTATTTCATCTACTACATCGTCTACTTCTCTACAGAAAGCGTAGAGAGCGGTGATGGCGCGGCGTCGCTCCTGTGGTAGAAACAGGAATGCATAATAAAAGCTGGAGCCACTCTGGGCGGCTTTGTTTTGGCAATATTCGTCAGGACTCATGCTGCGTAGCGGGCATCTATCAAAGAGTAGGGGAAGGCAGTGGTTGTAGGCTGCGCCAGAGCAAACGCCCCCAATCGGCTTTGGCCAGAACGGGACGTTGATGGAACATATCAAAGCCTACTTGCTCAAGGCGTTCAAGTATACGCAAGCCACCCAAGATTACCAACTTTAGCTCTAAGGCCATGCGCCCAGGAAGCTGTTTAATGAGGGGGGCGCCGCTAACTAATAAGTGGCGAGCGTGGTTTACAAGAAACTGCATTAGTTGTTGCCACGCAGGATGCAGATAAGCATCGGGATTGTGTAAGCACTGACTAGGAAAGTCCTCGGGTAAACCATATTGTTGCATTAAGGCTTGCGGCAAATAGGCCCTATCTTTTTGCCAATCAATCGCTACGTCTTGCCAGAAGTTCGTGAGTTGCAGGCCGGTACAGATAGCATCCGACCAGTGTAGGTTTTCAGCGTTATCAGCGCGATATAACCCTAGCATTAATCGTCCTACAGGGTTAGCAGAACGGCTGCTGTAATCCAGCAACTCTTGCAGTTCGGTGTAGCGACTTTGTTGTACATCTTGGCAAAAAGCAGACAACAGATCATGAAAAGGCTGATACGACAATTGGTGTTGCTGTATTTGTGCCGCCAAGGGCATGAAAATAGGGTTTAGCTCAGCCAATTCGGCTGACAAAGGTTGCCCATTTTGTAGCTGCTGTAATGCCTTTTCATAGTTGTGTAAGGCTGTCAAGCGTTCTTCAGCACTCGCATCGCCTTCATCCGCAATATCGTCTGCGCTGCGCGCAAACCTATAGATGGCATGTACGGCCGGGCGCAAAGCTTTGGGCAGTAAAACAGAGGCAACGGGGAAGTTTTCATAGTGATCTACAGACATGTAGCAAGTATAAAGCACAGTGTGGCGCAAGGTACTCACCCCCTTAGTGTATTGCTACGTTCTGGTTTAGACTTTCAAGCAGAATAATCGCGAGGTCTACAATGAAAAATAAATGTGTACTGGTAACAGGTGCCACCAAAGGTATAGGTTGGGCGATCAGTCAGCGTTTGGCCGATGCGGGGGCGCATGTGGTGGGGTTGGCACGTAATACGCAAGATATAGACTTTCCAGGCTATCTCTATGCATGTGACTTGACCAATGCGGGTGAAACAGAGGAAATGCTGCGATTGATTCGCGAGAAATACCCTGTAGATGCCATCGTCAATAATGTAGGTATTGTGCGGCCCAGCCCTTTAGGTGAAGTAGACCTTGCTGCGTTGTATGAAGTATTTGATTTGAATGTACGTGTGGCTGTGCAAGTCACACAGGCCTTTGTACCGTCCATGAAAGCGCGTCGAGAAGGGCGTATCGTGAATATTTGTAGTCGTGCAGTGAATGGCGCTTATGATCGCACCAGTTACTCGGCGGCTAAAAGCGCCTTGTTAGGGTGCTCTCGAACATGGGCGCTAGAGCTCGCTCCTTTTGGTATTACCGTCAATGCGGTATCACCCGGGCCAGTAGAAACAGAGCTGTTCCGTGCCGGGCACCCTCATGGTGGCGAGGCCGAGAAAAAGGCATTGGCTTCTATTCCTATGGGGCGTGTTGCCGAAGCCAGTGAGGTGGCAGCGGTAGTGGCATTTTTATTAAGTGATGAAGCAGGCTACATCACTGGGCAAGAAATTGGTGTAGATGGTGGAAGCAGTTTGGCAGGACGATAAAGCTTTATGGTGACACAGCGCCGCGCGGCAAAAAAAGCAAAAATTACGTTTGTTTGTACTGAGTGTGGGGGTGAAAGTCCACGCTGGGAAGGTAAGTGCCCTCATTGTAATGAGTGGAATACTTTGCAAGAGTTTAAAGACAGCTCAGGGGGGGCAGGGGAAACAAACCGATTTGCGGCGTTGGCGGGTGCAAGTCCAGTACAAAAACTCACAGAAGTACAAGCACGAGAACTACCACGCCAACCTAGCGGCATAGAAGAGTTCGATAGGGTGCTAGGTGGTGGTTTGGTGCCGGGTGGCGTGATTTTGCTTGGTGGTGATCCAGGTATAGGGAAGTCCACCTTATTGCTGCAAGCCATGACGGCGTTAGCCAAGGTTGCTCCTGTGCTGTACGTAACCGGTGAGGAATCTGCTGAGCAAGTTGCATTGCGTGCTCGCCGGTTGGCAGTAGATACCGAAGGCGTAGATCTTTTAGCAGAAATACGTTTAGAGTCTATTATCGAAACGTTAATAGAACGCCGCCCGCTTGTGGCGGTAATTGATTCTATTCAAACGTTGTACTCGGGAGAGCTAAGCGCGGCCCCTGGTTCGGTTTCTCAAGTACGTGAATGTGCTGCGCAACTCACGCGGGTTGCCAAGCAGCATGGCATTTCTATTGTGTTTGTTGGTCACGTTACCAAAGATGGTTCGCTGGCAGGTCCACGAGTGTTAGAGCATATTGTGGATACTGTGCTGTATTTTGAGGGCGACACACACTCTTCATACCGATTGATACGCGCGTTCAAAAACCGTTTTGGTGCAGTGAACGAACTGGGCGTGTTTGCCATGACCGACAGAGGCTTGCGCGGGGTGAGTAACCCATCAGCACTGTTCTTGTCGCAGCACCAGCAAAAAGTACCAGGTTCGTGTGTAATGGCTACTCAAGAGGGCACTCGTCCATTATTGGTAGAGATACAAGCGTTGGTGGATACGGCCCACGTTCCTAACCCACGCCGCTTGTCGGTAGGTTTGGAAGGTAACCGTTTGGCCATGCTGCTGGCAGTGATGAATCGCCATGCGGGTATCGTGACGTATGATCAGGATGTGTTTGTGAACGCGGTAGGTGGTGTACGTATTACCGAACCTGCCGCTGACTTGGCCGTGTTATTGGCAATTATGTCGTCGTTGAATAACAAAGCGCTGCCTGAAGGCTTGGTGGCCTTTGGTGAGGTAGGCTTGTCAGGTGAAATTCGTCCTGCACCGCGTGGACAAGAGCGTTTGAAAGAAGCAGCTAAACTCGGTTTTAGTATTGCTTTGATCCCACAAGCAAATGCACCACGTCAAGCTATAGAGGGCTTAGAGGTTTGGCCTGTGTCGCGCATAGAAGAGGCTGTAGACCGTGTAAGGTCCAGATAAGCCATGGATATAGTGCTGCAAGTTCTGCTATTCATGCTCATCGGTGCTGGCATTGGCTTTATTGGCGGTGTTTTAGGTATTGGCGGTGGGTTGCTTGCCATTCCATTGCTGGTGTTACTACAGAACATGGAGCAGCAATTAGCGCAGGGCACAGCATTGATTATGGTGTTGCCCGCCGTCATCTTGACCATACGGAAATATAACCAATATGCACGTATAGACAGAGGTTCCGCGATAGCGGGGGCGGCCAGTGCGAGCCTGTTTACGTGGATAGGGGCTTTTTTCGCGTTGAGTTTGCCCTCATCTACCCTGCGTTTGATCTATGCCATGTTTGTGTTGGCGGTGGCGCTATACTATTTTCAACAGAGTGCTGCGTTACGGCGTCGTCGCGCACCGGCGACTAAGCAAGCGGCCGACTACCCTCGATGGATATTTGCCGTAGTGGGTGTATTGGCAGGGCTTGCAGGCGGTATTTTTGGTGTGGGTGGTTCAGTGATAGCGGTCCCTGTGCTCACACGGTTTTTGAAACTCTCACAATTCAATGCACAAGCACTGGGTTTGACCATGGTGCTGCCAGGGCTGATGGTGGCACTACTAACGTATGCGTCCCATGGACAGGTAGATTGGAGCATCGGTATTCCCATGGCGCTGGGTAGCATTTGTTTAGTACCGGTAGGTGTACGGTTGGCGCATGGTATGCCTGAGCCTAGGCTAAAGCTGATTTTTGCCTGCATGCTATTGTTAATCATGGTGCTTTTGCTTCTAAAGATTTGATATGACATTGCTGGATTCACGTACCTTCCATGTGCATCATGGGCAGTATCACACTTTGTATGCCAACCCTTTGGGGCGGGTATTCGACGAAACATTATTCGATCCTGAAAATCCCGATTTGCGTGCAGAAAAAGTGAGCAAAGGTGGGCGTCAGGCGGCATGGTTTATTGATCTGCCTATAGATATGCAGGGCGTGCTGCGTTTTTATAGACGTGGTGGGCTAGTGGGCAAAGTGGTGCAACAACGCTATGCGTGGATGGGTGCAGGCAATACGCGTTCATGGGCTGAGTTCGTGGTCATGCAGTATTTGCAGTCACGTATTCCCCAACATGTACCCATGCCATTGGCGGCTATGTATCAGCGTTTTGGGTGGTCTTACGAGGCCGCTATTATTGTGGAACGTGTGCCTAATGTGCAGCCGTTGGCAACATGCCTAGAGAAGGCTGATCCACAGGCAGTGGCTAAAGCCATTTTGGCAATGCACGAGGTTGGTGTATGGCACGCCGATCTCAATGCTTACAATATCTTAGTCGATGCGTTTGACCAGATTTGGCTTATAGATTTTGACCGAGCCAGACGCGTCAGCATGGACGATAAAAAGCGGCAAGGAAACCTGCTGCGCCTACAGCGATCACTGCATAAAGTGTGCGGTCCAGCTGGGGGCTTATGGTGGGAAGAATTAAATCGGGCTTATCTGCAACAATGGCCAAATAAACGATGACCTTGCCATAGTAAAACCGCTATCATCACGGTTTTTGGTTTGTACGTTTTCAAAAGGGGTTCGCCAATGAACTTCGGTTACGCAAAACACACCCTGTTGGGTGCCGCGCTGGTTTTTTCAGCTACTTCTGTTTTGGCCCAAGAAAAAGTTGTGAATGTGTACAACTGGGCAGAATACACGGCTCCAGATACCTTATCGGGTTTTGAAGAAAAAACCGGTATTAAGGTTCGATATGATGTGTATGACAGTAATGATACGTTGCAAGCCAAACTGCTAACAGGTAAATCCGGCTATGACGTAGTGGTGCCTTCTACCCACTATGCAGCACGTCAAATTGAAGGTGGGTTGTTCCAAAAACTGGACAAAAGCAAGTTGCCCAACTGGGAGCACTTGGACCCCGACATCATGGCTGTGCTGGCCGATGTAGACCCTGGTAATGAATACTTGATCCCATGGGGCTACGGCACCAACGGCTTGGGCTATAACGTCGACAAAGTACGTGAGATTTTTGGCGATGACGTAGACCTGGGCAACTGGGATATGTTGTTCAAGCCTGAAAACGCCGAAAAGCTGAAAGCCTGCGGTATTTCTGTGCTGGATGAAGCTGCGCAGGTGTTTCCAGCAGTACTGCATTACTTGGGCAAAGATCCCAACAGTTCAGACCCAGAAGACTACAAAGAGGCGTTGGCGCTGTTGAAGCAAATACGTCCGTACATCCGTCAGTTCAGTTCCTCAGGTTTTATTGATGAGCTGGCAACGGGTGATCTGTGTATGGTGTATGCCTTTTCTGGCGACGTCATGATTGCGGCCAACCGTGCTAAAGAGGCCGGTAAAACCTACAAAGTGGATTACTACATTCCTGAGGGTGGCGCACCGGTGTGGTTTGACACCATGGCTATTCCTAAGGATGCCGCTAACGTAGAAGCTGCACACGCGTTCATCAACTACATTGAAACGCCTGAAGTGCATGCGGCAATCACGAACACCATGTTCTACCCCAATGCGAACAAATCAGCGCGTGAGTTTGTGGTGAAAGAAGTGGCGGACAACGTCATGATTTACCCACCAGCCGATGTCGCACAAACTTTGTTTGTGATTAAGCCTCAACCACTGCCTGTACAGCGTTTGCAAACGCGTATGTGGGCGGAACTGAAATCAGGACGCTAGCCCGATGTTGGAGAACCGTTCAGCCGCATCGTGGGCGGGAGCAGAGGATGAGTTCGTAAAAGTAGAAAACGTCGTCAAAATTTTTGGCGATACCGTGGCCGTGAAATCTGTCAATTTGTCGGTGCAGCGTCACGAGTTTTTTGCTTTATTGGGAAGCTCAGGCTGTGGGAAGTCCACGTTGCTGCGTATGTTGGCAGGCTTTGAGGAAGTAACCTCTGGCCGCATTTATCTTGATAACGAAGACATCACCGACTTGCCGCCTTATAAGCGCCCGGTCAACATGATGTTCCAGTCTTATGCGTTGTTTCCCCATATGACGGTGGAAGCGAACGTAGCCTTTGGTTTGAAGCAAGAGGGTGTGCCTAAGCATGAAATCCATGAGCGCGTGTTTGAAGCGCTAGATTTGGTGCAAATGGCCGGTTATGCACGTCGTAAACCGCATCAGTTATCGGGTGGTCAACAACAGCGTGTAGCACTAGCCCGTAGTTTGGTGAAGCGCCCTAAATTGCTGCTGCTAGACGAGCCTATGTCGGCGCTAGATAAACAGATTCGTACCAAAACGCAGGTAGAGCTGGTCAAGATTCTGGAACAAGTGGGTGTAACCTGCATTATGGTGACCCACGATCAAGAAGAAGCCATGACTATGGCGCATCGTATTGCCGTGATGACAGCGGGCCAGATAGAGCAGTGTGGTACGCCATATGATGTCTATGCCTTTCCCAACTCACGTTTTGTGGCGGGCTTTATTGGCTCTACGAATTTGTTCACAGGTGAAATCGTTGTAGATGAGCCTGATCATGTAGAAATAGGCAGTGATGAGTTGTCCCGCGTGCTGCATGTGAACCACGGTATTAGTGAGCCGCTAGGTATGGAAGTATATGTATCCATACGCCCAGAGCAGATATCAGTGTCTCATGTACAACCTGAGCAGGAGAAAAACTGGGGCCACGGCGTGGTCAGTCATATGGCCTGGATGGGCAGTTATGTGCGCTACCAGGTACGCCTAGATTCAGGCAAGGTGGTGGAATCTCACATGCCTAGTTTGACGCTAGCACAGGCTGATGCTCCCGGCGTGGAAGACGAGGTTTACGTCAGTTGGTCTGACGACAGCGCTATTGTGTTGCCATCATGAAACTCTTTAGTTGGCGTCGCTACATGCCATCAGGCAGGTCGTTAGTGATAGGCCTGCCTTTTGTCTGGCTATTCTTATTTTTATTCATTCCGTTTTTGCTGGTATTTAAGATCAGTTTTGCTGACCTTAAATTTGGCGTGCCGCCTTATACGCCACTGGCAGAAATGCAAGACGATACCTTATCGCTGTTGCTGCACTTGCGCAGTTACGTGCTGTTGTTTAGCGATAACTTGTATCTGGATACCTATTTTAGCTCAGTCAAAATAGCCGCTGTCTCTACTTTTTTCTGTGTATTGATTGGCTATCCTATGGCGTATTACATCGCCAGAGCAAAGCCCGGTATTCGACACTATTTATTGTTAGCAGTGATTTTGCCATTCTGGACATCGCTATTACTGCGGGTTTACGCATGGGTAGGGCTGCTACGTACTGATGGCGTAATCAATAACGTGTTGATGTGGCTAGGGGTTATTGACAGTCCCTTAACGCTATACCGCACAGAGCTAGCGGTATACATAGGGCTGGTCTATGCCTATCTACCATTCTTTATCCTGCCTTTGTACGCAAGTTTGGTGAAGCTGGATGTGCGCTTGTTAGAGGCGGCATCTGACTTAGGTGCGCGTCCCTGGTCTACCTTTTTGCATGTGACCTTGCCGCTTTCTATGCCGGGTGTCATAGCGGGTGCCATGCTGGTCTTTATTCCCTCTGTAGGGGAGTACGTGATCCCTGAAATGCTAGGTGGTGCTGACACCTTGATGATGGGGCGCATTATGTGGAATGAGTTCTTCAATAATGCGGATTGGCCGATGGCGGCAGCAGTGACGTGTGTCATGGTGTTGCTGTTGATCATCCCGTTGGTGCTGTTCCAGTACAGCCAGATACGCAACCTACAGAATGAGAGGAAATAGCTATGGTGCGTCCTAATCCCTGGTTGCGTGGCATTACTCTGTTCATCGGGTTTGGCTTTTTGTACCTGCCCATTTTGTTTTTGATGGTGTTTTCATTTAATGACTCCACCTTGATGACCTCGTGGTCAGGTTTTTCATTGCGCTGGTACAAGTCGCTAATGAATGACCACGCGTTATTGGATGCGGCCAAGCTGTCTTTTCTTATTGCTGGCATGACCGCCACGGCAGCGGTTATTTTGGGTACGTGGGCAGGCTATGTGTTAGCACGCATGGGCAAGTTTCGTGGTTTTGCCATGTATGTGGGCATGCTAAGTGCGCCCTTGGTCATTCCTGAAGTGGTGCTAGGCATTTCGCTGCTGTTGATGTTTGTGGAGTTTTCAAAGCTCTTTGGCTGGCCAGAGAGCAACGGTATCTTCACTATTTGGGTGGGGCATGTGTTGCTGTGTATGGCGTATGTGGCGGTAGTAGTGCAATCACGTATTCGTGATTTTGACCGTTCATTGGAAGAAGCTGCCATGGATCTGGGTGCCACCCCCGTAAAAGTTTTTTTCCTGATTACCTTGCCGCTGATTGCACCTGCCTTAATGGCGGCTTGGTTGCTGGCTTTTACCTTGTCGCTAGACGATGTAGTGATTGCGTCCTTCTTGTCTGGGCCGGGCTATACCACATTGCCTGTAGAGGTGTTCTCTCGCGTACGGTTGGGCTTGAAGCCAGAAATCAACGCACTTGCTACACTGTTTATCTTGGTGGTGGGGTTGCTTGTGATTGTGGCGAACCGACTGCAGCATCAGGTTAATAAAGCAGAACAGTAAGGAGTAACTATGCTACGTGTTTATGGCATTAAAAATTGCAGCACATGTGTGAAAGCTTTGAAATGGCTGGAAGAACAAGGTCAAAAGGTGGAGTTTATCGACTACCGTGCGAACCCGGTTGATCCCACCCTGTTGCTAGATTGGGCTAAGCAATTAGGCGAATGGCCTAAGCTGGTGAATCGCGCTTCCATGACATGGCGCAATCTAGACGAGTCGCTGAAGACTCCAGAAACCGACGCCGACTGGCTGGCAATTATTGCTGCTCATCCTACTGTAGTGCGTCGTCCAGTAACCGTTAAAGCAGATGGTAAGGCCATTGCCGGTTTTAATGAAAAGAAAATGATAGAGTTTTTAGGCTAGGCCTATAACTCAACACGTAGGTCATGCGTTTTGGCATGATCGTGGTTGTAATAAGTAAAGTGATTATGTATACCCAAACAGAACTTAAGGCTCAGGTTGCCCAGGCAGCTGTGGATTTCGTCGTCCCCCAATTGCGTGCAGATAGCATTCTGGGTGTAGGAACCGGATCCACCGTAGATTTATTTATTGATGCGCTAGCTGCGCACAAAGGTGCATTCAAAGGAGCGGTTTCTAGCTCTGAGCGTTCTACTCGCCGCATGCGCGATTTGGGTATTAGCGTATTTGACCTGAACGACGTAGAGTCGTTGGTGTGGTACGTAGATGGTGCTGATGAGCTTGATCCTAGCCTTGCCATGACCAAAGGTGGTGGCGGTGCATTGACCCGCGAGAAAATAGTAGCCTCGGTGGCTCAGCACTTCTTGTGCATTGCGGATGCCTCTAAAGAGGTTGCTGTGCTGGGCGCTTTCCCATTGCCTGTAGAAGTGATTCCTATGGCACGCGAAGCGGTTGCTCGTCAATTAGCTGCCTTGGGTGGTAAGCCCGTATTGCGTGCTGATTTCATTACTGATAACGGCTGCCAAATTTTGGATGTACACGGTTTGCAGATTCACGATCCTCAAGCTTTGGAACAACGTATCAATAATATTCCTGGTGTAGTGTGTTGTGGTTTGTTTGCCCTGTCTGGCGCGACTATTGCCATGATAGCTACCCAAGAAGGCGTACTACGCAGAGAGCTATCGGACTCGTAACACCTCTGTCATAATGAGACAGTATTCTAAGATTTATTTTTATTCAGTAGCGTCTATCAAGGGTAGTATCCATGATTGAACACACCAACAAACAATTTCACAGCGATTTAGAAAACACACGCTCCCTTTTCTTGAAAATGGGTGGCATTGTGGAGTCTATGGTGCGTGAAGCAATGGAAGCCTTGTTCAGCGGTGACCTCACTTTGGTTGAGAAAGTGCGTGAGCGCGAAAAAGAGGTTAATGCACTGGAAGTCGAAATCGACAGCCGCATTACTTACTTAATCGCCCGTAACCAGCCTACCGCTATCGATTTACGTATGCTGCTGTCTATCTCCAAAATGCTGACCGATATGGAACGCTGCGGGGACGAAGCAGAGCGTATTGCCAAAATGGTACGCCGCCTGTACGAGAGTGAATCCGGCTACGAGCCAGTTGTAGAGCTGCGCCACATGAGCACGTCAGTAGTGAGCATGATCAAAAACGCCTTGGATGCTTTTGCCCGCCAAGATGCGATTCGTGCTGCTGAAATCGTGCGTAGCGATAAAGAAGTAGACCGTGAGTGGAAAGCTTCTTTGCGTCACATTAGTACGTTCATGATCGAAGACCCACGCACTATCTCTCGCTCTATTGACCTGATTTTCTTGGCCCGTGCGCTAGAGCGTATTGGTGACCACGCGAAGAACATGGCCGAGCGTGTGATTTACATGGTGCACGGTGATGATGTGCGTCACGCAGGCGTGAAAACAGCTGAGCGTGTAGCCAGAGGGGAAAGCATGGATGCTATTCCTGAAGCAACGGCTGACGCCGCAGCAACAGATAGCGCAGCATCTGAACAAGCCTAAGGGGTTGTAAAAGGCTGTACTAGCAAGTTCCGTGAAAGCGGGGCGAAGATTATAAAAAAGCTCTGGTGTATTGCCAGAGCTTTTTTGTTTTGCGGCCTTAAGCTACCGCTTAGCATCGCATTCATCGCACACGCCGGGGAACTGCAGGAAAGCTTTTTGTGATTTGTACACCAAATCAAAAAAGTTTCCTCTCTGTCCCCCTGAGGATTCAGAAGTGGTTAGGTTTACTACCCTTTCTTTAGTTGTAGTGTTTTCTGCTGCAGAAATAGACATACCTTCAGCAGTGACCTATCTAAAACTCGTGGCAAGCGATGAAGGAAGGCGGATGGAAGTATTTTTTATTTGGTGTCTCAAATAAAAAAACTTTCGCAGCCTTAGGCTATGGCAGCCGGTCTTGAGTAGGCAATGACCTCATAGGCGGCCAATGTCTCGGGTTGCAGTACACATAAAAAATCCCGCCAAAGCGGGACTTTTTATGTGTTGTAGCGAGGAGGTTAGCCTAGCAAAGAATGTACACCTAAGTTAATGAGCAAACCGCCGCCCAGTAACCAGCCGAACAACATCAACGCTAATAGTAACGGGCGTATACCAGCACGGCGTAAGACGGAAACGTGTGTGCTCAAACCTAATGCACCCATAGCCATCGCCAGCAGTAAGTTATCCAACACAATGCCATTTTCAACTACCGCGCTAGGCAGTACCGACGTGGAGTGAATGGCAATCACCAAGATGAAGCCCAGCGCAAACCAAGGGATAACAATTTTCTTACCGGATTGTTCGGCTTGTGGATTGTGTTTACGCTCGTAGCGCAGTAAACCCCAAGCCAGTAACATCAAGAAAGGAGCCAACATGATCACGCGCACCATTTTGCTGATCACGGCAGCGCCAGCGGCCTCTTCACCAGCGGCACGACCTGCTACCACCACTTGAGCAACTTCGTGCACGGTAGAGCCAACGAATACACCGTATTGCTGTGCATCCATGGCTAACCAACCTTTTTGGAAGAAGAGGTTGTAGAGCACTGGCCACAAGAACATGGCGATAGTACCGAAAATCACTACCGTTGCAATCGCGACGGTGACGTGTTCAGCGCGGCCTTTCACAATAGGTTCTGCAGCCATTACCGCCGCAGCACCACAAATAGACGCGCCCGTACCAATCAGCAATGTGGTGTGTCGGTCCATTTTGAATAGACGCATACCTAAGAAGCAGGCGATGGCAAAGGTGGAGCCCAACATCAAGGCATCAATGACCACACCAGTCACACCTACTTGTGCAATGTCTTGAAAGGTCAGGCGTAGGCCGTACAGCACAATACCTGTACGCAGCAAACGTGTTTTGGAAAAATCCACGCCCGCCGAAGTATGGGATTGCACGCTAGGGTAGAAGGTATGACCACAAATCATGCCCAACACAATAGCGATGGTAAGCGGGCTTAGGCCATTGGCCATAAACCAAGGTTGTTGCCCTAACCACATGGATACTAGCCCCAGTGCACCGGTAAGCAGTAATCCTGTGAGCATAGAAAATGATTTGGGCCAGGTCGTAACCTGATGAGAGGAAGAGTGTGATGTGGCCATGATAATACTCGCAATACAACAGTGATAGACATCATGACCGTCTTTGTCTTATTTGTTAAATTGGTTATATAGTTATAGTTGATCTAATCTATAGATATAGAACGCCATGAAAATTACCTTGCGTCAGTTGCAGATCTTTGTCGCTATTGCCGAGCATGGCAGTACCACCGCTGCTGCAGAACAGATTCCTTTGTCACAATCAGCGACCAGTGCGGCACTAGCAGAGCTGGAGTTACTGCTGGGCACTAGCCTGTTTGACCGCATAGGTAAACGCTTGTCGTTGAATGAAACGGGTCGCAGCTTACTAGAGGCGGCACGAGGCACCTTAAATGGTGTGGAAGAAATAGAACGTAATTTTGGGATGGGGGAAGGGCGTAGTTTGCCGGCGTGGATACGACTTGGAGCTAGTACAACTCTAGGTAATTACGTCATGCCAGAGCGCATTGCTAAGTTGCTACGTACCGAACCACTGACACAAGTACAGATGCGTATAGGCAACACACAAGAGATTATTAATGCCGTACAGCGATTGGATGTGGATGCGGGGGTGATTGAAGGCCCCTGCCATGCTGACGATTTAGACGTGCAGCCGTGGGGCATTGATGCTTTGGTGGTGGTGGCATCGCCAGAACATAAGTTGGCAAGAGACTCACAACGGTGCTCTATTGAGGCATTACGCTCGCAACGTTGGTTAGTGCGTGAAGCAGGGTCCGGAACGCGAGAGTCAGTAGATAACGTGTTGTTGCCGCATTTGGGGGGCTTTTCCAGCAGTATGCAATTGGGCAGTACTGAGGCCATCAAGCAAGCGGTAGGAGCAGGGTTGGGGATTGCGTGTTTATCCAGCTGTTCAGTGCAAGATTTGTTAGCACTGGGGCGGTTGACTGTATTAACTACAGAGTTGCCGCCCCTAGAACGTATGCTGTATTGCATTGCTCATCGTAGTAAGCGCTTTTCAGCTAGCCTGACGCGCCTGCTGGAGCCTATGACGAGCGAGTCTATGCGTTAATCGTTGTGCGGCACGAAGCCTTGGGCTTCAACATCTTTATCGTCGAACAAGTAGTTTTGCATTTGTTCAGACAAATATTGACGCGCACGTGCATCGGCTAAGTTCAGGCGGTTTTCATTCACTAAACGGGTTTGAATGCCCATCCAGTTATTCCATGCTTCTTTGGAAATAGAACGCCAGATTTTGACACCAACCTCACCGGGGTAAGGTGGAAAATCAAGCCCTTCGGCTTGGCGTTTGAGTTTGATACAGTCAACCATACGGGTCATGAAAAATTCCTCGTCAAAGTTTTTTGATGAATACTAGGCTATTGCGCGAGCGGTTGTACAAAGCCCGTTTTTCTTTGGGAAGATCGGATACACCACCTTGCACAAAACCTCGCTTAATAAACCAATGCGAAGTACGTGTGGTGAGTACGAATAGACGTTTGGCACCCATAGCGCGGGCGCGACTTTCTGCGTGACGCAGCAAGAGTTCACCCTCGCCACTGCCTTGCCATTCCGAATGGACGATCAAACAGGCCATTTCGACCATGCCATCGTCTAGATACGGCGTGACGGAAACACAACCGTAAATAATGCCATCGTGCTCAAGTACGGTGAAACGCTCAACCTCTCGTTCTACCACGGCACGGCCACGCGGTACCAACGTACCATCGGCTTCTAACGGTTCAATTAATTGCAAGATGGACGCAACGTCATCTAGTGTGGCTGGTCGTAGGTCGTCCAGAGTGTCTTCTACCACCATGGTGCCTACACCGTCGTGGGTAAAGATTTCCAGTAAGATACTGCCGTCTAAGGGGTAAGGAACAATGTGAGCACGTGCAATGCCGCGTTTCACGGCTTGAGAAGCACTGCGTAGAAATACGCTAGAGTCTTCGCTGAGCGCATTGGCCTTCAATAACTGATCTGCATCCGCACGCGCCAACTCACCATCAATGGTTTGGTTAGCATCTACATTGGCCAGCGGAGCAGGTGTGAGGTAGATGAGCTTTTCTGCGCGCAAGGCGACAGCTGCATTCAAGGCTAGCTCTTCCATGCCTAAGTCAAAAGCATCACCAGTGGGGGAGAAACCCAGCGGCGACAGCAGTACAATAGCGCCTTGGTCCAGAATCTTACGCATGGATTCAGTATCCATTTTGCGTACAGCCCCTGCGTGTTGGTAATCCACACCATCAATCACGCCTACAGGGCGAGCGGTCACAAAATTACCAGAAATCACGCGTATTTGCGCATGGGACATAGGGGTATTAGGCAAGCCTTGGCTAAAAGCCGCTTCAATATCCAAGCGTATTTCACCTGCTGCTTCTTTGGCGCATTCTAGGGCCGCAGGGCTAGTCGGTGAGGTGCTACGGCCAAAGGTGTTTTTCTCGCCTTTGAGCAGCAGTTGTTCATTAACTTGTGGTCGTGATCCATGCACCAGCACTAAGCGTATGCCCAGTGCAGACAACAAGGATAAATCGGGTATCAGTGTGGACAAGAAGTCGTCAGCGATTAGTTCTCCGCCAAAGCCGACTACAAAGGTTTTGCCACGAAAGCGGTGCACATACGGAGCGACTTCCCTGAACCAGCGTACAAACTGCGCGGGAGCGAATTCTGGTGCATCATGGGCGGAAAGGGTATCGCTGTCATTGTTGCTCATAAGCCTGCCTGAAAGGGTCAGTGATCAAAACCAAAACAAAATTATAATGAGGGACTATTTAGAGAAGCGAGTTTCATGCAAGAGCCTGTAGACGTTGCGGGAAAGCCAACATTTCCCCTAGTAATTGAGTACCCAGAAGAGTTGCCGGTTAGTGCCCGCCGCGAGGAAATCGCGCGTGCCATACAAAAGCATCAAGTAGTTATTGTAAGCGGTGAAACCGGTTCAGGGAAAACCACGCAGCTACCAAAAATTTGTCTAGAGCTTGGGCGCGGCCAGAAAAAAATGATAGGCCATACCCAGCCGCGCCGTTTGGCGGCGACTTCAGTGGCCCAACGCATTGCTGAGGAGCTGAATACCGAGATAGGCGAATGGGTTGGTTACCAAATTCGTTTTGCCGATCGTAGTGGCCCGAACTCAGCCATTAAGCTGATGACGGATGGTATTTTGCTAGCGGAAAGCCAGCGTGATCCTTTGCTGCGCCGCTACGATACCCTGATTATCGATGAGGCGCACGAACGCAGTCTGAATATCGATTTTTTGTTGGGGTTTTTGAAGCAGCTGTTGCAACGACGCAAAGATCTAAAACTGATTATTACGTCAGCGACTATTGATGCGGCAAAATTCGCCGAGCATTTCGCGATGGATGGCGAGCCCGCCCCCGTGATTGAGGTGTCTGGACGCTTATATCCCGTAGAGGTGTTGTATCGCCCTGTCTTGCAAGACAAGAAAACCGAAGAGGGCGCTAAAGAAAAAGACAAAGAGGATGAGCGTGATTTAAATGATGCCATCGTCGATGCAGTGAACGAATGCAGTCGCTATGGCGAAGGCGATATTTTGGTGTTTTTGCCTGGTGAGCGAGAAATTCGTGATGCAGCGGAAAGCCTGCGTAAAGCGCAGTTGCGTGGCACCGAAATTTTGCCGTTGTATGCACGATTAAGTAACGCCGAACAAAGCCGTATTTTCCATCCCCAAGGTAATGCACGCCGAGTGGTGTTGGCGACCAATGTGGCCGAAACCTCATTGACGGTTCCGGGAATACGCTATGTGATTGATAGTGGCTTAGCGCGTATCAAACGTTATTCGTGGCGTAATAAAGTAGAGCAATTACGCATTGAGCCTATTAGCCAAGCATCGGCTAATCAGCGCGCTGGTAGGTGTGGTCGTATAGGTCCCGGTGTATGTATTCGCCTCTATGCGGAGCAAGACTATGCACAACGCCCCGCATTTGGTGATCCAGAAATTTTGCGCTCATCCCTAGCAGGGGTGATTTTGCGCATGAAGGTGCTGAAGCTGGATGACGTTGAGCACTTTCCCTTTGTGGATAAGCCTACAGGGCGCGCCATTGCCGACGGCTATCAACTGTTGCACGAGTTGGGGGCGTTGGATGATGAGCGTCACCTAACTAAAGTGGGGCGTTCATTGGCACACTTGCCAGTGGATCCTCGCGTAGCACGTATGATTTTGGCAGCTCAAGATCAGCAGTGTTTGCATGAAATGCTGATTATTGCGTCAGGCCTGTCTGTACAAGATCCGCGCGAACGCCCTATGAATGATAGGGACGGAGCTGAACGTGCGCACCAGCGTTTTGTGGATGCGCAGTCCGAGTTCATGTCTTTCCTAAAAATGTGGGAATGGTATGGCGAGCAGGTGAAAAGCCGTTTGTCACAGCGCAAACTCAGCAAGGCATTAAAAGATCAATTCTTGTCGCCCATGCGTTTCAGAGAATGGCGCGAGGTGCACAAGCAGTTGTTGAATCTGGTACGCGAAGCCGAATGGCGGTTGAATACCGAGCCAGCAACCTACGAGCAAATCCATTGCGCTTTGTTAACAGGCTTGGTGGCTAACGTAGGCTACAAAGCAGAAGAGGGATCTGTCTATCAAGGTACGCGTGACATACGATTCGTGCTGCACCCAGGCTCTACCTTAGGTAAAAAAGCAGGGCGTTGGGTATTGGCCGGCGAGCTGGTAGAAACCACGCGACTGTTTGCCCGTTGCTTGGCGCGTATAGAACCACAATGGATTGAAAAAGTTGCTGATCATTTGCTGAAAAAGCTATGGTCGGACCCACGCTGGGATAAACGCAGCGGCAGAGTGGTAGCGAACGAACGGGCAACGTTGTACGGCTTGCAAATCTATAACGGTAGACGTGTGCACTATGGTCGTATTAATCCAGAAGAGTCTCGTGAGATATTCATACGCGATGCGTTAGTCGCAGGTGAAATTCAGTCAACGCTACCGTTTTTGCGCCATAACAAGCAGCAAGTTCAGGCTATTGAAAAGCTGGAACATCAGGCACGACGCCCCGATATTTTGGTGGACGACAGCTTGATTCAGGCCTTTTACGAACGCCACATTCCTGCGCATATCTACCAAACTGCGACGCTAGAGAAGTGGTACAAGGGGCTGGATAAACAGCAAGCTGCTGCGCTGCTGCTGAATCGTGAAGAGCTGATGCGTCACGATGCGGCAGGGATCACCACCGATGTATTTCCCCGCAGTGTGACGTGGGAAGGGGTGGCGATGGCGTTGGACTATCACTTTGAGCCAGGCTCATTGCGTGATGGTGTCACCATGACAGTGCCGGTGTTTCAGTTAAATAGACTGCATAACCAGCGTTGTGAATGGCTAGTTCCTGGCATGTTGAAAGAGAAAGTGCAGTGGTTGTTGCGTTCCTTGCCACAACGACTGCGCCGACATTGTGTGCCTATTCCTGACTATGCTGAAGGCTTCCATGAACGTTGGTTCGAGCAGGCACAAGATCCTAAAATTTCGCTGATTCAGGCGTTGATTGAGGATGTGTGGCAAGAACGTAGACAGCGTTTGCAAGCCACCGACTTCAAACCTGAAACGTTGCCAGCCCACTTGTTTATGAACTTTAAAGTGGTGGATGAGCATGGGCGTATGCTGGCTGGCGGTCGCAATCTGGATAAGTTGAAAGCGGAACACGGTAAAAAAGCACAAGAGTCTTTCCAACGATTGGCGGCAGAAGATACTGAAGTGGCTAAAGCCTTGGATCATGAGCAGATTACAGAGTGGTCTTTTGGCGAGCTACCAGAACTGCTGGAAATACGTAGGAACCAGCGTAGTGTGGTTGGCTACCCTGCCTTGGTGGATCAAGGCGAGTACTGCGAACTGGACGTGTTTGATGAGCCAGAGCAAGCGATGCGTCAGCATAGAGCAGGGCTGCGCAGACTGTTCCGAATCGCGCTGCGTGAACCGCTGAAGTTTCAGGAGAAGAACATTCCTGATCTCACCAAAATGAGCATGTTGTTTATGCCATTAGGTACACAAAATGTGCTACGTGATCAAATCTTGGATGCGGCTATTGATAGCGTATGTTTGATGGATCCATTGCCTGTGAATGCCGAGCAGTTTGCGGCACGTGTGGAGCAAGCTCGACCACGCTTAGGATTGATTGTGCGTGAGATTGCCCGTCAGACCTTATTGGTTCTGACCGAATGGACAGCATTGCAGCGCAAAATCGTGGGTATTAAGAGCCATACGCAAACCTACGAAGACATGCAAGCGCATCAATCCCGTTTGATGCATAAGGCCTTTATCAGCGACAATAGTCCTCAGCGGTTGGCGCACTTCCCGCGTTACCTGAAGGCAGCACAGGTACGTATTGATAAGTTACGTACTGATCCAGCGCGAGATGCACGTTGGATGGCAGAATTACTACCATTGCAGACCAAGTTTTTGCGAGCGGTTGTGGCAGCCAAAGGGGCGGAAGACCAGCAGTTGGAAGAGTTCCGTTGGATGCTGGAAGAGTTGCGGGTCTCGCTGTTTGCGCAAGAGTTGCGCACCCCCATGCCAATTTCCGCCAAGCGGTTGGAAAAAGCATGGGCAGCCATGCAACGCTAAATACGAATTGAATACAGGTTGGCACTATAACGATGACGAGTTTTCCTTTTGTGCATTTACGTAGCCACTCCGAATTTTCGGTGGTGGATGGTATAGCACGCATACCAAACTTGGTATCTAGAGCAGTAGCTTCAGAGCAGCCCGCAATGGCGCTTACCGATTTATGTAACTTGTTCGGGCTGATCAAGTTCTATAAAGAAGCACGCAAAAAAGGTATCAAGGCGATAGCTGGTTCTGATTTATGGGTGGAAAACGAGCACGACCGAGAAAAACCTTTCCGTCTGTTGGTATTGGTGATGAATCACCAAGGTTATTTAGACCTGTGTGATCTGCTGACCAAAGCATGGTTAGAGAACCAATACAAAGGGCGTGGCGAAGTACGTCGTGAGTGGTTAGAGAACCAACAAAATCTGATTTTATTGTCCGGCGGACGCATGGGCGATATTGGTCAGGCTATTGATGCAGGTAATGCCGATTTGGCGCGTGAGTATGCCAACTTCTGGGCAGAGCATTATCCCAATCGTTTCTATATCGAGTTACAACGTGCAGGCCACGATGGCGATGATGCATATGTGCACGCC
This sequence comes from Paenalcaligenes sp. Me52, assembly GCF_050487965.1. Taxonomy (NCBI): domain Bacteria; kingdom Pseudomonadati; phylum Pseudomonadota; class Betaproteobacteria; order Burkholderiales; family Alcaligenaceae; genus Paenalcaligenes; species Paenalcaligenes sp. Me52. The sequence goes on along the minus strand of NZ_JBKQFO010000003.1, from coordinate 12,375 downwards.
GCATGTGGTTTGGCGGCTGAGCTAAAACTTCCTGTAGTAGCTACACACCCCATTCAGTTCATGGAGCCCGACGATTTCCGTGCTCACGAAGTGCGGGTGTGTATTGCAGAAGGCGAACAGTTGGCGAACCCACGCCGTGTTAAACGCTTTACTACCGAGCAGTACTTTTTAGATTCTGAGGCGATGTACAGCAAGTTTGCTGATATCCCTTCAGCGTTGGCTAACACCATAGAGATTGCTAAGCGTTGTAACTTGACGCTGACCTTGGGTAAAGCGTGCTTGCCTGACTTCCCCACACCAGACGGTATGAGTCTGGATGACTTCTTGGTGCAAGAAGCCATAGCGGGGCTAGATGTGCGCATGAAGCAGTTGTATCCCAATGAAGAGGAACGCAACGCGCAGTACCCCGAATACCGTAAGCGCTTAGATTGGGAGTGCAACACCATTGTGACGATGGGGTTCCCTGGCTACTTCCTGATCGTGGCTGACTTTATTAACTGGGGTAAAAATAACGGTGTGCCTGTAGGGCCGGGCCGTGGTTCAGGTGCGGGTTCGTTGGTGGCCTACAGTTTGGGTATTACTGACCTAGATCCTCTGCGTTATGACTTGCTGTTCGAGCGATTCCTGAATCCTGAACGGGTATCCATGCCTGACTTCGATATCGACTTTTGTCAGGATAACCGTGAGCGGGTCATTGACTATGTGAAGCAGAAGTACGGCCCGCAGGCGGTCAGTCAGATTGCCACCTTTGGTACCTTGGGGGCGAAGGCTGTAGTGCGTGACGTAGGGCGTGTATTAGAGCTGCCTTATAGCATGTGTGATGGTTTATCTAAGCTGATTCCTTTTAGTCCGGCTGACCCGTGGACGTTGTCGCGTGCCTTGTCCGACGAACCAGCGTTCAAAGACCGCTACGAAAACGACGAAGAAGTACGCGCGCTCATTGACTTGGCTAAGCCTTTAGAAGGTTTGACACGAAGTGTAGGTATGCACGCTGGGGGCGTGTTGATTGCTCCCGGGAAACTGGTGGACTTCTGCCCGTTGTACCGACAGCCTGGCATCGATACCAATGCAGTATCCCAATACGATAAAGATGACGTTGAACAAGCCGGCTTGGTGAAGTTTGACTTCTTGGGCCTGCGCAACTTGACTATTTTGGACTGGGCAGAAAAGTACGTACGTGCTTTTAACCCATCCAGAACGGATTTCAACTTGATGTCCTTATCCTTAGACGATCCAGATGCGTACCGCATCTTGTGTGAGGGTAATACTACCGCCGTGTTCCAGCTCGAATCACGGGGGATGAAAGAGTTGCTGCGCAGTCTGCGTCCCAGCAACTTTGAAGACATTATTGCGATGTTGGCGTTGTATCGTCCCGGTCCGTTAGAGTCAGGGATGGTGGTGGACTTCGTGAACCGTAAGCATGGTAGGGCAGAGGTAGATTACTTCCACCCAGACCTAGAATCTGTACTGACCAGCACCTACGGGGTGATTGTGTATCAGGAACAGGTGATGCTGATTTCACAGATCATCGGCGGCTATTCGCTAGGTGGCGCTGACTTACTGCGCCGTGCGATGGGTAAGAAAAAACCCGAAGAAATGGCTAAGCACCGTGAGATCTTTGAGAAAGGTGCAGTAGCAAAGGGCTACGATGGCGACTTGGCGGTAAAACTGTTTGACCTGATGGAAAAATTCGCAGGCTACGGTTTTAACAAGAGTCACTCGGCGGCGTATGCGCTGATTGCCTACCATACGGCATGGTTGAAAGCGCATCATCCAGCTGAGTTTTTGGCGGCGACGATGTTGTCTGATATGGACGACACCGACAAAGTACAGATTTTCTGGCAAGACGCTCTAGCTAACGGTATTGAGGTGTTGCCGCCGGACATTAACGCGTCTAACTACCGCTTCGAGCCGGTACAAGACCGTTACACCAAAGAAGGTAAACCGCCTCGCACAATTCGATACGGTTTGGGAGCGGTAAAAGGTACGGGCCAAGCGGCAGTAGAGTCTATCGTTGAGGCGCGTAAAGCAGGCGGCAATTTCACGAGTTTGTTTGATTTCTGCCGTAGGGTAGACCGACAGGTAGTGAATAAACGTACCATTGAAGCGCTGATTCGTGCTGGTGCGTTTGATAGCGTGGAAGAAAACCGCGCAGCTTTGCTGACATCGCTAAGCCATGCCGTAGAAGCTGCGGACCAGGTGGCGCGTAATGCCAACCAAGCCAGTTTGTTTGACGACAGCGGTACCGATGAAATTGTAGAAAGCGAGTTGGCGCGTGTGCGTCCGTGGGATTTACAAACCAAACTGCGCGAAGAAAAAACGGCTATTGGTTTTTATTTCAGCGCCCATCTGTTCGATGCGTGGCGCGACGAAGTACGACGTTTTGCACCACGTCCATTAGCAAAGCTAGAACCATCGCGTTCACCGCAATGGTTTGCAGGCGTTTTGGCCTCGGTACGAGTGCGCATGACCCGTAGAGGGAAAATGCTGTATGCCTTATTGGATGATGGTTCTGCACAAGTAGAAGTATCCATCTTTAATGAAGTGTTTGAGGCGAACAAACAGCACTTACGTGAAGACCAACTGGTGATTATTCAAGGTAAAGTGAGCCATGATGATTACACCGGTGGTTTGCGAGTCACTGCAGATGAGATTCTTAGTTTGCAGGGGGCGCGTGAGGCACGGGCTCGCAGTCTGAGCTTAGTGTTGCGTGACAATCAAGATGTGCAGCGTTTGCGTCAGGTATTAAATCCTTTTAGAGCAGAGCCTGAAAACAATATCCCGGGGGTGTGGGTAGATGTGCAGATACATAATCCCGACTACTCCTGCACCGTACGTTTGGGCGAAGAGTGGCGTGTACGTTTGGCGGACTCTATGTTTGTGCAAATTACCGATTGGCTTGGCGAGGAAGCCATGGAGATCGAATACTAAATTATGCGTAAATTAAGCATTTTATTTGCAGAAGCTGCCACCAGTTATGGCGGTCAAGAGCGCTATGTGCACCGTTTGATGCTAGAGCTCAGAGCAAAAGGTCACAAGGTAGAAATGCTGTGCCAGCCGCAGGCTCAATTGCGCCAGTTGTTAGAGCAAGATGGGTTTGTGGTGCATACCGTCAGAATGAAAAAAGGTATGGATTTCTGGCGTAATTTGTTCCGCCTGCGTAAGTTCTTTAAAACGCATCACTACGATGTGGTGAACACGGCTAGCCGTATTGATAGCGTGCAAGTAGGTATTCCAGCTAGATTGGCTGGAGTGCCGTTGGTTGTACGTAGTCGACATCTAGCCAGACCTATTGGGTCGCTGCTGACGTACAAATGGATTCCACATCGGTTAATTACTGTTAGTGAGTTTGTGCGTAAGCAGATTACCGATAGAGGTATAGATCCGGATCACGTAGATATTGCACCACCTGCGGTGAATCTACCTGATCCATTACCGCCACAAAAGCTGCGCGCGGAATTAGGGCTGCAGCCTGACGATTTAATCGTGGGCAGTATTGCCGTGTTGCGTAGACCCAAAGGGATGGATACGCTGATTGATGCGATGGTGCCTTTGATGAGTACAAACAGCAAGGTGCACTTGGTCATCGTGGGCGATGGCGGCGAGATGCAACGCTTGCAAGAACAAGCCAAACAGTCTGGTGTGAGTCAGCAAGTGCATTTTATGGGGACACGTAATGATGTCCCTGAGCTAATCGGTGACTTTGATGTGTTTGCGTTGGCTACACATATAGAGGCTTCGGGCACGGCATTTGCTGAGGCTGCTGCGGCACGTGTGCCTGTAGTAGGTACAGATGTGGGCGGTGTGTCCGAAATGATGGTGCCTGGTAAAAGTGGTTTTGTGGTGCCGTTTGGCGATACGTCAGCACTAACACAAGCCATAGGGCAGTTATTGGATAACCCAGAGTTACGTCATGAAATGGGCGAAATCGGCTATCAGTACGGAATTGTAGAAAATCGATTCACCTTAAAGGCACTGTGCGATCAAACTGAGCGCAGCTATTACCGTTGGTTGGAGCAACTACACCATGTTTAAGTCTTCAGTACCTGTGTTGATGTACCACCACGTACGTCCTGGTGGTGGCATGATAGGTTGCACGCCAGAAAACTTTGAAGACCAACTGCGTTGGTTGAAAAAAGAGGGCTACAAATCACTGACTCTGGATGAGTTTGCTCAGCATCTTGACGGTAAGGATCAAGGTAAAGCAGTACTGATTACCTTTGATGATGGTTACTTGGATAACTGGGTGTATGCGTTTCCACTGCTGCAGAAATACCAGTTTAAGGCCACCATATTTTTGGTGACCTCATGGTTGCATCATGGTCCTGTGCGTCCTGTCATGGGGCAAGACAATGTACCAAACTGCCCCGAACATCGAGAGTGCGAAGAGCTGATTGATGCAGGGCGTAGTGATGAGGTGATTGCTCGCTGGAGCGAAGTAGAAGCAATGCGCGAAAGTGGCCTGATTGAGTTTCATAGCCACACCCATACGCACACGCGTTGGGACTTAATGCCCGCAGAAGCCAAGAATGATCGTATGCAGTGGGAACTAGAGCAATCCCGTTTGTGCTTGCAAAAAGAGCTAGGGGAAGTCTCTCAGCACTTGTGTTGGCCGCAAGGTTATTTTGATGAGGACTACATTGCCATTGCTCAGAAAAATGGCTTTAGTCATCTGTACACGACCATGGCATTCGGTAGAAATACATCAGATACAGACAGTGCTCGTATCCACCGGTTTGCGGTACGCAATCGTCCAGCAAAAACATTGGCAAAGCGCATACGCGCCAGCCACCATCCGCTGATTGCGCCAGTATTTAATAATTGGAAGTTACTCAGTAGAAAACTGAAAAGCCGTTAAACCTACTGAGAAAGCTTAGGAGGGAAGCGTCAGGCGCTCTAAGGTGCCTAGCCAAATGAGCGCTTCTTCTCTTGAACTGCCACACATTTCTTCAGAGGGCTGCAAGCCAGCACAGCAACTGGGTCTTTCTGGTTGACCAAAAATCTTGCAGCGCAATTGTTCATCTAACTGTATACAGGGCGTGCCAGCAGGTTTGCCGTGTGGCATGCCCGGTATAGGGCTGCTGATAGAGGGGGCGGTGCAACATGCCCCACACTCTGGTCTGCATTGCATTAAATCCAGCCTCTAGTCCAGTAAACGATCAAGCCTACATACTCTTTGATGATAGAGCGACTGGCGTGTAATGTGCGCCAAGAAGGTATCCAAAGATCTACGTCACTGTGTTCGGGCAATAGAATTTGCGGTGCTACCGGGGCAGGAATCACCTCTATGCCACGGTTCTCAAATGTTGCCATTGAACGTGGCATATGTAGAGAAGAGGTCACTAGCAAGACTTTGGTAATGCCGTTAGTGCGTAGCTTGTTAATGCTGAAAAGGGCATTTTCGCGAGTGTTTTGGCTTTCACGCTCTAGTAGGATTTTATTGCTAGGTACATGTAATTGTTCCAACGAACGCGCCATCATTTGAGCTTCGCTCATGCCGCCATCAAAGGCTGCGCCAGACACAATAATTTGTGGGGCTTTACCTGCGGCATAGAGCGCGGCTGCATAATCCACGCGCGATAATGTGTTGTTGGTATCTAGCTCTTCAAACCAGTTCTTGCGGTTATTGGCTGTATGCCCACCCAACACAATAATGGCTTGTGCATCAGGGATTTTTTCTAAGGCTTGATGGGGGTAACGTTGCTCTAAGTAACCGCCTGCCCATAAGGTCACGCCAGGCAATGACCAGCCTACTACCCATGCGACTGCTGTTAGTGTTAACAGGGCGGCAAGCTTGCGCCATCGAATCAAGAAAAACAACAGCGCTATGACAACGAGTGCGCCGGCTAGGTTTATAGGAATAACGAGTTGGGGGAGCCAGGAGGTCAGGTTCATACTACGACTTTCTCGTGTGCGTTTAACAATGCTTGGCTTGCTTGCACTACCTCTTCCAAAGTAGGCCACTTGCCTTGTTCACCCAAGCTATGGGCAACGGGAGACCATGGGCCCGTGCGAGAAGGAGATGTCACACCAAAGAGACTAAGCTGTTGAGCGCCCACTGCTGCTGCTAAGTGGGAGACGCCAGAGTCATTACACACCACAAGGGCAGCGTGTTGGCATAGTGCTGCAAAACTATCTAATGGTAAAGCAGGCAGGATGGGAATGGTAGGGGCTTGTTGATGTGCAGCGTCCACCTCATTCGCCGGTGGGCACATGATGATGGGGAGCCCCAAAGGCTCTAGTGCAGCATATAACTGCTCATAGGAGGCCCATGTTTTAATTTGGCCTTTATGTATGCCCTTGGCTGTAGGGGCGAGCAAAACAAAGCGTCCAGACTCAAGCCCTGATTCGCGCATCTTTTGTAAGCACAGGGCTTCAGCTTCAGGACGTAGTTGCAATGCTAGTGTTGTAGAGGGTTGTTCCGGTAAGGAAATCTGCCACTGTTGGCAGGCACGATGTGCCAAGTAATACCAGAACTCTACGGCATGCATAGGCGTTTCTGGTTTTTTCTCAGGCCATTTCAGCAAGATAGCGCGGCCTTCGTCGCGGTATCCCGCACTACGTAGTCCCGCTAGTTTGAATACCAAAGCGCTGGATAGTGAGTCAGGTAGAATGAGGCCGTATGCGGTAGAGTGGCTGTGTTGCTGACGGAATTGGCGTACCCGAGTAGCATCAGCAACGGTTTTGCCTTCCATAACCACTATCCCCTCCAGTTGTGGGGCATAGGCAGACAATAAATTCTTAGCCCATGGGCGAGCACACACTACAATTCGTGCACGCTGTTGCAGCAGTGCATGCAGTATGGGTAAGCACATGAGGCAATCACCCACCCAATTGGGCATCCGTAGGTAAATAACAGGGGATTCAGTGGTGGTGGAAACAGGCATACAAACAGCATCAAGTCATGGGTTGAGTACTGGGTGCATATCAGCGTTAAAATGCACGCAGACTCTTAGTATAAAGTGAGCCACAGTTGAAGACACAAAAACTATCATCGGATCTTAAAAAGCAGTTATTTGATGCCGACGTTTGGCCGCGTATTTATAGGCGCGTAGCCCCGTACTGGAAACTCACCGTTGTAGCACTGATCTTGGTGGTAATTGTTGCCGCTACTAAACCTGTGCTGGCTCTGATTATGGAACCGTTGCTGGATGAGGGTTTCTCTGGTGTTAAACCACACTATGTGTGGAGCATCCCGCTGGTCATTGTGATTCTGATGTTCGTACGCGGTGTGGCCTCATTTGGTAGTGATTATTTATTGGCACTGATTGCCAACAATATGCTGCGCACCATGCGTGCAGATATGTTTTCCAAATTGCTAACCTTGCCTGACTCGTATTTTAAGCGTGGCGATACAGGTAGGCTATTAAACCGCTTCACCATTGATGCCAATACGATGGCCACAGTGGCAACCGAAGTGATCACCGTTTTGGTGCGTGAAAGTATTGCGATCGTAGCGTTGATCGCCGTGCTGTTTTATATGTCGTGGCAGCTCACACTCATTGTGTTCATTATGCTGCCCATCTCGTTTATCACCGCCCGTATCGTGGCGTTGCGCTTGAAGAAAATCAATCGTGACACCATCAACATGAACGCCGAGATGGTGCGAGTGGTAAGTGAAACGATTGAAGGCGAGCGTGTTGTTAAGCTGTTTAATGGCTATGAGCACGAAACTGAACGTTTTGTGTACGTCAACGGTAGGCTGCGTAGGTTTGCAATGCGTGCCGCTACCGCTAATGCAGCGCTGTCACCTATTACTCAATTCTTTATTTCCTTGGCCGTTGCGGGTGTGGTTGCGATGGCGTTGTACCAGTCGTCTGTAGACGGCTTAACAGTAGGTAGCTTTGCGGCCTTTTTGGGTGCGTTGGCTCAGTTGTTTGACCCTATTCGTCGCCTCACTGGCATGGCTGGAACTACGCAGCGTATGTTGGTAGCCGCAGAAAGTGTGTTTTCGTTGATTGATGCGGAAGTAGAACCCGAAGGCGCTAAAACAGCACTGCCTACCCCTGTGAAAGGCAATGTGGAATATCGTCAGGTGACACACGCTTTTGATGGTTCCGATAACCCTGTGGTGAATAACCTAAGCTTCAGTGCTAAATCGGGACAAACTATTGCGTTAGTAGGGCGCTCTGGTAGCGGTAAAACCACCTTGGCGAATATGCTGCCGCGTTTTATCGTGCCAGACAGCGGTCAGGTACTGATTGATGGTATCGATATCCAAGATCTAGATTTGCGCACATTGCGGGCTCAGATTTCTATGGTTAGCCAAGATGTAGTGTTGTTCGAGGGAAGTATCCGTGACAACGTTGCCTATGGTGGCTACTCAGGGAAAACAGACGAAGAGGTGTGGGCGGCGCTTGAGGCGGCAAGCTTGGCTGATTTTGTGCGTTCTTTACCAGAAGGGCTAAATGCTCCTGTGGGTGAGAAAGCAAACATGTTGTCGGGTGGCCAGCGCCAGCGGTTAGCGATTGCTAGAGCGTTGATTAAAGATAGTCCTATTTTGATTTTGGATGAAGCAACATCCGCTTTGGATAATGAGTCTGAATGGCAGATTCAGAATGCGCTAGATAAGCTGATGGAGAATCGTACTACCTTGGTGATTGCCCATAGGCTCACAACCATCCAAAATGCCAACTCAATTTTGGTATTGGAGAAAGGCCAAATTGCAGAGCAAGGCACACATCAAGAGTTACTGAATTTGGGCGGTATGTATGCGTCGCTCTATAACATGGAGTTCACCGAGAAAGCAGACGGTGAGCAGTAAAGCTAGTAAGACCAAATAAACCGCAGAGAACTTCTAGAAAGGAAAGCAGGTATGAAAGTGTTGGGGAAAATCGTGGCATTGGCCGCTGTAGGTTTGGCTGGTTGTGTGGCAACGGCGCCAGTGAGTCAAGATCAGTCCACATTGCGCCAAGAGCAGTATCAGCGAGATACATATCGCTTCTACAGCTCTCTGGCTGAAATCCAGCAAAACCTATTTGCTAACCAACGTCTTTGCGGTTCAGAGTTCGAGTGGTCGTTGGATCCGTATCAAATACATTACGCTACCGTCGTCTATAAACCTAAACCAGGCATAGAAACCAAAGAAAGCATTTTGTTTGATTTGACGTCGTACGGAACTGGCTACGTAGAAGCTACGGTTTACAGTTATTTCCCAATGTCGGGCAAAGAAGCAACAAGGGCCTTGCGCATTTTGCAAGACCCTAAAGTGTGCTGGGGTACAGAAGGTTAATGGTTGTAGTTAGAACAGTATGATGTCGTACTGTTCTTGAGCGTGCTGGGGATCTACTTCCAGGGAAATAGGTTTACCGATGAAGTCCCCAGTTTGAGCTAAGTGCTCACTTTCTTCCTCTAGGAATAAATCCACCACTTCTTGTGATGCCAGAACCCTGAACTCTTTGGGGTTGAATTGTCTGGCTTCACGAAGCACCTCACGCAAAATGTCATAACAAATAGTGCGAGAGGTTTTGACGCTACCGCGTGATTGGCAGGTAGGGCAGGGCTCGCATAGCAAGTTATTCAGTGACTCTCTGGTGCGTTTGCGTGTCATTTCGACCAAGCCTAGCTGGCTGAAATTACTGACGGTGATGCGAGTGCGGTCTTTACTCAGCGCTGTTTGCAGTTCATTTAATACGCTTTGGCGGTGTTCATCGTTATCCATATCGATGAAGTCCAACACAATAATGCCACCTAAGTTCCTCAATCGCAGTTGACGGGCAATCGTGCCAGCAGCTTCCAAGTTGGTTTTAAAAATCGTATCGCCAAAATTGCGACCACCCACGTAACCGCCAGTGTTTACGTCTACTGTGGTTAGCGCTTCTGTTTGGTCAATAATTAAATAACCACCTGATTTCAAATCTACTCGTCTTGATAGGGCACGTGAAATCTCTTCATCAACATGCACGGTATCGAAAAGGGGGCGGGTACCGGTGTAGAGTTGAATTCTGTCTAGTACTGAAGGCGTATAAATCTCAGCCCACTCTTTCATTTGCTGGGTGACGGTACGCGAATCAACAATAATGTTGTGAGTTTCCGGTGTGACCATATCGCGCAGCACGCGTTGGGTTAGATCTAAATCGGTGTACAGCGTAGAAGGGCAAGGTTGGGTACGTAAACGCTGTTGGATAATGCTCCACAGCTTACGCAAGTATTCGCAGTCAGCACGTAACTCTTCGTCGCTTGCTTGCTCAGCTTGAGTACGTACGATGAATCCGCCTTTCTCATCAGGGCTATTTAGCGCTTCAATTTTTTCCCTAAGCGAAATACGCAGAGCTTCGTCTTCTATGCGTTGTGATACACCAATGTGGGGATCAAAAGGCAAATAGACCAACATGCGGCCAGCAATACTAACTTGCGTGGAAACCCTGGCCCCTTTTGTACCTAATGGATCTTTGGTTACCTGAACAATTAACGATTGGCCTTCAAATAGCAGTTTTTCTATGGGAGTAGGATTACTGCCGTTTAAGCGTTCAGTGCGGTTCTGGCGTAAATCTGAAATATGTACGAACGCTGCGCGTTCTTGTCCTATATCTATAAATGCACTTTGCATACCAGGCAGCACACGAGCTACCTTGCCAAGATAAATGTTGCCTACGAAGCCACGTTGGATGCTGCGCTCTATGTGCAGTTCTTGCACAGCCCCTTGCTCTACGACGACCGCGCGAGTTTCAAAGGGGGTAATGTTAATCAGAATGTCTTCAGGCATGTTTGTAGTGACAAAGTTGCAATCAACCCAGTGTAGGGCGAAGTTTAGGAAGGTGCTAGTGCTCTATTCTATATAGTAAGAACAGTAAGAGCCTCTTGAATCCGTAGAAATACTTCAGAAAAATCGCTAGAGATAGTTCTAGCTGAGGCGGGCTTGTGTATTTTGTTACCTAGATGAGGGGCTTGTTGCTCCTCTTAATATAGAGAGTTGTGCATGTGATGAGGGTAGGCGAATCCACGCCAGATAGAAGATAACGGAATCGATCAGGCTTTTAGAGCTTGTTCGTTGTCTCTAAAAATAATGTTATTCACCATTTACCAGCGAAAAGTTCGCGACAGGGTATGAGTGGGCTATATTGTTTGTGCCTGGCTGTGAGTATGTCTATATAGAGTATGTGGGGAGCGCTTGTGCGGTTGTTGGCTAGAGGGTAGATGGCTCGCTTGGTGAGATAAGTAGAGCGGACAGGAAAAAGATGATCCTGCATTCCTACAGAACAATTACAGCAGTCATTTTTGATCTTAGCGACAGAGATGTGCTGCGGACTCTATATATAAGAGAGATGTAGCTAGCAAGAAAAGGCATGTATAGATCGTAGGCTTACAGAGTCTGGCTATTTAGGTGTTGCCGCTTAATAAGGAATAGCAAAAGGTTGTTATAGGGCAAGGTACCTTAGCCATGCACGCTATGCTCTTACTTTAGCGAGTGCGGCTGGTTAGTAGTGGAGCGGTGGTCAACTGAACTATATCTATATAGATAGCAATGAGCGAATTGCATCTCATCGTAGGTGTCTCGAGTATTCCTCCTATAACTTGATAATGGTGTGTCAGCGATACTTCTACCGAAGAGACTAGAGATATATAAGAGGAGCGTTCTATGAGCAGGTCATAAATGTGAGTGATCAAGATCTGTGGTGTGCACATCTACCTAGCTATATATAGAAAGGCGGCTTTGCTGTTCGCTGGCTACCAAGAGAAGATATGACAGGAGTGAGATGAACAGGTCAGTACTGTACGTTAGTTAGTTAGTTAGTTAGTTAGTTAGTTAGTTAGTTAGTTAGTTAGTTAGTTAGTTAGTTAGTTAGTTAGTTAGTTAGTTAGTTAGTTAGTTAGTTAGTTAGTTAGTTGCGGGCTTCAAACGGGTTCTTTGTGAGAGTCTTCTGGTCTCTCGAAAATATTTCAAACCGTAACCTATTGAATTTATGGGGGTTTGAAAATATCTTCATAAAATCTTCATTTATTTGTCATAAAGAGCTTGTGCGGGCGTGATTGATGGTGCTATAGTTTCGTTTCTTCGTTGCAAGGCATACGGGTTTTCCCTAGGTGGATCCCAAGCTCAAACAACGAAAGCCAAGTAAAACAAACGTTTGACAGGCAGCAGGGAAAAGGACTATAGTTCACTCCCTTGTTTGAAAAGCAGTTTGCTTCACAAGGTAGCGGTCTTCTACGGAAGGTTGCGATTCATCCGAAAGGGTGAAACGGCAAGAAAATAAATCTTGACAAGTTTTAAAAAACCATGTTAAAGTTTCTTTCTTTGCTGAAGAGCGCAAAACTTAATTTTCAGGTTTGAGAGTTAATTTTTGTGAGTGGTTTTGAAGTAGTTTCGGTTTTAAATGTTTTGAAAATAAACGCTTGACACCAAAAACAAATTGCTTCATAATTTCACTTCTCTGG
>NZ_JBKQFO010000002.1:0-663070 GCF_050487965.1 Paenalcaligenes sp. Me52 | reverse complement strand
AGTCACGTGCTTCACCGCCGTATGCTTTTGCCAAAACCGTGCAGATCGCTGCAGTCAGTGTTGTTTTACCGTGGTCAACGTGACCAATTGTACCTACGTTGACGTGCGGTTTAGTCCGTTCAAACTTACCTTTTGCCATGATTTATCTCTACTATGTTTTCAGGAAAACAAAAATTTATAGACCAGCCCGTTTATACAACAGACTGGCCTTAACGTGTTATTTATTTTGCACGCGCGCTGACAACTTCATCAGCTACATGCTTAGGAGCTTCAGAGTACTGCTTGAACTCCATGCTGTACGTAGCACGACCCTGGGTCTGAGAACGCAAGCTGGTTGAGTAACCAAACATCTCGGCCAGAGGAACCTCTGCCTTGATGATTTTGCCACCACCAGGAATGTCTTCCATACCCTGAACCATACCGCGACGGGATGACAAGTCACCCATCACTGTACCGGCGTACTCTTCTGGCGTTTCAACATCAACAGCCATCATGGGTTCTAGCAGCACTGGATCAGCGCGGCGCATACCCTCTTTGAACGCCATGGAACCAGCCAGACGGAAGGCGTTTTCGTTCGAGTCCACATCGTGGTAAGAACCGAAGAACAGCGTTGCTTTCACGTCTACTACTGGGTAACCAGCGATCACACCAGCAGGTAGTGTTTCGCGGATACCTTTATCAACGGCAGGAATGTATTCACGTGGAACCACACCACCTTTGATTTCGTCAACGAACTCGTAACCACCACCAGCTTCCAGTGGCTCAAGTTTCAGTACCACGTGACCGTATTGACCACGACCGCCGGACTGACGAACAAATTTACCTTCAACTTCTGGACAAACCTTACGGATTGTTTCGCGGTAGGCCACTTGTGGCTTACCAACGTTAGCTTCAACGTTGAACTCGCGACGCATACGGTCAACCAGAACTTCCAAGTGCAGCTCACCCATACCAGAAATAATAGTCTGGCCGGATTCTTCATCACTTGTTACGCGGAAAGAAGGATCTTCCTGCGCCAAGCGAGACAAAGCCACACCCATTCTTTCTTGGTCGGATTTGGTTTTAGGTTCAACAGCCTGAGAAATCACAGGCTCAGGGAACACCATGCGCTCCAGAACGATATGGTTCTGCATGTCGCACAGAGTTTCACCGGTAGTAACTTCTTTCAAACCCACCACCGCAGCGATATCACCCGCTACCAGCTCTTTCAGTTCAGCACGGTTGTTCGCGTGCATCTGCAGAATACGGCCGATACGCTCACGCTTGCCTTTCACTGAGTTGTACACAGTGTCGCCAGAGCGCAGAACGCCGGAGTACACACGCACAAACGTCAATTGACCAACGAAGTTATCTGTCATCAGCTTAAATGCCAATGCGGACAGAGGAGCTTCATCGTCAGCAGGACGAGAGATAGGATTGCCGTCATCGTCTTCACCAGCCACGTCAGGGATATCCACTGGGGATGGCATGTAGTCGATTACAGCATCCAGCATGCGCTGAACACCTTTGTTTTTGAACGCAGTACCACACAGCATTGGCTGGATTTCGCCAGCAATAGTACGAGTACGGATACCGAAATGCAGGTCGGCCTCGGACAGGTCGCCTTCTTCCAGGTATTTGTTCATCAACTCTTCGCTGGCTTCAGCTGCAGCTTCAACCAGGTTTTCGCGCCATTTGTTGGCATCGGCAACCAAGTCTGCAGGAATATCAACGTATTCAAATTTCACGCCCAGGCTGGCTTCATCCCAAAGGATAGCCTTCATTTTGACCAGATCAACTACGCCTTTGAATTCATCTTCGGCGCCGATAGGCAAAACAACAGGCACAGGACTAGCTTTCAAACGTAGTTTGAGCTGTTCGTACACTTTGAAGAAGTTAGCACCAGTACGGTCCATTTTGTTGATGAACAACAAACGTGGCACACCGTACTTGTTAGCTTGGCGCCATACTGTTTCGGACTGTGGCTGCACACCGCCCACAGCACAATACACCATTACTGCGCCGTCCAGAACACGCATGGAACGCTCTACCTCAATGGTAAAGTCCACGTGCCCGGGGGTGTCAATAATGTTGATACGGTGCTCTGGGTAATTGCCAGCCATACCGCTCCAGAACGCTGTGGTAGCAGCAGAGGTAATGGTAATACCACGCTCTTGCTCTTGCTCCATCCAGTCCATGGTTGCGGAACCCTCGTGGGTTTCGCCCAGCTTGTGGCTTACACCAGTGTAAAACAGGATGCGCTCTGTCGTTGTGGTTTTACCGGCGTCAATGTGTGCCGAAATACCAATATTACGATAGCGATCGATGGGGGTTTTGCGGGCCATGATTTTGTCCTTTGATTACCAACGGAAATGGCTGAATGCCTTGTTGGCTTCGGCCATTCTATGCGTGTCTTCACGCTTTCTCATTGCACCACCACGACCTTCTGCGGCATCCAGCAATTCGCCAGCCAAACGCAGGTCCATGGATTTTTCGCTGCGTTTTTTAGCAGCTTCGCGTACCCAACGCATGGCCAACGCCAAACGACGGACAGGACGAACTTCAACAGGCACTTGATAGTTAGCACCACCAACACGGCGGCCTTTAACTTCAACTACAGGTTTTACGTTATTGATTGCAGCGGTGAACACTTCGATCGGATCTTTGCCGGCTTTTTCCTGGATTTGATCGAGGGCACCATACACGATGCGTTCGGCAACAGCTTTCTTACCGGACAACATCACGATATTCATGAATTTTGCGAGTTCTACGCTACCAAATTTAGGATCTGGCAGGATTTCTCTTTTGGGTACTTCGCGACGGCGAGGCATAATATTTCCTTGTGACTATTCAGTTGAGCCGCTTTTCACGGTCTTGGCCATTCATGACAAATGACCACTTACATGCCTTTGCATCAGGACAGCAAAGGCTGCACGGACACGGGCCAGATTATCCGGCCAGCAGAAAGCAGTAAATTACTTCTTAGGACGTTTCGCGCCGTATTTGGAGCGAGCCTGTTTACGATCTTTCACGCCTTGCAGGTCAAGTGCACCACGAACGATGTGATAACGCACACCTGGTAAGTCTTTTACACGACCACCGCGGATCAGAACGACCGAGTGTTCCTGCAGGTTGTGGCCTTCACCACCGATGTACGAAATAACTTCGTAACCGTTGGTCAAGCGAACCTTGGCGACTTTACGCAGAGCAGAGTTAGGTTTTTTAGGGGTTGTTGTGTACACACGGGTGCAAACACCACGACGCTGCGGGCAGTTCTCGAGGGCAGGACTTTTGCTGCCTGGACGAGATACGGCACGCGGCTTGCGTACTAATTGACTAATGGTTGGCATAGCCTCGACGTATCCTTTACGTACAAAAACGAACATATCCTTGCGACAGTATTCGTGTCGCCGGGACGACTTGCACAGAACCGCCCACAACGAACATTTACGTAAAAGAGCGGGCCTGGCAACAAAGGACCACAGAGCAGGGTTTACCGATTAACGTATTGCCATCACAATACAACTCTGACAGCACATGTTGATACGAACCGTAGCAACATGAATTAAAAGGCGTAGCTAAAACAAGCTTTTTTGGGCCTATATAGATGCTTCTACATAGACATAACCCCGTGCACTGGGTTTATTTACCTAGGAATACCGGCAAAGGATCCCATGAGTAAGCTAGCCAATTTACCACGCAAATGTTTTCTGGGTCAATAGTTTATGCACGGAACGCCAGTGTTTGCGCGGGCTGCGTGACGCTAAAGTAACGGGTAGTTGCATACGATACCCGGCCCCCTAGGGGGAAAAGTTATACTTCCTACAATTTCTTGCTTTTAATATTAATGCCCATGAATATTGCCTCCTTGGAAGACGATCCAGTACAAAGCGAAATGATCGTCAAGACACTGGACTCAGCCGGCTACACCTGCTCGCCCTTCCATACTGGAAAATCATTGTTGGCAGCATTAGCTAAGCCGCACGATTTCAACGTGCTGGTATTGGACTGGGAGCTCCCTGACATGAGCGGCCTAGATGTATTACACTGGGTGCGGTCTAAATTAGGTTATGCTCTGCCCGTGTTGTTCTTAACCAGCAGAACCGCCGAGGAAGACTTGGTGATTGGGCTGCAAGCTGGTGCAGACGACTACATGGGTAAGCCCATTCGGCCTGCCGAGCTACAAGCCAGAGTTCAAGCCCTGTTGCGCAGGATGAACCCGGTTACACCTTCTACAGACTCTTTTGAGTTTGGTCCTTACAGTATTGATCCTGCTGCCGGTGCCATTACGTTGCACGGTGAAGCTGTAGAGTTGGCTCCTAAAGAGTTTGAGCTAGCTCTGTTGTTGTTTCGCAATCCTGGTAGGTTGTTTTCCCGTGATGTACTCAGTACCGCTGTATGGAACCGCGAAATTCCGGCCACCTCACGTACTTTGGATACTCACCTTTCTAACATTCGACGCAAGTTACAATTGCGTCCCGAAAACGGTGTGCGTTTGAACGCTTCTTATGCACTGGGCTATCGCCTAGAAACCGTTAACGAGCTCTAAAAACATAAACGCTATATAACTATGCTTAAACATCTCGCCCTCGCTTGTTTCACTACATTTAGCTTGTTAGCCGGCACGACCAGTGTGGCCCAGCCCTCTGGCGCCGAGGGCGACGATTTTATCTATAACGTGCGGTCAGGCGATACGCTCTCTGCCCTATCAAAGTTATATACAGGTCAAAGCAACCACTGGCGTACATTGCAAAGCTTAAATAATGTGGCTGATCCATTGGCATTGCCTATTGGTAAAGCACTACGTATTCCGTTTTCGCTGATCGCCGAAGTACCCGGCCAAGCACGTATCAGTCACTACAGTGGCGACATCACCATCAACGGCCAGCGCCCGCAAACTGGCGGCATGCTGAAAGAAGGTGATTCCATTGTGGTAGGCAGCAATGCTTTTCTGACATTGCAGTTAAGCGATGACAGTACCATTACCTTGCCACCTTCCAGCAACCTAAGCTTGAAACGTCTACGCGACTTTACTCATGCAGGTTTGACTGACTCTATCATTGAGCTGGAAAAAGGCGAGTTGGAAACCCGTGTGGCGCCGGACCATCGTGGTGTGGGTCGTTTTGAAGTACACACACCCGTTTCCGTTACTGGCGTTCGCGGTACAGACTTACGTGTGCGTAGCCACGATGACCGCAGTATTACTGAAGTTATCAGTGGTAGAGCCAAGTTGCAGACTGATGCTGCTAACCAAGCCATGTATATCAAACCCGACCAAGGGACTATCGTGAAAGCATCTGGCGAAGTCAGCACCGGTAACTTGTTGCCAGCGCCTGCTATGAGTGAACCCGAGCGTGGCCCCAACGGTTGGCAAGTGTCTTTCCCTGCACTGCCTGGCGCAGATGAATACTTGGTACAAGTAACGCTGGATGAGGAAGGTTCACAGATCTACTCTCGTCAAACCACCACCGATACTACCGTTAGCTTCCATGCTGGCGGCACGGGTACTCACTACGTACGCGTGAGGGGTATTGCGGCAGATGGTCTAATGGGGCGTGATGCCGTAGCCAGTTTCCCAGGCCAAATGGTCTTACAAAGCTCTGACGGCTCACCTATTATGAGTAGCTTCGACCTTCCTGTCACACTGCAAGAATACTAGGCTGACCATTTTGTATGCGCAAGACAGCCTTGCCTCTACGTCCACCTTCCGGCTCCAGTTCGCTGGGGCGTCAGGTGCTACTAGAGTGGCGAATCATGACGTTTTTCTTGATTCTGCTGACTATCTTGCTCATACAGTTCAAAGACGTTTTAAAATTATCCCAAGTCGATAGCACTTTTTACGACTTCTACATGAAACTGGCGTTGCCAGTTTCAGAACCCGATCCTGATATTGCTCTCGTGGTTATTGACGAGGGTAGTCTGCAGCAAATGGGGTACTGGCCTTGGCGCCGTGCTGAGCACGCAAACCTCTTGGAAAACCTCAGCCAAGCTAAAGCTGTAGGCTTCGATATTCTCTTCCAAGATTACAACCCAGCCTACCCTCAAGACGACCTCACCTTTGCGAACGCCATCAAAAATCATGGCCGTACTGTACTGCCTAGCATTGTTAGGCCTGACAGCACCCCCGCTACGGTAGATAAACCCGTCTCACCACTTGCTGAAAGTGCAGCTGAGTTAGGTTTTATCAATATTTACCCCGATCCGGACGGTGCAGTACGTCGCATTTCTCTGTACACCACAGATGGTGAACAAACGTTTTCACATATTATTCCTGCCATGCTTAAAGCGGGTGGTGAAGAGCAGATTGCCGATGCGTTGCTAGCCGCTAAGCCTACTGAATACATGATTAACTTCTCAGGGCCGCCGGATCATTATCAGACCTATCCCTATTCGGCCGTCGCTAATGGGTTAATACCCGCTGAAGAGTTCAAAGACCGCTATGTGTTAGTCGGGGCATGGAGCAGCGGCCTAGGTGATTACTACCCTACTCCACGTTCATGGGTAGACCGTACCAGCATGGCTGGTGTAGAAATTCTTGCCAATGCACTCAGCAACGCTCGTGATGACAATTGGATTAAGCCTCTACCCACATGGCTAGTTATCGTCTTAAATATCATTCCCATCTATTTGGTATGTTTGATACTGATACGGTTCTCACCCCGTAAAGCCTTTCTCACCACTACAGCGCTGTGGTTGATACTCGTAGGTTTAGACTGGGCGTTACTGCAGTTCCTCAACTTCTGGCTGCCCATTTCAAGCAGCTTGGTTGTAATGATGCTGGCTTACCCCGCATGGCACTGGCGCAGCCAAGAAACCGTATTGCGACATATTAATCACGAACTTTCAGTACTCAGCGCGCAAGACTCCGCCTTACGTTTAGCCTTAGAAGCCAAAGCCCCTACAGAAACTCTACCGGCACGACTGAGCTTTCTACACCGAGGGATTGAGCTCTTGCGCGAAGCCCAACAACGCCGTGAGCAAACACTGCGATTCATTTCGCACGATATGCGCGCACCGCAGAATTCTATTTTGGCATTGGTGTCCTTACAGCGTTCGGGACAAGAGGCGCTAGATGAAAAACAGTTGCTGGGCAAAATAGAATCATATGCCTCTAACACCTTAGAGCTTGTGAATAACTTTATGGACTTGGCTCGTGCTGAGGCTATGGAAATTGAATTCCACGACGTTAATTTGGGTGATGTGCTAGCCGATGTGTACGACGATGCATGGTCACGCGCTAAAGCCAAACACATTGAAATAGCATTCGACACTACCGAAGAACAACTGTACGTGTACGGAAATGCCACCATGCTGCGCAGGACCTTCAACAACTTGGTGGATAACGCCATCAAATACAGTTCGCCCAATACCACAGTACGCTGCACGCTTACCCAAGAAGACAACTACGCTGTGGCCAGTATTAAAGACCAAGGCTGGGGTATTCCTGATCATCTACAACCTACCATCTTCCAAGCCTTTAATCGCGCTCACAGCACCGCTGAGGATGCTCCGGTAGGCAGTGGTATAGGTTTAGCGTTTGTACAGACAGTGATACAGCGTCACCGTGGCTACATCACATTAGAAAGTGAAGAAGGCAAAGGCAGTACCTTTACCGTCAAACTGCCCATCAGCGAAGAAGCAGAGTAAGCCGGTAGCCTATGCGACTCTTAATGGGTAAGAGTCTGCTCATCTTACTGCCGTAGAAAATAGGCATGAATGTGCATCTCAGCAGCAACGCTCTCATCGGCTGCACTATCTATCAAAGATAGCATTTTTTCTGTTTGCTGCTCCTCTACATAGACCACAATAGTGGATTGAGTTACCCAAGCACTCAAAAAGGCCAGGGCTAACTACTTGCCCAGCTCCAATTCCACAGACACCGCCTACCTTTATAGGCCTCATGCGCTCTTAGAGGCGATCCAGCGCCGTTTAGATCGGTACTCCATACACAATCAGCCTAAGCCCATACTCACGATGTAGGGCTCTGTACACTCGGTACAGCCACGCGACCTGCGTAGACTGAATCTACAACCCATCATTCTTTCCAGTCCCCACAAACAACAACCCCCTGTACTCGAAAGTAGCAGGGGGTTGTTGATGCAGTCTAGAGACAGCTAACTAGGATTATTCCTCGTCGCCTGTATCTACCGATGCAGAGGCTTCAGGTTCCGTTGAGGCAGTTTCTTCAACATCCATGAATGGATTGTTGTCGCTCATGAACGGGTTTTCCTGTGCACGTGCTGCCTGACGCTCAGCCTGTTCGAACACTTCCTTGTTGTGGCGGGCATTGTGATATGCCATACCAGTACCAGCAGGAATCAAACGGCCAACGATCACGTTCTCTTTCAGACCACGCAGTTCATCACGTTTACCCATGATGGCTGCTTCGGTCAGTACTCGTGTGGTTTCCTGGAAGGAAGCCGCAGAGATGAAGGAGTCTGTGGACAGAGAAGCTTTAGTAATACCCAGCAATACGTTTTCGTATGTTGCAGGGATCTCATCTTTAGCAACTACTCGATCGTTCTCGTTCAGCAACTCGGAACGCTCTACCTGTTCACCCGTGATGAACTCAGTATCACCAGCATCAGTAATGTGAACACGACGCAGCATCTGGCGAACAATCACTTCGATGTGCTTATCGTTAATCTTCACACCCTGCAGACGGTAAACGTCCTGCACTTCGTTAACGATGTAGCTAGCCAACTGCTCAATACCTTTCAAACGCAAGATATCGTGCGGATCAGCTGGACCGTCAACAATGGTTTCACCCTTGTTCACAACTTGACCGTCGTGCACCAGAACCTGTTTCTCTTTAGGAATCAGGAACTCGTGGCTTACGCCTTCCAAGTCAGTGATGATCAGACGCTGCTTACCTTTAGTGTCTTTACCGAAGGAAACCGTACCAGTAACTTCTGCCAGCAAGCCAGCATCTTTTGGTGAACGAGCTTCAAACAGTTCAGCCACACGTGGCAGACCCCCGGTAATATCGCGAGTTTTCTGGGATTCCTGAGGAATACGAGCCAGAATTTCACCCACGCCCACCTGCTGCCCGTCACGCACTGTAATCAACGCGCCCACTGGGAAGGAGATGTTTACCATGTGGTCTGTACCCGCAATCTTGATCTCTTCGCCTGCTTCATTCAGCAGTTTGATCTGCGGACGTACGGATGTTTTACCACCGCGAGTCTTAGGTGTAATCACCACCAATGTGGACAGACCAGTAACTTCATCAACCTGACGAGCTACCGTTACGTTCTCTTCGATGTTCTCGAAGCGTACGGAACCGGAGTACTCAGACACGATTGGACGAGTCAATGGATCCCAACTTGCAACGCGTTGACCAGCTTTGACGCTCTCGCCATCCGCCACGGCAATGTTCGCACCGTAAGGGATTTTGTGGCGTTCACGTTCGCGACGGTTGTCATCGTAAATGATGATTTCGCCAGAACGGGAGATCGCAACTTTCTCGCCTTTGCTGTTGGTCACATAACGCAAGCCGATGGCAAAGCCAACGTGACCAGCAATTTTGGTTTCCACTGTGCTGGTTGTCGCTGCACGAGACGCCGCACCACCAATGTGGAACGTACGCATCGTCAACTGTGTACCTGGTTCACCAATGGACTGAGCAGCGATAACACCAACTGCTTCACCACGGTTAACCAACACACCGCGACCCAAATCACGACCATAACAATGTGCACACAGACCATGACGTGTTTCACATGTCAGTGGTGTACGGATCTTGACTTCGTCAATACCCAGCGCATCGATCTGTTCAACTTTATCCTCATCCAGCAATGTGCCGGCAGGGATTGCAGTTTCTTGTGTATCAGGATTGATGATGTCAGTAGCAGCCACACGACCCAAAATACGATCGCGCAACGCTTCAATAACTTCACCACCATCCAGTACCGCTTTCATGGTGTAACCGCTGGAAGTACCGCAATCGTCTTCAGTGATCACCAAATCTTGGGTCACGTCTACCAGACGACGAGTCAGGTAACCAGAGTTAGCCGTTTTCAGCGCCGTATCAGCCAGACCTTTACGAGCACCGTGAGTGGAAATAAAGTACTGAAGTACGTTCAAACCTTCACGGAAGTTCGCGGTAATAGGTGTCTCAATAATGGAGCCATCGGGCTTAGCCATCAGACCACGCATACCAGCCAACTGACGAATCTGTGCTGCGGAACCACGAGCCCCGGAATCAGCCATCATGTAAATAGAGTTGAAAGACTCTTGACGGACTTCATCCCCGTGACGGTCAATTACTGGCTCAGTTGCCAGTTGTTCCATCATGGCTTTACCAACGCGGTCACTGGCTTTACCCCAGATATCTACCACGTTGTTGTAACGTTCCTGTGCAGTCACCAGACCGGACGAGTACTGTTTATCAATCTCTTTAACTTCGTTACCGGCTTGCTCAAGGATTTCAGCCTTGACGGTAGGCACCACCATGTCACGCATAGAGATGGAAATACCACCACGCGTAGCCAGACGGAAACCAGACTGCATCAATTTATCAGCGAAAATCACTGTAGCGCGCAGACCGCAACGACGGAAAGACAGGTTGATCAGCTTGGAGATCTCTTTTTTCTTCAAAGTCTGGTTTAGAACTTTGAAAGAAAGGCCGTGAGGCAGAATCTCGGACAACAAGGCACGACCAACAGTGGTTTCAAAGCGTTGCAGCCTTTCAACCCACTCACCTGCTTCGTTTTTATCGTACTCAGGCAAACGCACAGTTACGCGTGATTGCAGTTCAACTTCGTGGTTGTCGTACGCACGTTGAACCTCAGCGACGTTGGCGAAGAACATACCTTCACCTTTGCCGTTGATACGATCACGCGTCGCGTAGTACACACCCAGCACGATATCCTGAGAAGGAACGATAGAAGGCTCACCGTTAGCTGGGAACAATACGTTGTTCGATGCCAGCATCAAAGTACGCGCTTCTAACTGAGCTTCCAAGGACAACGGCACGTGTACCGCCATCTGGTCACCGTCAAAGTCAGCGTTAAACGCCGCACACACTAATGGGTGCAACTGAATCGCTTTACCTTCGATCAGCATTGGCTCAAAAGCCTGAATACCCAGACGGTGCAGCGTAGGCGCACGGTTCAGCATTACTGGGTGTTCACGAATCACTTCTTCCAGAATATCCCAAACTACGGGTTCCTGATTCTCAACCATGCGTTTGGCGGCCTTGATGGTCTGCGCCAAATCCATTTTTTCCAAACGGTTGAAAATAAAGGGCTTGAACAGCTCCAGCGCCATCAATTTTGGCAGACCACACTGGTGCAGTTTCAATTGTGGACCCACAACGATCACGGAACGACCGGAGTAGTCAACACGTTTACCCAACAAGTTCTGACGGAAGCGACCGCCTTTACCTTTAATCATGTCAGCCAAGGACTTCAATTGACGCTTGTTAGCGCCAGTCATGGCTTTACCGCGACGGCCGTTATCCAGCAGCGAATCCACGGACTCTTGCAGCATACGTTTTTCGTTGCGCAGGATGATGTCCGGAGCTTTCAGTTCCAGCAGGCGTTTCAGACGGTTATTACGGTTAATGACGCGACGATACAAATCGTTCAGGTCAGAAGTCGCAAAGCGGCCGCCATCCAGTGGTACCAAAGGACGCAGTTCTGGAGGCAACACTGGCAACACTTCCAAGATCATCCAGTCTGGTTTGATACCGGACTTCTGGAAACCTTCCAGCACTTTCAAGCGCTTGGAAATTTTCTTGATCTTAGCTTCGGAGCCAGTGGCTTTCAGTTCAGCACGCAGAGTTTCTACTTCTCTATCGATGTCGATAGTGCGTAGCAACTCACGAACAGCTTCCGCACCCATCAGGGCTTGGAAGTCGTCGCCGTATTCTTCTGTTTTCGCGTAGTAATCGTCATCAGACATGATCTGACCGCGTTTCAGCGGAGTCATGCCTGGCTCGATCACGCACCATGCTTCAAAGTACAGTACACGCTCGATATCACGCAGAGTCATGTCCAGAACCATACCCAAACGGGAGGGCAGGCTCTTCAGGAACCAGATGTGCGCAACCGGGCAGGCCAGCTCAATGTGGCCCATGCGTTCACGACGTACTTTGGATACGGTTACTTCAACACCACATTTTTCGCAAATTACGCCGCGGTGTTTCAGTCGCTTGTACTTACCGCACAAACACTCATAGTCTTTTACTGGGCCAAAGATTTTGGCGCAGAACAGACCATCGCGCTCAGGGCGGAAAGTACGGTAGTTAATCGTTTCTGGCTTACGGACTTCACCGAAAGACCAGGAGCGGATTTTCTCAGGTGACGCGATACCGATGCGAATCGCATCGAATTGGTCATCCTGAGAGACCTGTTTAAAGAGATCGAGTAGCGCTTTCATTATTTACGCTCCAAATCCATGTCAAGCGACAAGGATCGAATTTCCTTGACCAGAACGTTGAATGACTCCGGCATACCGGCATCAATCACATGATCGCCCTTGACGATGTTCTCGTAAACTTTGGTACGGCCAGTGATGTCATCAGACTTCACAGTCAACATTTCCTGCAACGTGTAGGCTGCACCGTAAGCTTCCAGTGCCCAAACCTCCATCTCCCCGAAACGCTGGCCCCCGAACTGAGCCTTACCACCCAGCGGCTGCTGAGTAACCAAGGAGTACGGACCAGTGGAACGAGCGTGCATCTTGTCGTCAACCAAGTGGTGCAGTTTCAGGTAGTGCATGTAACCTACGGTCACAGGACGCTCAAACTGTTCACCAGTACGGCCGTCGAACAAAATCACTTGAGTACGGCTGTTGGCCAATTGCATTCTTTCGGCTACGTCATCTGGGTAAGCCAATGCCAACATCGTTTGGATTTCGTGCTCAGTTGCACCGTCAAATACCGGAGTAGCCAGAGGCACACCGTTGCGCAGGTTATGCGCCATGGAGATCAGCTCAGCGTCAGTCAACGAAGCGATGTCTGCATGTTTGCCAGTGGTGTTGTAGACTTTTTCCAGGTAAGCGCGCAGCTCAGCAACTTGATAACCTTTCTCGTTGCTCAGCATTTCGTTAATACGATCGCCCAGACCTTTAGCAGCCCAACCCAAGTGAACTTCCAGTACCTGACCCACGTTCATACGTGAAGGCACACCCAGCGGGTTCAGCACGATGTCTACAGGAGTACCGTCGGCCAAGTGAGGCATATCTTCTACCGGTACGATGCGGGAAACCACACCCTTGTTACCGTGACGACCAGCCATCTTGTCACCAGGTTGCAGACGACGTTTAACAGCCAAGTACACCTTAACCATTTTCAGAACGCCAGGAGGCAACTCATCACCTTGTGTGAGTTTCTTGCGTTTTTCTTCAAAGGCCAAGTCGAACTGGTGACGTTTCTGTTCCAGAGAGTCTTTAGTATGTTCCAGAACCAGCGCGTGCTCTTCATCAGCCAAGCGGATGTCGAACCACTGCCAGCGATCTAGATCAGCCAAGTACTCAGCAGTGATTTCACTGCCTTTAGCCAAACGACGTGGACCACCATTCACAACCTTACCGGTCAGGAATTTAGCAGTACGGTCGAAGGCATCGTCTTCCACGATACGCAACTGGTCATTCAAGTCTTGACGGTAACGACGCAGCTCATCATCGATAATGGACTGTGCACGTTTATCGCGCTCAATACCTTCACGAGTGAACACTTGAACGTCGATCACAGTACCTACCATGCCGGATGGCACGCGCAGGGATGTGTCTTTCACGTCAGATGCTTTTTCACCGAAAATCGCACGCAGCAGTTTTTCTTCTGGTGTCAGCTGAGTTTCGCCTTTAGGCGTTACTTTACCAACCAGAACGTCATCTGCACGTACTTCAGCGCCGATATACACAATACCGGAATCATCCAGACGGTTCAGCTGAACTTCGGACAAGTTGCTGATATCGCGAGTGATATCTTCAGGTCCCAGCTTGGTGTCACGAGCAACAACCGTCAACTCTTCGATGTGAACCGAAGTGTAGCGATCATCAGCCACAACTTTCTCGGAGATCAAGATCGAATCCTCGAAGTTGTAACCATTCCAGGTCATGAAGGCGATCTTCATGTTTTGACCCAGAGCCAATTCACCCAAGTCTGTAGACGCACCGTCAGCCAGAACGTCACCACGAGCCACTACGTCACCACGTTTTACGATAGGACGTTGGTTAATGTTGGTGTTCTGGTTAGAACGTGTGTATTTAGTCAGGTTGTAGATGTCTACACCTACTTCACCAGCAACGTTTTCGTCATCGTTTACACGAATAACCACACGCTCGGCATCCACGTAGTCTACCAAGCCGCCACGAGTGGCCATCACGGTAGTACCCGAGTCAACCGCAACAGTACGCTCAATACCGGTACCGACCAGAGGTTTCTCTGGACGCAAGCACGGTACAGCCTGACGTTGCATGTTGGCACCCATCAGCGCACGGTTAGCATCATCGTGCTCTAGGAACGGAATCAACGAGGCAGCGACGGACACGATCTGTGAAGGAGCAACGTCCATGTACTGCACGTTTTCTGGTGCAGTCATCAGCGTTTCGCCCGCTTCCCTACATGCCACCAGATCATCCACAAAGCGGTGATCGTCATCTAACTCGGAGTTAGCCTGAGCGATGATGTAGTTGCTTTCTTCAATAGCCGACAGATACACGATCTCGTCGGTAGCCTGACAATCCACAACTTTACGGTAAGGTGTCTCAAGGAAACCGTACTCGTTCAGACGCGCATACAGCGCCATGGAGTTAATCAGACCAATGTTTGGACCTTCAGGCGTTTCAATCGGGCACACACGACCGTAATGAGTCGGGTGCACGTCACGCACTTCAAAGCCGGCACGTTCACGAGTCAGACCACCAGGCCCCAGAGCGGATACACGACGTTTGTGTGTAATCTCTGACAACGGGTTAGTCTGGTCCATAAACTGGGACAACTGGCTAGAGCCAAAGAACTCTTTCACAGCTGCCGAGATAGGACGTGAGTTGATCAAGTCGTGAGGCATCAGGTTTTCGCTTTCAGCTTGACCCAAACGCTCTTTCACGGCGCGCTCAACACGTACCAAACCTGCACGGAATTGGTTTTCAGCCAACTCACCAACACAACGTACACGACGGTTACCCAAGTGATCGATATCATCGATCTGGCCAATACCGTTACGCAGATCTACCAACAGTTTGATGGTGTCTACGATGTCTTCGTCGGTCAGTGTGAGTGGACCTTCAATGCTTTCACCACGGCCCAAACGGCTGTTCACTTTCATGCGGCCAACGCGAGACAAATCGTAAGTCTCGTCGCTGTAGAACAGGCGTTGGAACAGCGCTTCAACCGCTTCTTCGGTTGGAGGCTCACCAGGACGCATCATGCGGTAAATTGCCACACGTGCAGCCATCTGGTCTGCTGTGTCGTCAGTACGCAGTGTCAGGGAGATATAACCGCCCTGATCCAAATCGTTGACGTACAGAGTTTCCAGCTCACGGATGTTTGCATCGCGAGCTTCGGCCAAAATGCCTTCAGTGATTTCGTCGTTTGCCTTAGCAATGATTTCACCCGTTTCTGGATTAACCACATTCTTGGCCAAAGTGCGGCCCAGCAGGTAATCTTCAGGAATGGAGATGTAATCAATCTTGGCATCTTCCAGCTGACGCAGGTGACGGGCATTGATACGTTTGTCTTTTTCAACAATAACGTTGCCATCGCGATCGGTCACGTCGAAACGCGCCACTTCGCCACGCCAGTGCTTAGCCACAAATTGCAAGCGACCGCCTTCACCCAACAGTTCGATGTGATCGAACTCGAAGAAGTGAGCCAAGATGGCTTCAGGGGTCATGCCGATAGCTTTCAGCAAGATACTGACAGGCATCTTACGACGACGGTCAATACGGAAGAACAGGATATCTTTTGGATCGAACTCGAAATCCAACCATGAACCACGGTAAGGAATTACACGAGCTGAGAAAAGCAATTTACCAGAGCTATGAGTTTTGCCCCGATCATGCTCAAAAAACACCCCAGGTGAACGGTGTAGCTGCGATACAATGACACGCTCAGTACCATTGATCACAAAAGAGCCGTTGTCTGTCATCAAAGGCATTTCGCCCATGTAGACTTCTTGCTCTTTAACTTCTTTGACTGTGGGTTTACTAACTTCGCGGTCCATAATCACCAGTCGTACCTTGGCACGCAAAGGCGATGCATAGGTCAGACCACGCATTTGGCACTCTTTCACGTCAAATACGGGCTCACCCAGCGTGTAGCTGACGAACTCCAGACGTGCCATGCCATTGTGGCTTACGATAGGGAAAATGGAATTAAACGCTTCTTGCAGACCTTCCGACTTACGTTCAGAAGAAATTGTTTCTCGTTGAAGAAACGTTCTGAAAGAATGTAGCTGGGTCGCCAGCAAATAAGGAACCTGCTGTACGTCTTCACGTTTGGCGAAGCTCTTGCGTATGCGCTTTTTTTCGGTATACGAATAAGGCATGAGCACTCCGACTCAAGGGTTACACGGGCCGTCAACCACGACCCTGGTTTACGACTCTAGAGAACCTGACTCAAGTAATAAAACTAGCTTACTAAAATCACAGGTTTTCTAGAGACGCGAAAGCCCGGGAAGGCAAAAAAGACACTTCCCGGGCATGTACTAAAGTCTTACTTAAGTTCGACTGCAGCACCAGCTTCTTCAAGCTTTTTCTTGGCGTCTTCAGCGTCAGCTTTGGACAGACCTTCTTTAACGTCTTTAGGAGCGCCGTCAACCAGGTCTTTAGCTTCTTTCAAGCCCAAGCCAGTCAATTCACGCACAACTTTAATAACGCTAACTTTGTTTGCGCCAACTTCTTTCAGGTGTACTGTGAACTCTGTTTGTTCAGCAGCAGCTTCGCCACCTGCAGCAGCAGGAGCAGCAACTGCAACAGCAGCAGCAGCAGCGGATACACCAAATTTCTCTTCCATGTCCTTGATCAGTTCGGACAACTCGAGAACAGTCATGTTTGCAACTGCATCGAGGATTTCAGCTTTAGTAGCCATGTTTCAACTCCAGATATTAGATATAAATGCCAGGTTTGGGTATCGTCCGATACAACAAAATTCCCTAAGGAAAGTAGCGCAATTATGCAGCTTCTTTCTGATCGCGTACGGCCGCCAGGGCACGTGCGAACTTAGTTGGAACTTCGTTAAGCGTACGCACAAATTGCGTGACAGGTGCTTGCATCGTGCCAAGCAGTTTCGCCAACAACTCTTCGCGAGAAGGCATTGTTGCCAATGCTTTAACGCCGTTAACATCCAGCAGGCTATTAGGCATAGCACCGCCTTTGATGACCAACGCGTCGTTAGTTTTAGCGAAATCTGACATGACTTTTGCCGCTGCAACTGGATCAGCACTGATGGCGTACATCAGAGGACCTACCAGTTGGCTAGACATATCTTGGAAAGATGTGTCTACCAATGCACGGCGAACTAACGTGTTTTTCAAAACACGCAGATACACGCCCGACTCACGCGCTTTTTTGCGCAATACGGTAACGGAAGCGACGTCCAGACCACGATACTCAGCGATAATGATCGATTGTGCCTGTGCTACTTGAGCAGCGACATCTTCGATAACTACCGCTTTCTCTTCACGATTGAGACTCACGGTTTGAACACTCCTATAAAGATGTCCGGACTTCTCCGGGACATCAACCGAATGCGGCGCACCTGGTCGAGTTTCTGAAGTAGAAATTCTTCCGCGGGCGCCGTCTACGTTGGATGGGATAATCCCGATTAAGGTTGCACAACACAGTTGCACAAAGCCTCCAACGGTCTTTGACAGCAGTAGCTGCTATATCAGCCAGCTACGCCCAAAGTTCTGTTTTGCTTTTCTGCTAGCGATTAAGCTTGCAGAGTAGCGATATCTACGCGTGCACCGCCGCCCATTGTGGACGAAACGGCTACTTTACGCATGTACACACCTTTAGCTGCGGCTGGACGAGCTTTGTTCAGCGCGTCAACCAAAGCTACCAGGTTTTCCTGCAATTTAGCTGTGTCAAAAGAGGCACGGCCAATTGTTGCGTGGATAATACCTGCTTTGTCTGTACGGTATTGGATCTGACCAGCTTTAGCGTTTTTCACAGCTGTAGCAACGTCAGGAGTTACTGTACCAACACGTGGGTTTGGCATCAGACCACGTGGGCCCAATACTTGACCCAGCGTACCAACGATACGCATTGTGTCTGGGGAAGCAATAACTACGTCGAAGTCCATTTGGCCAGCTTTAATTTGCTCAGCCAAATCTTCCATACCAACGATTTCAGCACCAGCTGCACGAGCTTCTTCAGCTTTTTCGCCTTGTGCAAAAACGGCTACACGCACGCTTTTACCTGTACCGGCTGGCAGAACTACGGAGCCACGAACCAATTGGTCGGATTTACGAGGGTCAATACCCAGCTGAACAGCAACGTCTACAGACTCATCAAATTTGGCAGTTGCCGTTTCTTTGATCAAGTTCAGTGCGTCGGAAACAGGGTACAGCTTGTTGCGATCGATTTTGGCAGCAATAGCTGCTGCGCGTTTGCTCAATTTAGCCATGACTGATTACACCCCTTCCACGATAACGCCCATACTGCGTGCAGTACCAGCAATGGTACGTACAGCAGCGTCCATATCTGCAGCTGTCAGATCTGGCTCTTTAGTTTTGGCGATTTCTTCGGCTTGAGCGCGTGTCAGCGTAGCAACTTTGTCTACGTTAGGACGAGCGGAACCGCTTTTCAGACCAGCAGCTTTCTTGATCAGAATAGTTGCTGGTGGAGTTTTCATGATAAAAGTGAAACTTTTATCAGCGTAAGCAGTAATAACAACTGGAATTGGCAGACCTGGCTCTACTTGCTGAGTCTGGGCATTAAATGCCTTACAAAATTCCATGATGTTCAGACCACGTTGACCCAGTGCTGGACCAATTGGTGGCGATGGGTTTGCTTTACCAGCTGGAACTTGCAGCTTGATAAACCCGACGATTTTCTTCGCCATGATGTACTCCTTGCGGGTGATAGTGCTATGTCAATTGACATAGCTCCCCGGGGTTAAAAATCAAGTCTTATCGACTTGGTCAAAATCCAGTTCTACAGGTGTGGAACGGCCAAAAATGGTAACCGAAACACGAACCTTGCTTTTTTCGTAGTTAACTTCTTCTACGTTGCCATTGAAGTCAGCAAATGGGCCCTCTTTAACACGCACCATTTCACCCACTTCAAACAACGTTTTAGGACGTGGTTTCTCGCCACCCTCTTCCATTTGCGACATAATTTGTCGCACTTCACGTTCAGGAATTGGGGCTGGACGGTTACCAGAACCTCCCAAGAAACCACTTACACGGTTAGTGCTACGCACCAAGTGCCAGGTATCATCGGTAAGATCCATTTCCACCAGCACGTAACCAGGGAAAATACGTCGTTCAGTAATTGTTTTTTTGCCGTTCTTTACTTCTACGACTTCTTCGGACGGGATAAGAATATCGCCAAAAGCGTGCTCAAGCTCGGCACGCTCAATCCGTTCTTTCAACGCTTTCTGCACACTTTTTTCCATACCGGAATAAACGTGTACTACATACCAACGTTTGCTCATGTGTGCCCTTTATTTCCAGCCTAAGAACAGGCTATAGATGACCCACTCAAGGCCTTTATCAATCAACCAGAGCAGAATAGCCATTACCGTCACGAACAGGAACACAATACCTGTCATTTGGGTAGCTTCTTTACGAGATGGCCAGTGTACGCGTCGGACTTCTTGATAGGAATCGCGAGCAAAACCAATCAATCGCTTGCCAGTTTCGCTTAGGAACACAATGAGGGCTGCCACGATTAGGGCGCCCACGAAGACACCAACCCGTACAAAAGCGGATTGCCCCTCTAACAAGGAGTAACCAACTATGCCAGCAGCGAGCACTAACACTGCAAGGCCCAGTTTTAGACGTTCTGGACCACGATTTACGGTTTCTACGTTGGTATTCGACATAATCCGACGATTAGACGTCACCAGAGTGTGACGAGTGACTGGGTGGCAGGGGCAGAAGGAATCGAACCCTCAACCTTCGGTTTTGGAGACCGACGCTCTGCCAATTGAGCTATACCCCTATACCTTGAAAACCGGTATGCATGAAACCCATACCGATAAGTGCAAAGAGGAATAATACCCTCTTTTGCACTTTTTGGCTACTACTTTATTTAATAATTTTGGCTACAACGCCAGCACCAACAGTACGGCCACCTTCGCGGATCGCGAAACGCAGACCTTCTTCCATAGCGATAGGCGCAATCAGCGACACTGTCATGGAAATATTATCGCCTGGCAGAACCATTTCTTTGTCTTCTGGCAGCTCGATAGTACCTGTCACGTCAGTTGTACGGAAGTAAAACTGTGGACGGTAGCCTTTGAAGAATGGTGTGTGACGACCGCCTTCTTCTTTGGACAGAATGTACACTTCAGCTGTGAAGTCTGTGTGTGGCTTGATGGAACCTGGTTTGGCCAATACTTGACCACGCTCAACGTCTTCACGTTTGGTACCACGCAGCAATACACCAACGTTATCGCCCGCTTCACCTTGATCCAACAATTTACGGAACATCTCTACGCCCGTGCATGTGGATTTTACAGTTTCGCGAATACCAACGATCTCGATCTCTTCACCAACTTTAACGATACCACGCTCGATACGGCCAGTTACCACTGTACCGCGACCGGAGATGGAGAACACGTCTTCAACAGGCATCAAGAATGCACCGTCAACTGCACGTTCTGGTGTTGGGATGTAGCTGTCCAGAGCTTCGGCCAAAGCCAAAACTGCTTGGCTGCCCAATGGGCCTTCGTCGCCTTCCAGTGCCAGCTTAGCGGAACCTTTAACGATTGGAGTATCGTCACCTGGGAAATCGTAGTTCGACAACAGCTCGCGAACTTCCATTTCTACCAGTTCCAACAACTCTTCGTCGTCAACCATGTCAGCTTTGTTCAGGAACACGATGATGTAAGGAACACCAACCTGACGGCTCAACAAGATGTGCTCACGTGTCTGAGGCATTGGGCCGTCAGCTGCGGACACTACCAGAATCGCGCCATCCATCTGCGCTGCACCAGTAATCATGTTTTTAACGTAGTCAGCGTGACCTGGGCAGTCTACGTGTGCGTAGTGACGTGCAGGTGTTTCGTATTCTACGTGAGAGGTGCTGATGGTAATACCACGAGCTTTCTCTTCAGGCGCTGCGTCGATTTGCGCGTAGTCACGTGCTTCACCGCCGTATGCTTTTGCCAAAACCGTGCAGATCGCTGCAGTCAGTGTTGTTTTACCGTGGTCAACGTGACCAATTGTACCTACGTTGACGTGCGGTTTAGTCCGTTCAAACTTGCCTTTAGCCATGGCAGACTCCTGAAGGGAATAGTGCAGAGAATAATGAGATGATTGTGGTGCCCATGACGCGAATCGAACGCGTGACCTCTCCCTTACCAAGGGAGTGCTCTACCCCTGAGCCACATGGGCACTTCTTTATCGAGTATCGATAAACTTGGAGCGGGTGAAGGGGATCGAACCCTCGTCTTAAGCTTGGAAGGCTTCTGCTCTACCATTGAGCTACACCCGCAGGTGATCCGTCTACACCCATACAAAAGCCTGTTGCTCTTGTATATAAATATGGTGGTGGGAGTAGGATTCGAACCTACGTAGGCGTAAGCCAACAGATTTACAGTCTGCCCCCGTTAGCCACTTGGGTATCCCACCGTTTAAAGCGAACTTCGTATTATGGACATGTTTAAAATGTAAGTCAAGCACCTGACGAATCTAAGCGACTTGTTATTACCACATACGAAGCATGCTATTGTGCACGGTCTATAAAACGAAGTCAATAAAAATGGCGGACATTTTGTATATTTATGTCCGCCATCTGCATAAAAACCTAGAAACCGCTTAGAAGTAGGTCAAACCGATGGAAATAATTACACCGGTGACAAACAACTGGATCAAACAAAAACCCATAATGTCTTTAGCTTTTAGGCCAGCAATCGCCAATACAGGCAACGCCCAGAATGGTTGCAGCAGGTTAGTCCATGCATCGCCCCATGCCACAGCCATCGCTACGCGAGGCATATCGGCACCCAAGGCTTGTGCGCTGGCAATCACTACAGGTGCTTGTACAGCCCACTGACCACCACCAGATGGCACAAACATGTTTACCAAGCCAGCGCTCATGAATGTCCAAAACGGCAAGCTATCTACCGTTGCAAAGGATACAAACCAATCGGACAAGGTTTTAGCCAAACCTGAATCCACCATGATGGCCATAATCCCTGCGTAGAACGGGAATTGAATAATGATCCCTGCCCCACCCTTTACTGCCTCATTTAGTGAGTTCAGCAAATTACGGGCATTACCGTGCAGCACAATAGCCAAGAACAAGAAAGTGAAGTTAATCACGTTCAGGTTCAAGCCACCTTGTTTGATTACGTAGTAGTTAAACAAGTAAGCCAAGCCTGCCACGCCAATTAACATGGCTAGTACTGTACTGTTTTCCAGTCTGGCCGCAGGACGGTTATCCGCTGCATTCGCTGCCGCTTCCTGTGCCTTAGCATCGGCCTCCAAGAGTTCCGGCGAAATATACACACTCTCCGCTTCGGATGGCATCATCAACCGGTTTACTAACGGCACTACAATAAACAGCGCTAACAGAATCAACAGGTTAAAGGTGGAGAAAATAGTCTCCCCTGTACCAATAATGCCAATTTTATCAGCCTGAAAGTGGCCTTCTGTGGCAATAGTAAGAGGAACCGAACCCGCCAAACCACCATGCCATACGATAAAGCCTGAGTACGCACTGGCTACCAATAAGCGGTAATCAACACGTACCTTTTTCGCAATTTCTTTAGCGAATAGAGCACTCACTACCAAGCCAAAGCCCCAGTTGATCCAGTCAGCAATCAACGCAACGAAAGTGACCAGAATAATTGCCGCACCAGGACTGCGTGGCAACGAAGCAAGCGCAGACAAAATAGCTTTTACTGCTGGGGTACTTGCCAACATGTAGCCAGCCATCAACACCAACAACATTTGCATGGTGAAAGACAGCAAGCCCCAGAAGCCATTACCCCATATATCGATTACCTCCATGGGAGTTTTACTTTCACTCCACATGGCGGCAACACCAGCCACTAAGGTCAGAATTACAACGAAGATATAAGGATCTGGTAAATAACGCTCAACCAGCCTTACAGAAAAACGAGTAATGGATTTAAACATTCAGATACTCCAAAAAAGTATTGTGCGAATTTCAATCCCTAGCCGTTTTTCTGCCTATCAGTAATAACCCTTAGACCCTTGTTAAGCTTGATCTAAAATTTGTTGTAATCCCTGTTTTTCCAACAAACTATTCAAATGTTCCCAGTCGTGGAACGCAATTTGCAATTGACCTTTATTTTTAGCACCTACCTTAAGCACTACTTTAGTGCCTAGGTGCTCAGACAACACTCGCTCTACACGTTGGATATCACCATTTTTTTGTGTAGAAGACGATTCACGGCCATCTTTATCATTTTCTTCTGCTTCTCGCAGCGTTTTGGCCACTAGTTTTTCTGTTTCGCGCACCGACAAGCGTCTAGCAATGACTTCATTTGCCAACATGATCTGGGTTGCAGGGTCAGTGGCCAGAATGCTACGAGCATGCCCCATATCAATATCACCCGCCAACAGCATGATTTGCACTGGCTCTGCGAGGTTCAACAAACGTAGCAGGTTGGTGGTGGTAGAGCGGGATCTACCAATCGCTTGAGCGGCTTGCTCGTGAGTCATTTCAAACTCTTCTAGCAAACGTTTCACACCGTGGGCTTCTTCAAGCGGATTAAGGTCTTCACGCTGGATGTTTTCGATTAACGCCATAATGGCAGCGTTCTCATCTGCCACCTCACGTATTAATACCGGAACCTTATCTA
Source organism: Paenalcaligenes sp. Me52 (assembly GCF_050487965.1). NCBI lineage: Bacteria > Pseudomonadati > Pseudomonadota > Betaproteobacteria > Burkholderiales > Alcaligenaceae > Paenalcaligenes > Paenalcaligenes sp. Me52. The sequence goes on along the minus strand of NZ_JBKQFO010000002.1, from coordinate 639,138 downwards.
ACCCGGCTAATTGAGCAGCTCGAAAACGGCGTTCACCCGCAATAATTTCATACTTCCCTTTTTGTTTGCCTTTTAAAGGGCGAACCAAAATGGGTTGCATAATGCCTTGAGTACGAATGGATTCAGCCAACTCATTTAAGGCACCTTCGTCCATACGTGTACGAGGCTGGTATTTACCAGCAATCATTTCTTTAACGTACAGCTCAGAACCCGGTGCGGTGCTGACTTCTTTACCTAGGCTACCAATTACATTTGCATCTTCACCCAGTAATGCATCCAGGCCTCTGCCCAGCCCTTTAGGCTTACGTGTTGCCATGATGAATCCTTTTATTCTTTATCAACCTAATCTTACGCAGCACTTTTTGCGCTTTTCTTCAGCTGCTTAACTAACTCTTTACCGAACTCTACGTATGCTTTAGCGCCACGCGAGTTTTTGTCGTACACAGTACCCGGCATACCGTGACTAGGGGCCTCAGCAAGCCGCACATTGCGCGGAATAACCGTTTTGAATACCTTGTCACCAAAGTGTGCTTCAATTTGCGCTGAGACCTGCTGCTGCAGCGTCACACGGGCATCAAACATCACACGCAATAATCCAATAAGCTGTAGCTCAGGGTTAATGTTGCGATACACACGCTTAATGGTGTTCACCAGGTCAGACAACCCTTCCAAGGCGAAGTACTCACACTGCATGGGAATAATCACACCATGTGCACTGACCAAACCATTTAACGTCAGCAACGAAAGCGTTGGCGGGCAATCAATCAAAATGATGTCATAGTCATCCGAAGCCTCTTGCAACGCTTTTTTCAGCTGTTGCTCGCGCTCTTGCATCTGAACCAAGTCAATTTCAGCACCAGAGAGCTCTCTATTTGCCGGTAAAACATCGTAACCACCTGATTCTGAACGCTTTTTCGCTTCAGAAACTTTGTTTTGGCCTATCAATACCTGATAAATATTGATTTCAGCCGCGTTTTTATCAACACCACTGCCCATCGTGGCATTGCCTTGAGGATCCAAGTCTATCAACAGCACTTTTTTCTTCAGTGCAGCCAGGGCTGCCGCTAGATTAATCGCTGTCGTTGTTTTCCCTACGCCACCCTTTTGGTTCGCAATACAAAAGACGGAGGCTTTTTCTTTTTTGGCAGAAGCAACAGACATGCTCAAGACCCTTTACGTTTTAAATAAACTAAACAACGCTGAGCGTCCAATTCAGGAACGTCTAACGCTTCTATTGTCTCTACCACCCAATCGGTTTCTTGTTCCAATTGGTTGATTTCCTCTTCCGGCTGTTTTCCCTTCATCGCCATGATACAACCCTGCGCAGACACATGACGACCTGCCAATGTGACAAAATCAGTCAAGGATGCAAAGGCTCGTGAAATAACCACATCAGCCTCATAACAATCCCCTACTTCTACACGCCTATGGGTAGCTGTCAGATTGGGTAATTCCAATACAGCAGACATTTGACGCACAAATGCCATTTTCTTTTCCACAGCATCTACACAGGTAATGTTCCACGTGGAACTAGCCACAGCCAACACTACACCAGGCAAACCAGCACCAGCCCCCACGTCTACAATACGCAGTGATTCTTTTTCTTGTTGTTCCATATATCGCGTCAGCGCAGGTACTACTGACAGGCTATCAAATATATGCTGAATCAACATCTGCTCAGGATCACGTAGAGCAGTCAAATTATAAGTTTTATTCCAACGCTGCAATTGAGCAATGTAGCGCAGCAATTTTTCTTGCTGCACTTCACTCAATGCTACGCCTAGCGCATTACAGGCTGAGAGCAGCCTTTGTGAGAAATCCATTACGACTGTTTACTTAAATGTTTGGCAAGCGTGTGCCGTTTCAAATATACCAATAACAAAGATACTGCCGCTGGCGTAATACCAGAAATACGGCTAGCTTGACCTACTGTGGTTGGCTTAGCTGCATTAAATTTCGCCAATGCTTCGTTAGACAGACCTTTGACCAAACTATAGTCCATATCCTCAGGGATAGGCTGGTTTTCAAAACCTGCTTGTCTTTCAATTTCGATTTTCTGCCTAGTCACGTAGCCGGCATACTTCACCTCAATCTCTACTTGATGACGTAGATCTTCATCAAGTTCGGGATTGTCTTGCAAAATACGTTCTTGATCTACGCTAACTAACTGCAGTAAGGATTCATAGCGTACTTCGGGGCGTTTCAACAAATCATAAAGATTGTACTCACGCTCTATGCCCTTCCCTAAGACTTCGCTCAATGTTTCACGTGGAACAAGTCTGGGGTTAACCCACGTTCCACGAAGTCGTTCAATTTCTTGAGCCAACGCATCACGCTTACGATTGAATGCATCCCAACGCGCATCATCAATAAGACCTAATTTTCTACCCGTTTCAGTCAATCGCTGATCCGCGTTATCTTCGCGCAAACTTAGTCTGTATTCAGCGCGCGATGTAAACATACGGTAAGGCTCAGTCACACCGCGGGTAATCAAGTCATCCACCAACACACCTATATAGGCTTCGCTACGTTGTGGTGTCCAACCATCTAGACCGCGGATTAATTGCACTGCATTTAACGCCGCCAACAAACCTTGAGCCGCAGCTTCTTCGTACCCAGTCGTACCGTTAATTTGACCGGCAAAGAACAAACCACGAATGGCTTTGGTTTCCAATGTGGGTTTCAATGCACGTGGATCAAAGTAGTCATACTCGATGGCATAGCCAGGGCGCAGAATTCTAGCGTTTTCTAAACCAGGTAGGCTGTGGACAATTCCTAGCTGAATATCAAACGGCAAGCTTGTGGATATCCCATTAGGATAAATTTCTGTACTTGTAAAACCTTCAGGTTCCAAAAATACTTGATGGCTAGACTTGTCAGCAAACTTGTGGATTTTGTCTTCGATAGAAGGACAGTACCTTGGCCCTACACCTTCGATAGTACCTTCGGGACTATACATAGGTGAACGGTCTAAACCCGAACGGATAATGTCATGAGTTTTTGCATTGGTATGCGTAATCCAACACGGCAACTGTTTTGGGTGCATGGCTGCATTCCCCATAAACGAAAATACCGGTACAGGATTAGTATCACCATGCTGCTCTTCCAATTGGGAAAAGTTAATGGTGGTTGCATCAATACGCGGAGGTGTACCTGTCTTTAATCTACCTTGTGGTAGTTTCAATTCTTTAAGACGTTCGGCCAAAGTGATCGCAGGCGGATCCCCTGCTCTACCACCGGAGTAGTTTTCCAAACCTACGTGTATACGGCCATTCAAAAATGTACCCGCTGTTAGTACTACTGCCTTGGCTTTAAACCTAACACCAATCTGCGTAATTGCACCTACAACTTTATCCCCTTCCAGGATTAAGTCATCCACAGGCTGTTGGAAAACCATCAGGTTTTTTTGATGCTGCACCATCTGACGAATGGCAGATCTGTACAAAGAACGATCGGCTTGTGCACGGGTAGCTCGCACAGCTGGACCTTTAGACTGATTCAAAATTCTAAACTGAATCCCAGCCTTATCAGTCGCCAATGCCATTGCGCCGCCTAAAGCATCTACCTCTTTTACCAAATGCCCTTTACCAATCCCACCAATAGAAGGATTGCAGGACATTTGACCCAACGTGTCCATATTGTGTGTGAGTAAGAGTGTAGAAGCCCCCATCCTGGCAGCAGCCAATGCGGCTTCTGTTCCAGCGTGGCCACCACCAACGACGATCACATCAAATTCGTCTGGATAAATCATTCTTGTATCTACAAAAAAACGTAAAAGATCATTATACGACTGCGTATTGCTTATTTTGTTTCAAAAGCCTTTTTACTTGCAGTATCTTAAAAAAATTACGCATCTACCACAGTGTTTCACGTGGAACATAAAACAGAAAAATGTTCCACGTGAAACACTCATTGGTTATACAGATGCACTTTGCCCACACCAACACCCTCTTCCGATGTAAGAGCGATGTTTAGCGCATATAGTTATAACAATGTGTAGGCAGCAGATCGCTTAAGATTTTGATAACAAATTTTCTAGTGTGTGAAAAATGAACATCGTATCTAAGCTTCCCGATGTGGGAGTGACTATTTTTACTGTGATGAGCCAGTTGGCAACGGATCATCAAGCTATCAATCTTGGACAGGGTTTCCCAGATTTCAATACAGATAAAGCGTTATTGGATGATGTCTATGAAGCAATGCTTCAGGGCTATAACCAGTACTCACCCATGAGTGGCCATCCACTGCTGAAAAAAGCCATCACCGAAAAAACACAACTTCTTTATGGTGCTTGCTATGACCCAAATACAGAAGTCACAGTGACCAGTGGTGCAAGCGAAGCATTAATGAGCAGTATTCTTGCTTTTGTACATCCCAATGACGAAGTGGTTGTCATTGAGCCTTTTTATGACTTGTACTTGCCCGTCATCAAGTTGGCTGGTGGCATTGCTGTTCCTGTTTCTATGGAAGCCCCACGTACACCAGAACAAAGTTTCAGCATTGATTGGGACAAAGTAGAAAAGGCCATCACCAATAAGACGCGTATGTTAATTATCAATACGCCTCATAACCCTACTGGTGCCATTCTGAAACCAGAAGATTTAGACGCCTTAGAAAAAATTGTCGCTAAGTGGGATATTCTGATTTTGTCTGACGAGGTGTATGAACACCTGGTTTTTGATGGGGCTAAACACTTAAGCATGGCTACTAGGCCTGCACTGAAGAAAAACTCCATCATTGTTTCTTCATTTGGTAAAACGTTTAGTGCTACAGGTTGGAAGATAGGCTACTGCTTAGCTCCGCCCGAGTTAAATACTGAAATTCAAAAAATTCACCAGTTTTCAGTGTTTTCTGTACCCACGCCGTTGCAAGTGGGTTTGGCTACGTACATGCGGGATGCTAATACCTATTTGAACCTGCCTAACTTTTATCAACAAAAACGTGATCAGTTGTACCAAGGGTTACGTAATACTCCATTTACTCCCTACAAAAGTGAAGGCACATTTTTCTTACTGGCTTCATATGAGGGATGGTCTGACAAGTCTGAACTTGAGTTTAGCAAATGGTTAACCACCGAATATGGTGTAGGGGTGATACCTGTTTCAGCGTTTTATCGAAATCCTGAATCTAAAGAAGCAAACCAAAATCTCATACGATTCTGTTTTGCAAAACAAGAGCAAACCTTAGCTACAGCCTTAGAACGTTTACCTAAGAAATAATCCTTCCACAGTTCATTCACATCGTCCCCTATCAAGTTTTTGGTAGGGGATTTTTTATGCACAGGCTTCAAGTGTAAGGAAGCAAATAGCAAAAGACAAGGCTGCTTTGGCCTGTGTAAAGAGTACATAGTGTTAGTAGTTATTCACTAGTATTTATATATATTTGGTAGTTAGTATAAGGGGTGTGGATAACTAGGATAACTCTTTGTAGCCCTTATTCTATGGACTTCTACAGAGTTTTACACTGCAGGCAAAACTGCATAAGTCTAGGTGTATAGATTGGGTATAAAAATAAGAATCTCTGTAAACAGTTAGGTTATCCAACAATCATCCACAACTAATCCTCATGTCGTCGCTCTAGGGCTTATCCACAGAAAATATATTTGTAGCCACGTGTACCTAAAACAACGTTAGGTTTTCAGTAAAGATCATCTTGAAAAACTGTTGTCAAAAGGATGCTTTCAAAAAAAAGTTCAGCAGCTCTTTCTTCTTAATGTTGTTAACTATCATATATATCTATAGATGATTAATAATGGGTGTCTGTGGATAAGTGGTACAATCGCTTGAAAGCCTGATTATTCAATGCTTTAACCTATATTTTTGCTTGTTGATGGCTGAGCGGTTTGTTGAGGATGGTTTCTGGATAATTTTTGTGTATAAGTTTCATACCCCAGTTAAGCCTTTTCACTCCACAACTTATCCACAAGCTCCTCTCCTGCAACTATCCACAGGCCTTGTTCCTCAAGGGCTTTGCAGCGACATTGTTTAGATCAACATGTGCAAGATATACTCGCTGCATACCAGCCGTTTTTCTTACTTGATGTTGTATTAGCATGTCTAATGTCGCGGTCTACCGCCTTGCCTCTGACTGGCAAAAAGCTCTCAAAAAAATCCCTGAGCACATTCGCTGTTATGTGAAAGAAGCGGCAAACAGCCATAAAGAGCTACTGGCGTCGTATTTTTATGCCAGCTTGCTGAATGACCAGGCGGCAAACGTATTCTTAAGCCATGATGAAGTGCAGAAAAGGTTGTCTCGTTCTCTGCAAAAATGGTTAAGTGAGCTTTTTTCGGTCGCTCCCGACGATGATTTTGTGGCGTTAGTTGAGTTACAGCGCCAAGTCGGTGATGTACACGCCCGTATAGATCTGCCGTTGTATCTGGTTTTAAGTGGTGCTCGACTGCTAAAAGAACGATTTTTTGAAATTGTTCAGGAAGAGCCAAGCTTAGAATTGATAGATAAGATGGCGGCGCAGCAATTTATTGCTGAATCCATAGACATTGCGATTGAGTTTATGAGCCGTGCCTACGCGGCATCGTACGATAGAAAATCCAGAGCTGAAGAGTCCTATAGAGTATTTGCGGCTGTGCATAACTCAGCTGCTGAGCGAGGACGCCAGCGAGCGGCATTGCTAGACTGGGAAAACAATCTGATGTTTGAGTTAGCCACAGGCATGGTGGATAAACAGTTATCCACTATCAATAGTTCAGAGTTTGGACTGTGGTTTCACCATAAAGGGGCTCATGCATTTGAGAACCTTAAGGAAACTCAAGTTATACAGAACACGATGGAGCACATAGATCAAGAAGTTCTCCCTCGTTTTACACAGGCTAACTCTGCGAACCAGCTAGATGTTTTACGTGAACTACGTACGCAAACACGTTTGATTCTATTGAGTATGGATTTGCTGTTTGAACAGCAAAACGAAGTAGAAGCTGGGCGTGACACACTGACCAAGTTGCTGGGACGTAAATATTTGCCAGTGGTTTTGGGTAGAGAGGTTGCTTATTCACGGCGTAGAGGCGTGAAATTTGCCTTGTTATCCATAGACTTGGATCACTTCAAGCGTGTGAATGATGAGTATGGTCATGAGTCTGGCGATGCGGTATTGCGCCAATTTGCCGAATTATTGAATGCACAATGCCGAGCGGGCGATTATATTTTCCGCTTAGGGGGCGAGGAGTTTCTCGTTCTGCTGGTGGATGTGAACGTAGATACGGCTTTGCGTATTGCCAAAAAAATTAGCGAACGCATACAGCGAGAAAAATTTATCCTGCCTTTTGGCCATGAGTTGAACCTAACAGCAAGTATGGGTTTAGCGCTTTATGATGGTCATCCCGACTATACTCCTACGCTCAGGCGTGTGGATAAAGCCTTGTATCAAGCTAAACATGCCGGGCGTAATCGTATTGAGTTGATGACTTAAGCAATACGTTGTGGACATCTTTTGGTGTGTCCCAATTCTTTTGAATGTGTATAAACATGGTAGAACGTCTGGCCATTTGGCTACAGTATTTATTGCCTAAACGCTTGTTAACACAGGCTGTGGGTAAGTTAGCAGCTCATCCTGGTGGTGGCTTAACGACGCGTGCGATTGAGTGGTTCATTAAACGGTATAAGGTGGATATGAGTGAGGCGAGTCAGCCTAACGCCGCTGCCTATACGACGTTTAATGACTTTTTCACCCGAGAACTCAAAGCAGGTGTGCGCCCTATTGCACAATCTGCCTTAGTAAGCCCTGTGGACGGCGCTATTAGCCAGTTGGGCAAGATTCAAGTACAGCAGATTTTTCAAGCTAAGGGTCATGATTATTCTGCACAAACGCTATTAGCGGGTGATGCGGCTTTGGCGAAGGTATTTGAGAACGGGTTGTTCGCGACGTTATACCTAAGCCCTAAGGATTATCACCGTATTCATATGCCCTGCACTGGCCGCTTACGTACAATGACCTACGTACCTGGCGACTTGTTCTCCGTGAACCCGTTAACCGCACGTAATGTGCCTGGGTTGTTTGCACGTAATGAACGTGTAGTGTGTGTGTTTGACTCCGAACGTGGTCCATTTGTGATGGTCTTAGTAGGGGCAACCATTGTGGGTAGTATGAGCACAGTGTGGCATGGCCAAGTTAATCCACCACGTTATGGTGAGGTTGTGCATTGGCAGTATGACGATCAACAGATCGTTTTGCAGCAAGGCGAAGAAATGGGACGTTTCTTGTTGGGTTCTACTGTTGTGCTGCTCTTCCCTGAAAACACCTACCAATTTGATTCAGACTGGTCTGCTACCGGAAAAATCTGCATGGGCCAAAGCATGGGTTCTGCACTGCACACTGAGTAATCATGATTGAACAAAATTCGTGGGCCGCGCTGCTACGGGGGCGTAATGGTTTGCGCTCCGTGGCTTTAGCTGGCGGTGTAGCCCTGCACGCGATTAATGTGTATTTGGTGACCACTATTTTGCCGTCAGTGGTGGCCGATATTGGTGGATTGTCGTATTACACGTGGAACATGACCTTGTTTGTCATGGCATCCATTATTGGATCTGCCCTATCCCCTAAATTACTGCAATTAGTGGGGCTGCGTCACGCCTTTGTGGTCGCCATGTTGGTCTTTATGGTGGGAACCATTGCCTGTGCCTTGGCATTTTCTATGCCGGCGATGCTAGTGGGCCGTACCGTACAAGGTTTAGGTGGTGGCTTCTTATTAGGCCTGTGTTATTCCGCCGTGCGTTTAGTATTTCCCGAAGTATTATGGCCACGCGCCATGGTGCTAGTGTCCAGTATGTGGGGAGTTTCTACGTTGATAGGCCCCACCATTGGCGGAATCTTTGCAGAAAGTGGGCATTGGAGGCTGGCATTTTGGTCGGTGATCCCCGTTATTGCTTTGCTGATGCTCCTGGTATGTACTCAGATTGAGGCGGGAAAATCGCAAGACAGTAAAAAATTAAAAGTGCCTATGGGCAAATTGCTGGTGTTGGCCATATCGGTATTGTGTGTATCGTGGGCGAGTTTGTCTGTGAATTGGATGGTCAATGCAGCAGGCTTGTTAGTAGCAGTACTGCTAAGTGTATTAACAGGACGTGCAGACAAGCACAGCGATGCCAATCTATTGCCACATGGTACTTACCACTGGGGGGGCATTTTGGCCGTCCTATACGGCTGTGTAGCGCTATTAAGCTTGGCAATTACGGTAGAGGTATTTATCCCCTATTTCTTGCAGACCATACATCACCAAAGTCCACTGATTGCTGGATATTTTATGGCGTCATTGTCTTTTTCATGGACAGCAGGATCTTTCTTGAGTGCAGGCCGTTCGCCTGTTGCTACACAGCGTTATGTGCAATTCGGACCATTGGTGTCTGGGTGTGGCTTGTTAGGCCTTGCCATCATGATGCCTATGGGGTTTGGTGATGGCAGCGCGATGTACTTCTTGTTGATACCGTTGATGGCAGTGGGTGGTGGTATTGGTGTGTGTTGGTCTCATGTGTTGACTCGCGTGTACCAAGCTGCACCTAAAGGTCAGGAAAACATTGCGTCTTCTGCCATTATCACCGTGCAACTGTATGCGTTGGCTCTTGGGGGCGCATTTGCAGGTATGTTGACAAACCTGGCTGGCTTTGTGGAACCCGGCGGCTTTGAGGGTGCGCGCCAGGCTTCCGTTGTACTGTTTAGCGTGCTAAGTATTGGCCCTTTGTTAACAGTATGGCTGATTTACAAAGGCTTGGCCAAACACTGATTAACCGCTAAACCCACCTTCTTTTATGTACTCTATTTCTTCGGCTGTAGAGTCTCGGCCCAGAATAGCATTTCGATGAGGAAAACGGCCAAAGCGTTGAACGATCTCACGATGGTGATGAGCAAACTTCAACCCTTCACCTGTTTTTCCTCGTTCGTTTAGGCGCACGGCCAGATTCTGGTCTTCTAGGTTTTCAGAGTGTGTAAAAGGCAGATAGCAAAACACACGTAATTCTTGTGGCAAGGTGAGGTCACCTTTTCGTTCTACCAGTAATCGAGCGTAGTGACGGGCTAAACTATCGGTGGCATACATGTGGCCACTTTCTCTAAAACAGTTACGTGGGAACTGATCCAGCAAGATCAGCAATGCTAAACCACTATCATCGTATTGAATCCAGCTTTCCAATTCGCGACGAGCAGCTTGCCAATGTAGTGCTTGGCAATGGTGATGAAACTCACGGTCGAATTCTGTACTTTTACTAAACCAGTGATCTGCGTTTTCCGACCAAAATGCCAGAACATCATCATGAGCAATGGCGGACATAGGGTTCTCCTGAATGGATTGACATAAGAAATCCTAGCACACTACCTAATTTTGGGTATTTACAAGCTGAAAAACTATGTTATAGAGGGAGCTCTTTTTACTGGTATTTATTGGTAGAGCATTACCTGACATAGTAAGAATAAAAATGCAGAATCAGCATTGCTCATTTATTTCCCCAATATCTATAAGGCTATTGGAGCTTGGTCTTCTGTCTACCCTGTAAAAATTGTTCGCTGCTATTCGTTTTTGTGACAGTTACAGTGGTTATGGGGTGATACGCTTCGAAAAAGTAATTTTCAGTCTAGAAACAGCTAAGTGGATTATTGATATTTTTCAAATATCAAATTTTTTACTAATAATAATGATAAGAAACAAGTACTTCTCTGTATTTTATTTTAAGGTTAAATAAATTTAGACAAGTGATGCTTGGCATCATATAGGAAGTACTTTTTGAGAATGAGTTTTGTTTGTAAGGCGCTGTAACGGACTATAACGCTAGGAAGGTATATAGAATAATATTTGAGGTTATGACTACGCTATGGTGTGCGATACATAAAAAACTCGTCGCTACCAGCTAAACCTCTGGAGAATTAAATGAAAAAACGTGTACTACCTATTGCTGTTTTTACTACCGTACTACTTTCTGGCTGTGGCTCTACTGATGGCAATAGCACGTTGATGGAAGCATTTAATAGCTTTACCAATATTCTGGACAGGTCATTGCCATTTGTAGAGGAGTCTCAGGCCTGGGAACAGTACGCCATTGACAAGACTACCCAAGGTGTTACTTACGGGACGGCAAGTACAGCAGACTCTCAGTTTGTATCTAGAAAAATGGATGCTGAGTTTGGTGATGCGGTTGATCGTTTGGAAAGACCTTTTGCTGTGAATGAAAGCATACAGAAAGAGTTGGATGAAGCAGGAAGAGACTACCAATTCACTTATCACCAGATCATGCCAGTCAAAGATAAAAGATCATCTGCAACTATTGGCTATTGCGTGAATTTTGATGCGATTAGATTCGAGAATGGCAAACTCACACCTGTAGATACTAAAGGAAACCTGCAAAAATATTTTATTTATGTAGCAAAAGATAAACCAGTATCTGTCACTACAGCGGGTGATGACTTTATCAAAACAATGTGTGGGGTAAGTTTTTACAATAAATATAAAAATCCTAATGCCTAATTAAGTTTTTTCGCTAGTTGGTGTTTAGAGACACCAACTAGCATTTTATTTTTATTACGCTCTACGTGATTTCTAAGATATCTACCCAGCTTTTGGTAATAGGACTAATTTTATTTTTTATTACCTTAGGCTTGAATATATACAGCAGTGCTATCGCGGATGCTCAGCATAGCGAGGTAGTGTTTTCTATGAATTGGTGGGCCCGTTGGTTTCCCTTGTATGGGACAGGGGGCGGTTTGATGTTGGTAGGTGCTGTATTGCGATGTACAGGTAAAGGACGCTAGTTAGCGTTCCCCTAACGTCAGCCCTTCCTGAGTAATAAGTAGGTCTTCAAGGGACTCTGCTGATTTTTCTAAGAAATCGATACTCATTACGCCCATTCCTACTTCAAACACTTCCCCGTTTCCATTAATTAAAATGGCTTGACCACCGCTGTCATCGCCAATCATGAAATAACCAGCTAAGTATTCGGCGACTTCATAGTCAGTATTTCTGGTGGGAAGAGCTTCTATTGGGTGCAGCGTTAGGCACCCCTCTGAGCTTAAGCCATTGCTTAGCAATAGCAGATCTACATAAGCTTGTGGGAAAGTAATTGTAGATTGCGACTGGGCTAGCTGTATTTGTCCAACTGATGCGGGAGGGTTTACAGAGTAGTGCTTACGTAAATACGCTTCATTTAGCATGTAAATGGTCTACGGCAGTAAAAGTTGGCGTGCTCATTAGTTATGCCACCCACATGAAACACGACAATGCTTGTGTAGGAATTACTTCCCAATACAGAAGCTAGAAAAAATTTCGCCCAACAAGTCGTCGCTGGTGAACTCACCGGTAATTGAGCTTAGCGATTCATGCGCTAAACGCAGTTCTTCAGCAAATAAATCTAGTACTTGATCACTGTGCGAGGCGTGTTGTGCGGCAATGCTGAGGTGTTCATTACTGCTTTCCAGTGCGCGTAGGTGGCGTTCACGAGCCAACCACGGGGATTCACCGCCCCCGGTCCACCCTGCTATATCTAGCAACGCGCTACGTAGGTTATCTAAGCCCTGCCCTTGCTTGGCCGAGATATGTAAAGTGCGGGCTTGTGGATTGTGTTCTGGCAACGCTGCAGAGGCAGTGTCGTCTAACAGATCGCACTTGTTGTAGACGTTCAAGATAGGTACGTCAGTAGGCAAGCGTGCGGTGATGGCATCATCGAGCTGATCGTTGGGTTGTCTGGCATCGTGTAGATGCAAGATCACGTTAGCTTTGGCGATTTCAGCCCAGCTACGCTCAATACCAATGCTCTCTACGGTATCTTCGGTTTCACGTAGACCCGCCGTATCCACAATATGAATAGGCACACCGTCCAAGTGAATCAGTTGTGTGACACGATCACGGGTAGTACCAGCAATATCGGTCACGATAGCAATGTCGTCGCCTGCCAGTGCATTCAGCAAGCTGGATTTACCTACGTTGGGTTGCCCTGCTAACACGACGTGTAAGCCATCTCGTAACACCATACCTTGTTTGGCTTGGCGCATTAGGTCATGCAGCGTTTGCTGTATGCCTTGCAACTGAGCTGCCGCCTGGTATTTTTCTAAGAAATCTATTTCTTCTTCGGGGAAGTCTAGGGTAGCTTCTACCAACATACGTAGATGCACTAGTTTATCGGCCAGCTCGTTTACATGCTGTGAGAACGCCCCCGACAACGATGCCATCGCACTTTTTGCTGCGGCACTTGATGAGGCATTGATGAGGTCGGCTACGGCTTCGGCTTGCGCTAAGTCCATACGGTCATTTAAGAATGCTCGTTGTGTGAACTCGCCAGGTTCCGCTAAGCGTAAACCGTATTCTTTACCTACTTCTAAGCAACGTTCTAGTACGCGACGTAATACCGCTGGGCCGCCGTGGCCTTGTAGCTCTAGTACATCTTCGCCGGTGTATGAGTTAGGAGCCGCGAAGAACAGTGCAATGCCCTCGTCTATGCTTTGCCCTTCGGCGTCGTTGAAGGGGATGTAATGCGCATGACGGGGTTTAAGTTCGGTATTTAACAGCGCTTGGGTAAAGGCACGCAGTTGTGGGCCGGATACGCGAATAACACCGATGCCGCCTCGGCCAGGAGCTGTGGCGATAGCAACAATAGGGGAATGGGAGGTATAGGACATAAGTGGCACACAAAAACGGCTGAAAACATCGTTATTGTAAGCCACCCGCCCCCATCACTGTATGCGTGATGGGGGCTAGGATGAGGTTATTGTTGTGCGCCAGCCTGTACCAGCATGTTGGCAGAGATATCAGCAATACTACGTGTGCTGGTGAGGGTCATCGCGACGCGCATTTCTTTTTCAATCAATTGCAGCAGGTTGCGTACCCCAGCTTCACCGGCGGTAGACAGAGCGTATAAGAATGCACGGCCAATCATCACAGCATCAGCACCCAGTGCCATCATGCGTACTACATCTAGCCCAGTACGAATACCAGAGTCAGCAAGAATTTTTAGGTCGCCTTTGACGGCATCGGCAATAGCCGGCAATGCACGGGCGGATGACAATACGCCATCCAACTGACGACCACCGTGGTTAGACACCACAATACCGTCGGCACCAAAGCGTACCGCATCGCGAGCATCATCAGGATCCAGAATGCCTTTGATGATCATGGGGCCTTTCCAGAAATCACGAATCCACTCTAGGTCTTTCCAGGAAATGGAAGGATCAAAGTTATTGCCTAACCAACCTATGTAATCTTCTAGGCCAATCTTCTTACCTAAGTAGGCGGACACGTTACCCAAATCGTGGGGCTTACCGTTTAGGCCCACATCCCACGACCATTGAGGGTGAGTAACGGCTTGCCAGTAACGACGCATGGCGGCATTAGGGCCACTCATACCTGAGTGTGCATCGCGGTAACGCGCACCGGGTACTGGCATATCTACCGTGAATACCAAGGTGCTGCAGCCAGCGGCTTGAGCACGCTCTAAAGCGTTTTTCATGAAACCACGATCGCGCAGCACATACAGCTGAAACCACATAGGGCGGTTAATCGCTGGGGTGACTTCTTCTATAGGGCAAACAGATACTGTAGACAGGGTAAAGGGAATACCGTGCGCATCGGCGGCGCGGGCGGCTTGTACCTCACCACGTCGTGCAAACATACCCGTTAACCCTACGGGGGCGAGTACCACCGGCATGGACAGGGATTCACCAAATAACTCTGTACTCAAATCTAGATTAGACATGTCTTTGAGTACCCGCTGACGCAGGGCAACATCCGACAAGTCCTCTACGTTACGACGCAATGTGTGTTCCGCATATGCACCACCATCGGCATAGTGGAACAAAAAAGGAGGGAGCCGTTTTTTAGCGGCTTCTCTGTAGTCGGTAGCAGCAGAAATAATCATAGTAGCGGGTCCGGAAGAGAGAAACGGGTTAAGCGCTGGCGACGAGCCAGGTTGTCGTCGTTTTCGCGTATGGTGTCTTGTACATAGTGCAAGTGCTGACTAATGGCGTGTTTAGCTTGTTCTGGATCACCAGCCAAAATGGCATTCATGAGGCTTTCATGCTGGTGTGTCAGGTTTTTCAGCACATTAGGCTGCGAGCTTTGGAACATAGTATTGCGGCTTTGGCTAACCACAGAGAGCAGCACATCAAAAAGCCCTCGCATGAACTGTATTAGCACAATGTTGTGGGAGGCCTCGGCAATAGACATGTGAAAGCGAGCATCGGCGCGTGAGGATTGCTCAGCATCACCTTGTTGCTGGTAATTCACCATGCTGTCAAAACAGCGTTGTATGTTGTCTTTGTCTTGATCGGTAGCGCGTAAGGCGGCATACCACGCAGTACTGCTTTCTAGTGCGTAGCGGGCTTCCAGCATGTCGTAGTTATAGGCTGGGTCAGCCACGACTAATTGCGCCAAGGGTAATAAGTTTTTTTCTGGCCAATCTTGTATGGGTGACAGCACAAAAGTACCGCCGCCTGGACGGGTGGCTAATAGACCTTGGCTGGCCAGTGTACGGATGGCTTCACGAATGGGCGGGCGGGACACATTTAACTGTGCCGCCAATACGCGTTCAGCGGGCAAACGCTCGCCTGGCTTTAACTGTTGATCCAGTATCAGTTGTTGTATTTGTTGTGCTATCTGGTCAGACAGGCGTAAAGGAGTGGACATCTTGTGGGCCCAGAATAGTAGAGATGCGGCTCATTTTTTAATTTTGGTATTACCAGATTATAACGTTTGTAGGGATTTTTGTATCCCTACAAGGGTAAATACGGGTTTCGTGTAAAGTGGTATTACCAATATGATTCAGGATGTTTATTTTTTAGCTAGGTAAGTGAGTGGTCGTAGAGTGGGGTGGATGTAGTCAAAGAAAAACCCACCATTACGTGCTTGCCGATTATTCAGAAGAGTATTAACTATGAGTTCTTTCTACATGCTACTGGCGTTGGCTCCAATTGCTGTAGTGTTCTTGTTGATGGTTGTACTAGAACGCTCTGCAAAATTCTCCATGGGAGTTGCATACGTCGTCACAGCGTTGTTGGCATTGTTTGTGTGGAATGCCCAGGGTGCTGTGATTGCTGCTGCTACTGTGCATGGTTTGATTACGGCCATTACCTTGCTTTTCATTGTGTTCGGGGCAATTTTGCTGCTGAATACACTGAAAGAAAGTGGTGCCTTACAAGCTATACGCCAAGGTTTTACTGACGTTTCCCCTGATCGCCGCATTCAAGTCATTATTGTGGCGTGGTTGTTTGGCTCGCTGATTGAGGGCTCTTCAGGTTTCGGTACACCATCAGCGGTAGGAGCTCCGTTGCTTTTGGCTCTGGGTTTCCCTGCCATGGCTGCTGTGATGTCGGTACTGATTATTCAGTCTACGCCGGTATCTTTCGGCGCTGTGGGTACACCAATGTTGGTTGGCGTGCGCTCTGGTATTGATAACAAAGCAGATGTGGCCGCACTGATCGCTCCAAGCACTCCGTTGGAGTACCTGCAGCAGATCGTGGATAACGTGGCGTTGGTTCATGCCCTCACTGGCTTTGTGATCCCTCTGATTCTGTGTGGTTTGCTGACACGCTTCTTTGGCGCTAAACAATCCTTCCGTGAAGGTTTGGGTGCATGGAAGTTTGCGTTGTTTGCTGGTTTGGCCTTTACCGTACCGTACTACTTCATCGCCACCATCTTGGGGCCTGAGTTCCCATCAATGTTGGGTGCGCTGATTGGTTTGGCCATTGTGGTGCCTGCTGCGAAAAAAGGTTTCTTGATTCCTAAAACCACCTTTGATTTCCCTCCTCGTGATTCATGGGAAGATAAATGGTTGGGTACGTTGCGTACGGTAGATAATGATCCTAACGCCAAGAAATTCTCTGTATTGCGTGCATTCTCGCCATACGTATTGGTAGTAGCTTTCTTGGTTATCACACGTACGATTCCAGCGGTAAAAGCTGCACTGACGGGGCCTGAGGCAACCATTAAGTTTGCGAACTTGTTTGGTACAAGTATTTCTAGCTCTGCCCAATTCTTGTTCTCACCAGGCTTTATCCTGATCGTCGTGTCCTTGCTGTGTATCGTCATTTTCAAAATGAACATGCAGCAGTTTGGTCGTGGTATTAAAAACTCTGGTATTACCATGCTGGACGCAGCCCCTGCTCTGCTGTTGGCTGTGCCTATGGTGCAAGTGTTCATTAACTCTGCAGCGGCAGATGGCTCACTAAACAGCATGCCATTGGTATTGGCTCAGGGTGCGGCTGGTTTAGCGGGTCACAGTTGGCCTAACGTAGCCCCATGGGTAGGTAGTTTGGGGGCGTTTATTGCCGGTTCTAACACCGTTAGTAACATGATGTTCTCGTACTTCCAGTTCTCCACAGCACAGCATATTGGTCTGGGTATTGATCAATCTGCGATCGTAGTTGCCTTGCAAGCGGTTGGTGGTGCAGCCGGTAACATGATTTGTGTACATAACGTGGTGGCGGCTGGTGCGGTAGTAGGGATGATGAACCGTGAAGGTGAAATCGTTCGTAAAACCTTGATCCCGATGGCCTACTATTGTATTCAGGCTGGTCTGATTGGCCAGGCACTGATTACTGGCAGCATGGGCTGGTGGATTGCCGCCTTGGTGTGGTTGGTAGCGTTCTTCGGAATTCTGTCCAACAGCAAAGGCAAAGCTTTAAAAGTAGCAAACGCGTAACCTGCCTTGCCCATCTAGCCATCCATATGGCGACATTAAGCCCCACGTGCAATACGTGGGGCTTAATGCTTTTTGGATACTGCTCTGTTAGTTGGCAGCAGCATAAAACTTATCCACAGCCATAAAAAAACCGGAACAGCGCTTAGGCTGCTCCGGTTTTTTAGTGCCTAGCTATTAGGCTTTTGCTAAGGCTTTACGCACACCCTCTGCATAGGCAGGGTCCGCTTGGTGGAAGTGCTCTAACTGTCTGTCGATGATGAACTGAGGTACACCGGCCATAGCCGCGGCAACGTTATCAAACAGTTGTTGCTGTTGGGATGGGTTCATCAAACGGAACAAGTCACCAGGTTGTGAGTAGTAATCACTGTCTACACGGTGGCTCCAGTGGTCAGCAGCTTTACCATCCAAGGCCAGAGGAGGCTCTTGGTAAGTAGACTCTTTCCATGTACCCGCACTGTTAGGTTCGTAGTTAGGCTTGTTACCTTGATTATCGTCTACACGCATAGCGCCATCACGGTGGTAGCTATTGTGGAACGGGCATTTAGGCGCATTCACTGGAATCTGGTTGTGGTTGATCCCCAAGCGGTAGCGTTGGGTATCACCGTAGGCAAACAAACGGCCTTGCAGCATACGGTCTGGTGAGTAACCAATACCTGGAACCACGTTGCCGGGGGTAAAGGCCGCTTGCTCGACTTGGGCAAAGTAGTTGTCAGGGTTACGGTTCAGCTCCAACACACCTACATCGATCAGTGGGAAGTCGCCATGTGGCCATACTTTGGTCAGATCAAAGGGGTTAAGGTGGTAGTTCAGAGCTTGTTCTTCAGTCATTACCTGAATACGCAGTGCCCAGCGAGGGAAGTCGCCCGCATCAATGTGCTCGTACAGGTCACGAATAGCACTTTCACGGTCTTCACCTACCACTTTGCTTGCTTCGGCATTGGTGTAGTTCTCAATACCTTGCATGGATTTGAAGTGGAACTTCACCCAGTGGCGTTTGCCTTCAGCGTTGATCAGGCTGTAAGTATGTGAACCAAAACCGTGGATTTGACGGAAGTTTTTAGGCAGCCCACGGTCACTCATCAAAATGGTGACTTGGTGCAGAGATTCGGGGTTTAGTGACCAGAAATCCCATGCGTTAGTCATGTTACGCAGGTGAGTCTGTGGATCACGTTTTTGGGTGTGGATAAAGTCAGGGAACTTCAGCGGGTCACGAATAAAGAACACGGGAGTGTTGTTCCCCACCATGTCCCAGTTACCTTCTTCAGTGTAAAACTTCAGCGAGAAACCACGCACATCACGTTCAGCATCGGCAGCACCTGCTTCGCCTGCTACTGTAGAAAAGCGGCCCATTACTGGGGTTTGTTGCCCTTTTTTGAAGACATTGGCACAGGAGTACTGGCTAATGTCGTGTGTGGCGGTGAAAGTACCAAAAGCGCCAGCGCCTTTGGCGTGTACTACACGTTCAGGAATACGTTCACGATTGAAGTGTGCCAGCTTTTCCAACAACCAAGTGTCCTGCATCAAGACCGGTCCACGCGGGCCTGCCGTCATGGAATCATTGTTATGGCTGACGGGGGCGCCAGCGGCAGTGGTCATGAGGTCTTTCTTCATTGAAGCTCTCCTATTCGGGTGTATGTACAGGGGATCTGTATTGCACTCTATATGTGATCTATTCTAGGAGAGTTTGTTTCTTAGTTGAAATTGAATATATTGAAGAAGTCGATAGCTTTACTTAATCACTACTGCGTATTCGCTTTTACTGGGGCAGAAACACAATCCTGATTTCGTCCGCGGATTTTTGCGGTATAGAGAGCTTTATCAGCGGCTTTATACAGATCCTCGAAAGAGCATAGCTGACTGCACGACACCAAACCAGAGGAAAAGGTGTAATAAATTATGCTCTGCGCGGTGCTGAATGGGTGCTTTTGTAGATCAATGCGCAGTGTTTCTAAGAGGTCTTGTCCACAGCTGGTGGGTGCGCCTGGCAGAATCATAAGGAACTCTTCCCCACCGCTGCGCCCTATTACGCCGCCAGCAGCTCGAATTAGCTGATCGGCTTGGGTTGCAAAGTGGTGCAAGACAGCATCACCCACGGCATGACCAAAGTTATCGTTTACTGATTTGAAGTGATCTAAGTCGATAATGGCCAAGGTGAGGGGGAGATTCTGCTCAGAGCAGTAGTCATAGAGCTGATGAAAACGCTGAATGATAGCCCCGCGATTTGGTAACCGGGTGAGGTCATCCGTTTTTGCGGCAAGCAGCGCTTCGTCGTGGGCTTTCTGTAGGGCAAACTCTTTATGTTTAATGGCTGTGAAGTCGATGATTTGCACCATCGTCCACTGGTTTGAAAAGGTGACTTCAGTACCCCACATCCAGCGGCCATCCAGCATAACGATCTCAAACGTGCGTAGGGGAATAGTGCGACGTTTGGCTTGTATGGTGTTCACCCATTGCGAGAGTGGCGACGTAATACGTGGGCCTACTTTATGGTGAAAGCAGTGGCTAATGATGCTATGAAAGGTTTGGGGGCCGGGTTGTACCGCATAGAGTGCCAAGAAAGACGGACTGGCAAAATGCAGTTGATCTTCGGCATTGAAAATGGCTACAGCGGTGTTACTGGCGAGTACCCATTGCCCTAATTCTTGTTGTTCTGCCATGTGAGCAGTTGTAGATGGGGCGGGTGGCGAGAGAAAGGAAGATGAATCAACCATACGTTCCAGTTGCGAAAAATTTTCGAGGGCGCGATGCAACTGACGCCGTATTAAGAGAAACCAGCTTAATGTGTAGGCACTAAAAAGGGGCCGACATAACGTCTGCCCCTTTAGGATAAATCAACGTAGCTTAGCGTTTAGCTGCAGCTGTTTCTTTGTCCAGTTTGTGCATGATGTAGCGCTGCTGAGCGATGGACAAGGTGTTGTTCACGCACCAGTACAGCACCAGACCTGCTGGGAAGAAGAACATCATCCCCCCGAATACCAATGGCATGATCATCATGATACGAGCCTGCATTGGATCTGGAGGTGTTGGGTTCAGTTTGATCTGCAGGAACATGGTAGCCATCATCACTGCTGGCAAGATGAACCATGGGTCACGTGCAGCCAAGTCTTGTACCCATAGGATCCACGGAGCACCGCGCATTTCCACGCTGCCCAGCAGTACCCAGTACAGAGCAATAAACACAGGAATCTGTACCAACATCGGCAAACAACCACCCAATGGGTTGATCTTCTCGGTACGGTACATTTCCATCATGGCAGCATTCAGCTTGGCTTTGTCGTCACCGTATTTGGCGCGCAGAGCTTGCAAGCGTGGTGTTACCAGCTTCATTTTTGCCATGGAGCGGTAGCTGGCTGCTGACAATGGGTAGAACACCAGTTTGATCAGTACAGTCAGTGCCACAATAGACCAACCCCAGTTACCTAAGAAGCTGTGCAACA
The DNA here is from genome assembly GCF_050487965.1 of Paenalcaligenes sp. Me52. Classification (NCBI taxonomy): domain Bacteria; kingdom Pseudomonadati; phylum Pseudomonadota; class Betaproteobacteria; order Burkholderiales; family Alcaligenaceae; genus Paenalcaligenes; species Paenalcaligenes sp. Me52. The sequence continues at coordinate 618,079 of NZ_JBKQFO010000002.1, read as the reverse complement.
GCGCCAACAGGTAGTACAGAGGTTTAGCCAAGATAGTCAGCCAACCGTAGTCGACAACCAGATCCAGGCCTTCAGCCAAGGAACCCATAGCAGCTTGGTCTTGAGGACCAACCCACAGGTCAGCAATTACGCTTTGGCTCGCGCCGGGGGCAATGCTACCTACAGCTTCGATAGTGCGGATAGCGTACAGGTTATCGCTTACACGCAGCACTTGGTTAGTACGTACGCTGTCTGCTGGCGGAACCCATGCTGTCGCAAAGTAGTGCTGTACGAAACCAATCCAGCCGTTGTTGGCTTGGGTAGCGTAGCTAGCTTTGTTTTTATCGATGTCTGAGAAAGAGATTTTCTGGAACTTGTCTTCGCTGGAGTAAACCACTGGGCCAGTGAAGGTGTTGTACAGACGAGAGGAATCAGGTGGGTTGTTACCATCACGAGTCAACTGCAGATACACAGAAGGCTGGATCGTAACGTCGCCCACGTTGTACACGTCGTGTCGTACCTGAATGGCGTAGCTGTCACTACCCAAGGTAAAGGTTTTCACCACACGCACACCGTCGGAAACTGCCTCAAACACCAACGTACGCACATTGGCGCTATCTACGGTGTTAGATACCAGACCATAAGGGGTCAGGTGAGTAGGGTAGCTTTGGCCAGCTGGCGCACCCACAATACCGCTTTGTACCATGTACACAGAGTCGGCCGAGTTATCCAGCAGCACCATAGGCTGATCAGGAGCGTCGGGAGAGCCGTACTTCAGCAGTTCAGCTTTGACCAACTGGGCACCAGTAGGATCAAAACTCAACTTATATACATTGGTCTCAACCTGTACAAGTTCGGTGCTTGGTGTAACCGCAGGGCTGACAGGCAATTCAGCAGGCGTGCTGGCTGTCGCTGGTGCGGCTGATGGGATGCTAGCGTCGGACGAGCCGTTTGCTGTAGGTGCACCATCAGTGGTGGCCTGTGCAGTGGTTTCGCTTGCAGAGGTACTGGAAAACAACGAAGGTTTGCCATTGTACTCTTGCCAGTTATTCCATAGCAGCAGGAGCGAGAAGGAGAAGATCATCCAAAGGAGGGTACGACGAATATCCATAGCGCCTGTTTCACAATATGAAGCTGAGCAAACTTAGCAGTTTAACGCAGCTTGATGCTGGACTGATAATTTATGTAGATGTTACAGGGTTAGTGATTACATCCACGGTGATTATCATGGGAAGTCTGCCCGGAATCTGGCTTTTCAGCGGTAACTGATAAGCGATTTTTAGCCGGGGGAACGGGATCATAGCCACTACTGCCCCAAGGATGGCAACGGGCAATACGGCGAATGCCCAACCAGAGTCCTTTGAGGGCTCCATGTGTTTGGATGGCTTCAATGGCGTAGGCGGAGCAACTGGGACTGTAACGACAACAGCGGCCTAACCAGGGGCTGATCACATACTGGTAAAAACGTATGGGTGCGATCAGCAAGGCTTTGATCATTGTTGTACCCGTTTGAGGTGTTCTTCCGCCTCGTTTCGCACCAGTTCTTTTAATTGGCGTAGCGAAATATCAGGTACTTTGCTGTGCAATCTGAATACATAGTCGCGAGCAGGAAGCTGATGACGCTGTTTCCTGAAGGTATCGCGCAAGATGCGTTTGATCTGATTACGAGTGACAGCGAGTGGAGCCACGCGCTTGGGGATAATTAATCCCAAACGGGCTTGCTCCTGTGGAAAACTCTCCGCAGATGAGCGTGGAGTATTTACAACGAACAAAGCCCCTCTGGCGATACGCCGGCCTTTGAGGGCCTGCACATATTCGGAGGGGCGTTTTAGACGAGCTGTGGCTGGAAAGGTGGCGTCCATGAGAGTTCAGGCACTAGCACTGTGCCAGCCATGTCCCGCTAATTTTATACGGCCAGACGTTTACGGCCTTTACCACGGCGTGCGTTCAGAACGGCACGACCAGTGCGAGTTTTCATACGGATACGAAAGCCGTGAGTGCGTTTACGGCGTGTAACGGAAGGTTGATAAGTGCGCTTCATGGGGATTTATCCACAAATAAAGGTGCCGCCAGAAAACGCCTAAAAAGGGCCTACCTCCGGCAACCATGCCGGCCTCTGGCAACAAAGAATTCTTGAAAAGCTCACCATTTCAGCAAACTTTTAGCTTTTAGTCAATTGTTTAGGCCATCAATTACAATGTAATTTCTACTGTCTGTGGATAACTGGGTGCCACACAGGGTAGAATCGAGGTTTACACAAGTGAGAAATATGAACGAATTTTGGCAGTCTTGCGTTCAGACGCTTGAACAGGAGCTCCCGCCGCAGCAAATTAGTGCTTGGATACGCCCTTTGGTTCCTTTGGAATACGATGAAGGGCAGGCAATCTTGCGCCTGTCAGCGCCGAACCGTTTTAAATTGGATTGGGTGCGCAAGAACTTTGCGCACCGCATACAGGACTTGGCCAGCGAATGGTTCGGCCGTCCTGTAGAGCTTGCGTTAGAGCTGGCTGCTAATGCGCCTGCAGCACAACCAGCTGTGCCGCGTCGCATGCCGTCAGCGGCATCGGGTGCGGCTGCACCGTCTGCGATGGGCGGCGTTGAACCGGCGGCTGAAGCTGCTATTGTGAATCCCGCTGCCGTTGTGGCTGATGCGGTACACGAACGTTCGCGTTTGAATCCTGAGCTGACTTTCGATAATTTCGTGACGGGTAAAGCCAACCAGTTAGCACGTGCTGCTGCGTTGCAGGTCGCGGAAAACCCCGGTGTGTCCTATAACCCGTTGTTTTTGTACGGTGGTGTGGGCCTGGGTAAGACTCACTTGATTCACGCTATTGGTAACGCCCTGTTGGCAAACGGCACAGGTATGCGTGTACGTTATGTGCATGCTGACCAATATGTGTCTGATGTGGTGAAAGCGTATCAGCGCAAAGCCTTTGATGAGTTCAAACGCTACTACCACTCGCTGGATTTATTGTTAATTGACGATATTCAGTTTTTTGCTGGCAAGAACCGTACACAAGAAGAATTCTTCTACGCGTTTGAAGCCATGGTGGCGCAGCGCAAACAGATCATTATCACGTCGGATACCTATCCAAAAGAACTATCGAATATTGATAGCCGACTGATTTCTCGATTTGACTCCGGCTTGACGGTAGCGATTGAGCCACCTGAGCTAGAGATGCGGGTCGCTATTTTGCTGCGTAAAGCACAGACGGAAGGCATTGTGATGCCAGAGGAAGTCGCGTTCTTTATCGCCAAGCATTTGCGCAGTAACGTGCGTGAACTGGAAGGCGCGCTGCGTAAGGTATCTGCCTACGCCCGTTTCCATGGCCGCGATGTGCTGAGTGTAGAAGTCTGTAAAGATGCCTTGAAAGATTTACTCTCTGTTTCCAATGGGCAGATTACGGTAGAAAACATTCAGAAAACGGTAGCAGATTTCTATAAAATCAAAGTAGCGGACATGTACTCAAAACGACGTCCTGCTAATATTGCCCTGCCCCGCCAAATTGCTATGTATTTGGCCAAAGAACTCACTCAAAAAAGTCTGCCAGAAATTGGTGAGTTGTTTGGTGGGCGGGATCACACGACGGTGCTGCATGCGGTGCGTAAAATTACTGAGGCACGCAGCAAGCAGACAGAGTTGAATCACTCTTTACACGTACTTGAACAAACCCTGAAAGGATGACCATGCAACTTGTACAAGCCTCTCGTGACGCATTGCTCAAGCCATTATCGACAGTAGTAGGGATTGTCGAGCGTCGCCACACCTTGCCTATTCTTGCCAACATTCTTTTGCGCAAAGAAGGCTCTAGGGTTTCGTTTATTGCCTCCGATATGGAAGTGCAAATCACCACTCATGCTGACTTTGGTGTGGGTGACGAGCATGTGGCAACTACAGTTGCTGCACGTAAATTGCTGGATATTCTGCGTGCCCTGCCTGATGTGGGCGACGTAGTGCTGTCTCTGGTAGATGGCAAACTGATTGTGCAGTCTGGTCGCAGCCGTTTTGCGCTGCAAACTATGGATGCGAACGAGTTCCCTACTTTGGCTCAGCCAGAGCAGTGGGATGTATCGTTGGCACTGCCACAGAAAACACTGAAACACCTGTTCAATACCGCCCACTTCGCGATGGCGCAACAAGATATCCGTTACTACTTGAACGGTATGCTGTTTGTGTTTGAGCCGGGCTGGGTACGTACTGTGGCAACCGATAGCCACCGTCTGGTACACAACGGTACCGAGATCGAAGGTCTGGAAAGCCGCCAAGATGTCATTGTTCCACGTAAAACAGTGCTGGAAATGCAGCGCTTGTTGGGTGAGATTGATGATGCTGTGCAAATCCAAGTGGCAGGCGGCCAGATTCGCTTCAGCTTTGACCAAGTTGAGCTGATCTCCAAGTTGGTGGAAGGGAAATTCCCTGATTTCACCCGCGTGATTCCATCTACCTATACTCGCCACTTCACGGTTAACCGTGAAGCGCTGCAGGGTAGTTTGCAACGTGCGGCTATTTTGACCACCGACAAACTTCGTGGCGTACGCGTGAACTTGGCTAACCACCAGTTGCGTATTTCTGCTTCCAACGCGGAGCAAGAAGAAGCCAACGAAGAAATTGAAATTGACTACGAATTTGAACCGCTGGATGTAGGCTTTAACGTCAGCTACTTGCTGGATGTATTGGCTAACGTCAAAACCGAACAAGTACGCTGGTCGGTGCAGCCGGATTCCAATGCATCGGTGCTGATCACTCTGCCCGATGAGGATGCATTCAAATACGTTGTCATGCCAATGCGCATTTAAGCGTTGGCTTACTAAGGGTATAAACAATACATGTCAGATCAAAGCACTCCAAACACCGAGTACGGCGCCGATTCAATTCGCATGCTCAAAGGCCTGGAAGCGGTTCGTAAACGCCCAGGCATGTACATTGGCGATACCTCGGACGGTACCGGTTTGCACCACATGGTATTCGAGGTGGTGGATAACGCCATTGACGAAGCGCTGGCCGGGCATTGTGATGAAATTCTTGTCACTATCCACGCAGACAACAGTATTTCTGTCTGCGATAACGGACGTGGTATTCCTACGGACATTCACAAAGACGACGAAGAGCAGCGTAGTGCTGCTGAAATCGTCATGACAGAACTGCACGCCGGCGGTAAGTTTGACCAGAACTCCTACAAGGTTTCTGGCGGCTTGCACGGTGTGGGTGTGTCGTGTGTGAACGCGTTGTCCGAGTGGTTGGATCTGACAATTTGGCGTAATGGCCATGAACACTACCTGCGCTTTCAGCGTGGTGAGCGTGTAGAACCGTTGAAAGTGGTTGGCGATACCAACAAAACTGGTACGCAAGTGCGTTACTTGGCTGACCACGAAATTTTCAACAACGTAGAGTACACCTACGAGATTTTGGCAAAACGCCTGCGCGAATTGTCCTTCTTGAATAACGGCGTCAAAGTTAAGCTGATTGACGAGCGCCAGAACAAAGAAGAAGATTTCGCTTTCTTGGGCGGCGTCAAAGGTTTTGTGGAATACATCAACCGCGGTAAAAGCGTGTTGCACCCTAACGTGTTCTCGGTAGAAACAGAATCCGAGGCAGGTGGTGTGTTGGTGGGCGTGGAAATCGCCATGCAGTGGAATGACAGCTACGCTGAAAACGTGCTGTGTTTCACCAATAACATTCCTCAGCGTGATGGTGGTAGCCACTTAACTGGCTTGCGCGCTGCGATGACTCGCGTGCTGAACAAATACATCAGCGATAACGAACTGGCTAAACGTGCCAAGGTAGAAACCTCTGGCGACGATATGCGCGAAGGTTTAGCCTGCGTGTTGTCAGTGAAAGTGCCTGAGCCTAAGTTCAGCAGCCAGACTAAAGACAAACTGGTTTCTAGCGAAGTGCGTCCTGCCGTTGAAGACGCGGTAAGCCGTACCTTGGAAACCTGGTTGCAAGAAAACCCAACCGACGCACGTTCAGTCTGCAACAAGATTATTGAAGCAGCGCGTGCCCGTGAGGCCGCTCGTAAGGCTCGTGAAGTAACGCGTCGTAAGAGTGTGCTGGAAGGTGCTGGTTTGCCTGGCAAACTGGCTGACTGCCAAGAAAAAGATCCAGCGAAATCCGAACTGTACATTGTGGAGGGTGACTCCGCGGGTGGTTCGGCTAAGCAAGGTCGTGACCGCAAATTCCAAGCGATTTTGCCGCTGCGAGGCAAAATCCTGAACGTGGAAAAAGCACGTTTCGACAAGCTGATCAGCAGTGAGCAGGTCACGGTGTTGATTACCGCACTGGGTACTAGCATTGGCCCAGATTTCGATGTCAGCAAACTGCGTTACCACCGCATCATCATCATGACTGACGCGGACGTGGATGGTGCACACATTCGTACCCTGCTGCTGACGCTGATTTACCGTCAGATGCCTGAGTTGATCGAACGTGGTTACATCTACATTGCCCAACCACCGCTGTACAAAGTGAAAGTGGGCCGTGAAGAGCGCTATCTGAAAGATGAGGCGGAAGAAGCCCAGTTTATGCTGAGCATCGCCGTGAAAGATGCACAATTGCTGCCACGCGAAGGTGCTGAGCCTATTACTGGTAACGCATTGGAAAGCTTGGTGCGCCAGTACGTTTTGGCTGACCAAGTGATTGATAGATTGTCCCGCTTAATGGATAGCGAAGTACTGTCAGCAATTGCTGAGGGTAGTGTTATCAAACTGGATGATGAAGCCGCGGCACAGCAATCGGCTAAAGAGCTGGTAGAGCGTTTGCAAGACCCCGCTAACCCACACCTGTTTACCGTCAGCGTAGAGCAAGACGATGCAGGCCAGTGGCGCTTGCTGGCAAACCGCCTGCACCACGGAAACGTACGTGTGAGCGTGTTTGATAAAGCCTTCTTGCGTGGTTCCGACTACCTGACACTAAGCCGTGCTGGTCAAACCTTCTTGGGCCTGATTGGTGAAGGCGCGATGGTAATGCGTGGTGAAGGTGATCGCCGTAAAGAAGCGGTCATCGACGACTTCCGTGACGCGATGCACTGGCTGCGTTCCGAAGCGGAGCGCGGTGTGTCCAAACAGCGGTATAAAGGTCTGGGTGAGATGAACCCCGAGCAGTTGTGGGAAACCACCATGGACCCATCTGCCCGCCGTCTGCTGCAAGTACGTATCGAAGACGCTATCGCTGCGGATCAAGTATTCACTACCTTGATGGGTGATGAGGTTGAGCCACGTCGTGCATTTATCGAAACTCACGCCTTGCAGGCCGGCAACATTGACGTGTAATTGCTGTGGGTTTCCACATCAATGTGATCAATGAGGTTTGAAAAGAAGCGGACTACTTTTGAGTGGTCCGTTTTTTATGTGGAGGGTATTTTGCTGGTGCATGGTGCTTCCATGCTGGGCCATACTCTCCAAAGCAACTAGCCTTGTCTTTACACCAAATTTGTTGTAATTGCAGATTACATCATTTATGATGTTTTTAGTGCTTACACCTTATTTGATGTATTTGAAGAACACATCATTTATGCTGTATTTGTTCAGGTTAGCTGTGAGACATGATGATGAAATCGGTATTGTTATTAAAAGTGGAGCAGCTCTCACCGCTTATTCGTTCGTTACGAGAAGAAAAGGGGTGGAGCCAAGCGGAACTGGCTCGTATGCTGAACACTACTCAGCAAGCGGTTTCTCGTATGGAGAAGGATGCCTCAGGGCTTGCTTTTGCACGGGTGTATGAAGTGTTGTCCGTGCTTGATACACAATTAGCCGCTGAACCCAGACGGCCCTTCAAGGATTCTATTGAGGGCTGGTAATGCGTGTTCTTGATATTTGGATGAACGGCCTTTTGGTGGGGCAGTGGCATCAGCAAGGCAGAACAGCTTCTCGACTTGTGTATGCCCCATCGTGGGTGGAGCATCCACAAGGTAGGCCACTGTCACTTTCATTGCCAATGACTGGTACGGGGGATGGACTGCGTGGTGCGGTCGTCGACAATTATTTTGATAATCTTCTGCCGGATAACGAGGTAATACGTCGTCGTGTAGGTGCGCGATTCAAGGCTACATCCTTGGATGCTTTTACGTTGCTACAGAGTATTGGCCGTGATTCTGCCGGAGCTGTGCAGCTACTCCCTGAAGGTGCTGCGCCACAGGATGTGAAGTCCATCAATGGTAGAGCCTTAACGGAAGCGGAGGTTGCAGAGCACCTTAGAGGCGCTATTTTGTCTACAGGGGATAGCTCAAGTGACGACTTCCGTTTTTCGTTAGCGGGCGCACAAGAGAAAACGGCGCTGCTGTGGCATAAAGGCTCTTGGCATATACCTCAGGGAGCAACGCCAACCACGCATATTCTTAAGCTGCCGCTAGGCTTAGCAGGCAACACGCGTTATGACTTGCAGCACTCCATAGAGAATGAGTGGCTTTCAATGGAGCTGTTGAGGGCAATGGGGTTGCCCATTGCAAAAACGCAGATGGCTCAATTCGAGGACCAGCGCGTACTCATTGTGGAGCGATTTGACCGGCACGTTCATCCAGATGGTTGGATTGTTCGTATCCCACATGAGGATCTGCTGCAAGCGCAAGGATTGCCTTCACATCTCAAGTATGAGTCGGATGGTGGGCCAGGAGTGTCAGATATCATGGGGCTTCTGCGTGGTTCTGCTAACGTTACAGACGATAGGCAGACTTTCTTCAAGGCGCTACTGTATTTTTGGTTGCTTGCCGCCGTAGATGGCCATGCTAAGAATTTCAGCATAGCGATTGCGCCGGGTGGTACCTTTAAACTTGCTCCGCTCTATGATGTGCTGTCCGCTTGGCCTTGGGTGGGAAGCGGTGCCAATCATGTTCACCTTAGAAATGTCAAAATGGCGATGGCGTTGCGCACTAAAAATACACACTATCGTATGAACGACATTTATAGAAGGCATTGGCTGAGAGTGGGGGAACAGTATGTTGGTGTAGAGCCTACAATGGCTATTCTTGGTGAGTTACCCAGCATAGTAGAAAGTGCTATCACTGCTGTGCAAGAGCTCGTTCCAGAGGGGTTTCCAGTGCATATAGCAGATACAATCTTTGAGGGTGTTAGAAGTAATCTGGCTCGCCTTGCTTTGTAGTGCAAACTATTGCCATGTCGATCGACGTTTGTAGAGTCGCCAGTGGCCAAGTCTTTCATAAACACTGGTCTACTACTGTAAAAACCTATAGTTTCTTTGCCCTGTAGTGAGTTCATTTCGTTGTTAAGATGAACACAGCTAAAAACAGAAAATTAGTTAACAACGCTTTGTTTGGAAATAGAATGCGCCTAGACAAGTTCCTTGGTGAGAGCACCGACCTCAGCCGCTCTGATGCACGTAAGGTGCTTAAAAGCGAGGAAATCACGGTTAACGGTGAGGTGGTCACCAAAGGCACCTACGTTGTGCAAGAGGGCGACGTCGTTAAGTGGGAAGACGATGTGCTCGAATTGATTGGTTTGCGTTATCTGATGCTTAATAAACCTGCTGGTTACGAGTGCAGTCTTAAAAATAGCGCTTACCCTTCGGTAATGACGCTGTTAGACATAGAAAAGCGCGACCGTTTGCACACCGTAGGTAGGCTAGATGTAGATACCACAGGGTTGATTTTGATTACGGACGATGGCCAGTGGACGCACCGTATTATTTCCCCGCGCCACCAGTGCGATAAGGTCTATATAGCCACCTTGGCTGAGCCATTGCCCGATAATGCCGAAGCGCTCTTTCAAGCAGGTATTTTGCTGAATGGTGAAGACAAACCTACGCTTCCTGCCGTATTAGAGCGGATTGATGAGCGCACGGCACGACTCACTATTCAAGAAGGCAAATACCATCAGGTTAAACGTATGTTTGCCTCGTTGGGGAACTTGGTTCTGACCTTGCACCGTGAGCGTATTGGCTCGTTGGCGTTGGATGACACGTTGGAACTGGGCGAGTCTCGCTACTTAACTCCTGCCGAAGTGCAGCAGTTTGTGGAAGAAGGCTAACGTGGTTTTCCCACTCCTACACCACTATTTTCGTAGAGATTGGGTAAAATGACTTAGAGATCAACGGGGACTACGGCCCATAATGTTGACCGATTTTTTTATCTTTTGATGGCCCATTACTAGCATGAAAAAAGTTGTCCGCGCCAAGCTGCACGGTATCACCATTACCGGAGCGGATCTGAACTACCATGGTTCCATTACCTTGGATCCGGAAGTCTGCGAACAAGCAGGTATTTTTCCGATGGAGTTCGTGGAAATCTGGAATAAGCAAAGCGGTGCGCGGATTTCTACTTACGTGATTTACGGTGAGCCAGGCTCACGCTGCTGCATTTTGAATGGTGCTGCAGCACGTACGTGCCAGAAAGGCGATCAGGTCATTATTTGCGCATCCGAGTATGTGCAAACGGCTGAGCTGTATGATCTGCGCCCTACCGTGTTGACCTTCACGCCTGATAATCAGATTGATGAAGTCATGCATTACGAAGTGCGTAAAACGCCTGAGCGCGATTTTGATTTCCGCATCGTGCGTGACGACCGCCCTACTTCTGATCAGCGTACGTTGGTAGATGTAGACGTAGCTGCCCTGACGGCCGATCTTAAAGCACGTGGGTTAAGCGATCATGCGATTGCTGATGTGCTGTCCTGCCATTTGTCGCAGTTTGCGCGCTAAGGTGTTTTAGCGGTGTTTATACTGCGGTAGATAAATGTATTGCGGTATAGGTTGAATAAGCCCCTGTAGAGATGCAGGGGTTTGTTTTTTGTGGGCTGGTTGTTGTGGTGCTACGTTGATGGTTTGTGAGGCTGTGACGGCTCTATTCATCGCACGCGCTGGGGAACTGCAGGAATACTTTTTGTGATTTGAGACACCAAATCAAAAAAGTTTCCTCTCCGTCCCCCCGACAGTTCTGGCTGTTGATAGATTTACTGCCCTTTCTTATGTGTCGTTGGTCTATTTTTAATGAGCCAATTGAATAGCGTAACCCTCATGCAAAAGCAGGACATAGAACACAGGCGTGTCTACATTTATGCTTAAGACATAGTATCTATCCATGTACTACAGGCACCTTTAGTCGCTTCTGATCTCTGGCTGTGGATAAGGTTGCGCTTTTTATTGCGTGTCGTTGAGGTGGCGTGTTTCATTTCAGCTAGAGGAAAGCCTAAGACTACAGCCTACAGCCGTTAATAGAGGGGGCCTTATGAGACACACCATAGGATACATTCCTCATTACTGTGCTGAATGCAGTTAGACTTGTCATCCTTTTTAAGAATGGTGGCTTGTTAAAAGGGCAGTCAGAATGTGCCTTTCATTTGTCGCACAAGGACTCATTCTCCTCATCAGCAACCACTCTAAAAACCGTTGCAAGCCATGAAGGGAAGGCGGAGGGAAGTGTTTTTTTATTTGGTGTCTCAAATAAAAAAATACTTTCGCAGCCTAAGGCTACGGCAGTCCAGTGTTGGCGCGTAGTGATGATGGCTTGCGACCACTGATATTTTAAAAGCTTTAAAAACCACCTCCACAACCATAAAAATAAAAAAAGCCCGACGCAAGCATCGGGCTTTTCTACCGCTTTGGTGAAAAAACTTACACCAAACGTACCAACCAACCGTGTGGATCTGGAGCACGACCGTATTGCAGGTCGGTCAATGCTTGACGCAGTTCCATGGTGATTTTGCCTGCTGGGGCATCTGGGTTGCCGATTGCGAAACCATGGCCTTTCAGTTGACCAATAGGGGTCACTACAGCTGCTGTACCACATGCAAAGGCTTCTACGATATCGCCGGAAGCAACACCTTCACGCCATTCTTCAACAGTGATACGACGCTCTTCCACTTCGTGGCCGCGATCGCGTGCCAGTTGGATGATGCTGGCGCGGGTAATGCCTTCCAAGATGCTGCCGGACAGTGCTGGTGTCAGCAAGCTGCCGTCTTTGCGTACTAGGAACAGGTTCATACCGCCTAGCTCTTCCAAGTATTTGCCTTCTACGGAATCCAAGAACAAAACTTGTGAACAGCCGTTGTCGCTGGCTTCTTGTTGTGGCACCAAGGATGCAGCGTAGTTACCACCACATTTGGCTGCGCCGGTACCGCCACGGCCTGCGCGGTTCAGTTCGGTGGACAACCAGATGGATACAGGCGCTACGCCTTTGGCGAAGTAAGCACCGGCTGGGCTGGCAATCACGTAGTAAGCGGCGCGTTGTGCAGCGCGTACGCCTAAGAAGCTTTCGTTAGCAATGCTGAATGGACGCAGGTACAAGCTGGTTTCTGGTGCAGACGGTACCCAGTCAGCGTCGGTTTTAACCAGTTGTTTGATGGACTCTACGAACAAGTCTGTAGGCAACTGAGGCAAGGCCAAACGGCTAGCAGAACGCTGCAAACGTGCGGCGTTGGCGTCTGGGCGGAATGTCCAGATAGAACCGTCAGCGTGACGGTAGGCTTTTAGGCCTTCAAAAATTTCCTGACCGTAGTGCAGTACCGATGAAGCAGGATCCAGTTGCAGTGGGCCGTAAGGCTGAATGCGGGCATCGTGCCAACCTTGCTCGACGCTCCAATCAATGGCAGCCATGTGATCGGTGAAGTACTGACCAAAACCCGGTTTAGCCAGAATGGTGGCGCGCTCTTCCGCGGAACGTGGATGAGTAGAACGGTTGATACTAAAGGCCAGCGATGGCTGAGCGGATTCGGTATTCATGTCAAAGCTCTGCTAAGAGGAAATAAACAATCCTTTAGTGTATTCCAAACTGGGCCTAATGGTGACGGCCTTGCTGGTTCTCCACGATTTTTAGGCAGGATTATGTGGTTGGTGGTGAAAACGCAAGGTAAAACATGCGCCGTGGCCGTCTGAAACAGGGGAAGTCACTTCTAATTGCCACGATTGCATGTGGCAAACCCGTTTTGCAATGGCAAGCCCTAAGCCTGCTTGATGTTCCAGTTCGCTGCCGGTGTTAGACGCTACGGCAGTTTGTGGGTCAACGAGTTGGTCTGTACGTCTATGGCTGAAATAGCGCTCAAAGATTGACGAAAGTTCGTCTGCCGCGATACCTGGGCCATCATCCGTGAACTGTAGGCCGTTCTCTAGAGAAGTGACCGTTAATGTCGCAGGAGCAGCGTGAGCAATGGCGTTACGCAAAATATTGCGTATGACGGTCATTAAGGCATGCTGGTTCAGCGATGGGCGCTGTGCTGTGTCCACCTGATTTTTAATCACCAGCTTCGCGTTTTCAGCGTCTTGGTTTTGCCCTTCTATGGCGTCTTGTACGCAGTCATACAGAGATATCTCGGCACGGGTTTCGGTATCGCCCGCATGGCAAAGGCTGTAAGTGCTTTCTAGTGATTGCTTGATGTCTTGCACCGCATGCACAATGCGTTGCAGTCGTGGACGCTCAGATTCATTCACCATCTGATGGCGCAACATTAATTCTGCATCACTGCGAATAATGCTTAAGGGTGTACGAATCTCATGATGCAGGTTAGCGGTGAATTCACGCTGGTTGGCAATGGTGGCGTCTACCTGATCTTGCGCACGGTTAAAAATCTCCATTAACCGGGCTTCTTCGTCGGTATGGGGAATAGCACTTTTATAGTCACTGGGTAACCAGCGTGTCAGCCGTTCCGTCATGGTGTTAATAGGGGTGACTAACCAACGGGCGATAGCTTTACTGAAGAATAGAGCTAGCAAGGTGCAAAACAGCACAATCCCTGCCAAGGCCAATGCAAAATGGCGTGATTGTTCTACCAAGACTACAGAGTCATACAACACATAAAGACGGCCATCCATCACATCGGCCACTTGCACGTGCCAACCCGTGTTGCCCTTATCTATATAGTGCAGGCCTAAAGGTAGCTCACGTAGTTCTTCTGGCATGCTGGGGGCGAGTAAGGTGTCGGTTTCACCCCAGGCATACATGGACGGCCCCATGTCGCGCTCGAACGGCTGTTGCCAGTGGTCGCCAAAGCGGGATACCCGCACCGCAATGCGCTTAGACTCGGTTTGCACCAAGGTATCCAGCATGTTTTCTTCTAGCGTGGTGTAGATCGCATAGGTCACTACCGCTGATAGGCTGACCGCCAGAAAAATTAACAGAGTGAGAACTAAGGTGATGCGTCCAGACAGCGAGCGACGTAGCTTCATGGTGTATCCAACGTGAGTCGCCAACCTATGCCATGCACGGTTTCAATACCTTCGTACTGATGCTGCTGCAGGGTTTTGCGCAATAAGTGCAATTGACTACGTAGCGCTTCCGAGGAAGGGGGTTCCCCTTGCCACAAGTACTCTTCCAGTTTTTGCCTAGGTACGATGCGGCCAGAATAGCGCATTAGCATTTCTAAAATCATTAGGCATTTGCGCGGCAGTTTAATGGTTTCGCCATTAATGCTGAGGCTTTTGTCGGCGACCACGTAACACAGCGGGCCGTATTGCAGCGAGAAAGCGGTATCGCACAGCTGTCGTGAGCGACGTATGAGCGCTTGGGCGCGCACGACAACTTCTTCTAGTGCAAAGGGCTTGGTGAGGTAGTCGTCTGCACCGCAGGCGAAGCCTTGCAGTTTGTCTTCCAGTGTCGCCCTAGCTGTGAGTAAGAGTACGGGCGTAGATAGACTGAGTTTGCGGCGCATTTTTTGCAGCATGCTCAAACCATCCATACCGGGCAAACCTATATCCAGTAGCACCAGATCGTAGTTGCCTTGCTCTAGGCGATGCAATGCCGACGGCGCGTCTCTAGAGATGTCGGCAGTAAAGCCTTCGGCCTCTAGTGTTAGCAGAATGTTCTCGGCAATGACTGTTTCGTCTTCGACGATCAGGACGGTGTAGGGGATAGGGTTTTGTTTCTCAGTCATGAGGATGATCTTCAAGCGGCACTCTGAAGACGCTTCAGGCAGGCGCAGATATTTAGGGTAGCAGAGTCAGCGTGAAATTATCATCGAATTATAAATAAGATTGATTATTGTTTGTTTTATTGTGCGTTGGGGTTTTATTGACGAAAACTTCACGTTCCACTCTTTATTCTGAAATAAGAACAAGTCTCATTTGTTTTGACTGGCGGGCTTTTACTAGGGGCAACACCTCGGCTGTAAAGCTTGGCCCTTTTTTATTTCAGGAGAGAGGTACGTGTTAAGCAATTACGCGTCAGCGCAGCAGGACAAGGCGTTGGAGGGGACAACCGTTTTGTCCATGGACAGTTTCAAGCCGGCATTTGGTACGGTAGTGTTGGCAGGCGCAATGGTCGCCATGTCGCCAGTACAAGCAGAAGAAAATAATGCTACTGCAGCCGAAGCCACTGTTCTTAAAGAAATTCGAGTGATGGGTGAAGTACCTAACGATACTTACCAAACGCCTAGCTCACTTTCTAGCCCTAAATTTACCGCCCCCTTATTGGATACCCCTCGCACGGTGAACATCATCACCGAGCAGCAAATGAAAGACCGTGGTGCCACCTCGTTGCAAGACGTGCTGCGTACTACACCTGGGGTGACATTGGGTTCGGGTGAAGGTGGTACCCCAGTGGGTGACCGTCCATTCATTCGCGGCTACGAAGCCAGTACCGACATTTTCATTGATGGTTTGCGTGACTACGCTCGTGGCTCACATGAAACCTTTAACTTGGAAGCGGTAGAGATCATCAAAGGGCCTAGCTCTGCCTACACAGGCCGTGGCGGTACCGGTGGTAGCATCAACTTGACCACTAAAGCCCCGCGCTTAGAGCCATTTGTAGAATTGAGTGCAGGCTTTGGTAATTCCAGCCAGTGGCGCACCACGGCAGATGCCAACATGCCTATTGGTGATGCCGTTGCCATCCGTTTGAACGTGATGAAAATGGGCGGTGATGTGCCTGGCCGTGATGGCCCAGAGATTGACCGTTGGGGTGTGGCGCCTTCTATCGCGTTTGGTTTGGGTACACCTACCCGCCTGACGCTGTCGTATTCTGAGTTGAAAAACAAAGATACGCCAGACTTGGGTATTCCGTTTGCGAACAAAGCCAATGATCGCGATACTCCACCGAATGTGGACAGAGAGAACTTTTATGGTCGTATGAACGCGGACTTCCGCGAGAACACCATGAAAACCACGACGATGTTGTTTGAGCATGATTTCTCGGATCAGACTCACTTCCGCAATATCACTCGTCACTCTGAGGCGCTGAATAATTATTTGATGACGCGTCCAAGCTTCGATAATTGCACGGCCACTTCTGGCCCACCATGCTCTACCGAAGGCCCTGATGCGCAGTTCAAACGCGATAACCGTGCTCGCTGGCGTTATAACACTGCCGTGCAGAACCAAACCGACTTGTACGGTACCTTCAACACAGGTTTCATGAAGCACTCGTATAGTGCTGGTGTGGAGTTCACCTACGAGAAAGTCTATAGCCGTGCGGTGACGGGCTTGCCAGCTACTGATACCGGTTCATTGTGGAATCCTAATCCTAATAAACCGTATAACTTCACGCTGAATTACGGCGATAAAACCCAAGACGGTTACATCAAAACACGCTCCATCTACTTCATGGACACGATTGCACTTAGCGAACAGTTCTTGCTGAACTTGGGCTTGCGTCGTGAAAGCTTCACTGTGGATAACATGAAGATGAAGCGTAAAGATGACTTCTGGAACTATCAGTTGGGTGCTGTGTATAAACCCGCTGAAAACGGCAGTATCTACGTGTCGTATGCAACGTCCTCCAACCCTGCTGGTGAGAACTTAGGCCAAGGTGGTGGTGCGGATGGCGTGGGTGGTTCAGCTACCGTGCGCGATATGAAACCCGAGAAAAGCTACAGCTGGGAAATCGGTACTAAGTGGGATGTGTTCGATGAACGCTTGTCACTGACTGGTGCGTACTTTGAAACCCACAAAACCGATGCGCGTTCTACTGATCCATTAACCGGTGATGTCACGCTAAACGGTAGCAACCGTGTACGTGGTATTGAACTGGGTGCATCCGGTGCAATTACTCCACGTTGGAATGTGTGGGCGGGTTACACCTACTTAGCACCTAAGATCAAAAAATACCGCAGTGGTAACAGCGTGTATGACGGCAACCAAACCAAGTTTATTGCTCGTAACAGCGCCAGCTTGTGGACAACTTACAAGATCTTGCCTGAGCTGACCTTGGGTGGCGGTGTGACCTACTTGGGCAAACGCTATGTAGACGATGCCAACACATTGGAACTGCCTAGCTACCTGCGTTACGACGCTATGTTGCAGTACGACGTAAGTAAGAGTTTGTCCTTGCAGTTCAACGCCAATAACCTGTCTAACAATGCGCTGTATGATGCATCGCACGTAGGGGTGTTTGCAAACGTCGCTCCCGGACGTTCTTATATGTTCAGTGCCACCTATCGCTGGGAGTAAGCCATAGGACAGCAACAGAGCCTGTTCGCGACGGCTCTGTTGCTGGCACATTAGGAGAAACAGATGATTCTGGTGATTCCCGAAGTTTTCAGTGCAGAAGAGTGCCACGCCATACGTGAACGGCTGGCGCAGGCATCTTGGCAAGATGGCCGTGCAACCGCAGGCTATATCGCGGTACAGCAAAAAAGTAATGAGCAATTAAATGTGCAAGACCCCGTGGCAATAGAACTTGCCCAAGCGGTGTTGCAACGCTTGTCCTCGTTGCCTAAATTTGTGTCCTTTGCCCTGCCCCTGAAAATACTGCCGCCTATGTTTAACAGTTACCAAGGCGGGGGCGCTTACGGGTTTCATATTGATAACGCCATACGCGTGCACCCACAAACGGGCGAGCGTATACGTACAGACATTTCCACCACCGTATTCTTTAGTGACCCAGATAGCTACGAAGGTGGTGAGCTAGAAATTCAAGACAACTACGGCACACAGCGCGTCAAACTACCCGCTGGCCATGCTGTGGTGTACCCCGGCACCAGCTTGCATAGAGTCTGTCCGGTCACGCAGGGCGAGCGCCTTGCGGCCTTTTTCTGGACACAAAGCATGGTGCGCGAAGACAGCGCACGTCAGTCCTTATACGAATTGGATAACGTGGTGCAGCAGTTGGCGAGCCGTGGTGATTCGGTGGATGAAGTCACACGCTTATCTGGCGTGTATCACAACCTTATACGCCAATGGGGAGAGACATGAGCCAAGCCGAGGCATCCCTACAAGGGCTAAGCTGTTTGGCCGATTACGCACAACGTGCCAGCGAGCTACTGCCGGCGGCGACGTGGGCGTATGTGAACGCGGGGGCGGCGGATGGCATCACCCAACGCCGTAATGCGGCAGCCTTTGAGCAGCGAATGCTATGGCCGCGTGTATTGCGCCGTATTACCGAGGGCAACA
This sequence comes from Paenalcaligenes sp. Me52, assembly GCF_050487965.1. Lineage (NCBI taxonomy): Bacteria > Pseudomonadati > Pseudomonadota > Betaproteobacteria > Burkholderiales > Alcaligenaceae > Paenalcaligenes > Paenalcaligenes sp. Me52. Next base: position 599,835 of record NZ_JBKQFO010000002.1, on the reverse strand, counting down.
CTGAACTGGAGTTATTCGGTAAACGTTATGCACACCCTATTTTCATCGCGCCCACGGCTTTTCATGCTTTAGCGCATGCTGATGCTGAACGCGCGACCGCTATTGCCGCGGCAGCCTTGCAAGCTGTGTACGTGGTCAGCACTCAAGCTAGTGTAAGTTTAGAAGATGTAGCCGCTGCTGCACCCAGCCCACGTTGGTTTCAGTTGTATTGGCAGGCCGATAAAGACGTCAATTTGGCCTTATTGCGTCGTGCTGAGGCGGCCGGTTACGAAGCCATTGTGATGACGGTAGATGCGCCCATACAAGGCAACCGTAATGCCGAACAACGATCTGGCTTTAGTCTGCCTGCGAGCATCAAGCCTGTGAACTTGCTGCCCTATGCAGACAAGTTGCAAACACCCGGCGTATTAGAAGCTGGGCAGTCTTTATTTCAGCATCCCCTTGTCACTCAAATGGCGAATTGGGATGACGTGGCATGGTTAGTTAAACAGACCACCCTACCCGTACTGGTAAAAGGCATCTTGCATCCGGCTGATGCACAGCTAGCCGTGCAAGCGGGGGCGGCGGGTGTGATTGTGTCTAACCACGGTGGGCGGGTACTAGACAGCGTGCCCGCCACCTTAGAGGTATTGCCGCTAGTGGTAGCCGCCGTTGGTCCCCACGTACCGGTGTTGGTAGATGGCGGCATACAGCGTGGCACAGACGTACTAAAAGCCTTGGCCTTAGGTGCCAAAGCGGTATTGATTGGGCGGCCTGTATTGCACGGGTTGGCGGTCGCAGGCGCTACAGGCGTCGCACACATATTGCACCTACTACGCACCGAACTAGAAAGCAGCATGGTGCTAAGCGGAGTAGGTTCCTTGGAAGACATAGATTCTTCCTTACTTTGGCAAGGGAGTAACACATGACGAACGTATTAATGACACACAGTGTGGGCGCTGGTTTGTTGCGCCAAGCAGGTATACGCATGACACTGGCGCGGTTGGCGGTACTGAATGTGCTGCACGAGCAGAAAGAAGCCATGACCGTAGAAGAAATCTTCAACCAACTACAGCACCACAACACACCGCTTAGTTTAGGGACGGTGTACGGCACCTTGAAGCACTTGCACGATGCCGGCGTGATCTACGCACATATGGAGCAAGGCAGGAAGTTGCTGTATTCCATGCAGGATGAACAGCCAGTGGGGAGTATGGGTTGCGTCACCTGCGGCAAAAAACAATCCATGGACGACAAACGGATATTACGTGCGGTGGAGCAAGCGTGTGCAGATCAGGGTGTGAAGCTGGAGATGTATAGGCTGAACGTGTCGGTGGTGTGCGAGGAGTGTGCGGAGCAGCCTAAGGTTAGGGTTGTGGGGGGGTGATGGAAAGCTGGTCGAGGTATAGCAAATAGAAGGGTACAGGGTTTTGTAGCCAGAGTGTTTAGCTATCACCGTTTGTTATAGCCTGCGGCTTCTGCTAACCAGTCAGTTCCTTCATTACAAATACGTTTCATTGTTTCTTCTAGCTTTGCGGGATCAGGGTTATCGAACGCGCTAGACATCATTGGGTATATTTGGGCTGAACACAAGATACACAACCTACTCAACTCGGCAGCAACACGTAGATGTTCGTATGAGGCGTCGAGTGTAGGTGAGCCTGCACCATGCAATAAGCTTGAACGTGCTTGATATATGGTTGTGGCATGCTCCTGGGCACGATTGTCAGAATTACAGTCGAAAGCATCTAATACGCTACTAACGCGGAGAGCAAAATTTTTTGTATGCCCTTGGTTATAAGCACCAAAGAATAGTCGTTCGATTACAGTTATATATTTGATAATGCTCGCTGGTGGATTTGAGTCCATGACAGCATCGCCATACCAATGGACCGCATCGAGTAGTCGCTGGCTTAGGGGGGAAATCTCTTTGGGATCAACGATGGAATTTAAAGCAGAACCTAAAATAGCAAGTTCCCAATTAGCTCGGTGGAGTGCCTTATCCCAATTGATCACACCAACTGGAGCATCGCTTTCACTGCTAAGGCTAGATGAGATTATTCCATTGGAGTCGGCGTGTAGATGAGCTTTCTTTAGAGTATTACTCTGTGACCATGCTGATCTAAGCTTGCGGGTTGCATCTGCTCCTAAAAGTACACGGATGACGTTGAGAGCCATGTTCACAGATTCTAGAGCGTGTGCTTTAGAGGTCTCGCTATCACAATCTATCACTTTCACGCTTGCAACCCACGGATAGTCCCTATAAATCCTGATGGAGCGCGCTTGAAGATTGCGGACTAACCTTCGGGACTCTTTTTTATTGAGCATTCGATCTCGTGGGAACCCTTGCGCAACCTTTGCATTAATAAACTCTATGTGGGCTGCTGTATTCATTTCAGCACTTCGTCGGAATTCTGCTTTTTTATTTTTGAAAAACTGACGTCGTCTGGTGAATGTAACAGGACCGATACTAAACTCAGAGAGGGGACCATCGGGAAACAGGACACATGGTACGTAGTGTTCAGTTACAACAAGTGATAGTCTTAATTTACGTAATGAGTCCTGAAGAAGCTGTCCTGCACTGACCTCATTAAGAGCGCAGGAGGTTTGCGAGAACAGACTTACAAAGGAGTCGATGACGGCCTTTAATGCCTGGTTATGGCGGATTCGTCGGCGCAACCTAGGATCTAAGTTAAGACATAACTCTGTAAGTGCTCCAAGTTTTGTCCAGCCAATTCTGCCGCAGTAGAGATGTCCTCCATTTGGGTGGGGGATTTCACAAAAAGTGTCTCTGGGGTGTGCTTGTAGATATGCCTTCAATTCTTCGAATGGCATGTTCGTAAATCTACGAATTTGTCGCAGAATAGACTTAATATCGCGTAGGGCACGATTGGCTATTTTCAGAGGAATATGAACAGCCTCCGGCAATGTACTTTCTGACACGATACAACTGCCTACATCTGTTGATGCCTGAAGTACATCAGACCCCTCTTTTTTTTGTGTGTTGTTCATATCGCATCAAGGCTAGAAGGCAAAACTAATGGATCTAAAGTAATCAATATGTATGGAACAGAAGAGAGCTATCTACCTATCCTCTTTATCAAAAGTATACTGTTCTTGTATCAGTCTTTTCTGCCCTCACTCCGCCCCTCATCCACCGCATGACAAGCCACCTGCGTCCCTCCCTCATAACTCACCAACGCCGGTGCCTCACGCTTACAGCGCTCATTTGCCAGCGGGCAGCGAGGGTGGAAGGTACAGCCTGAGGGTGGGTTTAGCGGGTTAGGTACTTCACCAGCCACCGGCGTACGCGCTTTGCCACTGCCACTCATATCTGGAATCGCCCCCAACAACATACGTGTGTACGGGTGCTGTGGGTTGTTAAACAGCGCATCACGTTCGGCAATTTCGACGATACGCCCTAAGTACATCACACCTACGCGATCAGCGACATGGTGCACGACGGCCAAGTTGTGCGAGATGAATAGGTAGCTTAGACCCAGCTCGCGCTGTAGGTCTTTCATCAGGTTCAACACCTGCGCTTGTACAGATACGTCCAAGGCGGATGTAGGCTCGTCACAGACGATGAAGTCTGGTTTCAATGCCAAGGCGCGTGCGATAGAGATACGCTGGCGCTGTCCACCTGAAAACTGGTGTGGATAACGGTGTTGGTCGGCGGCGCTTAGGCCTACTTGTTCCAACAACTCCCCTACGCGCTTTTGTTGTTCGGTTTTGCTGAGCTGGGTATGTGTTTTGAGCGGCTCAGCAATGATACGACCTACGCGCCAGCGCGGGTTGAGGCTGGCGTAGGGGTCTTGGAAGATCATTTGCAGGCGTTTGCGCAGCGCGTGTTGTTGCGCGGCGTTCATGCTGCTGAGTTCTGCCCCTTCAAAGCTAATTGAGCCACGTGTAAGCGGATATAAGCCTGCCAATAGCCGTGCGACGGTGGATTTTCCACAGCCGGACTCACCCACCAATGCCAAGGTTTCTCCACGGTTTAGGGTGAAGGAGACGCCGTCTACGGCGCGCAGCATGACTTTGGGTTTGCGGTAGAGGGTACGTTCCAACCACGATGGGGAGACGTCAAACCAACGTGCGGCATCACGCACTTCTAATAGTGGCGCAGTACTCATGCTACTGGCTCCTCAACTGGGGCGTGATGCAGCCAACAGGCGACTTGGCCTTGTTCGTGCTGCTGTAATTCTGGGCGTTTCTGGGTACAGACTGGCATGGCCGCGCTACAGCGCGGGTGGAAGGCACAGCCGGTAGGGATGGCGTTTAAGCGCGGCATGCTACCGGGGATTTGTTCTAGTCTTTCTGTTCCGCTGTCTAGCGTAGGGATGGAGCGCATCAACCCACGGGTATAGGGGTGTGATGGCTCGCGAATGATGTCACGCACCGGGCCTATTTCTATGATGCGGCCAGCGTACATTACTGCCACGCGGTCGGCGGTTTCAGCGATGACACCCATGTCGTGGGTGATGAGCATGACCGCTGTGCCTTTGGACTTACACAGCTCTTTAAGCAGGTCGATGATTTGCGCCTGAATGGAGACGTCCAAGGCGGTGGTGGGCTCATCGGCCACGATCAGTTCTGGGTCGGCCGCCAAGGCCAGCGCAATCACTACCCGTTGACGCATGCCGCCAGAGAACTGGTGGGGGTAGTGGTTAATACGTTCACGTGCAGCCGGAATGCCGGTGGATTCTAACAAGCTGATGGCGCGCTCTTGGGCGTCATGCTTAGACAGCGGTAGGTGGGTTTGTATGGTTTCTACCAGCTGTCTGCCCACGGTGTACAAGGGGTTTAGCGAGGTGAGCGGGTCTTGGAAGATAGCGCCGATGCGACGGCCACGTATGTTGCGCAACTGCTTTTCTGGCAGGTTATCGATGCGCTCGTCGTGCAGGTAGATAGCACCACTACTTACGCGCCCTGGGGGTTCTAGCAAGCCTATGATGGCCGCACCGGTTAGGGATTTGCCAGCACCAGATTCGCCTACTACGCCCAGAATTTCGCCTTTGCTGATGTGAAACGAGACGTCATCCAAGGCTTTGAGTACGCCGCGGCGGGTAGGAAACTCTACCGCCAGCTTATCCACAGTTAATAAAGCGCTCATTAGTTCAGCCTCGGGTTCAGTGCGTCGCGCAGCCAGTCACCCAATAGGTTGACGGACAGCACCAGCAGTACCAGCATCACGCCGGGGAAAATGGTGATCCACCATTCGCCAGAAAACAGGAAGTCGTTACCCACTCGTATTAAGGTGCCCAATGAGGGCGATGTGGGCGGAACCCCTACCCCTAAGAATGACAGGGTGGCTTCGGTAATAATGGCGGTGGCTAAGTGCACCGTGGCTAACACCAGTACCGGGCCCATGACGTTAGGCAGTACGTGGCTAAACATGATGCGGCTGCGGGATACGCCAATGACTTTTGCGGCCTGCACGTATTCGCGGTTTTTTTCTACCATGGTGGAGCCACGCACGGTACGGGCATATTGTGGCCAACCCGCCAAGGCAATCGCGCCTACTAAGACCGGGAAGGCTATGCTTTCTAGCATGTCGGCAGGCACGGCGGCGCGTGCTACGCCGTCAATCAGCAGTGCAATCAGAATTGCGGGGAAGGACAATTGAATGTCCGCGATACGCATAATCAGCGCATCCACACGGCCACCGGCGTAACCGGCAATAAGACCCAAGATAATGCCTACCACCATCGCTAAGGCGACCGAAGCAAAGCCAATCAGCAGCGAGATGCGTGTGCCGTACAGCAGTGCGGAAAACAGGTCGCGCCCTTGGCTGTCTGTACCCAGTAAGTAGGTGCTTTGGCCATCTGCTTCCCACACAGGGGGCAGCAAGGAATCAAGCAGGTCTATGCTGGCGAGGTCAAAGGGGTCGTGCGGGGCTACCCAGCCTGCACCCAGTGAGCCCACTAAGAGCAAAAACAAGATGATGCTGGCCACAATGGCGACGGGGGAATGGCGCCATGACCACGCCAGATCGCTATCCCAAAAACGTTTTAAGCTATCCATGATTAGTGTCCCCCTGCTTTACCAAGGCTGGTGCGTAATCTGGGGTCTACGGCGAAATACAGTAAGTCCACCACCAAGTTGATGATCACAAAGACCAAGGCAATTAAACACAGGTAGGCGGCCATGACGGGTACGTCGGCAAACTGTACAGCTTGGATGAACAACAAGCCCATGCCAGGCCATTGGAAAACGGTTTCTGTGACGATGGCAAAAGCGATGATGCCACCCAGCTGTAAGCCGGTAATGGTGATCACAGGCACTAAGGTGTTTTTCAGTGCATGCCCAAAGTGTATGGCGCGTTGGCTGAGGCCACGGGCGCGGGCAAATTTAATGTAGTCACTGCGCAGTACTTCCAGCATTTCTGAACGCACCAAGCGCAGTATCAAGGTGAGCTGGAACAAACAGAGTGTGATGGCGGGCAGGATCAGGTGTTTGATGCCATCCCACGTGAATATCCCGCTGCTCCACCAACCAAAATACACCACGTCGCCCCGCCCATAACTGGGCAACCAGCCTAGCTGTACCGAGAACACCAGTATCAGCAAAATACCAATCAAAAAGGTGGGCAGTGAGATGCCTAGCAGCGAAAAGGCCAGAATACTTTGAGCAATGAAACCGTTACGGCGTAGCGCGGCATAAATGCCCAGTGGTAAGCCGATGACCAATGCCAGTACGGCAGCGACTACAGAGAGTTCTACCGTGGCGGGAAGCCGGTCTTTAAGTAGTTCGGCAACGCTTTGCCCTTGGCGCAAGGACAATCCAAATTCACCGTGTACAGCGTTGGACACAAAATGCCCAAACTGCACTAAGGCAGATTGATCCAGCCCTAGGCTGTGGCGTAAAGCAATGCGGTCGGCTTCGGTGGCGTCTTGGCCCAGCATAGCTGTGACGGGATCACCGATATAGCGGAATAAAACAAAGGCCAGCAAGCTGACCACTAACATGACCAACCCTGCCTGTATGAGGCGGCGGATGATGAATACCAGCATAATAAGCGGGTTGCGCCCGACCCTTGGTAAGAGTCAGGCGCAGTTCCTGTGATAATGGTCAGAGACCAATTATTGGATGGTGACCCATTGCGGTGTCAGACGGTTGTCGGCACGGTGGATCACGTCCACGTTTTTGCCCATGGCCCAAGGAATCACTTGGTCATGCAGAGGAATGTGACCGAATTCTTGAGCGTGAATTTTCAGCACTTCTTGAATTTGCGCCGTACGCTTGGCGTCGTCAGTTTCAACCTTGATGTTGTCGATCAGTGCATCCACTTCAGCGTTTTTGTAGCCGCCAAAGTTAAAGGAGCCGTCTGCGCCCTCGCCTTTGCTGTGAATCAGACTTTGCAGTGTGTACAGCGCGTCAAAGGTAGGTACGCCCCAGCCGAACATGTAGGCGCTGGTGTCGGCGTTTTGCACTTTGGGCATGTAGGTGGCGCGCGGCATGGTATTCAAGGAGGCTTTCACGCCCGCTTTGGCCCACATACCAACAATGGCTTGGCAGATAGCTTCATCATTGATGTAACGGTTGTTCGGGCAATCCAACGTAAAGTTGAGCTCGTTTGGCCCATAACCTGCCTCAGTCAGCAAGGTTTTTGCGCGTTCTAGGTCGTAAGGTACGCGTTCAGCCAATGCAGCATCGTAACCGTGCACTTGTGGTGCAATCATGGTGCCAGTGGGCAGTGATGAGCCACGCATGACAGCACGTTTAATCGCGTCCATATCAATGGCGACGTACAGGGCCTCACGTACACGTGCATCGGCAAATGGGTTTTTGCCTTTAATAGAACTGTATTTGAGTTCTGGGCTGCTTTGATCCAAACCTAGGTAAATGGTGCGGTATTCGTTACCTTCTACAATCTTGGCTTGTTGACGCAAGCGCTGCAAATCTTGTGCGGGTGGGTCCAGTACAAAATCCACTTCGCCGGACAGCAATGCTGCGGTACGCGTAGCGTTTTGTTTGATAGGCGTGAAGACCACACGGGTGACGTTACCCGGTTTGGTGTCTTTGCCCCACCAGTTTTCGTTTTCTACGTAGGTAGTACGAATATCCACTTCACGGCTTTCCAGCTTGTAGGGGCCGGTACCGTTAGTGTTACGCGCCGAGAAGGTTTCTTGGTTGGCGTTAAAGTCTTGCGGCTGCTGCGCATTGTTTTTCTCAGACCACGCTTTGTTCATGATGAACAGGTTGGTTAACTGACGCAGCAAAATGGGGTTAGGGCCGTCGGTGATGATGTCTATGGTGTAGTCATCTACCTTTTTCACTTCTTTAATGCCGTTTACATAGGCTTTGTAGTTAGAAGTGGGGGCCATGGCGCGTTCTAGCGAGAACTTCGCATCATCGGCAGTAAAGGGGGCACCATCGTGGAAGGTCACGCCTTCACGTAATTTTAGACGCCATGTTTCAGCGTCTGGCTGTTCCCAGCTTACTGCTAGGCCGGGGACCAAGTTAAAATCTTTATCGTAGTCCACCAAAGGCTCATACACATAGCTGCTGGCAGCAATGGTCATGCCTTCGTTTTGAGCGTGTGGATCTAAAGTAAGAATGTCGCCTTGGCTTGCCCAGCGCAAGGTTTTAGCATTCAACGCAACGGGGGCCAACATCAGTGCGGCCAGTGCGGAAATCAGTATTTTTTGACGCATTTTTGGTGTGTCTCCTGACAGTTTGCTGACAGATGGAATGCGGCAATAGTGCCTTAGCCTATATATCAACGTCAACGTTTATTATGGCTTAACCAAATAACCAGTTATTTGATGTACCGTAAAAATGAGTAGCCTAAAACGCATAGCCCACCTGGATATGGATGCATTTTATGCGTCCGTGGAATTGTTGCGCTATCCGGATTTGCGTGGAGAAGCGGTAGTGATCGGCGGGCGTAGTGCCGATGCTCCTACCACTCTACCATCGGGTGAACGACGTTATGCTCGACTAGGGGATTACACCGGTAGAGGGGTGGTGACTACGTCCACCTACGAAGCGCGTGCGTTTGGGGTGTTTTCGGCGATGGGACTAATGAAGGCAGCAGAGCTTGCTCCACAAGCCTATTTGCTGCCCTCGGATTTTGATGCGTACCGACGTTATTCAGCGCTGTTTAAAGCTGCTGTAGCAACGATATCAGACCGTATAGAGAACCGAGGCATAGATGAGATCTATATAGATCTGAGCCATTTACCTGAAGACAGCGCTACGTTGGCGCAGCGTCTTAAAGATACGGTGTGGGAAGCCACCGGCCTTACCTGTTCGATCGGCATTACACCGAATAAGCTGCTGTCTAAAATTGCCTCAGAATTAAACAAGCCTAACGGCTACACCATTTTGAGTATGGACGATGTGCCGGATCGCATCTGGCCCTTGGCCGTTAACAAGATTAACGGGGTGGGGCCCAAAGCACATATCAAGCTACAAGAGTTAGATATACATACTATTGGTGAGTTGGCGGCAACGCCCCCTGCTCTGTTACAGCAGCACTTTGGCTTAAGTTATGCACAGTGGTTAAGTCGTGTGGCACAAGGTAAGGATGATCGCGAACTAGACCTTAGCCCCGAACCCAAGTCTATTAGCCGAGAAACCACCTTTGAGCGCAACTTGCATGTGCGCCAAGATAAGCAGACCTTATCGGCGGTGTTTAAACGGCTGTGCCAACAGCTAGAAGCCGACTTGCGGCGCAAAAAAGTGCGAGCGCAAACCATAGGCATCAAAGTACGTTTTCATGACTTTAGTACTGTCACACGTGATCGCAGCGTAGAGATGCCGGTGGTGGAGGCTGTGGATATTCACGCGGTGGCTGGCCAGTGTTTACGACGGGTGCCGTTTGATAAACCGGCGTTGCGTTTGTTTGGGGTTAAAGCCAGTAATTTGGTCCCCGAAGACGAAGCAAGGCGCTGGGATGAAGCGCCGCAACAATTGTCGTTGTTAGGCTGGGAAGACGAGCAAACTTCGTTTTAATGGCCGTGGTGTGGCGCATGCGTAGCGTCTGCGTAGCACATAGGCGGCAAACACGCAGTTTCTCTTGCATTTCTGCGCTGTAGCGGTAAATTATGCATACTTGCATGGTGCTTTTACTGTGCGCGCTAATGCCTTTGTTTACGTGAAACTAAACAAGGGCTTTTGTCCATTGTGGGTGCACGATTTCACCCACTACGTTTTTACCTTATAGGGTTTGCCGTTATGCAATTTGATCGGTCCGGTGCCAAGGCGCTTATGGATATTACAGCTCGCCCGGAGCTGGTTTTTGTTCGAGGTCAGGGTTCCTGGCTGGAAGACCATAATGGCAAACGATACCTGGATATGATTCAGGGTTGGGCAGTGAACGCGTTGGGTCACAGCCCTAAAGTGATCGTTGATGCGATGCACGAGCAAGCGCAAAAATTGATGAACCCATCTCCTGCGTTTTACAACGAGCCTTCTATGGCGTTGGCAAAGCGTTTGACTGGTGCGTCGTGCTTTGATCGCGTGTTCTTTGCGAACAGTGGTGGCGAAGCCAACGAAGGTGCTATCAAATTGGCCCGTAAATGGGGCAAAGTGAACCGTAACGGTTCCTACAAAATCATCACTTTTGACCATGGTTTCCACGGCCGTACTATTGCGACTATGTCTGCATCCGGTAAAGAGGGTTGGGACACCATGTTCGCGCCTCAGGTGGAAGGTTTCCCTAAAGCTGTCCTGAACGATATTGACTCGGTTAAAGCACTGATAGACGACAAAACCGTCGCCGTGATGCTGGAGCCAGTACAAGGTGAAGGCGGCGTGATTGCAGCTACCAAAGAGTTCATGCAGCAACTGCGCGCACTGACCCGCGAAAACAATATGCTGTTGATCGTGGATGAAGTGCAAACCGGTATGGGCCGTACAGGCAAAATGTTTGCCTACCAGCACTCCGAGATTGAGCCTGACATCATGACCTTGGCTAAAGGCATTGGTGGCGGTATTCCTCTGGCAGCATTGTGTGCAACCGAGTCCGCATCGTGTTTTGCGCATGGCGAACAAGGCGGTACCTACGGTGGTAATCCGGTGATGGCTGCAGCTGGTTTGGCAGTATTTGATACCTTGGCGGCCCCCGGTTTTATGGAATCCGTACAAGCGCGTAGTAAGCAGCTGTCCGATGGCTTGAATGCGATAAGCGACAAATGGGGCATGAATGGCGAGCGCGGTATGGGCTTGCTGCGTGCACTGAAAATGGATCGTCCTGACGGTGCTGCTATCGTATTGGCTGCGCGTAACCGTGAGCCTCAAGGCATGTTGCTGAACGCTCCACGTCCAGAATTGCTGCGTTTTATGCCTGCATTGAACGTGACTGCAGACGAGTTGGCGTTGGCCTTGTCCGAACTGGATGCGATCATCACGGAAGTTCGTAGTCGCTAAGCACTAGGCCCGTTTAGGGCCTATTCCTTACTTTATGTAGGGATAAATGAACGCTATATAGTCAACTACATATTGAGCAGTATCAAGCTTTGCTCATTCTCATGTGTAGGCAGGCATTGCACCCAAAAACCCTTAAGACGTGATGGCTTATAGGCTTCAACGAATTAAGGGTTTTCTATATAGGTACTTTAATCTATTGGTGTAGATTTTAGTAGCTATAGTTGGCATAGGGGCCAACTCTTATTCTGACCATAACGCACAGAACCGCGCTGATTTTTACAATAAATCAAAACGTTGCGGCGAGTGTCAGCAATGATGTCAGGAGAGTTCTATGAGCCCTAGTCCAGAAGCCAACACCGGTGCCGCACCGCGCCAGAGCATAATCCGTTTTTTCTCGCGCAAAGCACGGGCAGAATCACTGCAACCGGCTACGCCAGCTACCAGTGTGTCCACTTCAGGCTGCCAAGGGGCCGCACGCTCCTGTGCGAGTCAGACACAACAGCCAGATGCGGGCCGCCGCGCATTCTTACGTGGTATTCCTGTGGTGACTGCCGCTGCGGTAGCCCTACCCACACCAGCCATGGCAGATGACCAAAGCAAACATCGCTGGGCCATGTTGGTAGACGTACGTAAGTGCATTGGCTGTCAGGCCTGTACGGTGTCTTGTATTCAGGAAAACGCCGTCCCGGAAGGCAGCTTCCGTACGGTGGTGTCCACCTACAGCGTGGCGCTAGAGGGCGAAGATCAGCCAGCCGGTACCTATGTGCTGCCTAGACTATGTAACCACTGTGATAACCCACCCTGTGTGCCGGTGTGTCCAGTAGGCGCTACTTTCAAACAAGAAGATGGTTTGGTGCTGGTAGACAGCGACCGCTGTGTGGGCTGTGCGTACTGTGTACAAGCCTGTCCTTACGATGCACGTTTCATTAACCACAACACGGGTAAAGCCGATAAATGCACCTTCTGTGCGCACCGACTCGAAGCCGGTTTGTTACCCGCCTGTGTGGAAACCTGTGTAGGTGGTGCTCGTATTTTTGGTGATCTGAATGATCCCGATGGTGAACTGAACCAGTTGCTGCAAGCGTCCAAAGATGAGCTGAAAGTGCTGAAACCTGAGGCGGGCACAGACCCACATGTGTTTTACATAGGGCTGGATGAGAAATTCCAGGGCAAGGTGGTAGGTGAAGCTGCCTTGTGGAAACCTCGCCATACGTCCATCTAAGTTCTGGAGCCAGCTATGTATACCCAAATTGTAGAAACCATCAACGTTTCCCGTGAAGTGGCTTGGTTGCCCTGGGCGGTGCAGTACTTCTTCTTAATTGGTTTGTCGTACTGCGGATTTTTGCTGTCGCTGCCAGGCATTATGTTTAAGCGTCCCTCGTGGGGCGGTATTTCTAACTTGGCGCTCGCTGTTGCGGTGATTTGCGGCATTAGTGCGCCAGTGGCATTGTTGGCCGACTTACACCAGCCCGGCCGTTTCCTGAATTTCTACCTGCACTTCAATCCTAAATCATGGATGGCGTGGGGGGCAGTATTTATTCCTGTGTATGTGGGTGGTTTGTTGCTGTATGGCTGGTTGGCATGGCGTCCGTTGTTGGCGAAAACCGGCGCGCAACCTACTCGTTACGCCCCTATCGCTAGATGGTTGTCTTTAGGTGGTCATGAAAGCCGTACCGCGTTAGGTATTGCAGCAGTGGTGACAACTATTGGTGCCTTCTTGGTAGCGCTGTATACCGGTGCTGAGGTGATGGTGGTAGCGTCCCGCCCATTGTGGAACACACCGTTGTTACCCGTGCAGTTCGTGGTGACAGCCATGGCTGGAGCCTTGGGTATGGTGCTGATTTTTAACCGCATGATGTCCAGACCATCCACCTTGATTGTGCAGAAAGCATCGCGTTGGTTAGCGCTAAGTCAGCTGTGTGCCTTGTTGGTAGGTGCGTTGTGGTTGGTGATTGCACTGAGCGGTTGGTCGCCTGTACACAGCGCCGCTTTAGCCGAGGTTGCACCAGCAGAAAACTGGCGCTTGGCCGCTGCATGGGCGGTATTGGCAACGGTGATTACCTTCTTGCTGGCATGGAAACGCCCCGGCTCTGGTTTGTTGATTGGCTTGTTGGCCCTGCACTCTACGTGGATGATGCGTTGGAGTATTTTCATCGGTGGCCAAGAAGTGCCTAAAACCGGCGCAGGCTACTACAGCTACCAGTTGCCCTTAGGGCCAGAAGGATTGCTAGGCATTGTGGGTACAGCAGGTTTGTGGGTGTTCTTGTTCATCGCCCTCACCTCTTTACTGCCCTTGAATCAGTTGGGTAACACCCGTCAGGCCTGAATTGTTGGAGTACGAATATGAAAATAGAACGACGTGAACTCATTGCAGCGGGTGGCTTGGTCGCTTTTGTAGCCGGTTTTTCCCAGACTCTGGGACGTATGGCCGATAGCGTATTGGGTAAACCCACTGGTGAAAAACGACTGCACGGCCACTCTGCTGAGCCAGAATACATTGTTGACCAGAAAACAGGTGAAGTGCGCCTGAACCCCAACCAGCAAGTGAGCTACACCGGCTGTTTGGGCTGTACCACCTTGTGTGGGGTGCGTGTGCGTGTGGATAAACGCACTGGTGATGTGATTCGTGTCACCGGTAACCCGTACAACCCCCTGTCTACCGAACCTCACCTGCCTATGGATGTGAGTTTTAAAGACAGCTTGGTAGGCTTGTCACGCTTCAAAGACAAAGGTTTGGCAGGGCGCTCTACCGCCTGTGGTCGCGGTAATGCGGCGCTGGATCAGATTAACTCCCCTTTCCGTGTGTTGACCCCCATGAAACGTGTGGGGCCTCGTAATAGTGGTCAGTGGGAAGCCATTTCTTTCGAGCAACTGGTGCAAGAGGTGGTAGAAGGCGGCGATTTATTTGGTGAAGGCCATGTGGATGGCTTGCGTGCGCTGCGCGATCTGGAAACTCCTATTGATCCTAACAACCCTGCATTGGGCGCTAAAGTTAACCAAGTTGGCCACATCGTGAGTGTGAACGATGGTCGTGACTTCTTGGCACGCCGCTTCTGGCAGAACGCCTACGGTACCTTGAACTACGTGGGCCACGGCTCCTACTGTGGCGGCTCATGGCGTTCAGGTTCGGGCGCGCTGTTTGGTGACCACCGTGGTATGCCACACGCGAAGCCTGACTTAGCTCATGCCGAGTTTGTGATCTTTATTGGTACAGCTCCCGGTAACGCGGGTAACCCCTTCAAACGTACTGGCGGTATGTTGGCGCAAGGTCGTGCAGCAGGCCGCTTAGAGTACGTGGTGGTAGACCCTGTATTGAACAACTCTGATAACCGTGCGGCTGGCGATCAAGGCCGTTGGGTGCCTATTCGTCCAGGTACGGACGGTGCGTTGGTGTTGGGCATGATGCGCTGGTTGATGGAAAACGATAGGGTCAACAAAGCGTACTTGGCTAACCCTAGCATTGAGGTGGCAAAAGCCAATGGTGAGCCATCATTCACTACTTCTAGCTGGTTGGTGATTACCGAGCCTAACCATCCCCGTTACGGTCGCTACTTGCGCGGCTCTAACATCGGTATGGATATCGGCGAAGCCGAAGCGTTTAGTGATGCTGACCCCTACTTGGTGATGAACGCCGCTGGTGAGTTAGTACCGGTTAAAAACATGCAAGAGTCTGCACAGTTGGAAGTGCAAACGACGGTAGAGTCGGCTGGGAAACCGCTGCAAGTGAGTACAGCGTATGAGTTGCTGAAATCCGAAGTGTTTGCGCAAGACCTAGACACCTATGCGAACGACTGCGGAATTGATGCTGATGTCATTGCTGGTTTGGCAGATGAGTTTTCCAGCCATGGCCGTAAAGCCTGTGCTACCGCACACGGTGGCATGATGTCTGGTGCAGGTTTCTACAACGCTTTCTCGGTGACCACCTTGAATGCGTTAATTGGTAACTTGAACTGGAAAGGCGGTTACGTCATGAACGGCGGTGGCTACCGCGATATGTCGCCCGGCCCGCGTTATGACTTAGTGAATTTTGAAGGAAAAATCCAGCCTAAAGGTATTCCTCTGGGCCGTAATATTCCTTACGAGCGTACCGCTGAATTTAAGCAGAAAAAAGAACAAGGTCAGGCTTACCCGGCGCAAGACGGCTGGTTCCCTAGCGCCCCCGGTTTGGCGACTGAGTGGTTCGCCAGTACCTTCCACGGCTATCCTTACAGCTTGAAAGCCATGATTATGTGGATGGCTAACCCGCTGTACGGTGTACCTGGTTTGCGCGAACGTTTTGGTGAGGATTTAGCTGACCCCAAAAAACTGCCGTTGATTGTCTCCATTGATGGTCTGATCAACGAAAGTAACGCTTTTGCTGACTACATCGTGCCAGACTCCATGATGTACGAAAGCTGGGGTTGGACTTCGGCGTGGAACGGTGTACCTACCAAGATGATGACAGCACGTTGGCCGGTGATAGAGCCTAAACAGGCCAAAACAGCCGATGGTCAGCCTATCTGTATGGAAAGCTTTGTGATGGCTTTGGCTAAAGCCATGGACTTGCCAGGCTTTGGTCCTGAGGGCTTGCGCGATAAAGATGGTAACGCCGTACCACTTGAGCGTGCGGAAGACTGGTTCTTGCGTGGCGCGGCTAACATTGCGTACTTGGGTGGCAAGCCTGTGGGTGATGCAACCGACGACGATATCGCCATGTCGGGCGTAGACCGTTTGATGCCTGCCATGAAAGCCTCATTGAAAGACGATGAAATCCGCAAAGTGGCCTTGCTGTACAGCCGTGGTGGCCGCTACGAGCCGCCTAGTGCAGCACAAGACGCGGATAACGATGATTGGCAGCGTCACCGCTTTAGCGACCCGCTGTGGGTGTGGAGCGAGCATGTAGGGGGCGCACGTAACGCCATTACTGGTAAGCACTTCTCGGGTTGTGCAACGTGGAAAGCACCGGCGTTCTTGGATGACACTCCTATGCGTACGGTGTACAGCGAAAGCGAATGGCCGTTACTGCTGGTGAGCTATAAATCAGCACTGCAGAACTCCTACAGTATCGCGACGCGTATCACCGGTTTGCACCCACATAATCCCGTAGTAGTACACCCTGATGATGCTGCGAAACTGGGTCTGCAAACCGGCGATAGCGCACGTTTGGAAACTCCCGGTGGCGTGATGCCTTGCACCGTCTTGGTACATGCAGGTGTGATGCGCGGTGTAGTAGGTGTAGAGCACGGTTACGGCCACCGCGAGTTGGGGGCACGTAGTCACACCATTGGCGGTGCGGCGCAGCCAGATCGTTCTGATTTGGCGGCTGGGGTGAACATTAACGATTTAGGTATTGTGGATCCTACCCGTGCTAGCCGTTCGCCTTGGGTGGATTCAGTTTCGGGAGCCGCTGTACGTAACGGTTTACCCGGCAGACTACTCAATGCTTAACGTTTAGCAACATGAAACGGGGTTGCAAAGCAGCCCTGTTTTGTGCGACAGTAAATTACACATGGCATCCCGATACAGGTTTACACACTAGGTTACTTGTAACGCCTGCTCAGGCTTGTCATGATGGTTACTCACGGATATTGATGAGGAGGTTCACATGGCACAAACCCTGAAAGCATTCTTGGCAGCGGCTGCGATTGCATTTGGACTATTCAGCCCGTACGCCATGGCACAGGGCTCACCTGCTGCAACTGGTACAGCCATTCCGGTGGTACAGCCTTCTGACGCCCAATTGCAGCGTTACGCAGACATTTACAAAGTCGTGGTTAAGGAAGCAGAGCCTTATCAATCTCGCTTTGCTGCAGCCAAGACTGATGAGGAGCGACAAGCTATTGTCATAGAGGCTGATCAACGTTTGGTCGATGTAGTCAAGGGCAAAGGCATGGAGCTGGATGAGTACAACGGCATTAGCCTAGCTATCCAGCAGGATCCGGCACTACGTACTCGCGTAGAGGGCATGGTTAAATAACCTACGGATCTTAGTTTGCGCCTTAGTCTTCAGCGACCGTGGGCATAATCTGGTCTAACAAATCTGGGTCGGTCAGTAGCATTAAGTGGGCAAGTTCCGCGGCACTACTGACCGATGCCTTATCCATAATACGTTGACGGTGCACATGCACCGTTTTCTCACTGATACCCAAGCTGCGCGCCACCAATTTATTGGGTTGGCCTAACGCCAGCAGTCGGGCCACTTCATATTCACGTTGCGATAAATGCGAGAGTGCCTCTTGGGCAGCCGCACGGCGTTCAGACGTACGACGCAGATGACCACCTTGGCGCACGGCGTTTTCTACCGCATCCAATAAGGCTTGGTCGCGGAAAGGCTTTTCCATGAAATCACAGGCGCCACTTTTCATGGCTTGTACAGCGAGCTCTACGTCGCCATGCCCAGTGATGAACACGATTGGAATAGACCAGCCGCGCGCATGTAAGCGTTGTTGCAAGTGCAGGCCGCTCATGACGGGCATACGTATATCCAAGACCAAACAGCCCAGATCAGTGGGCACCTCATCGTATTCTTCCATGAAGGTGACAGCGCTATTGAAGTCGCGCACGTTCCAACCTACGGACTCTAGTAGAAACACGAGCGAGCGTCTGAACGCATCGTCATCGTCAATGAGGTAGATAGTGGATTCTTTATCAGTCATATGTGGGTAATAGTAACGTAAAGATCATTCCAGGCCCTTGTTCGGGTTTGGTGGCGGTGAGTTGGCCGCCGTGTGCTTCGGCAATACCAACGCAAATGGCCAAACCTAGGCCTAGCCCATTCTCTTTGGTCGTATAGAACGCGTCAAAGACATGTTGAATTGTGTCACTTTGCAAGCCATGCCCCCAGTCACGCACAGCGATGGCCACCAAGTTATCTTGCATGGTGACTTTGACCTGTAAAACGCGTTGATCAGGGGGCAAGTCTTGCATGGCATCCAGACCATTTTTCAGCAGATTCAGTAGCACTTGCTGTATTTGTAAGGGATCAGCCTGTATGCGAGTTTCAGGGGGGACTTGGGCATCTAACACGATGGAGGGGGGAGAGGACAGCATATTGCTGAACAGGTCCAACGAGTCTTGTATTAGGCTAATAATGGGACGGTGTTCGCGCACAGGCGGGCGCTTGCGTGCAAAAGAGCGCACACGGCCCAGAATACCGGCCGCCGTTTCAGCTTGAGTGATGATCTCAATGGCCGCTTGATTTAATGCTTCGGGGTCTAGCCTGCCATTGGCCTGTCTACGTAGCAAACTTTGTCCGTAGTTAATGATGCCAGCCAGTGGTTGGTTCAGTTCGTGCGCCAAGTTGGCCGATAGCTCACCCAAAATAGACAAGCGCGACATATGGTCAGCTTTTTGTTGGCTGGCTTGCATGCGTTCACGCATGGCCTCACCTTCGGTGAGAGCATTTTGCAATAACAGTGTGCGTTTTTGGATGAGGTATTCCACGCGTACGGTGTATACCAGCCAACCTAGCAGCACTAACAGGGCAAAGGCCAAAATGGGCCAGTAGCGCTCAGCCAAATGCTGCAGCGTGGGTTCGCGCAAGTATTGGTATGGGCCGATTTTTAATTCTTTGAACATATCGTGTACAGACTGGTAATCAGCCGGTACTGCCCATGATAGGCCTTGTTCGTCTGTAGGCATTTGCAGCAGGGCGACGGCCACTGCACGAGCCAGTTTTGGGTTGGTATAACGTAGCGAGGCCAATGGCCAGTTGGGGTACAGCCGTGATGACACCGCACAGCCCAAGGAGGTAGTAGGCAGCGGAGACACCACACGGAATCGTTCTTGCCAATTGGGCAGTGTTTCCAGCAAACAGCCACGTATAGCGCCTACATCGGCCTTGCCGCTTTCCACTGCCTGCCACACCTTATCCATGGGCAAACCGGTGAAGAGTAACTGCACATCAGTGTCGGGCTTCATGCCTAAGGCTTCTAACTCGCGCCAGAGTACTTGGTAGCTGGTGAAACCTTCGGGGGATGTGGCGGCGAGTTTTTGTTTCTTGAGATCAAACAGGGTGTTCAGGTCACTGCGATCGGCGCGCGCAATGACTGTAGTGCCTAGGGAGTTCTCTACAGAAGGTCGGCCACCTTGTTCCAAGGTAGCAATACGACTGGCCCCTAGTAGGGTTTCCAGCGTTACATAATGACCGGGGTTGGTCAGAATGAAATCCACATCACCATTTTCAATCGCATGTTGCAGCGATTGGTGGTCGCCTTGCTTCAACGTGAAATGGTATTCGGGCAGAGCTTTGTTCAGGTGCTCAATGGTGGATTCCCATGTGTCATGGGTGGCGTCTGAATCCCGGTAGGCCAGCACCCCGATGCGTACCTCTTGAGCTGGCGCAGCAAGGCTGTCGGACGCATAACCCAGTAGTAGGGTTAGGGTCAGACATAAGCCCAAAAAGCGGGACAGCAAGACAGTCATAAGACAGGGAAGCCAGTGCGCATAGGGCTTCTATGTTAGCGCATCGTGGCACCCTGCAAAACTTACGACTAACCCGAATTACAGCCTTTGGCAGATGGCTTCGCCCATTTCTGTGGTGCTAGCTGAGCCGCCTAGATCTGCGGTGCGCGGACCGTTTTCTAGAGTGTGTTCAATTGCAGACAGAATGGCGTCGTGTGCGGCGCGATAGTTGTCTTTACCATCACCCAAAAAGTCCAGCATCAACGCGCCAGACCAGATCATGCCTATAGGGTTGGCGATGTTCTTGCCATAAATGTCGGGTGCAGAGCCGTGTACAGGCTCAAACAAGGATGGGAATTTACGCTCGGGGTTCAGGTTGGCGGACGGTGCCAAACCGATGGTGCCAGTACATGCTGGGCCCAAGTCAGACAAAATGTCGCCAAACAGGTTAGATGCAACGACGACATCGAACTGTTCAGGCTTCAGTACGAAGCGTGCCGCCATGATGTCGATATGATGTTTGTCCCAACGTACCTCTGGGTAGTCGGCGGCACGAGCGGCCACACGTTCGTCCCAGTACGGCATGCTGATGGCCAAACCGTTGGATTTGGTTGCAGCGCTTAAGTGTTTAGCGGGGCGACTGCTGGCCACTTTAAAGGCGTAGTCCAGTACACGGTCTACACCCGTACGGGTAAAAATGGATTCCTGAATCACGACTTCACGGTCGGTGCCTTCAAAAATACGGCCACCCAAGTTGGTGTATTCACCTTCGGTGTTTTCGCGTACGACTAAGAAATCGATATCGCCCGGTTTTTTGTTGGCCAAGGGGCAAGGGACGCCCGGCATCAAGCGTACAGGACGTAGGTTGATGTATTGGTCAAAGCCACGGCGGAATTGCAGTAATGAACCCCATAGTGACACATGATCAGGCACCACATCGGGCCAGCCTACCGCACCGAAATAAATCGCGTCAAAGGGTGCCAAATGTTCAAACCAGTTCTCTGGCAGCATGGTGCCGTGCTCTTGGTAGTACTCAGCGCTGGACCAGTCTAAATGTTCGAATTCCAGCTCAATGCCATGTTGTCGTGCGGCGGCTTCTAGCACTCGCAGCCCTTCGGGCATAACTTCTTTACCTATACCGTCTCCGGCGATGACGGCGATTTTATGAATGCGCATAGTTTGTCTCTGTAGAGGCTTTAATTGTTAGAACTGAAAGCCAGTATAGCGCCGGAAATTGCAAGCGGTTGGGCTGTGAACAGCGTGTTTGCTAGATGGACAGCAAACTTGGGAAAGGCTGAGGGTATAATCAGCTGTTGGGTCTTGATGTTGCGACCCTGATGGCTTTAGTGATCCTTTAAGAAGAACCTCCTGACGTGCACTATCCTGTTCCTCCTCTTACGCAACTAGACTCCTGGCAACACTTTGCAGATGCTGCTTTGCAAGCTTCTGTGCAATTGGATTCCGTACGATGTATACGCGCGGCGGGTCTGCATGCTGACTTTAGTGGTCAACTGCATTCTGCAGAATTAGAGGCCGCCGCCAAAGCATTGCTGGCAGACAGACAGTTTGAGCAACAACGCGACATTTTACTGAGTGGGGGTGTCAGTAATGTGACTGAAGGTAGGGCTGCGTGGCATACCGCGTTGCGAGCACCTGCGGCACCTAAAGAGGAAATCACGACCGAGCGCGAACGTTTGAATGCGTTTATTCGCACGGCAGATATTAGCCGTAAATGGCGCAACATCGTACACATTGGTATTGGCGGTAGTGACTGGGGTGTGCGCTTAAGTGTTAGCGCCTTTGGTTACTGTAAGCAGTGGCGTACGGTACGCTTTGTGGCCAATATTGATGGTCATGCGATAGCCGGTGCGTTGTCTGATTTAAATCCTATGGATACGCTGATCGTGGTGGCGAGTAAGTCATTCACCACGGTAGAAACATTAGAGAATGCCTCCCGTGCATTGGAGTGGCTAAAAGCCGCTGATGTGCCCGATCCGTACAGCAATGTGGTGGCCATTACCGCGCGCCCTGACCGTGCGCATGAATGGGGCATTCCTGAAAGTAATATTTTTAGTTTCTGGGACTGGGTAGGCGGTAGGTTCTCGCTATGGTCTGCCGTGAACTTGACCACCGCAATGGCGGTGAGCAGTGACGTGGTGGCGGGTATGTTGGCTGGTGCAGCGGCAATGGATAAACACTTTGCCGAAGCACCTATAGAGCAAAATATCCCTGTGCAAATGGCGTTGGCGGGCGTGGTGAACCGCAGTGTGCTGGGCTACGGTTCACTGAATGTAGCGCCCTACGATTTTCGCTTAGGGCATTTGGTGTCCTACATACAGCAGTTGGAAATGGAGTCACTGGGCAAGTCAGTAGACTTGAATGGCGAGTTGGTGACCGTACCTACGGGTCCTGCCGTGTGGGGCATGCCGGGCACGGATGCGCAACATACATTCTTCCAGTGGTTGCACCAAGGTAGTGATGGCGCACCGGTGGATTTCATCGTGTGTAAGCATGCCGATCACAGTTGGCCCACTCACCATCAAACTTTATTAGCCCACTGTTTGGCACAGCGCGAAGCGATGCTGCGTGGTAAAAGTTATGCACAGGCATTGCAAGAATGCTTGTCTAGCGGCATGGAAGCTGAAGAAGCCTCTTGGTTGGCTAAACACCGCGTACACAAAGGTGGCCGTCCTAATACCTTGATTGTGTTGCCGCATTTGACGCCATATAGCTTGGGGGCGTTGTTGGCAGCCTACGAACACAAAGTGTTTGTGCAAGGCCTGATCTGGGGCATCAACCCCTTCGATCAGTGGGGGGTGGAATACGGTAAGCAATTGGCTGCAGGCATCTTGGGTGAGCTGCGTCGCCCTAGTACAGAAGCGACCCATCACGATGCGTCCACCACTTATTGGGTGCAGCAATTTAGACAGTCTGACGACCAAGACTAATCAAAATAGACAGACAGTTTGTACTGAAGGTATGCGCTCTTAGGGTTTATGCCGCTATGCGCCTTGGTATAGTTAGGCTACCATTAAATGGTCTTACCACTTTACCAAATGTGCAGTGCCTGACATAGCGATGGGCGTATCGTGCTGATGCGCTCTCTGTCGGGGCTACACATCTGATCCATTCGTACATGGATTGCGACAGGGGCCTTATGTCTGACCTTCATGAACACAATCTTTATGCGGAATATCAGTTTGACCCTGTGGACAGGGATGCACTGATCGCCGCATTGCAAAAGGCTACATCTGCTGAAGCCGTTTTGCACACACCAGAACAACTTAAACCCTACGAGTGCGACGGCTTTACGCTGATTCGCAGCTTGCCTTTGTTGGTGGTGATGCCCGCTAACGAAGAGCAAGTGGTGCAAGCCATTAAAGTCTGTGCGTCCATGGGCGTGCCTATTGTGGCGCGTGGTGCGGGTACCGGTTTGTCGGGTGGCGCTATGCCGCACCCACAAGGTGTATTGCTGTCACTGGCCAAACTGAACAAAATTCTGAAAATCGACCCTTATGCGCGCACAGCTATTGTGCAGCCGGGCGTGCGTAACCTGAAAATCTCTCAGGATGCCGCGCAATACGGGTTGTATTACGCACCTGATCCCTCTTCGCAGATCGCCTGTAGTATCGGCGGTAACGTGGCTGAAAACGCGGGTGGCGTGCACTGTTTGAAGTACGGTCTGACTATCCACAACTTGTTGAAGTTGCGTGTGGTGACCATTGATGGCGATATTCTGGAAATAGGCAGCCATGCATTGGATGTGCCTGGCTTTGACTTGCTGTCGTTGATGACCGGTTCCGAAGGTATGTTGGCAGTGGTTACTGAAGTGACCGTGAAGCTTACCCCTACACCGCAATTGGCACAGTGTATTTTGGCGAGTTTCGATGACGTCTCCAAAGCCTGTGATGCTGTAGCAAACGTGATTGCTGCCGGTATTATTCCTGCTGGTTTGGAAATGATGGATCAGCCAGCAACAGTTGCTGTGGAAGCCTTTGTGAAAGCGGGTTACCCATTGGATGCCGCCGCGATCTTGCTGTGTGAATCTGATGGTACGCCTGAAGAAGTGGCTGCCGAAGTGGCTCGCATGAAAGCTGTGTTGACCGAAAGTGGTGCAACCGAAATTCGTGTGTCCCAATCTGAGGAAGAACGCGCCCTATTTTGGGCAGGTCGTAAAGCTGCATTCCCCGCTGCAGGCCGTATCTCGCCTGACTACATTTGCATGGATGGCACCATCCCACGCAAACGCTTGTCCGAGATGTTGGTGACCATGCAAGACCTAGAGAAAAAGCATAACTTGCGTTGCTTGAACGTGTTTCACGCGGGCGATGGTAACTTGCACCCTCTGATTTTGTTTGATGGCAGTATCCCTGAAGAAAAAGACCGTGCAATGGCTTTTGGGGGCGACATTCTGGAGCTTTCTGTGAAACTGGGTGGTTCTATCACCGGTGAACACGGCGTGGGTGTGGAAAAAATCGACCAAATGTGTGTGCAGTTTAGCGATCAAGAACGTACGCGTTTCTTTGATGTGAAAGCCGCCTTTGATCCGAATAGATTGCTGAATCCGGGCAAGCATATTCCTACCTTGAACCGCTGTGCTGAAATGGGTTTCATGCACGTGCATCATGGTGAAGTGCCTTTCCCTGATATTCCACGCTTCTAATTTGCCATCCGGAGTGATACGTAACGATGACTACAACGACATCTCTTATTCAGGACTGGCAGGAACAACTTGCGCAGGCCACAGCGAACCACACGCCTTTGCAGCTGTGTGGTTCAGGTAGTAAAAATTTCTATGGTCCTCAGGCCCAAGGGCAGGTACTAGACCTGCGCGGTAACCAAGGCGTGGTGGATTACGAGCCATCCGAATTGGTGATGGTGGTTAAAGGCGGCACACGTTTAAGCGAAGTGGAAGCCTTGCTTGCCGAGCGTAACCAGTGCTTAGCATTTGAGCCGCCTCACTTTGGCCCTGATGCCACAATTGCAGGCTGTATTGCCGCCGGTTTGTCTGGCCCTCGTCGTGCTAACGCGGGTGGTCTCAAAGACTTCGTTTTAGGCGTAAAAATTATTGATGGTCTGGGTCAGCACCTAAGCTTTGGTGGTCAGGTCATGAAAAACGTGGCGGGCTACGACGTGTCGCGAGTGATTGCTGGCAGCTTCGGTAGCTTGGGCGTGATTGACGAACTGTCCATCAAGGTACTGCCTATTCCAGAGCGTACCCTCACCTTGCAATTAGCGTTGCCGCAAGACAAAGCCTTGGATCTGTTCAACACCTTGGGTGGCGAACCCGTGGCAATTTCTGCGACGGCATGGATCAACGGTCAGGCGTACATTCGTTTGAGCGGTGCACCCGAAGCGTTGATAGCTGGTAAAAACCGCATTGGCGGCGATGAGTTGACTGAGTCGGATGCTGCGCAATTGTGGACTAGCATTCGTGAGCAGCAGCACGAGTGGTTCCAACGCAAAGAGGCTGGCCATTTGTGGCGTTTGTCGGTGCCTAGCACGACGCCTGTGATGGATGCGAATGCCGACGTATTCGTGGAATGGGGTGGCGCACTGCGTTGGCAGTTCAGCACTGCTAGCGAAGACGAAATGCGCGCACAAGCGAGCAAAGTGGGTGGTACGGCTAATGTGTTCCGTGCAAACGGTGCAGTGACCTCTGCTTTCCATCCCTTGCCTGCGCCTATGCTGCGTTTGCAGCAGCGTCTGAAAAAAGCATTTGATCCAGCAGGTATTTTGAATCCTGGCCGTCTTTATACGGGAGTTCTGTAATGCAAACCGTATTGGCAGAAGAGTTTATCGGCACCCCTGAAGGGGAAAAAGCCAAAGAAGTCATCGCTAAGTGCGTGCACTGCGGCTTTTGTAATGCCACATGCCCTACTTACCAGTTGCTAGGTAACGAGCTAGATGGCCCGCGTGGGCGCATCTACATGATGAAAGAGATGTTCGAAGGTAAGACCGTAACCGGCATTACCATGGAGCACTTGGATCATTGCTTGACCTGTCGCGCCTGTGAAACCACCTGTCCATCAGGTGTGCGTTACAGCGAATTGGTGGAAGTAGGCCGCCGCGTTCTGGAAACCAAAGTTGAGCGCCCTATCAAAGAAAAAGTAGTGCGTTGGGGGCTAAAAGAATTGGCCTCTAACCCTGCTGTGTTCTCTAAAGTGGCGGCAGTAGGCTACAAAGTACGCCCATTGTTGACCGAGAGCCTGCAAGAGTTGCTGCCAGAGCGCAAAGCTGAGTCTTTACCGCTGCCTACGCGCGTGCATCAGCGAAAAATGCTGCTGTTGGACGGCTGTGTACAACCTACGCTCACACCGCAAACTAACATCGCGGCGATACGCGTGTTAGATGCGATGGGCATCACGTTAGTGCGCATAGAGAAAGCCGGTTGCTGTGGTGCGATCAAGCATCACATGAACGATTTGGAAGGCGCTCAAGAACAAGCACGACGCAACATTGATGCGTGGTGGCCCATGATTGCAGGCCAGCAAGCCGATGCGATCATCAGTACCGCCAGTGGTTGTGGTGTGCAGTTAGAGCATTACGGTGATTTGCTGGCTGGCGATGCGCACTACGCAGAAAAAGCCCGCACGATCTCCGGTATGGCGCGTGATATTAGTCGTGTTGTGCAGGACGAGTTAGCGTTATTGGATGCCGAAGGCTTACCACAAGCTCAGCAAGCCTTGAAAATTGCCGTGCAAGAACCGTGTAGCTTCCAGCACGCCTTGCAAAACAAAGGCTCTATCTCGTCTTTGTTGAAGGCCTTTGGTTTCAAACCAGTTGCTGTACGTGATGGCCACTTGTGTTGCGGCTCTGCCGGTACTTACTCGGTGCTGCAACCAGAGTTGTCTGAGCAATTGCGTACCAACAAGCTGGAGTCTTTGCAGATCAACTCACCTGACATGATCGTGACCGCCAACGTGGGTTGTTATGGCCACTTGGCAGCTAAGTCGCCTATTCCAATCCAGCATTGGATAGAGCTGGTAGACGATGTGATCCGTGTATCTGGCCGTCAGTCGTTGGTGGCAGAAGCGGTAACGGCGTAAGCAGGCTGCCATTGCAGAAGCCAGTCAGGCTAGACTGATTTGTATCTGCCTAGACGGGCAAGAATTGTGCACTGAATAATCTGTGCTGGATTCTTGCCCGTTTTTTGTTGCTGCATAAAACCGCTGTGGCTCACGGTGACACACGGTACCGCAGGTACGTTAATGCAGCAGCGGTTTAGGCTGGCGTGCAGTGCGCACAATGGCATCAATGATTACCGCATAGAGTTGAGGCGGTAAATCGTGCCCCATACCGACGATAGGCATGAATTCGGCATTGCTAATGGAAGCGGCGGTATCCATACCGCAGGCTAGCGGTATTAAGGGGTCGTCTGTGCCGTGAATCACCAACGTTGGCGTGTTCACTTGCTCCAAGGCGGGGCGTAAATCACCGGTAGCAACGATGGCCGCTAATTGCCTACCAAAGGCCGTGGGGTCATAGGCACGGTTGGTTTCTTCCAGAATCATGGTGCGCTGTGCTACGCCGTCAAACGGGTATGCGGGGCTGGCAATACGCTTGGCAAACTCCAAGTGGTGACTCAAAAAGCCTGCGGTGTCTTCTGCCAGTGTAGGAGCCGGTGTAGTTAGAAAAGCCATGACATCAGGCGCTGCCGAAGGCAGTGTAGGGTTGCCCGTGCTGGACATAATAGAGGTCAACGACAGTACCCGCTGTGGGTAGTGGCAGGCCATGAGCTGAGCAATCATGCCGCCCATGGATCTACCTACCACGTGGGCACGCTCTATACCCAAGGCATCAAGTAGCCCTATAGCATCAGCCGCCATGTCATGCAGGGTGTAAGGCACATCGGGTGTTTGGTGGGCAGCAACGGCCTCTGCCAGTGCTGCAAAATCGGGTGATGGGCTGTGGGTGAAGTGAGTGGAACCGCCTGCGTCCCTATTATCAAAACGTATGACCTTGAACCCTTGTGTGGCTAGGCCTGTGCAAAATGTGTCGCTCCACCTAGTCATTTGTGTGCCTAGGCCAGAGATCAGCAAAATAGCATCGGTGTGAGCAGCGCCAAAAATGTCATAGCCCAGCGTGATGCCGTTTGCGGTGAGGTGTTGCATGATGTGGTTCCTGTGTACTGCCCCTGTTTTAGGAGTGGGCAGTACCAAATGCGAGTTTCATAGTGTGTGCTTGTACATCTTCTGGCCAACTGCTGATCTGGGTTTGCAGTGCATCAGCATCGTTAGCGAACAACGCACGTGTGGCCTCTTCATAGCCGGGCAAGTTGCCCGCAATGGCCACCATAAAGTGATACGCACGTTCATGCGCTTTACGGGTTTTGTCTTTGTCGCTGTTGGAACGTCTGGCGTCTTCCACCAATTTACGTAGCGTGACGGATGCGCCGCCAGGTTGTTGTGACAACCATTCCCAATGACGGGGTAACAGCGTGACTTCGCGTGGTACTACGCCTAATTTTGGACGCCCGCGTCCACGGGGTGCGGTGTCATTGGCTGGGTCTACGGGGCTCGCTGTGGTTGCCGTGGTTGTAGTGGCTAGTCTAGCGAGTATGTCATCGTCAGAACCACGCGTGTCTACCTCTACAGTGCGGCCTGTAGCGTCATCAAACAGCAGCACGGCATGGTGGGTGCCTTGCTCTAGTGCGTGTTTAATCGCCAGTGCATTGTCGGCGAGTGAGCCAGTAGCCAGGCGACGGTGGCCGTCAAAACTGGTGTAGGTGGAGGTGTGCGCATGGCTCATGGCGATGCCTTTAGAAATGAAGATGTATTTATTTTTACCCGTATAAAATTAAACGTCAATATTACCCGGGCAAAATAATAGAAATGAATGGGTGTAGATGTAGCGTGAGATCTACATGTGGGGGGCAGGAGACAGCGAAATTACGGCATCTTGCCAATAAAAAAACACCTGTTCATCGTGCAGGTGTTTTAGAAGACTCAGTCTGGCAATACGGTTTTTTAGCCGTTTCCGTCGCGTATCGCTGCCATATAGCTAGGCAAATTCTTGGCGGGTTCGCTGGCGACG
This sequence comes from Paenalcaligenes sp. Me52, assembly GCF_050487965.1. Taxonomy (NCBI): domain Bacteria; kingdom Pseudomonadati; phylum Pseudomonadota; class Betaproteobacteria; order Burkholderiales; family Alcaligenaceae; genus Paenalcaligenes; species Paenalcaligenes sp. Me52. The sequence goes on along the minus strand of NZ_JBKQFO010000002.1, from coordinate 571,062 downwards.
ACTTGCAGGCGTTCTATGGTTTTAGCAATAGAACAGCGCAGGTGTTCATCCAAAGCCTGTGCCGCAGCGTCGGGGTCACGCTTGATTAAGGCTTGGATAATCAGTCGGTGTTCTTGTAAGAAGGGGTCCATAGAAGGCAGTTTTAAATAGCCGCCCAGCATGTGTTTGTTATTGATGAGCAAGGCTTGGGTATGCCCCAGCAGCTTAATCAACTCTGCGTTCTGGCAGTAACTCAGGCAACGAAAGTGCAGGTCTTTTTCTAGATCATCCAACTCGGCTTCGCTGACGTTGGGGTAACGTGTTGCGATAGCTTCCAAGCGCTCAAGCATGTTGCTCAATACGGTTTTCGGAATGTGCGCCACGCTATTGCGCAGTGCGGGCGGTTCTAGATAACGACGTATCTCGTATAACTGCTGAACGCGCTCTGCAGTCATGGGGACTATAGACCAGCGACCAGCAGGATCTTTTTCTACCAGCCCTACGCCTTCCAGACGCATTAAGACTTCGTGCGCTACTGTGCGGCTGACGTTAAAGCATTTAGCCAGTTCGGTTTCTATGATGCGTACAGGCCCAAACACCGAGTGATTACAGACCTCTCGTTCTACTTCGTTATAGACCTGTATCCAGGAATCCGGTGAACGAATGGCATCCCCAAATTGCTCCAACGCAGCGAGAGCATCTGGCCCTAAACGGCTGATGTGTTTGACGGCTTTAGCAGGCCCCACGATGACACCACGGCCATCGTGTTTGAGCATGACTTTTTGATCAACCAATGCCTTTAGCGCCGCTTTGACTGGGGTGCGACTAACGTTGAAGGCTTGGGCCACCATGCTTTCGTTAATCAGATCACCGGTGTTCAGCACACGCTGGGTAATGGCATTGCGTAACGCTGTGGCAATGGCTTCGTAAAGCGGTGAGGCGGCAGTTTTTTGCTGCATGTGCTGTTGCATAGACCTGAAGGAGGCCCCGATGATGGGCGGTTGGTGAAAAAGTAGTGCCACATTATGCCACTAGACCATGTGGTCACTACGTTGCGAGGCGTTACAGGTAAACTGTGCCGCGCATATACACCACGGCGGTGCCAGAAATCAGCACACGATCACCCGCCATAGCGCAGTGCAGATAACCGCGTCGTGCGCCGCCTTGTCGTGCGCTTAACTGATTTTTACCCAAGCGCTGTGCCCAGTACGGCGTTAGTGCAGTGTGTGCAGAGCCTGTCACGGGGTCTTCGCTAACGCCTACGTTGGGGCCGAACCACCGTGACACAAAATCAACCTCTTTGCCGGGGGCGGTCACGGCTACGCCGCGGTTGGGCAAACCTTGAAGGCGTGACAGATCAGGGTGTAGATGTGGGATGAGGCTTTCATCCTCTATCACCACAATGTAATCGTCGGCGGACAGCACCGAGGCAGCCTCAATGCCCAAAGCATCTAGCAGCCCATCAGGCACAGCACATGACTGCGGAGGGCGACAAGGAAAGTCCATTTCTAAACCGTGGGCAGAGCGTTTAACGGACAAGCGACCACTGCGGGTAGAAAAATGAATCACATCTTTGTCGTAGTTCAACTCGTGCATCAACACCCACGCACTGGCCAAGGTGGCGTGGCCACACAAATCTACTTCTACTTCAGGAGTGAACCAGCGCAACTGATAGCCGTGCTCATCGGGCACAAAGAAAGCGGTTTCAGACAAGTTGTTTTCCGCCGCAATGGACTGCAATGTCTGGTCATCTAACCACGCATCCAGCGGGCAAACAGCGGCAGGGTTACCCTCGAACGGACGGGAAGCAAAAGCATCGACTTGATAGATAGGGAGTTGCATGGCGGTTCCTGAGAAAAGTACAACCTATACATTACTTCAGGTTGCGGCTGGCGCGTTGGCAGATACGTCGTGTGGCAGGCGAAGTCGAGGCCGCTACCCATTGAGCGCAAAGTTCACGTACCCATTCTGGTTGGTCTTTGCTCGCATCATTTAGCCAGTTCGCGACTGAATCTTGTACGTAGACAGAATTATCTGCACGTAGCGCTTCCAGTATGGGTAAGGCTTGCTGGGGTGTTTGTTTAAGTGCTTTTAGATGGGCACACCACACGCCTCGCGGGCGTATGGCTTCGCAGGCAAAACGTCGGATGCGTTCGGAAGAAGATTGCGTCCATGGTGTGAGTAGCTGGATCGCGGTATTCAGATCGTTGGCGAGGTGTGGGCGCACAGCCATCCATGCCCATTCACGCACGCCGAAGTGCGCGTCATCCGCCAAGGGCTGTATGGCTGCGAGCCGGTCTGCTAAGGACAAATCAGCTTGTGCACCAATCATGAAACATGCCCAGCCGCGCACGGTGTCAGAAGGGTGTGCTAGGCATATAGGTAGCGCCTCGTCCCCTACTTCGTTTAGCAATAGCTCACCTAAGCCTGCCATGCGACGCAAGATGCCCTGCGTGTTGAGGGCTTGGGCGGCTTCTTGTGCAGCGGGTGACAGGGTAGGAAATACCAAGCACAGCAAGCGATAGTGGTCCAAGGCCAAACATTCGGTTAGCGTCGCGCTGGGGATACTGCCTGTGGATAAGGCTTCTAGAATGTCAGCGGGTATATCAGCGATGCGGTTGGCACCTTTGCGGGCGGCGGTAGCAGTCATGGCGTGATGGTGTTTAGGCTGGTAAGTTGTGGGCCACTTTGTTCAATAGCATGGTCAACTGCTCACGTTCCGAAGCGCTGAGATTGGCGTACAGATTGGCAATCCACGTGCTGTGTTGCATGAAGACTTGGGCAGCGATTTCCTTACCTTTGTCAGTCAGACGTATGCACAGCGCACGGCGATCTACAGGATCTGCATGGCGAGCGATGAGTGCATCACGTTCTAAGCCATCTAGTAACCCGGTGATGGTGGCGCGGGTAACACCTGCCTGTTCGGCTAAGGCCGCAGGAGCCAAACCATCGGGGGCGTTATCCAGTAAGAACAACACAATAAAGCGCCCTTCTGACAATCCGTAAGGGGCTAGCTGTGTCGCGCAGTCTCTGTCTATAGCGGCAGTTAAAGACAGCATTTGAAAACATAGCCGTATGTTGTCCACCAGCGGAAGCTGCCGTTGTTCGGCCACATTGAGAAGCGCTAAGTATTTTTGTTCCACGTTAAAGTCACCATATAGTATGTTGCCTAATTATATAAGATGAGGCAGAAATGGGAAAAGTTACACACAGGGGGGGGATGGCTGGATGGCATTTTCTACACGGTGCTCGCAGCGTTCTGCATGGTGACGTGCAGTGTGCCAGTGGTGCAGAATTGTGGGTGAACATGACATGTGCAGCACGCACACAGTCATGTTGAAGACAAAAGAAAACGGCTGTATTTTTGCAAATACACGCCGTTTCTTCACTACGTTGTCGTTTACAAACCTAGTTCGTCTGCAATATGACGTGCAATAGGCATGGCGCCTGTTGCCGCAGGGGATGGGGCATTCAAAATGGCAGTCAGGCCACCAGAGTGTTTGATCAGGAAGTCGTCTACCAACGTGCCGTCTGGGCGTACGGCTTGTGCGCGGTTAGCACTGCGATAGGTACGCAGATCCGACAAGGTGACAGTAGGACAATACTTACGCACAGCGTCTAAATACACCTGCTTAAACAACGAACCTTTAAGTTCGTTCCAAGTGGCGCGTGGGTGTTTGGCCAACATTTTCCACAGGCCGCTGTAGCTTAAGGCGGACCAGGCGTCGCGTACGTCTACACTGAAATGGCTGTATTTTTCTCGTGCTAATGCCAAAACAGCGTTGGGGCCTACGGTGATGGTGCCATCAATCATAGGCGTGAGGTGTACCCCTAAAAATGGCAAGGTGGGGTCGGGTACAGGGTAAATCAGACTGTGTACAACTTTGTTCAGGTGGGTAGGCAGCACAAAGTATTCGCCTCGGAAGGGCAAAATTCTAATGCCGGGATCCATGCCTAACATGCGGGCCACCCGGTCAGAGGCCAAGCCGCTGCACGCAATAATGTGCCCTGCTTCGATTTGCTGATTGCCGGCTTGTACGCGGTAAGCCGAACCGGCTTGGGTCACCGAAGTGACGGGGGCGTTAAACAGCACGGTGCTGCCCGCATTTTCTACGTCAGCTAATAACGCTTTGGTGATGCCTGCGTAATCGGTGATGGCTGTTTCGGGAATGCGTAGTGCAGCAAGCCCGGTGATGGCAGGCTCTAAACGGCCTAAGTCAGCTTGGGTGAGTTGTTCGGTATATACCTCGTTTTCGATGGCGCGTTGCTCAAGTTTGTAGAGGTTTTCTTGTTCTTGAGGGGTAGTGGCTACCAGTAATTTGCCGCGCGCTTCGTAGCCTATTTGTCTGGCTGCACAAAAGGCTTTGATTTCGCTTAAGCCCTCACGGCAGAAACGGGTTTTTAGGCTACCGGGTGTGTAGTACACGCCGGAGTGCACCACGCCACTGTTGCGACCGGTTTGGTGGAAGGCAGGTTGGGCTTCTTTTTCTGCGACCAATACACGGGCTTGGGGGCGACGTTTGACGATTTCGGCCGCCAACGCAGCACCAACAATGCCAGCACCAATAATGAGGTAATCGTATTTCATGGGAAAGGTGATTCCAGTGACGTTCTGTTTGCTTTAGCTCAGGCCGCGCATGGATTCCCAACGTCGTCTGGTAGGCTGCATGTGCGCGACGACGAGGTGGGCCAAGGTGGCACGGTCTTCTTGTTCAATGGCGTTAACCATGGCGGCATGCTCTGCAATTGCTTGCTCCAGCCACTGCCGATCAGTCATACCGTAAGAACGTATGGGGTTAGAGGCTTCGGTGTAAAACGCGATAGCCTTACACAGGGTTTCGTTGCCGCACAGCGCAAAAATTTGGCGATGAAACTCATCGTTAAATTGATGAATGAGGCGTGGGTCAGCCCCTACTGATGCTGCAGCGGCATATTGGATGTGCAGGGTTTTTAGCGCATCTAAGTCAGCCCCAGAGACGGGGAATGGCATGATGTTTACCGCTTCTTTTTGCAGTAGCGCTCGCAGGTGATAAAGCTCTTCCACTTCTTGGGCGCTGAAATCTTTGACGCGGGCTGAACGGGAGCGTGGTTTGACCACGATTTGGCGGGCAACTAGTTCTTGAATGGCGGCTCGTACAGCATGGCGCTTGGCATCAAAGCGCGCCATTAATGTGTCTTCAATCAATTCCTGATGCGGACGCAAGTGGCCGAAAATAATATCGGCTTCCAGTTCTTGGGCAATCAGTTCGGCAGAGGAAGGGGCAAGAGTTTCTGTGCTCATCGGACAATCAGTTCCAGCGTCGAGGGTTGGTCCCAGATCCAGCCATGTGGTGTGCGATGCAGCTCAGGGAAATGCCCCGGCACGACGATGTCGGCGTTGTCGGCTATCCACTGCAGTGTGTTACTGGATTGGCGATCCGGGTCATATTCATTGGCAGCGGACAGTGTAGCGAGTTCACGGTAGGTTTTACAGGCGTCCCCTGCTAACACAACACGCTTTTTATCCGGATTGACGAAGTGCAGCAAATAGCTACCGGTGGTGTGGCCAGGCGCTTGTCTGTAGAACAGGCCAGGGGCTAATTCACCTTCTGGTGCTTGTATGAGTTGTAAGTTTTGGCGCTGTAGGTACTCGTTCATACCTTGGCTGCCAAACACGTCCTCAGAAGCGGGGTGCTGCGCGTAGTCCCATTCTGCCGAGCTGACATAAATAGTGGCATTGGTGAACAGATCAATGTTGTTGATGTGATCGAAATGCAGGTGCGACAGAAAAACAGTTTTGATGTCAGCAGGGGTGAGGTTGCGTTCTGCCAGCGCATTCAGCAACAGTAGACGCGTAGAGTGGTGCCCAGTATCAAACAAGATAGGACCGTGCCCGTCTACGTTGACCAGCACTACCGCTGAAAAACCAAAAAAACCACCTTTAAAACTAAGGCAGTTCCCTTCAACGAGAATGTCATGTTGCACAGCCATGTGCGCTCCTTATTATGCGGGCTTATTAATTATCAATAATACTATCAATAGAAAGATTTTTGTTCTAGTTTGTGTCTGCTTTCTGTCTAATTTAGGGTTTGTTCTAATATAGACAATGGGTTTAAAGCACTCTACACTAGCCTCCATCTTATCGATACTATTATTAATAATATCGATTTTCCCCGCAGAGGAGCAAACATGAACGCCTATAAAAGTATGATTGCTGGTGCAGCATTGGTATTTGCCAGTGCAACCACTTACGCAGCCACGTGGCAGATGGCCACCCCGTATCCTGAGTCCAACTTCCACACTCAGAACATCCAGCAATTTGCTAAGGATGTAGAAGCCGCTACCAATGGTGAGTTGAAAATTAACGTGCACCCAGCGGGTTCGTTGATCAAGCACCAAGAGATCAAAAATGCGGTGCGTTCGCAGCAGATTGAAACGGGCGAGTTCATTATTTCCAACTTGGCCAACGAGAACCCCATGTTCGCGTTGGACTCCGTGCCTTTTGTAGCGGTGTCGTTTGATGATGCTGCCAAGATGTACCACGTGTCTAAGCCTGACTTGGAGAAACTGTTAGGCCGTCAAAATCTGAAAATTTTGTTCTCGGTAGCGTGGCCTCCACAAGGTTTGTACACCGACCGCCCTATTGAAAAGATCGAAGATCTAAAAGGCATCAAAATGCGTGCGTACAGCCCGCAAACTGAGCGTTTGGCGCAATTGGCTGGTGCGGTACCTACACAGGTAGAAGTGCCTGATTTGGCCCAAGCATTCACTACAGGTCGTGTGAACGCCATGATTACGTCCACGTCTACTGGCGTGAACACTACAGCGTGGGATTATCTGACGCACTTCTACGATGTAGCGGCTTTCTTGCCTAAGAACGTTGTGGTAGTGAACCAGCGTGTGTTTGATAGCTTGGATGAAGCCACTCAAAAAGCGGTGTTGGATGCAGCCGCTGCTGCTGAATTGCGCGGTTGGGAAATGGCCGAAGCCGATCACGTTGCACAACGTAATGTGTTGGAACAGCACGGCATCAAAGTTAGCCCTGGTTCTGACGAGCTGAATGCCGCCCTGCATAAAGTAGGTGAGCAGATGGCTGCTGAATGGGCCAAAGAAGCGGGCGATGAGGGTGAAGTCGTGCTTGAGGCTTACCGCGCCAACTAATTCTTGAATGTAATTCGCCAGCGTAGTGTTGTCTGCGCTGGCATTTCTGAAGTGGGCAAATTGCCATGCGCAAAATCTTGGATGGCCTTTATACGATCAGTGCGGGTTTAGCCGCCCTGTCGTTGGCGAGCATAGCCGCTATTGTTTTTGGTCAGGTGGTCTTTAATACGATTGACTACGTGGCCCTTCGTTTCTTCGATCAGAGTTTTGGCTTGCTGATCCCTTCCTACTCGCTGTTCTCAGGTTATGCGCTGGGTTTTGCCACGTTTTTATCCTTAGGTTTAGGGTTACGCAAAGCCGTACACATACGGGTGACATTGCTGGAATCCAAACTACCCTCGCCTATTCGTAGAGGCACCTTAACCATCATCGCGTTGTTGGGCGTGATGATGGGCGTGCTGTTTACCTATAGCTTGGGTGTATTGGCGTACGAGTCCTTTTTGTGGGGCGACCGTGCCAGTGGTTTAGTCAAAGTACCGTTGTGGATTCCGCAAAGCGTGTTGAGTCTTGGGTCTGCTGTGTTTTTGGTCGCAGCGCTGGATACCTTGCAGGAAGTGGTACGTACTGGGCGCAGCGATGCGCTGGTGGTGGATTCGGTTGCTGAGGAGGTGCTGTAATGTCTGATGTAACCATGTCATTGATTATGGTGGGCGTGCTGTTGGGCTGCCTAGCCATGGGATTGTGGGTATCTATTGCGCTGTTTGTGACAGGTTTGGTGGGCATTTTGCTGTTCTCCAATGCGCCTGTGGTCAGTGTATTGGCGACTAATATTTGGAGCTCTTCGGCGGAATGGTCGTTGGCGGCTCTGCCGTTATTTATCTGGATGGGTGAAATTCTCTTTCGCTCACGCATGTCGCAAGACTTGTTTTCCGGCTTGGCTCCGTGGATGCGTTCATTACCGGGTGGCTTAGGGCACGTAGGTATTTTGGCATCGGGGATTTTTGCGGCAGTGAGCGGTTCGTCTGCGGCAACATGTGCCACCGTGGCTAAAGTGGCGGTGCCAGAACTGAAGCAGCGTGGCTACGACGAGAGCCTGATTTTAGGGACTATTGCGGGCTCCGGTACCTTAGGGTTGTTGATTCCACCGTCCATCATTTTGATTGTGTACGGTGTGGCGGCTGAGCTGTCCATCGCCCGTCTGTTTATCGCTGGTGTAGTACCTGGTGTATTGGTGATCCTGCTGTTTATGGCCTATGTCGCCATTTGGTCCACCAAAAATAAAGACAAAGTACCCGCTAAAGATCCACCCATGAGCTTTGCTCAAAAGATGAAAGCCACACGCACCTTATTGCCGGTGACGCTGCTGATTTTGGGTGTGATTGGCTCTATCTACTCCGGTTTGGCGAGTCCTACTGATTCCGCTGCGGTGGGGGTAGTGATTGCACTGTTATTAAGCTGGCTGTTTGGTGATCTGAACTGGAAAACCTTCAAGGAAGGCTTGATCGCTGCCACCTTGTCATCGTCCATGATCGCGTTGATTTTGGCGGGCTCGGCTTTCTTGACCATCGCTATGGGCTATTCCAACTTGCCAATGAACTTGGCGCGCTGGATTGGTGATTTGGGTTTGAATAACTACGCCTTGTTGGCCGCGCTAACGGTGTTCTTTATCGTGTTGGGCTGCTTCCTAGATGGTATTTCCATCGTGGTGCTGACTAGTGCGGTGTTGTTGCCTGCGGTACAAGCCGCTGGTTTGGACCCTATCTGGTTTGGCGTGTATTTGGTGCTGGTGGTAGAGATGGGCCAGTTGACCCCACCAGTAGGGTTGAACTTGTTTGTGCTGCAAGGCATGACGGGTAAAGATATTTTGTTCTTGTCCAAAGCAGCCTTGCCATTCTTCTTGATGTTGCTGCTCACGATCTTGTTGGTGGTGATGGTGCCAGACATTGTGTTGGGCTTACCCAAAATGATGTACGGCTAATCGCTACGTAACACTCGCCACCGGTATGGGTGGCGAATACCCCTGCTTTACTTTTCTGACCCGGTTATGGCGCAAGCGATAGCTGGGTTTTTTTGCGGCTGTGCAATAGCCACAGGTTTTTCCTAATTGTGATGGGGTATCTAACTGTTTATTGTGGGGTCGTGACCGATCGGTCACAGAATAAGGGAGAAGTAAAAAGTAGAGTATTTCACTCAAGAAAAAACAGTGAGGTAGACAACGATGAAGCTATTGCAATCCCGTGGGCTGAAGCCTGTATTGCACGCCGCTGTGTTTGGTTCTGTGTTGGTGGCGGCTGCTCCAGCATATGGGCAAACTATTACCGCCGTGATGCATTCGGGCTTACGCATGATGGACCCCATACAAAGCACTGCGTTTATTACCCGAGAACATGGTTACATGATCTATGACACGTTGGTGGGCATGGATTCTGACTTTACCGTTCAACCGCAAATGGCCGATTGGCGTGTGAGCGATGATGGTAAAACCTACACCTTTACCTTACGTGATGGGCTGAAATGGCACGATGGTACGCCGGTTACTGCCGAGGACTGCGTCGCATCCATTAAGCGCTGGTTGGACAACGACAATACTGGCCCGGTCATTAAAGATTTTTTAGTGGGCTACAACATCGTCAACGGTCAGGAGTTTGAGGTGCAGCTCAACGAGCCTACCAGCTTGTTGTTAGATAGCTTAGCCAAGATTAGCTCGCGCCCTGCTTTCATGATGCCTAAGCGCATCGTAGAGGCATCGGCTGGTAAAGCCGTGGCCGAGATGATTGGCTCTGGCCCCTTTAAGTTTGTGGCTGCTGAGTTTCGCCCCGGCGTGAAGGTGGTGTACGAGAAAAACACCGATTACATCCCACGTAGCGAGCCTAACGACTGGACGTCAGGCGGTAAAGTCGTAAATGTGGATAAGGTGGAATGGGTGAGTATGCCCGATGCCATGACAGCGGCGAATGCACTGCTTAATGGCGAGGTGGACTATATCGAGCACTACCCGTATGACTTGTTGCCGTTGGTGCAGAATAATCCTGAACTGGTGACTAAAGTGATTGATCCGCTGGGCAACTGGAGCTACTACCGCATGAATCACTTGTATCCGCCTTTTGATAACAAGCTGGTTAGACAAGCGGCGATGTATGCGGTCAGCCAAGAAGACGTGATGAAAGCGTTGGTGGGGAATCCTGATTACTACTCCACCTGCCCATCGCCATTTGGTTGCGGTACGCCTAATGCCAGCGATAGCGGCAAAGACATGATCGTGCCAGGCAATATCGAAAAAGCCAAAGCCTTGCTGGCCGAAGCCAACTACGATGGCACGCCCGTGGTGTTGCTGCACCCTACGGATCACGTGATGGCAGCTCCGCAACCAGTGGTTATTGCGGCGGCATTACGTAATGCTGGCTTCACGGTAGATATGCAATCTATGGATTGGCAGTCGGTGGTGTCTAGACGCGCTAACAATCAAGCCCCTAAAGATGGTGGGTGGGGGATATTTTCCACGTATGGCATTATTGCTGCGGCAGTAGATCCGTTTGCCAATACCACCATTGCTGCTAATGGCGATAAGGCGTGGTTTGGCTGGCCTGATGTCCCAGAAATTGAAGCGCTGCGTGTGCAATATGCCAAGGCAGTTAGCAAGGAAGAAAAGCAGTCTATTGCTGCCAAAATTCAAGAGATAGTGTTGGATGAAGGCGTGATCGTGCCGCTGGGCCAGTTCCGTACACCGGCTGCATACAGCACCGCGTTAAGTGATCTTCCTGAAGCGCCTATTACCGCCTTCTGGGGGGTGAAGAAGCAGTAATGTGGGTCGCTACCCGCCATAGCGTCTAGACGTATGACGGGTAGCGCACGGCATTTACTGGGTTAAGGCTTCTCTAGAAAGCACTTGCCCTGGTCTGGCAGCCGTGGTTTGTCCGGCTTCCCAGACTATTTTGCCGTTCACCAATACCGTTTCTATACCAATGGCTGGGGCGATGGGCCTAGCGAAACTGGAACCTTCTGCAACGGTGTCTGCGTGTAGTATGACCAAATCGGCGTAGGCGCCATCACGTATAAATCCACGATCTCGTAATCCAAATTTTTGGGCGCTTAAGCCCGTCATTTTATGAATGGCTTTTTCAAAACTGAATAAGCCTCTTTCGCGTGAGTAATGTCCCAAGACGCGGGGGAAACTGCCCCATAGACGTGGATGCGGCACGGCATCGTGTGGTAAGCCGTCTGATCCAATCATGGTGTCGTCAAAAGCCAAAATACGCGATACATCGGCATCGTCCATGCGGTGGTAAATAGCGCCCGCTGGTTGCAGCCTTTCTACCGCTTGTTCTAGGCTGCACTGCCATTCTTTCTGTATGTCGGCCAAGTCTCGCCCGGCCATTTCTGGGCACGATCTAGACCAGGTGACCAGAACTTTTAGGGCTGATGAGGCGTGTTTAACGGACAGCACAGTAGACGATGCAGCATAGGGGTAGCAGTCTAGGCAAATGTCTTGCACGCCCATTTGTTGGCGTATGCGTTCCAAGGTTTCGGTAGAGCGTCCGAAGTTGTTTTTGCCCGCAACTTTATGGTGCGAGATCACGACGGGTAGATTGGCTTCGCGGCCAATGCGGAAGGCTTCTTCTAGCGCCTCCATGACCTTGTCTGATTCGTCACGCAAGTGGGTGCAATACACGCCCCCAAATTCAGAAGCGACTTTAGCCAGTTCAATGACCTCTTCGGTAGAAGCGGCAATGGCCGGGTCGTAGGCTAAGCCTGTGGATAAGCCAATTGCACCGGCTTGCATGGCTTCACGCAACAAGCTTTTCATGCGTTCTAGTTCATCTGCCGTGGCAGGTCTATCTAGCGCAGACATGGCCACAATACGCAGTGTGGTGTGGCCTACTAGTGGTGCGCAGTTCGTGGCGGCGGGTTGCTGCTGTAGGGCCTCTACGTAGCTCTGAAAGGTGGGATGAGTGAACCATTCCCCTTCTCCATCCAGCAAATCCAATGGCGGCGTGATGGGGGCGTGTAGACGCTGTGGTGTGGGTGCTAGCGAAATACCGCAGTTGCCGGTAATGACCGTAGTCACGCCTTGGCTTACCTTGGGTTCCATGCTGTTACTGGACAGCAGTAAACGGTCGTCATGGGTATGGGTATCAATAAAACCGGGGGACACCACCAACCCACTGGCATCAATGCGTTGGTCGGCTGTCCAGTGGCTGCAATCGCCTACAAAGGCAATTCGATCATCAATAATGGCAATATCGGCATCAAAGCGAGGGGTGCCTGTGCCATCTGCTACCTCGGCATGTTGAATCAGTATGTGGGCATGTTTGGCCATAGTCTTTCTCACAGTCGTAGCTCAGTGGATGGCAGGTTCAAGGGGACGAAAATGCTGGAAGTCCCAATGACGTCCGGGAGCCGCTTCAATAAGTGAACGGGTGTACTCATGTTGGGGGCTGACTAGTACTTGCTCGGTAGGCCCGGCTTCCACGACGGTACCGCGTTGCATCACAATGATTTGGTCGCAGATTTGTGCGGCCACACGTAAATCGTGCGTAATAAACAGCACCGAAATACCAATGCGTTGGCGCAGTTCGTCTAACAGTTTCAATACTTGTGCTTGCACCGATACGTCTAGTGCGGATACTGCTTCGTCGGCCACCAAAATGTCTGGCTCTAACACTAAGGCACGGGCAATACATAAGCGTTGGCGTTGTCCACCTGAAAACTGGTGCGGATAACGGCTTAGTACGCTGCGATCCATACCTATCCATTCCAGTAAGGTATCAATGCGCTTTTCACATTCGCTGGCACTTAAGCCGTAGTTTTGCATACCTTCTAACAAGGCGTCGTGTATGCGTAAACGAGGGTTAAGCGACCTATAGGGATCTTGGAAAACGATCTGTATGCGCTGGCGCAACTGACGTAGTTCTTCGCCTTTAGCCGTGGCTAGATCGGCATCGCCGAGAGTGACGTGACCCGATGAGGGGGTGATCAACCGCATGATGCAGCGCGCCACTGAAGACTTCCCTGAACCGGACTCGCCCACAATGCCAATGATCTCCCCTTTATTCAGAGTGAAAGACACATTGTTGGCGGCTACGACTTTGCGACTGGCTGAAAACAGCACACGTTCTTCGTAGGTTTTGTTGAGCGCCTCTACCTGCAGCATAGGTGCTGGCGTAATGTCGCGTGGAGCAGGAGGAATCAGACTAGGTACGGACGACACCAAGAGGCGGGTGTAGTCTTGTGTGGGGGCACGCAAAATGGTGTCTCTAGTGCCGGTTTCTACCATGGCACCACGGTTCATCACCACAATACGGTCGGCAATTTCAGCAACTACCCCAAAGTCATGGGTGATGAACAATACAGCGGTGTTTTGCTGCTCTTGCAGCTCGCGTATCAGCGCCAAAATTTGCTTTTGGGTGGTGACATCCAGTGCCGTAGTGGGCTCATCCGCAATCAGCAGGCGTGGTTTCAAAATCAACGCCATGCTGATCACAATGCGTTGACGTTGGCCGCCAGACAATTGATGTGGGTAAGCGCGGTAGATTTTTTCAGGGTTGGGTAAATGCACGGACTCGAACATCGCCAACACTTGCTTCTTGCGCTCAGAGGGGTTGCGTACACCGTGTACCTTCAGCACTTCTTCCACTTGTGGGCCAACGCGCTCTACGGGGTTGAGCGCAGTCATAGGCTCTTGGAAGATCATGGCCATTTTGGAGGCACGCAGCGTCCGTATGCGGCTAGGCGAGGCGTCTAACAGGTTCTCGCCATCTAACAAGATGCGGCCTTGCGTGGCTTGCAGTTCGGCTTTGGGTAGTAAGCCCATGGTAGCGAGCGAGGTCACGGATTTACCAGAGCCAGACTCCCCCACTAAGCAGACGGTTTCGCCGGGGTGTATGTCCAGCGAAATGTTGGAAATAGCGTGCTGCCCTTCTTTGCTGTTGGCGATGCGTACCCACAGGTCTTGTACCTGTAGAACTGGCTGATCACCCTGTGTATGTGAAAACGTTTGCGTCATCGTTTGATCATCCTTGGGTCCAGTTCATCACGCAGTACATCGCCCAATACGTTGACGCTCAATAAGGTAAGCGCTAACAAAATACCGGGATACAGCACCAAGCCGGGATAGAGTTGAAAGAACATGCGGCCATCGGCCATGATGTTGCCCCACGAGGGGATTTCTGGCGGTAAACCGGCACCCAAAAAGCTTAGGGTGGATTCGATCAAAATAGCCGAGGCGAAAATGTAGGTGCCTTGCACAATCAGCGGTGCCCAGGTGTTGGGAATGATGTGCGTCACGATGATTTTTGGGATACGTGTACCCAAGGTGATGGCCGCTTCTACGTAGGGCTCAGTGCGTATAGACAAGATCACACTGCGCACCAGTCGCACCACACGTGGGATTTCTGGAATCACAATCGCTACCAACACCGTGAGCAAACTGCTGCCAGTGAGTGACACCAACGCAATGGCCAACAAAATGCTGGGGATAGCCATGATGCCATCCATGACGCGCATGATGATGGAATCAAACAGCGGAAAATACCCGGCCAACACACCAATCAATAAGCCTAGGGTGAGGCTGAACAGTGCTGCGCCTAGCCCTACGATCATGGATACTTGGGCGCCGTACACCACGCGGGAATACATGTCGCGGCCAAAGGCATCGCTACCCAACCAGTGTTCCGCACTAATGGGCGATAAACGTGATGCGGGGTTGATTTGTATGGGGTCAGTGGTGCTGATGATGGGCGCGAGTATCGCCATCGCAATCACAAGAACCACAATGCTGCAGGCTAAAAATGCCGCCGGAGACAACAGCCTGGAAAGCAGGCCACGCCAGAGAGAATAGGGTTGCATAACAGACTCCCTCAATAGGTGATGCGAGGGTCAAAGACGGTGTACAGCACGTCTATAACCAAGTTGATGACGATGTAGGTCAGGGAGAACAGCAAAATCACCCCTTGGATAATGGGGTAGTCACGCGCTTGCACGGCTTCTACGACCAACCTGCCCAATCCGGGGATGTTAAATACCGATTCTGTGACCACCACCCCGCCAATCAGCGCGGCAGCCCCAATCCCTACAATGGTGACGATGGGCACGGCTGCATTGCGTAGCGCATGGCGTAAAAACACCGCGCTTTCTTTTACGCCTTTGGCGCGGGCAGTACGGATGAAGTCTTCGTTCATCACTTCGATGACGCTACTGCGGGTAATACGGGCAATCAGCGCCACGTACACCGTACTGAGTGCGATGGTAGGCAGCACCAAACGCATACTGAAGGCATAGAAACCTTGGCTGAGATCTTTGTAGCCTTGTACGGGAAACCACCCTAATTGCAGTGAAAATAGGTAGATCAGTAGATAACCCACCACAAAAGTGGGAATAGAGAACCCCAGTACCGACAAAATCATCACAAAACGGTCGGTGGCGCGGCCATGTCGCCATGCGGCAATTAAACCTATGGGGATGGCGATCAGCAGAGTGAAGCTCATGGTGCTGATGGCTAAGGCAATAGTGGGGCCCATGCGGTCAGCAATCAGAGTGGTCACGGCTGTGCCAGACAGCAAGGACGTACCCAAATCACCGTGCAGCAGTTTGCCAGCCCAATCAAAGAACTGAGTAGTAATGGGCTGATCCAGACCCATTTGTGCACGTATGGCAGCCAACTGGGCCGGTGACGCGTCGTCACCGGCAATCACAGCGGCTGGGTCACCCGGAGTCAGCCTTAGCAAGGCAAAGATCACGATGGCCACCATGATCACCACCGGTATGGTGGTGATCAGGCGCCTAGCAATATAGACAAGCATGCACGGCCTCCTAGTTGGACTTGCTCAACGACCAAAATACCGTGACGGGAGAATGCGGCACGTTGTGCAAAGTCTGGCTGTAGGCGGAAGGAATAGTGAATTGACCCAAGGGAATGACTACGCCTTGATCAATGGCCAATTCGTTAATTTTTAGGGCGATGGCTTTGCGTTCTGCATCGTCTGTGGTCAGTGCAAATTGCTTACGCAGTGCTTCGATTTCCGGCACATCTGGCCACCCTGCCCACGCTTGTTTGCCGCCGGCATTCAGTGTGGTGTTACCAAAAGGATCGCCACTAGAAGCCAAGGTGGCGTAGGTGGAAAAGATGTTCCAGCCGCCATTTTCTGCATCTGATTGATTACCTTGCTGCATCACTACGCTTTGCCAATCCATGGATTTCAATTGCACAGTGAAACCGGCTTTACGCAGTGCATCGGCAATCACCACAGGTTGGGGGGACACGGTTGCCATGTCGGTGGGGTGCAGAATGACCACAGGCTCGCCTTTGTAGCTGGACGATTTCAGCAAGGCTTGGGCTTTTTCTAGCTGCGGTTTGACCACGTCGTCATAACGGTAGTCGCTTTCAAACGGGTTGCCACAACCCAGTGTGGTGGCGCAGGTGCGGGAATAGTCTGGGTTGCCAATCAGCGCGTTTAACACCTGCTGCTGATCTATAGCTAGCATGGCGGCTTCACGCACGGCGGGGTCGTTAAAGGGGGCGTGCAGATGGTTGAAGCGGAAGTACGTCCAGTTGCCCAGCTCATCAATGGTGTCCAGTTTCACGTCGTCATTGTTTTGCAGCAAGGGCAACAGATCCAACGGAATTTGCTGCATGAAATCAATCTCGCCTTGCAGCAATGCGTTCACGCCGGTGATGGCGTCTGGCATGGTGACCCACTCTACTTTATCCACATTCACAACTTTGCCCCCTGCTGTCCAACTGGCAGGTTCAGAGCGAGGCTGGTAGTCGGTGTTTTTGGCGTATACCACTTTGACGCCAGGGCGGAATTGGTCGGCGACAAACTTAAAGGGGCCAGAGCCTACAAACTCGGTAATGGCTTCAGAACCGGGCGTGACAGCAATGCGTTCTGGCATCATGAAGGCCGGTCTAGAGCTGAGTTTTGCTAAGCCAGATAGCAACAAGCCAGTGGGCTCTTGTAGGCGTATAGAGAAGCTTTTGTCATCCAGAGCAGACATGTCTTCCACCATGGTCTGCAAGACCTGGCCCGTTCCATCCACACTCATCCAACGTTTGATAGAGGCGAGGCAGTCGGCGGGCGTTACAGGTGTACCATCGTGCCATTTCAAGCCATCACGTAGGGTAAAAGTGTAGGTTTTACCGTCGTCGCTGACGCTCCAGTCGGCCATTTGAGGCTGAACGTGGAATTGCTCATCCATGCCCAACAAGGTGTCGTAAATCATGTAGCCATGATCACGGGTGAGGAAAGAGGTACTGAATACGGGGTCCATTACCCGCAGGCCAGCATGCATGACGGCAGTAACCGTGGTTTCAGCATGTGCAGCGAGGGGCGCAACGCAGGCGCTAGCCAGCAGCAAGCCGGCCAACGTGGTGCGCGATAGCGGGGCAAGTGAGTGACGTGCCATGTTTGTCTCCTGAGTCAGGTAGGTATTGTTGTGTTTTATGGTGCAGCAGTTGTGGCGGTATTACAGGCTGAAAAGCGGCGCTAACAACGGCTGTTTGTTACTGGGCGATTGCAGTATGTCGGTCAATAAACGGGCAGAGCCAAAGGCCAAGGTGAAACCTAATGCGCCATGTCCTACGTTTACGAACAAGTTGTTAAAGGGGCTAGCACCAATCAGCGGTGTGCTGGTGGGTCGCGAAGGGCGTTCACCGGTCCATTCCTCTATGTCACCGGTGGGTGTTAAGGCAGGGAAAAATTCCTGCACTTGCTGGCGCAAGGTACTAAGTCGGGCTGCAATGGCAGAGGGCTTATTGACCCCAATATCAATCATGCCCGCCACACGTAACTTGTCGCCAATGCGGGCGTACACCACTTTGTTGCGGATGTCGCTAACACTGGCCTGTGGTGCGCCACTGTGCTCGTCTACGGGGATGGTGAGTGAGTAACCACGCAGGGGATAAATACCCAAATCCAACCCTAAGGGGCGCGCTAGTTTTTGCGCACCTGTGCCATTGGCCAAAATAATGGTGTGGGCATCTAAAGCACCTTGGGCAGTAAAGGCTGTGATGCTGTCGCCGTGGCGTTCTAAGCGCGTAATGGGAGTGTTGAAGTGAAACACCACACCCATTTGTTGCAGGCGTTCTTGCAAGGCTAAGCACAGTTGCTCACAGTCGCCAGCTTCCTCGCTAGGGGTAAATAAACCACCCTGTATGCGGTGTGCGATGGGCGCTAAGCTAGGTTCTTGTTCTACGGTTTGTGCAGGGGTGAGTACGCGTTGTTCTACACCGTGACGACCTAAGAAGCTGCCTTGTGCATCACGAGCGGCAGCGAAGCTTTGCGAGTTTTCAAAGACCTGCAATTTGCCGTGATGGTTATGGGCAAACTCCAGGGGTTGTGTGCGTTGTAGTTGGTCTAAAACTTGGCGGCTTAGCTTGCCCAGTTGCAGCAAGTTTTCCGCACCGCGTTGGCTTTGGCTGGCGGAGCACGCCTTCAAAAAAGACAGCAACCAACTGCATTGCGAAAGGCTAAACGTGGGGTGCAAACGTAATGCCCCATTTCTATCCAACAATAATTTGTGCAGGGAACGCAGCACGTCTGGGGTGGCTAAGGGAGTAACGAAGCTGTAGCTTAGCTGTGCGCCATTGGCTTTGCTGGTGCCTTGACCTGGCTTGGCGTCAGCATCGTACACGCTTACGTCTAAGCCATGACGACGTAGCTCATACGCCGTAGCCAACCCTACAATGCCTGCACCGATAACAGCGATTTTTTTCATGCTGGACTCCCCGATTGTTGCAGTGCAGCAATTGTTGCATTGGGAGAGATGTAATTCAGACTGGTACGCACCACGATCACGCATAATTGCTTGCTTTGCAGCGCGGCATGTAATGCAGGGGCGAACTCATCGCTGTGTTGCACAGTAAAGGTTTGTGCACCGCATGCGGCAGCGAGTTGGGCGAAGTTGGGGTTGTGCAGGGCGGTAGCACTAGGGCGATGCGGAAAGTGTTTTTCCTGATGCATGCGTATGGTGCCGTAGCAGGCGTTGTCTGAAATGATGACGATGGGGGTTGCGCCATATTGTGCGGCAGTTGCTAACTCAGTACCCGTCATCATGAAGCCGCCATCGCCTACAAAGCAGACCACGGGGCGTGTGGGCTGTGCGAGAGAACACGCTACAGCCGAGGGCACGCCGTAACCCATCGCACCTGAAGAAGGGCCTATGAGTTGGCGTGTGGGGCTGAAGCGTAATTGACGCTGCACCCAGCCCCCAAAGTTGCCGGCATCCAAACAAATAATGGCATCGTCTGGCAATAAGGCGTCAGCGTGAGCCATGATATTGCCGAACACGACGCCATCGGCTTGGTCTGCAACCGGCGCCCAGTCGCGCAGTTCTACGGTTGTGCGGTGCAAGGATGCAATCCAGTCTTGACGTGTTGCGGGTACGGCAGGCGCAGTGGCTTGATTCAGTGTGTGCAAGCTGGCAACGGGGTCAGCAGCAACCGCAATGTCAGTTTGACGGTAGCGGCTAACGACGGTGCTATCTGGCCAAATGTGTATCAAGGTTTGTGCGGCTTTTGGGGCGGCAGGGAAATGGAAAGATTGGCTGGTGACATCGCCCAAGCGGGTGCCAATGGCCAAAATCAAATCGCTGCGTGTAACGGACTCTTTAAGTGCGGCAGGTAGGCCATACACCAAGTGCCCTGCAAACAGGGGGTGATCGTTAGGAATCAAATCAGCATGGCGCACTGATGTGGCGACTGGCAGAGAAAAGCGTTCTGCAAAGCTCAACAAAGCCTGCTTACCTGCATCGCTTTTAAGCAGGCCACCGGCAATAATTAAGGGACGTTCTGCTTGGCTGATTGCCTGCACAATAGCGTCGCTGTCGAGGGCGCTGAGCGTGCTAGGTTGGCTGTGACGAGGGAAGACGCCAGTGTGTGGGCAATGGTCTTCCAGCATGTCCTCAGGCAAAGAAATAATAACGGGGCCAGGTGTGCCGCTTTGTGCCAAATAAAAGGCAGTGCACAAGGTATCAGCCAGTTGCTCGGCGTGCTCTACTTCCACCACCCACTTAGCCATGTCGCTGAACATGCGCTCGTAATGTATATGTTGGAAGGCTTCACGTTGCAGGTTTTCGCGTTCTGCCTGACCTACTAAGACCACTAAGGGGCAGGCGTCTTGTTGAGCGGAGTGAATCGCAATGGCGGCATTCATGCAGCCGGGGCCACGACTAACCATGAGTACGCCGGGGGTGCCGGTGAGCCTAGCGTGTCCCAGAGCCATGAAACCTGCACCACCCTCATGGCGGCAGGTCACAACTTCCACAGCGGATTGGTCATGCAAGCTGTCCAGCACGCTGAGATAGCTTTCACCGGGTACGCAATACACGCGTTTGACGTGATGCGCTATCAAGCACTCCACCAACAAATCGGCAGCACGAATGGTCATGTTTTTGTCTCGTCTCGTTATAAATTATGTATAAGGGCTGCTCTGGCTAAGACGGGTCGGGAGACTGCTTCCGTAAACTTTCCAGAGATTGTTCTTTCAACGGTTCGGGTAGGCTGGCGCTAAGCTGAATCAACGCTTTTTGGATGCGATCCCAGCCCTCTTCGGTGCGTAGCGGCACCCCCAAGAAATGGGTTTCTGTCTTGGAACGCAACGACAGGTACAACACGCCAGCCAGCATGATGCCTACCATGGCAGCCAAGTCGGCATCTTCGTCATCGTTCACCGAAGTCAGCGCATCAATAAAGGTACGAGCGGCTTTCTCACGGCGGGTTGCCAACTGTGCGCTCACATCGTTGCGCTCAATCAGCTCCCAACGTCGAATTTCTTTCAAGGCGTCGTTACTGGCCAGTGCCGTAATTTGCGCGTTCAACATGGTGAGAATCAATTGCTGCGGGCTACGTGTTTCCGCTTTGTCGTCCAGCAGCATGGACGATTTCCCCGTCCAGAAATCCTGCGTTTGCATCCATTGCAGCATCAGACCAGGTAGGCCATTGAAGTAGCGATAGATCAGTTCTTTGCTGACGCCTGCGCGTTTCGCAATGGCATTAACGCCTACGCCCATCATGCCGGTTTCGCAGATTTGGTCTTCCAGCGCCTGCATGATTTTTTGTTCGGTCTGTTGACGACGAGTTAGGGTCATACGTGTGCTCCTATGATCAAAGACAAGGGTGGGTGATGCGGCAGCACACGCTGCAGATGGTCACCGAGTTTATGTCCTAGCAGGTCGTGTAAACAGGTGCCCAGCACATAGCCATCCGTAGTTACCGCTGCACAACCACCTTGAATGGCGACACAGCGACCTTCGGCGTGCTGCACGAAGGGATCTGCAGTGTAAATGCATTGCACGGTGGCGGTAATGGGGTCCACTACTATTTGGTCATGCGGGGCAGGCAATAGCGGGCAGTGATCAGGCACCGTCAGCAGCATGGCTCCCGTTTGGCTGGAAGGGGCTGGTTCTTGCCACGCTACATCGCACAACAAGGTGGCGATGTGCGGTGTCAGGTGCGGCGCAAAAAAGATGGAATTCAGCATCACCGCAACCTTTTTGTCTTGGTATTGCTGTGCGCCATGATGTTGATCGGGGCGTCGCGCCACACGCTCGGTATTGGCATAGGCGATTTGCCCGTCTGCGGTCACAGTCATCAACCCGGCATCGTATTCGGGGTAGGCAGCGACAGTGTGCTGTATAGCGTGTTCGGGTGAGCTGCCTTGTTGCAGTGTCTGCAGAGCCAATTGGTTTAAGGGCAAGCCTGTAGGGGTGGGCCTATTGGGTAATCTGTGACCTGTCATTAAGGCGATGCCGGGCAGACTAGGCAGAAATTGCTGCAGGGGTTCAGGCCTGTGTGGGCCGCTGGAAATCAAGGCAGCACGTTGGTAGTTCAGCCACGCAGGATCAAGCTCCAGTGCATGACTGCCACCGTCTTGGGTTTGGCTATAGTGCACAGCACCGTCGTCGGCCATAACCGCCAACACAGCAAAGCCACCAATGGAGCCGGTTCCCAATATTTCTGCACACCGCAGCACACGCAATGCGTGCACTACGGCGTGTTCACCAGCGACTGCAACACCAATCGTCATGCTTAACTCCAAACATAGTGACCATCTGGTCACATTTAAATGCTAGCACTGCTTGGATTAGCTGAAAAGCGTGTCGTGGTAGAGAAAAACCCTTAAACGGTGAGTGTGTGTTCCGGACGCTTCCAGCCGGTTTGGTCTACGATTCGTCTATAGTGTTCCGGGCGACGATGAGCGCTGAAGTTGAAGGTTGATGCTCTATTAACGTGACATAAGCGAAGATCGCAATCGGCCACTAACAGTTCGTCTGACCACGTAGAGGCTTGGGCAATGATCTCGCCAAAGGGGTTCACAATAATAGAATTACCAAACATGGCGTGGCCATCTTCTACCCCCGCTTTGGCAACGGACACGGCAAAACAGTTGTTTTGATAGCAGCCTGCCTGTACCACCAAGTTGGAATGCAGCACTTTAAGGTGCGGTGGCTGTTCGTGTTTTACATCTAGGTTGGCGACAGGTGTGTTGTAGCCAATCATTACCAGGTCTACTTCTTGCAGGCCCAATTCGCGCCATGCTTCTGGCCAACGGCGGTCATTGCACAGCAACATACCGGCGTTAAAGGTAGCGACGCCTTCAAAGTCTAAGCGCCGTACTGGAAAGCCTAAATTACCCACTTCAAAATAGCGCTTTTCCAAGTGCTGTAATGGGCGTTCAGCGATGTATTCAGCATGACCGGGTAAATGGATTTTGCGGTATTTCAGTACTTCTTCGCCGTGCCTAGAAACCAAACTTGCTGTGTTGAAGTGGTGGTTGTCGGGCGTTTTTTCTGCATAGGAAAACTGCAGCATCACGCCCTTTTGTCGCGCCAGATCCAGCACGGCTTGCATGCCAGTTGGTGGCCATTGTGTATCAAACCATTGATCGGCCTCTGCCATGGTTTCGTAGTACCACCGAGGGAAAAACGGGGTTAAGCATAACTCTGGAAAAACGACTACATGGGCGCCACGGTGAGCGGCACCTTCCACCAGTTTGAGCATGCGTGCGATCACATCATCGCGGGAATCCGTGCGTTGTATGGGTCCCATTTGGGCCGCCGCGACGGTCAGAATGTGCGACATATAAGGTCTCCGTTTGTGGTTGTAATTATGGCGTGCTGAGGCTCAGCAACGCTTCATAGTGCCACTGCATTCTGACGGAGTACAAGATGGATTCTGGAAAACCTTAGTGCGAAAAAACGGCAAAAACCGCTAAGCAGTTAGTTGCTCAGCGGTTTGTAGAACACGGGAGCTACACCTAAGTCGGTGCGTATGTTGGTGCGGAATAGATAGCCTTGTTTGATGTAAAACTCTCGTGCTTTGGGGTTAGAAACCAATTGCAACTCTGTTGCACCCAAGTGGTAAGCGCGTTTTTCGGCGGCGCGTAGCAATGCTGCCCCTATACCTTGGTGCCAGTAATCAGGGTCTACAAACAAGTCATCTAATTGCACTTGTGACAAGGCTGGGCGTAGCTCGAGTGAGGCAAAGCCTACGAGGCGTTTTTGCAGTTCTGCCACGATCAGTTGGGGCAGCAAGTTGGGATCTACCTGATCTATATCAGGCAGTTGGCGTAGTTTTTCGGTGTGTTCACCCCACGCCAATGCAGCGCGTAGTTTGAGTTGCCCTAACGGGGCTAAATCACTGGCATGGGCAGCGCGTAGGTATAGCGTTGGTGTAGTCATGGTGCTGTGTGGCTATCCATAAGGTCCACCTATCCATTTCCGTAATGGGAGTGGAAGGTCTCAGTGGTTGGCTTCTAGGTAGCCTACGCGACCCTATGTGCTTATAGGCCTGCCATCACTGGGTAAAGGGTCATTCAGATTGCGCTTGTGGTCGGCAGGAACACCATTCTTGCGCGATGCACAGGCAATTTCGCAAAGCGTGACATAAGTCATGACGCCTGTATAGCGTGTTATCGAGGGTAAGTAAGGCGAGTGCAAGGATTGGTTTTGAGGTTTCGTACTGCTGGATGAGTGGTGTCGCAGATCTTTTTAAGGTGATATGCACGTTAACAAATCTTGATCTTATGTCATGGGCGAGTGGTGGCGTCGCCACAGATATGCTGTGTCTAGGCTATACACGGCATGGCGTTGGTAGGTGTAGTGCCGGTTGCGCGTACTTTGATGGGCGACGATTACATCGTGTCATAACAAAATTCGCTACTCCACAATCCGTACACAATCCCTCGACAGTCATTCCACCTTGATGGCGCACACTGTGTCCAGCATCACGTTAATTTGGAGATATGCGTCCATGTCCATCGACACTGCCAGCCTGTTGGCTGACGAAGCCCGGTATTGTTCATTCGGCGATACCGTTCACTATGTTAATCCGCCAAAGATCTTTACAGGCTGCGAAGGCAGTTACATGTTTGATGACGCGGGTACCCCTTATTTAGACTTGCAGATGTGGTATTCCGCGGTGAACTTCGGTTACCGCAACCGTCGTCTGGAAGACGCAATGACTAAGCAGCTGAACACGCTGCCACAAATTGCTAGCCAATACCTGCACCCCACAAAAATCGAATTGGCCCGTGTGATTGCACAGGACGCCGAGAAAAAATGGGGCAGCCAAGGCCGTGTGCATTTCAACGTAGGTGGCGCACAAGCAGTTGAAGATTCCCTGAAAATTGTACGTAACGCCAGTGGTGGTAAAAGCCTGATGTTTGCGTTCGAGGGTGGCTATCACGGCCGTACCTTGGGTGCATCCAGCATTACCTCCAGCTACCGTTACCGTCGTCGTTACGGCCACTTTGGTGACCGTGCGCAGTTTATTCCTTTCCCCTACCCTTTCCGTCGCCCTAAAGGCATGACTGCGGAAGAGTATGCAGACTCCATCGTGCGCGATTTCGAACGTAAGTTTGAAAACGAATACCACGCGATTTGGGATCCTAAAACTAACCAGTGTGAATACGCAGCGTTTTACATCGAACCTATTCAAGGTACCGGTGGTTACGTGATTCCTCCTGCGAACTTCTTCACAGGCTTGAAACGCGTATTGGATGACCACGGTGTATTGCTGGTAGTAGACGAAATTCAAATGGGTTTCTGGCGTACCGGTAAGCTGTGGTCTGTGGAAAACTTTGGCATCAAACCAGACGTATTGGTATTTGCTAAAGCACTGACTAACGGTTTGAACCCATTGTCCGGTTTGTGGGCTCGTGAAGAGTTGATCAACCCAACCGTGTTCCCTCCAGGTTCTACACACTCCACTTTTGCGTCTAACCCATTGGGTACCGCCATTGGTCTGGAAGTGATGAAAATGACGCACGAAATGGACTTCGGTAAACAAGTTTGCGACGCCGGTGCTTACTTCCTGGACGGCCTGCGCGACCTGCAAAAACGTCACCGTGAAATCGGCGATGTGGATGGTCTGGGTCTGGCATTGCGTGCAGAGATTTGTACTGAAGACGGTTTCACCCCCAACAAAGCATTGTTGGACAAAATGGTGGATATCGGTCTGGAAGGTAATTTGGACTATCAGGGCAGCAAACGTGGTTTGGTGCTGGATGTGGGCGGGTACTACAAAAACGTAATTACCTTTGCTCCTTCACTGATGATTACGCGTGCTGAAATTGACGAAGCAATGGCCTTGCTGGATCAATTGATCACACGTGCAAAACAGGCCTAATGCCAGAGTTGCCGTTATTACGTAACGCGTTAGAACCGGCCGCCTTGCATGCATGTTTCCTCCGGCACCCGCCGGAGGGGTTTCATGTATTGGAAGACGTGCCGGTTCCGGCGTTTGTAGCGCCCTTTGATTTGCTCACTACCGCCGATGACGAGTTCAAAGCTCGCATCACCGGTTTTGTGGGTTACAGCATGTGGTCGCGTTGGCTCACCATCCGTACTGCCTTTGTAGGGACGACGGTCAGTGAGTACGCGGTGTGGCCGCCACAGTTGGGTGTCAACGAAGCCGTACAAGCGTTATTGAACGGGCCCTGTAAAGCGCAAAAGCTCACCATCATTAAAGACCTGCCGCAGCAATCGCCTTTGTTGTCTGATGACGATAATGCGTACGCAGATGCCGTGGTTGCAGCGTGTAAACAGGCGGGCTTTGTGCCGGTGGAAGGTCAGGCATTAGCCTATGTGCCCATTAACTTTGCCAGTACCCAAGACTACTTGGACAAGCTGCCCAAAGACTCACGTCGCTATTTGCGCCGTAAGTTGCGTACCCGTGAGCAGATAGACGTCACCCGTGTGCACACCGGAGCGGCGTTTGATGATGACCAAAAAGTGGATGAATACTATGCGTTGTACCAAGGGGTATATGCGCAAAGTGACGTGCACTTCGATAAGCTGACCAAAGCATTTTTCACGCAATTGCTGCGCGACCAAAGCAATGGCGGTATCGTATTTGAATACCGGCACGCTGAAACTCATGAGTTTCTGGGCTGGAATTTGTGCTTCGAGCACCAAGGCAAATTGGTGGATAAATACATAGGATTGTCGTATCCCTTGTCACGGGAAATGAACCTGTATTTTGTGAGCTGGTTTGTGAATCTGGAATACGCTCTGGAAAAAGGCTTAAGCCATTATGTGGCGGGCTGGACTGATCCTGGAGTGAAGGCTTTGTTGGGCGCGACGTTTACGCCCACGCGTCATATGGTGTATGTACGTAACCCAATTTTGCGTGCGTTGGCCAGACGTTTTGCCAACCGTTTTGAAAGTGATAGCCAATGGATTACGTCCTAACCCCTTCTGAACCGCTGTTCCCTGTTGTGCTCAATACCGATGACTCCATCGGTACCTTAGACAATGAGCAGCGTATTACCCTCTCGAACGACTGGCGGGAAGCGGTACGTTTTGGGTGCCGCCGTTCAGTGTGGGCAAAGCGTATAGCTGAAATGGAAGCGCTGATGCCTGCTTTTAACGAGCATGGCACGGTGTTTATGGGCAGTGGCGACTTTCACCATTTAAGTTTCTCGTTGATACAGCGTTGTATTGCGGCGGGGGGCTACGATATGCTGCGCCCGGTACAGGTGGTGATTCTGGATAATCACCCCGATAACATGCGCTTCCCCTGGGGTATTCACTGTGGCTCGTGGGTACAGCGCGTGGCCTTGCTGCCCGCTGTTGCTAAGGTGCATGTGGTGGGTATTACGTCATCCGATTTGGGTGCGGCACATGCGTGGGAGCATCGTTTGGCTGCACTGTGTGCAGGCAAGCTGACCTACTGGAGCACCAAGGTAGATACCGGCTGGGCGAAGCTGTTGGGCTTGGGTAGTTTCTTTCGTTCATTCGACACCGAAGACGAGATGGTACAAGCCTTGTGCGACACTTTGGCCGAGGGCGATACAGACACCTATTTAAGTGTGGATAAAGACGCTTTTTCGCCAGAAGTGGTGCGTACTAATTGGGATCAAGGCGAATTACGCACACAGCACATGCAAGACATTGTGCAGGCTTTACGTGGGCGTATTGTGGGCAGCGATGTGACAGGTGAGGTATCTGTGTGGAATTACACCACGCCGTGGAAGCGCTGGCTCAGTACAGCGGATGGTCAAGACACCACACAAGAAGATGCCGAGTTGCCGCAATGGCAGGCACACCAGACTAGCTTCAATCAACAGTTGTTGCAGATGCTGCAGGCGGCCCGCTCGTAATACTGTGTGACTATTCTGGCTGTTTAGCGGCCAATCGGGTTTCGCTAATAGCCAGACACACAATGCCGGCCAGAATAAAAATCGTACCGGTGATTTGCGGCCATCCAATGGTTTCACCAAACAGCAGCGCCGACACCACCAGTACTGCCACAATTTCTAAGTGCGAGGCTGCAAAGGCTGGCCCAATAGGGGCATGTTTAAGCAAGGTCATCCACGCAAAAAACGTACCTATGTACCCGAGCAAGGCACCGTAAATCCAAGGCTGGCCAAACACACGGCCAAACCAACTGGCGGTAAATTCCAGAGGAAGCGCACTGTTGCCAGCCATTTTAAAACTGACTTGTGCGAAGGTGTCCAAGGCCATGAGGACAAGGAAGCCAACCAAATAAAAACGTTTCATGTTGAGCTCCTTAGGCTTGCAAACCCACAATGGCAACGCCAATGGAAATTAATACAATGCCAGTCACGCGTAAGGGGGTGAGTTGTTCATTAAAGAACATGCGCCCTAAGATCATGATGACAACCGTATTGATAGAGCCTAGCAGCACACCATTAGATAACGGTACTAGCGACAAGAAGGCCAGCCACATCACAAATTCGATGATGTAGCAGCTAATACCCACCCACAGCCATGGGCGTTTACACATCCAGCGCCAACGATCAAGGCCATCGCCTGCTCTAGGGTCAGCCGCAGCGGCTTTAAGGGCCAATTGCCCACCGCTATCCAAGATAATATTAGTTGTCCACAACAGCAGCACCAACGGTGTGATTGACTCCATCAGTGCGTGCCTCCGGCGCGCACGGGCTGCCCTTCAGTAAGCGAAGCAATGAAATCAGCGGCTTTAGCGATCACGGTGCGGCGATCTCGGTCTATGGTGATCATGTGATAGCTGTTATCCAGCAAGAGCAGTTCTACAGGGGCATTACGCACGCCTTTGACAATGGCATAGGCGTTGGATACCGATGCAATGTCGTCGTGGCGTGCGTGCATGACCAAGCAGGGGGCTTGGATGGCAGACAGGTTTTTCAGCACCGAACGCGATAATGCCTGCATTTCTATCACGCACCACCATGGGTTGCCAGGTAGGCCCGCTTCAGAGCTGTCGCCAGAGTTCATTTGGTCCACGACTCGTGCGCGCAAGGCTTCGTCTTTGATGCCATAGGGCGGTTGTTCTAAGAACATGCGGTTGCGGCCAATACCCAGTGCTCTAAACACCGGCAAGATAAAGGCTAAACGGGTATGAGGTGGCATGCTCCAACCGTCGTGACGGAAGGTAGTGGACAGTGCTAATACACCTGAGATTAGATCGGGGCGGCGTTGTGCTAAGGCCAGTGACAGCACGGCGCCCATAGACAGACCACCTACAACGATGCGGTCTACTCTGGCTGCTAAGCGGTCTGCGCCTGCGATCACGCTTGCTAACCAGTCTTCCCAACCTGTATTCACCAAGTCGTCTTGGGTGCCGCAGTGACCGGCCAATTGCACGGCGTATACCGTGAAGCCTTGTCGGTTTAATCCACGGGCCAGTACGCGCATTTCGTTTGGTGTACCGGTTAAACCGTGTATCAGCAACACGCCAGTGCGTGCACGCTCGTCTTTGCCTTCCAGCAGAAACTCGTGCGGGGTGATTGTGCACGACGTTGAGGAAGGCGTCATGCTCATGTTGGGGCGCTCAGCGGCCACCAAGGTAGAGGGAAAAGTTGGTGCTAGGTTGCTCATACTACGGGTTCCAGTGCCGTACCGGAAAGTATGCCGGGCAGCAGTGCTAGTGCTTCACGGAAATCGGTAAACGGTACGTGAGGAATGCCTTGTTCTCGGCAATAGTTAATCAGTTTGGCTTTGGCGAGTACTACATCGGCCTTGCCTGACACACAGAAATCAGAGCTGCCATCACCGATGTACAGCACTTTGCGCCCTACACTGTGGGAGCTTTGTGCATGTTGGCATTTGCAGTTGGCGCTGGCACAGGTGGGTTGATTCCACGGAGTTTCTAACGCCCAGCGATTGCCTTGTTGGTACACCAAGTGGTTAGCCAGAATAGGTAAGTTATGCACACCCTCGCGGCCCAGAATGGTGTTGATGGCGTAGTCCAGCCCATCGCTCACCACAAAAAATGGAATGCCTTGCTGTTGTGCGGCGCTGAGAAAGGCGGGGAATGCGGGATCAACCCCTATTTGTTGCAGGCTAGCGTCCAGTTGTTCAGGGCTCATGTCTAACAGCGCTACCTGTTTTTGCATGCATTCTCTGGAGCCTATATCACCTTGCTCCCACGCTTCTTCCAGAGCTTCCCAGCCGGGCAAGCCGTAGCTGTTTAGCAAGCTGTCAGTGGTGTCACGCAGGCTAATAGTGCCGTCAAAATCACACTGTATTACCCATTCCGAAGCGGATTGGCTGCAAGATAGGTCAGCAACGGACAGTTGGGGGCGATTATTCATGAAAGCTTACTCTTACATTCTGGCCAACGCGCACGTTCGCTGGCTCGTCAAATTCTAGGATGCACTCCACCACGCGCACGGGGCCACGTTGTGCTTCTTCTTGCAAACGCCCTTGGCGGTACACTGGGCTGACACGAATCACATGTGCCTTAGGTAGTGCATTGGCGTCAGAAGCACTGTCCATGTCGGACGTGATGGTCGCCACCATGCCGGGGCTGATGTTGCCCACATAGGCAGCATTTAGCTCGGCACGCACGATTAATGGACGTGCAGGCAACATGCTCATCGCCGGTGTGTTGGCGCTTACTGTGGCACCAGGTTGAGCGCTAATACTGATGATTTCACCGGCTTCGGGCGCTTTTAAAGTGCGTTCAGCTAGCAAAGCTTTGGCTTGGTTCAAGCGTTGCAGCGCAACGTCTACTTCGGCTTGGGCAATACGTGCATCGGCATCTGCATCTTTAAGCTGTTGCTGAGCAGTGTCGGATTGCTGTACTTGTATCGCACCTGCACGTGCAGCTTGTTCTAGTCTGGAGGCGGTACGGCGCAATTCAGGTAGCTTGGCAAGGCTGGCCTGTTTACGCTCTTGGGCCAGTTTCCATTCGGATTCAGCCACGGCAACGGCAGCAGTTTCTGTGGTGTTTGCCAGTGTCAGTAAGGTTTGGCCTTTTTCTACGGTCTCGCCTTCGCGTACGGCTAACGTGCGCACTACACCATCTGTGCTAGAAGCCAGATTGATTAAGCCGCCTTCCACATCCACCGTACCTCTGGCTACCGCAATTTTGCGGGAGGACTCTTGTGGCGTAGTGGCGGCATTGCTGGTGGTGGGGGTGTTATCGGAACATGCACCCAACATCAACGTAGCTACTGTAAGAATCACGCAGCAACGCGCGCGTGTAAAAACAATCATGCACTGACTCCTTCTGTGCGGGCATGGAGGCGCCGGTCACTGCGTATCATGCCGTCTTCCATGCCAATCACGCGGTCAGCGTGGCGCACAAGACGAGGATCATGGCTAACACACAGAACCGTAGCTTGGTGTGTGCTGGCAAAACGCTGCAGTATGTCCGCCACGCGCTGGCCGTTTTCGGCATCTAGCGCACTGGTGGGTTCATCGGCAAATAAAAATTTGGGCTCTTTGGCGATAGCACGGGCAATGGCCACACGCTGTTTTTCACCGCCTGATAACTGTGCTGGACGCATGTGCGAACGGTGCGACAAACCTACGCTTTCTAAGGCTTGTAGGGCACGTTGGGCGCTTTCTCTGTCGGAAATACCTAAGTAACCCAGGGGCAGTTGTACTTGTTCTTGCGCGGTTAAGGCGGGAAACAGATTAAAGCCCTGAAACACAAAACCAGTGTGGTGCAATCTGAAAGTATCTAACTCGCTGCGCTTCATTTTGCTAAGGTCTTGACCCAAGGCATGGGCTTCACCCGCATCCGGGTGCTGCAAGCCGGATAACAGCGACAGTAGCGTACTTTTACCGCATCCTGACGGGCCAGAGATCAAGGTCAGCTCACCCGCATACACAGACAGCGAGAGTGATCGCAGCACTTGCACCTGCACCATGCCTGACAAAAAGGCTTTGCTGATGCGAATAGCTTCTAGCGTAGGGGGAGTTTGCGGAGTATGGGTAGTAGGCATCAATATCCCCTTAACGCAGCAGCAACGATGGGTCGGTGCGCATCAGGCTACGTATAGCCATCACACTAGAAAACAGTGCCATCAAACTGACCAATGCCGCACATCCCAGCGCGACCAGCGGTGTCATGGCGATGGGGACGTGATAGACCGCAGCCAAGCTCAGTAACGCGAGGCTGACCAATGCTGCCAAGCACATCCCTATGCCGCCAATCAAACATGACTGCTCGATCACGACGCGTGCGAGTGCGCCACGGCTGGCACCCAAGGCATTCAAGGTGGCATATTCGCGGGCAGAGCCAGCCACTACAGCGGCAAAAGATTGGTTGGTGATGATGGCCCCTACCAAACACACAATAATGGCCATAAAGAGCACGGCCATACCAGCACCCGTATCCAGCAACCAGTACAACTGTGATTTGTAGGCGAATTGTGGGGCTGTCCAGATTTCCACAGGGCCAAAACTGGCGGCTTCGCTTTGCAGGCGAGCGCGTACGGCATCGGCATCTACTGTGCTAGGGGTGTGGGCAACGTAATAGGTACTGCCGTATTGTGAGCCGTTACCTGCAATATTGCGGGCAGTATCCAAGGAGCTCAGCACGTTCACGCCACCTAAGCCTCGCAGACCTGGTAAAACGCCCACAATATGTACCGGATGGGTGTTAATCCATGCACGGTCACCTTCGTGTGCGCCTAGCGTGTCTAGGTCGGCTGGATCCACAATTACAGCGCCAGGCTCACGTAGACGGGCGCGCATGCCTTTGGACAGCAGGGATGAGAACATCATGGCGTCTTCACGCGTGGCAATGCCAGAGAGGTAAATAGAGACGCTACCTGCATCGCTGTGTTCAGCGCTCCACTCACCATCTACCCAGAGGTAGGGTTCTACATCGGTGATGTCTGGGTCCATGCGCATCAGCATCTCTACGTCTTGGTCTACGCGCTGACCAAAGTTCACACTTTGTGTGCCGGGATAGCCAGCCCACAAGGTGGCAGAAGAGCTTTTCACGTACAGTGCGGAGGCACCGAAAATACCCAGTACCAACGCGGCTTGTACTACCAGTAATACACCGGAGAAACATACCGCCAGAATAACAGGCACGAAGCGTCGCCATTCATAGACCAGGGTTTTACGCGCTAATGGGATCATGGCGTAACGTCCTTGGCGGCTTCAGGCAATGGCGCGCCACCCAGTGCTTTGTACAAGGCGATGAACGACAGTGTGTGTGAGGCCTGCGCGCGCAGCAACTCAGACTGCGTATCTAGCAATGCGCGCTGTTGCAGCAATTGATCGTAGCGGCTGGATAGCCCTAGCGATTGCAAGGTGCGTTGTGATTGCTGCTGCTGTTGCAGTGCTTGCTCTGAGCTTTGCAGTGCGTTGATACGTTCTTTTTGGTGGGTTAAGCCACTCAGGGCGTTTTCCACTTCGCTTACTCCGTCCAGCACTGCTTTACGGTAGCCTAGCAACGCGGCGTCTAACAGCTCTTCGTTGGCTTCCATGCGGGTACGACGTATGCCCCAATCCCATAGTGGGATGTCTAGGTATATACCGACGGAGGGAGATGAGTCGGTACTTGTACGCATGTTTTGCGTGGTGTTATAGGCGTACAGAAATGAGCCACCCAGACTTAAACGAGGGTACAGTGCCGCATGAGCCAAACCCACTTGGGCAGCGGCTTGCAGCACTGCGGCTTCGGCGATGTGTATGTCGGGGCGTGTACGTAGCAAGTCTGCAGGTAGTTCTTCCAGCGAAAATGCCGGTACCTGTAAAGGACGCTGAATGGTGGACCACGCCGCATCAGGTTGATCACGGCCTAGCAATACGGCTAACGCACGAGCAGAGCGAGAAGCGGCTTCGCGCTCCATGGCTAGGGTCGCGCGGGTTTGGGCCAGTCGTACTTGTGCTTGGGTACTTTCTTCTGGGTTACCAACGTGTGCGCGTTGACGCGTGAGTGCCAGTGCTAGCGCCTCTTCATCTACCGCCAATTGGGTGTGCAGCAATTTTTGTTGTTGTTGGCTTAGACCTAAATCTAGGTAATGACGCACTACATCGGCGACCACCATAACGCGTATGCCCTGCTCGGTAGCTTGAGCTTGCAATGTGCGTGCACCGGCAGACAACTTAGAGTTATCTAAAGCACCGAATAGCCCAAGTTCCCACATCATGTCCAAACTGGCGTGGTAGTACATGTCGGTTGCGGCAACGTCTTGTGTGGGGCGTACACCGGCGGTAATGGAGGGCAGATAAGGTGCCTGCCAACGGCCAGCAAGCAAGCGCTCGCTTTCTAAGCGTTTAGCCGCTTGGGCAATATCCAGATTGGCAGTAAGAGCCTCTTCTATCAACGTGTTCAGAGTGGGGTCTTGCAACGATTGCCACCAGGAGCGCAAGGCAATAGCTGGCGCAGTCTTGGATGTGGTTTCAGACCAAGAGCTGGGCGTATCGGTTGGCAGTTCAGGCGTATTGAGCGTCACACACCCTGCAAGTAGCAGGCTGAGTGCTGCAGAGACGCTGAAGCGGGTAGCAAAATAAGACAAACTGAACACGTACAAAGGTGATGAAAGTAGGCGCGGCAGCCAAAGACACACAAAGGCTACCTTAATAGTAAAAGACCAACGTTGCGTGGTGATGCATGTTTTATGGAGAAATGATGGAGCGACTGGTGGCGCTACAACGGTGGTCGTGAAGGGTTGAAATCCTGCGTAGACTCAGGCGTTCGTACTGTAGTTTTTACGTGGGAAATGAATACTGAAACGCGCCCCACCCCGTTGCGATGTGCCACCTTGTGCTTCACCGCCTTGGCGTTCTACTAAGGCCTGCACAATAGACAGTCCTAAGCCTGACCCGTCTTTATGCGTGCCGGTAGGGTGTGGGAAGCGTTTAAAGGGATTGTCGCGTAACGCATCGGGTAGGCCTGGACCTGCATCACTAACGTGTAGGCTGACACGTTCATCGTCGCTAGTGACGGCGACTTCTACCCAGTGACCAGAGTGCGCATAGCGCAGGGAGTTTTCCAACAGGTTAGACAAAATTTGGCGTATGCGATCGGGATCTACCATCACCAGCGCATCATCGAGTGAATCGGGGATGCGGCGTTCTAGCTCCATACCTTGCTCGGCTAGTCTGGCGGAGTAGTTATTCAATTCTGCATCAATAAACTGAGCTAAATCCAGCGGCTCTTCGTGCAGCGACAGCCTATTCGCAAAAGCCATAGAAATGGTGTGTAGATCGTCCACCAACCGGCCTAAGTGCAGGGATTGATCTAAGAGCCCGCGTAGTTCCTCAGGAGAAACAGGGATTACATCGTCACAAATGGCGTGCAGGCGTGTGCTCAGAATGGTGAGCGGTGTGCGTAATTCGTGCGACAGCGAAGCAATGGTGGCACTGCGTTCACGCTCTAGCTTTTCTAGCGAGTCGATCATGCGGTTAAAGTCGCGCACCATATCAGCCATTTCGCCCCGCGCTTGGCCAGGCAAGGCCCGTACTGTGAAGTCGCCCACGGCGACCCGCTTAGCAGTTTCGGCCATAGAGCCTAAGGGCTGTGTGACCAGCTTAGATAGCCAGAAGCTTGCGCCTAGTCCTAAGGGCAAACCAGCAATCAGGGTAAGTAACAGTGAGAACTGTTCACCTTTAATAGGGTCGCCCACCCAGTATTCAGAGTAAATTTGCATGGCACGAGGGCTATCCGACAACCCGCGTTCGCTGAGGTCATCAAACTCTACGCGTATGTCTTGAGGTAAGCGTTGATAGAAGTCGCTGTATTCACCACGCCAGAACAGCAGCAAGCTGGTAGTGAGCAAGGCCATCATGAATAAAATGACGGCGGCAGTAGCTATACCAAAACGTACCCAGATGCGGTCTATCTTTCTTGCCATAGCCGGTACCCGATGCCACGCACAGCTTCAATCAGATCCTCTTGTCCGGCTTGCTGCAATTTACGACGCAGTTTGGAAATATGAGAATCAATCACGCGTTCCAGCGCATCACTTTCAGGCAAACATTGCTCAATAAGGTAGCTGCGGGAAAAACAGCGGCGTGGTTGTGCGGCCAAACAGGCTAACAGTCGGAACTCAGTGAGCGTTAAGGGCAGTGGTATGGCTTTGTTTTCCACATGTACCAGTGCGACGTGGTCTTGCTCGTCTATTTCCAAGTCGCCCACACGAATGGGGGCGCTCACGGTTTGCACGTTAGCGGCGCGACGTAATACGGCTTTCACTCGGGCCACAACTTCGGCAGGATTAAAAGGCTTGATCACGTAGTCGTCAGCCCCTAAGCGCAGCCCCAGCAACTTATCCACATCGTCCGCTAAGGCGGTGACGAGAATGACGGGAGTTTGGTCGTCGGCTCGTATATGGCGCAGTACATCTAGCCCATCTACACCCGGTAAGTTGATGTCTAGCAGCACCATGTCAGGACGCATGTCTCTGAACAGTTGCAGCGCCTGTATACCATCGGCAGCCATGCACGTGCGCATGCCATCACGCCGTAGATAGGCCTCTAACACGCTGGCAATAGCCGGCTCATCCTCAACAATCAGGACCAGATGACTAGGGGTGGAAAGCGGTGTGGGTGTAATGCTCATACACAAAAATAGAAGCCATTTATGGCGCTACCAAAGCGGGGTAGTAGCGGTATTTGTCAGTTTAGCATGCTCGTTTTGTGCGACGTATTATCTAAAAAAACCGATAAGTGCTGCCCAGAAAAGGCCTCACTTATCGGTTGTGGTATAGCCGCTAGCCCTTACTATGCGTAAGGACTGGCAGGTTTAACGTACGGGAGCTACGTCGCTCGCGGTTACAGCGGACGCTTTGTTGTTCCAGCCTTGGCGAATAAAGGTCGCCAATTCAGCAACTTCTTCGTCGCTCAAACGCCATGCGTAACTTTGCATACGTAAACGCGCAGGACGAGACTCAGTTGAAGGCAGTTCTGCACCGTGCAAAATGGTGTAGATCAGGCCTTTAGGCGAGTCAGCAGTAACCATCAGGTTGCCATCCAGTGCTGGGAAGATTTCTGGAGCACCACGACCATCCACAAAGTGACAGCCGGAACAGTTATCCAGATACAGTCTTGGTCCCAATGGCATAGACGGATCTGCAGATGCCAGCAGTTTTTCTGTGTCGGTAACAGTGCGGTTTGCAGCATCAGGAGCTTCGGGTGTTTTACCACCGCTGATGTGCTTCAGGTATGCCGCAATGGCCATGTTGTCTTCGGAGGTCAGGTATTGCAGCGAATCCCCGACAACCAAGGCCATTTCACCTACCGCCGTTGCATAGTCATTACGGCCAGTAGCCAAGTAATGTGCCATTTGCTCTGTGCTCCACTGACCAGCAACGCTGTCGGGGCCATGCAAGCTTGGGGCACTCCAACCGTCTACTTCACCACCAGACAAGAAAGCAGGATCGTCACCGTTCGCGCCTTTTTGAGACATGAACATTGTGCGAGGGCTGTGACAAGCAGCGCAGTGGGCTGCACCTTGTACCAAGTAGGCACCGCGATTGATCATCTGATCATCGGTTGGTGCTTGGAAACCAACGGGGTTCAGAGCTACCCAGTTCCATGCACGCAATCCCCAACGTTGGTTGAATGGGAACGCCAAGTCAGTTTCAGGCACTTTGTTGTTCACAGCCGGTACGGCTTCCATGAAGTACTTGTACAGGGACTGTACATCCGCTTCACTGATGACGCGGTAGTTTTCATAGGGCATGGCTGGGTACAAGTGAGCACCCTCTTTGGTTAGACCGTCGTACAACGCGGCACGGAAGTCATCCAAGGTGTAGTTACCAATACCTGTTTCTTTGTCAGGAGTGATGTTGGTAGACCAAATCACGCCAAACGGGCTTTGAATGGCACGACCACCGGCAAAGTCTTTGCCGTCAGGGGCAGTGTGACACGCAATACAGTCCGCAGCACGCATCATGTATTCGCCACGGGCCACGCTGACTTCACTGTCGGGAGCCAAGGCTTGTGCTGGTGTACGTTCTGAAGGGATCCAGATCATACCGGCAATCACCAAAATGGCGATGACGATCAGCGCTAGGACTATACGAATAAACGTTTTCATGATGAGTCCTCCCCTTAGGCCAGAATGCGTGGGTTACGCAGGTAGTCGTTACGCAAGGCGTGCGCTGCCCAGTATGCCAACCCGCCTACAAGCCCAGTAGGGTTGTATTGCAAATTTTGTGGGAAGGCACCCGCGCCCATGACGAACAAGTTATGCACATCATGTGCTTGCAGGTAACGGTTCACTACGGAGGAGTTAGGATCCTCACCCATCACAGCACCACCCACGTTGTGTGTGGTTTGGTAAGGGCGTACGTCGTACATGGCACCGTCGGCTTTGTACCCAGACTGCATGATATCGGGGTTCATGGTTTTGGCAATTTCTTCAATTTTGCCGCGCATGAATTGTGTCATGCGGATGTCATTGGCTTTCCAGTTGAAGGTCATGCGCATCAAGGGGCGGCCGAACTGGTCTTTGTAGGTAGGATCCAGATCCAAGTAGTTATCTTGGTAGGACATACAGGAACCGTGCGAACCAATGCTCATAGCGTGGCCGTACCATTCACCAATGGATTTTTTCCATTCGCCACCCCATGACGGCGTACCGGCGGGTAGTGGCATAGAGCGAATAGGCTGGCCGTTATAGGTACCGGCCGTAATGTAGCTACCGCCTACGAAGCCTTCTTTAGCAAAGTCGATTTGGTTCACACCAAAGTCATCAATCACCATGCTGTTGGAGCCGGTACCGATGAAGGGGTTGAACTCTTTGTCTTTGAAGAACAAGGTGGTGCCGCCAGTCATCTGGTAAGCATAGCCACGGCCTGTTGCGCCTTCGCCTGTGGTGGGGTTGTAAGGCTTACCAATGCCAGACAACAACAACAGGTGTACGTTGTGCAACTGGTAGGCACAGAGCAATACCAAGTCTGCTGGCTGGAACACTTCTTCGCCTGCAGCGTGGTCGAAATAGGTCACGCCGGTAGCAGTTTTGCCATCGGGAGCCAGCTCTACGCGCAGCACTTCGGAGTGTGTTTTGTAGCTGAAGTTGGATTTGCGTTTTAGCGCATCCAAAAT
Source organism: Paenalcaligenes sp. Me52 (assembly GCF_050487965.1). Lineage (NCBI taxonomy): Bacteria > Pseudomonadati > Pseudomonadota > Betaproteobacteria > Burkholderiales > Alcaligenaceae > Paenalcaligenes > Paenalcaligenes sp. Me52. The sequence continues at coordinate 532,263 of NZ_JBKQFO010000002.1, read as the reverse complement.
ACAGGTTTGTGGTGAACCTTTGGAGTAGTTGTAGCAACCAAAGCGTTCACAGAAACCACAGAAGTTACAGGGGCCCATTTGCATGCCGTATTCGTTCACATAAGACTGTGACGCAATAGAACCGGGCAGCGGGAATGGGTGGTAACCCATGGCTTTAGTAGCTTGGGTAAACAGATCCGCATCGTAGGTGTGCGGCATGGCAGGCATAGGGTAATTGCCTGAGCGAGGACCTTCAAATGGGTTCCCACCAGGAATCAGTTTGCCGTTGATATTCCCTGCTTGGCCAGAAATACCGGCTACGCCTTCAAAGCGTGCCAAGAAAGGTTCTAGCTCTTCGTAGCTCAGAGGGTAGTCGGCCAGTTGCATGCCGTCAGGGATGACATTACGTCCAAAACGCTCGATGGTATAGGAACGCAGACGCATTTCTTCTGGCTGTGGACGCCATGTGTGGCCGTTCCAGTGCATACCTGCGCCGCCTACACCGTTACCGGGCAAGAAGGAGCCCAAAATACGGTACGGCAAGGCGTTTTCGCCGGGGGCGTGACGCACGGTGACGGTGGATTGCGATGGGCGTTGCATGAAGCCGTAACGTACGCCGTACTTCAGCTCATCAATCACATTGGGGTATTCAAAGCCGGGTACAGTGTCGCGGTCTTCACCACGTTCCAAGGCCAGAACTTCCAAGCCTTCTTGAGCCAATTCCATAGACAGAATGGCACCGGTCCAGCCCAGACCAACTACTACTACATCTTTTTTGGGTGCTGTGCGTGCCATGGTTATGCCCTCTCTCCAGAAATTGAAACCGGTCCCAGTGGGTAACGGACGTTGTACTGGTCAGCCCATTCTTTGAAGCTGGCGCGAGCACCTGGGAAGCCGATGTAGCTCCACGCTTGCATACCTTGGTTACCACCATACATGGGGTCAGCAAAATAACCCTCTTTGGTGTTCCCCAACAGCAAGGTGAAGAAGTCGCGCAATTCAGGCTCAAGACCCACTTTGTTGTCTTGTAGCGCTTGCAGTGCAGCGTCTTGTTGTTCGGTAGTGAGCTTGGCAAACAGTGCGCCATGCTCGGTTACACACCATGCATCAAAAGCTTTAATACCTTCGCGGTAGAGCTGAGCAGGGTTGTAGGGAGTTTGGTAGCCCAATTGTGGTGCAGCGGCTGGATCGTGAGGACCTTCCATATACCAGTCCACAGCCTTGCCATAATCGCCAGCCAATTGCTGGTCTAAGAACAGTGGGACACGCGTTTCTATCGCGCCTGGACCGTCGCCGTCTGAAGGAATCAGGCGGGCGGTAGCAGCCAAGATGAACGCCCACTCTTCAGGCGTGAAATAGACAGGTGTGTACTGATCTAGCGGCGGAAAGTCGGCAGGTTTGGCGTGCAGTGACATAGGCACATTAGCCAGACCAGCTGTAGCAGCGGACACCATCAAGAAACGGCGGCGCGTCAGACTTCCTTTTTGGGAATGGTCGTGCATAGGAAACTCCTTTTCTAAGTACCCAGATGAAGATCTGAATGACAGGAGAAATAAAAACAAATGAGTGTTGAAGGTTTTACTTCAGTAAGTCGCGCAATAAAAGTTAAATGGCGCAGGTTACTGTAAACAGTTACATGAATAACAAGACAATAGCAATCCGGTTACATCTGTAAAGATTTGGAACGCGCAATGGTTGGTCTAGTGTAACAGCTGCAAATCAGTGATAACGGCGACAACCTGAGTGAATACAGAGGATTGTATCGCAATCTATAGCCTCGCGCGAGCAGGCGTGTACAGGCTTGGCTGTGGTTCCGGCTATATGGGTTTTAAATAAAGACTGTTTTTTTCACTATTTATAGTGTGAGTTTTTGGTATAAATAATTAAATAAAACCATAAAAACTAAGTGGTATTTTTTTGTTTTTTTAAAATATTATTATTGTTAATTTTTTTAATTTAAAAGGGTTTTTTTATTTTAAAAAAATAATGATGTTGTTTTTATAATCTTCATCGTTTTTAAACAAATAAAGCTTTAAGCTATTTTTAAGGTTTGCTGTTTTTCTTTTATATTTCAATAGTATTGCCTGAGGTGGATACTAGGCGTACGGCACAGAGCAATGTGCTGCACGTAGTCGGCTTAGCATTGCCTCGCACAATACAAGGTAGCCGCAGAAAGTGTAAAAAACGAATGGCGATGTGTAGGCTACTATGGACTTCTAATACGTCCGTATGATCGTATTGATATAGGCACGCTAGTTCATATATAAAACTTTAGGCGTATTTACTATTTTTTGTTTTGATGCTTGTGGGTTTAGGTGTTGCCCTATGGGTACGCCATGACACGAGACTCTATGGCTGATGACGTGTTGTGCTATTGGCCTCTACTGTGGTTAGCCCCCAAAAGTTGGATACAACGGCAACTTGTTGGGGGACTTTGCGCAGGGTTTTGCTCTGTTTACGAAGCTGTTTGGCGGTTGCTCACTAGGCTCATGAAAATCGCTGCAAGCAAGGCAGGAATAGCAAAGCTAAAGAAGTTTTGTTGCAGAGTGAGGTTAAGGTCAAACAGTAGGCCTACTGCAAAGGGGCCGATGATGGCTCCCAAACGTCCTACACCCAAAGCCCAGCCCATGCCGGTAGAGCTCATGGTCATAGGGTAGAAGCGCACAATAAAGGCGTATAAACCTATTTGCGTACCAATGGTGGTCGCCCCGGTAATGATCAACAGGGTGTAAAGCACCACGCTGTTGGTGGCAAAGCCTAGGGCAGCGATCGCTGCGGCGGCAATAAATAGATAAACCACCAACACATTACGGCCGCTGAAGCGGTCCATGAGCCAACTGCAGCTTAATGCACCAAGCACTGTACCGAAGTGCACCGTGAATAAAAAGCTTAGGCTGGAACCCAATGGATACCCTGCTTGCAACATCAGGCGTGGTAGCCATGAGGTCATCCCGTACACCACCTACAGTGCCATGAAACACATGGCCCACAGCATCAAGGTACTCAGGGTACGTCCTTCTAAGAACAGATCGCGAATGACTATACGTGCTTTGCTGTTGTTCGCCGTTATGCTGGGGTTACTAAACTGGGTGCCTGGTTCGTAGTGGTAGCTAGGGCTGACCTTGCTTAGTGTTGTACCTATTTTTTCCCACTGCTGGGTTTGCACCATATAGGCCGCAGATTCGGGTAGCTGTTTGAGCATCAGGGGCAGCAGTAGTACTGGAAAGATGGCAATGTAAAACATGGCTTGCCATCCAAAGGCGGGGATCACCCAAATACCCAGTACGGCGGCCAACATGCCACCTACGGAATAGCCACTAAACATCAAGCCAACCGTTAGGCTACGTCTACGTTTGGGGGAATATTCGCTAGTGAGGCTGGTGACGACGGGCATCACGCCGCCTAGCCCTACGCCACCAATAAACCTATACCAGCCGAACTGTGTAGGGCTGGTCGCAAATGCGCATAAGAACGTAAAAACACTGAAAACCAGCACACAAATGGTGATGACTTTCTTTTTGCCTAGCTTATCTGACAGGGCGCTTAGCGACAACGCTCCTACCATCATCCCTATCAAGGTATAGCTACCGAGCAAACCGGCCTCCGCACCGCTCAAATTCCATTCATTCATGATGGACGGCAAAATGACCCCCAGTACTGCTAGGTCATAACCATCAAAAATAATGATATAGGCACACCAGAAAATTGTGAGCCAATGGAATTTCTGAAACTTGGCCTCATTGATAATGGGGCATACGTCTACTACCCCAGGCCCTATAGCCTTGGGATTCATCGCTTGTGTCATCTCCCTACTCCTTTTTTCTACGACTAATTGTTTGTTGTGATACGTATCGTGGATTGAGTGTGCAACAGTGTTACAGGGTCGCTAGCCTGCTCCGGCAGCTTTTTGCAGAGCTGTCAGGGCAGAATTTGAGTACTTTGGTTTTGTGTCAGGCGCTCAGGAAGGCGGAAGGGCTGTAGGCCGCCTACCGTGTTGCATGGTGGTGAAAAGTTTTAGGGTTTGGATTTGGCTCGGTGTGTCGCTAACGGCACCACGTCAGAGGCTGGGTTGCGTGGCCGCTGTGCCTCAACCTCGGTCAACGGCGTGCAAGGACGTAGGCTTTGCTGGCTTTCTATCACCAGTTGTTGATAGCGACCGGTAGCCTTATGTTTCCAAGCCATTTCGTCTTCAGTCAGGTCGCGCATGACTTTGGCGGGCATCCCAGCCACCAGTACTTTGTCTGGAATAATCATGCCTGTTTTGACGAAGGCACTGGCGGCAATAATGCTGAATTCACCCACCACGGCGTTATCCATAACGACGGCATTCATGCCTACCAGCGCATGCGCTTTGATGCGACAGCCGTGCAAGATCGCGCCGTGGCCTATATGGCCGTTGGTTTCTACAACGGTATCGCCTCCCGGAAAGCCGTGCATTACACAGCAATCCTGAATGTTGCTGCCCTCTTCTAAAATCAGCCGGCCAAAATCCCCCCGCAAACTGGCCAAGGGGGCGACATAGCAGTTGGGACCCACAATGACATCACCTATGAGTACTGCATCGGGATGCACGTAAGCAGTGGGATGTACGACTGGCCGTATTCCGTTGATTTCATAAAAGGGCATGGTGGCTCACAAGTAAAGGGTTAGGCCGTAGTGCCAGTACGTTGCGGCAGGTCTTGAGCTGTTTGTTGGCCCAGCTCTTGCTCCATATGGTCGCGAATACGGAATTTCTGCACTTTGCCCGTTACGGTAAGGGGGAACTCGTCTACAAAGCGTATGTAGCGGGGAATCTTATGGTGCGAAATCTGACCACGGCAGAAGTTGCGTATGTCGTCTTCAGTGGTGGAAACGTTGTCTTGTAAGATCACCCATGCGCACAGTTCTTCACCAAATTTCTGGTCTGACACACCCACTACCTGCACATCTTTGATGTCAGGGTGGCGGTACAGGAACTCCTCGATTTCGCGGGGGTACAGGTTCTCGCCGCCACGGATAATCATGTCTTTGATACGGCCAACGATGTTGCAGTAGCCCTCCTCATCAATGGTGGCCAAATCACCAGTGTGCATCCAGCCTTCGTCATCAATGACTTCTAGCGTTTTTTCTTCATCGCCCCAGTAACCCAGCATGACAGAATAGCCGCGTGTGCATAGCTCGCCAGTATGGCCTCGTGGCACAGTGTGGCCGTCGGAGTCCACAATTTTGACCTCGCAATGTGGATGAATAGTGCCCACAGTAGAAACGCGGCGATCGACGGGAGCGTCGGTATGGCTTTGGAAGGACACCGGAGAGGTTTCAGTCATGCCATAGCAAATAGTGACCTCACTCATGTGCATTTTTTCTATCACGCGTTTCATGATCTCGGCGGGGCATGGACTGCCTGCCATAATGCCAGTACGTAAGCTGCTGAAATCCGAACGACTGAAGTGTGGGTGATCCAGCAACGCAATGAACATGGTGGGCACACCGTAAAGAGCCGTACAGCGCTCTTGGGTGACGGCATCCAGCACACTTTCAGCATCAAAAGCTTCAGACGGATACACCATCGTCGAGCCGTGTGTAATGCAACCAATGTTCCCCATCACCATGCCAAAGCAGTGGTACAGCGGCACAGGAATACACACGCGATCATGGTGGGTGAGCTTAATGGTTTCACCCACGAAGAAACCATTATTCAAGATATTGCTATGGCACAGCGTGGCGCCTTTGGCTGCACCGGTAGTCCCCGAGGTAAATTGAATATTCACCGGGTCACGAGGGCTAAAGGTAGCGCCCAGTTCGTGCAAATGCTCTAGTTCGGATGCGCTAGGTGGCACCATTAAACTAGCAAAGTTCATCATGCCGTTGGTGGGCTCTGTGCCCAAACGCACAATGAACTCCAAGCTAGGTAGCTTATCGTGCGCGTCAGGCTTACCCTGCAAGGCAGGTTTAAGCTCCGACAAAATCTGCAGGTAGTTGCTGGATTTGAAACCAGGGGCCAGTACTAAAGCCCGGCACCCTACTTTGTTGATGGCATATTCCAACTCGGCCTGTTGATAGGCTTGGTTGATGTTCACCAGAATTAGCCCCGCTTTAGCGGTGGCAAATTGCATGAGTAACCATTCCAGATTATTGGGCGACCAAATACCAACGCGATCGCCGGGTAACAGTCCGAGGCGCAACAGAGAGCACGCCAGTGTGTTGACCTGCTCCTGTAGTTCTTTGTAGGTCAGCCTCACCTTGTCTTGGTGTATGACAATGGCTTCGTTATCGGCAAAGCGGGTACAGCTTTGGTCAAAGAATTGCCCGATGGTTGAGGTAATCAGAGGGGTGTCAGTCCTGCCTATTACATGACTCATGGTGTTGTCTCCTGGGTTGTTTTATGCCTGCTCAGCTTATGTTTTGTTATGCTGCTGACGGTTCGAATTCGATCAGATCTGCTCCATCATCGACTTGGTCTCCTACTGCGCACAGTAGTTTGCGAATCACGCCATCACTGGGGGCGCTGATGGTGTATTCCATCTTCATTGCGCTCAGTGTGAGTAAAGGGGTGTTGCGGGTGACATGGCTACCAGCTTCGGCCAGCAACGCCACCACAATGCCTGGCATGGGCGCTTGTAGGCCCTTGTCGTCTTGTTCTTGAGCCACTTGTGGTGGCAAATCGTGGGTGCAGTGCACCAGCCAGCTTTGACCGTCGTAGAACACATGACGTTGGTGCTCAGTGCTGACAACAGACAGGTCTTGGCAACGTCCATCTAGGCAGACTCGGAATTTCTGGTCGCCCAAGGCGTTACCATCGGCGGTAAAGCGCTGTCCGTTGACATCAATGCGCCAACCTTGTGGGGTGGCGAGTGTGCTCACGATGACGTTGTGGTCGTCGTGCTGGAAGGCAAACAAGCGTGTGGCATCCAGATTCGAGCGCCAGTTATCGTTGATGGCCCATGGTGAGGTCTCAGTGTTGTGCTGTGATGCCTCGCGCAGCAATTCGCTCACGGCTAGGGCGGCAAAAGCAGTATCCGGTACAGGTGTAGGTGGCACGAACAGGTGATCGTGCTGGCGGGTAATCAAGGCGGTGTCCAGATCGGCCTGCATAAAGGCGGGGCAGCCCACCAAGCGTGATAAGAACTGGATATTGGTTTGCACACCAGCCACTTCGTAGTGCTTTAAGGCCTGTAGCATTCTGGCTAAAGCATTGTCGCGGTCTTCGTCCCACACAATCAGCTTGGCGATCATTGGGTCGTAGAAAGGAGTAATGGCATCACCCTCTTCCACGCCGCTGTCCACGCGCACATAGCGGGTGTTTGCTGGTGGTTGGTAGTGCAGCAATTTACCGGTTGCGGGCATGAAATCTTTATCGGGCGACTCCGCATAAATACGGGCTTCAATCGCATGGCCAGTAACGTGCAGTTGGTCTTGGCTAAGCGGCAGAGGTTGGCCTGCGGCGACACGCAACTGCCATTCCACCAAGTCTTGGCCGGTAATCATTTCTGTGACCGGGTGCTCTACTTGCAGACGAGTATTCATCTCCATAAAGTAGAAGTTGCCCGCCGGCCCCATGATGAATTCCACGGTACCGGCACCCACATAGCCAGTCGCCTGTGCTGCTTTTACAGCGGCTTCGCCCATGGTGTTGCGTAGTTCAGCAGATAAACCTGGGGCGGGAGCTTCTTCCAGAATTTTCTGGTGACGACGCTGTACGGAACAGTCGCGTTCAAATAGGTGTACACAGTTACCGTGTTGGTCAGCAAAAATCTGTATTTCTACGTGGCGAGGCTGGGTGATGTATTTCTCAATTAACACCAAGTCGTCGCCAAAGCTGGCACTGGCTTCTTGTTTGCACGATACCAGCGAAGCCGCGAAATCTTCAGTACGCTCAACCAAGCGCATCCCTTTACCGCCACCGCCTGCCGCGGCCTTAATCAGCACAGGGTAGCCAATTTGATCAGCTTGCTGCTTCAGGAAATCTGCATCTTGGTTATCGCCGTGGTAGCCGGGGGTAAGCGGCACATTGGCCGTTTCCATCAGTTTCTTAGCGGCAGATTTAGAGCCCATGGCTTTAATAGCCGCAGTAGGAGGGCCAATAAACACGATATCTGCATCGTCGCATGCTTGTCTAAATGCAGTGTTTTCTGACAAAAATCCATAGCCGGGGTGAATGGCTTCAGCGCCACTGGTTTTGGCGGCAGCAATGATTTTTTCGATACTGAGGTAACTTTGTGCCGATGCCGCAGGGCCAATCAGTATGGCTTGGTCAGCCAAACGCACGTGACGGCTATTGCGGTCTGCTTCGGAATAAACTGCAACGGTTTCTATGCCTAGGCGTCGTGCAGTTTTGATAATGCGGCAAGCAATCTCGCCACGGTTTGCAATCAGAATACGATTGAACATATTAGGACTCCTTGCTGTGCAGCCATTGAGGCGCACGTCTGGCAAGGAAGGCTGCCATGCCTTCCTGAGCTTCGCTGCCGGTACGCAGTTCAGCAATGTTGCGGGCGCAGAGCTCAAGCAAGCTCTGGTCTATGGGTCTGTAACTCACCGACTGAATCAACACTTTGGATGCTGCTTGGGCCTCTGGGCCACCGGCTTGCAGGGCAGCAAGTAGCGTGTTGATTTTGTCATCCAGTTGGTCGGCGGGTACTACCTCATGGGCAAGCCCAATCGCCAGTGCGGTAGTAGCAGGAATCATCTCTGCTGTTAGGAAATAGCGGTGGGCTTGGCGAGGCCCAATAGCGCGAATCACATAGGGGCTAATCACACTAGGAATCAGCCCTAGTTTGACTTCAGACGTAGCAAATTTAGCGGTGTCAGCAGCAACGCAAATATCGCAAGCGCTGACTAGGCCCATGCCTCCACCAATTGCCGCGCCTTGTACACGGGCAATGGTAGGTTTACGTAGCGTCGCCAACGTGTGCAGCATGTTAGACAAGGCTAACGCATCGTTGTGGTTGTCTTGCTGGCTGGCATTGACGGCACTTTTCATCCAGTTCAAGTCAGCACCGGCTGAAAAGCTTTTACCTCTGGCGGCTAAGACTACAGCACGTACCTCAGCATCGTTATCCAGTTGCTGAAAAGCGGTGTACAGCTCGTGAATCAGCTGGGCATTAAACGCGTTGTGCAGCTCCGGTCTATTCATCCAGACGGTCGCGACACCAGCGTGTTGGGTAATCTCAAGAAAGCTAAACATCATTACACCTCTTGATAGTGGCGCGTTTACATTCTGAACAGACCAAATTTGGTGGGTTCTATGGGGGCGTTTAGGGAAGCAGATAGTGACAACCCCAAAATACGGCGGCTTTGTGCAGGGTCTACAATGCCGTCGTCCCATAGGCGGGCGCTGGAATAATAGGGGTGGCCTTGGTGCTCGTATTGTTGCAACAAGGGGGCTTTAAATTGCGCCTCGTCGTCAGTGCTCCAGTTTTCGCCTTTGGCTTCTAACTGATCGCGACGGATGGTAGACAGCACACTGGCTGCTTGCTCGCCGCCCATCACCGAGATACGGCTGTTTGGCCACATCCACAAGAAGCGTGGGTCATAAGCGCGACCGCACATGCCATAGTTACCAGCACCAAACGAGCCACCAATCAGCATGGTGATTTTGGGTACGGCGACTGTACTCACGGCCGTCACCATCTTGGCGCCGTCTTTAGCAATACCGCCGCTTTCGTATTTGCGCCCTACCATAAAGCCGCTGATGTTCTGCAAGAACACCAGAGGGATATTGCGCTGGCCGCATAGCTCGATGAAGTGCGCACCCTTTTGGGCAGATTCACTGAACAAGATGCCGTTGTTGGCAATAATGCCTACGGGCTGACCGTATAAATGCGCAAAACCTGTGACTAAGGTGTTGCCGTAGCGCGCCTTAAATTCGTCGAAGCGCGAGCCATCTACAATGCGCGCAATTACTTCGCGTACATCGTAGGGCTTGCGGTTATCGGTAGGCAAAATGCCGTAGATTTCTTCGGGGTCGTACAGCGGCTCTTCGCTAGGTTGTAGCACTAGCGACTGCGGTTTTTTACGATTCAAATTCTGCACAATGCGGCGCGCGAGATATAAGGCGTGCGCATCGTCTTCGGCGTAATGGTCAGCCACACCAGAAATGCGTGTGTGCACATCAGCACCACCCAAATCTTCGGCACTTACGACTTCACCGGTAGCCGCTTTAACCAGCGGCGGGCCTGCCAAAAAGATGGTGCCCTGATTTTTTACGATAATGGTTTCGTCAGACATCGCAGGCACATAAGCGCCACCAGCGGTACACGAACCCATTACCACCGCAATCTGTGGAATGCCTTTGGCTGACATTTGTGCTTGGTTGTAGAAAATACGACCAAAGTGATCACGATCGGGGAACACTTCATCTTGCATAGGCAAGAACGCGCCGCCAGAGTCCACCAAATAAATGCATGGTAGGTGGTTCTTTTCGGCAATTTCTTGTGCGCGTAGGTGCTTTTTCACCGTCATGGGGAAATACGTTCCCCCTTTGACTGTGGCGTCATTCGCAATCACCATGCACTCGGTGCCGTGGATGCGACCAATGCCAGCAATAAGGCCGGCAGAGGGTACTTCGTCGCCGTACAAACCGTAGGCGGCTAGCTGCCCTATTTCCAAAAAGGCCGAACCTTTGTCTAGCAGATGATCAATGCGATCACGCGGTAGCAGCTTATTGCGTGCCAAGTGTTTTTCACGCGCTTTGGGTGATGAACCGTCGGCCACCAGTTTGGCTTTGGCGCGTAAGTCATCCACCAGCGTGCGCATGGTTTCAGCGTTGGTTTTGAACTCGTCAGAGCGGGTGTTCAGCTTGGAGGTAAGTTTGGTCATACAACCCCCTTCTTAACGGGTTTCTTCAAACAATTCGCGGCCAATCAGCATGCGTCGGATTTCACTGGTGCCTGCACCAATTTCATACAGCTTGGCATCGCGCCAGAGGCGGCCTGTGGGGTATTCGTTGATGTAACCGTTACCACCCAAAACTTGAATTGCTTCGCCTGCCATCCAGGTGGCTTTTTCAGCGCTGTACAAAATAGCGCCTGCAGCATCTTTACGTAGCGTGCGGCTATGGTTGCTTAAGTCACAGGCACGACCCAATGCGTAGACATAGGCACGGTTTGCTTGCCATGTGCTGTACATGTCAGCAATCTTGCCCTGCATCAGTTGGAACTGGCCTATAGGTTGATCAAACTGTTTGCGCTCGTGAATGTAGGGCACGACCACATCCATACATGCGGCCATGATGCCCAGTGGGCCACCGCACAGTACGGCGCGTTCGTAGTCCAATCCGCTCATCAACACTTTGACGCCATTGCCCACACCACCTAGCACGTTTTCTTCGGGAATCTCGCAATCATCAAAGAACAGTGGATAGGTGTTAGAGCCACGCATGCCCAGCTTGTCCAAATGCGTACCGTGAGAAAAACCTTTAAAGCTTTTTTCTACGATAAAAGCAGTAATACCTTTAGCGCCGGCAGCAGGATCAGTTTTGGCGTACACCACCAAGGTATCGGCATCACCGCCGTTGGTGATCCACATTTTGCTGCCATTCAGTACGAACTTATCGCCCTTCTTCTCGGCACGCAGCTTCATGGACACGACGTCAGAACCTGCGTTAGGCTCGGACATGGCCAGAGCGCCTATATGCTCACCAGAAATAAGACCTGGCAAATATTTGGCTTTTTGTTCGGCAGTGCCGTGGCGAGTGATTTGGTTTACACACAAGTTAGAGTGTGCGCCGTATGATAGAGCTACCGAGGCCGAGGCACGTGAGAGCTCTTCCATCACAATAATATGGGCCAAGTAACCGGCATCGGTGCCGCCGTACTCTTCAGAACTGGTGATGCCCAATAGGCCTAGATCACCCATTTTCTGCCAGAGGTCGGCTGGGAATTCGTTATCCCTATCTATGTCAGCAGCACGAGGGGCGATCTCTTTGGCCGCGAAAGACCGTACAGTCTCTTGCAGCATTTCAATGGTGTCGCCAAGAAAGAAATTAAGGCCTGAAATACTCATGGCTTTTCATGCACACCTTTGCAGGTGTCATGCTCCTGTTGGTGATTGGTGTCAGCACAGGAGGGTAAGCCTGTGCTGAGCTGTCTCTGTTGCCTCACTGTATGAGTAGTGAGTGCAATACGTATAGTTGATCTTGAATGGGTATGGTGATGAATTGATAATAAGGTGGCCGGTGGGTCTGGTCATGCCAAAAAGGTTGCAAATACTGCCACTCTGTATAGTGGTTTACGCCGTGGTGTAGAGGAGGCACCTATGACAGTTATACACAGTTTGCCGTTATTGTTTGGAAAGAAGGCCACTACGCCTATAGCCTTCATTAAGGCTATGGTGCTAGCGTATCAAAAATATGGCATGGATCCTGCCAGTGCCTTACGTAAAGCGCAGATTCCACCCAAGCTGTTGTTGGATGCTAAAGCGCGGGTCACCGCCACTCAAATGGAACAAATGTCGGCACTTGCCATGCAAGAGCTAGACGACGAAGCCTTGGGGTGGTTTTCTAGGAAGTTGCCGTGGGGTAGCTACGGCATGCTGTGTAGAGCGTCATTGAGCTCACCCGATTTGGGCATTGCCCTGAAACGCTGGTGTAGGCATCACCGCCTACTGACTGACGATGTGATCTTAAGCCTAGATGTGTCCAGCAACGTGGCAACCATTAGTCTGCAAGAAAACCGCGACCTGGGTGAGATGCGCGAGTTCTGCCATGTCACCTTGTTCCGATACATGTTGGGCTACGCCTGTTGGCTTATTGATTCACGCATACAGCTACAAGACGTGATGTTTGCCTTTGATAAGCCCGATCACGCTGAAATCTATCCGCGTTTGTTTTCAGGCCAAACCAGTTTTAACGCTGGTCAGTCGGCTATGCATTTCGACGCTCGCTACCTACAACTGCCGTTGTTACGCGACGAAGCTATGCTGCAAAGCATGCTGCGCCAAGCTATCTTGTTAACCGTGCTGCCTTACCGGCGCGACAAGTTATTGGTGCAAGGCATACGCAAACAGCTGCATAACGATTTGGGCTTAACCGCCGAAGAACTGGCCGAGAAACTGCATATGTCGGTGCGCACACTGTATCGTCATCTACAAGAAGAAGGCTTTTCCATACAGCAGTTGAAAAACGATGTGCGCCAGAAAAAGGCAATGGAGTGCTTGGCCAGAACCAGCAAGCCTATCAAGCAGATTGCGTTTGAGACTGGCTTTAAGAACGAGAAAAGCTTTTCTCGTGCATTTAAAAACTGGGTGGGGACTACGCCGCAGAACTATAGAGCGCAGGCCAGAGAAGATGCGGGTTTGAAGGATTAAAAACACGCACAAAAAAACGCCAACCCCTAAGGATTGGCGTTTTCTCGATTACTTTAATGTTGTTCCCACCATGTTGATGGGTCAACGCCTAATCCCGGGGTTTCGGGTACGTGCATGTAACCATCAATAATAGGCGGTGGTGGTGCTACATCATTTTTGAAGAAACGTGCTGTGCCCATACCGCATGGCTCAACAAAGCTGCCTAGTAATGCAGCGCAATGCAGCGCTACATATAACCCTACAGAGGTTTCTAAACTGGCTGTGATAATGCAGCGTATGTTCGCTGCACGCGCAAGCTCAATGAGTGCTTTGGTTTCATCTACCCCCCCTACTCGTGGTGGTTTGATGATGAAAGCCTTGGCTGCGCCTAGTTCAATTGCACGTAAAGCATGAAAAGGGCTACGGATGGAGTCGTCTAGTGCAATGGGGATAGAGGTTTGTTTACTGATTTGTGCATAGACAGATAAGTCCGTGCCACGAGGTAAGGGCTCTTCTATATAGTCTATGTTGAAACCTTCCATTACCTTGATTTGTTCCAACGCCCATTCCACAGCCCACGATTCATTAGGATCTAAACGGATAATGAGGTCGGGGAACGCTGTGCGTAAGGCTTTGACTCGTGCAATGTCTAGGGCTCTTTCCGCTGTGCACTTGAGCTTGATGGTGTTTTGTCCGAGTGCGATTGCGGCGGCGGCGCTTTGTACACACTCGGCGGGGTCTGCTTCGTTAATAAGGTCATTGATGGGGACACGAGTGAGTGGGGTCATGGTGTCGCCAGCAAGATAGGCTGCCAGCGATTGCCCTTGGCTGGCTGCTTTGGCCGTGTACAGCGCTGATGATAGCCCACAGCGTAGACGCGGCGAGACTTCTCTGAGGGCAAGCTCTGCCAAAAAATCGGTGCTATGAGCGTCTAAACCGGTAAGCAAGGTGGAGCAGTGGGCAGCAAAACTCCAGCCATCGTAGTTTACGTGGGGTGGCAGTGCAGATTCCCCCCAGCCCACGTGCCCATCAATTTCTGCACGAATGAGTAGCCCTCGGCGCACATACTGGGTACCTTTGGACCAGCGGTATGGCACTTGTAGTTGTTGGTTATAAGGTTTGATTTGTAGTGAGTTCATGCTGGTTCTTTCTCCAGTAATACACAGCGTTCTGGCTGGAAGTGCAGAGTGATGCTTTTATCAGCAGGAACCTGGATATACGAAGGGGCAATTGCCGAAATCAAGTGGCCTGTGGGGGTTTTGAATTGGTATTCTGTTTTCTCACCTATGAATACTTTTTTCACCAAACGGGCTTCTAACTGATTGCTACTGTCGGGGGAGTTTGGCGGCGTAGTATGGATAGTGATGGCTTCAGGGCGAATCATGACATAGCCAGTTTTACCGCCAAGGTTGTGCGGATCGCTGGCAACGATTACACCTAGTTTGGTTTTAACAAGAGTGAAGTCCTCTCTTCTTTCTTGGTAGCAGCACTCTAGTACATCGGCTTTACCGATGAAGTTAGCCGTAAACAGTTTGCGTGGTCGTTGGTACAGTTCAAAGGGCGTGCCCTGCTCCACAATGTTGCCTTTTTGCATGACGATAATGCGGTCAGACATTGCCAAGGCTTCGTCTTGGTCGTGCGTTACAAAAATGGTGGTGGTTTGCAACTTCAGTTGCAGCTCTCGTAACTCATCACGCATTTGTTCGCGCAGTTTCGCATCTAGGTTAGAGAGCGGCTCGTCCAGCAGTAGTACCTTGCCATTGCGGATAATGGCTCGTGCCAATGCCACACGCTGTTGTTGGCCACCTGAAAGTTGTGTGGCTGAGCGGCTTGAAAAATCACCTAGACCAACCATTTCTAAGGCATGTTGTACGGCTTGTTGAATGGCTGCTTTGGATTTTCCAGCATTTTGTAATGGGAAGGCTACGTTCTCAAATACGCTCATGTGCGGCCAAATAGCGTAAGACTGGAACACCATTCCTAGGTTACGTTTATGCGTAGGGACTAGAGTTTGGTTGCCGGAATTAAATACTTCTTCGTTGTCTATGAGTATTCTGCCGCGAGTGGGTTCTTCTAGCCCCGCAATGCAGCGTAGCGTCGTGGTCTTACCGCATCCGCTAGGGCCAAGAAAAGTACAGAACTCACCGGCCTTAACTTCTAGTGATATGGATTTGACGGCCTCTACCAGACCGTGTTCGGTCTGGTAATGGACTTGTAGATTGTCAATCTTTAACACGGGCGCTCCTTAATTACCTATTTTTTAATGATTTTTTGCCCCAGACCTGCCAAAGGAACATGGTGATAAACAGCAGAGCCACTAGCCACAGACCTACGGCTGCCGCTTTGTTGGGTTCTCCACCTACCCAGAAATTCCATAGCACAACGGGCAATGTTTGGTTTTCCCCGCCCTGCAGCAGTAGTGCGGATGACAGCTCTCGAATACAGTGCGCAACCACCCATATCCATACAGCCATGGCTGCAGGTAGGGTCAGAGGTAACACCACTTTACGCATGACTTGTAGCCATGATGCCCCCGACGTTCTGGCCGCTTCTTCTAGCTCCTTGTGCATCTGCATCATGACGGAGTTGGTGCTGCGTGTACCAAATGGGATGTAGGTCGTGATGTAGGCGATAGCAATGATCCAGATGCTGCCGTAGATTTGCAGTGCCGGTAGATTTAGGTAGACATAAACCAAGGCAATACCAATCATGGTTCCGGGTATGGCGATAGGTAGGAAAGCCAGCAAATCGATAAATTTACCGGCTTTACTACCAGAGCGAACCACGAACCACGAAGTGAGCACTGAGAACAAGGCAACGGCAGTAGCAGCGAAAACGCCAATCACTAACGAGTTCAGCAGAGCGGACAAGGTTAGGTCATTAGTGAAGAATGCTAGGTGGTTATTCAACGAAAGCATAGCCAAGCCTTCAGTTGAAGGAGGCATCAACCATGGGGTAAGGCTGGTCCACAGTAAAATACCCAGAGGAATAATGGTGGCCACAGCAAAGAACAGGAAGATCAGAATTTGTATAGGACGTTTCCAGGCCCCTAACTTGAACTGTCGCGGTCGGAAGTTTTTTCCTGTTACGGTGACGAAGCGACTGGCATTACGCGTTAAGCGGTGATAAACACTGGCTTGCAGTAACAGGATCACCAAAAAAAACACGGCAATAGTACTGATGATATGGTACGCAGACATACCGCCAGCGCTATCAGTGGCGAGATACATGATGCGGCTAGACAGCACGAAAATATTAACGGGCATACCTAGAGTACCGGGCACATCAAATACCAAAAAGCCAACCATCAACATGAAGATGGC
Source organism: Paenalcaligenes sp. Me52 (assembly GCF_050487965.1). Classification (NCBI taxonomy): domain Bacteria; kingdom Pseudomonadati; phylum Pseudomonadota; class Betaproteobacteria; order Burkholderiales; family Alcaligenaceae; genus Paenalcaligenes; species Paenalcaligenes sp. Me52. Next base: position 515,695 of record NZ_JBKQFO010000002.1, on the reverse strand, counting down.
AGCGGCGAGCAACGAAGGCGATAGTAGAGGGACAAAGATACGGGTAAAGAGATGCCAGCGACTGGCGCCAGAGGTCATGGCCGCCTCTTCGAGGCTAGGGTCCATATTTCTGAACGCGGGGCTAAGAATCAGAAAGGTAGAGGGTACAAGAGAAATTGCCTGTACAAAAATCATGCCCCCAAGTGAGTAAATATTGAAGGGAGCCTCTTCTAGGCCAAACCAGTCTTGCAGTAAGGTGTTGATGAAGCCGATTCTGGGGCTAAGCAATAAACTCCAACCAATGGCGAGTAAGAAGGGTGGAATAGCCATAGGTAGCGAGAGCAAGAGTCGCAGCATGCCTTTTTTAGGCAGGTCAGTGCGCTCCACCACCCACGCGAGGCTAATGCCAAGCAGCATGGCGCCCAGCATGGAGCCAACAGCAAATTGGATAGTAGTCCAAACCATTTTCCAGAACTGTGCATCTTGGTACACCAATAGGTAGTTCTGGAAGGTCCAGCCTGGATCAAACGGCAACCCTGAAGGCGTCAGACTACTAATAATCAGAATACCCAGTGGGATAAGCACTAGATAAACAAGAATAAGGAAAATGACAAGAAAGGGGATTCCCAGTTTGAGCTTGGTAAAGAGGGGGAATGAGGATGTCATTAAGTTGACTCCAGCAGTTATTCAGCCTGCGAGGGTACACAGGCTGAATTTGATACAAAGACTGTGTATAAAAAGACTATTTCACGGTTGCGCCATCTGCAAGGATGGCATTGAACTTGTCAGTCAACTCGGCGAGCTCAGAGCTTTTATCGAACGGCCAATCGGCAACGTCTACGGTAGATAGCATTTCATGGGCATTGGTGCCTGGCACAAAGGGGTTACCTCTGGAGGTTGCTTCTTCATAGGCAGCAGCACCGCGGCTCGTTGTTAGCCATACAGCCAGTAGTTGCGCTGCGTCAGGGTTAACGGAAGACTTGGCTATAGACGATGAAATCGTATGCATGGGGGTGGGGTTGAGCAGCTTGTAATTGACAGGGGCACCGGCTTGCATGACGGGCTGCATAGAGTGGTAGAACCCAATGGCAATATCTACTTCCCCAGATGCTACGCCTTGAGCCAGTGGGAAGGTGGACTTGAATAGGTAAGGATTCAACTGCACAAATTTACGCAGTTCTTCCTCTGCTTTTTTTACACCCCATACACTCGCTAATTGTGTGAACGCTGCGGCACGAACCCAGTTGCCGATTTTGTTTTTCCAAGCAGGATTAATTAACTCGTCCCATGAGTTTGGAACCGCATCAGCGGGTACTGTGCGCGTATTCCATATCTGTACGTAGATAGAGGCAGCAGTGGGGATAGCGTACGGTACAGGGAGTAAGGCGTCGGATAGCCCTAAGGTGGCAGCATCCATCTCTAGCAGTAGGTTGCGCTCATGTAACTGCCATAGATGGTCTGGGCCGCCTGTGAGCACGTCAGCGCTTTTACCTGCGGCTTGTTCTTCTTGTATGACACGTGAAGCCAGTTCATTGCCGCCCACGAGTCTTACGTATTTGACCGGTACATTTGGATAGTCTTGATTGAAGGCTTCTAACACCTTCTTGATTTGATCCTCAGGTGAGCTTTCATACCATGTAATAGTTTTGCCGTTTTTTTCTGCGGCTTGTGCTAGGGCGTCTAATGCGGGATTGTCAGAGGCATAGACATTACAGGTAAAGGGTAGAACGCAGGTGGTAAGTACCGCTGCACTCTTGTAAAGAACCTTGTGCCACATACCACGTTTTTGTGTAAGAGCCTGTTCCATAACTGTCTCCATATTGCATGCAATTTTTGTAAAAAATGCTTTTTCGTATTTATGTGCAAAATAATTTAGCATAGTGAAACTGTATAGATCAAGATGTTTTAGATTTGTAGTAATAATCAATAAGCACTTGATTTATAACTAAATATATATGTATTTTTGATTCTTGTTAGGGTTTTCATATAGATGAAAAAATGCTTTTGACATAAAATTCGTAACGTTGCGTCTTGGTTATTTTGCATGCAATAGAGTGTTTGTACATAAATAGGGAGAAGTTATGCTGGATAGGCAGACAATAGCGCTAATAGCAAGCGAGCTGGAGCAGAGTGAACAGAAGGGGCAGCAAACTCGTCAGGTGTCACTGCGATACCCAGAAATGCGCATAGAGGACTCTTATGCCATACAGACGGCATGGGTAGATTTGAAGTGTGCACAAGGTCGTCATATACGTGGGCATAAGGTGGGCTTGACCTCACGAGCCATGCAAATTTCATCCAACATTGATGAGCCAGATTTTGGTGTTTTGCTCGATGACATGTTTTATGGCGACTGTAGCAAGCTACCTATAAACAAGTTCATTGTTCCTAGGGTAGAAGTAGAGTTAGCGTTTGTGTTGGCTAAAGATCTTGTAGGTCCAGGGCTAGAGCTCACGGATGTCTATGATGCAACGGCATACATTCAGCCGGCATTGGAAATTATTGATGCGCGCTTTCATCAGGTGGATCCACAAACAGGTGTGACACGTAAAGTGCTGGATACCATCGCCGATAATGCCGCCAATGCGGCGGTAGTGTTAGGTGGGCGCCCTGTGCGTTTGCAGGATTTTGACGTGCGGTGGTTGGGGGCGATTTTAAGTCGCAATGGCCAGATAGAAGAAACGGGGCTTGCGGCGGGGGTGCTAAATCATCCTGCGAATGGCGTGCTATGGTTGGCGAATAGATTGGGTACGTTGGGGGTAGGGTTAAAAGCTGGGCAGGTAATATTGTCGGGCTCTTTTACGCGTCCTGTATGGGCAAAGTCGGGAGATGTATTTCATGCTGACTATGGTCCATTAGGCACTATTCAATGTCAGTTCACCGAGCAGGAGCGTTAGCATGAAAGTCTCTACAAATATGTTTAAGGCGGCGTTACACGAAAACCATGCACAGATAGGGTTATGGCTAGGTAGTACGAGTGCGTATATTGCCGAATTATGTGCCAGCACGGGTTATGACTGGGTACTGATTGATGGTGAGCATGCCCCGAATACGGTGCAGACAGTGTTGGCACAACTACAGGCGGTAGCGGTGTATCCTGTGGCGCCAGTTGTTCGTCCTGTGGACAGTGATCCAGCGTTATTGAAGCAGTTATCCGATATTGGGGGCCGCAATTTCTTGATCCCTATGATTGAGTCTGGGGAAGAGGCTTCGAAGGTGGTATCAGCCTTACGTTATCCACCACAAGGCACCAGAGGTATTGGTACGGCCTTAGCCAGAGCGGCTTTATGGGGCGGGGTGACAGATTATTTGGCTAAGGCCAATGATGAGCTATGCATACTGTGTCAGGTGGAAACCGTAGCTGGTTTAGCGGCTTTGGATGACATCTTACACGTAGAGGGTGTGGATGGTGTGTTTATTGGGCCTGCCGATTTGGCTGCCAGTTTGGGGTACCCAGGACAGTCTGGTCATCCTGTGGTGGTGGAGGCTATTACATCGGCGATGCAGAAAATTGTGGCCTCTGGTAAGGCTGCGGGTATTTTGCAGGTAGATGTCGCACAAGCGAAAAAATATCTGGAGTTAGGGGCGACGTTTGTTGCAGTGGGTGTGGATATGGTGTTGCTCAGACGCCAGTGTCTGGATTTGCTGGAAAATTTTAAATAAGCCCGATGCGCTTATTGCACCGATCTCCGGTGCTAAAGCACAAAAAAGCGTGTGTTGCTCCGAGTAGGCAACACACGCTTTTTTAGTGCTGTTTTACGCTTGAATGACCTGCAGTTCGCTAGCGATCCCTAAGTTGGACGGCTGGGGGCTATTGGTGGCATGTCGTCCCTGTCGCATGCTTTCAATCAGTTTGCGCTTATTGATGCGACTCCTATAGGCGTGTTCACGCATCAAGGCTTCTGCTCTTGCAGCTTGGCGCAGAGTGAGGGCTTCGAGCACATCCTCATGGTCTGCTTGAGCGCGTTGCACAAATGCAGTTTCCAGCTGAGTGGGAGCCGTATTAAGGGTCATGGCGGCTGGGCCAGAAAACGGTGTTTTGTTGTTGTGTTGGATAGCCTCAATGAGTGCTGAGTTTTGGCTGGCTAGTACTAAGCATTCATGGAATTGCTGATTAATTTTCCGCCATGCTTGTGCATCCACCATTTTCTGTTCAGCAATAGCTCTGTAAATTAGGTCTTTTCCTTGTTGTACGCAGAGCTTTAATTGCTGTTCAGTTGCAGCATCTAGGCCGCGTTCAGCCAGAATGCGTGCTGCCATTCCTTCTAGTACACCGCGCACTTCAACAGCGTCACCTATGTGGTCAATAGAGAAGTTGCGCACCCTAAAACCTCTGGAGGTTTTTTGTTCCAAGAGGCCTTCTTTTTCAAGTTCAGCCAATGCTAAGCGTAACGGTGTACGAGAGACACCTAAACGTTCGGCGTAATGAATTTCGGTTAGGCGTTCACCAGGCGCAACCTCGCCTGACAGGATTATTTCCCTAAGTTGGGAGATGACTCTTTCTGTTTGTGATTTGGCAGACATGGATGAGTGTTCCTATAGGGCTTGTCGCAGGTATTTGCTCGAAACTTGAAGTCTAAAGCTTGATTGTCACAAAATTGCATGCAATAATGCGAAAAAATTAGGATAAAAAGAATAATAAACGCTTTATTGCATGCAATTGGAGGATGGGATGCACATAGTCTGTTTCGAATACCAAGAACAGCAGTTCTGGGGCGTATATCAAAAGAATACTCAAAAAATCATTCCTTTGCATACAGTTTGGCCCACACACGCAGAAGGCTTAGCAGCTGGCATAGAGCGTTTGGAGGCGGCAGAAAAAAATTGCATGCAGTATGCCATAGCCGCTCATGAGGTGCGTTGGCTAGCGCCGGTGACCAGTAGTGCCAAGGTTATTTGTGTAGGTTTGAACTACGGTAAGCATGTGCTTGAAGCAGGTAAAGATCTCCCTACGCACCCTTCCCTTTTTATACGTTTCCCTGATTCGTTGGTAGGCCATCAACAGCCCATTGTGCTGCCAAGCGTGTCTGATCAGTTGGATTACGAAGGTGAGCTGGCTGTAGTGATAGGTAAGTCAGGTCGTCATATTTCAGTAGAAAACGCGATGAGCCATGTAGGGGGGTACACCTGTATGGCGGAGAATTCCGTGCGTGATTTTCAGAAGCATGCGGCGCAAGTTACACCAGGAAAAAACTTCAAACACAGTGGTGCGTTAGGCCCATGGATTGTGACGGCTGACAGCGTTCCAGAAATTAATGCGTTGGTACTGAGCACCTATGTGAATGCCCAATGTGTACAGCACGATGGTTGCGACCAGCTGATTTTCTCTGTGCCGGGATTGATTGCATACATTAGCAGTTTCACCGACTTGCGTGCAGGCGATGTGATTGCGACGGGAACCCCCGAAGGTGTGGGTATGAAGCGCAAGCCGCCTTTGTATCTGCGTGAGGGGGACACGCTAACGATAGAGATCTCAGAGATAGGCACATTACGTGTACCGGTAGTTAAGGAATAAAAAAGGAGGAGGAGATGGCGGAACAGACCATACGTTATATACAAGAGCAAGACGTCGTCAGTTTGGTGAATATGTCTGACGCAATTACGGTGTTGGAGCAGGTGCTTCTGCAACAAGGTAAGGGTCAGGTACGCAATATATCCAAGGCATTAGGGGCGTGGGGTGAAGGCTGCTCTATGCATGCTTTGGGTTCATTTATGACGGATCAAGGCTACGCTGGATTCAAAACGTGGATGCACACCCCTAGAAACGGTGGATCATTATTTAGTTTGTTTGATGCGTATTCTGGCCGCTTGCTAGCCCTGATAGAAGCACGTGCATTGGGTATGTTGCGTACTGCAGCAATCACTGGGGTGGCGACGAAGGTATTGGCACCTCGGCAGGCTCGTGTGGCAGCGCTTATTGGCACAGGGCCGCAAGCAGTCACCCAATTAGCAGCATTGGCAAGTGTTCAAGCTTTAGATCAGGTTCGCGTGTTTAGCCCTACAGCGGAGAAAAGGGACGCATTTGTGCGTCTGCTTGCACCTAAATATAGCTTCGAAATGCGCAGTTGCAACAGCCTAGATGAAGCACTGCAAGGTGCTGAGATTGTTACCACCATTACTAGAGCTACAGATGCGTTTATCCATGACCATCAGTTAGAGGCTTGTCGCCATATCAATGCTATAGGCGCCATTTTGCCAACGAAGGCGGAGTTTTCCACAGCCTGTTTACAGCGCGCCAACCTGTTAGTGGTGGATGACAAAGAAAATGCCCTCAAAGGGTCGCGCGAGCTACGAGAGTTATTGGGTACGGAGGCCGATAGCTGGGGCGCAGTGAAAACACTAGGGGAAATGCTGGCGAGTACGCATCAACCTGCACATGCCACGGACATGAGTTTTTTCAAGGGTATGGGTATGGGGATATCGGATCTTGCCGTAGCAGGTTTGGTATTTGAGCGAGCACAGCAGCAAGACAGAGGCATCATGCTTCCAGCACAGACTCGACAGAATCTTCTATTGGAAGAATATACAAAGAGCAAGGAGACAACATAATGACTGCAATATTTAAGGATGTGAGCGGTGTGCAACCGCGGGAGCAAAATCTTTGGCCTTCGGTCGTGGTGCCTAAAGAGCAAATTGACCTGCAAATAGAACGGTTAATTGACGTACCTATGCCTGAAAATGGCAGACGCGCCACTCGAATTGTGCACCCTTGTGCGACAGCACCGGGCTACGGTTTTGCCCCAGGTATAGATGTCACGATCAACGTCTTGAAACCAGGTGAGCGTACTTTTAGTTTGCGCAAAAACTCCAACATGGTTGAGATTTGTTTGAGCGGGACAGGCGTGACCACCTGCAATGGCGTACAGACGCGTGCGAGTAAGTGGGATGTATGGAATGTGCCCTCCATGAATGTGCACAGCTACTTTAATGATGGAAAAGAGCCATGGGTAAGGTTGAGCTATTCCAATGCTCCTTTGCTGGAAAATCTAGAGATTCATTATGTAGAAGAGTTTGAAGGTGGTATTCCTCCTTCGGATATAGGGAAGGTGAAAAAAGACGAGCCTGCTGAAGCCAAAGTACGAGCCCGTGACTTAGCGCTGCGCGAGCAGATCACTCCAGAAGGAGCGTGGTTGCTGGGCTATGAGTGGTTAATAGATATTGATGTGATTGAGTCTAAAGCCTTGCATTGGCCTTGGGCAAAAGTAGCCGAGAAATTGCCTAGTGTTGAGGATATCGCTAAGGGCTATAACGGTCGCCGTTTGTTTGTGTTGTACAACCCAGCCACAGAACGCCGTATTGGCACTACTCATAGTTTCTTTGCGACGATCTCGAGTTCACCACCTAATAATCACCATATTCCTCATCGCCATAGTTCAGCGGCTATGAATTACTACTTACGCGGTCATGGCTATAGCAAGGTAGGTACAGAGCGTATGGAATGGAAAGCGGGCGATTTGATTTTATCGGCTCCAGGTTGGGCAATGCACTCTCATCACTCAGGTGACGAAACAACCTCTGCGCTCACTATTCAGGATCACCCGCTGCAAATAGCGATGGAGTCGTTGATTTGGCAAGAACGCATTAATGAGCCAATTCTGAATTTGGGTAGCCAAAGTGGCTTTGAGAGTAATCGCGCCCAATTTGTGACAGCGTAACCATAGGAGAGAGGGATGAAAAATACCGAGATGGTGATGCTGAAAATGGAGCTTAGTGATTTCTACGATGACTATGCTCATGCGCTAGATAAGTACGATTTGGATGCCTGGGTGGCGTGTTTTACTGAAGACTGTCATTACCGCGTGATTTCGCACGAAAACATGTCTGCTGGTTTGCCGCTTGGTCTGATTTATTGCATGAACAAAAACATGCTCAGAGATCGAGTATTGGCACTTCGCGAAACCACTATGTATGAACCTAGAGTGTTGAGGCATTTCATCAGTGGTTTGAAGATTTTGAACATAACGAATGATGAGATTCAGGTAGAAGCCAATTTCCTGATTACAGAGTCGTTGTCTGATCAAGAGCCGACTATCAGTTTGGTTGGGCAGTATCAGGACATTGTGATCCGGCAAGAGGATGGTTTTTTGTTGAAACACCGAGATTGTGTTTATGACAATTACCGCATTCGAAACTCTCTCATTATTCCAGTTTGACGCAGGAGACAACACGATGATGTGCGAAGAACATAGCCCAAGTGTAAAACAGCATCCCATACAGATTAATCGCCAGTGGCCAGAAGAAGGCTTTACCCGTATCCCCGCGTGGGTCTATACCGATCCAGAGGTATACCGCAAAGAAATGGAAGTGTTCTTTGCAGGAAATACGTGGAATTACGTTGGGCTGGAGTGTGAAGTGCCGGAAGTGGGAAGCTTCAAACGTAATTGGATAGGGGATCGTCCTGTCATTATGGTGCGTAATGAAGCGGGGGAAATTAATGTTATTGAAAACCGTTGTGCGCATAAGGGTGCACAAATTTGTTGGCAAAATCAGGGGAAGGTAGAGGACTTCACTTGTCCTTATCACCAATGGAATTACGACTTGGATGGCAACCTACGCGGTGTGCCGTTTAGACGGGGTGCTTTAGGTAAAGGTGGGATGCCGCGTGACTTTGACCCCAAGAAGTTTGGCATCAATAAGTTGCGTACGGTGAACCGCGGAGGCTCTATTTGGGCGACTTTCTCAGACGACACACCCTCTTTTGAAGAGTTTTGTGGTGAAGATGTATTGGCGGAGATTGATCACATGCTGCCCGGTAAAAAGCTGAAGTTGCTGGGTTATAGCCGTCAATTGATTCCTAGCAACTGGAAGATGTATCTGGAAAACCTAAAAGATCCCTATCACGCTACGTTATTACATACCTTCTATATTACGTTTGGTTTATGGCGTGCTGACTCAAAGTCAGAATGTATCCCTGCTGGGCGTGGTGAGCACAGTGTGATGGTGTCACACAATGAGGGAAAAAAGGTGACTGAAGCTACGGCGGAGATGAAACGTTTTCGTCATGATCTACAAATTCTCGATAGTGAAACGGTAACGCCTAGGGCTGAGTTCAACCGAGGTCGAGTTGGTGGTGCCTGGGTATTCCCCGCCGCACAGTTTGGTATTCAAGCCAACTCCTTAAAGAGTCGTCATGTGATTCCCAGAGGGCCTAATGCCCATGAGCTGATTTTTACCTATTACGGCTATGAGGATGATGACGAGGAAATGACTCGTTTGCGTCTTAAGCATGCCAACTTGCTGGGGCCTGCCGGATTTGTATCCATGGATGATAGTGAGATGCTGAAACAGGTGCAGTCTGGCGTGACGGGTTACCCAGATAGTCTAGGTATTGTAGAGATGGGTGGAAAAGATCTAGAGCCCGCCGATTACATGGTAAGTGAAGTATTGATTCGCTCTTTCTACAATTATTACCGTGAGGCGATGGGACTATGAGCACTGTACAGCAATGGCTGGAGGTGGCGTCTACGTCAGCGCTGACGGCTACTTACACCAATACATTACGCGTGGAGTATGAGGGGGCGGCTGTGTGCTTGTACTTGCTGGAAGATGGTTCAGTACATGCTAGCCAAGACCTCTGTACGCATGGCAACGCCAGTTTGTCAGAAGGGTATATAGAAAATGGCGCTATTGAGTGTCCGCTGCATCAGGGAACCTTTGATATTGTGACCGGTGAGGCGCTGACAGCACCGTGCAAACTACCGCTACGGGTGTATCACGTCAAAGTCGAGGAGGATCGTATCTACCTTGGAGGGGTACGTGTATGACGGCAAAGCCCATTGTAATTATAGGGGCGGGTCAGGCTGGCGCATGGGCAGCCCGCACTTTGCGAACAGAGGGCTACACAGGTGCGATAGTATTGATTGGTCAAGAAGCCCATCCTCCTTATGAGCGACCGCCGTTGTCTAAAGAGTTCTTGCTCGGCAACAGTGAGTTTGCTCAGCACGTGTTGTTAGCGGAAGAGGAGCTACAGAGCTTACATATTCAGGCTATGTTGGGGTGTTGTGTACAGAAAATAGATAGAGAGCAACAGCAGCTGTATCTGGATAATGGCACAACACAGCCCTATGGGCGATTAATCCTCGCTACGGGGGGGCGTGCGGTGCGCCCTACCCTGTCTGGTGTAGATCATGACCGTGTGGTGACGTTGCGTACGGTCGATGATGCCAAGCGGCTACAGCAATTTTTGCAGGCTGAGGCAGAGCAAGATGTGGTGGTTGTGGGGGGCGGCTGGATAGGCTTGGAAGTGGCGGCGACACTCAATCAACAAGGCCATCATGTCAGCATCGTAGAGTTCGCTAGCCAAGTGTGTCAGCGTAGCGTGGATGCGGCTTTGGCGGCGGAGCTTTTAGTACTGCACCGTCGTAAGGGGAATCGCTTTTATCTCAATGCAGCAGTGATTGCTATAGAGCAGGTATCGCCTACCGAGCTAGAGGTGGTACTTTCGGATGGTCAACGGCTCAAAAGTGCGGTGGTGGTTTTGGCGGTAGGAATGAAAGCCAACGATGAACTAGCCGCAGCAGCAGGGTTGCATACCGATGGCGGTGTGGTGGTGAATGAGTTTGGTTGTACGTCAGACCCGCTAATTTATGCAGCAGGTGATATTGCTCGTACACCGTGCAGTCATACGCTGCAAACCATACGGCATGAGTCGTGGCAAAACGCTAAGGATCAAGCGCAAGCGGTGGCGAAGGCTATGCTGGGCAAAGCAGAGCCCTATACACCTTTATTAATGCTGTGGTCTGAGCAGTTTGAGTGGATGCTGCAAGTGGCAGGTATGGTAAAGGATGCACACCATACCGTTGAAAGAGCGGTAGGCAATATAGGCAAGTTAATTTTCTATGCAGAGGCAACAGGCGTAATTGTGGGGGTTGCTGGAATTAATGCGGGTAGAGAGTTCAGGTGGGCGCGTATGCTTGTGGAGGCTAGGGTTGCGGTGCTTCACGAACAGTTGAGCAATCCAACAGAGCCTTTACCCAAGTTGCTTAAAGAGGTTGCACATGGGTAGTTCACATTGTTATGAAGACATCACATTATTTTTGAGTAGCTTTTACGGGTATTTGGATACACACCAAGATGACGCATTGATAGCGATGTTTGCTGACGATGGGGTGTGGTACAGAAAAGAAGGCCCTGCTCAAGGTAAAGTTGCCATACGGGAGGTGTTATTGGCTCGGGGCCGGTCACGTAAAACCTGCCATTTGATTACTAATATTCAGATTAGTATAGGCGTGACAGATACGGTAGACGTGAGTTATTACTTAACGGTTTACGACAACTCAAATGGTTTGCAGGCTGTAGCGATCTTAAAAATGGCAGATACCCTAACCACAGATGCTCAAGGGTTAAAGCTACTCGCTAAGCGCTCAACCATTGCTATCAAATAGCATGTAGCGATATATCTAACGTGTCACAGGAATAGCGTTTTCAGAGCCTAGATAACGCACACAAAAAAACGCCAACCCCTAAGGATTGGCGTTTTCTTTATTCTTGGTGCCGGCTAAAGGAGTTGAACCCTCGACCTTCGCATTACAAGTGCGCTGCTCTACCAACTGAGCTAAGCCGGCGAAATAAGAATTATATGGGGGGTGTTCTTAAAACGCAAGCGTTTTTATGAACTTTCTTTATTTTCCCCATTCGATGTGTTTTCAGCCAGGATAGTTGGGTCGTTATCGTGCACCAAATGCAAGAAGTGACGGTGGCGTTCGTACTGATCCAGTATGTCGCCGATCACTTCTTCTTGGCTCCATCCCATAACGTCGTAGTCCTGACCGCCTTCGCTTAGAAACACTTCAGCACGGTAATACACCTCGTCGTCACGTTTCGCATCAGCCGTACGTAAGGTAGGACGAATCACGCACATAGGACGTACTTTGTAGCGGAAGTCTTGGTAAGCGCCATGGTGTTCTACATCTAAGGCCAAAGCACGTTCTGGTTGATCTTCAGATGGCTCTAAAACAGTCATCTTGGCATCAAAACCAGCTTTACGAAGTTCGGCAGCTACCGCTTGCATCGCAGGTTCTACGGTGTTGTCTAAGAAGCGACATACTTGTTCGCGTTTAGGCATCACAATCAGGTTACGCAAGCGTTTTTGCCATGGTTGACCGGGTACTACCGGCTGGCTACGTGCCACCGTTTGATAACGGATGTGGCGTTTGGTGGCATCCAGTTGCAGCGCTTTGAACAGCCCCCAAATAGCAATCAGCAAGATGATGGAGAACGGCAAGGCACTCGCAATAGTCGCCGTTTGCAGGGCTTGTAAGCCGTCAGCCAACAGCAAGGCAATCGCTACTACACCGGCCAATGCGGACCAGAATATACGTTGCCATACCGGTGATGGCTCGCCATCTTTGGAAGCCAGCAAATCCACGACCAGTGCGCCAGAGTCAGCGGAGGTTACAAAGAACACCACCACCATACAAATGGCCAAGCCAGAGGTAATGGACGCAAAGGGCAATTGTTCTAAGAACGCAAACAAGGCTTGCGAGGTATTGTTTTGAACAAAGACACCGAATTCTTGCATCCCGTTGTACAAGATGGCATGGATAGCGGTATCGCCAAACACGGTCATCCACAACAAGGTGAAACCGGCAGGTACTAGCAGCACACCGCGTACAAATTCACGGATGGTACGGCCACGGGAAATACGTGCAATAAACAGGCCCACAAATGGAGACCATGCCAACCACCAGCCCCAGTAGAACAGCGTCCAACCACCAATCCAGTCGTTGGGTTCGTAGGCGTAGAGGTTAAAAGTTTTGCTGACGATGTCGGACAGATAAGCCCCCGTATTCTGCATAAAGGTTTGCATGATGAATACGGTAGGGCCAAGAATCAGCACGAACAGTAGCAGTAAGACGGCAAAGGCTAAGTTCAGCTCAGACAAAATCTTAATGCCGCGATCCAAACCACTGGCTACTGATAAGGTAGCCAAGCCGCAGGCAATAACGATCAGGATGATCTGATTGACGGTGGAGACCTCCATACCGAACAGATACTCCAAACCGCTATTAATCTGTGCCACGCCAAAACCTAAAGACGTTGCCACACCAAATACTGTACCAATAATGGCAAAGATATCCACAGCGTGGCCTATAGGACCATAGATCTTGTCACCGATAAGTGGGTACAAGGCCGAACGCAGCTTCAGTGGTAAGCCATGACGGTAGCTGAAGAAAGCCAGCACCAAGGCAACGATGGCGTAAATTGCCCAAGCGTGTAAGCCCCAGTGGAAGAACGTGATGTTCATGGACTCGCGAGCAGCTTCAATCGTGCCGCCCTCACCTATAGGTGGGTTCATGAAGTGCATGACGGGCTCTGCCACACCGAAGAACATCAAACCAATACCCATACCGGTAGAAAACAGCATGGCAAACCAGGTGATGTTTTTGTAATCGGGTTGGGAGTGATCGGGGCCTAGCTTGATATCACCATAACGACTCACTGCCAAGAAAATGACAGCCAGCAAAATGATGGCAACGGTGAGGATGTAGAACCAGCTAACGTGGGTGATGATCCAGTTTTGCGTGGCGCTAAAGATGTTTTGAGCAGTCTCTGGCGCGAGAATTGCGAACGCCACGAGAGCCAAAATCAGAAAAGCAGCAGGGAAAAAGACGGGGGGTTGTAGGCTTGTTGGGGTTTTATTGGACCTCATAGACCTTTTATGCTCGTGTTTTAAAGGCTATTAGTTTATCAGAAATCATTCTGGCACGAATGATTAGCATATGTAATCATTGTCAGGAATTCTTAATTAAGTCTGCTGTGCGAGGCAGGTTTCAAGTGATTCATTATTTCTTAAAGTAATAAGTGAATGAGTACATTATCGTTCGTATTTATATGGTGACTCTGCATAATGCACTTCATGGATAAACGGTTTTGCCGTTGCAGTCACTCAAATATATTGCGGGGTTAATGATGAATCTGAAGAAAATTGTTGGAGCGCTTGCCTTGGTTGCTACGGCCGCCAGCACAGCTGCGGTGGCCCAAACCAGTATCTTGAATGCCTCGTTTGATGTGGCGCGCGAAACCTTTGCTGCGGTGAATCCGAAATTTGCTGAGCATTGGAAGCAGAAGACCGGCGAAGACATCAAAATCGACCAATCTTTCGCAGGTACTTCCAGACAGGCTCAAGATATCATCCAAGGTAAAAAAGTGGATGTGGTGACCTTTAACCAAGTGACCGACATCGATATTTTGGCAGACCGCGATATCGTGGCAGCCGATTGGGCCGAGCGTTTGCCTAACAACAGCTCGCCTTACTACAGCACCATCGCTTTCTTGGTGCGTAAAGGCAACCCCAAAAACATCAAAGATTGGGATGATCTAGCCCGTGAAGACGTAGGCTTGGTGTTCCCTAACCCTAAAACCTCCGGTAACGCACGTTACACCTACTTAGGTGCATGGTTGTACGCCCACGAAAAATTCGATGGTGACGAAGCCAAAATCCGTGAATTTGTAGGTCAGGTGCTGGGTAACGTAGAAAACTTCCCCACCGGCGGTCGTGGTGCAACAGTGGCATTTGCTCAGAATGATCAAGGTGATGTATTGCTGACATTTGAGTCTGAAGAACTGAACATCGTGAACGGTGAAGAGTTCAAAGACCAAGAGTTCGAGATCGTAGTGCCTCCAACTAGCGTGTTGGCCGAGTTCCCAGTAGCGGTTGTGGATAAAGTGGTAGACGAGCGTGGCACACGTGATGTGGCGACAGAGTATCTGGAGTTTCAGTACACACCCGACATTCAGCGTTTGCTGGCTGGCTTTAACTACCGTGTGACCAACGACGAAGTTGCCAAAGAAAATGCAGGCAAGTTTGCTGACGTCAAACTGGTGAACCCAACCGATGTATTGGGTTCTTGGAAAGACATCCAAACCAAGCACTTTGCTACAGACGGCGTGTTGGATCAGATTCAGGCACAGTAAAAGTAGTTAGCTATGACAACATTGTCTAACACTGCATCGGGGGACAAGGCTGTAACGGCCTCCCCCGTTCGTCAGTGGTTTTTCTTACGTAAACCCATATTGCCGGGTTTTGGGCTGAGCTTTGGACTCAGCCTCTTCTATTTGTCCATCGTGGTTTTGCTGCCGCTGTCAGCATTGCTGATCTACGTTAGCGACATGAGTTGGGCACAGTACTGGCGTGCTATTTCGCATCCTAGGGTGGTGCAGAGTTATAAGGTCACAGCAAGTGCGGCCTTTTACTCTACCGTTGCGGCAACGTTCATCGGTTTCTTGATTGCGTGGGTGACGACTAGGTATAACTTCTGGGGCCGCCGTATGATGGATGCCTTGGTCGATATTCCCTTTGCGTTGCCTACGTCAGTGGCGGGCTTAACTTTGGCTGCGCTGTTTGTACCTGGTGGTTGGCTGGGCCAATACTTTGCTGCCATGGGCATCAAGATTTCCTATGCCTATCCTGGTATTTTGGTGGCAATGACCTTTACCAGTCTGCCCTTTGTGGTGCGTATTGTGCAGCCAGTGATTGAAGAGCTGGGCACAGAATACGAAGAAGTAGCACAAACGCTGGGCGCACGCCGCTGGCAGATCTTCCTCAAAGTCATATTGCCGCCACTGATTCCTGCCATTGTGACAGGCGCTTCCCAAGCCTTTATTCGTAGCTTGGGTGAGTTTGGTGCGGTGATCATGATTGCCGGTAATGCGCCTTTCAAAACAGAAGTTACATCGTTGATGATTTTTGTGCGTTTGCAAGAGTTCAACTACCCTGCTGCTGCCGCAATTGCGTCAGTGGTATTGATGGCTTCCTTATTGTTATTGTTTGTTCTGCAAGTGCTGCAAGGACGTTTATTGGGCTGGCAACGGCAACGATCATGAGAAAGAAACCCCAGAGTTTTGGACAGTGGCTGCAAGTAGGTGCTGGCTTGGCCGTGGTGGTGGTGATGCTCATCATCCCGCTGGCGTTGATTTTTAGTCAGGTGATAGCGGGCGGTTGGACACTGCTGACTGAAAACCTGAGTGAAGACTTCATGCAGCATGCAATTGGTCTGACGATCTTTGTGGCGCTGTTAAGTGTGCCATTAAACATGGTGTTTGGTATCTTGCTGGCATGGTGTATGACGCACTACCAGTTCCGAGGCAAACGCCTGCTGAGCCTGTTTGTGGACATCCCATACGCTGTATCGCCCGTGGTAGCCGGTCTATGTTATTTGGTGGTGTACGGTGCTGAAAGCATGATGGGTCGCTGGTTAGGTGCCCATAACGTGCAGTTGATGTTTGCGTGGCCGGGCATTGTGATGGTCACTATATTCGTAACCGTACCGTATGTGGCTCGTATTCTGATTCCTGTGATGCAAACATTGGGCAGCGAGCAAGAAGAAGCAGCTCTGAGTCTGGGGGCATCTGGTTGGCAGATTTTTTGGCAGGTGACCATGCCTAACATCCGTTGGGGCTTGGTATATGGTGTGGTGCTGACTAACGCGCGGGCTATTGGTGAGTTTGGTGCGGTATCGGTGGTGTCTGGTACGGTGATGAACCAAACACTTACCCTGTCGTTGCTAGTAGAGCAATTGAATAACGACTACAAAACGGCTGCTGCCTTTACCGCTGCTGCCTTGTTGGCGGGTATGGCGATCCTGACGGTGGGACTCAAAAGTCTATTGGAATGGCGTTTACAGCAAAATAAAGCTGCACCGCAGAACTAACGTTATACACAGGAGGTTTTTGTGGACAGTAGTTGCATCACGTAAACCTTATCCACAGGCGTAAAAAAGCCTACCTGCAAACAGGTAGGCTTTTTTGTAGCCCTAAGGCGCTAGACAGTTCAGCCGTCTGTTACTTAACGATCTTCAGGTGCGGCGCTTTATCCGCTGCACGTGATTCGTTATTTTCAGTTGCCGGCGCTGGTGTGGCGGCTGGTGCTGAATCAGATGTGCTGTTTGTCCCCGGATAGACAGGGGACTCAGAGACCTCAAACCCCATACCGGCACCTGTCTCACGCGCATAAATCGCGCTGACGGCAGCAACGGGCACAAATAGATCTTCGGCAACACCACCAAATCGTGCCTGAAACTCGATGTAGTCGTTACCAAGAATAAGTTGATTGGTAGCGAGCAAATCTAAGTTCAGCGTGATTTGTCCGTCTTGTACGTAACCGGGAGGAACAACGGTGTTGTCGTCCACAGTGACCACAATGTACGGTGTGTAGCCGTTATCAGTGCACCATTCGTGCAGAGCACGAATCATGTAGGGTTTGGTAGAAGTCTCTTGCATAGTGTTTAGCGACGCATGACTTTTTCGGATGGTGTCAGTGCCTCAATGAAGGCCGGACGGGAAAACACGCGCTCGGCGTACTTTTGTACTGGAGCAGCGCTCTTGGGCAGTTCAATACCGTAGTGGTCCAAGCGCCATAGCAATGGAGCAATAGCCACGTCTAGCATGGAGAACTCTTCGCCCAACATGTATTTGTTTTTGGTCAGAATTGGAGCCAACTGAGCCAAATGGTCGCGAATCTGCGCACGGGCTTTTTCCTGAGCTTTAGGATCGGCTGCTTGTCTACGATCTTCCAAGATGGAAACGTAAGTAAACAGTTCGCGCTCAAAGTTGTATAGGAACAGGCGTGTGCGGGCGCGCATGGTGGGGTCTGCAGGCATCAACTGAGGATGCGGGAAACGCTCATCAATGTATTCGTTGATGATGTTGGACTCGTACAGAACCAGTTCGCGCTCAACCAGAATAGGTACCTGGCCATATGGATTCATGACGGCGATGTCTTCGGGCTTGTTGTACAAGTCAATATCGCGAATCTCGAAATCCATGCCTTTCTCAAACAACACAAAACGGCAGCGTTGTGAGAAGGGGCATGTAGTTCCAGAGTAGAGTACCATCATAGTGAGGATTTCCAGTCGTAGAAATAAAAACAAGAGCCAGCATAGGCTCTGATAATAATACCGGCGTCTTTGCAAGATTACCATGCTGCCGTGTAGGCAGCATGGTCACAAGACATTACTTGATGTCGCGCCAGTAGGCTTTGTTTAGACGCCAAGCAACAAAGAAGAAGATCAGCAAGAAGCCTATCACAGCATACCCAATTTTCTTACGGGTATTTTGTACAGGTTCTGCCATCCATTGCATAAAGTTGCTCAGGTCAGCTACATCGCTAGCAAACTCGCTAGCTTGCGATGCATTCACCGGTGTGTATTTAACCGATTCACTAGCGCCACCTTTGTAGTCGGCGGGCAGTGTTTCTTGTTTGCTGCTAGAGAAACCGTACTGATCAAAGTTGGTCACAGTACGTACCCAAGATGGTTTGCCATCTGCGCCCACAGCTTCAGCAACGGTGGTGCGTTCTACTTGAGTATGACCCTGACGCTGCCACAACGCATGCGGCATACCTACGCTTGGGAATACCAAGTTATCCCAACCGGTAGGACGGTTCACGTCACGGTAAAACGTACGCAAGTAGGTGTAGATGTAGTCAGTACCGCTAGGGCCCAAGTTGGTAGACAGGGCACGCGCAGTCACAGACAGGTCTGGAGGCGTAGCGCCAAACCATTGTTTACCGTCAGCAGGTGTCATGGCGATGGTCATTAAATCACCAACTTTTTCACCCGTGAACAGTAAGTTCTTGCGGATTTCTTCGTCTGTCAGGCCAATTTCCGTGAGCTTGTTGTAGCGCATGGAGTTGGCACTGTGACAGTTCAAACAGTAATTAACGAACAGCTTTGCACCGTTTTGCAGTGCAGGCATGTCGGTAATGCGATTAGGGGCGCTTTCCAACGGGTAGCCTGCTTCGGCGGCAACCGCCACCGAGCAAGACAGGGACAACGCCAAGATTCCAAATAGTTTCTTAATCATGGTCTATCCGTGTTGAGTCCTAGTGAGCGCGAAAGGTCACGCGATCCGGTACCTGCTTAAATGTACCCATGCGGCTCCACACAGGCATCAAGAAGAAAAATGCCAGATAGATAACGGTGCCAATTTGGCTCAGCAGGTTGAACAGGTCGTTTGGTGGTTGTGTACCTAGGTAACCCAGTATCACGAAGTTAATGAAGAAAATCGCGTACAGGAATTTGTGCCAGGTAGGACGGTAACGGATGGATTTCACTGGTGATGCATCTAGCCAAGGCAAGAAGAACAGAATCACTACAGCGCCACCCATGGAGACCACGCCCCAGAATTTCGCGTCAAAAATTTTCAGTGCTACAGCTACGCCCAACAGGATAACTGGTGCAATCAGGCGCAAAATACCGGGCTGACGGCTCTTGAAGAACAAGACCACAGCAGCCAATACCGCAGAACCAGCCAGAATCCATGTGAAATCGGCAGTCGTTGCACGCAACATGGAGTAGAACGGTGTGAAGTACCAAACCGGAGCAATGTGCGGAGGTGTCTTCATTGGGTCAGCTGGAATGAAGTTGTTGTATTCCAAGAAGTACCCGCCCATTTCTGGAGCGAAGAACAAAATAGCCGCGAACACGATCAGGAACCCAGCTACGCCCACGATATCGTGTACGGAGTAGTAAGGGTGGAAAGGAATGCCATCCAGAGGGTTGCCTTTGGCATCTTTGGGGCCTTCTTTGATTTCTACGCCGTCTGGGTTGTTAGAGCCCACTTCGTGCAGCGCGATGATGTGAGCAACTACCAAACCAATAATGGCCAAAGGAATCGCAATTACGTGCAAGGCAAAGAAGCGGTTCAGAGTAGCGTCAGACACTACGTAGTCACCACGGATCCAAATCGCCAACTCAGGGCCAATGAATGGAATGGCGGCAAACAAGTTCACGATCACCTGTGCACCCCAGTAGGACATCTGGCCCCACGGTAACAGGTAACCCAAGAAGGCTTCCGCCATCAAACAGAGGAACAGTGCCACACCGAAGATCCAGACCAGCTCACGAGGTTTGCGGTATGAGCCGTAAATCAGGCCGCGCAGCATGTGCAGGTATACCACCACGAAGAACATGGAGGCGCCGGTGGAGTGCATGTAACGGATGATCCAGCCACCCGGTACTTCGCGCATGATGTATTCCACAGAGGCAAAGGCCAATGCAGCATCAGGCTTGTAGTTCATTACCAGGAAAATCCCGGTCACGATTTGAATGACCAGCACTAACAGTGCCAGCGAACCAAAGAAATACCAGAAGTTGAAGTTCTTTGGCGCATAGTACTCCGACATATGCTCTTTAAAGAGTGATGACAGCGGGAAGCGTCTATCAATCCATCCTAAGAGTCCTGTCGTTTCGACGGTTTTCTCACCAGCCATGAAACGGCTCCTTTAATCTTTGAAAATTGTATGTCTTATGCCTTATTGTTTTCGTCCACACCAATCATGATGCGGTTGCCGTCGGCAGAAAACTCGTAAGGAGGAATTTCCAGGTTATCGGGTGCAGGTTTGTTCATGTACACGCGCCCGGCAAGATCAAAGGTAGAACCGTGACAGGGGCATAGAAAACCGCCATCCCAATCGCTGGGTAGGCCAGGCTGGGCACCGGAATTCAGACGAGGGGTGGGGGAGCAACCAAGGTGAGTGCAAATACCGATACAGACAAAAATTTCTGGGCGGCGTGAGCGGTACTCGTTTTTAGCGTAAGCCGGGGTGAAACCGGGACGATTTGAATCGGGGTCAGCCAATTGGTTATCGTGCTTGCTAAGCTCGGCGAGTTGCTCTGGAGTGCGGTACATAATCCAAATGGGATTACCGCGCCACTCTACAGTACGCATTTCGCCAGGAGCGAGTGTGGAGATATCTACTTCTACAGGAGCACCTGCAGCGCGGGCTTTGGCTGACGGGGCGAATGACCCGACAAACGGAACGGCGGCGCCAACCCCGGCGACACCTCCAACCGCACAGGCAGTAGTGACCCAGAAACGGCGCGAAGGATCGGCAGGCTTCTGCTCGTCGACCCCGTTTTCTTCGGGCTGTGTCGTAATCTGACTCATTCTAGTATCCTTATTCCTACCCCCCTCGGGGTATACCACAAAATTTACGAAACTTTGGGTCTGGGTTAAGTTATATCAACCCGGTATTATAGCCATTACCCGTCACAAGTGACTTGATCAGAGAGGTTTATATGAGCAAAACCAGTGGTTTTATCAAAGAATTTAGGGAGTTCGCAGTAAAAGGCAACATGATCGACCTAGCCGTCGGTGTGATTATTGGCGGCGCATTTGGAAAAATTATTGATTCACTGGTGAAAGACCTCTTCATGCCCATCATCAGCTTCGTGCTGGGCGGCGAAGTCGACTTCTCTAATCAATACATTGTACTACGTTCACCTGAAGGTTATACAGGTCCACAAACCCTAGAGGCTTTGAATGAAGCTGGGGCTGTGTTGCTGTCCTGGGGTAGCTTCCTGACGGTTTTCATCAACTTCATCCTGCTGGCTTTCGTGGTGTTCTTGATGGTGAAAATGGTGAACCGTATGCGCAATACGCTGATGGCAGAAGAGAAGGTAGAGGAAGCAGAAGCACCTCCAGCTCCTACACCAGAAGATATCGTGTTGCTGCGTGAAATCCGTGACTCTTTGAAGACACGTGATGCTGCTCAGTAATGTCGTTATCTAGCGATAACGTCGCAAAAAAAGCCCCGAAAATCGGGGCTTTTTTGTTTATGGTGTTTTGTACTGTTCTTGCAACAGTTAGATGGGGTTATCCACGTCTACAAAGTCTACTTGGATGCCAAAACGCTGTGCAATGGCCTCACCCAGTGCTTTTACACCGTAGCGCTCAGTAGCGTGGTGACCAGCGGCAATGAAGGCAGCTCCAGTTTCGTGGGCTAGATGGAAATTGGGCTCAGACGCCTCTCCAGTGATGTACACATCAGCGCCTGCATCTAATGCAGCTTGCATATAGCCCTGAGCTCCGCCCGTGCACCACGCAACAGTAGACACACTTTGTTGTGGTGAACCTACAATTAATGGCTGTCGTTGCATCTGCTTGCAAACTAGCTGGCCCAGGCTTTCTAGGGTCTGAGGCTGCTTACTTTTGCCTAACCAAATGAGTCCGCCAGGGCCACAGGTGACGGGTTCACCTTCATCATCGTAGGTGGGTTCTAGCTCTAATACCTGCGCCAATTGGGCGTTATTGCCCAAGGTGGGATGAGCATCCAGAGGTAGGTGGTACGCGAACAGATTCAGGTCGTGCTGCAACGTGGTCAGTAGACGCTGCTTTTTAATGCCACGTATGCGGGCATCTTCGTTTTTCCAGAACCAACCATGGTGCACCAGCACGGTGTCAGCGCCCCGCTCTACAGCAGCGTCCAATAGGGCTTGTGAGGCAGTTACACCCGTCACGATATGGCGAATAGTGTCGCGCCCTTCTACTTGTATGCCGTTGGGGCAGTAATCCGAAAAGCGGTGCGGTTGCAGGGTGGCTGTGAGCCAGTGCTCAAGCTCGGTTCGCGAGATCTGTGACATGGTGCTTCCATCAATAAACTAAGGTTGAACGTAGTGCTTAGGCCTGTACCAACGGTGGCTGTGGGCGTTCGGCCAGCTTGCAGCATAGCAGCGCAAGTAAGGCGCATCCGGCGATAGCCAGTGGCAATACTGCTGGGCCCTGACCAAAGAAAGCAACCACATACCCTGCTAGCGCAGAGATTAGGTATTGCAAGGTGCCCATCAGCGCCGAAGCAACCCCTGCTTGCTTACCACTATGGTGCATGGTCAATGCTGTCAGATTACCAAAAATCAGCCCCAGCGAACCAACGGCCAAAGCAATGAGCGTAGCATAGCTCCACAGTGACGCTAACCCTAGTTTTACGATGAGGAACAATAATGCGCCACTGAGTAGATGCAGGCACAGGCCTATGTACGTTACTCGCGTTTCGGCAAAACCGCGCTTCAACAGTGAGGTACTCAGTTGGCCACCAATGACCAGGCTTATCGCATTACCCGCGAATAGGTAGCTGAAGGTACTGGGTGTGAGATCGAAATGCTGGGTAAAAATAAAAGCTGAGTGGCTGATGTACAAGAACAGCGACGACAGCATAAAACTACCGGCTAACGTGTAGGCCATGAAAATAGGCAAACGTAATTGCTGGCTGTACGAGCGCAAGATGCTGGATATGCTGAGGCTGCTGCGTTGTGCGGGTTTGAGCGTTTCAGGTACGGTGACAATGCCCCACAGTAGACCCAAAGCACCTATGCCAGCCAATGCCCAAAAAATCAGACGCCAACTGCCCTGCTCTAATAAAAATCCGCCAATGATGGGTGCCAGGATGGGGGCAATCATCATGATCTGCATTAGCAATGAAAAGATGGGTGCTGACTCTGCTAGCGTGCAGCGATCTGACACAATCGCACGAGGTGTGACCAAGCCAGCTGCTGCACCCAGCGCCTGTAAGAAGCGGGCAGTCAATAACCACTCAATGCTGGGAGCTAGGGCTGCGACCACAGAACCCACAACAAAGATCACCACGCCTATGAGCATGGGTAGTCTACGGCCGTATCTGTCTAGCAATGGGCCGTAAGCCGCTTGCCCTACCGCTAAGCCTATCAAGAAAATGGACAGTGTTTGTTGTACTTGAGTTGCCGATACCCCAAAGCCTAGCCCTATGGCGGGCATGCTGGGTAAATACATGTCTATGGCCATGGCATCCATGGCGGTAAACAAAGCAAGAAGCAGAATCAGGGAAAGAGACAGGCCGCCTGCGGCCGTATTGCGATGGGAGGTCATTGTGATTACAGCGAGTGCAAAGTGTGTTGCAAAGAGGTGATGAGTAGCATTTCTAGCGCTGCTAATCTGCCTTGGAATTCTTGGCCGTTGGTGTAGACCAGTTTGACGTGCAAGCTGTCTACGATACCTAGGTAGGCCGTGCTGAATTGAGTAATGAGGCTGGGGTGTGGCACTAGTGCTGGGTGAGCAGTGACTAAAGCTGCACTAAAACGATCCCTGAGCAGTTGCAAGTAGTCTTCATAGCCTTCGTCCAGAGCGACCTTTAATGAGGCGGGCTGTATATAGGCCGCCAATAACATGAAGCGCAGTGTAGGGGCTTGGGTGTAACGGGCAGCTAAGCTTTGGCAGTAATGAAAACCAAGCTGGGAGGCGGGGGTGTCTGCAAAGCATTGTTGTACGTGTTCTAGCTCTACGGCCAAAGCGCGATTAAACGCTGCGAGATACAGTTCATCTTTGTTTTTGAAGTGTGCGTACAGCGATGCTTTGCGTATGCCGGCAGCTATCGCTATTTCATTTAACGAGGCGCTAGCATAGTGGTGCTCAGAGAAATGTAGGATTGCTGCTTGGCATATACGTTCAGCAGACGGTGACAGTTCAGCGTACATAATGTGCGGAGCTTCATGTTTAAAGAAAAACGTATTCTAGCATTCCTACCTACCGATAGGTAGGTAAATGTAAATGACGTGGTGCTAAAACAAACAAGCCGCAGAATCTGCGGCTTGTGAGTGAGTTTTTAGGCTTCTAGTTCGCGGGAGTCAGAATCGGAATCTGCTTCACGTTTTTTCATGAAGCTGGCAAAGATAATACCTAGCTCGTAGAGCAAACACAGTGGGGCAGCCAGCAGGAATTGGCTGACTACATCTGGTGGTGTGACAACGGCAGCGATAATAAATGCCCCTACGATCACATAACCACGCACTTCACGTAGTTTGGCCACACTGGTGATGCCGGTTTTGACAAGCAAAATAACGGCAATAGGCACTTCAAAAGTAATACCAAAGGCCAGGAACATCGTCATGACAAAGTTCAGGTAGGCTTCGATATCTGGTGCAGGCGTGATGGAGTCTGGAGCAAAGGTGGCAATAAAGTGGAAAACCGTTTTAAAGACCACAAAATAACAAAACGCCATCCCTGCGATAAATAGCACGGTACTAGAGAAAATCAGCGGTAAGGCCAGACGTTTCTCGTGTTTGTACAAACCAGGAGCGACAAAAGCCCACGCTTGATACAGCACTATTGGTAGCGCCACCATAAAGGACGCTAACAACGTCACTTTGACTGGCACCATAAAGGGTGTGATAACGCCCGTAGCGATCATGCGTGTACCCTGCGGCAACGAGGCCAGCATAGGTTGTGCCAGTACGTCGTAAATGACGGATGGCCCGGGGTACATGAACAGTACAAAAAATACGACCAGTACGCTCAGCACGGCACGCATCAAGCGGCTGCGTAATTCAACTAAGTGCGAGATAAAGGTATCGCCAGATTGCTCTTGGGTCATTCTTTGGCCTTATTAGCGTTGTCTGGCGTAGCGGTTGAGGCAGGCTGCGCTGCTTCAGCGGTATCCGGTAATGCAGCCTTTTTCTCAGCAGCAACAGGTTCTGTAGGGGTATCTAACGGTTTGTGTAGATCAGAGAGAGCCTGTTGTGCTTCAGATAAAGGGTCTTTTATGGTGTTGACACTATCGTTGACCGAACTGCGCACTGAGTTGGCGGCATCTTGCATCTGGTTTTTCAGTTTATTGATTTCTTCCAGATCCATTTCACGTTGTATGTCCGATTTGACGTCGTTCATATAACGTTGAGCACGCCCCATCAAGTGCCCTACCGTACGCGCTACCTTGGGTAGACGTTCGGGACCGAGCACTATCAGAGCAACAACAGCAATCAGCAGTAATTCACTGAAACTAATGTCAAACATATACGTGGCAAAACCTTAAAAGGTGGAAACCTTAGGAATCCTGTTTTTCTTTGGCTTGCACATCAATGGTGGTGTTGTCTTGCACTTTTTGAGTCACAGCTTCAGGCTGTTCGTCGGTCTGTGCATCTTTCATACCTTTTTTGAAGCCTTTAATTGCGCCGCCTAGGTCTTCACCTACGTTACGCAGTTTTTTGGTACCAAAAACCAGAGCGATGATGACTAGTACAACCAGCCAGTGCCAGATACTAAAACTTCCCATGTTTTTCTCCGCAAATTAGGCAACGGCGGTAGCCGTGGATTTCCAGGGGCGTTGACCCCCGATAATATGTACATGCAAGTGGCCAACTTCTTGACCACCATCGTTTCCACTGTTGATCACAACTCTAAAGCCGCCTTCAGGACCTGGGCGGCAACCATTTTCGCTAGCAATCTGAGGCACCAATGCCATCATTTTGCCCAGCCATGTTGCATCAGTGGATGTGACATCCTGCAAAGATACTACGTGATGACGTGGCACCAGCAGAATATGCACGGGAGCAACCGGGTTGATGTCTTTGAAAGCGACAAATTCGTCGTTCTCGAAAACCTTGGCGGAAGGAATCGTACCTTCAATGATTTTACAGAACAGGCAGTTTTCGCTCATAACGTATAGACAAGTGAAAAAGAGAGGTCAAATCTTAGTTTACAGCACTTGATGGCTGCTTAGTCTTGCTTGCGCTGGGCTTTTTCTTCCAAGCCAGACAAACCTTGGCGGCGGGCCAGTTCGGCCAATACCGTTTCGGGACGAATCTGGTAGTGAGTCAGCGCAACCAAGCAGTGAAACCAGAGATCAGCGGTTTCCGACACAATACGGTCTGGCGTATTGTCTTTAGCTGCCATCACCAATTCACAGGCTTCTTCACCTATTTTTTTCAGGAATGCGTCTGGTGCATTCGCGGTGGCAAGTAAACGAGCACTGTAGGAGGTTTGTGGATCGCCGCCATTAGCGGGTAGCCGTGTTTCCAACAAATCAGCCAGTTGGCTGAGTACATTACGGTAATCGGTGGTCATTGGTAAATAGTGGAAGGGTCTTTTAATACTGGATCTACAGTCTTCCAGTAAGTACGGCCTTGTTCATCGGTATCCAGGCGCTGGTAAAAACAGCTTTCCCGGCCTGTGTGACATGCAATGCCGCCTAGCTGTTCTACGCGCAGCAAAATCACATCACCATCACAGTCTAGACGAATTTCTTTTAAGTTTTGTGTATGCCCAGATTCTTCACCTTTACGCCACAAACGTTGGCGAGAGCGTGACCAATACACAGCACGATTGGTTGCTACGGTTTCAGCCAACGCTTCATGGTTCATCCAGGCCACCATCAAAATGGCGCCTGTGTGGGCGTCTTGGGCAATGGCAGGGATTAATCCCTGCTCATCAAAATGCACTTGAGACAGCCAGTCTTGGGTCATGTTATGTCCTAACCTGAATACCACGTTCGGCCAAATAGGCTTTAGCTTGCGGGATGGTGTAGGTGCCATAGTGGAAAATGCTGGCAGCTAATACGGCGCTGGCACCACCTTGCAATACACCTTCAGCCAAGTGTTCAAGCGTACCCACACCGCCAGAGGCAATCACCGGAATAGCAACAGCATCAGACACTGCGCGGGTCAGCTCAAGGTCAAAGCCGGACTTGGTGCCGTCTTTGTCCATACTGGTGAGCAACAGCTCCCCTGCTCCCAGTTTGGCCATGCGCTGCGCCCATTCCACTACATCAATGCCTGTGCCTTTTTTGCCGCCGTGGGTGTGTACTTCCCAACGAGCAGGTTCGCCTGGCGCAGAGACGCGACGGGCATCAATAGCAACAGTTAAGCACTGTGAGCCGTAATGATCAGCAGCTGCACGTACTAAGTCGGGATTCGCGACAGCGGCGCTGTTAATGGACACTTTGTCGGCACCTGCATTCAGCAAACGCTGAATGTCGCCTACTTCGCGCACACCACCACCTACTGTGAGTGGAATGAATACTTGGCTCGCGACTGCTTCGATAATAGGCAGAATCAGATCACGGTTTTCTGTGGTGGCAGTAATGTCCAGCAAGGTGATTTCGTCAGCACCTTGCTCGTTGTAACTGCGCGCGATTTCAACAGGGTCACCTGCATCCACCAAGTCCACAAAATTCACGCCTTTAACGACACGGCCTGCGTTGACGTCAAGGCAAGGAATAATGCGGCAGCTGTGGGTGTTGGTTTCGCTCATGCTTCGTACTCGTCCGCGAAGTTTTGAGCTTCTGCGAAATCTAAAGTGCCTTCGTACAGGCTGCGGCCCAGAATCACGCCTTCGATGCCTTCGTGCTCTACTTCGCACAAGGCTTCGATGTCTTTCAGGTTGGCTACACCGCCGGATGCGATGATAGGAATGCTAACGTGGCGGGACAGAGCAACGGTGGCTTCAATGTTGACGCCGCTTAGCATGCCATCTCTACCGATGTCGGTGTAGATGATGGATTCACAACCGTAGTCTTCAAATTTCTTGGCAATATCTAGTACGTCGTGGCGGCTCAGTTTGCTCCAGCCATCAGTAGCGATTTTGCCGTCGCGTGCGTCCAAACCTACGATAATTTGGCCAGGGAACGCGCTGCAAGCATCGCGCAGAAAACCGGGGTTTTTAACGGCAGCAGTACCGATAATGACGTAGCTCAGACCTTGGTCCAAATAGGCTTCGATGGTGTTCAGATCACGAATACCACCGCCGATTTGCACGGGGACTTCTTCGTCAACAGCAGCCAAAATGGATTTGATCGCGGCTTGGTTCACAGGTTTGCCGGACACAGCACCGTTCAAATCCACCAGATGCAGGCGTCGTGCTCCTTGTTCAAGCCACTGTGCTGCCATGGCACCGGGATCATCGGAGAATACGGTAGCGTCATCCAGGTCGCCCTGGCGTAGGCGTACACAACGCCCGTCTTGTAGGTCGATGGCGGGGATTAAAAGCATGATCTCTAGCGTTAATGTCTAAATGGTAAACGAAAAGAAAAAGCCGCGATGCGGGTAAAGTTAAGGTTTCCAGTGTGCAAAATTGTGCAATAGCTGTAAACCGGACTGTGCACTTTTCTCAGGATGAAATTGCACAGCGAAAATATTGTCTTTTGCGACTGCACTGGTGAAAGCATAGCCATAATGGGTGCTTCCTGCGCATAGTGTAGTGGCAACTGGCTTTACGTAATAGCTATGAACAAAATAAAAGTAGCTATTTTGAGCTATATCTACCCATAACGGATGTGGCTGTTGCTGAAAAACTTGATTCCAGCCCACATGAGGGATTTTCAGCCCTTGGCGTTGATGTTCTGGGTGATAAAAAGCCGGACCGTGAAAGCGTACCACATCACCTTCAAATAGGTTCAGGCAGTCAGTGTTGCCTTCATCACTATGGCTGAACAGCATTTGCTCACCTACACAAATACCCAGCAACGGTTTGAGGTTGGCTTGTTCACGTAAGGAATGTAGTAGTCCGGACTGTTGCAAGGACTGCATACAGTCAGGCATGGCGCCTTGTCCGGGGAGTACTAGCCTGTCGGCTTGTTGTAGTTGTGCGGGAGTGCTGGCCAGTAAAATAGTGGCCTCGGGTGCTGCAGCTTGAAGGGCGCGGGCAACAGAGTGTATGTTGCCCATGCCGTAATCGACGATAGCGATCGTACTCACGATGGATAGCCAGAGAGTGAGGGTTAGAGTACGCCCTTAGTGGAGGGGATGATGCCTTCACTGCGTGGGTCTACTTCCAGTGCCATACGCAACGCGCGGCCAAACGCCTTGAAAATGGTTTCACACTGGTGGTGTGCGTTTTCGCCACGTAGATTATCAATGTGCACAGTAGCGTTGGCGTTGTTCACAAAGCCTTGGAAAAATTCGCGGGCCAAGTCTACGTCAAAATTGCCAATACGGGCACGGGTGTAATTTACGTAGTAAAACAGACCAGGACGGCCGGAGAAATCAATTACTACACGGCTTAAGGCCTCGTCCAGTGGCACGTAGGAGTGGCCATAACGGCGCAAACCTGCCTTGTTGCCAACGGCTTGTGCAAAAGCCTTACCCAGTGCAATGCCGATATCTTCCACAGTGTGGTGATCATCAATGTGGGTGTCGCCATCACAGGATACATCCAGATCAATGAGGCCATGACGTGCGATCTGGTCCAGCATGTGGTCCAGAAAAGGTACGCCGCTGTTTAGATTATGGCGGCCGGTGCCATCAATATTGATGGCAACACGGATACGGGTTTCATTGGTATTACGGGAAACTTCAGCTGTACGCATAACAAAACGGTAACCAGACCGGGGTTAAGGTTTGAGACGGTATTCTGCGCTGGCAGCGTGGGCAAATAGCCCTTCGCCTTTAGCGAGAGTAGCGGCAATAGGGCCTAGCGTTTGAGCGCCGGCCTGCGAGACATTAATCATGCTGCTGCGTTTCTGGAAATCATACACACCTAATGGGGATGAGAAACGCGCGGTACGCGATGTGGGCAGTACGTGGTTAGGGCCTGCGCAGTAGTCGCCCAGCGACTCCGAGCTGTAGTGGCCCATGAAAATAGCGCCCGCATGGCGGATTTTTTGCGCCCAACGCTCGGGTTCCAGTGTGGAAATTTCCAAGTGTTCGGCGGCAATGTGGTTAGCAACGTTACATGCTTCATCCATATCGCGTACTAAGATCAGTGCGCCACGGTCTTTCAGACTTTGGCGAATGATGGCTTCACGCGGCATGGTGGTGATGAGTTCAGCGATAGCGGCTTCTACTTTGTCTAAGTAGGCGGCGTCAGGGCACAGCAAAATGGATTGTGCTAGTTCATCGTGCTCGGCTTGCGAGAACAGATCCATCGCTACCCACTCGGCAGGAGTACTGCCGTCGGCGATGATCAGAATTTCGCTAGGGCCAGCAATCATGTCTATGCCCACAATACCAAACACGCGACGTTTGGCTTCGGCGACGTAGGCGTTACCTGGGCCTACGATTTTATCCACAGGCTGAATAGTTTGTGTGCCATAAGCCAATGCTGCTACGGCTTGCGCGCCACCAATGGTGTACACCTTATCTACACCCGCTAATGCCGCTGCAGCCAGTACTAACTGGTTGCGCTCGCCTTTGGGTGTGGGGGTAACCATCACCAGCTCTTTAACGCCTGCCACTTTAGCAGGCATGGCGTTCATTAGTACGGATGATGGGTAGGCGGCTTTACCACCAGGCACGTACAAACCCACGCGATCCAGTGGTGTGATTTTTTGGCCTAGCACTGTGCCGTCGGCTTCGGTGTAGGACCAATCGCTTGCACGTTGCTTCTCGTGGTACAGACGTACACGTTCAGCGGCTTTTTCTAGCGCGCTGCGTTGCTCTGCAGGCAGAGTGTCCAGTGCTTGCTGTAACTCTTCGGCAGAAATAACTAAATCAGCGATAGAGTTTGCTGGTACATGATCGAAACGCTGTGTGAACTCTAGCAATGCCTCATCACCACGATGCTGCACAGCGTGCAGAATGGTTTTACAGGCTTGCTCGATGGAGTCATCTTGTGTGGCTTCATAAGCCAGCAAGTCGCGCAATTCTTGATCGAACTGGGCGGATGTCGTGCTCAAACGGCGGATCATAGACATGGTACTAATCTAAAGAGAAACAACAGGGTACAGTTTAGTGTATCCGAGATCGTCTAGTTCAGGGGGGGTTCAACCGCTGCGCGCATAAAAGCGTTGATCAGAGGCTGCAATTCAGTCTGACGGGTTTTCATGGCGGCTTGGTTGATGATCAGGCGCGAGGAAATCTGGGCGATCTCTTCTACTTCTTCCAAGTGGTTGGCACGCAAGGTGCTACCAGTGGAAACCAAGTCCACAATGGCGTCAGCCAGCCCTACCAGCGGAGCCAGTTCCATGGAGCCGTACAGTTTGATTAAGTCTACGTACACACCTTTGGATGCGAAGTGCTCACGCGCTGCACGCGTGTATTTAGTCGCGATGCGCAGGCGAGAACCTTTGCGTACGGCGTTGTCGTAGTCAAAGCCTTCGGCCACGGCCACGCTCATACGGCAACGAGCGATGTTCAGGTCGATGGGCTGGTAGATACCGCCAGGGTGATGCTCGCTGTGTTCGTACAGTACGTCTTTACCCGCGATCCCAATATGCGCAGCACCGTATTGCACGTACGTAGGTACGTCAGTAGCGCGCACAATGATGATTTGCAGATCAGGTGAGTTGGTAGGCAGAATCAACTTGCGTGACGTTTCTGGGCTTTCCAACACCTTAATGCCGGCTTCTTCCAGCAAAGGTAGGGTTTCATCAAAAATCCTACCTTTGGAAAGTGCCAAGGTCAGAGGACGATTTGCACTGGCTGGGCTCATTCTTCTTCCTTCGTTAGGCGCTCAATGCGGGCGCCTACAGCTTGCAGTTTGGATTCCATGCGGTCGTAGCCACGATCCAAGTGGTAAATACGCTCGATGATGGTGTCGCCTTTGGCGGCCAAACCAGCAATTACTAAGCTAGCAGACGCACGCAAGTCAGTTGCCATCACACGGGCACCCAACAGCTGGCTTACACCAGTTACAACGGCAGCATTACCGTCGATTTCGATCTGCGCACCCAAGCGGATCAGCTCTTGTACGTGCATGAAACGGTTTTCGAAGATGGTCTCTACTACCATGGCAGTACCGTCAGCGATGGTGTTCAGTGCCATCAACTGCGCTTGCATGTCAGTAGGGAAACTTGGGTATTCACTAGTGCGGAAGCCTGTGGCTTTAGGGCGACCATGCATTGTGCCGCGTACCCAGTCTGGACCAGTTTCTATGTGCAGGCCCGCTTCACGCAGCTTGTCTAACGTTGCACCCAGAGTGTCAGGGCAGGCGCGACGCAGCATTAAATCACCGCCTGTAGCGGCTACCGCGCACAGGAATGTACCTGCCTCAATGCGGTCAGGCATGATGGTGTGTTCTGCACCGTGCAGGCGTTCTACACCTTGAATGGTGATGCGATCTGTACCGTGGCCACTGATTTTCGCTCCCATGGCGATCAGCAGTTCGGCCAAGTCTACGATTTCTGGTTCACGTGCTGCGTTTTCCAGAATGGTCTCACCGTCGGCCAGTGTGGCGGCCATCAGTAGGTTTTCTGTACCTGTGACCGTCACCATGTCAGTACGGATTACCGCACCTTTGAGGCGTTTGGCTTTGGCAACTACGAAACCGTGTTCGATGTGTATATCTGCACCCATGGCTTCCAAGCCTTTGATGTGCTGATCCACAGGGCGTTGGCCAATGGCGCAACCACCAGGCAAGCTCACACGGGCTTCACCGAAACGTGCAAGCAATGGGCCTAGCACCAGAATGGAAGCACGCATGGTTTTCACCAGCTCGTAAGGGGCTTCCAAGCTATGCAGTTCGTTGGCGCATATGGTTACGCTTTCGGCATTGCGCTCTACATGAGCACCCAACTGATTCAGCAGCTTTAGGGTGGTGTCAATGTCGCGCAGTTCTGGCGCGTTATGCAGCGTAATCGTATCGCTGGTCAGTAACGTGGCACAGAGTATAGGCAGGGCGGCATTTTTGGCACCGGATACGGTGATCTCTCCGTTTAAACGTTGACCACCGGTGATGCGCAGTTTATCCATTCTGTTCAGCCTTATATTCTTCGGGAGTAAGAGTGCGCATGGACAAGGCATGGATTTCAGCATCCATGCGGTTCCCCAATGCTTTGTATACGCGTTGGTGGCGAGCGATAGCGCGCTTGCCTTCAAACTCACGGCTTACGATGATGGCCTCAAAGTGGGCACCATCACCAGTGACTTCGACGTGTTCACAGTCAAGGTTGTCGGCAATGTACTGGCGTACGAGTTCAGGTGTCGGCAACATAATTAATTCCGTAATTTATAGCCCGAAATGAGCATGCGTAGCAGGATCAGGCACAGTACGACAAACACGGACCCAACCACGGCCAGACTGTGCCAAGGGGAGGCATCTGAGATGGCAAAAAAGCCATAACGGAAACCATCAATGGTGTAGAAAATAGGGTTCCAGTGCGATACCGTCTGCCAGAAAGGAGGCAGGCTGTGTATGGAGTAGAACACGCCGGACAAGAAGGTCGCAGGCATGATCAGGAAATTCTGGAACACTGAAAGTTGATCAAATTTTTCAGACCACAGGCCCGCAATTATACCCAGAGCACCCATGACGCCACAGGATAAAATCGCGAAAGTTAGTACCCAAACGTAGCTGTGGATTTGCAGCGGAATGAAGAACAGCGAGACCACACCAATCGCAATGCCCACCACTAAGCCACGAATAATAGAGGCTAATAAATAGGCGGCAAAGATATCCCAGTGGGATAGTGGCGGTAGCAAGATGAAAATCAGGTTCCCACCCATACGGCTTTGCACTAGCGATGACGATGGGTTAGCAAATGCATTTTGCAGCATGCTCATCATCATCAAGCCGGGAATCAAAAAGGCGGTATACGGGATTTTGTCGTATACGTTCACGCGCCCTTCCAAAATATGTGCGAACACCAGCAAATACAGCAAGGCAGACAGCACAGGCGCTGCCATGGTTTGGCCGCCTACTTTCCAGAAGCGCTTGAGCTCTTTGAATAGCAGCGTAGGAAAACCTGAGCCGCCAGGTTGGGTTTGCAACGGCGGTAAGGAATCTTGTGCGAGTTGTGCCAGGCTGTCTTGGTCAGGCACACCCCAGCGCTTGGTTGGCGTAGGTTGTGTGCTCATGCCAGTGCCTCATTCAGTTGTTCGCCATGCATGATACGTACAAAAGCTTCTTCCAGATCGTGACTGCCAGCGCTTTTTAGCAGGTTAGCGGTGGTGTCTAGTGCGATGATTTCACCGGCTTTGAGCATAGCAATGCGGCCACACAGCGCTTCTGCTTCTTCCAAATAGTGGGTAGTCAGCAAAATCGTATGGCCAGCGCGGTTTAAGCGTGTGATGAATTCCCATAAGTTGCGGCGTAAGTCTACGTCCACACCAGCGGTAGGTTCATCTAGAATGATTACGGGTGGTTTGTGTACCAAGGCTTGGGCTACCAATACACGGCGTTTCATCCCACCGGATAAAGCGCGCATGTTGGAATTGGCTTTATCGCTTAAGCCCAAATGGTGCAGGATTTCGTCAATCCAGTCATCGTTGTTACGTAAACCAAAGTAGCCGGACTGCAAGCGCAGAGTTTCACGCACGGTGAAAAATGGGTCATACACCAGCTCTTGGGGAACGACTCCCAATGCACGTCTAGACTGCCTGTATTCGCTTTGCACATCGTAGCCATACACCTTAGCAGTGCCTTGGGTGGCTTTGGTAATGCCGGCCAAAATGGAAATCATGGTGGTTTTGCCAGCGCCATTAGGGCCTAGCAAACCAAAAAACTCTCCGGGCTCAATGCGCAGGGAAACATCTTTCAGAGCCTGAAAGGGTGCGGCTTCTGCAGCCTTGGTCGAGCGCAAAAACGGCAGCTTGTGGCGTTTAGGGCTGAAAGTTTTGGAAACGTTTTCAAGCAGAATGGCAGACATGAAAGCACAAAGAGCCGGGCTTATTGGTAAACCCGACTCTGCATAGAGTTAGGATCGGAAAAACAGAGGTGATCCGATCAAGTGTAGCGCAGGATCAGCGGTTTTGCTGATTCAGTGCGTTGATCAGACCATCTATGCCGTTTTGAGCTATCTGGTCGTTGAACTGGTTGCGGTAATTCTGAATTAACCAGATATTTTCCACATTCAGGTCGTACACTTTCCAGCCTTCTGGGGTTTTTTCCAGACGGTAATCTACAGCGACTGCTGGGCCATTGCTTTGGTTGATCATGGAACGCACTACAACGTCGTTCGCATTGGCATCACCACGAAATGGTTGCATGGAAATACTGGACTTGTCGTCTACCTTGGTCATGGCACCACTGTAGGTGCGGATCAAGGTGTTTTTAAACGCATTTACCAGATTCTGACGCTGTTCGGGTGTGGCGGTACGCCAGTGTCTGCCAGCCGCCAAGCGGGTGGTTTTCTCGAAATTAACGTAAGGCAATACGTAGTTTTCGATTAGCACTTTAACGGCTTCACGATCGCCTTGACGCGCGGCATCATCGCTTTTGACAGCGTTTAATGCTGTGCTCGCCACGGCTTCTACGAAGTCTTGTGGTGAACCTGTGGCATCAATAGTTTGTGCGCTGGCCAGTGGGCTGAACAGTGTCAGGCTAAACGCCATCAGCAAGAGAGCAGGTAATCTAAAAAGAGTCGTAAACATAGGGTTTCGGCCTTCAGTCTTGTGTGGTAGCAGGGGCTGTGGTGCTGGTGTCTTCATCATCGTAGTCGTCATCGCCATAGTCTGGTAACGCGGCATCACCAGCTGTACCGCCATCTCGACGGCTTTCTACCATGGCGTCACGGCGCTGCAAGTAGGCGTCACGAATGAAGCTATAGCGATCCAACGCTACTTCGTTAACCAACTCGTCTGCATCCAACAGGTTAGAGCGCATGTTGATGATGTATAGCCCCATGAGTGAATTACGTACAGGGACATTTTTGATTGCCATGATTGGTACAACTTCAGTCAGGCTATCAATACCAGCAAATACGGTTGCATAACCAGCCGTATCACGCAAGGTGCTTGGTCCTAACAATGGCAATTCAATGTATGGACCAGTTGGGATACCCCATACGCCTAGCGTTGTGCCAAAGTCGTTAGGAATACGTCTGGAACCCATTTCAGATGCAACGTCGAAGCAGCCACCAATACCCATAGTGGTATTGAACAGCACACGACCCAGCGTGTTGAAGAAATCGTGCGGGCGACCTTGCAAGAAGCTGTTGGCAGCAGACCAGATGTCACCCAGGTTATTGAACATGTTACGGAAACAGTTCTGCGCAGGTTGCGGTGTCAGGGTGTGGTAGGCCGATGCAATAGGACGGAATAGTGCTTGATCAATGTTGTAATTGATCGTGTACATAGTCCGGTTGTAGCTTTCGAAGGGGTCTCTAGGATTTGGGTTGTTCACGGTCGCACAGCCGCTCACCAACGCCAGTGCAGCCAAGGTAGAACCTATGGCTAAGGGACGCTTATAGAGAGGGGGTGAAGCTTGCTGTGTAACGTTCATGATCAAAAATCCGAGGTAAAGAGAGACAAAGATACCAGATGCTGGAGCCCTATATATAGCAAATTGACCGCAGAGTCGTTTTTTGGACGCACTCTATTTCGCACAGGGGAATAGAGTTTACTCGCCAGCCTTGTTATAGAGGAATTTACTGATTAGCTCTTCTAGAACTACGGCGCTTTGTGTGTAGGGAATGACACTGTCGTTATGTAGAGCGTCATCGCTGCCACCGGGAGTGATGCCTATATATTGTTCGCCTAGCAAGCCAGAAGTGAGGATGGAAGCAGAGCTGTCATCCGGAAACTGGTAGCGGTCTTCTAGCTCCATGGTGACCAAGGCTTTGAAGTCTTCGTTATCAAAAGCGATATTGGTAACGCGGCCTACGACCACGCCACTGCTCTTGATGGGAGCGCGTACTTTCAGGCCACCCAAGTTATTGAAAGAGGCTTGTACTTGGTAGGTAGGCGCAAAGGAGAAAGAGCTCAGGTTACCTGCGCGCAGTGCCAGAAAGGCTAAGGCTACCAAGCCAATCAGCACAAACAGGCCTACAAGAAAATCAGATCTTTCGCGTGACATGATACGTATCCGTAAAAAATTAATTGCTGAACATCAGTGCTGTAAGCAGGAAATCCAAACCGAGCACGGCTAATGAGCCGGCGACCACTGTACGGGTCGTGGCACGGGAAACACCCTCAGGTGTTGCTTTGGCTGTCCAGCCTGTATATAGGGCGATCAGCGTGACTACCAAACCGAACACAATGCTTTTGATAACGCCGTTGAGGACGTCATCAAAGATATCAACGCCAGACTGCATCTGTGACCAGAACGAGCCTGGGTCAATGCCAATCATGGGCACACCTACAATCCAGCCGCCAATCACACCAACGGCTGAGAATACGGCAGCGAGTATAGGCATGGCGATCATGCCGCCCCAGAAACGGGGTACCAATACACGGCGTATGGGGTCTACGGCCATGACTTCCATGGCGGTAAGCTGTTCGCCGGCCTTCATGAGCCCGATTTCAGCAGTTAAGGATGTGCCGGCGCGACCTGCAAACAATAATGCGGTCACCACGGGGCCTAGCTCACGGCTCAACGACAACGCGACCAACAAGCCTAATGCTTCTTCGGAACCATAACGGCTCAGCGTGTAATACCCTTGCAATCCCAGCACGAAACCTACAAAAAGGCCAGAGATGGCGATAATCAGCAGCGAGTAATTACCAATAAAGTGAATTTGTTGTGACACCAAACCGGGACGTCTCAGGGCAATGCCTGAGCGCGCCAGAATGGCAAAAAACAGACGTGTAAAAGCACCCAAGCCATGAATGCTCAGTCTGACAAAGCGGCCTAGTGCCGTGATGGGGGAGAGCAGTTTTATCATGGGCGGCGTTGTGTATTTAACCAGTCGTTAAATGCGGGTGTCACAGGGTAGTTGAAGGCGATAGGGCCATCAGGTTCACCATGCAAGAACTGGGCAATATAAGGATCCGTCGACTTTTCTAACTCGGCAGGGGCACCATGCCCAATCAACTTGCCTTGCCCCACGATATACACGTGATCGGCAATGGCGAAGGATTCTGGTACGTCGTGCGTAATCAGTACCGAGGCGCAATTCAGCTTGTCGGTAAGGTCGCGTATGAGTTGCGCAGTAATACCCAGAGAGATAGGGTCTAAACCAGCAAACGGTTCATCGTACAAAATAAGCTCAGGTTCCAGCACAATGGCGCGGGCTAAGGCGACACGACGTGCCATACCGCCGGAGATTTCGGCGATTTGCAGGTGTGCGGCAGCACGTAACCCTACGGCATCCAGTTTGCCCAGTACGCGTTCTAGTATTTGTTCTTCGGATAGATCAGTATGTTCGCGCAGTGGGAAGGCAACGTTTTCAAAGACATTTAAGTCAGTGAACAGGGCGCCTTGTTGGAACAAAACCCCCATGCGTTGTCGTGCGTGGCGTACTTGTTGGTCGTTGAGCTGGGCTAAGTCGTCACCAAAGGCATAGACCTTACCGCTTTGCGCCACAATTTGACGTGTGGCAGCACGCATCAGTGTGGTTTTTCCTGAGCCAGAACCACCCATCATGGCCACAACTTGGCCACGCTTAACTTCAATATCAATCTCGCTCAAGACGGTGAATTTACCGTAGCCTAGCGAAGCAGATTCGAACTTCAGCAACGTATCGGAAGAGGAACTGTTCATGAAATGCAGTGAAAATCCAGTGATGGTGCATTGTAACGTTTTACGTTGCGCAACAGGATGCGCCACCAATGTATAACGTAGTTAAGTGAAACTGTACCGAAGCGGCTCTATTTCTGGCAAGTCTGGAACGTGTATAAACGTAAACTCGTAAAAACACGTCATGGATTGATACTAATCGCAAAAAATGTGTAAGCCTACTCTACAGTGGGGTACTGTTTACCTCTATTTGCTTCTGCGAGAGGCAAAAGACGTAGTGTAGAGAGTGTTTGTGGAGTATTTGTGCAGCGGAGAGAAGTAACCATGCAAAAAAACAAAATTTTAGGAAACTGGGTGCACATTCTGTGTTTGGCCTGTGCCCCTTTGGCAGCATGGGCTGCTCCTACCGAGATTACGATAGTGCACGACGGTAAGAGTAATGGCTTTGACAGCAAAGTGGTGAAGTACTGGGCTGACTTACTTAAAGAGCGTAGTGCAGGGGATTTGGTGCTGCGTTACGAGGCAAAGGCCAATCAGACTACCGAACAAGCGTTGGCAGATATTGCTGAAGACAAGAATGTACTGGCGTTAGTGGCGTTGCCCGTGCTGGCAAACTACGCGGCCAATCACGAGATGATGAGCGTTCTGCCTACAGCAGGCAGTGACACGCTATTTACTGCGTACAGCCAAGCCTTACGGGATCAAGGGATGCGTGTGGTGATGAACAACTACTACAACAGTGAACCGTTGTTTCTGGCTAAAAAACCCTTGTACAACGTGCGTGATGTAGCCGGATTGAGAATTGCGACATCTAATGATCCTATTCAGCAAAAACTGTTGGATGATCAGAAAGCCTCGGCCATTGTGTTGAAGCCTGACGAGGTGTCTGCTGCGCTAACGTACGGGACGGTGGATGGCGCAGAGGGTGACTTATTTACGTTGTATGAACATGATTGGTATGAGCCTGCAAAATACCTCTCTGCTATTGGGGCTACATCGACGATTCGAGTCTGGCTGGGTAGTGAGACATTCTTGAATGGGCTGTCGCCAGCAGAACAAGAGTTGTTGGCCTCCACTGCTCAGGAAGCAGGGATATATAGCCAAGAGTTAGCTGAAAAATATACAGCCGATATCAAGCAAACACTGCAAGGTGAAGGTGTGCAGTTTATAGGGTTTGATGCACGCAGCTCAGTGATGGG
This sequence comes from Paenalcaligenes sp. Me52, assembly GCF_050487965.1. Taxonomy (NCBI): domain Bacteria; kingdom Pseudomonadati; phylum Pseudomonadota; class Betaproteobacteria; order Burkholderiales; family Alcaligenaceae; genus Paenalcaligenes; species Paenalcaligenes sp. Me52. Next base: position 475,721 of record NZ_JBKQFO010000002.1, on the reverse strand, counting down.
TGATGAGAGTGGAAGCGGTGTAAATAAAGACTTGTATCGTGTGCCTGCTGCAACAACGATGACCCCATAAAGCAGTTCGGGTATAGTGGAAAAGTCACGATTGAACAATGCGTGCAAGTGACGGTATTACACAATATTTATTAATGCATAACGGGACAAACATGTACGAAAAGCTGGCTTTATATATCAATGGTCAATTTGTGGAGGCCGATGGGCGGGAGACCATGCCGGTAGTGAATCCGGCCACCCAGGAAGTTTTAGGCCAGTTGCCAATGGCGACGAAGGCAGACTTGGATCTGGCGCTGGAGTCTTCAGCGAAAGCATTTGAGAGTTGGAAAAAATCCTCTCCTATGCAGCGTTCAGAGATTTTGCGTAAAGTAGCCCAATTATCCCGTGAGCGTGCTCAGGAAATTGGCCGCAATATTACGCAAGATATGGGTAAGCCTGTGGCTGAAGCCGTGGGCGAAGTCGTTGCATGTGCTGACCATGCTGATTGGCATGCTGAAGAATGCCGTCGTATTTATGGCCGTATCGTACCTGCGCGTAACCCCGATGTGCGTCAGATGGTTCTGCGTGAGCCTATTGGCGTGTGTGCGGCATTTTCCCCATGGAACTTCCCGTATAACCAAGCTATACGCAAAATCTCAGCAGCGATTGGTGCCGGTTGTACCATCATTCTAAAAGGCCCGGAAACAGCGCCTAGCGCTGTGATGGCGATTGCCAAAGCATTCCACGATGCTGGTTTGCCTCCAGGCGTGCTGAACATCGTTTGGGGTGATCCACCGTTTATTTCCGACTACCTGATTCGCTCACCTATTGTGCGCAAGATCTCTTTCACGGGCTCGGTGGCGGTAGGTAAACAACTGGCTGCTTTGGCTGGCGCACATATGAAGCGCTCCACCATGGAATTAGGCGGTCATTCCCCTGTGCTGGTGTTTGAAGATGCAGACGTGGATCGCGCTGCTAAACAGTTGGCGAATTTCAAAGTGCGTAACGCGGGTCAGGTGTGTGTATCGCCTACCCGTTTCTACGTACATAAAAACGTGTACGACCGTTTCTTGGCAGAATTCGTTGATGCGCTGAAACAAGTGCGTGTGGGTAATGGTCTGGAAGCAGACACACAAATGGGCCCTCTGGCTAACCAACGCAGCGTGCCACGTATGGCTCGTTTCGTGGAAGATGCGGTGCAGCACGGCGGTAAAGTAGTGTTGGGCGGCGAAAAATTGGAAGGTATTGGTAACTTCTTCCCACCAACCGTGATTACCGGCTTGAGCGAAGACTCCATGTTGATGACAGAAGAGCCGTTCGGTCCTGTGGTGCCTGTAGTGCCGTTCTCGGATACGGACGACGTTATCCGTAAAGCCAACCACCTGCCATTTGGTTTGTCGTCTTATGTGTTCACGAATTCTCTGCACACAGCGCATCTGGCGGCGACAGGCATAGAGTCTGGTATGGTCAACATTAACCACTTCGGTAGCGCCCTGCCAGAAACCCCATTTGGTGGTGTGAAAGACAGCGGCATAGGTAGTGAAGGCGGTACAGAAACTTTTGATGGTTATCTGGTGACTAAGTTTGTGACACAAATCTAAGTCGCTACTCGCTACATAGCACAACGCCCACAAGGATTGTTCCTGTGGGCGTTGTCTTTTCTGTGTAAGCAATTTCGCTGCTAGCGTGTACTAGCAGCGAGATGAGTGCTTTAGGCGTGTGCGTCCACGGTTGGGCCGTCAGGGTCTACGCTCAATTGTGTGTCTTTGTTGGCACCATTAAAGAACAGGTTCAATGCCACCGCACAAATAGATGTCAGCAAAATACCAGATTCGATCAGTGGACCTAAGCTTTCAGGCATCCACTGTTTGAAGTGTGGAGCCACCAGCGGGATCATGCCAAAGCCTATAGAAATGGCCACAATCATCGCGTTGTTGCGGTTGCTGGTGTAATTCACCTGCGACAAGATACGAATACCTGTAGCGGTCACCATGCCGAACATCACAATACCAGCACCGCCAAGTACGGCAGTAGGCAGAGACTCTACCAAGGCAGCGATTTTTGGTAGCAAGCCCAAGATAATCAGGATGACACCAGCGGCCACACATACAAAACGGCTACGGATACCGGTGACTGCTACCAAGCCTACGTTTTGCGAGAAGCTGGAGTACGGGAAGGTGTTGAAAATACCGCCCACAATAGTACCCAAACCGTCAGTACGTAGACCGGCCGCCAATTCGCGTTGAGTGATCTTTTTGCCAGTCATGTCACTCAGCGCTAGGAACATACCGGTGGATTCGATCAGCACCACAATCATGACCAGTGTCATTGTCATGATGTAGAGCAGGTTGAATTTAGGCATGCCGAAGTGGAAGGGCAGCACAATATCTACCCACGGGGCAGCAGCGACTTTCTCATAGGTCATCATGCCAATGGACGTGGCCACAATGGCGCCGATGATAATGCCCATCAACACAGCCACGTTAGCCATAAAGCCACGGCAGAATTTGGCAATCAGCAAGATGGACAGCAGCACGATGGCAGAGATACTCAGGGCTGGTATGGCAGCGTAGCGTGGGTTAGGTACGGATGCTGCAAGCACTAGACCGTCTGGTGGGGGCGGCAAGGCTGAACCCGGTGCGGCGGCTTGTTGTACCGCTTGTAGCCATGCAATATGGTTAGGATCTACGATTTGTGGTGCGGTAGGCCCTACAGGGTTGCCAAAGATCCAGTTGATCCCCACACGCATCAAGGTGATACCAATCATGGTGATGATGGTGCCAGTGACTACTGGTGGGAAGAAACGTAAGAGCCTACTGACTATAGGCGCAATAAGCACGGTGATAATCCCCGCGCCAATAATAGTGCCAAACAGCAGTTGGGCCCCCTCGTGCCCAGGATTGGCATGTGCCATGGACACCATAGGGCCAACGGCAGCAAAGGTGACTCCCATCATCACGGGTAGGCGTATCCCTAACCACTGAGTGGCGCCTAAGGACTGTATGATGGTGATCACACCGCACACGAATAAGTCGGCGGCAATTAATAAGGATACTTCTTCAGGGCTAAGGTTTAGCGCTCTACCCACAATGAGGGGTACAGCGACCGCACCGGCGTACATCACTAATACGTGTTGTAAGCCCAATAAGCCGAGTTTTCCTGGTGGTAACAGCTCATCCACAGGCGCTACTTTTGCATGTGTCTCCATGTAGCAGTCTCCATTTTATTTGTGATATCCATAATCATGTATGGCATATGACTGTAATGGGGTAAAGTCAGTAGGGCTATACAGCAAAGCAGATACAGAGCTCTTGTTTTTGTATATAGTTGGGGGAAAACCCTAAAGAAAATCAGCTATTTAGCGCTGTTTTTAGGGTGTTTGAGGGAAAACCCTGTCAGAGCAGAGAAGCGGTGTATTGTGTGCCGCTGCCCTGTGCCTACAGCGTATAATCATGAGAAAAAAATGAGGGCAGGTAAGAGCTTTACCTGAAATTGCGGTTTTATGAATACACCAATCATGAAGCGGCCCCGCTTGTCAGATGAGATTGCAGAGAAAATCAAAAATCTGATTTTTGAGGGGGCTTGGGTACGTGGACAACGTTTACCTGCCGAGCGTGAGCTCGCAGAAAGTTTTGGCGTGTCGCGTCCTTCTGTGCGCGAAGCCATACATTCTCTAGTTGCAATGGGACTGCTACAAACGCAGCATGGCGGCGGTACCTATGTGGCCGACGAAGTGGGGGCTATTTTTAGAGACCCATTACAAAACGTGTTGTTGGCCAATGCCGATGCTCAACGTGATTTGCTGGAATTCCGACACATGGTTGAGGGGGCGTGTTCGTACTATGCGGCTTTACGTGCGACAGAGGCAGATAAAGAGCGCCTGAGCGAGGCGTTTAGAGTGCTGAAGCTGCACTATGAGCAACCCCATAGCGCTAACGAGCAGCAGCATCAAGATGCCGACGCACATTTTCATCTGGTAATTGCTGAAGCCAGCCATAATGCGGTGTTGCTACACACTATACGCAATACGTATGAGGTACTAGGACCCGAGGTGCGTATCAATTTTGGTGGCGTACAAGAAGGGCAAAACATACGTGATGACCTCATCGCGCAACATCAAGCGCTGTATGAGGCCATCATGCAAGGATCTGCTGATAACGCGCTACTGGCCGCGCAAGGGCACATACGCTACATACAAGACGTGCTTGTTGAGAAAGCAGAAATGCAGCAGCGTGAAGCGCGGGCCAAACGTAGACTCGTTAGTTTTTAGTGAGTTTCGGGTCGGATGCAAGCTCGATACGGCAGCCTTTGTTACCACCGTCCACGCTCTCGATACGGCCTTTAATGGTCACGGAGTCGCCCAGATTAAACGCATCCAGTTGGGTTGGACGTTTGGTGATCAATGTCAAAAACTCAGTTTGACCGTTGGTAACACGTACGTCGAACTGTTTAGCGCTACCCCATACATCGGAGTTAAAGCTGCTCATGCTTTTTGCGACCAAGTTTTGTTCGATGGAAGTCAGGCGGCCAGTGGTTTCGATGGTTTTGCCCATGTACTTGTTGGTAGCGCGTGCTTTATTAGAGCGAATCTCTGCACAAATTTGTGCAGGTGTATCTGCGATAGGAGCACCGCCCATTGCATCGTTAACGCTGGCAAAAGTGTCATCAATGCTTTTGGTTACGGAGTTTAGAGTTTCACAACCAGCCAAACCCACTGTTAGTGCTGCAATAAGTAGTACTTTTTTCATTTCCCGTGCTCTCTCGGATAGCAAAAATTAGCCCGTAGTATAGCAGCGTGAAAGTCCCTTTTGCCTGTAACTAAATCTTAATTTTGGCGAAGATGGATGATTTAAATTTCTGTAGCTAGAAATTAATTTGTTTTGATTAAAGGTTTTTTAATTTAACGTTGAAATAATTTAGCGTGTGAAAACATAAAATAAATTCGGCTCACTAACTAAATATAGATGGCCGTTAGGGCCTAGGGTGATGCCCTCAGCTTGCGGAATGTTTTGATCGTTATGCTGATAATTTAGAGCTCTATAACTACGCGGCTCACCGTTATCATCTAATTCTAGTAGTGCCTGATTTTGTTCACTTAATAAAATAATATGACCACGTTCTGGTTCCACAATAACGCTAGATAAATCGTGAATAAAATCTAAAGATTCTACCCAATGACTTATATCTTCAATATGTATATTGTCGAATGAGCATGTGGGTTTTTCGGCACATAATCCATGTAATCGGAACAGCCCCTTGGGTGAATGCTCTTTCACTACATACAACAGGTCTCGTATGTGGTCGTAGCCCAATCCTTCTAGGCCACCGTTATCGCTGTCAGTAGGGCCTAGAGACAATTTAGGGGCATTGTTTAGGTCTAGGCGACCTGGTTGCTCAGGTAATTGAGCCAAGACGATTCTGCCGTGCTTCTCGTTACTCAGTGCCACCTGCCCATTGCCTAGATAGCTAATGCCTTCGGTGTCAGAGATGCCATCTAATGGGTAGGTCGCTTGTATGTCACCTTGTAGGTTTAGTTCTAGGATGGTGGGCGGCCTGTTTAAGACGGCTAATAGTGTCTGCTGGTCTTCCATATAGGAAAGGCCAGACAAATTTTTTTCAATTTGGGGGATAGTACGGGAGTACGTGAGCCGGTAATCCTGTAGAGGAAATGAGTCCTCGTGTAACGCAGGCTGATTCCAATGTTGGTCGTCTTGTTCGTGTTGTTGAAACCAATTTAGTACAGGTACGTGTAGATGCTGATAACGAATGGCGTAATACAAGTAATAACCAACGCTGGCTACGATAGCCAGTATCAACAAAATACGTAGCAGTAAGCGTTTAGTACGCGACTGGGGCGATAAAGAAGTGGACATAAAGCGCCTGCAGCAGAATGAGTATGCATTATAGCGCGTGGTCATACAGCAATAAAAAAACGGGCTACCTAAAGGCAGCCCGTTTTGTATGGCAAAGCTGTAAAGCGATTAGCCTTCAGCTTTCAGCGCCAAACGCCATTGATGCAGCAGAGGCTCGGTGTAGCCGTTAGGCTGTTCTAGGCCTTTGAAGATCAGGTCGCGTGCAGCTTTATACGCTTTGGATGTTTCAAAGTTACCAGCCATGTTGCGGTACAGAGCGTCACCAGCATTTTGCTTGTCTACGACAGCAGCCATGCGTTGCAGTGTGGCGTCTACTTGCTCAGGCGTCACAATACCGTGCAGCATCCAGTTAGCGATGTGCTGGCTGGAAATACGCAGTGTGGCACGGTCTTCCATCAAGCCTACGTTGTGGATATCAGGCACTTTGGAGCAGCCTACGCCTTGATCAATCCAACGTACAACGTAACCCAGAATACCTTGGGTGTTGTTGTCCAATTCTTGCTGGATTTCTTCAGCAGACCAGTTGGTGTCTTCAGCAACAGGAATAGTCAGGATGTCGTCCAGAACTTCAACTTTCTGACCTTCCATGCCTTTCTGAATCTCGTCCACACTTACTTGGTGGTAGTGCAGTGCGTGCAGAGTAGCTGCCGTTGGTGAAGGAACCCACGCAGTGTTACCACCGGCTTTTAGGTGACCAATTTTTTGTACCAGCATATCGGCCATCAGGTCAGGCATCGCCCACATCCCTTTACCGATTTGAGCACGACCGCGCAGACCGCATTCCAAGCCAGTTTGAACGTTGTTACGCTCGTAAGCCGACAACCATTTCTGGGTTTTCATGTCGCCTTTACGCACAACAGGGCCAGCGCGCATGATGGTGTGGATTTCGTCACCGGTGCGGTCTAAGAAACCAGTGTTGATGAACACTACACGCTCGTTAGCAGCATCAATACACGCTTTCAAGTTAACGGTAGTACGACGCTCTTCGTCCATTACACCCATTTTGATGGTGTTGCGTGGCAGGCCAAGTACGTCTTCAACGCGTGCAAACAGTTCGTTAGCGAAGGCAACTTCAGCAGGGCCGTGCATTTTTGGCTTCACGATGTAGATGGAGCCAGTGCGGGAGTTTTTCTTCAACTTCAGATCACGCATAGCGATCAGGTTAGTGAAGATAGCATCCATGATGCCTTCGGGTACTTCGTTACCTTTTTCGTCCAAGATAGCGGGGTTAGTCATCAAGTGACCAACGTTACGCACGAACATCATGGAACGACCTGGCAGCGTTTGTGCTTTGCCTTGCAGGTCAGTGTAGTCACGGTCAGCATTCAGTTTACGTGTGAACGTGCGACCGTCTTTGCTGATTTCTTCAGTCAGTGTGCCGGTGACCAGACCTAACCAGTTGCGGTAGGCCAGTACTTTGTCTTCAGCGTCTACAGCAGCTACGGAGTCTTCGCAGTCCATGATGGTGGTCAGTGCGGATTCCAGCAGTACATCTTTTACGCCCGCTGCATCGTCTTTACCGATAGCATCGTTACGGTCGATTTGCAGCTCGAAGCGCAGACCGTTGTGGCCGAAAACGATAGCTTCTGGGTTAGCGGCGTCGCCACGGTAGCCCATCAATGTGGAGGCATCAGCCAATGTGGCTTTGCTGCCGTCTTTCAGTGTGACTTCCAACGCACCGTTCACAATGGCGTACTGAGTCGCATCAGTGTGAGAACCTTGGTTCAGAGGAATAGTGTCGTTCAGGAATTTGCGTGCGAAAGCGATCACTTTGGCACCGCGTACAGGGTTGTAACCTTTACCAGCTTCGGCACCGCCGTCGTTGGAAATAGCATCTGTACCGTACAGTGCGTTGTACAGGCTGCCCCAACGAGCGTTCACCGCGTTCAGCGCGTAGCGAGCGTTCATGATAGGTACAACCAACTGAGGGCCGCCTTGCTCGGTGATCTCAGTGTCCACGTTCGTGGTGTTCACTTTCACAGAAGCAGGAACGTCTTTTAGGTAACCGATTTGCTTCAAGAATGTCTTGTAAGCAGCCATATCTTTGATAGGGCCTGGGTTGGCGCCGTGCCATTTGTCTAGCTCAGCTTGCAGACGGTCACGCTCAGCCAGCAATTCGCGGTTGCGTGGTGCCAAATCGTGCACCAGTTTATCTACGCCTTGCCAGAATGTTTTGGAATCCAAGCCTGTGCCGGGCAGGGCTTCGTTTTCGATGAATTGGTGCAGTGCTTCTGCAATCTGCAGTCTTTCACATGTGATTCGTTTGGTCATGATTGCCTTTGCGTAAGGTTAAGAGGTTGCTGAAACCGGGAGGATAGTCCCGGGCAGGAAGGTCGCTGCAGGGCACGAAAATAGGGATAGAAACTCAGAGCACTGGCTCTGAATGTACTTCTGGTAAGAACACTCAATACTATAAGTACTGACTGATGAGCGGAGAAAATAGCCCGATCAACGCGGAAAAATGGAAGTTGCCCTGAACGAATCCATTTCTTCATAAAGCGTGAATTCTCACATTTTACCAATAAATACAGTGACTTGCATAGGATGACATGGCTGTGATGTCTTCGGTCTTATATAAGACCTTCCAGTGTTATATAAGACTATACCTAGTATTAGAATGTTTTTATAGGGGAAAGCCCGTACATACCTAAAAGACGGGGGTTTTCTCTATTGTCATAAATCCTGTATACACTGGACTTTTGTTTGAGGCTGTGGACATCATGCGTGAATCTGTGCAATACGATGTAAAAGTGGTTACCCCCCCAGTCATCGGGGCTGAAGAATTTTGGGATGCCGAGGCAGCCGTATGGCGGTTGGTCGAAATTTATAGACGCAACACGGCATTCATACGAGAACAATTCAGAATGTGCATGGCGCAGGGCTTCACCCAAGGTGTGAGATATCGCGCCTGCTACCCCCAAATACGCATACGTGTAGACACCTTCCAAGAGGTAGATAGCCGCTTAGCTTACGGTTACGTGGTAGAGCCTGGTGCTTATGCGACGACAGTGACTAGACCTGAGCTGTATTTTGATTACTTGCGTGACCAGATTCGCTTGCTGCTGAAGAATCACGGCGTACCCGTAGAGATTGCCGAATCCGAACAACCTATACCGCTGCATTTTTGCTTAGCCGGAGAGAACTCGGTACAAGCGGTGTATCCAGAGTCGTCCGCGCATACCTTGCGCGACCACTTTGACGTGCCAGATTTAGAGGTCATGGACGATGCCATTGTGAATGGCACATGGGTAGGTAAGCCGGGCGAAGAGCTGCCGTTAGCACCGTTTACGGCTCCGCGCATTGATTACTCGTTGCACCGTTTGCAGCACTATACCGCGACGCGCCCCGAGTATTTCCAGAAATTTGTGCTGTTCACCAACTACCAGTTCTATGTGGATGAGTTCTGCAAATGGGCGCAGTCTACGTTGGATGATCCTAATAGCGGTTATACCGCGCTGGTAGAGCCGGGCAATCGTATTACCCGTGCCGGTGGCGTAGTAGAGGGTGCGCATGCCTCGCGCCAGCCGCAAATGCCGTCATACCATTTGATGCGTGATGACCATACAGGTATCACCCTAATTAATATTGGCGTGGGACCATCTAACGCTAAAACCATTACTGACCACGTAGCGGTGCTGCGCCCGTCAGCGTGGCTGATGCTGGGGCATTGTGCCGGACTACGCACATCACAGCGTTTGGGTGATTACGTCTTGGCACATGGTTATGTGCGCCAAGACAAGGTGCTGGATGACGATTTACCGTTGTGGGTTCCTATTCCTCCACTGGCAGAAATTCAAGTGCCCTTGGAGCAAGCAGTAGCCGAAGTGGCTGGTTTGTCAGGGTGGGAATTAAAACGCATTATGCGCACGGGGACGGTAGCTTCCATTGACAACCGTAACTGGGAACTGCGTGATCACCATGAGCCAGTATTGAAGTTGTCTCAATCGCGTGCGATTGCGTTGGACATGGAATCCGCCACCATTTCGGCGAATGGCTTTAGGTTCCGCATCCCCTATGGCACGCTGTTGTGTGTATCCGATAAGCCGTTGCATGGTGAATTAAAACTGCCGGGTATGGCCAATGCGTTCTACAGTAAGCAGGTAGGCCAGCATTTGCACATTGGTATACGTGCCTTAGAGATGGTGCGAGAAATGCCGAGTGAGCGTTTACATTCACGTAAACTGCGCAGCTTCTTGGAGACAGCATTCCAATAATCCGCCCGTTAAGGAGTAGTGATGAAGGCTAACAATCAACTCTGGCGTTTGATGGCGCTAGCGATAGCGACCGCAACATTGCTAGGGTGTGCCACACAGCCTTCCTCTACGTTGACGGCAGCAGATACGGCGCCTGAGGCAGCCAGCGCACAGACTACGCAGAAACTGGTGCATGGACAGCGCCAGATGTTTGCGACGGCTAACCCGCTCGCGACACAGGCAGGTTATGCCATGCTAGAGCAAGGTGGTAGCGCTATAGATGCCATTATCGCGGCGCAAGCCATGCTGACGCTGGTAGAGCCGCAGTCGTCAGGCATAGGAGGAGGCGCATTTTTGCTGCACTACGATGGTGCAGAGGCGCAACTTCAAACCTATGATGGACGTGAAACAGCGCCTGCGTTAGCGATGCCTGACCGTTTCTTGCAGCAAGGCCAACCTTTATCGTATACACAGGCAGTAAACAGTGGGTTGTCCGTTGGCACGCCAGGCGTGTTGCGTGCGTTAGAAATGGCGCATCAACAGCATGGCCGTTTACCGTGGGCGACCTTGTTTGAACCAGCTATACAACTGGCGGCGGAGGGGTTTAGTGTTAGCCCACGTTTGCATACCTTGATTACGGATAACCAACAGGCGTTGCGTGAGCAACCTGCGGCAGCCGCTTATTTTCTGGATGCACGGGGCCAACCTTGGCCAGTGGGTCATAGGCTGAAAAACGTAGCGTTGGCAGATACTCTGACTCGTATTGCTCAAGATGGTGTACAGGCATTTTATGAGGGGGACATCGCCGAAGAGATGGTGAGTTCGGTTAGAAATCACCCAAAACCAGGTGACTTAAGCCTTGCTGATTTGCAAAGCTATGCTGCGGTAGAGCGTGAGCCTTTGTGTGGGCCGTATCGCCGCTATACCGTGTGCGGTATGCCGCCACCTAGCTCTGGCGGGCTGACTGTGCTGCAGCTATTAAGGGTGCTACAGCAATTTCCCATGCAGCAGTTTGCGCCACAGGGTGTAGAGGCTGTGCATTATTTCTCGGAAGCGGGCCGATTGGCCTATGCCGATCGTGATTTCTATGTGGCGGATCCAGGGTATGTGGATATGCCTGTCAAAGGGCTACTAAGCCCTGCCTACCTGCGACAGCGCAGCGCGTTGATACAACCTGACTCCAGCATGGGCAAGGCTGAGCCGGGCGATCCTATGGCGTTGTTAGCCAGCTTGGGTAAAGACCATGCATACGAGCTTCCCTCCACCAGCCATTTGGTGGCGGCAGATGCTTTTGGCAACTTAGTGACCATGACCACCAGCATAGAAGCCGCCTTTGGCAGCAAAATCTTGGTGCGCGGTTTCTTGTTGAATAATCAACTCACAGACTTCTCTAGTTTGCCCACTGATGCGCAAGGTAGACCAGTTGCAAACCGTGTAGAAGCGGGTAAACGGCCGCGCAGTAGTATGGCACCTGTGATGGTGTTTGATGCTGGAAAACCGTATCTGATTACAGGATCACCAGGTGGCAGTGCCATCATTAACTACGTGGCACAAACCTTGGTAGGTGTATTGGATTGGGGGTTGGATATACAAGCCGCCATTGCGTTACCTCACTACGGTAGCCGTAATGGAGCGACAGAGTTGGAAGAAGGTACGGCCGTGGTGAGTGTGGCCGATGCTTTACGTGCCAAAGGGCATCAGGTGAATATCTTGCCCTTCACCAGTGGCTTGCAAGGCATTGTGATCACCAAAAATGGCTTATATGGTGGCGCAGACCCCCGTCGTGAGGGTCTGGTACTGGCAGATTAAAGATAGAAGTGCTGCAAGGCGGCAATAAATAGTGGTGACGCCAGCAAGAAAATGATCGTAGACACCAGTACCGCACTGGCCGCGATGTGTTTTTGATCGGGCTGAAAATGCGACACATACATATAGCTCAACACCGCGCAGGGCATGGTCATTTGCAGAATAATGATGGCGGCTAATAACCCAGGTGTGCCCAGTAACCAGCAGGCGAGCACAGCGCCGATACAGCCAGCAGCTAAGCGCAAGATGGCCATAAAACTACCACTTTGCATGCCTTCTGACGAAATATTGGCCAGCGAATAACCCAGACTAAACAGCATCAGTGGAACGGTAATACTGCCTATTAAACCCAGGCCGTTCAGTGTCCATTCGGGTACTGGTACAGACAAACCTTTCGCAATGATGGCAAGTAAGGCCGCGCTGATCACAATAAATTGTATGCCCTTGCTGCTGCTTTGTTTGTCGGTCAGCGTACGCACGCCTAACGTGTTGTGTAGGAAGGTACAGATGGCGAAGAACACCAAGGCTGCTGATAACCCTAGGGAGCCAAAGGCTAGCGTAGACAGAGGTAGACCCAGATTGCCCGAGTTGGGGAAGGTAGCCAACTGTATGTTGGCCCGTATAGGTTTCTTGAACAGTTTCAGAGTGGCAGCGCAAAGTGCAGCAGCAAGGCCTAAGGCGACCACGCTAGATAAACCAATGTCCACCAAGGCGGCTGTATCAATGGCGGTGGTGTAGAGCGTATGGAAAATCAGTGCAGGTACACCCACCAGAGTGACCAGCGTAGAGATAAAAGCAATGTCGAAGCGGAGTTTACTTTTACCCCAAATAAAACCTACGCCGCTGCACATGACCAAGGGTGCAATAGAACTTAGTGCGGAAACATACAACGAGAAAACATCAGGCATAGAACAAGATAGCCATACAAGGCTGTGTATCGATTAAAGCAAGAAGCAGCCGCAAAGCGCCGAGTCAGCAGCACGCATAGCACCGACGCTAGAAGGGAGATAAGGAAAATGGTTGCAGCGTAATGCTAGCGCAGAGAGCAGTACGCCGTCACCTTGCTACAACTAGACCGGATCTTCTGTATGCTGGAGGATTCGGTCTAACTTTTTGTTTAACTGGCGCATGTGTTTGCGCAATTTTTTTTGTTCGCGGCGTATTTTTTTCAGTTTTTTGTGCAGTGCTGATTTTGTGACTTTAGGCTTGTCTTTAGCCTCAGGTAAGGCCAGCATCGTGCCACGGCAAGTGGGAGCATTACACAAGCATCGGTACTGCTGCTTCAGTGTGGGAGTGATGTCGTCGTCAATGACGAGAGCGTAGTCATAAAGCAGCTCTTCGTCTTTGGCGATGTCCCGCAGCGCCACGATAAATACGCGGGTGCCCGCGCTGTTTTCATGGCCTTCGCAGTTGGGTGCGCAGGAGTGATTGATGAAACGCGACTCGTTACCACCGTCACCACCATCTATGATCTTGCCGCAAGATAGCGAGAAGAAGAAGGTGTGAAAGGGGTTGTTAGGGTCTGATGGCTCCATTTCATCAGCTTCTTGGTTACTAATGTGCTTGCCTTCGTACTCCATGATGCTGGTGCCAGCAGGAATATCTCGTGCAGCAAAAACCCCCGTCCCGTGTAAGGAAGAGGGTTTTACATAGTGCCAAGGCTCAAGGATCGACATGATCATTCGTTGGAGGCCACTTTCTTAGCGGCTTTTTTAGCGACTTTCTTCGCTGCTTTTTTGGCTGCCTTCTTAGCGGCCTTTTTAGCAGAGGATTTTTTCGCAGCAGTTTTACCAGGACGAGGCTCGAATTCAAAGCTCACGGCACCTTTGGCGTCACGTGTAAGGAATGCTTTGAATTTACGGTTCGTTCGGTTGGACACAAAGCCATCCAGCAAATCAGTTTTGCCTTCAGTCAGCAGCTTGTGCATTTGTTCACGTGAGATCTCCTGCTGCAAAATGACTTTATTGCTGCGGAAATCACATGATTGTGCAGGGCCTACGGCTTTTTCACACACGAAGCGTATGCCATGCTCAAACACGTTAGCTTGGCATTTAGGGCAGGCGCCTACGGGTGTTTGGTCAGAGAAATCGACCTCTTCTTCATCTTCCTCGTCGTTCTGGCCAAAGTCGAACTCTAGCTTGAACTCATCGGTAATACGTAGAATGGCGGCAAAAGGGCGGCCCATTTTGCTGATGAAGCCAGTCAACGGCCCAATTTCACGTTTTTGCAGCAGTTCCTCTACTTCAGGCAACTCAAAGGTGCGCCCGCTAGGGTGTTTGCCGAATGAGAAATCACAACTGGTGCAGGCAAAGCGACGGTAGTTTTCTTTGACTACGCTGCCACATTTAGGGCAGGGAGTTTGCAGGGTAGCGTAATCACCTGGCACCGTATCGCGTTCGTATTCTTTGGCGCGCTTCACGATGATTTGTGTCATCTGCGCGATTTTGGTCATGAAGGCTTCGGGGCCTTCTTGGCCTTGTTCTATTTGCTTGAGGCGGAATTCCCACTCACCTGTCAGTTCAGGTGAAGTTAATTCGCTGACATCCAAGCCGGACAACAGCGTCATCAACTGACGGGCTTTGGCGCTAGGCACCAACTCGCGGCCTTCACGGCGCAAGTAGCCTTCGTTCAGTAGACCCTCAATAATAGAGGCGCGGGTGGCAGGCGTACCCAGACCACGCTCGGACATGGCATCACGTAGGGATTCGTCGTCAATCAGCTTGCCTGCGCCTTCCATGGCGGACAGCAAGGTAGCCTCAGTAAAGCGTGCTGGTGGTTTAGTGGCTAAGCCGCGGGCTTCAATGTCTTCAGTAAGCACTTCTTCGTTAGGTTGAACGGCAACCAAGTTGTCGTCTTCGCCTTGTGCTTCACGGCCGTAAATTGCTAACCAACCGGGGTTGATTAGTACTTTACCTTCGGTCTTGAAGTGGTTGCCAGAGACTTTAGTAATACGTGTGGTGACACGGAACTCTGCTGCTGGGAAGAAAATCGCCAAGAAGCGTCGTGTGACCAGTTCGTAGATCTTGAACTCGGCATCGCTGAGCTCACGTGGCACTTGTAGTGTAGGAATGATCGCAAAGTGATCAGAAACCTTTTTGTTGTCAAACACACGGCGGCTAGGTTTCACCCACTGCTGCTCTACCACTTGGCGCGCAAAAGGCTGTACCGAAGCACTAGCTGAGCTTTGTGAGTCAGCTAAAGCACGCATGGTGTCTTTAACGGTGGCTACGTAGTCTTCAGGCAGATAGCGTGAGTCAGTACGTGGGTAGGTAAGCGCTTTATGGCGTTCGTACAGTGTTTGTGCCAGTGCTAGCGTGGTTTTTGCCGAGAAACCAAAACGGGAGTTGGCCTCACGTTGCAGTGTGGTCAAGTCAAACAGGGCAGGTGATTGCTGAGTAGAAGGTTTGGACTCTTCACTCACAATGCCAGGTTTGCCGTCGCAGGCCACCACAATGGTTTTGGCGGCCGTTTCAGACCAGAGGCGTGAGTCACGTTTCTCTGGGTCTTTTTCGTCTTTCTTAAATTCGGGGTCAAACCATCTACCGTTATACAGGCCAGCACCTGCCACAAAGGTGGCGTGTACTTCCCAATAGTCACGGGACACGAATTTGCGAATGGCCTCTTCACGAGCATGCACGATAGCCAACGTAGGGGTTTGCACACGGCCTACAGGTGTTTTGAAGAAGCCACCGTCTTTGCTATTGAACGCCGTCATAGCACGTGTGCCATTGATACCTACTAGCCAGTCTGCCTCGGCACGGGCACGAGCAGCGGCTTCCAGCGGTTTCATTTCGTCGTCGTCACGCAGATTCTCGAAGGCTTCGCGGATGGCGGCCTGAGTCATGGAACGTAACCACAAACGCTGTATAGGCTTGTTTACTTTCGCGTATTGCACGATGTAGCGGAAGATCAGTTCACCCTCACGCCCCGCATCACAGGCGTTGATAATGCGGTCTACGTCTTTACGCTTCAGCAGTTTGACCAATAGTTTTAGTCGCTCTGCGGAACGCTTATCAGCCACATCCAGTTCAAACTTTTCAGGAATGACTGGCAGGTGAGTAAAACTCCATTTGCCACGTTTAGGATCGTTGGGAGCGACTAAGCCCAGCAAGTGACCAATACTGGATGACAGTACGTACTGTTCACTTTCGAAGTAGTCCCCTTCACGGGTAAAACCACCCAAGGCTCTGGAAATATCCAGGGCAACAGAGGGTTTTTCAGCAATGATGAGTGTTTTATTCATGTATTTCCAATGACAGCGGTCCCGCAGCAATAGCGCGGATATTACGGGTTGAACCCCGTATGCGCAAGTTCCAGCCACAAGGCCTTACCATTTTTGTATGCGCAACATTGTTTGCTACTGTACGATAGCAGAAAAAAATTATCCACACTCGGAACTATGTCTAACACTAAATCCCCAGTATCTGCCACATTCGGTATGCCTGTTTGGCCTAGGTTTTTATTGCGGGCCTCACTGGCGTTAGCCATCTTATTATTGTGTAGCGCATTGATCAGTGTGATTGCGGCGAACTGGTCTGAGCTGAGCAAAACCATACGTATTGCCTTGGTGCAGGGCGTTGTTGTGCTAACAGCTGGTCTAGCGTGGATATTACATAAGCGCGGTCACGGCTGGTGGCCTGAATATGCGCCTGTACCGTTATTGATGGGGCTATCTGCTGTAGCCGTAGGTGGGCTATGGGCATTGCTGGGGCAAATCTATCAAACAGGTGCTGATCCGTGGCAACTTTTTGCCGTATGGGCTCTGACCATTACGCCGTGGCTAGTGGGGCTGCGCTCTATTATCTTGGCAGTACTGTGGATAGTGATTGTGAACGTAGCAGGCGTACTGCTAGGGTTTAACGCACTGAACATGTGGAGCCGGATGTATTGGTGGATAGATGGCCCCTTGGCGGTGACGCTGATCGTGGTTGTGCTTAATCTGTGTTTATTAGTGTTGTCCGAGGTGTGTCAGCACTATTTACGTGATCCGTTTAGGGTAGTGCCCCGTTTACTGGCGGCAGTGGCCAGTGTTGCACTGTTCTATTTGGTCATGGGCGGCCTAATGGAGTGGGAAGATGGCTTCTTACGCTATTGGTTAGGGGCATCAGTTGCGATGGCGGCAATGGCCTGGTACTACCGACAGCGTTGTCCTGATCAAGTCAGCCTGAGCTTTGTATACGGCGCTTTTTTGGCGGCGTTGATACCGTTCTTTATTCGTCTTGGTAGTGACGATATTGCGGCGTGGTTCATCTTCACGATTATAGAAATTAGCGTGGCTGTACTGCTGGCTAAAGACCTGCTGCTGCAGTGGCGTAAACATAACGTGAGTGTGGCCACCACACAGCAAGAAGACGAGGCTGCACCCACACATACTGATGCGGCGTCACCCCCTTGGTTCTTGCGTTTATTGCGTTTGGGTGCAGTATTGTTGGGCAGTGCCCTAATACTGGTGACATTAACGCTGCTTACCGACGCAGAAATCTTTAAACATTCCTTCTGGGTGATGCTGTGCTTTGTAGGCGGTGGCTTGTGGTTGTCGCGCCAAGCCGGTGAAGAGGGTTTGCAAGACATTCCAGCCCTATTGGTGATCGTTGGCCTCGTGTTCAGCGGTGTGGAATGGGTCATGCAGGTAGAACAAGAAAACACGATTTATCCTCTCCTGCAGGTGATTATGGGTGTGGTGCTATATGTGCTATCGCCCGTATGGCTAGTGAGGTTGCTGGCAGCAGGTTGGACCATCATCAGTGCATTCTTGTGGCTGAACTTCTATGGTCTGGTGAGTAACTATTACTATGAGTTCCCATGGCTAACACCGTCCATGCAATGGCAGGTATTTTCTGTCGTCGTGTTGAGTTTGTTGATTGGTCTAAGAGCCCATCAAACCCCCGATCGCTATCGTTACTGGGCACCTGCCATGTGGGCAGGGCTGGTAGCCAGTTTGGTGGGCATAGGGTTGATGCCGCCAGTGTTGATATTTGGCGAAACGTTATCTGAATGGGCACTAGGTTCGTGGATACCAAGCTGGCTGCTCTTCCCATTACCAGCTGTGGTGTTAGCGGTAGCGGTGCAGCGTCAGAAAGCGTGGTCTGTTGTCACGGCGGTAGGCGTGGCAGTGTGTGTGCTGTTGTCTATTACGTGGGCAGGCGCGCCGACTATTTCATTGACCTTGGCGTGGTTGCTGGCTGCCTATGCATGGCGTAGTCGCCTGTTGTTTGTCGTGATGCTGTTAGCGCTCTTTATTGCGCTAGGAAAACTGTATTACGACTTCAATATCAGTCTGAATCAAAAAGCGGTGTTACTGACGTGCAGTGCAGTGGTGCTGTTGGTGTATATGGTGGTGTTCCGTGGGGCAGTGAAGTCGCTAGCGGCTTTTAAAGACACAGACGCTACGGCTGCACCTATGCCTAAGGGCATGAAGTATTTGCGTCCGGGGCCTGTTATTTTGGCTGGATTGCTATTGATACTAGGCTTGGCCAATTACAACATCTGGAACAAAGAGCGTATTTTGTCGGATGGCAAAGTAATCGTATTGGCGTTGGCACCTGTGGACCCACGGTCTTTGATGCAGGGCGATTACATGGCTCTGGATTTCCAAGTGACCCGAGAAGCAGATAGATTGAATCGTGGCATACAGCAGGGCGATATGGATGCCTACGAGCATGATGGTTCTACCGTCTGGGCATGGCTGGCACCACCGAAAACGGGCGAACTCGCGTGGGAATTGCAGGCGCTGCAAAGCTCACGTGATGCAGATAAAGCCTATCAGCACCGTTATGTAGAGCTAGAAGACGGCAGCAATCAAAGTCAGGTGATAGACGTAGCCGTGCAGCCTGATTGGGTGCTATTACGCTTGGTGCGTAAGAATGGCCAATGGGCTCCCGGTACCGATGCCTGGTTCTTCAAAGAAGGCCAAGCCTCTGTATTTGAGCCTGCGAAGTTTGCTGAATTCCGCGTAGAAAATGGTATTCCACTGCTCAAACATATGTTGGATGAGCAGGGGAAAGTGGTAGCGGCTGAAGATTAGTGGTAGAGGCGGTCGCCGTCGTCGGTGACCAGCTCTTCAAAGATCAGATGCTCGACTTCGGCATCGTTGCTCCAGAGCACGATCAACGTGATGATTTTGATTTTTTCCAAGGCTATAGGTGATTCATCTATAGCCATGGCGCGCTCGATAATGATCTCGCGCAACGTAGGCGGCAACGCGCCAGATTGCTCTAAAAAGCTGATGAAGCCCAAGGCTTCCTGACCTAAAAACTCGTATTCCAAGTCAGTATAGACGCGCATGCTTTGTTGATGATGCAACGCCTGCAGTGGCTGGTGCTGAGCAGAAGACTCATGCAAACCGTGTAACCAGCTCAATGCATCGTTAATTTCATCGTCCTCAAACCCGATGGCAGCCAGCTTATGCGCGAGCACTTCAGCTTTAGGACAAGCCTGTGGGTTGTAATAGTTTTCAAACAGATAGACAAGAATATCGAACATAAAGCGTAGTGCCGTACAGAAATAGGAAGCGCTAAACAAAAGAAGCGTAAAACCTAGTAGCCACTTTACGCTGAATTTGGGGTGGGGGCAAATGGCATTAAGTGCGAAAAGTAGCGTTTAGCAGGCAGTACAGTTAGCTCTGGCCTCTGCATGTTGTTGTCTAGTGTGGTTAATCAGATAATCCAAGAAAACTAGGGAGCGCTGCGGTATGTGTTTACGGCTAGGCAATGCCGCGTACATATTGATGTAGCCTGTGCTCCAGGGGTGCAATACACGTACCAATTCGCCCCGATTTAAGTACGGAGCAGCCAACCCCAATACCACCGAAGTAATACCCACACCATTTAACGCTGCCCTGAGCAGGGTGTCGGTGTGATTAGCAATAATCACAGGATCTACGGCGATGCTCAGTTGTTCATCAGGCTGGTCAGGGTGTCGGAATGTCCAGTTGTCCAGACGCTCAGAGTCGCGCAGGCGTAAACAGCGGTGCTGGGATAATTCAGCCGGATGTTGGGGCAAGGGGTTACGGTCGGCATAGCCTGGTGAGGCCACCAAAATAACTTCGGATTCCACAATTTTTCGCGCCACGATGTTGGCGTTTTCTTGCACGCTGTTGCCCAACATGGTGATGTCAAAGTCTTCAATAGGCAGTGCGTATTCCGCGCCTACTTGAATCTCTATACGTATGTCGGGGTAGGCCAAACAGAAGTCACCCAAAATAGGGGCTACAACGTGATACGCCAAGGCGGGGGGAGCATAGATACGCAGCCTGCCCGCCAGTGCATTGGTGTGTGCGCTGACTTGGGCATCGGCTTCTTCAATGTCTTGCAGAATATGCTGTATACGGGCGAGATAGACCTCACCTGCATCGGTTAAATGAACGCGGCGGGTGGTGCGTTGGAATAATCGTGTTCCTAGATGGCTTTCTAAGTCAGCCACATGGCGGGTGACAGCCGAGGGGGACATATTGAGCGAGCGAGCTGCAGCAGCAAAACCACCCTCATTTGCCACGCGTTCGAACACGTGCATAGCGAGTAAACGGCTCATAATTTACCTGTAGCAAAAATTTATTATTTCGTTTTTGGCAATAGTGTATGTCTTTTTGTCTGGTTTATCTGTTTTTTCGGTTGACTTAAAGTGTAGCCATGGATGCAGCGATACAAAGTCAAAGAGCATTCATCCCGTGTGAAGTTCTAGACTACACGCAAGAAAGAATAGAGTGAAGTTCAGAGTTCAGTAGTGCCAAAAAAAGCATTGATGGATTCCGATAAACTTACTTTTTTGCACTTCATGCAGATTCTATAGTGATCTTATTCTTAAAAAGAAAGAGCCCTATCGAGTGTTCTGGGATGTATCGCACAGAGTCCCTTAATTATTGGAAAGGAATCATTATTATGAAACGCACACTACCTGCTTTGAGTCTTGCTGTTGCTACACTGTTTGCTGGCCAAGCGATGGCTTTGAATGTGAATACCACCCCTACACGTGCTGAAGTACAAGCTGAATTGGCTCAAGCGATCAACGCTGGTGAGATGTTGTCTGGTGACTCCAGCCAAACACTGCGTGAGATGTACCCTGCTGTATACCCTTCACAGCCTGTAGCCGTGAAAACACGCGCTGAAGTACGTGCGGAGCTGGAGCAGGCTGTACGCGAAGGCAATGTGGTGGTTGGTGAGTCCAGTGCTACGCTGAGTGAAATGTACCCTGCCTTGTATCCTGCTGCTCACCAAGATGTCGCTATGAAAACGCGTGCCCAAGTGCAGTCTGAGTTGGTTGAGGCCATCCGTACCGGTGATATGGTAGTGGGACAGTCTAGCCAACCCCTAAACCAGATGTACCCACAGCAATACCCTGCTAACTCCTAATCGTTAGTATGTGGTGCCAGACTATAGCGAGCCTTTAAGGCTCGCTTTTTTGCGTGGGTGGTTCTGGTCTGGACCATAGCCATAGCAGCACGCACAACATACAACTGATGGCGACTAGGCTAATCCAGAAATGTGGAGCCAGCCATAGTAATAACACGGCGCAAACGCTCATACTCACCAGTGCGGTCCACTTGGCTTGCCTATTGACCAGCCTGCCGTTTTGCCAGTTGTGTAAGGAAGGGCCGAAAATACGGTGATTCATCAACCATTGATGAAAACGTGGGGAACTACGTGCTGCCGCCCATGCCGAGATCAATACAAAAACCGTGGTTGGCATGCCTGGCAAAATGACTCCAATGATCGCTAAAGCAAAGCTGCATATCGCCAGAATGAACCAGCACACACGCAAAAAAGCGGATTGTGGACGCTGGTCAGAAGGCGGGGGCGCAGGGGGCTGAGTCATAAGTCGTCAGGTGATACGTGTACCACCGGGCAGGGTTCGTAAGAGGCGAGCCAATAACCACGACAGCATAAAAACGGCGAATGCCATCAATGGTGTCTGCCAGACTATACCGGTTTGTGCTTGGTATAAACCAGTTTGTTGTGCCAGATCTAAAAAGATAGGGTGTACGAGATAAATCCCGAAGGTGAAGGGAGCCAACATGCGCAGTTGTGGCAGGCGGGGACGATCTAGTATGAGTTGAAATACGGCTAACGACATCACCGGTACGGTGAGGCTAAAGGTGTCGTAAAAGTAGGTGCTGAAATAGTCTTCTGAAGACAACAGCGTAGTGCCTACTACTGTGGCTGCAATGCTGGCAGCCAGTACCCAGCCTGGGTAGGGAATCACCACACGACGCTCGAACATCATGCGCCCGGCTAAGAAGTAGCTAATATAGGGCAAAAACCAGAGCAGGAAAAAACCGTAGCTGTTGCCTTGGGTTTCTCTGTACAGGCTTTGCAACATAGCGAGCACCAGCATGAACAACAAAATATAGCGGCTTTGCCGTTGGGTGCAGTGTTGATACAGCAAGCGCAGGTAGGGGGCAAACAAATACAGCCCTACCAACATATATAAGTACCACAAGTGATAGTAGGGCTCGCCGCTGGTGGCCTTACGTAGCCATGCTTGGGCATCCATGGGCACACCTTGTTGGTGGTACATCCATGCACCCCAGAATAGATAGAACACCGACCAGAACAGCAGGGCTGGCAAAATACGGCGGCCTCGTTTCTTATAGAACTCGCCAAAGCCTTCGCGTTTAGCGGGGTCTAACAATAGCACGCCACTCACCATCACAAAAATAGGCACGCACCAGCGGGTAGCGGCATCGTACACATTGGCCCAGAACCAATTTTGTGTACCGTAATCGGTGGTAGTGGTTAGGGGAACGGCTGCACAGTGCAAGAGCACGACGGCCAAGGCGGCCATCCAGCGAGCAGTATCCAGTTTGGCGTAGTCAGCGTTGGAATAGGTCATAACGGCTAGGTGCAAACTCCATACCCTTCACCTTAACAAAAAGGGTTGGACTACACAAAAGCCTGAAGGTTGCTGAATGTAGGGCAGGCTTACATGTTCATATGAACATTTTTTACCGTCATAAAAGGTTCATATGGTAGTAATCCGAGCGTAATTTTCGCTTTTTACACTGCTGAGTATTCAAATGAAAGGCAATGCAGTGTTATGAATCTTTCGGTTCGACAAGGTGGGATTGTTGAGTTGTTGCGCGTGCAGGGGGCAGTGTCCGTAGAAGGGCTTGCTACGCACTTTAGCGTGACGCCGCAAACCATCCGACGGGATCTGAACGCACTTTATGAAGCCAACTTGGTGCGTCGCCGTCATGGCGGTGCCGAGCTAGCCGGTCATGAGCGTAATGTGTCTTTCCAGACGCGACGCATCACCCATTTTCAAGCCAAAGTACAAATAGGCCGTGCGGTGGCCGCGTTGATTCCGGACGGTGCTAGTGTGCTGCTGGGGTTTGGAACGACGCCCGAACAAGTGGCTTTGGCCTTGGTAGAGCATCAAGAACTTACCGTAGTCACTAATAATCTGAGTGCAGCGATGCCGCTCAGCCAGAACACCAGCAATAGAGTGGTAATTGCTGGCGGTGTATTGCGTCAGCCTAATCCAGAAATTCTGGGGCCAGAGGCGGAGCGCTTATTCAATAGTTTCAAGGCAGATTTTGGGGTATCAGGCGTAGGCGGTTTTGACCTAGAAGGGGCGCTGCTGGATTTTGATATTGCCGAATCTGATTGCCATAAAGCCCTGCGCGGTAACTGTCGCACCCGTATCTTGGTGTTGGATCACTCCAAGTTTGGACGGTTGGCGGCAGTACGTAGTGGGTCCATAGACGATATAGATGTGCTGGTGACTGATTTGCCTTTGCCTGCGGGCTACAGGCAGCGCATTCCGGCGCACGTACACGTAGTAATAGCTA
Source organism: Paenalcaligenes sp. Me52 (assembly GCF_050487965.1). Lineage (NCBI taxonomy): Bacteria > Pseudomonadati > Pseudomonadota > Betaproteobacteria > Burkholderiales > Alcaligenaceae > Paenalcaligenes > Paenalcaligenes sp. Me52. Next base: position 452,076 of record NZ_JBKQFO010000002.1, on the reverse strand, counting down.
GTGAGGGTGCAGCATGAGTCAAGCCGCCATTCAATTGCAAGGTATAGGCAAATCGTGGGGGGATCATGCGGTACTTAAGCATATAGATCTTTCTATTCCAGAAGGGCAGTTCACCGCATTATTGGGGCCATCTGGCTGCGGAAAATCTACATTGCTGCGCATTATTGCCGGATTAGAACAGCCCACTACAGGCAGGTTACTGATTGACGGGCAAGATGCGACGTATCAAGAGCCAGCCCAGCGTGGGCTGACCATGGTGTTTCAGTCGTATGCGCTGTTTCCGCATTTAAGTGTGGCGCACAACATCCTGTTTGGGTTACAGGTGCGACGCGTGAGCAAAGCTGATCAACACAAACGCCTGCAAGAAGCGCTGGCACTGACGAATTTGGAAGGGTTAGAGCACCGTCGACCCGCACAGCTATCGGGCGGACAGCGCCAGCGTGTGGCTTTGGCTCGCAGCATTGTGTCGGGGCATCGCATTTGTTTAATGGATGAGCCGCTGTCTAACTTGGATGCCAAATTGCGCCACAGCGTGCGCCATGAAATTCGCGCATTGCAGCAGCGTTTGGGCTTAACCGTGGTGTATGTCACGCACGATCAAACCGAAGCCATGGGTATGGCGGATCAGGTGGTATTGCTGAATGCGGGCAGCATTGCCCAGCAAGGTTCTGCGCAAGAACTCTATCAAGAACCTAACAGTATGTTCACGGCAGGTTTTATAGGTAGCCCACCCATGATGCTGATCCATAGCGACTTTGTGCCACTGTCTTTGTGGCCTACACGTTATGGCTTTGACTTGCCGCATCGGGTGTCCATTGGGGTACGCCCCGAACAATTGCAGTTGCACGAACCTACCCCGGAGAGTGTAGGGGTTACGGTTGTGCACCACGAGTTTCAAGGTGCTGATGCCTATGTGTATGTACGTCTTAAAGATGGCAACACCTTGATTGTGCGCGCGCCGCACAGCCGACGCTTTATGGCAGGAGAGCGTTGTGGATTGAGTTGGAATCCTGCGCATGCTTTTTACTTCAGTCAGGACACCGGGGCGCGTTTGCAGCTGGCCTCGCCCGTGCTGGCCGATTAACGTTTAAGAGAGATAGCTATGTTGAAAAAATTTGTGATGACTACCTCTAGTGCATTGTTGATGGGTCTAAGCGCCCAAGCGCTGAGTGCGGTAGAACTGACCATGTACTACCCCATTTCGGTAGGCGGTCCGTTGACCGAAGTGGTGGATGGCATGATTAACGATTTCCAAGCCGAAAACCCAGACATCAAAGTGAAAGCGGTGTATTCCGGTAACTACGATGAAACACGTGTGCGTGCGTTGTCAGCATTGCGTGCGGGCGAGCCTGTGCAATTGTCGGTGTTGGGGGCGTTGGATACGCATGACTTGGTTGACCAAGGTTTGGTAGAGGCTTTTAGCGATGTAGCGCAAGGCGACCAAAACAAAGCATGGTTGAGCAGTTTTTACCCTGCATTGATGGCAAACGGTACCTTGGATGGCAAGGTATGGGGCATTCCGTTCCAGCGTTCTACCATCGTGATGTTCTACAACAAAGACATGTTCCGCGAAGCAGGTCTGGATCCAGAGCAGCCACCAAAAACACGTGCTGAAATGGTGGAAGCTGCTCAAAAACTGACTACCGACAAACGTTACGGCTTAATGATTCCGTCCACAGGTTATCCCTACTGGATGTTCCAAGCGCTGGCATTGCAAAACGGCCACCAACTGATGAATGAAGACGGCACGCAAGTCTACTTCAATGACCCTAAAGCGGTAGAAGCCCTACAGTTTTTCCAAGACTTGGCACAGAAGCATAAAGTCAGCCCAGCAGGCACCATTGAGTGGGGCACGTTACGCCAAGCCTTTGTGCAAGGCCAAACAGCCATGATGTGGCACACCACAGGCAACCTGACGGCGGTTAAAAATGAAGCACCGTTTGAGTTTGGTGTTGCCATGTTGCCCTCTAACGAGACAGCGGGTTCACCTACAGGCGGCGGTAACTTCTACCTGTTTAAAGGTGCAAGTGACGAGCAAAAAGAAGCCGCGGTAGAGTTCGTGCGTTGGATGACAGCGCCTGAGCGTGCAGCAAAATGGTCGATGGCTACAGGGTATGTGGGTGTGAGCCCAGCGGCGTATGAAACACAGGCGTTGCAAGACTACGCGAAGACCTTCCCACAAGCGACCGTGGCACGTGACCAGTTAGCCGTGGCTTCCCCTGAGTTTGCTACCTACGAAACAGCCCGTGTGCGTGAGTTGTTGTCCAACGCTGTGCAGGCGGCTTTAACACAGAGCAAAACACCGCAAGCTGCTTTGGATGAAGCGCAAACAGCGGCGGATCGTTTGCTGCGCTCTTTTAACTAAGCTGGAACACAGATGAAACCCGTGCGTGTGTTGCAAAAGGAATCGGTGTTTGCGTATTTGCTGCTCACACCCTTGTTGGTACTGTTAAGTGTGTTTGCCTTTATTCCTGCGCTGCACACGTTATGGGCAAGTCTGCAAAGTAAGGGGTCGGCCCGCCGCCCCTCACAGTTTGTGGGCATGGACAACTATGACGCCATGCTGGCAGACCCCACGTTTTGGTTAGTGTTGAAAAATAACCTGTGGTATGCGGCTGTCACCATCCCTGTCTCTATTGCTTTGGCGTTATTGATGGCGTTGTGGGCGAACCGTGCCATGAGCATGCGGGCGTGGGTGCGTTGTGCGTACTTTACGCCCACCATGCTTCCCATGATTGCAGCCGCCAATTTGTGGTTGTTCTTCTATACACCTGATCTAGGCTTGTTAGATCAGATCATGAAATGGTTTGGTGGTGGTTCTACCAACTGGTTGGGTCAACCACAGACCGCACTAGGCGCAGTGATGGTAGTGACCATCTGGAAAGAAGCCGGTTTTTTCATGATTTTTTACTTGGCGGCGCTGCAAACTGTACCGCCGGAGCTGCGCGATGCCGCGCGTTTGGAAGGTGCGAGCCGCTGGCAATATGGTAGGCGTGTGTTGTTGCCGTTGTTAGCGCCCACCACGTTGTTCATTTTGATTAATGCGCTGATCAACTCGGTGAAGCTGGTGGATCACCTGTTCATTTTGACCAAAGGCGGCCCAAATAACGCGTCCAAATTACTGTTGTATTGGATATGGGAAACCGCATTTGCCTACATGGATACGCCTAGTGCGGCGGTGCTGACCGTGATTCTGTTAGGTGGTTTAGGGCTGATCGCCATTCTTCAATTCCGTTACGCTGAAAAGCGTGTGCATTACCAGTAACTATGATGACTACTGTGTATTCTGTTTCTCGTACCCCTACCTGGCGTCGTGCTATCACCGCTTTCCCTTTGGAAAACGTGGGGGCGTATTTACTGGCAGTGTTGTGGATATCTCCCCTGTTGTACGCTTGCTGGGCAGCGTTTAGAGACCCTTCCGCGGCCTTGTCGTTAGACCTGATGAAGGGCTGGACCTTAGAGAATTTCAGTGCAGCCTGGGCGCGTGCGCCGTGGCTACGTTATGTGTTCAATACCACCCTGTTGGTGCTGACTATTTTGGTCGGGCAACTGGTGATTTGTACCCTAGCTGCCTACGCCTTTGCGCGATTCAAGTTTTTTGGTAGCCAGTTTCTGTTCATGCTGTTGCTGTTGCAGTTATTTATCTTGCCCGAAGTGCTGATTGTAGAGAACTTCCGCATGGTGTCTTTATTGGGCTGGACCGATACTGTGTGGGGCATGGGTGTGCCCTATATGGCCAGTGCGTTTGGGGTGTTCTTGTTGCGTCAGGCGTTTAAGCAAGTACCACGCGAACTAGAAGACGCTGCGCGCTTAGAAGGGTGCTCTAGATTGGGCGTGCTGTGGCGCGTGTATGTGCCGTTGGTCAAACCGGTGTACTTGGCCTATGCCTTGGTGTCGGTGTCGTCGCACTGGAATAACTTTTTGTGGCCGCTGGTGGTAAGCAGCTCAGAGCACACGCGCCCGTTAACCGTAGGGTTGTCGCTGTTCGGTGCGCCAGAAAGCGGGGTCAGTATTTCACTGATTAGTGCCGCAACCCTGATGACCATTTTTCCGCTGTTGGTAGGCTTTTTACTGTTCCAAAAGCAATTTATGCAGGCGTTTCTGCGTGCTGGTATACGTTAAGGACGTGTTATGAAAATCATCCATCTTTCTGATCTGCACATTACGCCCGCAGGAAAAAGCTTGTTTGGCGAAGATCCTACTGAACATCTTTCGCAGTGCATAGAGCATATCAATAGACATCACGCCGATGCGCAGTACTGTGTGCTGACAGGGGATCTTACTCATGCAGGCCACCCTATGGCGTATCAGCGGTTAGCCGAGTGCCTGAAAGCCTTAGCGATGCCCGTGCGCTTTTTGATGGGCAATCATGATGATCGCGCTGCCTTTGGGCAGGTGTTTACCCAGCAGCCTTCAGAAGTGGCTGGTTTTGTGCAGCATGCTGAAGTCTTAGGTGACTATGAAGCTCTGTATTTGGATACGCTACAAGACGGTTATACCGATGGGTATTTGTGTGAGCAGCGTTTGATGTGGTTAGAGCAGAAGCTAGCTACGGCTACACGGCCTATTTTGCTGTTTTCGCACCATCCTATGCCAATGCTGCAGTACCCATCCATGGATTGGCTGCGTTTAAGCAATGCCGAACAAGTCTTGCCGCTGTTAAAGCGTTGTACACAGCCGGTGCATTTGTTCTCTGGGCATGTACATCGTTGTTCGGCTGGAGTGTGGAACGGTATACCGTTCTTCACCGTAAACGGTACCAATCACCAGCACGAATTGGACTTAACTACTCCAGGGGCAGCGACCTCTACCTTTGAGCCGGCAAGTTACGCCGTGATCTTGCCACACGCAGAAGGAGTCACCGTGCATTTCCAGCCCTTTGGCTACGATGACTCCGTACGTTTTCCGTATACCGGCAGTTTAGATGCCTTGAAGTGCAGACACGCTTAAGCTTGTGAGGCGGCCTCGCTAGCCTGCATGTCTTGGTAAGCCTGTGCCGCGTTGTGTACGTGTTGCGATGCTAAGAGGTCAGCAAGGTCGCTGTTGCCGTTGATCACCGCATTTAAAATTTGCGCGTGGTCTTCCCAGTTCTGACGTATACGTTGCAGGTTGCTAGGTGCAAAAAGCAGGGCAGTGCGGTCACGTAAGGAGCGCATCAGCTCGGTCAGCACAATGTTGCCAGATAACCCAGCCAAAGTTTCGTGGAATTCGCGGTTCAACGATTGCAGCAAATCTAAGTCTTCACGCTCAACAGCGGCTTTGCCTTGGTCCAGAATCTGTTGCAGTTGTTCTATGCCTTTTTGGTTACGACGTTGCGCTGCCAACTTGGCGTTTAAGCCTTCTAGTGCAGCACGTACTTCCGCCATGTTGTAGGCAATATCTGGGGATAACACAGACACCGATGCACCACGGCGCGGCTCGATGGTGACCAAGCCTTCAGAGGCTAACTCACGCAAGGCTTCGCGCACAGGGATGCGCGATACGCCCATTTCGGTAGCAAGTTTGCCTTCTACCAATCTATCGCCAGGATGAAACTCACCACTGAGAATACGGTCGCGCAGCTGATCGCGGATGACTGCGAATAGCGAAGCGTGGTTGTCGCCAATGCGACGATTATCGGTATTTTGGGTAGTGCTTAAACTGGTTATGCTCATGGTATGACCTTGCGAATCCAACAGGGACCAAGATTGAATTATACGGTCACCGGACGATTTAACGAATATGGTATACACATGTGGCCTTAGGCCACCAGTAGGGTACGTACGATAAGTACTACAGCACTAAAGGTACACACACTGAGCAATAGCCTACGTATAACAGGCAGGCTCACTTTGTGACGCATTTTCCCGGATAGCGCGAAACCCAGCAGCATAAAGGGATACAGCACCACACTGAGTAGCGCTTGCTGCGTGGTGAATAACCCTGCTGCTATCAACAAGATCAGGGACAAACTAGCTCCCAAGAACAGAATTAATCCTAAAGAGGCGCGTAGTTGAGCAGCAACCAGATTTTGCATGGCAATGGCCAACGCCGGAGCACCTACCGAGGTAAGGGTTCCCATAATGCCCGAGGCTATGCCCGCTAAACCCATGTTGCGCGACGAGGGCAGAATGCGTAGCCCTTTGGCGCTGAGGGTGACGGCCACCAAAATCATCAGTGCAAAGCTCAGGTTAATCACGGTTATAGGCAGCTGGGTCATGGCTAATACGGCAATGAGTGAACCTATGGCGCGGCCCGCTACGGCATAGCCCACAACAGGGAACACAATATGCTGCCGTTCGCGCAGCGCTGCGAGCAAGGAAACGCTGCCACCTAATGCCAATAATGGTCCTGGGACTAGCTCTGGAAAGGTAAGCGCAGCTATGGGTGCCACCAACATGGCAAAGCCCACACCGCCTACGCCTTGCAAGAAAGCAGCCAGCACCACCAAGGCCGCCATTAACAGCCAAGACAGAGGGTCAACCAAACTCAGCAATGACATGAACACGTTTGTTTTTCCTTTTTTGTATATGGTATTCAAATTTAATATTTTAGGCTTGAATTTATCAGAGTTTTCCCCAGTATTTGGGAATTTTGTCGAATCCTAAAACAAATTGCAGATAGTATACCAATTCAAGAGGTGTGAATGATTTAAATAAAAGTATAGATAAAGGGGGATGTGGCATGCCAACTGATGTAGTGCTGAGTGCGGCACATTGGGTGTATCTGATTGGGGTATTGGTGATCATTGTCACCATGCTGTTTAGAGCCAACGTCGTGGTGCCATCGGTGATAGGCACGTTGGCAGTAGTAACCGCCATTACGGGCAGTCCTATTCAAGGGATTATCAGTATTTTCTCTGCCAGTTTTGTGGCAGCCAAAGAGCTGTTCAATATCTTTTTGGTGATCACATTCATGACCGCCTTGCTGAATTCGCTGAAGCGTTTAGAGGCTGATGTGCGCATGGTGGCACCCTTTCGTAAAGTCATGGTGAATAGCACAGCGTCATTTTTGATGATTGGTGCGGCCACGTATTTCATTTCGTTGTTCTTCTGGCCTACTCCAGCCGTGCCACTGGTTTCGGCCATTCTGTTACCTGCCGCTATCGCTGCAGGCTTACCACCGTTGGTGGGAGCGATGGTGATTGCTATTTGTGGCCAAGGGATGGCGCTGTCATCGGATTACATCATTGGCGTGGCTCCAGGAATTAGCGCCAAAGCTGCTGGTGTAGCGGCTGATGTGGGCTTGATTGCGGATAGAGCGCTGGTGCTGTCGTGGATTACCGGGGGCGTAGCATTGACCTTGGCCTTCTTGTTTATGCGTCGCTACTTTAAGCCTGCGAATACCAAGTTGTTGGACGAGTGGATGGGGCAAGCACCGGACAGCACGCTGGACGAAGTGGAATCACAAGGCACATATGACAAAGCAGAAATTGCACGAGGTACGTCAGGGTCTGAGCTGACGGCACATGACAGTTTGAACGATAAAGAAAAGCGCTATTCCCGCATCTTGGCTGTGATTACGCCATTGGCGTTTTTGGGTGTGATTGGGTTGATGTTGTTGCCTCGTTTTATCCCTAGTTTGCCCGTGCTGCGTGGTGGTGAAGCCGCCGGTTTGGTAGGCGGTGTGGCCTTTATCTTGATGACCATTGCTACCTGTATGGCCGAGGGGCCGCGCCGCACATTGGATGTGTGCCCTGATCACATGACCGACGGTTTTGTGTTTGCATTCCGTGCTATGGGCTCGGTGCTACCTATTGCAGGTTTCTTCTTCTTGGGTGCTAGCGAAGCAGCTTCTGCCATCTTAGATAGACCCTTGGATCAAACGCCTAGCCTGCTGTTTGAGCTGATTTCTGCTGGTCAACAATACATTCCTGAAAACCATTTCTTGGTGGCATTTGGGGTGCTGTTGGTAGGGGTAGTGTCGGGTATTGATGGCTCTGGTTTCTCTGGTCTGCCATTAACGGGCACATTAGCGTCAGCCCTCGCACCGGTATCGGGTCTGAGTGTGGAAACTTTGGCAGCTGTGGGGCAGATCGGTGCAATTTGGACGGGTGGTGGCACGTTAATTGCGTGGTCATCTCTGATCGCCGTGGCGGGTTTTGCACGGGTACACGTTTTAGATTTAGTGCGGGCACTGACCGTACCCGTCTTGGTGGGGATGGCGATATCCACTGCCTGCGCCGTGTTGTTCTTTTAGGTAACTGAGTATGCAAAGTAGCGATTTTTCATCCATACAAAAATCGGCTGTAGGTGGCCGGTGGGCCGTGGCGACCGGCCACCCACTGGCCGCCAAAGCGGCCCGCACGATGTTGGAACAAGGCGGTAGTGCGGTGGATGCGGCCATTGCTGCCGATGTGGTGATGGGTGTGGTAGAGCCCATGGCTACCGGCATAGGTGGTGACTTGTTGGCGATGCTTGCCAAGCCGGGAGAAGCTCCTGTGTCCTATAACGGCAGCGGTGCAGCGCCCTTGTTGCTGACTACCGAGCATGTACAGACCTTACCTAATCAGCGCATCCCAGAGCGTCACGTATTGTCTATCACTACGCCCGGTTTGGTGCGTGGTTGGTATGACGTGCATCAGCGCTATGGGCGGTTGCCGTGGAAGCTGTTGTTTGACGACGCGATTCACTTGGCGCAAGCAGGCTTTGAGGTAGCCAAAGTAGCCGCGCAGGAATGGAAGATTTTTGATTTTGTGCTGCATAAAGATCCAGTTTGCGCGGCGCTGTATAGGGCTGGTCAGCCTTATAGCGCTGGTGAGCAATTCAAAAACACCGAGTTAGCCGCCGTGTTGCAGGCTATAGCCGATGAAGGGCCAGATGCGTTCTATCTGGGCGAGGTAGCGCTACAAGCAGAGCGTGCCATGTTGGCTGTAGGTGGTTTGCTGCGAGCAGAGGATTTCAAGCGTCATCGGGGCTTTTTCTGTGAGCCAGTGAGTGTGGCATTAGATGATTACACCCTCTATGAATGTCCTCCTAATACTCACGGGATGGCGGTGTTAGAAGCGGTCAAGCAAGTGTGGGAGATGCGTGATCATAGTGCTCCCGAGGCAGAGCTTGCGCTAGTACAGGCCACAGAAAACGCTATGGCACATGCGGCGCGTGTGGTGTGCGACCCAGCAGGCAATACGGTATGCACCGTGGTGGTAGATAGCGATGGTTTGGCGGTCACACTGATGTCCAGCATCTTTAAACGCTTTGGTTCAGGGTATGCCGTACCAGGTTGTGGCTTTGTGCTGCAAAACCGAGGATTTGGTTTTTCAGCACCAGGGCATGTGAATGAACCTGGGCCTCATAAACGGCCTTATCACACGGTTGTACCCGCCATGGCGCTGCAAAACGGCCAGTTTTACATGGGTTTGGGGGTGGTAGGGGGCTTGATGCAACCTCAAGGGCAAATACAAATCTGGACCAAAGTGCTGCGCGATCGTTGTCCACTAGATGAAGCAGTGTATGCACCGCGTTGGCGCTTAGAAGCGGCAGGACGCCTTGCCGTAGAGCGAGGTTTTGATGCGCAGTGTGCTGATTTCTTACGCAACCACGGCTTTTCTGAACCAGATCCTGGCGTGGGTGAATTAGCTGGACGCAGTGATTTCGGTGGTGCTCAAGCGGTGCAACGCCAAACAGATGGCCGTTTGCAAGCTGTTTCGGATTCCAGAAAGGATGGATGCGTAGCGGTTGCATGACGCTAAACAGGCAGGGTAATTCCCTACTTTCTTAAATTGTATACCGTATACAATATGCTTAAACAGTTTAAGCTTCATGTTTTAGTCAGCTGCCGTAGGGCGATGTTTTTAAAAAGGGAAACAGTCATGGAAAAACTATTGAACCGCGACGAATTTCGCGCCGCATTGGAAACTGCCATCAAAGGCAAAAGCGCCAACAAATCTCCATTCAGCATTGCATGGGCCAGCGGCAAACTTAGCCGCGAGCACTTGGCACGTTGGGCAGAGAACCACTACCACTATGTAGGCCCATTTGCCGATTACTTGGGCTACTTGTACGCACGTACACCCGCAGAGTTTGTAGAAGCCAAAGACTTCTTGCTGGCCAACATGTACGAAGAAGAAATCGGTGGTGATCGCCACACTGATTTGCTGATTCGTTTCGGTGAGGCATGTGGCACATCCCGCGCTCGTATCGAAAACCCAGACAACATGAACGCCACTACACGTGCGTTGCAAGCGTGGTGCTACGCCATCGCAATGCGTGAAGATCCTGTCGTGGCCGTAGCCGGTTTAGTGGTGGGTTTGGAATCACAAGTGCCATCCATCTACCGCAAACAAACACCTACTTTGCGCGAGAAATACGGCTTCACCGATGAGGAAGTGGAGTTCTTCGATCTGCACATTGTGTCTGACGAAATTCACGGTGAGCGTGGCTACCAAATCGTGCTGGAACACGCCAATACAGTTGAGCTGCAACAGCGCTGTCTGCGTATTTGTGAAATCGGTGCAGAAATGCGCTTGCTGTACACCACTGCTCTGTACAACGACTACGTAAAAGACGAAATCAGTTTGCAGGAATTGGAACTGGAAGCAGCGTAAGTAGTGACACACACCGGCGGGCAGATGGGCTGCCCGCCAGTACAGCAACAAAGGAAGTAGAGCGGTGGAAAATCTTAACGATGTTGTGTTCGAGAACTATATCAACGGACAGTGGCAACCCAGTAGCAGCGGGCGTACACAGCCCAATCTAAACCCGGCTGATCAGCGCGACGTGGTTGGGCACTTTCCAGTTTCAACCGCTGAAGATGCGCAGCAAGCGGTGGCCGCTGCCCAAGCTGCTTTCGCAGCATGGCGCGCTACACCTATCTCGACGCGTGCCCGTATTTTGGACAAGGCGGCGGCTTACTTGGATGCCAATGTAGAACGCATTGCCGCAGGGCTGACGCGCGAAGAAGGCAAAACGCTTGCGCAAAGCAAAATGGAAGTGACCCGTTCAGCACAAACGTTGCGTTTTTACGCAGTGGAAGGCAAAACCTACACGGGCGAAACTTTTCCACAGGACGATGCGCAGCAACTGGTTTATACACAGCGCGAACCGCTGGGTGTGGTGTCGGTGATTGCGCCGTGGAATTTCCCCATTTCTATTCCTGCTCGCAAGATTGCTCCTGCACTGATTACCGGTAATACCGTGGTATTCAAGCCCTCATCCGATACGCCCTTAACAGGCTATTACTTGTGCGAGGCCTTTGCTCAAGCCGGTATTCCAGCAGGGGTGTTGAACTTGGTGCATGGCCGAGCAGGCGAAGTAGGCCCTGTGCTGGTGAAGTCGCCTGAAGTGCGTGCGATCTCATTTACGGGTTCTACCAAAGCGGGCGAAGACATTTGCCGACAAGCGCGCATGAGCACGCGTACGCAAATGGAATTGGGCGGCAAAAACCCGCTCATTGTGATGGAAGATGCTGATCTGGACTTGGCTGTGAAGCTGGTGATCCAAGGTGGTTTTTCATTAAGCGGTCAAGCATGTACCGGCACCAGTCGTGTGTTAGTGCAGCGAGACGTCAAAGCAGAATTCACACGTAAATTGCTAGAAAAAGTACAGGCGCTGACGGTAGGCAATGGACTGACAGCCAACCCAGACTTGGGCCCTATTGCTACGCGTGGCCAGTTAGAAAGCATTTTGGAATACGTACAAATAGGCAAACAAGAAGCTACCCATTTGTGTGGGGGGGAACGTTTGACTGAGGGTGATTTTGCTCACGGTTTCTACATGACACCAGCCATCTTTACTGACGTTACCCAAAACATGCGTATCGCTCGCGAAGAAATTTTTGGCCCAGTGATTGCCGTGCTGGAGTTCGAGAACTACGAGCAAGCTTTGGCCATGGCAAACGATACCGAATACGGCTTGTCGGCCGCCATTGTGACGCGCAGTGCGGAATACGCACACCGTTTCACCACAGACATAGAAGCTGGCACGGTCAAGATCAATCGCACTACCACTGGCAATTTAATGAATGCGCCATTTGGTGGTTTGAAGCAATCCAGTACCTCTACATTCCGCGAGTCGGGCCGAGGTGGCTTGGAGTTTTATACCCAAATCAAAACCGTGTACCGCGGTATTTGATGTTTTGTAAACCAAAGGTTGAAAAGTGATATGAAAAAAATTCTGCGTCTTGAACAGCGTGAAGCCCGTTTGATGGTGGAAGCGGCTATCGCCAAGTCTAAAGAAATTGGCGTGTTGGAAACCATTTGTGTGGTGGATGAAGGCGGTTATCCCATTGCCTTAGAGCGTATGGATGGCGCACGTATTACTGGTCCACAAATTGCGTGGAACAAAGCGTTTACTGCAGCAGGTCACAAACGTTCTACACACTTGTTCACCACAGCACCTAATGGCCCCGCCCTACCAGGCAATGAAGCTTTTGGTATTCAGCTGAGTTTTGAAGGCCGTTTCGCCGCATTCGTGGGTGGTTTCCCAGTAGTGATTAATGGCGAAGTGGCTGGCGGTATTGGGCTGAGCGGCGGTAATGGTGAGCAAGATACCGCTGCTGGTGTAGCCGCGTTGCAAGCCTTGTCCGATGCGCTGAAAGCTGAAGGGCTGGATGTGCTGGTACAGGCTGACATCAAGAAGTAAGAAGGGGGCAAGGATATGGCGCATCGTGTCAACGTACGGGAAACCGGCGAACACTTCTGGGTAGAACCCGAAGAAACCGTATTGCAAGCCGCCAAGCGGCAAGGCATACGCATACACAGTGATTGCGAGTTTGGTGGCTGTGGCACGTGCCGTATCCATGTCACTCAAGGGCAAGTGCAGTATGAAGATGATTGCTTGCCTATGAGTGTGGCCGACGAAGAACATGCTGCTGGCATGGCTGCAGCGTGTCAGGCACGGTTGGTTGGCGATATAGAAATTAGCTTAGCGAATCACCAAGATGACCTGGCTGATGCACAAGAAGTAGACGCTACCGTACTGTCGGTTGAGCGTGCGTGCAGTGGTATTTGGCGTGTGCGTTTGCAATTGCCTGAAGGTGTGGCGATGGACTACCGGCCCGGTCAATATTTGAACGTGTTGTGTGAGGATGGCCGTACTCGTAGTTTTTCTATGGCCAGTGCAAACGCGGCTAACGGCGTGGTAGAGCTGCACATACGCGAGATAGCAGGCGGTCGTTTCACCCAACAGCGTTTACCCACATTACAGGCAGGCGACACCTTACGGTTAATGCTGCCTCTGGGGCAGTTCTACTGGCGTGAAAAAGATTGGCGACCCATGGTGATGGTGGCTACTGGTACCGGTATTGCACCTATCAAAGCGATTTTGGAGTCTTTGTTGGACAACGATGATTGCCCGCCCATCAGCCTGTACTGGGGTATGCGTAACGTCGAAGATTTGTACTTGGTCGAAGAAATCGCTGCGTGGGCAGATCGGTTATTTGAGTTCCAGTTTGTGCCAGTGCTGTCCAACGCTGATGGCAACTGGACGGGTGCACGTGGATATGTGCAGCATCAGGTATGTGAAGACTTCCCTGATTTGTCCGAGCACGCCGTGTACTTGTGCGGTTCACCCGCCATGATTGATGAGGCTAAAGCCTTGTTTGGACTGCAGGGGGCAGACAGCCAGTTTGTGTATGCCGATGCGTTTAACTTCCAAGCGGATAGCCAAGCATTACCTGCTTAAGGCTGTTTGGGTTTGGAGCGAAACAGATCAGATAAACGAGGCAGATTAATCAGAGGAATATGTTGGCGCAACTGTTGGCGTTTGGCGAAATGCGGATGCAACTGCTCGCCGATGGGACGCTCTAGATAGCGCAGTTCGACGGGATTTTTCATGATGGTCTACATGTTGTTGTGCTGAATTAAGTATACCGTAATTAGGGTTTCTACTCAAATTTGGGTGTTTAGTAAATAAAAAGCAGAAATTTCATCCAATTTATAGGGTGAAAAATTATCTGGTATACCGTTTTTGGATTTCGTTGCGATCGGGCTGATAATCCGGCAGCAGATTTGGTAGTAAGCAGGAGGCCTTATGCCAACCATCACATTTCATAAAGATGATCAGGTTCATGTGGGAGAAGTGCAAGCCAACACCAATTTGGTGGTACGTGCTGGCATCAAACAATTTCCCTTTCCGCACCTGAATTATGGCTGCGGGATGGGTAAGTGCGCGAAGTGTGCGTGCAAGGTACTAGAAGGTGCAGAGCATCTGCCCGCTGCGAATTGGAAAGAGAAAAAACAATTAGGCGACAGGTTAGAGCAAGGGTGGCGTTTGACCTGCCAACTTTGGATCACTGAGGACATTACCTTAGAGCAGCCGATTACCGTGGAGAGCGAATAATGTACGTGGTACTGACCAGCAAACCGGGCGAGTATCGCACCGAGGCAGGTACTGGGGTAGAGCCAGTAGCTGCTTATGAATACCATTTTCATGGGCGTTTAAAAGCCATTTTCACCATTGCTCGTATTCAGGATGCCTCTAGAGTGCGCATCGTAGAAGAAACCGAAGGTGGCACGATTAATGATATTCCTACGCGCCAAATGGAAAAATTTCACACGCGAGAAGAGGCGTACGACGAGCTGCATGGCTTGACCCAGTTTGGCACGATTGAAGCCGAGCTGCGCGAGTGTGCGCTGACGGCATAAGAGGTAGAAACAACTATGGTTCAGATTACGTTTGCTTCCAATAACGATTTAGTGGTGTCCGCTGCCGAAAACAGCAATTTATTGCGAGTATCCATACGTGAACGGGGTGGAATTCCCTTTAAATGTGGTGGGGGAATCTGTGGTACCTGCAAGTGTCGCATTACCGAAGGCATGGATAACACTGATGAGGTGAAAGCTAAGGAACACAAGCATCTAAGCACTGAGGATTTGCAGCAAGGCTATCGCATGGCCTGCCAAACTTTTGTGCGAGGAGACGTCACCGTTACATGGTGACAGAGCGTGAAAGCACTAAGTGCTGTGCTACGTTTTTCCGTGTATAAAACGGGATTGGTACAAATACGCTGTAGCGGTAATGGAGTAGGAAATGGGGATAGCAGGCTTTTCTTCACTAGGCGAGTTCAAGCAGGCATTGACCCGGGACTACAACCGCATCAATAGCAGTATTTTTGCCTCAGGGGTGGTGACGCTAAAAATAGATGTGCAGGATGATCGTATCAACATGCTGGCTATTCATAAACGCCAGTCAGTGTTAGATACCTTAAGCCGCGAAAATGCACACATTGCTGATTTAGCAGACCTCTACCTGATTAAGGCATTCAAAAAGGAGATGAAACAGGTTTTAGTGCAGCAGTATGGGTTAGAAATAGTGGCTATATTCAAAGATTATGATGCTGTAGCCCAATTGTCTTCTACCGTGATTTTGCTGAAAAAAGAAGGTCAAACGCAGTCAGACTATTAAAGTTGGTCAGCTGAATTTAGCCTTTAGACATAAACCGACTGGTACGAAGTCTTGTTGTGCTTTGATGGCGTTGTTGCCCGCGTAATGCGTGATGGTAGCCGCTGTGGAAGTCGCCAACAATAAGTACAACTATACCGCCGGCCTCACGCTCTGGTTTTAACCAGGGTATGAGGCCGGCTTTTTATTTTGGAGACAAACACTATGACACGTGTAAGCGATTTGCTAGATGCATTGAACGTAATCACAGGCGGACGCATGGTGTCCTGTATGGACGAAGTCAAACACGGCAATCATCCCTTTGTGATCTGGAAGTCCTCGGGTATTTACGGCAAGGAGGTGTTGGAAATACCAGGTCTTATTCATGGTGACCCGCAGAAGACAATACGCAAAGTAGCGGTGTGCATGACCATGACCGAACTTAGCATTGAGCTGGCAGGGGCGACTGGAGTGGATGCGATTGTGGCGCATCACCCTATAGCGGACGCAGCCAGTTGTGGTGGTGTGACATTGCGTGATTACCTGAATTTGTACGGTATTGCGGCGTTGGAATGCCATGAGGCATTTCATGGTTTGCATCCCGGCATTGCTTATCTACACGGTCACAAAGTACAGAAAAGCAATATCAGCTATGGCGGTGTACACGGCAATGTGATGTTTGTGGGTGAACCGTTAGAAGGTATACACACCATGGGCGATATGTTGGCACGCCTGGATAGTTTCATGGGCTTGGATATGGAAGAGCAGCTATTGCTGAGCGAACGCCGTATCAAGAACAACGACAACATCCAAGAAACGAGTTTGCTGACACGCGGTGCTATACGGGTAGGGCGTCCAGATAGCCCTGTAAACCGCATTTTGCATATTTTCCCGCACACAGGTTTTAGCCCCGAGCATTTGCGTCAGGCCATTGCTGAAAACCCAGATGTAGATACCGTGTTGGCGTCTATTAGTCGCGTGTACGACGGTCATGAGTTGATCGCATGCGCCCAAGAGCTAGGGCTGAATTTTATGGTGGGCAATAGCCATGTATTGGAAATCTTAGAAAACGGATTGCCATTGGCGTATGCCTTGAGTGCGTTATTGGAGGGTGTAGAGGTGGTGATGTTCCGAGACAGGGTGACCTCCACACCCGTGCACCAAGTGGGGACAGAGCGTCTGCGCGAGTATGCACAACATGTTTCGGCCGCCCATTTAATGGGTAAGAACGTTTTGAGTTTCCACTAACTTTCCCTAAGGCTGGAGAGAGACATGAATAATAAGATTATAGAAATAGATAAAGTAACGCATACCCCATCAGGCAGCCGCAGGCCAATGGAGCGTATAGAAGGCATAGGTTTGGCGCTTTTGGGTCTGGCGATGTTGACCCTGTTTTTCTTTCCCGGAACCTTATCGGGGGCATTTGATACCGTACTGACCACAGTCAAACCAGTAGTTGTGGATGTTTTCTTGACGGGGCAAGTGGGTATAGCGGTGATCATCAGTGTGATCATTGGTAGATTGCTTGAGCGTTTAGGTTTTACCGATGCCATGATGCGGGTGTTTATGCCTGGTATGCGTTGGATTGGCATTAATCCCGCGGTGATTATTCCTAGCGTCTACAACATTTTTGGCGATATCAATGCGGCAGGTCGTATTTCTGGCCCGTTATTGCGTCAGGCGGGGGCGACCAAAGATGAGCAAAAAATTGCCGTCGCCACCATGGTGCAATCGCAGCAATCCTTCTCTACCTTTATGTTAGGGATGATGGCGCTGACCTTCGCGGGCGTAAACGTGTTTGCGGTGGTGATGATTGCCATTTTTGGCCCGCTGTTGCTGTCACCACTGATTTTGTCCAAGCTGGTATATCGCGATGTGAAATCGGTAGATTTGCTGACTGCTCCTAAATTCACGCCTGATACTGACTTTGCTCCCATGCTGTTCAAAGCCGCACGTGAGGGTGTGGAACTGCTGTTTTTGATTTTGATTCCAGCTGTGGCATTGGTGTTCTGTGTGATCGGGTTGCTGGATCACATGGGTATCTGGCAGCCGGTGAATGCGTTGTTAGAGCGTGCGATGTTGGCCTTGAATATTCACCCAGAAACAGGGGTGTTAGCCGTGTTGGTTAGCCCAACCTTGGCGATGGGTAAATTGCAGGCGATGGCTAGTGGTTTAGATCCGTCTTTGGTGGTGGGTTCTTTCATTTTGGCATCGTCTGGTTTGCCGCTTTCAGCTGTGTTTGGCCAGATTCCAGTGGTGTGGGCAGAAAGCTCGGATTTAACCGAGAAAGAAGCCATGAAGGCTGCTATTTTGGGTATTGTGATGCGTTTGCTGACCGCTACCGTATTGGCCTTGTTGCTCACGCCATTGATTAGCTAACAATGAATGCTTGAGCATTATTCACATCCAACGCACAACAGCCTAGCTACTGCAGCTAGGCTGTTGTGCATAGATTGCCGCAAACGCTTAGGCGGCGTGGCGCTGTATCAGTTGCTGCAGTTGCGTTTGGCTTGCAGCACCAATCATCTTATCGACGACCTGCCCATCTTTAAACAGCAGCACAGTGGGGATACTTTGCACGCGGAACTGGCTCGCCAATTCGGGCACGGCATCAATATCCACTTCTGCGAAGTGTGCTTGCTCGTGTAGTGCCGCTGCCGCTTGTTGATAAATGGGCGCCATCATGCGACAAGGGCCGCACCACTCAGCCCAAAAACGTACGGCATGCAAACCGGGCGTTTGGTTAATGAGTTGATCGAAATTGTTGGTGTTTAAGTCTTGAACCATGATGGCCTACCTTACTCAAAAAGAATGAAGTTCGGACGTTGGCATTGCCGTGTCAGCAGAAGGATCTGCCTTTGCTATCATTCAATAAATTAATTGAATGATAGTGAAAAGTATAATCTAGGTCAATTCAAGTAGGCATTGAGGTGTTCTATACGGCAATCTGTCGCATAATAGCTTTTGTACTAGGCGTAGCAGAATTTACCCATTTGCGAAGTGCTTGCAGGGCAGGCATGGCATAACAACTAGGAGCAGAATTATGATGTTCAGACGTGACCCTTTTCATATTCTAGAAGCGTATATTCAGTCTGTTGGGGATATGCAGCAAAACTATGCTCAGCTGAAAACTGCACTGCAAAACATCAACAACATCATTGATTTTGCCGAGCACAAAGTGGGTGCTGCCCTCGAAGCTGAACAGGCAGAGCAGATCAGTGAAGTAGGTTTGCAGTGGTTGGAAGGTGTACGTCAGGGCGGCAACATGGACACGCTGCGCGACCAAGCCAAACAAGCGCTGGATTAACCAGACTACACACGGCTACACCAAGAGAAACGCCCCTGACGGGGCGTTTTTTTATGGCATAACGAGCAAAGCGGTATCTACATCCGGTTAAAAACGATCTACCCTAAACGGATGTATATCCACAGGTAAATGCTCTCGGCAAATCAACCGTGCAATCAGTTCGCCGGTAATAGGGCCTGTGGAAAAACCAATGTGCCCGTGTCCGAATGCGCACAGCACTTGTTGATGACGTGGAGCAAAGCCTAATACCGGCAAGCTGTCGGGGGTAGACGGCCTATTGCCAGACCAAAGCTGTGAGGTATCCATAGTGGGGGCTAGCCCCAAGGCTTCACGGGCAGCAGGGTAGAGCCGCTCAAGTTGAATGGGATTGGCACGACTTTGTGGGTGTGCCAGTTCAACGCCGCTCAGTAAGCGCAATCGATCTTGCATAGGGGCAGCCACGTAGCCTGCCGCCACATCGTACACCGCACGCCGTAAGGCTGGGCCTTCGGGTATAGGTAGGCTAACGTGATAGCCACGTTCCGCCACCAGCGGAATACGGTAGCCCAGTTGTTGGCACAAATGCGCACTTAATGCACCTGCTGCAAGCACCACGGTTTGACTCTTGTAATGCTGCTGTTTACCGTACAGCTGCACGTAGCCTTCGGCAGTATGCAACTGTTGTATTTGATCGTTCACCCATCGGCCACCTTGTTGCTGGAATAGCTGCTGGTAGGCAAAGAGCAACTCACCAGGTGTGGCAACCGTAGCGGTTTCCGTTAGCCAAATAGCCCGATGAAACGGGTGTTGAATAGCAGGTTCTAGTTCGCGTAAGGCTTGCGTATCCAGCACGTCGAATTTCACGCCATGGCGTTCAAGCAGCAGGCGATCGGCCGCGCTACCGGCAAAGCCTTCTGCACTTCTATATAAGCGTAGCCAACCTTCTTGGCGTATGAGGTGCTCGCTGCTGGTACGTTGCGCCCACTTTTGATGGTAGCTCAGTGCTGTGGCAGTAAAAGGGGCGAGTGCGGCTACGGCTTGTTCGCGTCGCGTCGTGCTGGCGTTCGCCATAAAGCGCAGCAGCCATGGCGCCAGAAAAGGTAGGTCGCCATAGCGTATGCGTAAGCCGTTATCACGGTTCAGCGCATAGCGTGACAAATGCTTCCAGATACCCGCACTGGCCATGGGAAAGATAGAACCATTGCTGATGACGCCGGCATTGCCAAAACTGGCTTTGTCGCGTTCGTCGCCCGCATCAATAATGGTGACAGATAGCCCACGTTCTTGCAGAGCCAAGCCGCAGGCAGTGCCAACCATGCCGCCACCAATAATAGTGACGGCAGGAGAAGATGAGTAGGGATCCATAGCGAGTGGCTTAGAACACGACGTCCGAAGGAATATCGCTAGGCTCAATGCCCGCTAACTTCAAGCTGTCTAGAATCCAGCCACTGATTTGGCCCAGATCACGGTTGTAATCCACCCAAACGTTTAAGAAGTCACGCCAGTCGGTATTGGTCTCTTTGGCAAAGGCCAAGTTAGAGGTCAACCCTACGATGGGGTCAGTTAGCATAGAGAACTTGCCGATGCTGGGGTTCTTTTTCACGGCGGTTAGACCCAGCAGCACAGCGAACACAGCGCAGTCTACTTTCTTGCTTTGCAGCGCCAACATCACTTCATCGCGTGTAGCAAAGGCGGTAATTTGGGCTTGCGGCGCATAGCGGCGCGCTGCCATTTCTTGTGTGGAACCCAAGTCTACGGCGATGCGCACTTCTGGTTTGTTGAGGTCTGCCCATGTACTGGCTTGAACGCTTTCCTGCGCCACAATACCGTAGGGGTGCAGATACGTGGGATGAGAAAAACCAATGGATAACGCGCGCTGTGGGGTGGGGGTGAGCGCCATCGCCAAGTCCACTTTGCCAGTTTGCAGCTGTATCACCGAGTTGCCGTAGGTGGAATCCACATATTCCAGTTCCACATCCAGAATCTTGGCGATGTCCTTAGCCATTTCTACCGATGCACCCGACCATTCTTTGGTAAAGGGGTCACGGGTGAAGTACGGAGGCTCACCTACCAGCGCTGCAATGCGTAGTTTCTTGGTGCGACGTATACGTTCCAGTGTGGACTCGGTGTCTGAGGGCGCGGACTGAGCACTTGCACTGGCAATAGGCAAGCTCAGGCCTAGAGCGGAAGCAGCGGCCAGCTTAGCAAGTTGGCGACGGGACATCTGATGGGGAGCATCGTTATTGTAGTGGTCCATGGTTGTCTCCTAGAGGACTGGTTACAGCGTGGTGTTGATCCCGTTGATGGGCAAAATCAAGAATGGTTTCTATGCGTTGAGCAATGTGTAGCAAAGCATGGTCTTGGTGGTGCTTACCCAGCAGTTGTATGCCCATAGGTAACCCTTCTTCGCTGATTGCGCTAGGCAAAGCGATGGCAGGTTGTCCGCTTAAGTTGGCAATGGCATTGAGGTTGGGTTGGGTAAGAAAGTAGAAGGTGTCTACTTGATTCAACGGACCTGCTACCGCCGTGGCTCCTGGCAGTAGCAAAGCATCTACCGCTTGTAGGCTATGCGCCAAAGCTTGGGTCAGTCGTAGCTTGTCTTGTGTAGCTTGCAGATAGGCGCTGGCAGGGATGTTTTCCCCTACTAAAACGCGACCTCTGAAAATTTGGCCGTATGTGTCAAAGTGTTGGCGTACTTTAGGGCCAAATACGTAAGCCACTTCAGCCATCATTAAGAGTGCGCTACTGGTGTGCAGTGCTTCTAAATTAGGAAGGGACATCGGTACTATCTCTACACCGGCATTTTGCAACTGTTGTTGTACCCCTTCCATCATGCTGTGTACTTCGGGCTGTAGTAAGGCTTTCAGCCCCCAGTGACTGGTAGGAATCCCTAACCGGATGGGGCGATTGGGCGCAGCAGAATGTACCGCCTGTGGGCACAATGCTGTGAAAATCCGTTCGCAGTCTTCCACGCTATGGGCTAGAGGCCCCGCATGGTCCAGACTCACGCTGAGCATACGTACACCGTCTAAGGGCACCGCACCATAGGTGGGTTTTAGCCCCACTAGGCCGCAGTTTGTACTGGGTGATCGTATAGAGCCTGCCGTGTCTGTACCAATAGAGGCCATACAGAGCTCAGCCGCTACGGTGGTGCCAGAACCGCTAGATGATCCACCCGGAAAGTAACCAGCTTTCCACGGGTTGGTAGCAGGGGGAACAGGCAGGTCAAAGGAGGGGCCACCAAACGCAAACTCATGGCAGTTGGCTTTGCCTAGAATGATGGCACCAGCAGCACGTAATCGTGCCACTGCCGCCGCATCTTGTGTGGCTGCAGGTTGGTGTTGCTGTGAGAATGAACCACCACTGGTTTTCATCCCCGCTACATCCATGTTGTCTTTGATGGATAGGCCTACGCCAAAGAGCGGGGGTAAAGCGTTAGGGTGGGTTTCCAGCTGTTGTTGCTGTAGTGCTGCGTGTTTTAAAGCGCTGTCCGCATGCCAACTGATGTAGGCATGCAAGTGCGGTTGTTGCTCAGCAATGCGATCCAACTGTGTCTGCACCACATCGGTGATACGTAATTGGCCACTGCGGTAGGCGCTCTGTAAGGCGGCAATATGACGAGGAATCATGATGCAGACTCCAGCACCGATTGCACAGCAATAGGGTCCGTAGGCGTGTGTGTTTGATGCGCAATCAGTTGGGCGATCAGTTGCAGCCCGCGCTGGAACTCCTGCTTTTCCTCGGCGCTAGCGGCATCCGGTAAGGTAGTCGCAAGCACAGTTTGTAAAGGCGTTTCAGGCATGAGCACCTCGCTGGCTAGCATGGTGAAAGTGACTAAGAAACGCTTGGGTAGCAGGTTGCTGTGGGCTGTCTATCAGTTGTTTTGCTGGCCCTTCCTCTACCACTACACCGTCTTTCATGAACAGCACTCTATCGGCCATTTCACGGGCAAATTCTATTTCGTGAGTGACGATCACCATGGTCATGCCTTCTTGAGCCAAGGTGCGCATCACGTTGAGCACTTCGCCTACCAACTCGGGGTCTAGTGCCGAGGTGGCTTCGTCAAATAGCATCACACTAGGTTGCATTGCCAAGGCACGAGCAATGGCAACACGCTGTTTTTCACCACCCGATAAACGGTTAGGAAAGAACTCAGCCTTGTGTAGTAGTCCCACTTTTTCTAGTAAGGTTTTGGCTTGCTCGGTTGCTTGGGCGCGACTGTGTTTGCGCACGGTAATGGGGCCTTCCATCACGTTTTGCAGCACGTTCATGTGTGGGAACAGGTTGAAGTGCTGAAACACCATGCCAGTAGACGTGCGAAAACATGCCTGTTCAGCATCACTGGGTTGGCGCTTTTTTTGGCCGAAGTCAAAATGTATGTCGCCTACTTGTACCGTGCCACCATCGGGCTGTACCAGTAGGTTTAAACAGCGTAACAAGGTAGATTTCCCGGACCCTGATGGGCCTATCAGGGCCAACACGGCTCCTTTAGGCACATCTAAGGAAATATCTTTAAGCACCACGTTGTCGCCATAAGCTTTGCGTAGATTTCGTACATGAATCATGGTCGTGCTCCCTAGTTGCTGCGAGCCAAACGGTTTTCAATGTGCTGCACCAGCAAGGTGGCTGGGAACAGTACAACGAAATACGCCAAGGCCACCACGGTATAGACCTCTAGTGGGCGGTAGGTTTCGTGTGCAATGAGCTGACCTTGATACACCAAGTCAGGTACAGCTAGCACCGACACTAACGAGGTGTTTTTCAACTGCAAAATAGACTGGTTCATCAACGGTGGGATCATGCGTTTGAATGCTTGCGGCAAGATCACACGACGTAGGGCTTGCCACTTTCGCATGCCTAGTGCTTTAGCTGCTTCGACTTGCCCGGGGTCAATAGACACAATCCCAGCACGGATGATTTCTGAGTAGAACGCTGCGCCATACAACGACAGGGCGAGTAGCGCCGCCGTAGGGGCTGACAGATTAATATCAATCAGTACCGGTAGGGCATAGTAGAACCAGATCAAAATGACCAGAAACGGGGTACATCGGAATAGTTCTACGGCTCCGCGTAGCGGGATGCCCAGTGCACGGGGGCTGCTGATGCGACCCAGTGCGACAAACAAACCCAGCACTAGCCCGAAGGCAATGCTGAGCACGGTATAAAACAAGGTGTATTCCAAACCTGCCAGCAGGATTTCCTTGTAGCGCCAGACCTGGCTGAAGTCCCATTGATACATAGGCCTATAGCTCCGTATTACGGCA
Organism: Paenalcaligenes sp. Me52; assembly: GCF_050487965.1. Classification (NCBI taxonomy): domain Bacteria; kingdom Pseudomonadati; phylum Pseudomonadota; class Betaproteobacteria; order Burkholderiales; family Alcaligenaceae; genus Paenalcaligenes; species Paenalcaligenes sp. Me52. Next base: position 428,227 of record NZ_JBKQFO010000002.1, on the reverse strand, counting down.
AACAGAACGGAAAAAAACGGGCGATTACCCTAGACGTAAACCGCCATCTATAGAAAGTTTCTGACCGGTCACATAGCGGGCGTGCGAACTCAGTAAATAGGCTACTGCGCCAGCTACGTCATCAGGTTGGCCAAAACGTCCTAGAGGGGGCATGGGCAAGCGATTTTGCCAGTCCACATGTGGATAACGTTGGCTGTCTTTGAGGGTATAGCCAGGTAATACACAGTTGACAGTCACGCCCGTGGCGGCCAGTTCTGCGGCAAGGCTCATGGCCAAGGCTTCAGCAGTGGCTTTGGCGGCAGCGGTGAGGGGGTAGAGTTCGCCAGGTTTGAAGCGGTGCGCCACAAAGGAACTAGTGAGTACGATGCTGCCACAGGAGGATTTTTCTAAATAGGGTCTAGCAGTTTGTACCAGTTCAAGAAATGCACCGGCCATGCTTTGTACGGCCTCAGCTAAGTCTAAGGACGACGCTTCTTGCAGGTTTTTCTTGCTGGCATGCCCCGCGTTACTGACCACTTGATCTACGGTGCCGAAGGTTTGTACACAGGCTTCTACTATACGTTTAGCCTGTTGGGGTTCGTTTAGGTCAGCGAAGTAGCATTCCGCTTTAGCGCCCAAGGCGCGTACGCTGTCTAGCACTTGCTGCATGGCTTGCTTGCTGCTGTCATCAGCGCCACGCGAATGCAGGAGAAGGGAGGTGTGTTCAGAGGCGAGTGTGCGTGCGATAGCCGCACCAATACCTGAACCAGCACCCGTAATGAGGATGACTCTATGTTGTTCCATGTTGCTCCACCGTTGTTATACCTGTATTCAGGTTTTCTTATATCTATGTCGATAAGAATTTTATTAAGGGCAGCATAGCATGGAGCCTATGCTTGCAGAAGCGGTGGTGCGTAAATAAATGCTTCGGATTATGGACGTAAAAAAGCCGGGAATCTGGTGGATTTCCCGGCTAATTATTAGGCGTTTATTTCAGTAATCGCCATTGACCATCTTTCACGATGATCATCTCACGACCACGCTCATCAAAGCCGCTGTGATCCTCAGGAGTCATGTTGTACACACCTTGTGTGGCCACAAGCTCAGTGGTTTGTTCCAGTGCATCACGCAACGCAGCGCGGAATTCAGGCGTACCAGGTTGTGCTGTTTGTGCCGCAACAGGAATCGCTTTTTCTAGCAACAAACCAGCATCAAATACGTTCGCGCCAAACGTAGCTGGGGCTTCACCATATTTGGCGGTGTAACGATCAATGTAGTCTTGAGCAATCGCTTTGGATGGGTTGCTGTCGTCGATTTCAGGTAGCACCAACATCAAGCTAGCAGCCAGTACAGTACCTTCTACTTCAGCGCCGCCTAGCGACAAGAATGCAGGCAGTGCCGCACCGTGAGTTTGGTAGAACTGGCCTTCGTAGCCCAGTTTTGCCAAGGTTACTTGTGGCAGCACAGCGGCAGCGCCAGTACCTGCGATCAGTACTGCATCAGGCTTAGCAGAGAACACTTTCAGTGCTTGGCCTGTCACCGAGTTGTCTGAACGTACATAGCGTTCAGTAGCGACAATCTCAATGCCGTTTTCAGCGGCCAGTTGGTTAAATACGTTCAACCAGCTTTCGCCGTAGGCATCGTTAAAGCCAATGAAACCCGCTGTTTTAACACCGTTGTCCACCATGTGTTTCACCAAAGCGGAGCCAATGATGTCATCGTTCTGTGTGGTTTTGAAAATCCACTTTTTCTCTGGCGTCATGGGCAAGATCACGGCGGCAGCACCCACGGGCGATAAAATCGGCGTACCGGATTCTGCGGCAAAAGGGATCAAGCTAATCGCATGCGGAGAGCCAGTAGGCCCAATCAACGCATCGATTTGGTGCTCAGAGATCAGCTTACGGAAAGCAGTCACTGTTTGGTTGGTGACGCTAGCATCGTCCAACGCAATGTATTCGATATCCAGATCGCCAGCTTTCTTAGGTAGCAGAGGAACCGTATTGTTTTGCGGAATGCCAACCATGGCAGTAGAGCCGGTGGAGGAAGTAATGACCCCTACCTTGACTTGGGCAGAGGCGATGGGTGATTGCAGAGCAAAAGCAGTAGCCAGAGTCACCAGCAAGGTACGCAGTAGCATGAGTTCCTCGTAGAGAAAGCAGGATAAGGATGGGCGCAGGAAATATGATTTCCCACTTCAAGCTAACGATTTTAACGCATAACCTGCATTGCTTTGTTCTTTAGCGCTAAAACGAAAAAACCTCTGGCAAAACACCAGAGGTTTTCAGCTATCTACGCCAGCGTTTTTACACTGGCGTGTAGGTAACACAGCAGGGCTGTGAATTACAGCATTTCTACTGCGATAGCGACGGCTTCACCGCCACCAATACACAGAGAGGCAATACCGCGTTTCAGGCCTTTGTGTTTCAACGCACCTACCAGTGTGGCGATCAAACGCGCACCGGATGCACCAATAGGGTGACCCAATGCAGTCGCGCCACCGTGAACGTTCACTTTGTCGTGAGGGATGTTCAGCTCTTTCATGGCAGCCATGGTGACTACGGCGAAGGCTTCGTTGATTTCGAACAGGTCTACGTCTTCAACTTTCCAGCCGGTTTTCTTCAGCAGTTTTTCAATCGCGCCTACAGGAGCTGTAGTGAACCACTCAGGCTCATGAGCAAACTGTGTGTGGCCTACGATTTTTGCCAAAGGTTTTACACCCAGCTCGCCAGCTGTGGAGGAACGCATCAACACCATTGCGGCGGCACCATCCGAAATGGAGGATGAAGTAGCAGCAGTGATGGAACCGTCTTTTTTGAAAGCAGGACGCAGGGTTGGGATTTTTTCAGGCATAGCACGTTGAGGTGCTTCGTCTGTATCAACAACGGTGTCGCCTTTGCGGCCTTCTATAGTGACTGGAGTGATCTCAAAGGCAAAGCTGCCATCTTTGCTGGCTTCTGTTGCACGACGCAGAGATTCCAGTGTGAACGCATCTTGTTCTTCACGGGTGAACTGGTATTTGTCTACGCAGCTTTCCGCAAAAAGACCCATCGCTGTACCTTTTTGGTACGCGTCTTCTAGGCCGTCCAATGCCATGTGGTCATACACGGTGGAGTGACCGTAGCGGTAGCCTTGACGACCACGCAGCAACAGGTAAGGAGCATTGCTCATGCTTTCTTGACCGCCAGCAACGACGACGTCAGCACTGCCACCTACCAGCATATCGTGGCCAAACATGGCAGCACGCATACCGGAACCACACACTTTGTGTACAGTGGTCGCACCTACGCTTTTCGGCAGACCAGCACCAATAGCGGCTTGGCGTGCAGGAGCTTGGCCTTGGCCAGCTTGCAGTACGTTACCCATGATCACTTCGTCGATCAGGGCAGAATCAATACCAGCGCGCTCTACAGCGGCTTTAATGGCAACCGCACCCAGTTCGTGAGCGGCTAGGGAAGAAAGACTACCCATCATGGCACCCATAGGGGTACGGGCAATCGAAGCAATCACAACAGGATCTGACATGGCAAGAGCTCCTCGGGTTGTTGTAGTCAGGTTGATGTCACACCATTATCCATTAAATTGCTGCACTGCGGCAATTATCTAATCGCTTAGTAAGGGGATAGGGATAAATATTCTCTAATCTGCCCTGTGCGACACGCTCTCGGCACTGAGTCCACCATTGCGCATCCAGCAATTCTGCATGGTACTTTTTGAAGGCTTCCTTGATACGTGGGTCACCCAGCAAAAAGTATTCAAACTCTTCGGGAAATACGTCGTTTTTACCAATGGGATACCACGGTTCGCCAGACATTTCTGCCTCTTCGTTGGGCGCAGCTGGAATGGTGCGAAACTGCATCTCGGTCATACGCTGAATTTCATCGTAGTCATAGAAAACTAGGCGTCCCAAGCGGGTAAGGCCAAAGTTTTTGTACAGCATATCGCCAGGGAAGATATTGTTTGCGGCCAGTTCGCGTATGGCGTCACCGTATTGTTTGATTGCACCTTCAATAGCGTTTTCACTGGCACGGGCCAAGAACAAATTCAGTGGCAACATACGGCGCTCAATGTACACATGGCGCAAAACCAGTGAGCCGTCGCTTTCTTCTATTTGTGACGGTACTTCACGGCGCAGTTCTTCCAGTAACTCAGGGTCAAAGCGGTCTAACGGTAGGGCGACTTGGGAGTATTCCCAGGTATCAGCCATGCGCCCTGCACGGTCATGTTTTTTCACCAGTTGATAGCGCTCTTTGACGGTGGCGTGATCCATCCCACTTTTGCGTATGCGGTCGCGTATCAGCTTGAAGACGTATGGGTACGACGGCAAGGTGAACACACACATCACCATCCCTTTAATACCAGGCGATAAGGTGAATTGGTCTCTAGAATGCGCTAAATGGTAGAGAAAATCGCGGTAAAACAGCGTTTTCCCTTGTTTTTGCAAACCGATGGCGTTGTAGAACTCGGCCTTGGATTTGCGGGGCAGCAAGGTCACCAAGAAATTCACATAGGCGGAGGGGGTTTCCATATCCACCAAAAAATAGGCACGAGTAAAGCTGAACAGCGTACTGATGTCGTCACTGGTGTCTAACAAGGCATCCAACGAAATGGTGCCTGCGGGTGTGTGCGTCAGCGCAATTGCAAAGGGGTGAATGTTACCGTGGTTAATAAAGCGCCCCACGATATATGCACCTTTGTTACGGAAGAATAACGAGTTCAGAACTTGGAATTGGCAGTCAGGGCCTAGGCGGTGACCGGGATCATCAGGCAAGCGTTGGCGTAGCGTATGCACAATGCGGCGCGCCAAGATACGTACTTCGGCAGGTAGGTCCGCGAAAGGGGCGGCCAAGCCGAAGTCCTGAATCATGGTTTTCAGGGTAGGCACCAAGCCCTGTTCTAACGGGTAATAGGCACGGTACGACGGGCGGCTACCATCCAGATATTCGGTAGCGATGGCGGGGCGTACAAAGAGAAAATCATTATTGAAATAGTTGCGATGCAGTACGCGGCACGACACCGAGTTAAAAAACGTTTCTGCACATTCTGGCTGATGGTGACGTCGTAACAGCCCTACAAACTCCCGTTTTACCTGATGCCAAAATTGGTGCTGGGGTTCATCCAAGTGGGTAAGTTGGCTATGCTCATCTGGTGTGGTGCGGTTTCCTTTAAGCGCTGAGCTAAGGATGGTGGCGCATTCGCGTACGCGTATATCGTAATATTCGATACGCTCACGAGACAGATGTTGTATGGCATGCCACGCGGCAGACTCGAACAGCACTTTGGCACGCTGCGCACTGTAACGAAACAGCGCATAGTGGCGGTTAAAGCCATTCAGAATGGTCTGGGCAATATCCAGTGGAGAAGGGCCTTTAGGTGCAACTGGGGTGATGCTGGGACTATCTGACTCAAACATGGCTGCGTGTTACCAAGGTGAAAAGTTCCAGAAAGTGCGCTTCAGCAAACAAAGATTGGCTGAGGCAAGGGGCTGTCCTATTATGCCTGTTGCAAAGCACGAACGTAATGATTGGAGAAGACAGAATGCAAGATACCCAAGAAGCAGTGACCTATCCGTTTGGTGACACACTGCCTGAGCCTAGTCAGATCATGGAAGTTGCCCCTGGCGTTTTTTGGGCGAGATTACCGTTACCATTTGCCTTAAATCACATCAACGTGTGGTTGTTGCGTGATGAGTTTGAAGGGCAGCAAGGGTGGATGATTGTGGATTGCGGCGTGAATAAAGACGTGATTCGCGAGCAATGGGAACAGTTGTTTGCCACACAATTGCAGGGCTTGCCGGTATTGCGCGTGTTAGTCACGCACATGCACCCTGATCACGTGGGTTTGGCAGGTTGGTTGTGTGAGCGCTGGAAAGCGCCGTTGTACATGAGCATGACCGATTACACGGTTGCCTGTTTGTGGTCGCAGCGTCGTCACGATGCCAAAGCGGCTCAGCAAAGTGGTGAGAACGCGGCGGCGCACTTTGGACGTAACGGTTTGAGCGACCCTGAGTCCCAACAAAAAATCAAAGAACGCGCAGGTTATTACCCTGGGTTGGTATCCGATATGCCCAGCAGTTTCCACCGTTTGATGGCGGGCCACAGTATTACGATTGGTGCTAACCAATGGAAAATCATTGTGGGCTACGGCCATGCACCAGAGCACGTATCGCTATACAGCCCAGCATTGAATGTGCTGATTTCTGGCGACATGATGCTGCCACGTATTTCTACCAACGTCAGTGTGTTTGACCATGAGCCTGACGCAAATCCACTGCCTTGCTTTTTGACCTCTCTGGATGAATACCGCGTCTTACCCGAAGACGTGTTGATTTTGCCGTCGCATGGCAAAGTATTTAGAGGGTTGCATGGCCGCATAGATGACTTGCAACAGCACCATAAAGACCGTTTGGTTGATACTTTAGAGGCCTGTGGTAGTGCTGGCCTGAATGCAGCAGGTTTGGTGCCGGTGTTATTTAAGCGCGAGCTGGATCTGCATCAACTCACCTTTGCGATGGGTGAGGCTTTAGCCCATTTGCATGCGCTGTGGTACGAGGGCAAGTTGCGCCGCGAAAAACGCGCAGATGGCATCTATTATTTCGTGTGTAGCTAATGACATCATGGCTGTACCGCCTCTGCAGACTTTATGCTAGCGTATACCTTTAGCTAATTTCTGCAGGGTACAGTCACTATGAGTCAGTCCTCCTACCGTCATCTGGATACGTTGCTTGCTCATTTAGGGTTAGCCGAGTTTGACCCACAAACAGGCGCAGCCCCGGTGGCTATTCCTTCCGTGCGTTCCAGTACGGTGCGATTTCGTTCGTTGGAAGACTTAGATAATGCTCAAGCCGCACAAGCGGCAGGCCAACGCAGACCTGCTTACGGTAGGGGCGGGCTGGATACACACGCTGCTTTAGAACAGGTGTTTTGTGAGTTAGAGCAAGGCCAGTACTGCGTGCTTGTGCCTTCTGGTATGGCTTCCATTGCATTAAGCCTTACGGCGTTGGCGCAGCATGGTGACCATGTATTGGTCACTGACTCTGCTTATGCTCCCGTACGCCTTTATGATTCCGGTTTGGCTAAACGGTTAGGCATAGAAATCACCTATGTGAAGCCTGACGAAGCATCTGTACGCGCGGCTATACGTCCTAACACCAAAGTGCTGTATCTAGAGTCTCCCGGTTCGCTGTTGATGCAAATGCTGGATGTGCCCGCCTTAGTCGCCGTGGCCAAAGAACATAATCTGGTGACCGTTGCTGATAACACATGGGGTTCTGGCTATGCCTACAGACCATTAGAGCTGGGTGTGGATGTATCGGTGATTGCCGCGACCAAATATGTGGCGGGTCACTCTGATTTGATGATGGGCGCAGTGGTGGTGGGCGATAACCCAGCGCTGATTTCTGCCGTGAAGAAAACGAATTACGCCTTGGGTTATTCGGTGAGTGCTGATGACGTGTGGCTAGCGTTGCGCGGTGTACGTACGCTATCGGTACGTATGCGTGAAAGTGCCTCCAATGGCCTGAAACTGGCCGAATTCTTGAGTACCTTGCCCGAGGTAGAGCGTGTATTTCACCCTGCCTTGCCTAGCGACCCAGGCCACGCATTATGGAAACGTGATGCCACTGGCTCTAACGGCATGTTGGCCTTCAGTTTGAACCTACAACCTGAACAAGCGCGTCGCTTTGTAAATGCGTTGACGCTGTTTGGTATTGGCTATTCATGGGGTGGTTTCGAGAGCCTAGTGCAGTATGTAGAGCCAGAACTGGTGACACCGCATTCCTACTGGAATCGCAACACCAAACCACTGATACGTTTGCATGCAGGTTTAGAAAATGCGCAAGATTTAATTGCGGATCTAACCCAAGCATTGGCAGCGGCTAAAGCAGCATGACGAATGTAGTACCCGTCACAGGGCCGGTGTTGATTTTGTACACCGGCGGCACGCTAGGCATGGAGCTGGGAGCCAACGGTTGGGCACCTGCTGTAGGGTTTGAGCAGCGTATTCAACAAGCACAAACCACATGGCCGCAGGCTCAGTCACTGCCAGCGTGGCGCTATGCCACCATAGATCCGCCTATAGATAGCGCCAACATGACGCAGCAATTGTGGCTAAGCATGCGAGATGTGATTGTGCAGGCCGCCGAGCAAGGGTGTAGTGGCGTGGTGGTACTACATGGGACCGACACGTTGGCCTATAGCGCGGCTGCATTAAGTTTTTTGCTGGGTGGTTTAGGTGTTCCTGTTGTACTAACGGGCTCCATGCGGCCAGCCGTACAACCCGATACCGATGCATGGGCCAATGTGTTTGGTGCGTTGTCGGCTATCACTAGTTGTGCAGCGGGTGTATTTGTGTACTTTCACCAGCGTTTGTTACGCGGCACACAGGTAAGCAAATGGCATAGTGAGGCCGATGACGCGTTCAGGGCAGTACGCCATGACGGTGCTGAGACTATTACTGGTCATGTACCTCTTGCACTGAATTTTCAGGTGCAGCGTCAGCCGGTATCTCTAGCCGTGGTGCCGTTTTACCCGGGCTTTCAGGCTAATGCCTTACAAAGCATTGTGGATACAGGCGTACAGGGGCTGATTTTGGAGTGTTATGGTACTGGCACTGGCCCAACAGAGGACGCTGAACTCTTAGCTGTACTACACCGTGCCATCGCACGAGGGGTGGCTGTGGTGGGGATTAGTCAATGCCCCGTAGGTAGCGTACTGCCAGGGCAATACGCCGCGGGCAGTTTGCTAGTACAGGCGGGTATGTTACCTAGCGGCAGCATGACGCGAGAAGCTGCCTTAGCCAAATTATTTGCCTTGTTGGGGGCGGGCATCACCGCGCAAAAATTGCCCGACTACTGGCTCACCGATTTTTGCGGTGAGTTGGCGTAACGCTTAATAGTCGTCGTGTTTTAAGCGGTCGATGCTACGTCTATCACGCTTAGTAGGGCGACCAGCGTGAATGCTTAAGGCAGGCTCCGGCGCCAAGCGGCGCTGTTCAGCAGCACTTTCGCGAGCATGAATGCTTTCAGGTGTTTCGTTATACAGCGTACGGGCAACGGTAGCCGGGCCGCGCACAGCACTAATGGCTTGCACGATCACCACCGTAGCCGGAGGCTGCTTGGTGATGGAAATTTCATCACCCACCTGAATATCGCGTGCAGGCTTTGATGTTTGGCCATTCACCAGCACGCGTCCTTTATTGATTTCATCTACGGCTAGGCTGCGCGTCTTGTAAAACCGTGCTGCCCATAACCATTTGTCTAAACGGGTCTTGTCCATATCACAAAGTAGGATAAAGATATGATAGAAATCACAGTATAGTAGTAATCACACGGCGCTGTTTCCGCTGTACATTCCGCTCTGCAGTATTCGAGCAATTCATGCGTGACCGAGGAGGTTGAAATGAGTTTTTCGGATTTAAAACAGTTTGGCATCGATCTGGAATTCCCCTATAAAAAACGATACGACAACTACATTGGGGGGCGTTGGGTACCTCCTGTAGCGGGGAATTATTTCGAGAACATCTCGCCCATTACGGGGCAAGTATTCTGCGAAGTCGCACGATCAGATGCAGATGATATTAATTTGGCCTTAGATGCAGCGCACGCGGCGCGTGAGGCGTGGGGTAAAACCTCCGTAGCTGAACGCTCCAATGTCTTGTTGCGCATTGCTGATAGGATAGAGCAAAACCTAGAAAAACTGGCGGTGGCAGAGTCCATCGATAACGGCAAACCTGTACGTGAAACACGCGCTGCTGATTTGCCACTAGCCGTAGACCATTTCCGCTACTTTGCGGGCTGCATTCGCGCTCAGGAAGGCGCTATTTCCGATATAGACAGCACCACGGTGGCGTACCATTTCCACGAACCAGTGGGTGTGGTGGGGCAAATTATTCCGTGGAACTTCCCACTACTGATGGCAGCATGGAAACTGGCTCCAGCGTTGGCAGCAGGTTGTCCAATTGTGCTGAAACCAGCTGAGCAAACACCCGCCTCTATCTTGGTGTTGATGGAAGTTATTGGCGATTTATTGCCTCCGGGTGTGCTGAACGTGGTGAACGGGTTTGGTAAAGAAGCCGGTAACGCGTTGGCCAGCAGCCCACGCATTGCCAAAATTGCGTTCACAGGGTCTACACCTGTAGGTAAAACCATTTTGCATCATGCAGCCGATTCGCTGATTCCTGCTACGGTAGAGCTAGGCGGTAAAAGCCCTAACATCTTCTTTGAAGACGTCATGCAAAACGACGATGCTTTCCTGAACAAAGCATTGGAAGGTGCCAGCATGTTTGCCCTGAACCAGGGCGAGGTATGTACAGCGCCAACACGTATGCTGGTGCAAGAATCCATTTACGAGCGCTTCATCGAGAAAGTGGTGGCTAGGGTAGAGCGCATTAAAAAGGGTAACCCGCTGGATGCCGCTACGATGGTGGGGGCGCAGGTATCTCAAGCGCAAATGGACCGTATCTTGGGGTACATCAACCTAGGGCGTGAAGAGGGTGCTACGTGCCTAACCGGTGGTGATAGAAACCGTATGCAAGGGCTGGATGCGGGCTTCTATGTAAGCCCTACTATGCTGCGTGGTGATAACTCCATGCGTGTGTTCCAAGAAGAAATCTTTGGCCCAGTTGTGGCAGTAACTACCTTTAAAGACGAGGAAGAGGCCATTGCCATTGCGAACGACACCTCCTACGGTTTGGGCGCAGGGGTATGGAGTCGTGATGGCTCACGTGCCTACCGCGTAGGCCGTGGTGTACAAGCCGGTCGTGTGTGGACTAACTGCTATCACTTGTACCCAGCGCACGCTGCTTTTGGTGGCTACAAGCAGTCCGGTATTGGTAGAGAAACACACAAAATCGCCCTGGGTAACTACCAGCAAACCAAGTGCATGCTGGTCAGCTATAGTCCAGATGCTTTGGGCTTCTTCTAAGTCTCTGATGAGTCAGGCAGCGCAACGGCATTGGTGGTTGCGCTGTGCTCTAACAAACTGATCAATCTGCGAGTCAATAAGGGGTGCGTGAGCGTACCCCTTTCTGCTATACCAATCTCTCTGGAAAACGCATGTTTGCCTAACGAGAGCATGCGCACGCCTTTAGGAAAGGGGTAATGCGCAGCGGTCACAGGCACAATACCTACGCCTATGCCCTTCTCTACGGCGTGTATTAACCCGCCTATTTCATCCAACTCCACTGCATCTTGTACCGATAACTTATGTTGGCGTAAAAACTGTTCTATGCGTCGCCCACCAAAGGATGTGCGCACATAACGTACAAACGGAGCGTCTTGAAGTAGATGCTGCCAATCGGAGCCTGGGTGATGGTCAGAGGCAATTAGCACAAAGGGTTCGTGTAGTAACGTGTGCCACGTGATATCGGGTGGCAGGGTGTACGGTGGGCGCACCATGACCGCCACGTCCATATCGCCAGTATCAACTTGGGCAATGATGTTTAACGAATCACCTGGAATGACACGTAGAGCAATACCGGGGTATTCCTGCCTGAACGCCGCCATTGCATCAATTAACCACGACTGCTGGGCAGAGGTGATAGCACCCAAGACCAAGGTGCCTTGTGCGCCATCGCTGTAGCTCATGTTCCCTAACTGCTGCATGGCGTTGACGATGTGCTCGGCGCGTGAATGTACTTCACGGCCCTCTAAGGTGAGCGTGGCACGTCTGGCGCTACGGTCAAACAAGCGTAGACCCACATGCTGTTCTAGTCGTTGAATTTGCGCGCTAACTGCGCCTTGCGTGAGGCCTATATGCTCACCGGCTTTGGCAAAGCTGCCGTAACGCACTACCGCCAGAAAAGTACGTAATTCACTCAGCATAATTGATCAATTAAATTGATGGAAAACATAAAAAATTATAGCTTTTCATTAAAAATAATTGGTGAGAGACTAACTACGTCTATTTAATTTTTTGAAAGGCAGAATATGGCGTTGGATGCTGAGATTGTCAAAACCCTAGAAGGGGTCACTACGGCCACAATCACTACCGTTCTGTTGAAGTTGGGACTACGTAATACGTGGATACGCGGTACCAAACCGTTGGCTGAAGGGCAGCCGCGCATAGTGGGGCCTGCCTTTACCTTACGTTTTATACCGGCACGTGAAGACTTAGCGACGACGGCATCGTGGAGTGCACCTAACTCTACTCGTGCTGCGATTGAGGCCATGCCCGAAGGGTGCGTGGCGGTGGCAGATGCTTTTGGTGTGACTGACGCTGGTGTGTGGGGCGACATTTTGTGCGAGCGCATGGTGAAGCGCAACATTAAAGCGATGGTGACAGATGGCGTGATGCGGGATGGGGCTGGCGTGAAGGCCTCTGGTTTGCCTGTGTGGAGCCAAGGCCAAGCAGCATCACCGTCTGTGGCGAGCATGACCTTTATTGGTTGGGAAGAGCCCATAGGTTGCGGTGGCGTGGCAATTTTCCCCGGCGATATCATCGTGGCCGATCAAGATGGCGCAGTGGCTATACCTGCATCGTTTTTGGACAAGGTGTTGGAGTTAGCTCCTGAGCAAGAGCGTTTGGAAGGTTGGGTGGTAGAGCAAGTGCGGGCAGGGCATCCCTTACCCGGTTTGTACCCGGCCAATGAAGAGAACATGGCACGTTATAGAGCCTACCGTGCTGAGCAGGAAGCTAAAGAGGGACAAAATGGATAAGTTAGACGAGAAATTTAGCCGTTTAGGTACAGATAATGCGCCAGGCCAAGAAGTACGGCAGCGTGAGGGCACTGAGTTTCAAGCTTTGCTGCGTGGTGAAACCCTAGAAGGTCGCCCTGTGGATTTTTCCCATGGTGACGTGGATGCTTTTCCGCCTGTGGATAACGCCTTGGCTGTGTTTTCTGATGGCTATCATCAAGGGGGCGCGCAAGCCTATACCGAGTATCGCGGAAAGGCTGCGATCCGTCATGAGGTAGCCAAACACCTAGGTACGTTCACGGGTAGCCCTGTAGATGCTGAGGAAGAACTCATCATCACTACAGGTACGCAAGGCGCACTGTTTTTAGCCATTGCAGCCTGCGTCACGCGCGGCACTAAAGTGGCCATCGTGCAGCCCGATTATTTCGCGAACCGCAAACTTGTCAGTTTTATGGAAGGCGAGTTAGTGCCGGTGCAACTGAATTACCATGCGACACGTACGGCTGCAGGCTTAGATTTGGATCAGCTAGAAGCGGTATTCAAATCTGGTGTAGAAGTTTTCTTGTTTTCTAACCCCAACAATCCTACTGGTGTGGTGTATTCCCGCGAGGAAATCGTACGTGTTGCACAGCTAGCGGCACAGTACAACGTGACTGTCATTGTGGACCAACTGTATTCACGCTTGTTATATAGCGGAGAACAGTACACCCACCTGCGGGCGCAACCAGAAATGAACAGCGATAATTTGCTGACCATCATGGGGCCATCTAAAACCGAATCGTTGAGTGGTTTCCGTCTGGGTGTTGCATTTGGGGCGGCGCGTTTAATACAGCGCATGGAGAAATTGCAGGCCATTATTGCCTTGCGTGCGGCGGGCTATAACCAAGCAGTGTTGCGTACGTGGTTCAATGAGCCAGATGGGTGGATGTCGCAGCGTATTATTGCGCATCAGCGTATTCGTGATGCTATTCTAGACATCCTGCATGCAGTAGATGGGGTGCAGGTTCGGCCTTCACAGGCTGGCAGTTATTTGTTTCCCCAGCTACCTGATCTGGTTGTGAAACCAGAAGAATTTGTGCGTATTTTGCGCGTGCAAGCAGGGGTGACTGTCACCCCGGGCAGTGAGTTCGGGCCCAATGTCACCCACAGTATACGTGTTAATTTTTCACAAGATTATGGGGCAACTGTGCAGGCAATGCAGCGTGTTGCCACCTTAATCCAGAGGTATAGAAAATGAGTAGTAACCAATCCGCCACTCCCGCTCCACAAGGTAATTATTCTCCCGCTACACGCGAAGGGAATTTGATTTTTACAGCAGGCATGACACCACGTCGTGCAGGTGTGTTGATTCGTACTGGCGGTATTAGCAGCAGCGACCCTGTAGATGTACTGCGTGAATCTGCTGAGTTGGCCGTACAAAACGCACTGACAGCCGCTCGTAGCGTGCTGAACGAGTCTGAGCAACTGCGCAAAGTAGTGAGCATGACTGTTTACGTCGCCAGTACTGACCCTGAGTTTGATAAGCACCCTAAAGTAGCGGATTTCGCGTCTGATTACTTGGCCGCTGAACTGGGTGCCGCAGGTATTAGTGCACGTGCAGCTGTGGGCGTATTCACACTGCCTAGCAAATCGCCACTGGAAATTTCTCTAGTCGTAGCGGTTTAACGGTATGTGTTCTTAGCAGGATGCGTTTCTGCTAAGGGCAGTGAAACCGTGTAATCAAGGGTGATGGGCTGCCATCACCCTTGGCTTGTTTTGGTTATAGCAATAACTTCTAATAACTAGAAGATATTATGTTATGGCTAAATGTTCAGTTTTGAAATAAGCAATAGATGCGATAATGAATCGCTCTTTTCGACTGTTTGCTGGGTGGTAAGCAGTCTTGTTCTGAAGTAACCATGCAACCAAAAAATCAAATCAGTGCGCCAACCTTGATACGATTGGACGCCGTAAACAAGACTTTTCCCTTACCGGATGGTTCCACTTTTAATGCCATACGTTCCTTGACGCTAGATATTGCGGAAGGACAGATATTTGGTCTGATTGGTAAAAGTGGTGCGGGTAAATCGACGTTGCTGCGAATGATTAATTTGCTGGAACGCCCTGATAGCGGCCGAGTATTGCTGGCAGGACAAGATTTGACCACGCTGTCCAAGCGCGATTTGCGCATGGCCAGACAAGATTTGGGCATGATTTTTCAGCAGTTTAACTTGCTGCAAAACGCCACTGTCTTTGAAAACGTCGCCTTTCCGTTGACGCTGCACCGCAGAGTGAACAAAAAAGAAGTAGAAGCGCGAGTGCGTGAGTGTTTGGAATTGGTGGGCTTGAGCGACAAAATTCATCACTATCCCGCTCAGTTGTCAGGTGGACAAAAGCAACGTGTGGCAATTGCGCGTGCGTTGGCGCCGCGTCCCAAAGTGATGTTGTGTGACGAGCCTACGTCGGCACTGGATACAGAAACGACACGTTCGGTGTTAGATACCTTACGTGATATTAATCACCAGTTGGGCGTAACGATTGTGATCGTGACGCATGAATTGCCAGTGGTGTTGTCGTTGTGTACACGCGCGGCGATTTTGGAAGCGGGCCAGTTGGTAGAGGTAGTAGATGTAGCCGACCAAACTACCCCGCGTTTAAGTGGGTTGGGGCGTGAGTTAGCTGAAGAAGCACGACGTGCTGAGTTATTGCAGAAATTTTATGCCCAAGAAGGGCTAAGTGCCGCGTAAGGGCGTAGAGAGCATGCTAGATAATATTATTCCCATTCTTCCCGACTTGTGGCTGGCCATAGGCCAAACCTTTTTAATGTTGGGCATAGGGGTGAGCGCCGCCATTGTATTAGGGGGCCCGCTGGGTGTGTTGCTGTTTTTGATGAGCCCAGGCCAATCACTCAGCAGCCCAAAAATCTATTTGGTCGTGAGTTGGGTAGTGAACACCATACGTTCATTCCCGTTCATTATTCTGCTGGTGGTGTTGGCGCCGTTCACGCTGAAAATTGTGGGCGAACCCATTGGTCCATTGGCAGCCTCAGTGCCGTTGTCCGTCGCTGCAATTCCTTATTTGGCACGTCTGGTAGAGCAAAGCCTGCGTGAAGTGCCGCGTGGTGTGATTGAAGCAGCCCAGGCCATGGGCGCGTCAGAGCTGCAAATTGTATGGCGTGTGTTGGCGCGAGAAGCTCGCTCGGGGTTGATTCTGGCCCTCACGGTACTAGCAGTAAGCTTTTTGTCCTACTCAGCGGTTGCTGGCGTGGTAGGTGGTGGCGGTATTGGGGATTTGGCCATTCGTTACGGCTACTACCGTTTCCAAACAGATGTGATGTTGCTGACGGTAGCGATACTGATTGTGATCGTGCAGATCATACAGTTTGGCGGTAATGCCTTGGCACACCGACTGGATAAACGTTCGTAATTTTTGTTGTACTTTTATCGTATTACTCAAGGGGTATTCTCATGTTGAAGCTACGCCGCCAGCTTATGCTTGGCACCATTGCCGCCATGCTAACTCTGGGCACTAGCGCTGCTCACGCAGCAGATCCAAACAAACCAAGCTTGGTGTTTGGTGCAACGGCTGGCTATAACTATGATGTGCTGAAGTTGGCCATTGTTCCTCAGTTGGAAGAGCAAGGCTACAAGGTAAAACTGGTAGAGTTTAACGATTACGTGCAGCCTAATATCGCGTTGGCTCATGGTGCGTTGGATGCCAACTTGTTCCAGCACATTGCGTACCTGAATCGTTTTAAAACAGACCAAAACTTGCCATTGAGCGATTTGGTTCAGAGCACAACTGCTCCTATGGGTATTTATGCAACTGGCCGCGACAGCTTGGCTGATGTGCAAGACAAAGACCGCTTCACTGTACCTAACGACCCAAGTAACTTGGCACGTGCTTTGCAACTGCTGCAACAGCACCAAGTGATTGTGGTGAAGCAAGATGTAGACCCACTGCGCGTGACTGAGCGTGATGTGGTTGAGAATCCTAAAAACATCCGTTTGCAGCCAGTAGAGGCGGCACAGTTGCCACGCACTATTGGTGGCGTAGAGTACGCGGTTGTACCCGGTAACTTTGCGATTGCATCCGGCTTGGACCTGACCAGCGCAGTAGCGTTGGAGCAGCCTCCAGTCGACTACCAACAAGTAGTGGCTGTACGTACAGAAGACTTGGACAAACCATGGGCTAAAGACTTGGCTGATGCGTTTAAATCCGATGCGTTCAAAGCAGCGTTGGATGAGCACTTCCCAGGTTACGTACGCCCAGCAGGTCTGTGATATAACGCTATGTTCACATGGGTAACCATGTGAAAAGAAAAATCCCCCTGATGCCAAAAACATCAGGGGGATTTTTTATGGGTATGTGAACCTAGCGAATCACCGGCAAAGGCACAACAACGCTAGGTGTGAATACCCAATGTGTTATTGCGCTAACAAACCGTTTGCCAGTTCCAGCATTTGTGGAATACCACGAGCCATGCTTGGGTTGGTAACGTATTTACCGCCTACAGCCAAGCTAGGTGTAGCTTCAATACGGTAGGCACGTGCCAAATCGTTGGCTTTGGAAATCTTGGTGTTCACACCAAACGAGTTGAAAGTTTTGGTGAATTCGTCTTGATCAATGCCTTGGTCAGCCGCCCATTGGGTCAGTGCTTTAGCGTCAAACAGTGGTTTTCTTTCTTGGTGCAACGCTTTGAATAGAGCTTCGTGCAGATCCAAACGATCCATGGCTTCCAAGGTGTAATACATGCGTTGCAGGTCTACCATGCCAGCATTAAAGGCGATAGGTACACGTTGCAGAACAGTATTTTCAGGAAGTTTTGTAGCCCATTCTGCTACCAGCGGTTCGGCAGTTGCGCAGTGTGGGCAGCTATAGGAGAAAAACTCTAGTACTTCGGTTTTGTTAAGCGTATCCGAGGGCTGAGCCTGTTCCAACGTGACATACGTTTGTGCTTGCTGGGCCATGGAGGGAGCACTGAAAAGGGCGCTCAGTGTTAGCACACTGCTAGCTGCCAGGCGAAGAACTGAAGTTTTGTTCATTATAGGATTTCCTTCCTGCTAGGTAATAGGGCTATAGGACAGTGAGGATTGCATAAAGTTCAAGGCTGACGTACGACAGAGGTAGCGATTTGCTCGTTACCCAAAGTGATACGCGCTTGATTCATGGCATCCAGACCATTGAAAGGGCCTACACGTACACGATTCAGTGTGGTGCCGTTTACCTCGGCAATCTGTACTTCGGCAGGTAAGCCCAACATCAGAATACGCGCCTTGGTAGCATCCGCATCGTTAGCAGAACGGAATGCACCGGCCTGCAAGAAATAACGCTGCGAAGCAGCCGCTTTAGGCGGTGCTGGTGGCGGTATCATGGCGAGCTGTTTAGGCTCGGAGTTGTTCGTTGCCGTAGGTGCAGATGCAGCAGGTTGAGAGGCAGTAGGTGCCGCTACTACCGGAGGCTTAGCAGCTTCCGGCAGGGTTGCAATCAACTCACCTAGTACGTCTTCATCACGGCGTGTGCCGCCTGCAGGGGCAACAGGACTCAAGCTATCTGGCTGACCATTGGCGCTGCTGCTAGGGCGTGGATACAGACCTATATTTGGGTCTGGAGCATCGCGAACTTCGGGAAGCAATACGTTGGGTGCAGCACGGCTTGCCTTGTCATTAAAAGGCATAGGCGCTTTAGTGATATAAAACGCGACCAATGCTGCTGCCGCCAAACCCAGAATGAGGCCGATGATGACGCCAAACAGGGTACTGCCACCGCCACTGGAGGATTTGCTAGATCGGGTATTCTTGCGTCGTGTTGCCATAGTTCCTACATTTTTTCAGGTGCGGACACACCCAGTACACTCAGACCATTAGCGATGACTTGTGCGCAAGCAATAGCCAAAGCCAGACGGGCACGTTTCAGCGGCAGGTCGTCTACATTGACGCGCTCGGCGTTATACCAAGCGTGGAAGTCTGCTGCACAATCACGCAACCAGAAGGTAATTTGGTGCGGAGCCAAGTCATTGGCTGCTAATTGCAGCATGGCTGGGTATTCAGCCAGACGTTGCAGCATGGTCAGCTCGGTAGGTGCGACCAACAAGCTAGTATCGGCTTGCTGAATGTGCTCCAGCGTTTCGCCGGATTGGTTCACCATCGAGTGTATACGTGCGTGTGCGTACTGGATGTAGTACACAGGGTTTTCTTCACTGCGTGACAGCGCTAGGTCTATATCAAATACGAACTCGGAGTCGGCGCGGCGTTGTGCCAGGAAGAAGCGCACAGCATCTTGGCCCACCCATTCAATCAGTTCGCGCATGGTGACGTAGCTACCTGCACGTTTGGAAATTTTAACTTCTGCGCCATTACGCATGACTTTCACCATGCTGTGCAGAATGTATGCGGGGTAATCTTTAGGGATACCAATATCTAGGCCTTGCAGACCGGCGCGTACGCGAGCGATAGTACCGTGGTGGTCTGTACCTTGAATGTTGATAGCATGGTGGAAACCACGCTCCCATTTAGCAACGTGGTAAGCCACATCGGGTACGAAGTAGGTGTAGCCGCCTTCGCGCTTGCGCATCACACGGTCTTTATCGTCGCCTGTGCCTAATTCTGTAGTGCGTAGCCACAGAGCGCCTTCTTCTTCGTAGGTATGACCGGCTTTCACCAGAGCATCTACTGTTTTTTCTACACGGCCGCTGGTGTATAGCGAGCTTTCCAAGTAGTAGTTATCAAACTTCAGACCGAAAGCTTGCAGATCCAAGTCTTGTTCGCGACGCAGGTAGGCAACGGCAAAACGGCGGATGTCATCTAAGTTGTTCACATCGCCAGACGCCACCACGGTTTCTACGTCGGCTGCGCCTACGCTTTTACCAGCGCAGAAGTCTTCAGCGATGTCTTGGATGTACGAACCACGGTAGCCATCTTTAGGAAACTCTTCAGATTCAGGGTCAATGCCGCGCGTACGAGCTTGCACACTGATTGCCAAATTTTCGATTTGGTTACCTGCATCGTTGTAGTAGAACTCGCGAGTGACATCAAAGCCTTGCGTGGCAAACAGACGGCAAACAGCATCGCCCAACGCGGCTTGACGGGCGTGGCCTACGTGCAAGGGGCCGGTTGGGTTCGCGGATACGAATTCCACCAATACTTTGTCGGTGCGTGCAGGTTGAAAACCGTACTGCGTACCTTGTTTTGCGATGGTTTGTAGCACCGCTTGGTGCGCCGCAGTAGTCAGGCGGAAGTTGATGAAACCAGGGCCGGCGACTTCAGCAGCAGCGATCAGCTGTTGTGCATCAGGGTTGGTTGCTACGTGCGCCACGATTTCCTGTGCCAATTCACGAGGGTTTCGTTTTGCTGGGCGAGCCAATTGCATAGCAATATTTGAAGCAACATCACCGTGTGCAGCCACTTTTGGGCGCTCAAGGGTGATAGTAGGTGACGCGTCAGGAACGAGGGCGTGAACGGCGCTTTGAAGCAGCGCGATGAGCTGTTGTTGTTGCTCTGCAAGCATAGAAATCGTGTGTAGTATCAGGTTGCGTGATGGGGAAACGGCGGTTTACCGCAGCCCATACGTAAAGAAAGTCCAAGGGTTACATGATAGCGTGATTTGCGCTAGATTTCCTC
Organism: Paenalcaligenes sp. Me52; assembly: GCF_050487965.1. Taxonomy (NCBI): domain Bacteria; kingdom Pseudomonadati; phylum Pseudomonadota; class Betaproteobacteria; order Burkholderiales; family Alcaligenaceae; genus Paenalcaligenes; species Paenalcaligenes sp. Me52. The sequence continues at coordinate 408,019 of NZ_JBKQFO010000002.1, read as the reverse complement.
TTTGATTCAAGGTGCTTGGGCGTTTTGCTGCGCCAACCACTGGTAGTAGGCAGCCATATCGACTTCTGCCACTTGATTGTCGTCGCGTGTACGCCAATCTGAAAAACGTCGTAAGAAGGCTTCGACTTGATCGCGTATGTTTTTTCCCAATTCGGGATGGTCTTGTTGATATTGATTATGAGCCGGATGTGACGGCGACTGCACACGCCGGTCACTGTTGAGTAGGTAGCGTTCTAGGGCAGAGCGTTCATCGTGCAGGATGGGGGTGCTGACGTTAGCGTCATCGGTGTTTAGGTCGTTGAAATTCAGACCTACAGCGCGAGCTTGCCAGAGCATCCACATCAACGCGACGCGACTCAGATCGCCCGGTTCAGGCTCAAGTAGATCGTGGCCGCCTCCTATATCAGAGTGAGCACCTATAAACGCTTGCTCTAATCGGTTCAGATTGCTGGGGACGTCTAGGCTGTATAAGGGGAACATCCAGCGGTGCTCGTTAAGAGCGACGGCATGGGCCACCCAACCCCAAACGGGTGAGACAGATAAATCGTACAGGTGATTTGCTGATCCTGATAACCCGAACTGGGCAACCGTATCAAACAGGCCCATGAAGCGTGTTTGTATGCACATAGCGAGTAGACCGCGCTGTGGGTGTTGATACTGAAACCAGCCGTTTTTCGTGTGCTGCACAATCAGATTGGCAAAGTGTCGGGCCAATGCTGCACCACGAGAAAAGCCTAGTATGTCTATGGGGAGTACGGCTTGCCCTTGTCGCTGGCCGCGTTCGACTAGGTTGAGTAAGTGTGCCCACTGATTTTGGATAATCTGATGTGCTTGGCTGGCCGTGATGGCATCCCAATCTACGTAGTATGGGTTGCCGGGGCCAGACTGATAAAAGCTTTCTCCGTCATACAGCCTACTTAATAGTTGCACATTACTTTCGGTGTGTTGGTTCTGGCGTGTGCCGTCAAAGGCAAACAGCACCAAACCGGTGGGGTCAGCATAATGACGAGGTTGCTGCTGTGCATAACCTAAAGCTTGTAGCCCAGCAATCGGGCCTAAAGGATCCGGCTCTAGGTAATAGCCTTGTTCTGGTAGATAGGTACGGTAGCCATTATGGTGCCAACCCGTGATCGGGTCGGCGTATTGCCCGGGAAGGCGTAAAGGGAGGTCTACACGGTTTACCAATATCTGAGCCTGACCAAAAGGAGTCAGTTGTGCAGCCCAGACTACCTCGCCATGCTGATCAGTCATGCTGTGAGGTGCACCCAGCCAATCACTATGTATGTGGTAGAGCTCGGTGCTGTGATCAGGTAGATAGCGCAGCATGGCTATAGGCACATTGTGTGCATAGATATAACGACGTGATTCGTAAACTGGGGCTGTGGGGCTGATACGGCGTTGTTCTAACTCTAATCGGGTGCTGTTGAAATAGAACGACCTGCTGTCATTGGGGTAGTGTGCTGCGATGAGCTGCCCAAACGCATTGTGTTCATAGCTGGCCAGCAGATCGTGTTGGTGCCATATCTGCTGTAACTGTCGTTGTGGGCTGTAGCGTAACGATAGAGTTTTGTTTCCCTGCGGTACTACTGTGGGTAAGCCAGAGGCATCTCGTTCTATGCTACGTATGGCCATAATATTGGAGTGCTGCAGAGCCCCTTCTTCTGACCAAACATAGTACGTAGGCGCATCTAGGTTGCGTTGCCAGACTACGGTTTGCTGCTGGTTGTTATACCCAAAGCAGTAGCGTTCTTGTGACTGTAGAGTAGGTAAAAGATGATGTTCAGCCCGCAGCATGCCAGAGGCGGCATGGTAATAGCGTGCGCTGAGGTAATACAGTTTTTGATCTGAATGCACCGACAACGTATAGGCTTGCCCTGCCGTGTTGTAGTCCATCTGGGTGATGAGACCATTTGAATAAGCATAACCACCCGGTAGGCTGCGCAATAACGTGGTGTTGTGGCCTGTGCTGTCTTGCCATGTGATGCCTAGTAGGTGTGGGGTGTCGTCGGCCCAGATGTAGTGCAATTGCCCCCCTTCAGGCAGAGCATGCTCTTGTAATCTACCTTGCGTATCGTAAACGTAGTTATCTTCAAGCGTAGGCTGTAGTAGGCGGGTGGTTGTGCGGGTCAACAGGTTACCCGTTGCGTCGAAGCGCTGATGTTGAGTTTCAGCAGGGTGTTCGATGTGCAGTTGCGTGGGGTGTGGCCACAAAACGTTGGTTTGGCTACGCGCACGATCTGAACGGTACTGTAACTGCCAGCGCAGAGGGGTAGCGTGTCGGTAAACCGTGAGCTGATCGCCATTGGCATGAGTTTGACGTAGCGGTAAGCCCTCTAAATCATAAAACCAGCGTGTGGTCCCGCTAAGGGTGCTAGACCACTGTTGCAACTTGCCGGTGTCGTCGTAGTCCAGTTGTAAGCCAGTCCAGCCTGTTTGCCTAGGTGTGAGCGTTATGCCTTGTGCGTGTTGTTGCAGGTTCAGCGTGTTGATCTGTAATTGCCCTTTTTGTGGGGATGACACCTGTAAATCAGAGGGAGGACAGCCAGGGCAAGAAGCCCCAGTAGTGCGAGTTAAGCGCCCTGAGTGGTTGAGGTATTGCTGCTGTTCTCCTGCTTCGCTTTGTATGCGTATAGGTTGCTCAGCAGAGGCAGGGTAGTGGATAGTGGCTGACTGCTGTCGATCTTCTTGTGCCGAACTGATGGCGCGCCCTTGCTGGTCATAGGCCCAATACCGTAAGCGGTAGAGCTGAGCTGTGGGGCTGTGTTGGATGCTAATGCCCGTTAGTGCAAAGGGGTGGCCGCTTTGATGCTCGGCTTCGTACAAATAATGCAGATTGCGGCCATCGGGATAGTGCACGCGCTGTAACCGTAGCAACTGAGACGAGGCTGGCTGATCATAATGGTAGGTGATGGTGCCTACAGGGCTATGTAGCTGCTGCAGGTAATAATGTGAGCCGTGTTGCAGATAGCGTAGTTCCAACTGTGTGTGGTCGGTACGTATTTTATGTAGCTGCGCAGGCCATTGGCTGTTGTCGGGGTAGTAGTCAAAATAGGTAGCCAGCTCACCCTGCTGTATATGCTGCAGTTTGCCTTCTACAAAGGTATAGCTGTCGCCGTTATGGCGGTGCCACGTATAGGTGTTTGGTTTCTGGTCTATCCGTATGAAGCCAGAGGGCGATGGTTTTTCTGTCAGTATGAGATCAGGCTCGCCAGGTAGTTGCACAACATAGTGCCCTATAGACACAGTAAGACTGAGTTCATAGTTGTGCTGCCATTGGGCACCTAGACTGCCCAGAATCAAACCTTGTGCGCTGTAGTAGCGGCCAAAGCCTAGATTGTTTCTGTGTGGTAGTGCAAAGAGATCCCAGTCATGATGGGTTTTGTTGCCAGTAGCCGTATGTATGGGATTACCCGCTGTAGGATCGGGTAATTGATAAGGTTGGTTTGAGCTACCTAGTCTGGCATTGCAGTGTTGGTCTGCAGTAGGTGCTTGGCATTGCTGGGCATGCAGTGTTCCCTGCCAGAGAAGCAGTAGGCTGTATAACAGTAGACGCAACATAAGGCAGAGCCCTTAGATATAAAAAAGCAGCTTCTATACTGCAATTTTTTGCGTTAAGCGCGTTACCATAGGGGCCGTGATGATCTATTGGAGAAAGTGCTATGTTGCTGGTGTTTAGTTCTAAAGCTGCCCCCAACGTCATGATGTTTGCGGAGCATGCATTGCTGGTATTAAAAGCGGCCGGACGTCCTTACCTTGATGCGCTGCCCGAGCAAGGTGTTATTCCGCATGATCAATTGGCTGCAGCCATTGCTGGTATAGAACGTGCTATGTCATTGGACCCTGCTCATCAAGATTCTGAACAAGATGAGGAAGAGGAAAACAACAACAAACACCCTATGCAGTTGCCAGTGAGTTTCAGACAGCGGGCTTTTCCTTTGCTGGATATGATGCGCCGCTCTGCAGAAGCGGATGTAGATGTGATGTGGGAACCTGCTCATACCGAGTGGTAAGCACAGAATGCAAAAACGCCCCTGGTAGGGGCGTTGTAGCGGCACTGCTAGGGTAACTGGCAGGCGCTTATAAGTAGCGTGCGCTAAACAGGATCACTGTATTAAGCGCATTCAGCTTCTGCACGTTTCGCCAGTTCATGACGATTAACGGCACTCAAGATGGCCTTGAACGTAGATGTCAGGATGTCCTGATGAATACCTACGCCAAAACCACTCTGGTTATCGGCAATACGAGTTTCGATATAGGTGGCAGCTTTGGTATCAATGCCACTGCCAATCGCGTGCTCGGTGTAATCCATGACCTTGATAGGCATATCCAAGGCATTGATGAAGGCTGCCAAAGCACCGTCACCGGAGCCTTGTAACGAGCGCTCTTCACCGTTTACTTTCACAGTCAGATCAATAGTGACGCGTTGGTTGCCGTCATCATCTTTAGGGGCGCTGCTGATGGTGTGTGTGACCAGTCTCCAAGGCCCTTTGGTATCCAAGTACTCGCTTTCGAAAATGCTGTATACCGCTTCTGGCGTGACTTCTTTGCCTGTTTCTTCGGTTACGCGCTGAATGGCGCGGCTGAATTCGATCTGCAGACGACGTGGCAATACCAAGCCATGCTCTTGTTCCAGCAAGTACGACACGCCACCTTTACCAGACTGGCTGTTGACACGAATAACCGCGTCGTAGCTACGTCCCAAGTCGGCAGGGTCGATTGGCAAGTAAGGAATTTCCCAAGGCTCATCTGCTTTCTGTAATACAAAGCCTTTTTTGATCGCGTCTTGGTGAGAGCCCGAGAATGCTGTGAACACCAAATCGCCCGCGTACGGGTGACGTGGGTGTACAGGAATCTGGTTGCATTCTTCTGCGCACAAGCGGATAGCGTCTATGTCAGAGAAGTCTAAGCCTGGGTGCACACCTTGGGTGTACAAGTTCAGTGCCAAGGTGACCAAACACACGTTACCAGTACGTTCGCCGTTACCAAACAAGCAGCCTTCTACACGATCTGCGCCAGCCATCACGCCGAACTCAGCAGCAGCAACAGCAGTGCCACGGTCGTTGTGGGGGTGCAAGCTGATCAGAATGCTGTCGCGGCGCGCCAAGTTATTGTGCATCCACTCAATTTGGTCAGCGTACAAGTTAGGGGTAGTGGCTTCGACGGTAGCAGGCAAGTTCAACACAATAGGATCTGCTGGGCTTGGGTCCCACGCTTCTACTACTGCATTACATACGTCTAAGGCGACCTCAGGCTCGGTGGTACTGAACACTTCTGGAGAGTATTCGTAGCGCCATTTAGTGCCAGGTTGAGCCTTAATGGCTTCTTTGATCATTTTTGTGCCGTTCACCGCCAACTGACGCACTTCATCTTTGCTCATTTTAAAGACGATTTTGCGGAATGCAGGGGCGCAGGCGTTGTACAGGTGGATCATGGCGGTTTTAGCGCCAGCCATTGCTTCTACTGTACGTTCAATCAAGTCCTGACGGGATTGTGTCAGACAGATAATGGTGACGTCGTCAGGAATGCGTTTTTCGTCTATCAGTGTACGCACAAAGTCGAAATCAGTTTGCGAGGCAGAAGGAAAGCCTACTTCGATTTCTTTGAAGCCAATGTTGACCAGCATGTCGAAGTAACGCAATTTGCGCGCTACGCTCATAGGCTCGATCAGGGATTGGTTACCATCGCGCAAGTCAGTAGACATCCAGATAGGCGGAGTCTCGATGCGTTTGGATGGCCAAGTACGCTCGGAAAAATCGCGGGCGAAAGGTTTAAATGGAATGTATTTTGAAGCGGGATGGGTAATCATTGGTGCACCTGTCAGGCGAAAAAAGCATATAAACTTTTTGCCGTCACCAGAACCACTACGTCATGCTAATGACGGCATATAAACACGTGGCTGAATATTGGCTGCCGAACTACCACTAGGCTCTAGGCCCGGCAACCGGGCGCTAGTAGTAGTGGTAGTAGGGTAATCTGGGACAGGGAAATAATTGCACGCACAGCAGCACCGGTGCGACCAGACTGGTCGGCGGAAGCAATGCTGAGAGAAATAGTGCGTGCGTTATCCATAACTATTAGTCAAACATGAAATTCGGCTGATTGCAAGTCATTTGTGGGTGCTGGGGTAGCATTGCGATGCGTATTCAGCAACGCAGCTTGGCGTTCTACCATACGAATTTTGTCGAACCGGTTATTGCCTAACTCTTGGGCAGCACGTTGTAAGTCACCGATAGTAATAGGATTACGGCGCTCGGCCCATGTCCAGTGTATGACCTCACAAGCATCGGGTGAGAGTTGTGGCACTAGGGTGTTCAGCGTGCTTTCACTAACGGCGCGTTGTTGCCACAGTCCGTGGGTGAATACTACAAAGCTGTACAGCATATAGATGATCAGCAGCGTACACAGCAAGCCAATGAACCACCATACATACGTACCGTAGTGCTGAATGAACGATAAGCCGTCGGTACCCAAAGCGTGCAGGCCGGAGTAGTCGATGGTGTCACCAAAACGTACTAAACGTTGAACCAAGGGCAACCATATCAACGCCACCACAAGGACGACGATGATGCTAAGTAGTTTCTGAGGCATAGTCAGGCGCATCAGCGTATTGCGTAGCAGAGCGCGATCGGGGCGTTGGGTAGCAGAAGCTGTTTTCATGGCAACCTAAATGTAAGAATCTGGGAAAGTCTGACAAGCTGGTATTGTTGCAGAAAGCCCGTCATGCCCCCAGTTTTTGGCCACCAGAATTGTTGGTTTTAGCCCACTGTAAAAAAGGGCAAATAGTATCCAAATATTAGTAGTTGCGTTTTTTGGAACTGAGGATGATAATGGTTCGCATGTATATTTGTATATGTAACGCTATTACTGAGCGTCAGGTTAAGGAAGCTGTAGATAATGGTGTTTCCACCATGTCTGATCTACAAGCCCAACTTGGAGTAGCTACGTGCTGCGGAGCCTGCGCGGACACTGCCGTTGAGTATTTGCCCGGTGGGCAATATGCCAGCGAGGGTTCGATGTTCGCTACGCCAATTGCACGTCAGCCTGAAACTGTAGAAATGGCCGCAAACGAGTCACAATTGCGCCCAGCTCGCACGGTTTCCTACGCCACCTTGTCCTGATTCGACTTCGCTCATGCCCATTCTCAAGCTAAGTGTTTGAGAATGCTTCTCTTTTTTGCCTTTTTTCACGCTAATTATTCTGGCTTCAAGCCTCAAGTAATGCTGTCCGGGCTGTTATAGTTAGGTCTGTTTGGCTTAACGTAGCTTTCCGGAGGTGAGAAGAATGAAAGGCGATACCAAAGTTATTTATTACCTGAACCAGCAGCTTAAAAATGAGCTGACGGCAATTAACCAGTACTTCTTGCATGCCCGCGTGATGAACCATTGGGGCTTTGGCAAGCTGGGGAAAATAGAATACAAAGAGTCCATCGGCGAAATGAAACACGCCGATTTGTTGATTGAACGTATTTTGCTGCTGGAAGGTCTACCTAACCTGCAAGATCTGCACAAATTGCGCATTGGCGAAGACGTGCCTGAAATGCTGGCATGTGATTTGGCTTTGGAAAAAGCCGCTCATGTGACCGTGAAAGAAGGTATGGAATACTGTGAAAGCGTGAGCGATTTCGTTTCTCGCGATTTGCTGCTGAAAATTCTGGACGACACTGAAGAGCATATCGATTGGCTGGAAACCCAGCTGGAATTGATAGAAAAAGTGGGTGTACAGAACTATTTACAATCACAAATGGGCGACGAATAACGCGCTTTTGTGCTGTCAATATAAAAAACGCTACGTAATGTACGTAGCGTTTTTTTGTGTATCTATATCTTACAAAGCCGCATTATCGGCTGGGACAGCCTTCAACTTGACCCCATGCGTTGTTGGGGCCGCAGTATTTATTACGGGCATCCCATGAGCAACTAGGGCGTTCAAAGAAGCCTTTTTGCGAACATGCGGCGAGCTCACGTTGAAACTGTGGAATCCAGTTGCTGTTGCCTCCTACGTTAGGAACAGGGGCAGCAGGTGGGGGTGGGGGGATAGTGACATCCACAGGCTGTATCGCTTGTTGTCCTGCGCTGCGACTGCCACCAGAAGGACCTATACGAGCCAAACCTTGCAAACCGCTAGGTGATGTAGCGCCTTGCTGACGTAAATCCGAAAGTGCGCGGGCAGACAATCTGGTGCTGGCTAGCGCAATAGGTGGATTGTATTGGTCAGCAGTTTTTGCGACGATTTTCCATTCGAAACCTTCTGGTTCCTCAGGTACGCCCAAACGGCCATTGACCAGAGGCTGGGGAGCAGGGGTGACATACGGCTTGCCATCAGCATCTAGCGTAGGCATGAGCTGGGCAGCCTCTTCAATCGCCACCATGTTGGGAGCACGTAATGGGCCATTTTCTACTAGCCAGTTACCCATCTGGATACCGCCCCAGACTGAGGCTCCCAAAGCTAGTAACACAATTGCAAGAATTAAACGCCAGGACATAGTAAGTGTTCGCTGTGATGGTAGCGGCTGGCCCTTTCACAGGAAAGGGCCAGAGCTTGAAGTTTACATTGTAGCGAAAACCTGTCCGCCATGTTCACGCATGGCATGGAATTCTATGCCAGGGTTAAGGTCTTGAGCCACACGTAACTGTGCTGGAGAAGAGGCTAAGAATGCGATGGCGTCTACGACATCGTAGGCAATATTCGCAGCGTTGGTCTCCAGAAACTTCTTCATTACTTTTTCGTCAGAAGCTGTAACCCAGCGTGCCAAGTTGTAGCGTGAGGGGGACAAACGTGCGTCTACGTTGTATTCAGTGCGTAGTCGATGAGCGACCACTTCAAACTGCAACTGACCTACTGCACCCAGCAGCAGTACACCGCTAGTGAGGTGTGGACGGAATACCTGAATCGCACCTTCTTCGCCCAACTGGGTCAAACCTACGCGCAATTGTTTAGTACGTAGTGGATCTTTAACCTCCACTGCTTGGAATAGCTCAGGCGCAAAGAATGGCAAGCCTGTGAATTGCAGGTTTTCGCCTTCGGTTAGCACGTCACCCAATTGCAGCACACCATGGTTAGGAATACCGATAATGTCGCCAGCGTAGGCTTCTTCCAGTAGGTCACGACGTTGTGACAGGAAGGACACCACGTTGTTAGGGCGTATTTCTTTGTTAGTACGGGCTACTTTCAAACGCATACCACGTTGGAAGTGGCCAGAGCTCACACGCACGAACGCTACGCGGTCACGGTGGGCTGGATCCATGTTGGCTTGTACTTTGAACACTACGCCGCTGAATTTGTCTTCGTCGGGTTCTACCGTACGTTGCAACGCAACGCGTGGGCCGGGTGGCGGAGCCATGTCTACCAACGCATCCAATACTTCTTGCACACCAAAGTTGTTCAGCGCGGAGCCAAAGAACACGGGTGTTTGTTTTCCTTCCAAGAAAGCTGCGTGATCAAACTCGCTCACTGCTTCTTTAATCAGGTGGATTTCGTCGCGGGCTTTGGTGAAGTTATCACCAAAACGGCGTTCTGCTTCTGGGTTTTCTAGGCCAGGCAGTTTTTCATCGTCTGCGCTGCGGTGCTCTTTGCCGGAGGTAAATACGTGCAGGTGATCTGCGCCTAAGTTAAATACCCCACCAAAAGCGCGACCCATACCTACTGGCCATGAGAAGGGAATAGCTTCCATGCCCAAGTGATCTTCAATTTCGGACAGCAGGTTCAACGGTTCTTGAACTTCACGGTCCAGCTTGTTGATGAAGGTGATAATGGGCGTGTTACGTGCTCTACAGACTTGTAGTAAACGAATGGTTTGTGGTTCTACACCGTTCGCCGCATCAATAACCATCAGCGCCGCATCCACTGCAGTCAGTACACGATAGGTATCTTCAGAGAAGTCTTGGTGACCGGGGGTGTCCAACAGGTTGATCACGCAGTCACGGTATTCCATCTGCATCACGGACGAGGCAACCGAAATACCACGTTGTTTTTCGATTTCCATCCAGTCGGATGCGGCATGCCGTTCAGCTTTACGCGATTTCACGCTACCCGCAATTTGGATGGCACCCGCAAACAGCAGAAGCTTTTCCGTAAGGGTAGTCTTCCCCGCGTCAGGGTGGGAAATAATCGCAAAAGTTCGGCGGCGCGAAGCTTCTTGGGCAAGGGTGGACATCAGCAGATACGGTAAAAGAGGCTAAAGCCTGTAGAAAAAATCAGGCAAAACGTCTATTTTCGCTCAAATCTGCCAGACTCACAATTATCTTGCCGTGTTAGGCCGTATTTGTAAGGGTAGAAAAGGGAAAAACTATGCACATCATGGTGATAGGGGCCAGTAAAGGACTGGGGCGCGCCCTGGTAGAAGGTGTGGGTACAGCCGGCGATACCGTGGTTGGGGTGTCACGACAACGACCACACAGTGTGCAGTCGGAAAACGGGGCCACCGTGACGTGGGTGGAGGCTGATATGAGCCATCCCGTAGCAGCAGCGGACGCATTGGCCGCTGCCGCGCCACACGCGATTGACGTGCTGATTTATAACGTGGGTATATGGGAGGCGAAGGCTTTTTCCGAAGACTACAACTTTTTAGAGGATAGCGACGACAGTATCCAACAATTGGTGGGGGTCAACATCACAGCCACGTTATTGGTGTTGAAACGGTTGTTGCCTCATGTGTTGCGATCTGACAAAGCTCAGGTGATTTTGACCGGCTCTACGTCAGCACTACGTCAAAGCGGACGCCCAGAAGTCGCTTTTGGTTCCAGCAAATTTGCGTTGAACGGTATGGCAGATTCATTACGCGAAGGATTTAGGAATCAAGGCCTAAAAGTGAGTGTGCTGCAACTGGGGTACTTGAATACTGAGGACACCTTGTCGGTGCCTGTGTCAGAGGCTGCGGCTCGCGATGAAGGCCACACTGTGCCGGTACACGATGTAGTGAGTGTGGTGCGCACAATGCTGTCGTTATCAGATGCCTCGTTTATGCGTGAAGTATTGCTGCCCGCGCGATACGACGAACGTTTCTAAGTAACTATCACAGGCACACACGCCGAGTGTTCGGCATGTGTGCCTGTGGTACTTACGAACCGCTGTCTATGCGTACGGCACGTTTGGCGTTGCGTCCACGTAGCCACTCCAATGTCAGCAGCAGAGCCGTAGAAAACACAATCAGAATCGTGGCGATGGCCGCGATAATGGGGCTGATGTTTTCACGAATGCCTGTGAACATTTGGCGCGGTAACGTGACTTGCTGAGGGCCTGCCAAGAACAAGGTGGTGATCACCTCGTCAAAGGAGGTAATGAAGGCAAACAGCGCACCTGCAATAACTCCAGGGGCAATGATGGGCAGTGTCACCGTGAAAAATGCTCGCAGCGGGTTAGCGCCCAAGCTGTAGGCCGCACGCACCAAATTGCTGTCAAAACCCTGCAAAGTGGCCAATACCGTAGTGAGCACAAAGGGCGAGCCTAGCGCCGCATGCGTCAGCACCAGCCCCATGTAGCTATTGGTGAGGCCGTAAGGGGCGAAGAATAAATATACCCCCACACCCACAACAACTAGCGGCACGATCATGGGGGAAATCAGCATCCCCATTAGCAGGCTTTTACCGATGAAGTTGGCGCGCTGTAAGCCCATGGCCGCCATGGTGCCCAGTACCGTCGCAATAATCGTAGATAGTGGTGCCACAATAAAACTGTTGCGGGTGGCACGTATCCAGTCTTCGGAATTGAACAGCGCTTCATACCAGCGCAATGACACGCCGGACATGGGGTACAGCAGTAGGCTGCCTTCGCTGAACGACAAGGGGATGATTACCAATATAGGAATCAACAGGAAGATCAAAATCAGCCAGCACAGCAACCGCTGTACGATACGCCAGATGCGTTCTGAAGTAGAAAGATAAGGATTGGGTGTCATCATCGATTCCTTTAGCCCAGTCCCAGTTCGCGACCCGATAGGCGGCGATACAAGGTGTACAGCACCAAGGTGCCTGCTAACAGCAAGAAGCCTAACGCACTGGCCATGCCCCAGTTAATGGTCTGGTTGGTAAAGTAGGCCACGTAGTAACTGATCATTTGGTCGTTAGCACCACCCAGCAAGGCGGGGGTGATGTAATAACCGATGGAAATGATGAATACCAGCAAACACCCAGCGGCTACTCCGGGATACGTCTGTGGCACATATACTTTCCAAAATGCGGCAAACGGATGGCTACCTAGTGAAATGGCGGCACGTTGATACGTAGGTGGAATAGAACGCATCACACTATATATAGGTAGGACCATGAAAGGCAGCATGATGTGAACCATGGCGATGTAGACACCGACGCGGTTGAACAGTAAGTCCAAAGGCACATCGATGAAGCCTAATTCCATCAAGGTTTTATTAATGAGCCCCTGGCGTTGCAGCAGCACGATCCACGCTGCAATACGCACCAGCACAGACGTCCAAAAGGGAATCAGCACACAGATCATCACCAGATTGGCACTGCGCGCACTCATGCGACTCATCCAGTAGGCGAGCGGGAAGCCAAGCAGCAAGGCCATTACGGTTACGCCCAGACTGATTTCAAAGGTGCGGGCAAAAATATCTTGGAAGGCAGAGCTACCTTCGGGGACTTTGACGATGTCCCCTTGGGTGTCGCGCTTCAAATCCAGCGAGGCTAGCAGGTAATAGTCCGAGTAAGCGTTATCGTTGTTGGCAATGGCACGCCAGTAATTCACTTCGCCCCAGCGAGGATCTATAGCAATCAGCTCATCGCGTATGACCTCAGGCGATTTGTTTTCTATGTCGGCCAATGGCATTTTGCGCACGGTCTTGAAGATCAAGGTGCGATAGCCAGCAATTTCGTAATTTAAACGGCGTGCTAAGAGACCAGATCCAGCGCCATCCTTGGCGTGTTGCAAATCTGTAGCCAGGGCGACAAAGCTTTCCGCTGGTGGTGCGTTTTGTTGATCCCAGGTTTTTAGCGCAAGTAGCGTGCGTGGCATGTGTGCGATAACCTCTGGGTTATCCACAGCTCTAAATAGCAACGCCGCAACGGGAATAACAAAAATCACCAGCAAAAAAATGGCCAATGGAGCAAGTAAACCAGCTGCTTGCCAGCGCTGTTTGCGGTGTGCTTTGACCACGGCTTTTTTAATGTCCGCTGTGGACAGCGTCATGGAAGAATTCATTCAGATGTACCCGTAAAGGAAGCCGCACTCTACAGAGCACGGCCTCATCACAGAAGGCTTATTGAGTAGACCAAGCAGTGAAGCGTTGATCTAGTTCTTCACCGTGATCAGCCCAGTAGTCATAGCTGGACAACAGCGCGTGTTCGGCGTTTTGAGGCGAGTTGGGCATTTGTGCCAAGGTGGCCTCATCCAAGTTGTCTATGGCTGACTTATTGATAGCACCGTAGTTAATACTCTGAGCGTGTTTGATCTGTTGCTCAGGTTGTGCTGAGAAGCTGATGAATTCTTCTGCCAGTGCTTTGTTTGGTGAGCCCATAGGGATCACGTAGTAGTCCAAATCGTAGATACTGCCGTTCCAGACAATACGTAGATCTTGGCCTTCGGCGTTAGCGGCGGCAATACGGCCGTTATAGACCGTGGACATGACTACGTCGCCTGCCGCCAGCATTTGCAAGGGTTGTGCACCGGCTTCCCACCACTGAATATGTGGCTTCAGCTCGTTGAGTTTGTTAAAAGCACGGTCTACTCCTTCAGGAGTACTCAATACTTGGTAAACGTCTTTAGGCGCGACGCCATCTGCCATCAACGCAAACTCTAAGTTGTAGCGAGCACCTTTGCGCAGAGCTCGTTTACCAGGGAATTTCTCCACATCCCAAAAGTCAGCCCAACCGTTAGGAGCGTCTTTCAGCGATTTACCGTTATATGCCATGACGGTGGACCAGACGAATACGCCCATGCCACAGTCGTGTACTGCTTCGGGGATCAGCTGATCCTTAGCGATGATGTTGTCCCAATCAAGTTGTTCAAACAAGCCCTCATCACAGCCACGGCTAAGGTCGGCGGTCTCTACTTCCACTACGTCCCAGACTACGTTATTGGTGTCTACCATGGCTTTGATTTTGGCCAGTTCACCGTTATAGGGGACATTCAGAATTTTGATATTTTTTTGTTTTTGTAGTGGTTCCACGAAGGCCGTTTGTTGTGCTTCGCCGGCAGCGCCGCCAAAATTCACGATAGTCAGATCACGCGCGAGGGCGGACTGAGCTCCAAATGCCAACATACTACTGATTACACCAATTGCTACCTTGTGGGATGTTTTCATGGTTGTCTCCGTTATATCTAGGTATAGGATGTACTGCAGCTACTGAGGGTGACTCAGGCGGTAAAAACGCGGGCAAAGGCTGAGGGTAGTTGTAGTGATAGCCATGCGCCCGGAGCAAGACTAGTATCTGAGGACAATTGACTGATCTGCTGTTTGATACTGATCTCTTGCTGATCATGGGTTTTGCAGATCAAGCGTACGTGGTCGCCCAAGTACACAGTGTTAGTGATTTGTGCCTGTAGGCAGTTGTGGGTGGGCGCAGCCATGATCTGAATGCGTTCCGGGCGAATGCTTAGCACAGCGGCTTGCCCGGCAGAGGCGTGGTTAACATTCAAACCGTGAATCACACTATTGCCACCCAGCGTGATTTGGCACATGTCGCCGTCGGCGTGCGATACCGTACCGGTCAACAGGTTGTTATCCCCCACGAAACTCGCTACGAATGGGTTTTGTGGCGCTTCGTATAAGGTATTAACCGACGAAATTTGCTGAATAATGCCGTCGTTAAATACGGCGACGCGATCCGACATCGTCAGGGCTTCGCTTTGATCGTGGGTAACGTATACAAAGGTGATGCCTAGCGATTGATGCAGTGCTTTGAGCTCCAACTGCATGTGCTCGCGTAATTGCTTATCCAATGCACCTAAGGGTTCATCCATCAATACCAGTTTGGGTTCAAACACCAGCGCACGAGCGAGAGCAATACGTTGTTGCTGACCGCCTGACATTTGAGCGGGATAACGTTTTGCAAACGCCTCCATTTGCACCATTTCCAGTGCTTTGCGTACTTTGGCTTTACGTTCGGATGCCGGTAGGCGACGGACTTTAAGGGGGTACTCCAAGTTCTTTTCCACAGTCATGTGGGGGAACAGAGCATAGTTTTGAAACACCATCCCTATATTGCGCTGGTGAGGCGGGACGCGGTTGATGTTTTGTTGGTCTAAATAGATGTTGCCGGTTGTGGGGTATTCAAACCCAGCCAACATCATCAAACAGGTGGTTTTACCAGACCCGGAAGGTCCGAGCAGGGAGAGGAACTCTCCTTGCTGAATATCCAGATTGAGATCTTTAACTACAAATGTCTCGCCGTCATAGGATTTTTGTACCTGCTCAAAGCGCACCAGTGGTCGTGTGGACACTGATTGGTCTCCTTATTTGTCTCGTTTTGATCTTTTAATAAGGGGCAATATAAGTGAAGCTAGTGGACATGACATAGAGCCATTTAGAGTCAAAAATAGGGGGCCACTTTTGAGATAAAACTTTAGTCGCAGTGCAGTTTTTAGCGCTAAAGGCAGTGATGATGCGGCGCACAACGAAACACGCCCCAAAATGGGGCGTGTTAGCGTACTCATGCAGTAAAGGGTAAATCCCTAGGGTCAGGAAGCCGTGTTGGCAGGGCGTCGTGGACGACGTTGGCCTGCGGGTTTACCTTGGCCTTGCGGCTTGCCTTGTCCTTGTCGCGGGGCCGATCGACGTTGATTGCTACGGGGGCGATCACGTTCACGCTCTGGGCGAGCAGGGCGACTACGCTCTTCGGTTGCTGCACTGCGCACTGGAGGTTTGAAATCAGGGAACTCAATACGAGGGATCTCCTGATTGATCATTTTCTCGATGGTTTGCAGCATGCGGCTTTCGGTACGATCTACCAAAGACAATGCCAAGCCATCACTACCTGCACGGCCTGTACGGCCAATACGGTGCACGTAGTCTTCAGGTACTTGTGGCAGTTCAAAGTTGATCACGTAGGGCAGTTGGTCAATATCAATACCGCGTGCAGCAATGTCGGTGGCAACTAGCACAACGACCTTACCGCTTTTGAAACCGTCCAACGCACGGGTACGGGCTGATTGGCTCTTGTTGCCGTGTAGAGCAGCAGCATTTAAGCCATCTTTGCTCAGTTTCTCGGCCAGTCTATTGGCACCATGCTTGGTACGGCAAAACACCAAAACTTGGTGCCAGCCGCTTTCACGGATGATGTGGCTGATCAGCTCACGTTTATGGCTTTGCTCAGTCAGCACTACATTTTGCGTGATGCGCTCGGCCGTTGTGTTGCGTGGAGCAACGGAGACCTCAATAGGGTCTTTCAGAATTTGGTGTGCCAGAGCACGAATCTCAGACGAGAACGTAGCCGAGAACAGCAAGTTCTGACGCTGCTTAGGCATCAAGGCGAGTACACGGCGAATATCGCGGATGAAACCCATGTCTAGCATGCGGTCGGCTTCATCCAGCACCAAGGTTTCAGTGCGAGACAAATCGATGGTTTTTTGACCGCAGTGATCCAGTAAACGGCCAGGTGTGGCAACGACCAAGTCTACGGGTTTTTGCAGCGCACGGATTTGGGGGTTGATGTTCACACCACCAAACAGTACCAGTGAGCGAATGCGGCTATGGGCGCCGTATAAACGTACTGATTCTTCTACCTGTGCCGCCAATTCGCGGGTAGGAGTCAGAATCACAACGCGGGGTGAGCCGGGTTGTAGTTTTGCAGCGGGTTGAGTCAACAAACGATGCAGAATGGGCAGCGTAAAACCGGCTGTTTTACCCGTACCAGTTTGTGCGGCGGCGAGCAAATCGCCACCTGTCATCACGTGTGGAATAGCCTGGGCTTGAATGGGCGTAGGGTGTGTATAGCCTGCATCAGTGATAGCCTGCAACAAAGGGGCGGCCAATCCTAATGAGGCGAAAGTAGTGTCAGAATTCAAGAGAGTTTCCAGCAACCAACCTTATTGCTTTCAGGGCAATACCAATCCAGGTCAGTGACAAGCAGGTAGATAAACCAGGCGCACAAAATGGCCTGACAGTAGCGCGTTGTAATTGGTAAGAACGCGTAGAGAAGCATAAATTATAACGTGTTCAGTCCACGGTGTGGAATTGCTGCAGTCGTGCGTGTGTTCGCTTATTTAGCGCTAGTCGTGTTCAACGGTAGCAATACTTCCAAACACGTATGGCCAGGTCGTGACTGCACATGCAAGGTGGCGCCTATATGCTGCATACGATTGGCCATGCTGCGCATACCTATGCTAAGACCTGCGGTTTGCACGGCATCCACATCAAAACCTATGCCATTGTCTTCGATGATGAGCTGCAACGTGTGGTCGTCCGGTTGTTGCAACGCAATGTTCAGGTGTGTGGCGCGGCTGTGTTTGACGACGTTGGTAAGGGCCTCTTCCACCAGTCGGGTTAAGGCCAATATTTGCAAAGGGGATGGTCGTGGTTCCCACTGTGGGGCAATAACCCAATCGGCTTTTATATCCAATGAATCAAACAAGTTCCCAAAGCGATAACGTAGGGGGGCAATCCACGTGGATGGCAATTCGGGTACATCCAGTTTGGCGCTGGCCCCTGCATCAATGAGCTGACGTAAGTCGTCCCGCAGCAGTTTCAGAATAGACAGAAATTGCTGGTTGGGTAGAGGCGTTTTCTGCTGCTCAATCATTGCCATAGAGCGTATCAATGAACTGCCTAGCCCATCGTGTAAATCTTGAGCAATATGCAGGCGCTCTTGCAGCCTAGAGTTGTTCAGTGCCAGCTCATGCTTGCGTGCTAGTGTGTCTCGCAGTTCTTCTCTTGCTTCAGCGACACTGTGGGTGAGTTCTTTGTTGAACTGCTCAATACGACGCATTGTGTTCACCAATCGCCAGCTTAACAATGCCGACATGAACAACATGGTGAGTAGGCTGGTATACGCCGAGTACAAATGTACTGAGGAGGACAAACCTAGTATGGTGAGCGTGTCATGCACACTGGTCGCAAAATAGCTCAGTAAGCACAGCGATAGCCATATTTGCTCAGTTTGTTTGTTACGCCATGCTCGAACGGGAAAGAGTAAGCAGGTACTCCAAAAGACAATAAGGGCGATAAAAAACACCCCTAACAGTACCAACGGTACAGCGGTCGAGGATGCGAGCAGCACGGCCGGTGAGGCGAGCGTAAACAGGACTATAGCCGCAATGCACAATCGCTTGATGTGTGTGTAGTTACCGAAACTCCACACAAATAAAGAGAAGCTAAGAATGAAACTGAGGAACAGTAAGATGTTCACTCTGGAGAATTGCAGTGAATCGCTAAACAGAGGGCCTGTTTCGTGTCGTAGTTGTAATGAGCAATACAGCACCCAAAGTAGGGCTTGCAGCGCGTACAAACCATAGCTTTGCTCATTGCGACGGCGTAGCCAGATAAAGAACGCCAACGTTCCCAATACGCCTGTCACGCCTAGGTTCAGCAACAGCAAGGCTTGGTTTTGCCACCATGCGGCGCGCTGTGTGGCTAAGACAGTAGGCAGGGTGCCTAGCTCTATGTACTGCAATCCTGTGAACTGTGTAGTAGCACCGCTTACCCATATCCAGACGGTATTTAAGCCGGGTTTTAACAGGGCATCGGGTAGCACCCAATAGCGTGGCACACCTATGCTGCGTGATAACGGTTCGCTAAGGTTGGCGTCTCGCCAGAGCAGAGAGTGGTTCAAAAATACAGCGCCCGCCACACCCAGAGAACTAATGTGCAAAGCGAGAGGTTGGTTATCGCAAGTGGGGTTTTGCCACTGCAGCTTGTACCACGCATTACCTCGGTAGGCGGGCCAGCGGCTAGCCCAGTTTTTGTCGGGTAGGGTGGTGGTGTGCCAACCGTCTTCAGGTGGTGGAGATAACGGTTCACCTACTGCCTGAGCGACTTCTACTGTGATGAGTCTAGGCTCGCATGTGTTGTGTGGCTGGCTTTGTGCTTGCGCTGGAACAATGAGCACACATAACCCTAGCCACAGAGTGATCACACTGCAGCAGTAGCGAAGCAAGATAGCGAGCATGCTGCGGTAGGTGATACCCATGAATGATGAAAAGTCAGCGAGTTAGGAAAGCAGCCCCTGTGATCGTGCTTTCACGACAGCGCGGGTGCGGGAAGACACCGCTAGTTTACGGTAGATATGCTTCACATGGCATTCTACGGTGAATCGGGATAACTCTAGTTTTTCAGCTATCTCGCGATTGGTCAGGCCGTCGGCTACCAGTTGCAGTATTTCCTGCTCACGCGTAGTGAGTGTGGAGTTCGCAGTTTGTGATGGCTCGGGCGGAGTGACTACGGCTTGTGGTGGGGCAGGTTGTAGTTCAGCAATAATACGTCTGGCCATGAACGGATCAATGGGGGCACCACCACGCAGCACGCTACGTATGGACAAGGCCACTTCTACATCTTCACGTTCTTTCAACACATACCCTGTAGCGCCGGCACGTAACGCAGCCAAAATGGCATCTTCGGTACTCCATGCTGAAATCACCAAAATACCTAGGGAAGGATCAGCAGCGGATAACTCAGCAATCAGGTCTAGACCGTTCCCATCAGGCAAACCCAGATCAACTAAAGCTAAAGCAACCGGGTGCTCAGCCAGTCGGGCACGGGCGTCGGCGAGATTAGCGGCGAAAATTAAGGCATCTGGTGTATAGCCCAGTTGTTGCAAGATGAGATCTAGTCTGTGTTGGACCAGATTATCGTCTTCCACAATCAGCACGGGTGCGGGTAGCGAGAGTTCTGTGGCGATGGGGGCAGAAGGGGACATGGGAACTGTTTTCAAGGAAATATCTGGGAATAGCGATTGACTTCACTATGGCCTAAAACAAGGCTTTCGGGTATCCCTGAAAATAGTGATAAGCCGTAAAAATCACAAAAATACACAAAGCTGAAACCAGCACCATACAGTATGGTGCTGGGTAGGTACAGAATTGCTGTAGTTACTGCTGGGTAGGTATATCGAGGAACGATGTGACTTGTGTATGTGTACTACGGCGGTCTGGCGATTGGCGGCTAATTTGTACAGTGTGCCAACCATCTTGGCGGGCAGCATCTAGTTCTTGATGTACCGCAGACACATATAACAGTTGTTCAGCAGGGATCCCTAAGGTTTCGCGAATGCTGCGATAGGAACTGCTATCGCGTTTAGAACCTACCGAACTATCGAAATGCCCGTTGATGAGCGGCAACACATTGCCATGATCGCTATGACCAAACAGCAGTTCTTGTGCCGCAATGGTGCTGGACGAATACAGGTACACCGCTTGCCCAGCGTTATGCCAGCGTTTGATCTGTTCATAGGCATCTTCGTAAATATGCCCTGTGAACTGCCCGCTGATATAGCCTTCTGCCCAGATCATGGCCTGTAGTTGTTTAAGCACAGGAGAGGGTTTGTCTATATCTATATAGTGCAACAATTCGGCGATCAGCCGGTCCAACCCAGCTAAGGGTAGTTGAGCTTCGGTACGCAACGTGAGTAGTGCGCTTTTTACGGCGGGTTGCGATTGCTGTTGCCGCAGAAAATTGGCGATATGGCGTCTCGCATAGGGAGACAAGGTTTGATGCACAAAGGCAAGGTCTGTCGTGGTGCCTTCTACATCACAAAGGATTGCAGAAATCATAAGGTGGCGCCAAACATTGGCGTAGTCGTTTACGGTGAAACAAGTACTGACAGCTTAAGGCAGAGAGCCTACGTCATAGTATCATCGAGTTTTGTGACGAGCCAATGTGTCGCTAAGCGATAACCAATGTAAAGAGATCTTGTTCTGCACAGCGGCTCACGATACTCTTTTCTCTCTACTTTTTTTGCCATGTGAGCATCATGAAAAACTCTTTACGACTATGGTTGATTTCCGCGATGGCATTATTGCTCAGCGGTTGTGGTTACAACGAAATTCAGCGCTTAGATGAGCAGGTCAAGGCAGCGTGGTCGCAAACACTGAATCAGTACGAACGTAGGGCTGAGTTAGTGCCTAAATTGGTAAGCTCTGTGAATGCGTACATGGTGAATGAGCGTAGTGTGCTGGTGGAAGTCACCGAGGCACGTGCTCGTGTAGGCAGTATCCAAATTACAGCAGAAGATCTAGATAACCCAGCGGTGATGGAACGTTTCCAGCAAGCACAGGGTCAGTTGTCCTCTGCCTTATCTAGATTGTTGGCGGTATCGGAAAATTATCCACAACTGAAAAGTGACGGCTTATTCCGCGACTTGATGACTCAATTGGAAGGTACAGAAAATCGCATTGCTACCGAACGTGGTCGTTACGTGGAAGCGGTGCAGGCTTATAACGTATATATACGTCAGTTCCCAGCCGTAGTAACGGCCAAACTGTTTGGCTACAAAGTGATGGAAAACTATGGCGTAGATCGTGAGTACGATATTCGCCGTGATCCAGAAGTGAAGTTTGATTTGCCCGCATCGGCAACCGCTAGATAGTCGCTGACAGGACATGACTATGCGTAGTAACACCGCCGTTTTGCTGCGTTATTGGCGCAGCCTGTTGATGGCATGGTTGTTGGCTGTGGTGTGTTTGCCTGTGCAAGCCGCCACTGTGCCTGTGCCTAAGCTGAATGATTGGGTCACTGATACCACGGGTACATTGAGTAGTGCTCAACAGCAAGCCATGAGCCAGCAATTGCAAGCGTTGCAGTTGGAAAAAGGAGCGCAGCTTTTTGTGCTCGTAGTACCTACAACGGGTAACGACACCATCGAGAGTTATGCTCGGCGTGTGTTTGATGCCTGGAAAGTAGGGCGCAAAAAGGTAAACGACGGTGTACTGCTATTGGTAGCTAAGGACGATAGACGTTTACGCATAGAAGTGG
Source organism: Paenalcaligenes sp. Me52 (assembly GCF_050487965.1). NCBI lineage: Bacteria > Pseudomonadati > Pseudomonadota > Betaproteobacteria > Burkholderiales > Alcaligenaceae > Paenalcaligenes > Paenalcaligenes sp. Me52. The sequence goes on along the minus strand of NZ_JBKQFO010000002.1, from coordinate 386,163 downwards.
GTTATGGGTTAGAGGGTGCCATTACCGACTTACAGTCCGGCCGCATTATTCGAGAGCAAATCACACCCTACTTTGCACAGGGTGATTACGCTGCAGGCATACAGTCGGGGGTGGATAGCTTAGCTGGCTTAATTCGCGGCGAAAATCTGCCACCTGTATCGCAAAGTGAGGGCGACGATGAAAGTCCAGCGATTGTGCTGATCCCCTTGGCATTTTTTGCGTTGGTAATGCCTATGGCGGCGGCAGCGCTGATGTCAGGCGTGTTTGTGTTCATCATGTTTGAAAGCCTACCACTGGCATTACTAGGTGCCGTTGTGGGTTTGGTGATCTCGCTTATAGGTTATGTCATCGGGGCAGGTGGGCGTCGCTCAGGTGCTGGTAGGGCATCTAAATATGGCGGAGCCTTAGATGGGTTAGCCAGCCATGGTCGTAAACGCGGTCGCGGAAACTTCCCCGGAGGCGGTGGTGGTTTTGGGGGCGGCGGCTTCGGCGGAGGCGGAGGTTTTGGCGGCGGAGGCGGTGGCGGCAGCGGGGGCGGTGGTGCCTCTGGCAGCTGGTAGGAGGGAACCATGGCAAGAATGTTGAAAAGTATGATGGGTGTGTCACAGGTGCAAGGCCATTGGTTACGGCATAAGCACTTCACTGCCCAAGTGCTGGATCAAGTAGCGCAACGTATACACGCGAGCGAACAAGGGCATAGTGGTGAGCTGGTCTTAGCGGTAGAGGCCGTAATGCCTAGCCACGAGACGGATAGCCATTTACGTGCCTTAGAGGTGTTCGGTCGATTACGTGTATGGGATACGCCCTTAAACAGTGGTGTGTTGTTGTATTTGGCGTTAGATCAGCGCTATATAGAAATTGTGGCTGACCGTGGTATTACGGCGAGTGCAGAACAGTGGCAAGCCGTGTGTACTAAATTACAGCAAGCATTTGGCCGTAAAGCCTATGTTGAGGGCTTACTTCAAGCAGTAGAAGACATAGAAACTATTTTGCGCACTACCACACCTCCCTTGTCCTTGTTGGATGAGCCTAATTATTTGCCAGATGAACCTGTGTTGCTGTAAGCATCACGATGCTGTTGCACCATTATTGATGTGTTTACCCCTGTTTTTTAGGTTTACATGACTCACGGATTGACTTCACGTACCACGGGTTTCCAGGCGCACTGTCTGGCGGAGGCCGTGCGCTTGAAAGAAAGTGGCTGGGGGCCTTTGGAAGATACCGCCGAAGTACGGCGAGCCATTGCCCAAGGCGGTAGCGTAGAAGATAGGCTGGTGTTCAGAGCCGCATTGTTGGCACAGCGAGAGGGTTGGGTAGCGGCGTATCAACGCCTGAGTCAGGTAATGCGCTGGTTGCTGCCTGCATGGTTGGTATTGGCAGTGGTAGCAGGTTTGAGTGCGGTATGGGGTGTATTGGGTGCGGGTGCATACATTAACGTGATTACCGCCGTAGTGAGTTTGGTGGGGCTGAATGTCCTGACTCTATTGCTGTGGCTAAGTAGTTTTTTCTTTAAAAGTGATTCGGCACAGCAAGGTAGTGTGCTAGGTAAATTGAGCTTAAAACTAGTAGGCCGTTTTGCACGTGGCGAGGCGGCGACTTTGGTGTTGGGCGCAGGCGTAAACGTGGTAGTACGCCAAAAGTTAGGCCGTTGGTTGTCGGGGCTCATTAGCCACACGTTTTGGCTCTGGGCTACCTTGGTCGCTATTTTGGCGCTGCTGTGGGCTTTGTCCGCTAGACGTTACGGCTTTGGTTGGGAAACGACGTTGCTATCACCTGATAGCTTTGTGGCGTTGGTAGAAAGTTTGGGCAGTGTGCCACGTTGGCTGGGGTTTGATGTGCCGTCTGCTGAATTAATACGCATGAGCGATGGCTTAACTCCCCTGACATCGGATGATCAACGAGTGTGGTCCAGTTGGTTGTTGGGTTGCTTGGTGTGCTATGGCTTATTGCCACGTTTGGTAGCGTGGTTATGCAGTGCAGGTGTAGTGCGTTTTCGCTTACGACATTTGCGTATAGATAGACAGCTACCGGGCTGGATAGAGCAGCAAGAACGATTATTACCAGTGCATGTACGGGTGGGCATTGATGCCGAAGCTCCTACCGATCAGGTAGCTATTGCTCAACCTACTCTCTTTGAGTTTCCTCAAACTACCGATACGGTGTGTGTGGCCGCGATAGAGTACCCACAAGACCGTAGCTGGCCGCCATTGCCAATACCTGAGACATGGATTAATGCTGGTGTGGTTGATACACGCATACAGCGTGAGCAGCTATTGCAACTATTGCATCAGCATTCGCCTGATTACTTGCTATTGGTGTGTGATGCGAATCAGACCCCCGATCGAGGAATCGTGGCATGGTTAGGTGAACTCAGTAGCTATGGCCGATATTGCGCAATTGTGTTGCAGGTGGCTTCCGCGACTGATGTGCAGCCAGAGCGCCTACAAGCATGGCGTGATAGGTTGAGCGCAGCAGGTTTTAGATCTGAACAACTACACATCAACCTGCAGTCTTTATTCCCCCATTCTTAATGAGCTATGAATAACCAGTCTTCTCTTTTACGTTTGGCGGTAGTTGGGCATACCAATACCGGTAAAACATCGTTGTTGCGTACGTTGACGCGAGACACAGAGTTTGGGGAAGTACGTAATAGCCCGGGGACGACGCGCCATGTGGAAGCCGTACGACTGACCAATGACGGCCACGCTGTAGTGGAGTTATTTGATACACCCGGCATCGAAGACAGCATGGCGTTGCGCGATTACCTTGAGCGTTTGGTGCAGCCTGGGGAGCGTCTAGACGGCCCTAGCGTTTTAGAGCGTTTCTTGCAGATGCCAGAGGCCGTGGGTCGCTTTGAACAAGAAGCCAGAGTGGTAAAGCAGTTGTTGGCCTCGGATGCTGGGTTGTATGTGATTGATGTGCGCGATCCAGTATTAGCCAAGCACCAAGATGAGCTGCGTATTTTGGCGTGGGCGGGTAAACCGTTGCTGCCAGTGCTGAATTTCACGCGTAGCGAAGAACAGCGTATTGATGAGTGGCGTGCGGCGCTGGCGAGTGTAGGTCTACACGCGATTAGTGAGTTTGATACGGTCGCCCCACCGCTTAATGGTGAAGAGCAACTATACGAACGCCTAGCGCTGTTGGTGAAAGAGTCGCATGCCCAAACGCTGAAGGCACTGATCACGAATGTGCAGCAGCAGCGTGCGCAACGATTAGAAGATGCGTGGCGTTTATTGGCTGATTTGCTTGTTGATGTAGCAGCATGGCGTATGGTGAGCGAACCCGATGAGCGATCTATGCAAGAAAGCACACGTACCATGCAAGAGCAAGTACGTAAGCGCGAAGAACGCTGCGTGAAAGCACTGCTGAAACGATTTAACTTCACTTCTAGAGACTATTTGCCAGATACCTTGTCGTTAGACGGTACGCGCTGGGAAATGGATCTGTTTAATCCCGATGCCTTGAAAGACTTGGGTGTACACATGGGTAAAGGGGTAGCCGCTGGTGCCTTGGCAGGTGCTACGGTAGATTTGCTGACACTGGGTTTTAGCTTAGGTAGCGGAACAGTGATTGGGGCCGCTGCGGGTGGAGTATGGCAAGGTCTGGACAAATGGGGCCAACGTTTGCTGGGTAAATGGCAAGGGAAAATGGAGCTCACGGTAGATGACAGCGTGATACGTGTTTTGGCATTGCGCCAAACAGCGTTAATTCATGCGTTAGAGCGTCGCGGTCATGCGGCTCAGATACCTATTGCTATTGCTCGCTCTGTGGTGGCTTTGGATACTGAAAATTCGCCTGAGCCAGAGACAACAGCACCACTTGCTGATGCGCCCACCGCCGTAGATTGGCGCAAAGGTGGTTTGCCAGTAGAGCTCACCGAAGCGAGATTGCATGCTGAGTGGAGCACAATGCTGCACATGCAAAACGCATCAGGCCGTAGAGAGCAGGCTGTAGCTGCTCTGGCGGCCCGACTGCGTGTGTAAATGGTGCGTAATCAGCCTTTTTTGCTAATCAGACCATAGATAAAGAGTACAACGATAGCGCCGATAACAGAGCCTATCAGGCCTACTTGCGCGCCTTGCTGATACAAACCTAGGCTTTGGCCTAAAAAGCCGCCTACTAGCGAACCTATGATCCCCAGTACGGTTGTCAGGATAATGCCCATACTTTGGTTGCCTGGCATGATTGCGCGTGCCAGCAAACCTACGATGAAGCCTACGAGTAGCATCCAGATAAAGCCCATGATTCGCTCCTTGTTACATATCAAGACCTTTCTATTGTAGAAACTGCAGAGAATGTCTGTGTGTTAAATATGTAATAGATTTTGTCAAATTTTGTTAATTGAATACGTATATGTCATTTGAATTGGAAGAGGGATTTGTAATTCAAATTGAATGTAAATAATTATAAATAAAGATCAGAAACAAGATTAAGGGTGTGAAGAATGAATGCTGTAGCAAAGGCTGGGTTGTTACGACTACATAGCATTGATACGTTGGGTAACAGCAAGCTGTGTGCTGCTAACATCTAGCAAGCAATAAATGTTGTTAGGCTATGCCACGCAAGACGTAGAACATTATGGTTATGTGCCTTAGCTGTGGAATTGTTGTTTTGATACGCCGTGACGTAAGGGCTTGTATCTACAGCATAGAGACTAGGTATTTTTGGCAGTTTTATACCTTTTCTCCAATAGGAAGTGATAGAAACATAAGAATCATTAATTGTGAATAATAGTTAATATCTGGCTGGTAAAAGAATCTAATATCATCAAAGATTGTAAATAATTTTAATGTGTGACAATAAATTGCCATACTGTGTTTATAATTTTCGAAAATATTTATCTGCTTCATTTTGTATGCGGCCGGAGACAGCAATGGGTGATATGCCAAATGGGGCGAAGCAAAGAGTAAGGCTTTGGTATTGTGTGGGCGTCTTTTTATTGATGCTCTTCACAACAGGTCTTTCTCAGGCGGAAAATAGTAACGATGTAGTACTGACTTTTGTGGGTCAGAAGGCGGGCGAAGATGAGGCCCATGTCTACACAATGAGCTATGCCGAGCTATATGCTTTCCCCGAACAGAGAGTGCAAACGTCTACACAAGTGACATATGGCTCTCATATATTCAGCGGACCCTTAATACGTAGCGTATTAGACAAATTCAACTTTGTGGGTGATACCGTCAGACTGGAAGCGCTGAACGGGTACATTATTGATGTGCCACTCAGCGATTTCAGACGTTTTGATGCGATTTTTGCGCACTCTATGAGCGGGTTGCGCTTGTCTGTCAGGCATTTTGGCCCGGTCTGGGTGGTGTATCCCCGCGATTCCATTAAAGAGCTGCAAGACATACGCTACGACATGCGTTGGGTATGGCAGCTACGCACTGTAGTGGTCTACGACAGTGCTAATAATCCTAGCCTCAGTAGTTGTCTTTACTGTGACGATGCATCACAAGGGTAAGCAATAGACAGCAGTGCAGGTAAGTCCTGCATATGATTAAATGTGCGCTGTACACCTAGCTCCAACAGCGGAGCTGGGTTGTGTTTAGGATCATAGGCCCACACGGTTGCACCAGAGGCTACACCAGCCGTAATGCCTGTCACGCTATCTTCAATAATTAAACAGCGCTCAGGTGCACAACCCAGTACAGACATGGCTTTCTGATAGACATCTGGATAGGGTTTATTGCGGGGTACATCGCCGCCGCTAAAAATGCGATCTTCAAAATACGGCAATAGCCCTGTCATATCCAATTGCAAATGCAGCTTGTGATATTCACTGGCCGAGGCGCAGGCCATTTTTTTACCCCAGTGCACTTGTACGGCTTGTAACGTAGGGATGATACCGGGTACAGGCACCAGTTTTTGGCGTAAGGATTGCATTAGCCGCAGGTGGAATTCGTCTATCCAGTCTTGTTCTAGTTTTTTGCCAGTGCGGGCTTGAATCAGTTGCAGTTCATCTCGGGTAGATTTTCCGATGAACAGCGTTTCACACTCGTCGGTGCTCAGGTGCCATCCTAGGTCTGCTAGCATTTCTTGCAGCAGTCGTAAGGCCAGTGGTTCGCTGTCTACTAAGACGCCATCGCAGTCAAAAAGAATGGCCTCATATTGCATGATTCCTGCTACCCCAACAATGTATTACCCACGTGTATTGTTACACAGTACTGTGTCGTTCTGTAGAGCGATGTAAGGTCAGGCCCGTGTGTAAACGGGTCTGATACCTAGTAATGGACTATAGCGAGATGGCATGGTTGCCATCATCAAGCGGCACATACAGCACAGGCTGCTCCAGCGCAATTATGTAATACCGAATTGCGTGTGCCAGCTCGTGTGCCTGGGCCACGTACATCAGGGCCTGCCAGCGCTTGCTGTGGCGTTAGCGCACGACGAGGACCATCTTTGAATTGCAGGCTACGAGGCGCTGTAATCTTCAGGCTCAGCGTACCCGTTTCGCAATCTGGACAGGTGCTGGGGTCATGGCGACGTGCCATGGGACGTAATGCACTGACTATGCTGTCACAGTGGGAGCATTCGTAATCGTAAAGAGGCATTGTGATCTCACTAATCAGTCTGACCACCCTATAACGTGTTCGTCATAGGGTGGGTTGTAGCGATTACCCGCGAGTGGTTTTTACACCAGGACGACCGAAACGAGCAGCTTCATTCAGTGCTCCTTTTGGCAGAATATCGGTATCGAAAATTCCGGTAGGAATGGATACCGATGCGGATGCGTTAGGCAGGTCAACGACGCCGCCGTAACGGCCTTCAACAGGCGCTGCGGTCAGCAGCATGTAGGCTTGTGCTGGGCTCAGATCAGTTACACGAGAGATGTAATCGATAGCAGCCAGACAGGCTTGTCGGTAGGCAACAGTGGCGTCCAGATAGGTGTTCACACGGTTTTCTACGCTGATACCAGTGAAGCTCAGCCAGTCGTCGTAACGTACATCGTGTTTGCCTGGAACGTAGATAGGTGCAGTGATGCCGTATTTGGCCATCCCGCCTTTGATCAAATCAAAGCCCAGATGTGCTGCGCCATCCATTTCAATCGCACCACAGAAAGAGATCTCGCCATCCCCTTGTGAGAAGTGCAAGTCACCCATGGACAGACCTGCGCCTTTTACGTACACAGGGAAGTAAATGCGTGAGCCGATGGTCAGGTTTTTGATGTCCAAGTTACCACCGTGCTCACGTGGAGGCACGGTACGAGCTGCTTCAGCAGCAATGCGGTCAAACTCTGCGCCTTTCAGACCGCGCAGTACGGCTGTGTCGGCGTAAGGCATATTGGCTTGTTTCTTCGCGCCTAAAGGAGCTTCGCGACGGTTCCACTCACGCAGCAGATCGTGAGAAGGCAGTGTACCGATCAAGCCAGGGTGCATCATTGCGCCAATACGCACACCAGGAATGTGTCGGGATGTGGCGTACATACCGTGCAAATCCCAAATTGCTTTGTCTGCATCAGGGAAGGTATCTACCAAGAAACCACCGCCGTTTTCTTTGGCAAAAATACCAGAGAAACCTACGGGAGTGATACAGCGAATATCTAGCAGGTCTACCACCAGAATATCGCCAGGCTCAGCGCCTTCTACGTGTACAGGACCAGTTAGTGGGTGAGCACGGGTTAGGTCTACATCGCGTACATCGTTCACGCTATCGGTGTTTTTGATCTGGGCATCTAAGAAATCCAGACATTCCAGAATGATCTCTTCACCGGGTTTGACGCTAGTGAGTTCTGGAATATCGGGGTGCCAGCGGTTATGACCGATTTCTGCCTGTTCAGATAATGGAGCACCAGGTTTAATTTTAATGTGCTGCATAAGGTCTCCTTTTTAGAGCGAAGGACGCTTGCTTGTTTGTTTATAAAGTATATATATGCCGCGTAATGTATTACGCCAGCTTCCGTAATAACAGCATGGTGTGATGGGCTTTGTCAAAGAGGGAAAATAGGTGTTGAGTTCTAAAATTTCATCCCCTGAACACAAGGCAGAGACAGCTTATTTTTTGGCATAAAAAAGGTATTACCTCTTATGCCGTTGTGTTTCATAGCTTTGAGAGTGTTTTAACGACCGTTAGAGTGTTGCATCATCATGCTATATACGCCGTTTTGGTGGTTTTTGTAGTAGCGCCACCACGAGAATCTAAGGGTAAACACGAAGTTCTGGTGCGTTTTTTTATTTGTGTTTATTTTAGTAAATAGGGCGTTTGGCGAGTCCGAGTATTCCTGGAAACAGGCCTCGTGATCGCAAGGTATTTTTTCTCTGGAGCTCTGGCACGCCTGGCGTGCCTGCACATCTTTTTAATGAGCAACAGAGGAAATAATCATGAAGTTGATTACTGCCATTATTAAGCCCTTCAAGTTAGACGATGTTCGAGAAGCGTTGTCTATGCTTGGCGTTCAGGGCATGACCATCAGCGAAGCGCGAGGCTTCGGTCGACAAAAAGGGCACACCGAGCAGTACAGGGGTGCGGACTACATTGTCGATTTTCTTCCCAAACTACGAATTGAAATTGCTGTCAGCGACCACGACACCGATAGGGTGATCGAGGGGCTGTGCGCAGCGGCATTCACCGGCAATATCGGCGACGGCAAGGTATTTGTGCTGCCGTTAGAGCAGGTGGTTCGTATTCGTACGCAAGAGGCAGGGGATGGGGCGATTTAGCGCCCCTCCCAAACTAATGATTTACCTATCAAGGAATATGTATGAACTCAACAGATTTTGCCTGGGTCAGTATGTCGACTCTGCTCGTGCTGATGATGGTCGCGCCTGGCCTAGCGCTTTTCTATGGCGGGTTGGTGCGCGGTAAAAATGTGCTGTCTATCTCCACGCAAGTATTGGCAACCTTTGGGTTGGCGATAGTTTTGTGGTTTGCCTACGGCTACTCCTTAGCCTTTACCGATGGCAATGCCATTATTGGTGGCTGGTCAAAAGTATTTTTGGCAGGGGTGTTTAATCTTCCTGAAAACACCTTTGAAGTTGCTGGTAGTATTCCCGAAATTAGCTTTGTAGCTTTCCAAGCTACCTTCGCCGGCATTACCTGCGCATTGATTGTGGGCGGCTTTGCGGAACGCGTACGCTTTGGTGCAGTGATCTTGTTCACGGCAATTTGGATGACCTTTTCCTATTTGCCTATTGCCCATATGGTGTGGTCTCCGGGTGGCTGGTTGTTTGAGCGTGGTGCACTAGATTTCGCAGGCGGCACAGTAGTACACATCAACGCGGGGATGGCTGCTTTAGTGGCGGCGTGGTACACCGGGCGTAGATTAGGCTATGGGCGTGGCGAGGCTTTGCGTCCGCATAATCTGACGATGACCATGACAGGGGCGGCATTATTGTGGGTAGGTTGGTTTGGCTTTAATGCGGGTTCAGCATTAGGCGCAAACACACTTGCTGCGTTGGCATTCTTTAATACGCTAATCGCTGCAGCCGGTGGGATTCTGGCGTGGTTGATAGTGGAGCGCATGGCTAAAGGAAAAGCCTCGTTATTGGGTGCGGCATCAGGGGCTGTTGCTGGGCTGGTAGGTATTACGCCAGCAGCGGGGTTCGTCGGGCCGTTTGGTGCGTTGCTGATTGGTGCGCTAACTGGTGCAGTGTGCGTGTGGGGTGTCAATGGTTTACGGCATGCTCTGAACGTGGATGATGCGCTGGATGTGTTCGGCATTCATGGTGTGGGCGGCATTGTTGGTGCTTTGTTGACTGGCGTGTTCAATGCCCAGTTACTGGGTGGCCCAGGTTTGGCGAGCTTTTCTGAAGTGCCCTACCAACTGTGGATACAGGCAGAAGGCGTGTTGATCACCATGATATGGTCTGGCGTAGTCACGTTAGCAGGATGCGTGATTGTGAATGCAGCAATTGGATGGAGAGTAACCCGAGATGAAGAACGTACTGGATTGGATATTTCCTCGCACGGGGAATCCGCATATTCCAACTGATAGTAGTCGTATCAGTGAAGGAGCAAGGGCAGGCCATTTGGCCTGCCTTTCTCTTATCTATATAGCTAAGTGTTTAGGCGTGACTGATGATTTAGCTATAGAGATAGGCACAAAAGCAGTAGATGCAAAAAAGGCCTGAGTTCGGTGTGATACCAGAATCTCAGACCTTAGCTGCGTAGTGACTGATTGCCGATTAGGGGTGTCAGCTCACTAGGCGGTCTTGTGTAACATTAGACAATAACGAATTATTGTGCTTTGCGTGGAGCGATCATGTTCTCTGGACGCATTACATCAGACAGTACATCTTCAGCCAGCAATTGTTCTTCCTGAACCAGTTCCAATACGCCACGACCGGAATCCAACGCATGTTTAGCAATACGTGTGGAGTTTTCATAGCCGATGTATGGGTTCAACGCAGTGATCAAGCCGATGGACTGTTTAACCAGTGTTTCGCAACGCTCTTGGTTAGCAGTGATATCGTCAATACACAGAGTGCGCATCATGTCGGCAGCACGTGCCAGCATTTCGATGGAGCTGAACAGTTTGTAGGCAACCAGTGGTTCCATAGCGTTCAACTGCAACTGACCAGCTTCAGCAGCGAATGTCAGAGCCAAGTCATTACCAATCACTTCGAAAGCTACTTGGCTGACGGCTTCAGGAATTACTGGGTTTACTTTACCTGGCATGATAGAGCTGCCGGGCTGACGTGCTGGCAGGTTGATTTCACCAATACCGGTACGTGGGCCGCTAGACAACAAACGCAAGTCATTGCTGATTTTGGACAGCTTAACGGCAGTACGTTTCAGTTCGCCAGACAGGGAAACGAAGTCACCCATGTCGGAAGTTGCTTCGATCAAGTCTGGAGCAGCTTTGATGTCGAAACCACTTACATCAGCCAAGAACTTCACAGCCAGCATTTGGTAGTCGGGGTCAGCGTTGATCCCTGTACCAATAGCAGTACCGCCTAGGTTCACGGCTTCCAATAGCTCAGGAGCTTGTTGACGAATACGACGTGCATCTTCAGCAATGTTGTTTGCGAAAGCGCGGAACTCTTGACCTACAGTCATAGGCACAGCGTCCTGCATTTGGGTACGGCCCATTTTCAGGATGCCGTCAAAAGCGTCGGCTTTGCTGTTGAAAGAGGCAACCAGCTGATCCAAGCTTTGAGTCAAACGCTCAACGCTTAGCAACAAGCCTACGCGAATCGCGGTAGGGTAGGCATCGTTGGTGGACTGAGCCATGTTCACATCATTGTTGGGGTGCAGATGTTGATACTCCCCTTTCTGATGGCCCATGCTTTCCAGTGCCACGTTTGCAATCACTTCATTGGCATTCATGTTGGTGGACGTACCAGCGCCACCCTGAATCATGTCCACTACGAACTGATCCAGATATTCGCCATTAATAATGCGATTACACGCATTGGTAATAGCTTGGAATTTTTCGTCACTCAGGCAGCCTAACTTGTTGTTGGCTGATGCGGCGGCGTGTTTGACCATTGCCAAGGCGGCGACAAACTTAGGGAAGTTTGCCAGAGTAATACCGGTCAGATTGAAGTTCTCGGCTGCGCGCAGTGTTTGTACACCGTAGTAGGTGTCGGCAGGGATCTCTCGTTTTCCAAGAAGGTCTTTTTCTGTACGTGAGAGTGAAGAAGTGCTCATAATTAGATGTTTTTAGACGTAGATGTCCGCGGTGATAAAAAACAAAAAATGAAGTGATCGCCCCTTACCAAACCAGTCGATGATGGGCGATGCTTGTGATGAGCATGCAGGTTTTTACGAGTGATGGAGCCGCATTCACAAGATCCTGTGTAGGGAGTGAGCGTAGGACTTCAATGTTCGTCATCTATGTTTTTGGCAAGACGCCGCGATGCCCGCGACCCGTACTTAGTAGGGTAGTAACCATGACATGAACCCTACATACTAACAGGCACAGCCGGGAAGTGACACCGTTCTGTTAATTATAGGGTTCGGATGGAGCAATTGTTTCGGCTGATTTACAAAAAAACTCCAATCGTTGCGTGAGATTCACTTTTTTGTAACCTAAAGGATTTTGATGTGTTCACCGCGTGGGCATGGAGAAGAAACCAGCCTTTGTAGGGCTGGTTTTGAGGTGGCGACAGTGCCAGCAGTGCGCTGAATGACTGGTTGATCGCTACTTGCAGCGTACTGGGGCTATGCACTGAAGTGATAGTTAGTGGGCTTAAGGAGCGAAAGGAGCTGGGTTTACAGACAAAGCGCTGTTAGTCAGCATTTCGCCCAGTAACTGTGCAGAACCTGCCGCTAGTGTGAAGCCTAGGGCACCGTGTCCGATGTTCATCCAGACGTTCTGGGTGTTCGGGCAAGCACCAATAATAGGTTTGCTAGTAGGTGTAGCAGGACGCAGACCGGCCCAAGGCTGTGCTTCGCTTAGATTCAATTGTGGGAAGGTGCCTTGAATCTGGTTTTTCAAAATAGCGATACGTTCAGGATCTACCGCGTTGGAGAAGTTTTTAATGTCTACCATCGCGGCAATACGCAGTTGTGTGCCAATAGGGGCGTACACAATGCGCCGAGCGTAATCAGTCACGCTGATTTTAGGAAACAGCGCCGATTGATTTTCTTGATCCAACGTTAAGCTGTAGCCTTTAAGTGGGAACAGCAGTGGAGAATACCCCAGCGGCTTCAACAAGCTGCCACTTTGTACACCTGAAGACACCACGAAATGGTCGGCTTGGATTTCACCAGCGGTAGTGTGTACAGCGTTAACTGTAGAGCCAGACTTTTTGAAACCGTGTACTTTCACGCCGGTTAACAGGGTAAAGGTGCTGGTTTGCTGTAATTTCTCTAGCATGGATTTTGCCAATACGTGGCAATCACCCACCTCTTCGTCGGCCGTATAGACGGCGCCAATAGCACGACCACGCATGCCTTCCATGGCAGGTTCTAGCGCAAACAACTCTTCGGCATTCAGCAGTTTTTGCGATGCACCCAGCTTGGCTTGTTTCTCTACTTGTGCACGCGCACTGTCCCAGCTTTTTTGGCTTTCATGCACAATCAACTTGCCGTTTACCTGATGGTGGAATGACAGTCCATCGTGTTCTAGCCAATGATGGATGTTCTTACGGCTCAGGAAAGACAACGACAACAATGCTTGCGTAGACGCGCTTTGCACAGAGCTTCGGCATGCCATCAGGAAATGGCTAAGCCAGCGCCATTGCGAGAAGCTGAGTTGTGGGGTGAATTTCAGCGGAGAGTCTTTGCGGCCTAACCATTTAGGAAGGTCCACAAAAACGGAAGGATCGGCCAGTGGAGCCACGTAGCTGTAACTTAGCTGTCCGCCATTGGCGAAACTCGCTTTCATTGCGACATCGTGTTCAGCTTCAATCAGGGTAACCTGAATGCCCTGTTTGGTAAGTTGGTAGGCAGAGGCAACACCAATGATCCCGCCACCAATAATGCAGACATGCATGAATATAACCGTAACGTTAAATGGGTAACGCTACGATTCTGACAGTGAAGCCTAGACTTTTCCAATAGCCAAGTAGGTACAAGGTATAACCTTAGGATATGGAGTGAGGGAAAAGTAGGTTGTCAGTATGGCTAGGAAATACGTACTGCTTACAGACTTTCTGCAATGTATCAATCAAGGTACGTTGCACAGCAGAGAGTGGATCATTAGCGTGCGTCATTAGGGTAATGGGGATGGTGGTGTGCGGGTTCAAACGACTAATCATCAACCCTGGGCGCAACATGGCTTGCGCGGTAATGATGTCTATCACTGTTTCCCCCAAACCTACCGCTACCAGTGAGCAGGCTACATAATGGGTTTGCACTTGAGCGGTAATAGTGGTCTCTACGTTGTACTCATCTAAGAGGCTTTGCAAGACACGGCCGGAAGGGTCTCTAGAGTCCAACGCAATGTAATTCTTGTGACTTAAGTCGGTAATGTGTTTGGCACCTAGTGCGCCTTCGGGGCCTAGATGTACCAGTTCAATTTGCCCTATGTGAGTCAGTTGAATGCCGGGTGTTTCTTCACTGGAAAAAGAAATAATCATATCCAGATCGCGCGATAGTAGCGCCTCGCGTAATTCACCGCTGTGGTGCGCACGTAGATCAAAGGTGATGTGTGGTTGCGCTTTTTGGCTTTGGCGCATCACCTCGGGGAGTAGCCCTAACCCCATGGTTGGGTTGATGCCTATACGTAGGTGGCCATGTTGGCTGTGACGCAGATTGAAGGCCAGTCTACGCACGTGTGCTAATTCATGCTGTAGGTGTGCGACACGAGGTTCCAGAATGCCTGCTTCACGAGTGGGTTGTAAGCGCCCTTTGATACGTTCAAACAGTTTGAAGCCTAATTGCTGCTCGGCGCTGGCCAGCAGCTTACTGGCTGCGGGCTGTGAAATATGCAGAAGTTTGGCTGCATCGGTCAGTGAGCCAGTACGGCAAATGGCATCGAAAATTTCTATATGGCGTAGGCGCATAGCAGGCTGAGAGCATGAGGATCAGGGGTGATGTTTTCATTATTACATGGCTTTTAGTTATAGGGTGAGGCGTGAATGTCCATGACAGTGCTGGTAGCTAGTGATCTGCTCCGCTACAGGGGAAACTAGACTAAATAGCGATTTTCTTTATGGCTAAAGTGAGTAGGATTCATGTGTCTTGCTGTGCAAGATTTTCTTGATTTAACGCATTTGGTTTCTAAATTTTTGCCTTGTTTAGCCTTTCACGGTTATGTGCTCAAAGCTTTCTGGTGTATAAGTTGGCTGTGTTCTTCTGAGGTGGTTCAGGAAAACAAGTATTTGTTATCCATTGATTTTCCAGTATGATTCGCCGATACATATGTTTCCTTTGTTGGTTTTTGGGATTCATTTGTTGTTATAACGGCGCTGCGAATCAGGGATTTCACTTGTTTTTTTCAAGCCTGAGATCTGTACCATCTAGTGGTCCGTTCTGAATAAACCGAAGGGTTTGTAACGTCGCAAGACGCGTCAATAGAGGAGTCATATATGAATAAAAAGTTAAATGTAAAAGTGAAAAGTTCTGCGCTGGCAGTGGGTGCGGCATTCTGCTCTTTCTTGCTGGCTCCTCTGCCAGCTGCTGCACAAACTGAGTTTGTGAGTATTGGTACTGGTGGTGTAACCGGCGTGTACTACGCGGCGGGTGGTGCGATTTGCCGCTTGGTGAATAAAGACAGTAAGGATCACGGCGTACGTTGCTCGGTAGAGTCCACGGGTGGTTCAGTTTTTAACGTCAATACCATTAAAGCGGGCGAGTTAGACTTGGGCGTGGTGCAGTCCGATGTGGGCTATAACGCGTACCATGGTGAAGGCCAATTTAAAGATGCTGGCGAATACAAAAAATTGCGCTCGGTGTTTTCCATTCACCCTGAGCCTTTTACGGCTGTGGCGAGTAAAGAAAGTGGCGTGAAGAATTTTGAAGAGCTTAAAGGTAAGCGCTTTAACGTTGGTAACCCAGGTTCCGGTACACGTGCGTCGATGGAGCAGTTGCTAGAGCGTATGGGCACAACCCCACAAGAATACTTCTCGCTGGCGTCTGAGTTGCGTCCTGATGAACATGGTCAAGCACTGTGTGACGGCAAAGTAGATGGCTTTTTCTATGGTGTAGGTCACCCTTCCGCCAACATTCAAGATCCTACCACCACATGTGGTGCTCAATTGGTGAGCATCACGGGTGAGGCGGTAGATTCCTTGGTAGAAGAGTTCCCGTACTACGCCAAAGTGGTGATCCCTGGTGGTATCTACCAGAACAACCCTAATGATGTGCCTACCTATGGTGTGTTGGCGACGTTTGTGACCTCTGAAGACGTGCCTGAGAACCGTGTATACGAAGTCGTAAAAGCGGTATTTAACAACTTCGAAGATTTCAAACGTTTACACCCAGCGTTTGCTAACTTGCAGAAAGAAGACATGGTGAAAAATGGCTTGTCCGCACCGTTGCACCCCGGTGCAGAGCGCTTCTTTAAAGAGCAAGGTCTGCTGTAATCCTTTGTAGTGCGAAGGGGCGTGCGCATACACCCCTTCATCGTGGGCTGCCCCAAAAGGGTGGCCCACGTTATCTAGATAATCAGAAGAAGGATGGATGATGAGTAGTAATTCCAATCAGCAAGCCTTACAGCAGATGGTAGAAGAGGTGGACCGCGGTGGTCGCAATGTTACTGGTGCAGTAGCAATGATCATTTCGGTAGTGGCGTTATGTTGGGCATTTTTCCAGTTGTGGTATGCCTCTCCACTGCCGTTTACATTTCATATTGGTATTTTTAATGATACTGAGGCGCGTGCTTTGCACTTGGGCTTCGCCATGTTTCTGGGCTATGTCTCGTATCCTGTTAGCAAAAAATCAAACCGCGATCGTGTGCCCTTACTAGACTGGGTGCTAGCGATTATTGCGGCGTTTTGCGGTGCGTATTTGTTCCTGTTCTACCGAGAACTGTCATTGCGCCCTGGTATTCCTACCACCATGGACGTAGTGGTTGCCAGCATTGGCTTGGTGTTGCTGTTAGAAGCAACTCGCCGTGCATTGGGCGCTCCCATGGCAGTGTTGGGTACGTTGGTTCTGATTTATGTATTTCTAGGCCCACATTTGCCTGATGTGTTGGCGCACCGTGGCGCGTCGTTAGAGCGTTTGGTTTCGCACATGTGGCTGACTACCGAAGGGGTTTTCGGTGTAGCGCTGGGTGTGTCGGTATCCTATATTTTCATTTTTGTGATGTTGGGTTCGCTGCTAGACCGCTGCGGTGCAGGGAACTACATGATGCAGGTTTCCTTCTCATTGTTGGGGCACTTGCGTGGTGGACCAGCGAAGGTGTCAGTGGTGTCATCGGCTGTAAACGGCATGGTGTCAGCGTCGTCTACGGCAAACGTGGTGACTACTGGTATCTTTACCATTCCGCTGATGAAGCGTGCTGGTTACGGTGGTGTGCGAGCAGGGGCGATTGAAACTGCAGCATCGGCTGACGGGCAAATTATGCCGCCGGTCATGGGTGCGGCTGCATTTTTGATGATTGAGTATGTGGGTATCCCGTACACGGAGATCATTAAGCACGCGCTACTACCGGCGATATTATCCTATGTGTCGTTGTTCTACATTGTGCACTTAGAAGCACTGCGGTTGGGCTTGCAGCCCATGCAGGCAGCCACGCAAGCGCGCACACCTATTCAGCGCATCGGGCGACTAGGGATGGGCATTTCTGCCACCATAATTGTGGTCGCACTGATCTATTGGATAGGGGTGGGAACGCAACAGCTATTCCCGCAACAGGCTTTTGGTATTTTAGTGACCTTACTGATCGCACTGTATGTAGGGTTGGTGTGGATAGCCTCTAAGCACGATGACCTACCCGATTTGGTGAAGCAAGATGGCACGATGACGCAGCCTGAAGTATGGGCCACCGTGCGTACGGGTTTGTTTTTCCTAATCCCTATCGGTATTTTGGTATGGTGCCTGACCATAGAGCGTTTCTCGCCGGGCCTGTCAGCATTCTGGGCAGTGACAACCATGTTGCTGCTGATGCTCACGCGCCGTCCTTTACAAGCATTCTTCCGTCGTCAACAAGTTGGTACGGCATTATCGGAAGGTGTTAAAGATACGTTGGTGGGGTTGCAAGAGGGTGCCCGCAACATGGTGGGTATTGCGCTGGCGTGTGGTACGGCAGGTTTGATTGTAGGTACCATTACGCTGACTGGTTTAGGTCTACGCATGACGTCCTTTGTGGAACTGGTGTCCATGGGGAACGTGCTGTTGATGTTGGGGTTCACTGCAGTAGTGTGTTTGGTGTTGGGCTTAGGTATGCCTACTACAGCCAACTACATTTTGATGGCAACCTTGATGGCGCCTGTGGTGGTTGAGTTGGGTGCGCAAAGTGGCCTGATTATCCCGCTCATTGCTGTACACATGTTTGTGTTCTATTACGGGCTGATGGCGGATATCACACCACCTGTAGGATTGGCTACGTTTGCGGCTGCCGCTATTGCAGGTGAGGACCCACTGAAAATCGGTATACAGGGCTTCAAGTATGCGATGCGTACAGCTGTGCTGCCGTTTATGTTCGTGTTTAACCCACTGCTCTTGCTGATTGGTATAGAAAGTTGGTATGAGTTTGTCTTTGTAGTGTTCGGTTCTATTCTAGGATCACTAGCTTTTGCTGCAGCAACCATGGGTTGGATGCGTATTAAATCCAAATGGTGGGAAGTGCTGTTGTGCTTGCTGGTGATGTTTATCATGTTCCGACCAGACTGGTTCATGAACCATATACAAACTCGCTACGTAAATGCCGAGCCTGCGCAAATTTATGCCGTGGCGGGAGATTTACGCCCAGGTCAGCAGTTGGTGGTAGAAATTGAAGGGATGACTATAGAAGGCGACACCATCCGTAAAACAGTAGGTGCAGAACTGCCCGTGCTAGAGGAAGGCTCTACGCTTACAGGCGAAGCAGCAGGTCGTAAACGTATGGCTGATGCTGGTATTGGCGTGATGGCCTTTGGCGATATGGTACAGCTTTCTAATGTGGGTTTTGGTAGTCAAGCCAGACGCTCTGGTTGGGAGCAGGGTTGGGATGTAATGGTTGTGAAACAACCTAATCCCAATGCTCTGATGGATTACTACATGTATTTGCCAGCGTTGTTGATTCTGGCCTTCTTGTGGTGGAACCAAGGCGTGCGTATGCGCAAAACCGAAAACGCGTAATCGTAGCGTGCCGTTAAATCGGTAATCACAATGGCCACCTATATAGGGTGGCCATTGTGTTGTTTAGGCTTGTACGCGAGTGGTGACGCGTTGGCCTAATGCAGGCAATTCAAAACAGCCTTCTACTTCCACGGCTATATGCAATACAGCAGCACAGTCACGGGCAATGACTTGAGTCAGCATTTCTACGTCACGCACCGTTTTGTGGCCTATGAATGCCTGTATATAAGCGCTGAGTGAAAATACTTCCAGAAAACGTTGAGTGGCTTGATAGCGTATGGCTAGCGTAGAACCTGCACCGGGGTTATGCGACGCGGGGCATAGCTCAGGTAACGTCAGCACATGTTCTTGCCAGCTTTGAAAATGGGGGTGCGGGTTAGCAATAGTTTTCAACACGGCACCTGTGTCGGGTGAGGTGTAGCTGTTAGCATCAGCCGGCACGTAGGTATGATCGGTGGAAGTGGTCATAAGTAAAGTTCGCGAAGAAAGTCAGGGCGATACGGTGCGGCGTTCACGCACAGAAATAAATGGTAAGTACGCCACAGCGGCAGCAATGATGTATTTACCCAGCACATCGGCGTAGACAATCTGCATCATGTCATAGCTGCTCATCACGCCTGCAAACGCTAAAAGGGTAAAGGCTAAACTGTCCAAAGGGACGCTTACTGCATGGCTGGCCAGCACCCGTTTATGCCAACGATAATGGCGTAAACGCTGAAACATAGCGGTATCGGCGAGCTCGCTAATTAAGATCGCAACAAATGAGGCGAATAAAAATCGGGGGCTGATTTGGGCAATAAACTGACCATATAAGGTAGTGATCAGTACGGCGGAAGCTATAGCCAGATATACCGTAGGTAGGCCGTATTGGTGTAGGCGATCACGCAGCGTGAAAACTGCGGCAAAAAAGATAGAACCAATACTGAACAGTCCAAACCAAGGCAGCTCAATAAAGCTGTCCAAGTAGACATTGGCTAATAGAACGGCGCACGCATACGCCGCTAGCCATATGGCGCGCAACATAGAAAAACTCCTGCTACCACCAGAAAAATAGTCCGGCGTAGCGTCATAGCGAAGGTCGCGACAGAGGGCTGAAATCCCAAGCCGCAAGTAACCGCCAAGTTTAGCGTACTTTATTGAAAAATCACTAAAAAATAGCGTATGTTATACTAGTAGTCTAATTTTTTAGGAGCAAACTATTGGCTAAAGAAGAAATCCTTGAAATGCGTGGCACAGTGAACGAAGTGCTGCCAGATTCACGCTTCCGTGTGACCTTAGAAAACGGTCACGAATTGATTGCCTACACAGGCGGTAAAATGCGTAAACACCACATTCGCATTTTGGCTGGTGATGATGTGTCACTAGAGCTGTCGCCTTATGACCTGAGCAAAGGTCGTATTACTTTCCGTCACCTCAAAGATCGCGCCCCTCGTCAGCCGCAAAATCGCGCCGCACGTCGTTAAGCTGAACGCTGCAGGCTGTTGCATAGCAGTTTCTGTAACCCTTTATAGTCGTTGCATACGTTCGCGTAATGTAGGCAATGCCAAGTCTTTGACAGATAAGGTGGGCTGCTGAATAGGCCAGGGGATGGCTAGATCTGGGTCATCCCAGCGCACACCATCCTCATCGTCTGGGCAATACACATCCGTGCACGAATACTGTACGTCTGTGACCTCACTTAATACGCAAAAACCATGTGCATAGCCTGGCGGAATCCAGAGCTGGCGGTGGTTTTCGTCGTTTAGTTCTACCCCTATATGTTGTCCATATGTGGGCGAATCAGGGTTAAGGTCTACCGCTACATCAAAGGCCGCACCTCGGCTAACACGTACTAATTTCCCCTGGGGGCGGGTACGTTGTTGATGCAGGCCACGCAGCACACCACGCTGCGACCTGGAATGATTTTCCTGCACAAAAGGCAGCGTCATTCCAGCCTGCTGATAGCGCTCTAGCTGGAAGGTTTCTGTGAAAAAACCACGCTCATCTTTATAAACTTTGGGTTCTATGATGAGTACGCCGGGTAGGGAAGTAGTAATGACTTTCATGGGTGTGAGTGCAAAGAGAAAGGTGATTTTACCGTATACGTAAGCGGAGCCAGATAGGCTCTGTGCCATAATTCGTATTCGTTCAAGCCTTGTGGGAAACTTTACGTCATGCGTACTGGCCCGTCTTTCTTTTACCGTCCCAGTGTAGCAATCTTGCTAGGTGTGCTGCTGGTAGTGCTGACCGTAGTAGGGTTGGCGAGCTGGCGTTATCACACGCATATACAAGTCTTGGAAAAAGAAAGTGTGTTGTTGCAGCGCTTGGCATCTCAGCGTGCTGGCCAGCATGATGCTCACTTAACTGCATTAGCCGCGGTGGTGCAAACAACAGCGGATCAGCGCGGGCATGAACTCTTCCAAGACGTCGCTCACAGCATCCTCAATTTCTACCCCAGTATTGATGCAATTGAATTAGTCACACAACCGGATGCGGCAGAGTTACCCACAGGTGTGGGGGCTGTGGATCCGGAAATCCAAGCATGGATACAAGAACAGGCGTGGACTGGCAATGAGCATATGAAGCTGTTGGTGCACCCTACGCATCCCGGCCATTACTTGTTGATTAAGCGTAATCCTAATCTGGATGCATTGGGCTATGCCCTGATGCTAGATATAGATGCAGCACGGTTGCTGGGCAATGGTGAGGCATTATGGTCTAAACCGGACGTTACGCTGCGTTTGTCTTTACCTGATGGCACACCCTTTTTGGGGGCGGCCACTGACGCTCCTACAACCTTACATTTCTCTAAAGCGCTCAGCAGTACCACACAGCCCTTGTTGCTAGAAACAGGGCTGCAGTTGAAGTGGGATGACCTATTACCGCTATGGCCCACGTTAGGCATGGCGCTGTTAGTGGGTGTGGCGTACGCAGGGGTATGTTTGGCGTGGCGTCAGCGTAGGCGCGTTAACGCAGCAGTGGAGCAAGCGCGTATCAGCGGTCTAGAATCCAGATTAGCTCATGCTTCCAGAGTGAATGCTTTGGGGGAAATGGCAAGCGGCCTAACCCACGAGCTTACCCAACCGTTAACGGCGATCTTGGCGCAAAGCCAAGCGGGTAGGCGATTGCTTAGCAAAGGTGACACCGAACGGTTGGCTAAGTCTTTGGATGAGACTGTTATCCAAGCGCAGCGCGCCTCGGCGATTTTGGAGCATTTCAGGCATTGGTCTCGCCCACAGCGTTTGCCTACTACAAGTTTTGATCTGCGGGATGCATTGCATAACGTGCAGTCCCTATTACGCCAAGAAGCACAGAATCAACAGGTGCACATCATTTTGAACGTGCCTGCTACCCCTTTGTTAGTAAAAGCTGATGCCATAGAAATGGAGCAGGTACTTTTTAATTTGCTACGTAACGCCATGGATGCACTACAGCAGATTACAGGTGATAGGCTCATTACGATTACGGCATCTGAGCAAGGTAATCAAGTACGTGTGGATGTGGCTGACAATGGTCCTGGCGTACCGGCACAGTTGCGAGGTGAGCTATTTACGCCATTTGTGACCGGGAAAGAAGGCGGCACAGGATTAGGTTTGGCATTAAGCCAGCGCTTAGTAGAACGCGTAGGTGGAGAGTTATTGTTACAAGAAACCGCCGGTAAGGGAGCCGTATTCAGCATACTCTTAGCAAGCCAACCTGCTACATCGGAACCTAGCGAATGAGTCACCCTGTTTATTTAGTAGATGATGACCAAGCCGTACGTGATGCGTTAGAGCTGCTGTTATCCACGGTAGACATTGCTGTACATAGCTTTGCTGACCCACAACGATTTTTGACGTCCGTGAGCCAACTCGCGCCCGGATGCATCATCATGGATATACGTATGCCCTGGGTGTCAGGCCTAAAAGTACAAGAGAAACTGCTAGAACAAGATGTGGATTGGCCCACAATCGTGATCTCTGGACACGGTGATATAGAAGCTTGCAGACGTGCGTTCAGAAACGGCGCTATAGACTTTCTCTCTAAACCTGTAGACGAACAAGACCTGATCGATGCCATACAAAAAGGCCAAGAAATTCTAGAGAAGCGCTTACGTGTTCAGGCTGAAAAAGAAGAAACCCTAGCCTTATTAGCAAGCCTGACTCCTAGAGAAAAAGAAGTATTGGGTAGAGTGGCAGCCGGTTTTACCTCCAAAGAAATCGCCGAAGGCTTGGGTCTATCCCCACGTACCGTAGAAAGTCATAGAGCAGCATTAGGTGCCAAGCTAGGCACTACATCGCAAGCAGAGATGACGCGCTTGTGGTTGGAAGGCAGGGAATATCCGTAGGACTACGTAGGTAATCAGCAAGCACTACGCATAGTGCAAAAAAACGAGCCCGTTTACTCTGTTGTTATCTTTTACTCAGTGGAGATTCACCATGATTCGTACACTCGCGTTAACGTCTGCTTTATTGCTTCCTCTGGCGGCTGGTGCTCAAACCACCTTGCCCACCACACCATATTTGCCATTAGAACTCGCCACTCAAGCCGCACAAGCGGCCGTCCAAGCATGTGCCACTGAAGGTTATGCAGTAAGCGTTGCAGTCGTAGCGCGAGATGGCGCAACCAAAGTATTGCTTAAAGCAGATAATTCAGGCCCTCACACCGTAGGCAGTGCTACGGGTAAAGCGTTTACCTCCGCCGCAATGGGTCGCGATACTGCTGGGCTGGCTGAATTCATCGCCTCTAAGCCTGCTAACAATGGTATGCGCGACATGGATGACCGCATGGTGATACAGGGCGGTGGCCTACCTGTGAAGTTTGGTAATGCCTTAGTCGCGGGTATAGGGGTTGGCGGCGCCCCAAATGGGGACCTTGATGCACAATGTGCATTAGCTGGCCTAAAAGCAATTGGCGCTGATGTATAAATAAGCTTGCAATTGTAACGTTCTGAAAAGTCCGCCTAGTTTTGACTAGGCGGGCTTTTTTGTGTCTAAAGAATGGTCCAGAATAACGCAGTCACCAAGCACAATTTCTTTACAATACTGCGTAAGGCCCTATTAATGTTCAAAGAGGGCCGATGTTATAGAAACTGACTATCTTTAGAAAGCACATGGAAATTCTTGTTACCTGTGGTGCCGGTTTTATCGGTTTTGCTCTTGTCCGACACTTGAGTCAGTAGAGTGGATCAAGCGGCTGTGATGTTGTCCCTTATCGGTACCATAAGTAAGAGTTAAGAGGAGTCATGGTGATATGTCATTTAAAGTTTTGCTATGCGGTGGCAGTGGTTTATTGGGCCAAGAGTTGCTACGTAATATCCCAGAGGGTGTAGAGGTGTGGGCTCCTAGCTCTACTGAGATTAATATTAGCAACAAAGCCGTGGTGCTAGATGAGCTGCGTAGTTACCAACCTTCACTGATCATCAATGCAGCAGCTTATACTAACGTGGATGCTGCAGAAGAAAATCAGGACTTAGCCTATGCAGTGAACAGAGATGGTCCAGAGAATCTTGGCCTTTATGCGGTAGAAGCAGGTGTTTCTGTTATTCATATATCTACTGACTACGTGTTTGGTGGTGAAAAATGCACCCCTTACATAGAAACAGATGCACCTAACCCAATCAATGTGTATGGCAAAAGCAAGCTAGCGGGCGAGCGAGCGTTACAGCAAGTCTGTGAGAAGAGTCTGATATTGAGGACTAGTTGGTTATTTGGTGAGTATGGCGACAGCTTCATACGTAGATTTATAGTATTGATGTTTGAAGAGGAAAGTATTGATGTAGTATCAGACCAGTATTCAGCTCTTACACGAACGGATGCCTTGTCTGCGTATATATGGCTTGTAGCAGAGAGAATTCGGTTATGTTTACCAATACTTTGGGGTGTAGTTCATTTTTCTGGCGGAAAGCTATGCAGTAAATATGATTTAGTTAAAGAGGTATTTCATATTTTGATGCAAGAAAATGGAAATTTGAAATGTAAAGTGGTCAATCCGGTTTCGCATGATTTCTTTAAAAATACTGCAAGAAGACCTTTTTTTTCTTTATTGAAAACAAATGAAAACTCTATAAGATTATTGAGTTTTGGAAATTATGAAAAAATGAATAAATCTGTTCTAAAGATTTATAGAGAATTGATTTTAGAAAATAAAACAATTATTGGTAAGTAAGGGAAATTATAATTTTATAAGAATAAATAAATTATTTTTTAATAAGTAAATATAATACATACTTTAAGAAGTCTTCCTGGAAACCAGTTCGATGAAACGTATATAGATGATCATAAACTGGTTTGTTAGAGTGCTTGGCTATAATTTTTATGTAACAATCATGTTACCAAGGAAAGAATGAAGCTCACTACACTTAGACGATTTAAGCGTCTACATGAACAGATATTGCTCTCTAGAGCTTTTTCGCTGCTATTGGGCTGGGCGATTGCAGTTGTTGCTCCATTTGTTATGTTTTGGTCATGGGAAAGTTTGTTGAGTCCTACAGATGGACAGCAGACAGCATTAGTCACAACGAGTTTTTCTTGTGTACTGTGTTATTTTGGGTTGCAAAGATTGCGCGTTATTTACCCTGGTGGACGGGCCGCTGCCTTTATTATTCCTATTGTTTTACTGATATATGGTGCAGTAACGTTGATCACTCTATTGTTGCGTGTAGAGGTCTCTAGATATTTATTATTGAGTAGTGCCGTTATATCAGTACTGTGGTTTCACATAGAATATACTCTGACCTATAAATATATGCGTTTGAAGCTAGGCGTGGTCCCTGGCGGTCAGTATACAGATGAGCTGATAGAGCTCGATTTTATTGATGCTAGACCATTAGCCGAGTTATCTTTAGGTGATAGGCGTTATGATGGGGTAGTAGCTGATTTTCGCAGCATTGATGAGGCAACACAGCGTTTTCTAACGCAATGTGCTTTGGAGAGGATACCTGTCTATGATGCCAAACAAATCTATGAGTCTTTAAGTGGCAAGGTAAAAATACATCGTATGTCAGAGAATAATATGGGGGCATTGTTACCATCACCCATATATGAACGAATGAAGACCTGTATCGACATACTATTGGTGTTGCTGACACTGCCAATCGTATTACCAATAGCGTTAATAACAGCGATATTGGTACGGCTAGAGAGTCCTGGACCGGTGATTTATACACAGACTAGGATTGGGCGTGGCAACAAACCATTCACCATTTATAAGTTTCGTAGCATGCGTTTCGATCGTGCGGCTCCAGAGCAGTTTGCAGGAGAAAATGATCCGCGAATTACTAGGGTTGGTAAGGTCATACGTAAGCTACGTATAGATGAGCTGCCTCAGTTCCTGAATGTGTTAAAAGGCGAAATGAGCTTAATAGGGCCTAGACCTGAGCAGCCATCATTTGTCGTCGAGTACGACCAGAAAATCCCCTTTTATAGCTATAGACATATTGTTAAACCAGGAATCAGCGGTTGGGCGCAAGTTAGGCATGGCTACACGGCTAGCATGGATGAAACCCAAGTAAAAATTGAGCATGATTTTTACTATATTAAGAATTGTTCATTAGGTTTGGACCTGATCATTGCGGTACTGACAATTAAAATTATGTTGACAGGCTTTGGCGCACGATAAATGGAAAATCCAACATTTAGCATTGTTATGCCTGCGTACAACGCAGCAAGCACAATCAAGGGCTCTATAGATAGTGTGCTTGCTCAGGTCTATACAGACTATGAGCTAATTGCTGTGAATGACTGCAGTAAAGACAACACACTGCAGATATTGCGCGATTACGCAGAACAGGATTCTCGCATACGCGTAATCAACCTTGAGAACAACTCTGGGGTAGCGGTAGCAAGAAATGCAGCGATAGAAATGGCGGCAGGGAGATATATTGCATTTCTAGACTCTGATGATTTATGGGAACCTAGGAAGTTGGCGGTACAGCTAGAAACATTAAATTCAGGGGCAGATGTTGTGTACGCTATGTACACACGTTTCTATCCAGATGGGAAGCAAAGTCAGGTTAATGTGCCTGAAGTAGGGGATTACAAAAAACTCTTAACAGGTAATTTTATTGGAAATTTAACTGGCGTTTACGATCAGGAGAAATTAGGAAAGATTTTTCAAAAGAAGGTGCATCATGAAGATTATTTGATGTGGCTTGAAATACTTGAAAAAACTGATTATGCTCTGGGTATACAAGAGAATTTAGCGTATTACCGGGTGGGTGAAGATAGTCTTTCAGCAAATAAAATACAATCAGCGAAATGGACGTGGGATATATATAGAAAATATTGTGGTTTAAATTTATTTTCATCCATGTATTTTTTTTCTTTATATGTGCTAAATTCAATAATTAAAAGAATGTAATTTATTATTCTGGATCAAAAAGCCTAAAGTGCGATTGGTACTCTAGGCTTTTTTGATGAACTAATTCTAGGGGAGGTTTTTCTCTAGATATTCAATTAAGAGATTTTCTCTATCCTCCCAAGATGCATCAGGTTCATATTTTTCGAATGGCTCATCATCTTTACCATTGTTAAAATAGTCAAAAAAACTATTTCTTATTTCATTTACATTAAATTCATCAATTAATATAGCGTTTTTTCTACCTCTAAGATACTCTGCCATCTTTGTTTTTTTGGAGATGATTGGGGTTTTTTCGAAGGAAGAGCATTCAAAATATTTGTTGGATATAGCATATACAGCATTGTGATCGCTAGTTGGATATGCCGCCCATATGAGTTCAGAAATACTATAAATAAAATTTAAATCTGCATGCTCGTATCGGCCAAAAAAATGCACCTGTTTATTGAGATTTTTTTGGATAACAGCAGCTTGCAATTTTTCTAAATCAGGGCCTGTTCCAAAAACAAGAAAATGAATATCAGTATCTTTGATTGCATCAAGAATATTTTCTAGGATATTTAAGTAACGAACAACTCCTATCCAGCTGACTGTTTTTGTGTTCTTGATAGTTACAATATCATAATCTTTGAACCAAGATGGTTGTGAATGATATGGTGTTAGAGAGCTCTTTGGGGGATAGTTTTCAAATATAATAGAATTGATTTTTTTTGGGTACAAGGATTCAAAATATCGGGAAGCAAATATTGTAATATCAACGTATTTCAGAGATGTTTTTTCGATAAGTTGCAAAAATTTACGGATAAAGTAATTTGATGTTGTAGGTAGATCTAAGCAATCATAAATTATTTTTATTCTTCTAAAAAATAGTGCTTTAATAAAAGCTGCACAAATGAGAGAGTCCCAGTGGCTAGCAAAGATAATATCGGGATTGTTTTTTTTGCAAACGTTAAAGTTGTGTAATATAAAAAGTGGTAATTTTATAAGTTTAAGAATTTGATTACCATACCCAATATTATTAACCATAATATGCAAATCTTCGCGTGGATCTTCAGGTTTTCCATCTCGCTTCCACGCCGAAACTATTACATGATATTTTTCTTGTAATGTTTTTCTAAATCTTTCTGTTCTAGAGTTGATTGGCCAGGTAGTATCAATGATAAGAATTTTTTTCATAAAGAGGTTGTTCTCTACAGGGAAAGAGAATATATGAATATATTATTATTTATCCGTTTTTTTAGAACTATTAAGGAAAATTGAGTTATAAAGTACGAAAAAATAAAAAATAAAGAAATTCTGATAAAGCCATTCGGATTTGTAGAAAAAGGCAAGAGAATAAATTAAAAAAATGAGAACGAGAAAGAAATATAAGCTTTTGCGTTTTAGACAAGTAATGCTTATTTTAAATACAAAATAACACCACATTAAGATAAATATGATAAATCCATGTAGTCCTATCGCATAATATAATCTAATAAATCCAGAGTCTGCACCAACTAAGCCATTAGCATAGTAATCATTATTAGACTTGTAGTAGTAGCAGTTAAAATTGTCTAGGAAATTGCAGGCAGAAGGCCCAGAGAAAAACTCCATATATACATTATTGGTGACGTCAGTGGAGTTTGAGTATAGTTTGCCATGGCTTATTGAAGATGTAATGGGTTCTAGTAGCCAGACAAAAAAAGGATGGTTTAATATGGTGTCGCCATAAGCTATAAATAGTAGTAGGCTAATAACAATTAAAGCGAATATTTTCAAAAATAGACTTAGAAATCCTGATGAAAAAGCATAGAAGATAAAATAAATCAGGACTATAGGAATAGTGCTACGACCAGAGATAAGCGCCAGTGCTATACAAATAATCTCAATAAAGAATAAAAATAGCTTATGTTTTGTACTAAGGTTTTTTATAGAAGTTCTATAAAAAAGTATAAATAAAGCAGAAAATGAAAATGCAACACCATCAGATGCAAATAGAAATCCATTCCAACCTAGATTTCTTAGATTATGACCTGACATGTTTTTTTCTATAACTTCAAAAGCAGCTTCGGTACCAAAATTTTTAAAACTCCAAATATGAAAATCTGGAATTGAAAATTGTAGAATTATAAAAAACAAGTATATATATATAGATTTGAATAATATTAATTCTGGATAATATTCATTTTTGTCATTATTTTTTATAATTATTATTAAAAATAATGAAACAAAGTAAAATATTATAAATTTATATATGTAGAAAAAGAAAGAAAAAAAACTACCTTCCCAATTGAGGTAGCTAAACAAGGTTATAGAAATTAGTGCTAATAATATTAATAGTATAGGTGCATCTCTCTTAGGTATGCTTGTTTTTAACAACAGTTTTATGTTGAATAAAAAAAGAACAAAAAGCATTAGTAGGCCGAATATCTGACTATAGAATAATCCAAAAGAAAATGGCCAGACAATAAAACATACAGAAATTGATATATATAATTTCTGTATGTTTGATGTGAAATTTTTGTTCTTGGTGCTGATCATAGTATATGCTTTACAGCGAAATAATATGTGTGAGTTAAGTTAAAGAAGAATTAAGAATGGATCAATTTCTCTTTTGTTTTATAAACTCGATAATTCTTTTACTAGCAAAGCCATCCCCATATGGGTTGTGAGAGAGTGACATCTGCATATATAGTGCTTGGTTATCTAAAAGACTTTGTACTTCATTAATGATAGTACTAGGATTCACTCCAACCAGCTTGACTGTGCCAGCTTCTATGGCCTCAGGCCTTTCAGTCGTGTCACGCATCACCAGGACAGGCTTTCCTAAACTAGGAGCCTCTTCCTGAACGCCGCCACTATCGGTAAGCACTAAGTAAGAATTTTGCATTACATACAAAAATGTCTCATAGCCTAATGGTTTAATTAGATGAATGTTATTCAAACCACCTAATAATCGTTTGACAGGTTCTTGAACATTAGGGTTTAGGTGCACGGGATATATGAAGTGTGTACCTGGGTTGTTTTTGGCGAGCTCACGCAGAGCAAGGCAGATATTTTCGAATCCTTGTCCGAAATTCTCACGTCTATGGCCTGTTACGAGTACATAGCGTTGGTTGATGGTATTAAGATCTAATCCTGAAGCATGCAGGTTTGCTTCTATGTTCTGTTTCAGATCAGCCGATGTGTCTATTTTCTTGACCATCCACTGCAATGCATCAATGACAGTATTACCTGTAACTACAATTTGTTCGTCAGGGATATTTTCAGCGAGTAATGCTGCACGATTTCGTTCGGTAGGCGAAAAATGTAAGTTCGCTAAACGCCCAGTTAGTAGTCTGTTTGCTTCCTCAGGCCATGGTGAATAGAGGTTACCAGTACGCAGGCCTGCTTCTACATGGCCAATAGGGATACGCTGATAAAAGGCGGCAAGCGACGCGGCAAAGGTAGTGGCCGTATCACCATGAACTAGCACTAAGTCTGGTTGGAAGGTTTTAAGAATATCTCGCAAACCTAGCAGTACCTCCGAGACTATATCGTATAGATCCTGTCCTGACTTCATGATGTTCAAGTCGTAATCAGGCTTGATTTCAAATAAATCTAATACCTGATCTAGCATTTCTCTATGCTGAGCGGTCACTGCCACTTTTGCATCAAAAAAATGATCACTACTTAATGCTTTAACTAAGGGTGCCATTTTTATGGCTTCAGGTCTGGTTCCAAAAACAGATAAAATTTTCATATTAGAGTTTAATTTTTTTGGCAAATTTCTTTAAAAAAAACCAAAAAGGTTTTTTTAATAATCCAAGTTTTTTCATTTCTAAAAAACTTGAGCTTGATGTGTTAAGTATATGATTTATTTTCTTGTTGAAAATGGCAGGGCTATGGTTGTTAATAGCATACTGAAAACATTTTTCTGAGAGTTTCTTAGAGGACGTTTCTAAACCATTAAGTACATCATCCATACTCATGGTGTTTCCCATACTGGCATCGCTTTCTAGCTCAATTGAGCGACCTAGACTATAACCAGTAGACTCAAAAAACCATCTGTATCTATAGCTATCAGGCACAGAAGAGTATGAGAAGTCTAGCAGTATAGTGGGCACTCCAAACGCAGAAATCTCTATAGCTGATGTTCCCATAGCAAAACCAATATTTGACTGTGTAATGATGCTTTTGAGTTCATTGCCACGTTTTTCTAGATGAAAATGAACCTCTAGAAACGCTAGGTTTTCAGCAACCTGCTGTATTTCTGGCATTCCAGGGCCATTGCCAACTATATTTAATTCAATCTTTTTATGGTCTTTTGTTTTTGCGTATTCATTTAGGTCTTTCATGACCTTTATGAGGATATTGTTTTTAAATTCACCGTCTAGTCTTCCTAACCAAACGGCTTTTATTTTATTTTCTTTTTGATAGAATTCTATATTTGAGTAGTCTATTTTTTCATCAGATATAATGACAGGCAGAAACTCATCGTAATGAGTTCCTGTATATCTAAATAAAACATCATCGCAAGAAGAATCCATGGCAAAAATGGATTTTTTTGCAATTAAATATTTAACTCTTTTTTCTGATCTCTTGTACTCATTTCGTAGTACTGTTTTTTTTAATATTGTTTTTATTGTTTTTTTAAACTGCAAAGATTTAAGGGCAGGAAAGAAAGGTATGACATTGTAAGGGTGTACTACCCATGCAAGGACAGTAAAGTCACCTGTAAAATATAAGTCTAAATTTCTAACTAGGTTAGCAGTGGTAATGACAATGGTTTCTTTTTCTAGGGCGATCTTCTCTTCGGCGAAAAGAATGGGAACACCTTCTGTATTTTTAGATAACCAGCCATCTTTGATATCTACAATTCTAACCCTGTGCTGTAACTTTAATAGATCAGCTGTTAGCTTTAATAGATATTCTGCCCCGCCAATATTATGGCTTGGATAGAAAATAATAATATTTTTCACGTAATTTTCTTCTTTTGTTTTTTATTTTCTGATCTAATAAAAATATAATCTTTAACAAAAAAGGCGATTGCTATCCAATAAATGGCATAATTTACTGCATAAGCTACGGTAGTTCCATCTAAACCATAAATAGAAGTAAAAAACAAAACAAAAAAGTAAAAACTAACAGAGAATATTATTTCTGTAAAAATAAAAATTTTTACCATGGCTTTACCTATCATTAAGTAGGCAAGAATCCAGCTTCCAATTTTTAAGGTGTCTCCCAGCATTTGCCATGCAAAAAGGTCTCTCATGGCATAAAAATCGGTGGTGAATAAGACTCCTATTATGAAATCCCGCAATAGAAATATAATCACACCAGATGCTGCAGTAATAGGTAGGATTATTTTATAGCCTTGTATTATTTCGTGTTTAATATCTTGTGGGTTTTTGAGCTCAGATAGTCTGGGTAGGTAATACAGGCTTAAGGTTGTAGTCACCATCATAAGATAGGCACTGCTTAGGCGCCACATGGCTTCCCAGTACCCCGCAGCATCCCAGCCTAATGTATCACCCAGGTGATTCCGAATAAAGATATGACTTATAGGTACGCAGGCAGCACTAGTTAAGGCCATAGCAGTAAATTTTGCTAGATTTATTGCTATAGTCTTGTCTGGGCGACCAAATAAATAACTAAACTTAAACCAGTTTGCCTTATGGCAAAGAGCAAGTGTGACTATAAATGAGAACGACGGGTAAATAGCTAATGCTATTAATGCGCCTTGTAGGCCAAATTTTATAGCAAGAATGCTGGTTACAATTAGTGTAAATAAGCTGCCGCCAATATTTGCCAAAATATATCGTTGTATTTCTTTTTTTCCATTTAATATGGCAAGAAAAAAGCTATTTAATACAAAGAATAAAATTGATATGGAGAACCATGTAAATACTGGGCTAAATATTTCATCTTTTAAAAACCAGATCGAAATGTCTTTGCGGAATATAAAGATTAACAATCCAGTTAAAACAGAGGAGATTATGGATATGGTACTTGCAGTTCGCCATAGTTCCCGTTGTTCTGAGCTATCTTCTCCGTATTCAGCTGTATATTTCGTTACCCCATTGGTGATAGCACCGCTTCCAAAAGTGGTGATGATTTGTACCGCATTTTGAAAGTTACCTATTGCTGCGTAACCAGCTGGGCCTACATAAATTGCTAAAATTTTATTTAGGCCCAGCATGGTCAGCATTTTTACAATGACAGCAATGGCATTGAGTAAGCTGGTTTTTATTAGCGTCACAACTTAGCCTTTAAAACTGTTGCAAGCACTAATGACTTGGTCTACTTCAGCGTCCGTCATGACAGGACTAATGGGGATACTGAGTACTTCAGCATGAATTTTTTCTGTTAAAGGAAAATGTAAATGGTTCAGCTCTGGGTAGGCTTTTTGTTGGTGTGGTGGGGTAGGGTAGTGAATAAGAGTCTGTACACCTGCTTGCAGCAAATGTTGTTGTAGCGCTTCGCGCTGTGCGCAACGAACCACATACACATGAAATACGTGGTTTTCTATATCAGCACTCGTAGTTGTTGTAGAGTGTATGGGCAATGTTAGCAGAGGATTTTGTATGCTCTGCGTGTAACGAAGGGCAATCTCACGGCGACGTTGTGTTTCCTGATCTAAATAGTTGAGTTTGACACGTAGCAGGGCGGCCTGCATTTCATCTAAACGACTATTAATCCCTTGGTACAAGTTTTCGTACTTTTTGTGACTACCATAGTTGCTTAGTGCACGTAATGTTTGCGCGAGTTCATCATCATTGGTGGTAATTGCCCCAGCATCACCTAAGGCCCCAAGGTTTTTCCCAGGGTAAAAGCTAAAGCCACTTGCATCTCCCCAGTTTCCTGATTTTTTGTCATTGATACTGGCGCCATGGGATTGGGCAGAGTCTTCAAGTACTAACAGTTTGTGTTCTGTAGCAATGCTAGTGATAGCAGGCATATCGGCTAGTTGGCCGTATAAATGTACGACTAGTATGGCCTTAGTTTTTGCTGTTAAGGCTTTGCGAACATTGTCAGGACTGAGGTTGTAGCTTCCTCCGTCGGGCTCAACCAGCACGGGAGTGAGTCGGTTTTCTGTAATCGCAAGAATACTGGCTATATACGTATTTGCTGGAACGATGACTTCGTCAGCATCTTGCAGCTTACCTAGCTCTTTCCAAGCGCGTAGAGTGAGATTCAGGGCATCTAGACCATTGGCTACACCAATGCAATGTTTGGTACCACAATATGCAGCAAACTCTTGCTCAAACGACTTGCACTCAGTGCCTTGTATATACCAACCAGAGTCTATAACTCGCTCTGTGGCAGCGATAAGTTCTTTTTTATGTTGAGCGTTAATTTTTTTCAGGTCAAGAAAAGGGATCATTTTAATTTACTCTCTAGGTTGCTTCTGGATTCTTGAACAGCTTTATCGTGAATTTCAAAATAATAATTCTGCTCATCTTCTCCTACTTGTATTGCACCCATTTTTTTGTGGAATGAAACAACCCTTTCATTTTCTTTCATTACACTAAAATGTGATTTTCTATAGCCAAGCTCTTTGAAACCAAACTGATATACTAAAAACGCACTTTCTATAGCTGAGAATCTTGTTTTTTCATCATTAAGAATCCAACTTCCCCAGCAGAATGAGTCTTCTAGTAGATCATAGACTCGCACCGTGCCGCAGGGTGTTCCATCTAGTCTTTCGATAATAAAATAAAATTGTTTTCTGTCGTTCTCATCAACTTTGTATTTTTTTATCCAATCTCTTTGTGCTTGAGCATCAGGATCTACTCTAGATAGAAATTTGTTATATCTATCATCAAGACGGAGTTTTAGAATGAAATCAGCATCTTCTTCTTCTACAAATCTCATCTTTATTGTTTTACTGATTAGCGGCTTCATTCAGAGATTCTTCCTTTTTCTATTGATGAGAGTGAAGTGAAATCATCATAATTTCGTATATAGTCGGCTTCATCATAGTGAGCACTGGCCAACACTAGCAGCACACAGTCGCTACTAAAATCATGCATTTCATGCCAGACCATGCGATCAATCAGTACACCGTGCGTTGGGGAGTCCATGGTAATGACCGTTTTCTCGTTGCCATTATCCAGTAGCATTTTGCATTGTCCTGAGACGCAAACCGCAACTTGCAGCAGCTCCTTATGAGCGTGAAAGCCTCGGGCAATACCTTCTTGGGTGCCAAAGATGTAATACACACGCTGAATATCAAAAGGGATTTGTTTTTGCGCCTCAAGTACGACTAAGCTGCCGCGAGCATCTCCCAGCATGGGAAATTGAATGGTGTTGCTCATTTCATATCCCTTGCTATGCGTAACAGGTATTGGCCATATTCATTTTTACTTAACTGTTGGCCTGCATTAATCAGTTGTTCCTTGCTAAGCCAGCCGTTGTTATAGGCAATCTCTTCTAAGCAGGCGATCTTGTAACCCTGACGTTTTTCAATGGTTTCAACAAACATACCAGCTTCAAGTAAACTTTCATGGGTACCGGTATCTAGCCAAGCAAAGCCGCGACCTAGCAGTTCTACGCTTAGCTTGCCGCGTTCTAAATAAGTTTGGTTAACACTGGTGATTTCCAACTCACCACGATGGGAAGGTTTGACCTGTTTTGCAATTTCCACTACATCGTTATCGTAGAAATACAAACCGGTAACGGCATAGTTAGATTTAGGCTGTTCGGGTTTTTCTTCTATAGAAATTGCTTTCATTTGAGAGTCAAACTCAACTACACCGAAGCGCTCTGGATCTTTGACTTGATAGCCAAATACTGTGGCACCGTTTGAGTGAGAAACGACCTGCTGTAGTTTTGGCGTAAAACCTTGACCATAGAAAATGTTGTCGCCTAATACCAAGCAGACATTGCTTTGGCCTATGAACTGCTCACCAATGATGAATGCTTGTGCTAATCCATCTGGGCTAGGCTGTTCGGCATAGCTTAGCGTGATGCCAAAGCTACTACCATCACCCAGTAATTTCCTAAAGCTAGGCAAATCCTCAGGGGTGGAGATGATGAGTACGTCTCTAATACCCGCGAGCATCAGCACAGACAGCGGGTAGTAAATCATGGGCTTATCATAGATGGGGAGTAGCTGTTTGGAGACGCCTTTAGTAATAGGGTATAGACGTGTACCTGAGCCTCCTGCGAGGATAATACCTTTGGTGGTAGTGCTCATAGTGACACCCCTAAACGTTCACGTTGGTAGCTACCATCTTGTACATGCTGGCACCAGTCTTGGTGAGTTAAGTACCACTGCACAGTTTTACGCAGGCCTGTCATAAAAGTCTCCTGAGGCTTCCAGCCTAATTCGCGTTCAATTTTGCCAGCGTCAATCGCATAGCGACGGTCGTGTCCGGGGCGATCGGCTACGTGGGTTATTTGGTCCTTATAACTAGCTTGCGCAGGTAAAGGCTTGAGCTCATCCAGAATCTCGCACAGACTATGTACTACTTCTAGATTCTGTTTTTCATTATGGCCGCCTATGTTATAGGTTTCGCCAATACGGCCCTTGGTGATGACGGTGTATAGCGCTCTGGCATGGTCTTCTACATACAGCCAATCGCGGATTTGATCACCAGAACCATAGATGGGTAAAGCTTTACCTTCCAATGCATTTAGAATAATGAGGGGGACAAGCTTTTCTGGGAAATGGTAGGGGCCGTAATTGTTAGAACAATTCGTCACGATGACGGGGAAGCCGTAGGTTCTATGCCATGCACGTACTAAGTGGTCAGAGCTGGCTTTGCTTGCGCTATAAGGAGAACTTGGCGCGTACGCCGTTTTCTCGGTGAACAGAGGTAAAGACCCTTGGGTGGCAGAGGTTTCAATATCCAGTGGATGTGGCAAGTCGCCATACACTTCATCAGTACTGATGTGGTGAAAGCGGAAAGCTGCTTTCTGCTCAGTAGGAAGTTTGCTCCAATAGGCGCGAGCAGCTTCTAGCAAGGAGTAGGTGCCTACGATATTGGTTTGTATGAACTCAGCAGGGCCATCAATAGAGCGATCAACATGGCTTTCTGCAGCTAGGTGCATAACAGCATCAGGCTGGTAGTGTGCAAATATCTTATCTAGTGCGGCGCGGTCACAAATATCAACTTGCGCAAAACTGTAACGTTCATCGCTACTTACGGTAGCCAGAGACTCTAGGTTCCCTGCATACGTAAGCTTATCTACGTTAAGAACACTATCTTGCGTATTTTGAATGATGTGGCGTACCACAGCAGAACCAATAAACCCAGCTCCACCAGTAACAAGTATCTTCATGTGTTATTCGTCCACAAATTTTCTATGTGAATGGTTAATGTTCGTAATGTTTTTTGTATTAGCAATCTTAGTAAGACTTAGGGCATGGCGAGCCCGTCGTCACAGCGTGTGTATCAGGCTGCTGTTGTAGCTCTCTTTGTAGGGACGCAATCTCTGTTTGCAAAGTTTCATATTCTTGTAGTTTTCGTTGCAGAAATTGCATAGTCAATTCTGTTCTTTGTGTGATACCTGCTGGTGTAAGTAGATAGGCATAGATTTTTTTGTTTTTGTTATTACGAAAGTTATTAATTTTGACAAGACCTTTATCTACTAGGGCTTTAATACAGTAGTTGGTTTTTCCAACACTTATCCCGAGAGCTTCTGCAAGTTCACGCTGACTAAGGTTTGGGTTTTTTTCTAGCAGACGCAGTACTTTGAAATGACTCTCTTCTTGCACGGCAGCATTATGTGTTTTTTGCATGATAATAAGCTGGTGATTAGCCCATCGTTCAAGTGTTGAACGATGAACTATATCATGCACTTTGAGGCCAGGGGAGGCCTACCTATTCTATTTATTATTTTGTGCGTTGTTGTTGCCTTTGATATACGCCATCCCATTTTCTGATGCTCAAAAAGGACCCTTTTCACCCTCACATTTCACCACTCATACCATAGGGTAGCAATACACAGCCAGCCGCTCGCATAAACATTCGCTGTGCAGATCTAAGCCCCTCGTTCTTGTAAGGCTAGAGTGTGGTGTGTGATGAGAGAGGAGTTTATAGCCTTGCCCCTCAACATAACAAAAATAGGAAAAAGTGCGGAATGGCTGCTTTTCTGGTGCTACGATAGGATTTTTGTCGGATGACGGCAGTGTGCCGTTACGGAGAAAAATTTATGTGGAAAGCCATCGTGGCAGTGGCCGTTGGGGCGGGGAGCGGTGGTGTTTTACGTTGGCTATTGAGCCTACGATTAAATGCTGTCTGGCCAAATATGCCACTAGGAACCTTGGTCTCCAATTTAGTGGCGGGCTATATCGTAGGTGTGGCAGTGGCATGCTTTGCGCAGATGCCAAATTTATCCCCTGAGTGGCGATTGGTCATCATCACTGGTTTTTGTGGTGGACTGTCTACTTTTTCTACGTTTTCCATCGAGGTTGTCACCGCCATAGAGCGCGGTGCGTATAGCTGGGCGCTAGGGATGGTGACGGTGCACGTTTTGGGCTCTCTGCTGATGACTATCGCCGGCTTGGCGACGGTATGGTGGCTGAAGTCGGTTTGGTAAAGGATATATAAGCATGGGGCTGGTCCCTCTAGAAATCAGCGCCATGGGCAAAGCGCTACCCTCAGAACCGGTGTTGTCATCGGATCTAGATATTCAATTAGGTAAACCGGCTGGATACGTGCAAAAACGTTCTGGCATTGTGTCTCGATCGTTGGCGGATGCCTCGGTATTGCAGGCAGACCTAGGTGCTCAGGCGTTGCATAACGCCTTGGGTAAGGCGGGTTGGCACCTCAACGAGGTAGATTTGTTGATCAGTGCATCTGCGATTCCCGTGCAAGCTTTACCCTGCACAGCCACGCATATACTACGCGCCGCACAAGCGCCTGATGGCACCCCAGGTTTTGATGTGAATCTAAGTTGTGGCAGTTTTGTGGCGGCTTTAGAGGTGGCTAGCGGTTTGCTGCAAGTAGGTCGTTACCGACGTATCGCAATTGTGAGTGCTGAGTTGGCTTCGCGCGGTCTGAACTGGGAGGACGAGGAATCTTCATACTTGTTCGGTGACGGTGCTGCTTGCGCGTTGGTGCAAAAAGGGAATGGCAGCCAAGGCATTCTTGCGACGCGTCTGGAAAACCATATTTTGGAAGGCGATTTCTGTGAAATCCGTGCGGGTGGTACACGCGCTAATCAGCGCGCTGGTATGCAAGAGCAGGATTTCTATTTCAAGATGCAGGGGCGCAAAGTGTTTAAGATTGCTTCGCGTTTTATTGATGGCTACCAAGAGGCGTTGCTGCAGCAAGCAGGCTTGAGCTTGGATAAGGTGGATTTAGTGATTCCGCACCAAGCTAGTCATTTGGCGATGCAACATATTCATAAGCAGCTAGGCATTCCTACGCATAAGTTGATGGATATTTACGCAACGCACGGTAATCAGGTGGCAGCTTCAGTGCCGACGGCGTTGTACGAAGCTTTTCATCAGCAACGCTGCAAGGCGGGTGATGTGGTGATGTTGATCGCTACGGCAGCAAGTGTGTCGTTCGCTGGCATGATCTTGCAACTGTGAGTTGTTAATGACGCAACCTTCTTCATTTCCTACCGTATTGGTGACTGGCGCTACCAGTGGTTTGGGGCGTAATGCCGCCTTGTGGCTGCAGCAAGCCGGGTATACGGTGATAGGTCTGGGTAGAGATCAGCAAGCAGGTGCAGAATTGGCCAAGCAAGGTGTGCGGTTTGTGGCCTGTGACTTATCCACAGTTGAACCGACGATCTTACAGGCCTTGGTGCAGCAGGTGGATTGGGTATGGCATTGCGCTGCGTTATCCGCGCCGTGGGGTGATAAGCAGGCGTTTATGGCTGCCAATGTGGTGGCTACTCAGGCGTTAGCGCAAGCAGCGGGGCAAGCTGGGGTACAGCGTTTTGTGCATATCTCTACGCCTTCTTTGTATTTTGATTTTCAAAATAGGCAGCAAATTCCAGAAAGCTTTGTAGCACACAGGTTTGCGAATATGTATGCGCAGACCAAATTTATGGCTGAGGGCTGTATACAGCAGGCGCAGCAGCAGTATCCGGAAACGCGTTTTACGATGCTGCGTCCACGCGGGATTTTTGGGCCCTACGATAGAGTGATTGTGCCGCGTTTACAAGAGCAGCTAGCGCGTTTTAACGGGGTGCTAAAACTACCGCGTGGCGGCGAAGCGTATGTGGATCTGACCTTTGCGTTGAATGTAGTGCATGCCATGCAGTTGGCCAGTACGCAGCCTAACTTGCCACCTGCTGCTGTGTATAACATTAGTAATCAAGAATCTATTGTGCTGCGTGAGGTGATTGATACCTTGTTCAGGCAAGAGTTGGGGCACGATATACGCATTCAGGCGGTGCCGTATCACGTGCTGTATGCAGTGGCTACGGGTATGGAAGCGGTCGCCAAAATTACAGGTAAAGAACCTATGTTGACGCGGTATAGCGTGGGTGCTCTAAGTTTTGAT
The DNA here is from genome assembly GCF_050487965.1 of Paenalcaligenes sp. Me52. Lineage (NCBI taxonomy): Bacteria > Pseudomonadati > Pseudomonadota > Betaproteobacteria > Burkholderiales > Alcaligenaceae > Paenalcaligenes > Paenalcaligenes sp. Me52. Next base: position 345,805 of record NZ_JBKQFO010000002.1, on the reverse strand, counting down.
ATGACGTTATGCCCGCGTAAAGCACAGCAAGAACTTGGCTATTACCCGTTGTATTCCATGCAGCAAAGTATTGCGTTGACGGCGCAGTGGCTGCGACAGCAGCAAAGGTAACTCATGGCAATCTTGCATACGTATGAAGTGGGCTATTGCATGCACCCAGCCTGCGTAGCGTTGAAAGGTAGCGGTTTTAAGCTATGCCGTTTTCCTGCACGTGCCTATGTTATTGAGGTAGGGCGTGAACTATGGGTATGGGATACCGGTTATGCCAGCCATTTTCATACGCGTACAGCGAAAGGGATATATCGCTTATATCCAGCGGTTACTCCTGTGCACTTCCAAAATGAGGAAGCGCTGATTTTGCAGTTGGCGCAGCAAGGTATAACGGGCAAGGATATACGGGGTATGGTGCTGTCGCATTTTCATGGTGACCATATTGCAGGGTTACGAGATTTCCCCGGTGTAGAAATGTACGCCAGTAAGCCGGGTTGGGAGTATCACAAAACCTTGAAAGGTTTACGTGCCGTGCGTAAAGGCTTTGTACCAGGGCTTATTCCCGATGATTTTGAGTCACGCATACAGTTTGTAGAGCAGTGGGAGTCATGTGCGCTGCCGCCTGAGTTGGCTCCGTTTGAGTCTGGCTGGGCGCTGCCTGATAGCGATGGCGAGGTGTTTGTGGTGTCGTTGCCAGGGCATGCGCGGGGACACATAGGTGCTTTTATTCATACCGAAACGGGGTGGGTGTTATTGGCTGCAGATGCAGCATGGGCACCAGAAAATTACACCGAACTGCGCCAACCAGCGTGGATTGCTCGTTTGATCATGGACGATGCCAGCCAAATGCTGCAAACCTTGCAGAAGCTGCATGCTTTACACCAGCGTGGCGTGGTGAAAATTTTGTTGGCGCATGAAGGCGGTATTCCCTCTGCTGTGGAGTCTACCTAATGGCGCAGGGTCTACAAACGTTGTGGCAGTACGCGAAAGCCAAACGCTTGCAGCAGCTGGTACGGCACTGGTCACGCGAACAACTAGAGCAGTACCAACAGCAGCAGTTACAGCGGTTTATGAGTCGGGTGCTGGTAAAAAGCCCGTACTTTAGTGCGTATGTAGGACAGCCTTTATCGGCATGGCCGTTGATGAATAAAGCCAGCATGATGGCGCAATTCGATCAGATGAATACGGCAGGGCTAAGCAGGGATGTTCTGTTGGAAAACGCTTTGCAGGCCGAGCGCAGCCGTGATTTTTCTCAACTGGTGTCTAAGTACAGCGTGGGCCTGTCGTCAGGTACGTCGGGTACTAGAGGGCTGTTTGTGACTAGCCCGGCTGAGCGTGCTTTATGGTCAGCAACGATTTTGTCCAAGCTATTACCTCAAGGTTTGTTTGCAGGCGAGCGTGTGGCGCTATTTTTACGTGCTGATAACGCGCTCTACCAAAACGTCAACAGCCGTTTTCTGAGTTTTAGATTTTTCGATTTGTTGGCCAATTTTGATCAGCAGTGTCAGGCCTTAGAAGGCTATCAACCTACGATCTTGGTAGCACCCGCTCAAGTGTTGGTGGCCTTGGCGCAGAAATGCCAGGATCACAGCTTAACGATTAGTCCCGCACGCGTGATTTCCGCTGCCGAGGTGTTAAGCCCTCAGGATAAACAGGTCTTGCAACAGCAGTTTGGTGATGTGGCAGAGGTGTATCAGGCTACCGAGGGATTTCTGGGCTCTACTTGCGAGCTAGGAGTCATGCACCTGAACGAAGAATCACTGGTGGTAGAAACGGAGTGGCTGGATCAGACTCGTTTTATCCCCATCATTACGGATTTCCGTCGTGCTACGCAGCCTGTGGTGCGCTATAGGTTGGATGATGTACTGCATGACGGTGGTTGTGCATGCCCTTGCGGTAGGCCGACGAGGGTCATTAGCCATATAGAAGGCAGGGCTGATGACCAGTTGTGTTTGCCGGGTGTAGAGCAGCCGTGGGTGACGATCTTTGCGGATGCGTGCAATAGAATCTTGGCTACTGCATTGCCGTGGGAGGTAGATTACGTGTTAGAGCACACGATGGCTGATGAGGTTGAGCCTGTCTTGTTACGTTTGCATGCTCCGTTATCGCCTGTGCAGCAACAGACGGTGCAGCAGGCTTTATGGCAATGGTTTGCGACACAGCAGGTAGATGTACAAAGATTGCGATGGGACGCTGTGTCACATACTGTGCCGCGTGATTTCTTACGTAAAAAACGGCGCATTGTCCGTGTCAACGACAGACAGAGGCCCTAATCATGTCAGGTAGTATGGCAATGTCTTTGCAGGCGTCATGGCGGCAGTCGTTAGCCTATAGATTATGGTGGATGGCATGGGGTTGGGGAACCGTAGGTGTGGTCTACAGCCTGACGGATTACTGGCAAGGTGCAGGGCATGTGGTTCCTGAAACATGGCTGGATCAGGTGATTTCCTATGACCAAAGTGCGATTGTGGGGTACTTGTCGTTCTTTGTGCTGATACCAGCGGCGTACTTATTTGCCGAGCTTTCCAGAGTGCGAATGCTGGCACGGCAAATGCAATGGGGCGCACTGTTCTGTGGGGCCATTTACCTGCTGTACCCGACCACCATTGTGTATCCGCCTATAGAGCTAGGTACGTGGACGGGGCCGTGGGTGACATGGTTGTTACATATAGATTCCAGTCAAAACTGTGTGCCTTCGCTGCATATCTTGTTATCGTTATTAGCGGTACATGCGGTATGGCACCGTAAGAGCTGGTGGGTGAAAAGTGGTTATGCTGGTTGGCTGGTATGGATTACGTATACCGTGCTGCAATTAAAACGGCATTTGCTCATCGATGTGATGGCGGCTGTGGTGGTAGCGATAGTAGTGATTGCCTTGAGTGCGTATTGGCGGGCAAATAGAGCAGAGGTGCAGGGTGACGCAGATTAATCTGATGGTTTTCCCTCTGGCGTTTATGCTGTTTTTTATTGTGGCCGAGATGTTTGTGCTGCAATGGCAGGGTAGAGGATCAGAGTTCAGCTGGAAAGACACTATTTTGAACCTGAATTCTGGGCACGTAGTGTTGTGGCTGTTTAGAGGCTTTGAGGTCTTTGTATTCGGGTGGGTAGCCAGTCACTGGAGTTTGGATGTGATCTCGCGCTGGCCTGTGGTGTGGCAGTGGGTATTTGGCTTCATTGTTTGGGATTTTTGTTTCTACGTGCTGCATTACACGCATCACAAAATTGGTTTACTGTGGGCCATTCACGAAGTGCACCACGAAGGGCGCTACTTCAATGTGTCGTTGGGGGCACGTAACTCCTGGTACTCATCCTTAAGCTCTATCCCTTTCTTTGTGTGGATGGCATTTTTAGGGTTGCCCGTAGAGATCTTTTTGGTGGTTTCTACCATTCATTATGGCGTGCAACTATTCAATCATAATGCCGTGACACCACGTTTACTGTGGTTGGAAAGCTTTATGGTGACGCCTAATCACCACCGTGTGCACCATGGCGATCATCCGGTGTATCACGACACGAATTTCGGTGGCACCTTCCTGATTTGGGACAAGTTATTCGGCACCTATAAAACTGCGCAGCCCGAGTACCCCGTGTGCTATGGGGTTACAGGGCATGATGCCTCTACGAATCCTGTACATACCAATCATGACCCGTTACGTAGATGGCTACGTAAGCCCATACTCAAACGCCCAGCCATTACGGCTCAGTGGCCGGCATGGGTGATTGCTACAGCCGGTGTAGGCTTGTTTGTGGTGGTGTTGCTGTATGTGGCGGGTGATGGGTATTGGGAAGTGTGGCAGCAATATTCTATTTTCACGTTATTGGTGCTGGGAACAGTAGCGATTGGAGGCTTATCGGAGGGTAGAAACTGGGCGCGCTGGGGCTGGATTGCAGTGGTAATGGGCCTTGCTGTGTGGGTGATAGGGGTACTGGCATGGCATCAGTGGTACTGGTGGTTATGTTTGGGCGCCTTGGGCATACATGCCTTGTGGGTGGCGCTACACCGTCCGTCGCCCGTGGCCTAAACCAGTAAGCGGCGCGACTCGCACAGCAGATGAATACCGTATTTCGTTTTCTCTATGTGTGCAGTGTGGTCAGTGCAGGTAGCCTGTTCACCAGTAGTGGCGCATGCGCGCAACCGTTGCCCGATTGGATAGCACAAGAAGTAGAGCAACTGAACCAAGAAGATGTCATGGTGCCGGATGGGGGTGTGATTCCTGGCAGCTATGGCATGCACTTGTACGTGAACAACCGCTTAGTCGATGTACTGGAAATTCCGTTTGCCCAAAAGGGGACGGGGGCACAACGCAAATTACTCCCCTGCTTAACCGAAGAGAGCCTGCGCAATGCAGGCATCTGGTTATTTCAGCCCTCTACTTTTCAAAGTGGCGAACGCTTGTGTTTGGATTTAGATAGACTGCGCTACATCACCTATAAAGCCGACTGGGAAGACCGCTCTTTGCTACTAACCGTGCCACAAGCCTATTTGGATGTGCAGAAGTTGCAGCAAGTAGAGGAAGGTCTATGGGATGACGGCATAGATAACGCTTTTTTGAACTATGCGTATTCGGCCTCGCGAAATGCGAACAAGCGAGAGCAATACCTGAACATACGACCTGGCATCAACTTTGGAGCATGGCGTTACCGTAATTATTCGGTATGGCACAAAGATGATATTTCCCAAAGCTGGGAAAACCTGAATAACACGTTATCGCGCAACATACGCTCGTTGCACAGTGAACTGGTATTGGGCGATGTGTATTCGTCAGCGACAGTGTTTGACTCTATTCAGTTCAGGGGCGTCATGTTGCAAAGTAGCGAGCAAATGCGCCCTGTAGGGGAACGTAATTATGTGCCTGCAGTGAGTGGGGTGGCGAGTACGGATGCGCGTGTGACCATACGGCAAAATGGCCAAGTGGTGTACCAAAGCTCGGTACCAGCGGGGCACTTCACAATTACTGATTACTCGCCTGCTAGCTATGGCGGCAATTTACATGTGACGGTGCAAGAGTCTGATGGCAGTACCAATGAGTTCATTGTGCCTTTTGCCTCTGTGCCTATCCTGGAACGTAAGGGTGGGGTGAAATACAGCGTATCAGCAGGGCGTTATCTAGAAGATAGCTGGGATGGTGCGCACCACAACGTGGCGCAGGCGGAGCTGGTCTACGGCCTTAGTGATTTCACCACGTTCTACGGCGGTACGCAGGTGACGAACGACTACCGAGCTGCCGCGCTAGGTATAGGGCTAAATTTGGGGCAGTTTGGTGCGTTGTCTAGCGGGGTGAAATACGCACGCTACGATACGCGTCATGAAGGCACACGAAGTGGCCGTGCGTTAGTGATGGACTATGCCAAAGGGGTGACTAGCACCAACACAAGGTTCTCGTTTAGCTTGCAGCAGCAGTTGGATAAAAACTATCTGAACTTTAAAGACGCGATTGCTTTTGATAGGCCTGCAGATCAAGAAAAGAACCGTGTGGGGGCATCTATTGTGCAGGGCTTGCCCGACAGCCTGGGGGCGCTGAATGCCGACATGGTGTATCAACGTTTTAGAAGTGGGCGCGATATACGCTCATTAAGCGTGGGTTACACAGGCACGTATAAAGGTATTAATTACGGCCTGTACTTCCGTCGCTATCAAGATACGGGTAGGGAGCGTAGCGCAATGGCGTCGGCAGAGCGTGGGCGTAACTCCAGCGAAGTGATGTTCACCGTGGGCATTCCGTTATCGCGTAAAGGGGAGAACAGTTTGCGGGCGGGCTACACCATCAGTCATAACAACGACGGTATGGTGGATCAGAGTGTGCGGTTGGATGGCGATGCTTACGATAAACGGCTGAGCTGGGGTGTGCAGCAAGGTTATGGCACGCACGGTACGGCAAATTATGGTGGTGTGAACGCGGTGTACAGAGGTGGCTTTGGTGAAATGAATGCAGCGTTCTCCTACGCGCGGCATAACCACAGCACTGTGAGTTATGGGATGACAGGGGCAGTGACGGCATCGGAGTATGGCGTGGTGTTTTCTCATCCACTGTCTGAGTCCAATGCCATGGTGGTTGCACCAGATGCTGAAGGCATACGGGTATTGAATGGTGTCAATGTGCATACCGATGAAGACGGCTTGGCAGTCGTGCCTGGCTTATCTGCATACCGTAATAACACCATTAGGTTAGACAGTCGTAGTTTGCCTCTGAATGTGGATGTAAGCCGCTTGTCGCAAACAGACTTGTACCCCACCAAGGGGGCATTGGTATTGGCAGAGTTCCAGACCACCAAAGGCTACAAAATCATGCTGCTGTTTGGTAACCAGGATATCCCATCTGGCGCACGCGCCTACTTGGAAGATGAGTTGGGTCAATATTTCACGGTAGGGGCGTTTAACCAGTTGTATATGGTGTCGCCCACGCCTGCCGGCAAGCTTGCTATTTTCTGGCCAGAAGGCGAAGCGTGGCAGCAGTGTTTTGTGGACTTTGACGTGTCCAATACTGAAACCCATAACGACATACACTTAATTACAGCAGATTGTCAGTCTGAGTAGGCGGTAGTTCTTCTAGTTGCCAGCCTATGTTGGTAGCGTTAAGAGCATGCGTCAAGGCTAATTGGTCTAGAAAATGGCTGTCGTGAGACACCACCATAAGGCTGCCTTGGTAGTGGCGCAGCATGTGTTCTAAAGCATGTAGAGCGGGTAAGTCTAAGTGGTTACTGGGTTCGTCTAACAGTAGAAGGTGAGGCGGTTCATCGGCATAGAGTAGGCACGCTAACGCGGCTTTAATGCGTTCACCACCACTGAGTTGCGCGGTGGGTAGTAGGATGCGTTGGCTATCTAAACCTAAATGCACCAACCGAGTACGTAAGTTGCCTTCGGCGGTTTTTGGGGCTGCATCACGCAGTTGTTCTAGGACGGTACGTTGTGGATCCAGGGTGTGCAGGTGTTGATCCAAATAGGCAAAAGGCACATTGACTTGCCTAGCACCAGATAATGGCTCAACGTGCCCGGCAATGACTTTTAATAGAGTGGATTTTCCACAACCATTTGGGCCATGAACGGCTACGCGCTGGCGACCATAGAGTGTAAAGGTGATGGACCGCAGTGCTTGGTCACCATGAGGTAACACGATTTCTTCTAATACCACGGCACGTTGTTGTGTGGGTGGTGCCCCATGCACTGCGTGTATGGCCGTGATGCTTTCTTGGGTTAATTGCTGCTGTGCCTGCTGTAATTGTTGACCAAGTTGCTGCAGCCGGGTGGCCTGTTGTTGATGAATGCGGCCAGCCGAGCTTTCACTGCGTTCCTTTTGTCTATCCAGCAATATTTTGGCTTGATTGGCTTCTTTGCCGTGTTTGGTGCCTTGAGCCTGCCTTTTGGTTTGGCGCTCTTGCAGCATTTGCAGGCGTTTATGCTCTTGTTTCTGGGTGTGTTGCAGGTGTTCCAATGCTTGTGTGGCTGCAGCATGAGCAATGGCTTTTTGTTCACTGTAGAACTGGTAATTACCGCCGTAACTCTGGATGCTAGTAGGGGTGAGCTCGATAATATGCTCCACCGTACTGAGTAGAGCTCTATCGTGACTAATTAACAGCAAGCCGTTGGGCCACTGTTGTAGCTGCTGTTGTAAGGCTGCGCGGCTGCGGCTGTCCAAGTGATTGGTAGGCTCATCCAAAATGAGCAAATCTACGTTGCTCAGTAGGGCACCGGCCAGTGCTAAGCGCATACACTCACCGCCACTAAGTTGCTGTGCCGGTGTGTGGGCGTTCAGGTGGCCAAGTCCAGTGTTGTCTAGCGCTTGTTGCAACTGTTGGCGTACATCCCAACGGTCAGCCAGCACATCAAAGTGCAGGCTGTCTGTACTGCCAGCTTCTATGTGCTGTAAGGCGGTTAGGGCATCCTCTATACCCAGCAACGAGGCAATGGTGGTGCTGTCATTGATGGGGATATGTTGTGGCAAGTAGCGGACCGAACCCAAACGTTGGCAGCGCCCGTGACTGGGTATGAGCTCGCCTGCCATAATGCGAGCCAACATACTTTTGCCCACACCATTGCGACCCACTAGTCCTGTGCGGGCGCTGTCTAGACTAAGGCTTAAGTCAGAAAAAAGAATACGTCCGTCGGGCAAGGTATAGCCGACGTTATCAAGCAAGAGATAAGGAGGTGTCATGCGCGTAACCGTAGAGTAATGCCGTACATCCCCGCTAAGAAAGGGGGGCGAAAACAGGCCGTCAATATGTGAACGGCGGCATTACTGGCGCATGGGCGTAGTACCTCGATGGGGGATAAGAGTTTTTAGTATAGAGCGAGGAAAACGTCGCTGTCTAGAAATGAGGTTTTTTATAAGGTGGTAAGCCTTTTGTCGTGTATGCTTGGCGACAATCCCTCGTGAAGGACCTAGGGTACGGTAGTAGCCGTGGAATCAATCCCAATGTGGTGTTTGTATGTCATCGAACAACGATCAGAAAAGAAATTGGCAAAGTGATGTAGAGAAGGCCTTAAATGTGGTCACCATCATTTTGACCGTTATATTGATTATCTGTATTTCCATAGAAACATTTGAAGATAAGCTATCTCAAGGGCGTTCTATTTACCTCACCATACAGTTTTGGATCTGCGGGTATTTCTTACTGGATTTTCTCATCCTTTTCTTGTTGGCGAAAAATAGACGACGCTTCTTCTGGCGCTATTTTGTAGTGATATTCCTTTCTATACCGTACCTGTATATTTTTGAGTATTTCTCTATAGATTTCTCACACGAGGTGACCTATTTGCTGCGCTTTGTGCCCGTTTTGCGTGGGGGCGCTGCCTTAGTGGTACTGACGCGTATCGTGGTGCGCAATAGCATTACCAGTTTGTTCATTTCGTACATAGTGATTTTCTTCTCACTGATTTATTCCCAGACACTGATCTTTTATATTTTTGAGGTGGGGGTGAATAAACAGGTGAAAGACTATTACGACGTCTTATGGTGGGCAGCCATGATGGTGACTACTGTAGGCTCCGATATCATTGCGCAAACGCCTATAGGTAAAGTATCGGCTACTACTTTGGCGGTAATAGGTATGACCACTTTCCCTATTTTTACGGTCTATATCACGTCGGTGATTCAACGTATGAATCAGGCAGACGAGAAAGTACCTGTTGCTCAAAAAGATAATTAAAAAATGGTAGTGGGCTCGCTTCTTTTAAAAGCTTTACTTTCTTTTACCGTCTAGACGGGGCGTGTCCGTTACACTCGGGTGGTTGTTATTTCGCTCGAGGTGGAAAAACTGTTATGCGCCGGATTAAAAACGCCTGCGTAACACGTCAAACTACACGTGCCATGTGGCTAGTTTTAGCCGGGTGGCTGCTGTCTGGTTGCAGTTCCATGTTGACCGAAGGTAGTAGTGCAGCCGCTGGTATAGCGGGGGTTGCCATTGCCGACAGAATCACGGATAACGCGGCGGCCGCAACGGGCATAGGTTTAGGGGTGCAAGCTGCAACGCGCGCTGGTGTGCAATATATGCAGCGTACTACTAGAGCAGAAGAACAAGATGCGATTGCACTGGCTGCCAGCACCTTGCAAGTAGGTGATGTAGCCGAATGGCAGGTCAGCCATCAAATCCCCATTGAAGAAGATGCTTACGGCCAAGTGACGGTCAGTAGACTCATGGGTGGTATGGGGCTGCAATGCAAAGAAGTGGTGTTTTCGGTGGTGTCTGTAGAGGCCGATGAACCGGAGCGTGAACAAGAGTTTTATGTCAGCACTATTTGCCAAGACGGCAAGGTGTGGCGTTGGGCGAATGCGGAACCCGCAACCTCGCGGTGGGGCTCACTGCAATGATGGGATGGCGTGGCCTAGTCTGTATAGGATCGCTGGTAGTGGGCTTGTCGGGGTGTGCATCATCCAATATTGGTAGTGCAGTAGGGGCAATTACCGGGGTGGCTGGTAGTGCGATTACCGCCAATCCAGCCATCGGTTTTAGTATAGGGGTGACCTTCCAAGCTGCTACCGACGCGTTAGTAAAATACGTACTGCGCGAATGGCAGAACGACCAACAAAACTACATGGCTAACTTGGCCGGTAGTTTGCCTATTGGGCAGACCGTTTCGTGGGAAGTGTCTAACACCATTCCTTATGGCAATGAGAAAGGGCAACTGGAAGTAGTGCGTGACATTGACAATGCACTCGCACGTTGTCGTGAGGTCTTATTTACGGTGGAAGGTGCGGAAGAGCAGGTAGTGCCCTACGTCACGTCTATATGCCATTACCAAGGTGAATGGCATTGGGCAGTAGCAGAACCGTCCGTAGAACGTTGGCAGGGCCTGCAGTAATTATTTGTACGATTCCAAAAACAGCGTGCACAGGGCTTGCATGCCCACTTCGTCTTCTGGGTTGAAGCGTGCCAACAAGGGGCTATCTACGTCCCATACACCAACTAACTCGCCATTGCGTACTAAAGGAACCACCAGTTCCGAGTTGGAATCTGCATCGCAGGCAATGTGGCCGTCAAAAGTATGTACATCGTCTACACGTTGGATGCGGCGTGTGGCAGCTGCTGTGCCGCATACTCCTTTGTTGAGCGCAATGCGTATACAGGCTGGTTTGCCTTGGAAAGGTCCTAGCACCAACTCTTTACCATCAAAGAAGTAAAAGCCCACCCAGTTCAGGCCAGGAATGGTGTTGTAGACCAGAGCGCTAAGGTTAGCAGCGTTGGCAATCTTGTCGTGCTCTCCATCGAACAAGCCTTTGGCTTGGGCTAGCAACGAGTCGTAATCGGTGTCAGGCATCATGATGGTTTTCCACGCAGAAGTTAGAAAGCTTTATTGTAGCGTGTGAAAAATATAGAACTAGACGTCTGAATGTATCAGCGATGAGTAAGCGTTACAGTGCAGCGTGTCATGATGAGATGCTGGCAGGGGGCAACTATAGAAACGCCCTTTCCAGAACAGAAAGGGCGTTGAGGTGCGTATTAAACCGCAGCAGAAACGATGATTTCTACCAACAGTTCAGGTGCTGCCAGCTTGGCTTCGCAGGTTGCGCGTGTAGGCATGTTGGCTTTGTCTGCCCATTCGCCCCATACGGCGTTCATGCCTGCGAAATCGCGGTCAATGTCTTTCAACCAGATTTGTACGTTCAGCAGGCGGGATTTATCAGTACCAGCTTGTGCCAGGTAACCGTCAATTTTTTGCAGTACTTCACGTGTTTGTGCACCAATGTCGCCGCTGCGGTCAGAGGCAGTTACACCAGCAACGTGGGCCACACCACCGTGAATTACAATACGGCTCAGACGTTCGTTACTATCAATGCGTTGAATATCACTCATGAGATTTCCTATAAATTAAGAAGGATGATCCCCGCTTTCTTGGAAGCGGGTGATGGAAAATGGATGGAGATCCAGCGAAGCACGGCCATCACAGACCAGTTCTGACACTAGGCGTCCAATCGCCGGGCTTAGTTGGAAGCCGTGAGCAGAAAAACCGAAAGCATGGGTAACGCCCTGCACCGTAGAGCTGGGGCTGATCACAGGAATGCTATCAGGCATAAATGCTTCTACCCCTGCCCAGACACGGTTGATGGCGACATGCTGTAGGTGTGGAAATAAATCAGTGACGGTTTGTGCGCTTTTGTACAGTGCAGCGGCATTGGCATCGGCGCAGCGTGCGACCTCATCGGCGTCACACATTAGGCTGCCGCCAATAACTACCGTGCCGTTATCAAACTGCTTGAACGACAATGGTCTACCCAACGCACCTAAAGTGGGGCGTACGAAGGGGGCCACCCGTTGGGTCACCATCAACATCAAACCGTTAGTTTTAGCGGGTGTTTCTTCGCCTAGTTGGCGGGCAAAACCATTGGCCCAAGCGCCTGCCGTGTTCACGATATGGCCACAGCGGAACTCTTGAGTGGCTGTGTGTACTACCCAATCAGCACCATGTGACTCAACCTTTAGCACGGGGGTTTGTTCGTGAATATGGGCGCCTAGCTGGCTCGCACTGTGCTTGAAGGCGACTACCGTTTGGAACGGTAGCGCATAGCCGTCACGCTTGGCCCAGATACCACCGTGTACATGGGGGCTGATGCTAGGCACCAACTTGCGCACATAAGCAGCATCAATCACTTCTTCGTGGTGAAAACCTAAGCTGTTGAGTAAGGCGACGCGTTCAGCCGCTACCTGCATTTCTGCTTCGTTTTCAGCCAGTTGTAATTGGCCACTGCCTACAAAACCGCAATCGTGACCTACTACTTCGGGCATACGGTGCCAGTAGTCGTCTAGAGCCATCAGTGAAATGGGAATTTCAGCCACATGTCTGCCTAGGCTACGTACACCACCAGCATTAACCCCCGAGGCGTGGCGGCCACAGTATTCGGCTTCCAGCAGTGTGACGGATAACCCGCGTTTGGCTAAATGATAGGCGGAAGACAAGCCTTGCAGGCCGCCACCTATCACCACGACATCGCAGTGCGTGTGGTCAGAGTTACTCATTGCCCGCTAACTCAGCCAGAGTAATGGGTTTAATAGGTGGACGTATGCGGTAATAACCTACGTCGCCGGCTTTGCGCTGCAGTTTGTCGGCAATCAGCTCGGTGACGGTAGTGCCACATTGACGGCCTTGGCAGGGGCCCATACCGCAACGGCCAAAGGCTTTAGCTTGGTTGGGACCCACACAGCCGTGTTCCACATATGAGTTGATGTCGGCGGCACTTACGGCCTCACAGCGGCACACCAGCGTGTCACCTGTAGGGATGCGGTTGGCTTTCTTTGGCTCGTACAGCGCATCAATAAAGGGGCGAATAGCAAGGTTACGGTTGAGGTCGTTGCGTAATGGTGCTGCCAGAGCGTCACGTTTGGCGTTGTCCAGTTTGCCCAGTTGTTGGCAAACTTCTAGAGCAGTGATTTTGCCTTGTAGGGCAGCAACGATTGCACCACCAATGCCTGCACCATCACCAGCGGTATAAATACCGGGTACGTCTAGGGCACCCCAATCAGAGGTAACAGGTACCCAGCACAACTGCTCGCTATTCCACTCGTGTTCGGCACGTAGTGACCAACTGATTTGGGTGTTGGGAATCACGCCTTGGTGCAGCAACACTACATCGGTTTTCAGTGTGTGCGAACGCCCTTGGCTGTGAAAACGGATGCTGTTGACGGTGTCGTCACCTTGGATCGCGATATCAGTACTGCCTTTGTAGACCGGAATGTTGGCCTTTTTAATGGCAGTAATCATGTTCAAGCCTTTGCGCAGGTAATTGAATGCACGCAGGGCAGGGAACAAGTGTGGCAAGGCTGATTTGATGTCAGCGCGACTGCTGGTGTCGACGATGGCGGTAATGGCGACGTTAGCTTGTAAGTACTGGTAGGCCAGTAAGTACAGCAATGGGCCGCAACCCGCCAGTACGACAGCACCGTTAGGCACTACACCGGCGCTTTTTAGTAGGATTTGGGCACCACCACCACTGAGTACGCCGGGTGTAGTCCAGCCGGATACAGGGAAGGGGCGCTCCATAGCACCAGTTGCCAAAATGACGTGGTCAGCTTGTACGGTGATGCTTTTGCCATCTTTTTTATAACTGACTTGGCGGTCACGGTTAACCTGCCAAACCGTGCTGTTGGGCGAATAGTCTATCAGTGAGTTTTTAGCCGCTTCGGCGATTTTCTCGCCAGCAACGTAGTCCGGTCCCAAGATCGCTTTGCGTTCGGCATTGGTACGCGTAATAGAACGGTAAATCTGACCGCCCATGCTGTTTTGCTCATCCAGCAAAAGTGTTTTGATACCGTGTTGTGCGCATTCGCTAGCTGCCGACAAACCAGCAGGGCCAGCTCCAATAATCACCACAGGCACGTGGCGAGAGGGCGCTTTAGCGTGTTGTGGATTAGCGGTCAGTTCAGTCATGACAGGTTTCCGTCGCATTTACAGTGTTGATACGCATTCCTTCAGCCACCTGGACCATACAGGACTGCACATTGGGTACATCATCAATTTCAACCAAACATTCAAAGCAGACGCCCATCATGCAGTAGGGGCCGCGAGCGCTGTTGTCAGCAAGATTGCGTCGAATGGCTGCGGGACCCAGCGTGAGCAGTGCGGCGGCAACCGACAGGTCGTTGGTCACGCTATGCGAGGTGCCATTTACCACAATGGTGACGCAGGGAGCGTTGTGATCTGTGGCAAGAGGTAGTTTTCTAAATAAGGCTTTAGTGAGCATGTTCTTCTCCCAGCGGGCTGGTGCGTGCTGCGTTGAAACGATTGGCCGTGAAGGCCTGAATGGCTTCAGGTTTTTGATCACCCGCGATCCATGGCGCAAGAGTGAGCGCATGATTAGCAGCTAGCGTGACACCGCTATGGCAGGTGACCAAGAAGGCGCCAGGCATGCTGCTGGATTCTTGATAAATAGGGAAACCGTCGGGGCTCATGATGCGTAAGGCGGCCCACGACCGTACAACACGGGTGTTTGCCAATATGGGGAAGCAACGCACCGCGCGCTGTGCAATGTTTTGCAGTACAGGGGTAGTGGTCCCGTCGTTGTAGCCCACGTCTTCTAGCGAATCGCCCAGCTGTACGGTACCTTCATCGGTTTGGCGCACGTAATTGGTGGGGAAGTTTAAGAAGGTGGGTAGGCGCTCGGTAATTAGCACTTGGCCGCGATTGGGTTCTACAGGAGCATGTATGTCTACGTGCTGTGCTAGTTTTTTATTGGCTAAACCAGCGGCTAACACGACCTTCTTCGCAGCAAATTTGCCCGCAGCGGTATGACAAATGAATAAACCGCCTTTGCGTTCAATGCGCTCTACGGCAGCATTGCTATGCAGGGACACGCCTTGATGGTGCATGGCACGGTGTAGTGCCAAGAACAGCTTCAAGGGGTTTACATGCCCGTCCATGGGCGAGTAAGTAGCCCCCGGAATGGTGGGGCCAATGCTGGGTACTAACTCTTTAAGGGCCTTGTTATCCAGCACCTCAAAGTCATAGGGAGCACCCACCTCACCACGTAACCACTCTAGGTTTTTTACTTTGCTTTGTAGGTCGTCTTCGCTAAGGGCAAGGCTTAAGCCGCCTTTTTGCTGCAGGGCGACGTCTACGCCAGTTTGAGCTGTCAATGCACTGGCCAGTTCAGGCCATTGCGTGGCAGAGCGTAGGCTCCAACGCGCATAGTCTGACAAACCAGCGCCTTTACCTTGTACCCATACTAGGCCGAAGTTGCCGCGTGATGCTCTAAGGGTTTGGTCGCCTTCATCCAGAATGGTGACCTTTTGGTCTAGCCGGGATAATCCCCACGCTAGGGCGCTACCTACCAGTCCGGCGCCTACAACTACGATATCGGATGTGTGCACGTTTGCTTACCTGCTAGAGTTTTTACCAATAAGTACTTGGTCCAGACCAACAATCCTATCCAGCAGAACCATCAGAATTAATGTGCCCACAATAAGTACGGTGGATACAGAGGTCACCAGTGGATCGATGGTGTGGGTAATCTGGTTGTACATGGCGACTGGCAAGGTAGTGGTACCCGGTGTGGCCACGAATATAGTCATGGTTAACTCGTCGAAACTTTGTATGAAAGCAAGCATCCAGCCACCCACCACGCCCGGCAGAATCAGGGGGATAGTGATGCGTCGGAATGTGGTCCAGCGGGATGCACCTAATGACATGGCGGCATTTTCAGCATCGTTACCCATGCCCGTAGCAGCAGACAGTACCAAACGCAGGGCGTAAGGCATCACCACAATCACGTGGGTGAAGGCCAGCCAGATGAATGAACCGCTGATGCCCACAACGTTGAAAAAGCGTAGAAAAGCGACCCCCAATACTACTTGGGGAATCATCAACGGTGACATAAAGAAAGCTGTTACAACACCACGGCCGGTAAAGTTGTAGCGCACCAAAGCCAAGGCAGCAGGAATCGCTAACACAATCGCGATGGTGGCTGAAACCAAGCCAATACCTAGCGATAGCCAAAAGGCCGACACAATTTCACGGGCTTCAAAAATGGCGTAGAACCAGCGCAGTGACAAGCCGTCTGTAGGCAGGGAAATATAGCCTTTGTCGGTAAACGAAACGGCGATAACAATCAGTAGAGGGGCCAGGATAAACAGCGTGAACAACGCATGGTAGATCAGGGCAAGCCAAGAGTTTTTTCTCATGATTCTTCCTTAGGAGCTAAAGACTTGTTTGAAGCGGCGTTCAATCAAGCGGTTGGCGCCCAGAATGATGATGATGTTGGCAATCAGCAGAACGATGGCGATGGTAGCGCCCAACGGCCAGTTCAAGGTGCTGAGGAATTCATCGTAAGCAGCGGTAGCAACGACTTTCAGGCGTCGGCCGCCTAACAAAGCAGGGGTCGCAAACGCAGAGGCCGACATGGCAAAGACGATGATGCTGCCCGATAAAATGCCCGGCAAAATTTGCGGCAAGATAATGCGACGGGTCACGGTAGCGTTGGAAGCTCCCAGCGACAAACCGGCGTTTTCCACTTGAGGGTCTAGCTTTTGTAGTGATGCCCAGATGGAAATCACCATAAAAGGCACCATCACATGGGTCATGGCAATGACCACACCGCTCATGGTAAAGACCAAGCGTAGAGGCTCATCCACAATGCCTAAGGCCATTAGGACTTGGTTAATCAGGCCATTGTTGCCCAGCAAAATGGACCAGCCCAAGGTACGTACCACTACGGAAATTAGTAGTGGAGCCAGAATCAGTACAAGGAACAGCCCGCGCCATGGTCTGCGCATACGCGACAAAATCAGCGTTTCGGGTACCCCAATCAAAATACAGATAAATGTCACGCCCAAGGACATCAGTCCTGTACGCATGAAAATTTCGTGATAGTAGGGGTCGCCAAATACTTCCAGGTAGTTGGCCAACGTTAGCGTGTCTTGCACCCCAAACATGCCGTCAAACACCCTAAACGACAATACGGCTGTCAGGCCCAGCGGGACTAGCAGCATGGTCAGAAAAACAGCTAGACCCGGAGCAGTTAACAGCCAAGGCGCGCTACGAGATTGCGATGCCGTGGTCATGCCTCGTCTCCTGCTTCTACCAGACGCAGGTCGCTCTCTTCCCACAACACCGACACTTGCGTGCCTTCTTCGGGGGCATAGGCATTTTTGTTAGGCACACTGACGCGTAGCGTGCCCAGCGTGGTGTCCACATCTAGCATCCAGTTGGCACCCAAGAACAAACGTGTGGTGACTGTGCCAGTGAGGCCTTGCCCTACTGCGCTATCCAGACGAATTTTTTCAGGGCGGATGTTGACCTGCACTTTTTTACAGGTGAAGTCGTGGGTACGGGCAATAGCTACGGTGTAGTCAGGGTGAATCTGTACATGATGATGGGTGTCATCTTGCTTAACGATGAGGCCATCAAACGAATTTGTTTTACCCAAAAATCCAGAAGCAAAGCGTGATACGGGGTGTTCATACGCTTCATAGGGGGTAGCCAACTGCACAATACGGCCACCATGCATGACGGCGATGCGATCGCTCATGGTCATGGCTTCTACTTGATCGTGCGTAACCAAGATGGTGGTAATGCCTAAGCGACGCTGGATCATGCGCAGTTCTACGTGCATTTCTTCACGCAGCTTGGCGTCCAAGTTGGACATGGGTTCGTCCAACAGCAGTACTTCAGGTTTGATAGCCAAGGCACGTGCAATAGCGACACGTTGGCGTTGGCCACCCGACATTTCAGCGGGGTAACGTTTGCCCAGGCCATCCAGTCGCACCAGCGATAAGGTTTCTTCAATGCGTGCTTGGCGTTCAGACTTTGGCACGCCGCGCATCTCTAAACCAAAGCCCACGTTCTCGGCCACGGTCATGTGGGGGAAGAGGGCGTAGCTTTGAAACACAATCCCCATGCCGCGAGCTTCTGGACGCATACCAGTGATGTCTTTGCCGTTGACGCTGACACTGCCTGAGGTAGGGGAGAGAAAGCCAGCGATCATTTGTAGGGTCGTGGTCTTGCCGCAGCCAGAGGGGCCAAGCAAAGAAATGAATTCACCTTTTTCAATGCTCAGGCTTAAATCTTTTACGGCCTGAAAATCGCCAAAGGTCTTTCTAAGGTTTTGGATCTTGATGAAGCTCATGGTGTACCGGAACTGTGCAAAGAGAAAACAAAAGTGCCGACTTGGGAGTCAAGCCGGCACGAAACTCAAAATTAACGCTCTACTGTACGGTTCCAGCGGTTAGTCCACTGGGCGCGTTCTTTGTTGATGATGGTCCAATCTACGGTTTCCAGAGCAGCAATCTGGTCCTCACCGTAAGGCACTTTGGCGGCCACTTCTGGTGTCAGTTCAGTTTTGCTGTTCACGGGACCCCATGCTTGGCCGTCAGCCAGTAAGGCTTGGACTTCTGGGCTGACCAAGTATTGAATAAAGGCTTGTGCGACAGGGTTGTTTTCAGCGCGACCCGCTACAGGGCACACACCTGTCAGCAATACCATCGTGCCTTCTTGTGGGTAAACGAACTCGACCGGAAAGCCTGTCTCTTTCAGCGCTTCTACACGGCCACTACCCCATACGCCCAAGATGGCATCGCCGTTCTGGAACAGTTCAGTCATTTTGCCTGGTGAGGGTTCCCATGCCAGCACGTTCGGGCCAACTTGGTCGATCATGGCCTCAAAGCCTGGGTCTATATTGCTTTCGCCACCGCCACGCAGTTTGGCGAATTTGATCAGTGTTTGCAGACCGTAGCCGTTAGAAATAGGCGGGATCACCACTTTGTCTTTGAACTCTGTTTTGGTCAGATCTTCCCACGAAGTAGGAGCAGGCAAACCTGCTTTGGCAAAGGCGTCGGTGTTGTAGAACAAACCGGTCGCGACTACACCAATAGCCATGCTGGTATCAGAAATTTTGGCTAGTGGGTACAGGTCGTCGTACACCGGGGAAGGTTCGATGCTGCTACAGAGACCAAACTGATTTGCTTGGGCCAATGGGCCATCATCCAATAGGGCTACGTCAAACTCAGGACGGTTTTTTTGTGCAACCAGTTTGGCCAATGTATCGGTGGAGTTGCCCGCGACGTACATGACCTTCACGTTATGTTCTTTTTCAAAGTTTGGAATGATTTTTTCTTTGAACAATGTTTCCGTGGAGCCACCGTAGGCGCCAACGTTAAGAACTTCTTGTGCGGCAAGGTTGGTTGAGAAAGCAGTTAATACAGCAGCAAAGAGAACGGAGGTTCTAAGCATGATGTCTCCTATAGGATAATGTCATAAGTCTGAAAACGGGCTGATGGTGATCTAGAGCTATATATTTAATTGTTTTAATTTATAGTATTAATGAAATTTTAGTGTGACCAATGCTTATTTATAGACCTTGTATGTCTTTTTGCTATGACCGGAAAAATAACCTTACGATTACTAGAGGGTTTTAGAGCTGTAATGCAGGCTAAAACCGTGACTGCTGCGGCTTTGGTGCTAAATGTCTCGCAACCCGTGGTAACGCGGTTGATTCGGGATTTAGAAGAAAATATAGGGTTTTCACTGTTCGTTAGAGAACAAGGAAGACTGAAACCAACAGCCGAAGCGCTGATTTTGTATGAGGAAGTGCAACGGTCTTTGATCAGTGTGGATCGCATCTTACAAAGTGTGGAGATGTTGCGCGACGGTCATCAAGGCTATTTGCAGATCGCCGCTGCCCCCGCTTTAGCGTTGTCTTTTTTGCCCAAAATGATGGCTGGATTTAGTGCGCAGTACCCTGGTGCGCGGTTAACCCTGCACATGCACGGTTCAGAAACATCGCTGAATATGGTGTTGAGTGGTATGTGCGATATTGCTGTGGTGATGCTGTCTATGCGACAGTCAGGCACGTATGGCGAGCGTATTTTGTCCGGTCGTATGGTGTGCGTACTACCCGTAGGGCATAGACTTGCAGGGGAAGCAACGGTGGGGCCGTGGGATTTAAAAGGCGAAACCTTCTTATCGCATCCTCACGTGTTAGATACACGTTTGCAGATTGATGCTTTGTTTGCAGCACACGGCATTCAACGCGAAATGCGGTTGGAGTCGCAAATTTCGTACTCGTTGATAGAGTTAGTGGCAGCGGGGGCAGGGGTAGCGTTGGTAGACCCATTAACCGCGACCCTCTACAGGGGCGATGGCGTCGTGTTTGTGCCGTTTGACCCTATAGTGGTGAACCACTATTCGGTGGTCACCAGTTCAGAGCGCCCGCCTTCGGTGCTGCAAGAGCGCTTTATTGAACAGTTAAAGACGTCGTTATATGACACCTTGGCGCCTGAGTATAGGGTGGTAGGGGGCTAGGTTGTGATGCCAAATCCCCAAGCAGAACCTGCCGCACTGCTTGGGGGAGTCACAGCATAGATACACTCACTACACCGCGATACTGATAGGGCTTAGAAGTTCATCGTGGCCGATAACAATACGGTGCGTGGTGAACCTTGGCCTTGGCTGAGAGGAGCTACCCAATAGGCTTTGTTGGTCAGGTTTTCAATGCTCAGACGTAAGGTTAGTGGGTTACCTGCCAAGGACGTGCGGTAGCGTGCACCTACATCATAAGTGGTCACACCGGGTACATAGTAGCTGTTGGATTTATCCAGATATTGCTTAGACTGTGACGACAAGTGAGCGCTGAGTGTGAAACCTTCAAAGAAGGATGGCTCCCATTCTGCGCCCAGTTTTACGCTCCAGCGAGATAGGTTTGTCACGTAGTTGTTGCGCGAGGCTTCATCGCTGGTCTTGTGATAGCGTGGATCCAAATACGCTACACCGCCCGTTAGACGCCATTCAGGAGTCACTTGGCCTACCACCTGAATTTCAGCACCACGGTTGCGCTGTTCACCGCCATAGCTCAGTGAGGGTTTTTCGCCTGCGCGACCAGGAACCTCATAGGTATTGGGTTGAGTGATCTGGAATAGAGCAGCCGTGATTGCGTAATCACCAGAGTCATACTTCAGGCCAATTTCATGTTGTTTGGTGCGCTGTGGTGGGAAGATTTCGCCATCGTTAGCATAGTCGTCACCCACTTGCGTGCCTTTAGTCAGCCCTTCAATGTAGTTGGCGTAGACCATCCAGTCTTCATCTAAGCGCCATACACCGGCGATGGCGGGGGTAAGCGCACTTTTGTCGTAGCGCACTCCAGAAGAACGGTTATGTGTTTTAACGGTCTGATGGCGCAAACCCAAAATCAGCCTAAAGCGATCGTCAGCAAACGACAGCGTATCGGCCAAACCAAAACTGTACAGCTCGGTAATGGTGGCAGGGCCTAAGGGGGCTTGGGCGAAGTTTGGGCGCTCTGGGTAAACAGGGTCGTAGATGTTGATGTCTGCCGTCCAGCCTTTGAGTGCGGTATTCGACATACGGCTGTTTTGACGGTACCAATCTACGCCCATGCTGAGGTTGTGTTTCACCCCAGCCGTATCAAATTCGTAGAACAGACCTGTGTTGGCTGCCACGTTGCGGCTTTGGTTATGACGACGGGTCACTTTAAGGCGTAAATCACCTTGGTCGTTCAGCAGCACACTGCCTTTGGTGTTGTAGTTGTGCATGCTGGATTCGCTATAGCCTACCGATGCATAGGCGCTGACCTGATCGTTGAAATCGTATTCAGCACGCGCCATGGCGGTATTTTCGCGTATTTGTGCTGATGCCCATGGCGCACTCAGCAATACATCCCCTTTAGGTGCTGAAGGCAGTGGGTTTTTCTGCAAGTCTTTGGCCAAACTAATACCGCGGTTGACGCCGCTAATGTATTCATCCAAATGGTAGAAGTCTGTTTTTAGGCGGAAGGCACCACCGTTATAGTCGGCACCTAATGAAACAAACTTATCGCGGTTTTTGCGATGATCCACCATGCCTTCACCGTCTTTAAATACGGTGTTGAGACGTAGGCCAAATTCATTGTTCTCACCAAAACGCCGGCCTAAATCTAGATGTCCACCAAACTGGGAAGGTGCCATGTAGGTTGCGGTGAAGTTGGTGATGGGGTCTACGGTGGCGCGTTTGGTCACCATATTGATTGAGCCGCCCACATCACCACTGGCATTCATGCCATAGAGCAGCGCTGATGGCCCTTTGAGTACTTCTAAGCGTTCGGCCATGGCCATCACACGTCTGCCGCTGGTAAGGCCTTGCATACCGTTCAGGTATACATCGCCCGCCGAGAAACCACGGATGTAGATGGTGTCTTTACCTGCTGTGCCGCCTGAGCCGGGTGTTTGTACCGACGGATCATTTTTACTGATCAGAATGCGTAGTTCTTGACCTTGTTGATCTTCTATATAGGCGCTGGTGTAGTTCACCGTGCTGAACGGTGTTTCCATATTATCCAGATTGCCTAGCAAACCGATGGAACCGCCTGTGGCCAGATGGTTGCCGCCATAAGCAGGTGCTAACTCTAAAAAATGATTCGCTTTAACCTCAATGGCTTCTAGGCTACGTACCGATTTATCCTCTTCAGCATGTAGTAATGGTGCGCAGCCCAAACCCGCGATACCCAGCCAGATGGCGTAGCATTGACGTGATGCCACTTTCTTCCCCTTTTCTCTGAATTGAAATGATAATGATTTTCATTAATTATATTTAAATATGACAATTAATAACCTTGTGTTATTTAGGGCTATGCCAAGTAGGGGGAAGAAACGGGGCAAATCTGAATGAATGTGAATAGTGTGTTGCAAACCTATACACAGCGTCGTATAGCGGTATAGTGTGGTTTGTGCGCAAGCCTCAACAATTAGCGCTCATTGCTGCATGTAGGATTCACCCTCGTAAATAAGGTGCTGTTCTGACACTACACATCGTAGGTGGTAGAGCGGTTGCCCCGCTTTTATCCTGAGAAATAAGGCCGACATTACCTAATATGGCTACGCAATCTACAGCTACTTCCACGCAAAAAGAAACTTTGGCGTACTACTTCGTCGCCGTAATGATTGGTGTTTTAACGGGCTTGTTGGGCTCGGTTTTTCATATGTTGGTCGGGCATTCACAACAACGAGTGCACCTACTACCTGAGTGGTTGGGGCTGGAAGGAATATGGCAGTACGTAGGCATGGCCGTGTTTTGTGCAGCGATGTTCTGTGGGGCCGTAGCCTTAGTGCGTAAATTTGCACCGGAAGCCAGTGGTTCAGGTGTGCAAGAAGTTGAAGGCGCGATGGCAGGGCTACGTACGGTACGCTGGCAACGTGTGCTGCCAGTGAAATTCGTGGGTGGCTTGATGGCGCTAGGTGCTGGCTTAGTGGGCGGTAGAGAAGGGCCTACTATCCATATGGGGGCGTCCATTGCACAGGTGTTGGGACGGCGTTTCAAAGAAGCTAGAGCCTTACTGGGTGCGGGTGCAGCGGCAGGTTTAACGGCTGCCTTTAATGCGCCGTTGGCATCAGCGCTTTTTGTGATCGAGGAAGCACGCAATGTGTTCCCCTACAGTGTGCGTGCTTACTGCGCGGTATTAATTGCGTGTGGTTCTAGTGCGGTCATGACCATGCTGGTATCGGGTTCTACACCGTTTATGCAAATGGCTAGCGTCGATATGCCTATGTACATGCTGCCTGTGTTTGTTGTGCTGGGTATGATCCTTGGATGTGCAGGGGTAGTGTTTAACCGCACCATTTTGATGGGGCTGGATCTCTCGCGCCGTATCAGCTTATCGGTGTCGCCGTATTTGTTACCCACATTGATGGGGTTGTTGATTGGGCCGCTGGTATTAAGTTTTCCACAGGCAACTGGCGGTGGTGAAAATTTGGCCGTGTTTGTCGCCAATCACTCTATCAGCATAGGGTTGCTGGGGTTGCTGGTATTGGTGCGGTTCTTTATGACTACCGCCAGTTATTCCATTGGCGCGCCAGCAGGTATTTTTGCGCCTATTTTGGCGTTGTCTGCAACCTTGAGTGTATTTCTTGGGACGTTGTTAGGCGAAGTAATGACCTTGCCGCCTGATGCGACTATTGCTTTTGCGGTGGCTGGGATGGCGGGTATGTTTGCTAGCACCATTCGTGCACCTTTGGTGGGAGTGGTGTTGGTAATAGAGCTTACAGGCACATATAGCTTGGCTTTGCCTAGCTTATTGGCGGCACTGAGTGCATCGGTTGTTGCCGCAAGCTTGGGTGGTAGACCTATTTACGAGCAGTTGCTTGAGCGCACCTTAACCTTGGCTGGCCAGCCGCTGCCTATACGTAAAGAAGATATGTAAGTGTGAGGGCGCGTAGCGTCTGTGTCGTTTTATCCGTCATGATCAAAACAGCCCAAAAGCCTAGTGGCCTTTGGGCTGTTTTGTTATGTGCTGCTAGTACCGGTAGGTATTAGTTGCCTTGCTTGCGCATGGTTTTTTCTACGGTATCAATGATTTCGCTCA
Source organism: Paenalcaligenes sp. Me52 (assembly GCF_050487965.1). NCBI lineage: Bacteria > Pseudomonadati > Pseudomonadota > Betaproteobacteria > Burkholderiales > Alcaligenaceae > Paenalcaligenes > Paenalcaligenes sp. Me52. The sequence goes on along the minus strand of NZ_JBKQFO010000002.1, from coordinate 321,545 downwards.
GCACGTGCAGATTGTGGCTATGACCTTTGCTTTGTTCTTCGCTAGGTACTTTACGTAGTTCAACGAGTTTGCGTTTCAGCACTTCAACAGCGTGGTTGCCGTTACGTGCAATGCCTTCTTCGCTAGACAGTTCAGTCATAACAGAAGTCAGACCTAGCTCTGTGAGTGTGTTTGTCCAATCTGCGTGGAAATTCATAACTTGCTCTCCTTAACGACATAAAGTGACTTGATTTGTTACATGGTAGCTGAAACCGACGTAAGAGAAAGCAAGTAAGCGTAAAGATGCTGAGGTGAGAGGGGTTGATGAAGCGACAGGCGTTGAACGTCCTAACTCTGTCGCTTCGTTCGCAATTGTTATGCGTTAGAACTTGCCACGTATCGTCAGCACAGCATTGAGTGGGTCGCCATAGAAACTGCCCCAACTAGGTGCGCCAATAGTCTGGTAGTAGGTCTTGTCGAAAATATTATTGACGTTGACGGCTGCTGACCAGTTTTTATTAATGTCGTACCCGATTCTCGCATTCCAAATTCCGTAGGATCCTTGTGAAACGCGCACAGATCGTGTTTCGGTGTAACTGCCAGTTTGATAGTTAACGCCCGCACCGAATGACCACGCCGACCACGCACCAGGAAGCTGATAGTTTGACCATAAGCGTAGAAGATGTTTTGGTGTCACTGTCCGTGCAAAGTTCGCGTTTGTGACAGTGGTATCGTTTAAAAACTTGAGGGTATTAAAGGTATAACCTGCAAAAACTTGCCACCCTTGAGCGATTTCGCCACTGATTTCTACATCCACCCCCTGACTACGTACTTTGCCACTAGATAAGTAGCAAATATCGCCAACCATGCAGGTGCTAGTTAAATCTTGCTGAGCTCGATTTTTTTGATCAATGCGAAATAATGCGATAGAGGTATTCAGTTGGCCATCCATCAGTTCGCCCTTAATACCGATTTCGTAGTTCCGTCCTACTATAGGGTCTAGCACCTTACCTGCGGCATTCAGCGCATTTTGCGGCTCAAAGATCTGTGCGGCGCTGACGTACCCTGACCACTGTGGGTTGAAGGCATAAATCAGTCCACCATAAGGGGTAACTACGCCGTTTTCTTTATATGGATCCGTGTATTGGTCGCCACTGTCACGATAACGGGAGGTGTTTTTGTACCAACTAACGCGTGCGCCTGCGACCAGTGTTAAGGGATCCGTAATGCTGAAACGTCCCACACCATATACGCCTGTTTGCTCCATTTTGTGGATGGTTGCCGACGCCCTATAGGCATTTTCATGCAGCCATTCATCCGTAGGCTCGGGAACGTGATGATCCGGCGCCCACACATTTACTGCACGATTGAGTCGTGCCAGTGCAAACTCGTTTTTGCTGGTTAACTTGTTGAGGCTTGCGCCAAAGCTGACTGAATGTTTGCGTCCTAACGCATGGAAAGCGCCATCAACATCCAGATTGAATGCTTTGTTATGCGTAGAGAAATCAAAAACACCAGCATACATAGTGGGCCCAAGCCCTGTTTCCGGGCTAACAGCACCTTCTGTAAAGGCATATTTTGAGTTATTGGATTCTTGAGTGGAGGTTGCTGTCAGTTTTGTTGACCAATCCTCATTAAAGCGATGCGCTAGTTCAGCAAAAAAGACGGTTTGCTTACCATTCCAGCGGTTCCAGTCTTGCGCTAACGATGTGGATCGTTTGAGTCCAATGTCGTCACCGTTACTGTAATGAGGCAGGCCGTGAAAGAAGGGGGTAGAGCGCAGCTCTTCATAGCTCACGCCGCCAGTCAGGGTGGTATCAGGGCTGAAGTCATAACTCAGAACGCCATACAACACGCCAGTACGACTGTTTGCAACGTCGTAGAAGTACTCTCGGTCGTTATAGCTCGCTATCGCGCGGCCGCGTAATGTGCCTGCCTCGTTCAACGCGCCTGTCGCGTCTATGTCGGCACGATAATTACTCCAAGAACCACCACTGGCTAGCAGCTGAACTTGGTCTTCCTCCAGAGGGCGTTTACGTACTAGATTGACGGCGGCGCTTGGTGTGCCTGCCCCTTGCAGCAAGCCGGTGGCCCCACGAATAATTTCCACGCGATCTAATGTGACGGTGTTGCTGGTAAAGCTATTGGCCTGTGGATAATAAAAGGCACGATTAACGCCATCAAATTGATAGCTTTCAACTTGAAAGCCTCGCGAGTAAATGTAATTGCCGCCCATTGGGCTTTTATACAAAGTCATGCCCGTACTATTTGCCAGCACATCATCAAGTGTGTTGGCGTTCTGGTCGTCCATCCGCTGCCGTGTCATGACCGTGACCGATTGTGGAATGTCTTTGATACGTTGATTACCTTTGCCGATGGTGACCACTTCGCTGGTGTAGCTGAGTGATCCTTCGGTCACGGCATCGTTGTATGAGCCTGTTACGGTTACAGGTGCCAAGGTGGAGATACCAGAGGTTGCCGGAGGGGCTTTACGCAATCTATAGCCCTCGCCATTCTCATTGGTAATCGCTTGTAGCCCCGTGTTGGCTAATAACTGCTCTAGGCCTTGTTCGACGTTGTAGTGTCCGGATAACCCCTGTGTCATCACACCTTGCGTTAATTCTGGCGATGCAGCAACCGTGATTTTTGCGGTGGCTCCAAACTGCCCTAGCGCATTGTCTAATGTTGTAGGCGCAATAGAGAACGTAATCGTCCTAGCAGTAGTGGTGTGCTGTGCCGAGGCTACAGTCGGCATGGCAAATGGCACCACCATAAGCGCCAAATGAACAACGAGATACAAAGGGGCGGGTCGCATGGATCGCATCAGGGGCAGCGAAGAATTGTGATGGCGTATGGCCATGGTTGAAACTCCTGGTTTGTCGAAGGGGATAACCAGACCTCGTGAGCCTCGAAGCCTGTCTCTCTATATCTGACGAACCAGAAATGAAAATCTTCGGTGTGGTAGAAAATTATTAAGATGATTGGTGTAGTAGACCTAGCAGTATGTGCTCAGTCTCGCCCTAAAGAGACCCAATAGCGTGTGCGATATCGCAGTGTTAGATTCAACACGCTAGCAAGTACTTCTAGTGTTTTATCGGTATTGTCTATGCGGAAAGCGCCGGTTACTTCCTGCCCGGCAACCTCGTCGTCGCAACGCAGTATGCCCGGGCGATAACGACTGAGTTCGGCCAAAAACTGGTCTAAGCGCATGCGGTTTGCAACTAACATACCTACACTCCAGTCGGGCACGGTGCTGCTTACTGCCTTGGAGGGGTAGAAGGTCTGTGCATCAAACTCTAATTCTTCACCTGCGGGTACGACCAGAGCCGATGACGCTTGATTGATTGGCGTGACACGTACAGCACCTTCGAACACTGTGAGACGTGTCGTGTTGAGACTGTTGTCCATTTGACGTACTACAAAACGCGTGCCCAGCGGCGTCAACAGACCATTCTGTGTTTGCACACTAAAAGGCCTATCGTTTGGATCGTGTGCTGTCACGATGAGGATTTCGCCGCTGCGTAGGTCAATACGTCGCTGTTGCTCAGAGTAGTTCAGCGCAACTACAGAGCCTGTGTTCATCGTAAGAACCGTGCCGTCCGGTAACGTCATGATGTGTTGTTCGCCGGTGGCTGTTTGATAAACCTCCGAGCCGTCCCATAACCCCTGGCGTGCGCCAGCCCAACCTAATGTACCTAGGCCAACACCTATTCCGCCCAGCATCCATTTCAATGTGGTGCGACGTGAACGCTGTTCGCAGTAGCGTATGATCGTGTGGCTCGCTGTTGCACTGGAGACTCCGCTATCTGTTACGGCACTGACGTCATGGCTAATGCTTTGCAAGCGTTGCCACGCTAATTCGTGCTGAGTATCGGCCTGTCTCCATTGGAAACAGGCTTGTTGAGTCGCTGCATCAGGGGTATCTCCGATACGCATCATCCATTGAGCTGCTTGTTTGATGATATCGGGATGTAGGCGATCACTCTTTGGTGGGGTCATGTGTAGAGTACTTGGTAGCAGTGCTGCCAAGCTTTGGTGATATCACGTTGCACAGCCTGTACAGAGATGTTCAATGTGTGTGCGATACGTTGGTAGGGTAGCCCTTCTACTTGGGCAAGAACAAAGACTTTGCGTACGCGAGGTGGTAGTTGTTCCAGCATGCGACATACCGCGTCTAGGGCTTCTATCACCAATACTTGTGTTTCAGGGCTGGGTGCAAACTCTTCCTCGCGAGACATCAGTGTTTCGAGAAAAGCCTGTTCGATGGCGCGTCGACGAAATTGATCAATGAGAAGCCGTTTTGCAATCGTCGTGAGAAAGCCTCGTGGTTCCGTCAAGGGGGTATGAAGTTCATTGCGCATCACTCGTTCGAAAGTGTCATGCGCGAGATCAGCCGCATTTTCAGCATCGCCGTTTAAGCGACGACGAAGCATTTGCACCAACCAACCATGATGATTTCTGTACAGTCTGGCAAACTCGTCAGAGGGTGCGGAATTGACAGGATGCAAGGGGATTTTCTCAAACGATAATAGGAATGATTGCTAATTATAGATGATCATTTGAGAAAGTTGATGAAGATAGCAGCATACTGCCTACGGTTCTAGGGCGTGTGGTGTGTGAGTTCGGGCGTAGTAAGAAGAAAACTATCTGGTGATAACAGATGCGTTTGCTTGCTGCATGCGTAGAGAAGGCTAAGCGAATAGGGGGGGGGCAGTAGCGTGAGTGGCTACGAAGTTGAATGCCCTCAGGCTTCGTAGAGTTAACGTGGCCAGAAATGCAAAAAGCCCAATCCGAAGATTGGGCTTTTTTAATTCGTGGTGGCCTTGGGCGGAATCGAACCACCGACACAAGGATTTTCAATCCTCTGCTCTACCGACTGAGCTACAAGGCCACGAAGAAAATAATTATAGCACGTAGTTTGAGTTTGTAAACCCCCTGCAACAGAAATTTTACTTGGCACATGATTTGCCTCAGGGAAGCCGTATTTACAAAGCCCTAATTTGGGTTCTAGGCTGCGGGCGCTTATAATATGCTCCATACCTAAATTATCCTTAGTGGCTCATGTCAGTGGACGTTCTTACTTTTGGTCTGAATTACGTCTCCGCACCTGTTGCTGTGCGTGAGCGAGTGACGTTTCCTATGGACGTGCTTCGGCCCGCCCTGGAAGGCCTGCGCTCGGCCTTTGGAAAGAGCGTTAGCGAAGCCGCTATTCTATCCACCTGTAATAGAACAGAAATCTACTGTGCGGCTGAACCGCATGTGGCAGAGCGTTTGCCAGAGTGGATGGCTGATTTCAATAGTTTGAAATCCAGCGAGCTGGTTCCTCATCTTTATCGTTACCAACAAAATGGTGCTGTGCGTCACGCTTTCCGCGTGGCCAGTGGTTTAGATTCCATGGTGTTGGGCGAACCCCAAATTCTGGGGCAGATGAAAGATGCCGTGAAAGCTGCTGAAGAAGCAGGCGCACTGGGCACGTTGTTGCACCAGTTGTTCCAGCGCACTTTTTCTGTTGCTAAAGAAGTACGTTCACAAACAGCTATTGGTGCGCACTCGGTTTCTATGGCCGCAGCTGCGGTGCGTTTGGCTGAGCGCGTATTTGGTAATTTAAGTGACAGCAAAGTACTGTTTATCGGTGCTGGCGAAATGATTGAACTGTGTGCGACGCACTTTGCGGCGGCTAGCCCCAAATCCATGTGTGTGGCCAACCGTAGTTTGGACCGAGCCGAATCCTTAGCGAATCGCTTTTCCGCCCAAACAATGAAGCTGTCCGATTTGCCAGACCATATAGATCAATACGACGTCATCGTATCCTGTACGGCAAGTTCCTTGCCCATCCTCGGTTTGGGGATGGTAGAGAGAGCTATTCGTACACGTAAACACCGTCCTATGGTGATGGTGGATTTGGCTGTACCTCGCGATATTGAACCTGAAGTGGCTCGTCTGTCTGATGTGTACTTGTACTCAGTGGACGATTTGGGTCGTGTAGTGCAACAAGGTACCGATGCTCGTAAAGCGGCTGTAGTTCAGGCCGAAGCAATTATTGATACCCAAGTGCAAAACTTTATGCACTGGTTATCTAACCGCGAAATCGTGCCAACGCTAATCGATGTACAGCGTAATGCCGACCAGCTACGCCAGCTTGAGCTGGATCGTGCTCGTCGCATGTTGGCTCGCGGTGAATCACCTGAAGAGGTGATGGAGTGGCTGGCTCATAGCCTGACACAGAAGTACCTGCACGGCCCTATGGCCGAATTGAACCGCAGCGAAGGTCCGCAACGCGAACAGTTGTTGGATATGCTGCCGCGTTTATTGCCTGATTCGCACCGTCGCCGGTAGCGACGCTCTGTTGCGTTCATTCTTGGGCTGTGAGCAGGCAACTCTGCACGGGCCCGCACTTTGGTCCCTACCGATTTCACACACTATCCCTGCCTTATGAAAGATTCTATGCGTACCCGGTTGGAGCAGTTAGCTCACCGGTTGATTGAAGTGGATGCCCTGTTATCTGAGCCAGAAACCGCGTCAGATATGGACAGCTTCCGTAAGTTGTCACGCGAGCGTTCCGAGTTGGAACCTGTAGTGGAAGCCTTTAATCGCTATGTGGCCACCGAAGGTGATCTGGAAACCGCACAAGAAATGATGCGTGATCCTGAAATGCGTGAAATGGGCGAAGAAGAGTTCCGTATTGCGCGTGACGGTATCGCTGCATTGGAAGACGAGCTGCAACTGTTGTTGTTGCCTAAAGATCCTGACGATGGTCGCGGCATTTACTTAGAGATTCGTGCGGGTGCTGGTGGTGATGAAAGCGCCATTTTTGCAGGCGATTTGCTGCGTATGTACAGCCGCTTCGCTGAGCAAAAAGGCTGGCGTGTGGAAATGATTTCTGCGCACGATGCGGAAATGGGTGGCTATAAAGAGGTGATCGCTCGTATTGAGGGCGATGGCGTGTATGGCCAACTGAAATTTGAATCGGGTGCGCATCGTGTACAACGTGTGCCTGAAACCGAAGCGCAAGGCCGTGTGCATACCTCTACTGCAACCGTTGCGATCATGCCAGAAGCTGATGAAGCCTCTGATATTGTGATCAACAGTAGCGACCTGCGTGTCGACACCTTCCGCGCCAGCGGTGCGGGTGGTCAGCACGTGAATAAAACCGATTCTGCTGTGCGTATTACTCACTTGCCCACAGGCGTGGTGGTGGAGTGTCAGGATGACCGTTCACAGCACCGTAACCGTGATAAAGCGATGCAAGTGTTGGCGGCAAGGCTGAAAGATCAGCAATTGCGCGAGCAACAGCAAAAAGAATCCGATCAGCGCCGTTCACTGGTGGGGACGGGGGATAGGTCAGAGCGTATTCGTACCTATAACTATCCACAGGGCCGTGTGACCGATCACCGTATCAACCTGACGCTGTACAAGCTGGGCTACATCATGGAAGGCGATATGGAAGAAGTGATCAACGCCTTGTTGGCTGAGCACCAAGCTGAACAGCTGGCGGCCTTGGCTAACGCATAATGAATACGCTACGCGCCTGGCAGCGCGCCTCGCAGCTTCCCCGCTTAGAGCAGCAAATGCTGTGGGAGCATGTGTTGGGCGTAAGCCGAGCATGGTTGATCGCACACGATACTGACGAACTATCTGAAGTCGCCGTGCAAGCGTATGCTCGGCTAGAACAAGAGCGTTTAGGTGGCACGCCGATGGCGTATTTGGTGGGCTGGCGTGAGTTTATGGGGCACCGCTTTAGTGTGTCGCCTAGTGTGTTGATTCCGCGCCCCGATACCGAAACATTGGTAGAACACGCATTGAGCTGCCTAGAAGGCAAGTTGCAGCCGCGCGTGTTAGATTTAGGTACAGGCAGTGGCATTGTGGCGATCTCCATTGCTTTGGCTAGACCTGATGCGCAGGTGGTTGCGACGGATTTCAGTGCGGATGCCTTACAGATAGCGACGAAAAACTCCCACGATTTGTGTGCAAAAGTCGAATTTTTTGCAGGGAGTTGGTACGATGCACTGCAAGGCGTTGAAGGTTTTGATGTAATTGTTTCCAACCCCCCTTACATTGCGGCAAATGATCCCCATCTATCAGAGGGTGACGTGCGCTTTGAGCCAGATATGGCGCTAAGTGATGGGGCAGATGGTTTGACTGATTTGCAGACTATTATTAACGGTGCTTCGCGATTTTTGTTGCCTTCAGGGCAGCTTTGGATGGAGCATGGTTGGGATCAAGCTGTACAGGTACGTCACATGTTGCAGCAGGCCGGTTTCAAGGCGGTGCACAGCAAACAGGATCTAGCCGGAATTGAACGCATCTCCGGCGGGTGCATTAACGATTTTTAAGGTGGTATAGACCATGAGCGAAGTTCAAGATTTTATCCGTGAAACCGTGACCGAAAACCCAGTTGTGCTGTTTATGAAAGGCACAGCACAAGCTCCTCAGTGTGGTTTCTCTGCTCGCACTGTGCAAATCTTGCGTGCAGTAGGTTTGAACCAAGTGGTAACCGTAAACGTGCTAGACGATGAAGAAGTACGTCAAGGCATTAAAGATTTCTCTAGCTGGCCTACGATTCCTCAGCTGTACATCGGCGGTGAGTTTGTTGGTGGTTCCGATATCGTTTCCGAAATGTTCGAAAACGGCGAACTGGAAACTATGCTGCGTGAGGCTGGGGCTCTGGAATGAGTTCAGGCGTAAGGCAACGTATTATTGTTGCCATGACAGGCGCAACGGGAGCACTTTATACAGTGCGCCTGTTGCAAATGTTGCAGCGCTGCGAGGGGGTGGAAAGCCATTTGGTGGTTTCACCCGCCGCAGTACTGAATCTAGATCACGAGCTGGGCATGACGCGCCAGCAGTTGTATGATCTGGCCGACGTGGTGCACAGCCATAAAGAAGTGGGCGCGAGCATCGCCAGCGGCAGCTTCAAAACAGCCGGTATGATTATCGTGCCGTGCTCTATGCGTACCTTGGGCTCGGTAGCTCATGGTTTAGCCGATAACCTGATTACCCGTGCTGCTGATGTGGTGCTAAAAGAGCGCCGCCGTTTAGTATTGATGGTCAGGGAAACACCGTTTAACTTGGCGCACTTGCGCAATATGACTGCGGTGACGGAAATGGGGGCTGTTATTTTCCCACCCTTACCGGCGTTTTATTTCAAACCACAGAATATTGATGAGCTAGTCGACCACTCGGTGCAACGAGTGTTAGCTATGTTGGACATTGATGTCCCCGGGCCAGAGTGGCAGGGGCTAAAAGAAGAACGGTAAGCCGTTTTGCTTACCGTATGTTTTTCAGACCTTCTAAAATCAACGTGGTGGCGAGATCAGCGTACTCTTCGCGGCTGATAGGGCCATCAGGCCTAAACCACATATAAACCCAGTTCAACATCCCAAACAATGACATGGTGACCGGCTTCAGTAGCGGGCGTTCGGCATTGATGTCGGGGTTGATTGCGCGGATCGTATCGGCGATTTGCACCACAATCTTACGTTCTAGCATGTTAATTTCATGCGTTTCTTCTTCGGGAAGCGAACGCTGGCAATTCAGCTGTACCAAGTGTTTGTCATCGGCGTCACGATAACATTCTAGAATTTGGCGCACCAATTTACGCAGGCGTACTTCAGCAGGATCGTTCTTGCTTTCTTCGGCAACAATTTCTAGCGCGTCATCCAGTTCTTCAAGGTGACTACGGATGATGTCAAAAATTAAAGCGGTTTTGCTGGGGTAGTAGTGGTACAGCAAAGCCTTGGAGACTTGGCTGCGAGCAGCAACTTGTGACATGGAGGCTTTTTCCATGCCTAGCTCTGCAAAAACGGCAGCAGCATTGGTTAAGATGTGCAACTGCTTTTCTTCAAAGTCAGCTGCGCGGGAGCGAGCCATATTTTTCCTGTGTAAGTAAAACTATCAGTGTAGCGTATTCTTGTACATCAGCCTGTAACAGGCTGATGTACAAGGGGTAATTTACTGCTTGGGTCGGTTGTCCACAATACGCTGTGCTTTGCCTTCAGAGCGCAAGGTGCCTGGCTGAGCAACGTTGATGTGTGTGCTGATGCCGATGATGCTCTTGATGTGGTGAGCCAGTTCTTTGGCAGCACGTTGACGCGAAGCATCGTCAGTGGATTGTGGCTGGCACTCTACGTGCACAGTCATGTTATCCATGCGGCCCGATTTGTTTAGTTCGATTTTAAAGTGTGCAGCTAAGCCGTCACATTTCAAAATTTGTTCTTCAATCTGTGTAGGGAACACGTTCACGCCACGCAAAATGATCATGTCGTCACTGCGACCTGTCACTTTGGCCATACGACGCATGCTACGAGCAGTACCTGGCAACAAGCGAGTCAAGTCGCGGGTGCGGTAACGGATAATAGGCAAGCCTTCTTTGGTCAGTGTCGTAAACACCAGTTCGCCTTCCTCACCGTCAGGCAGCACTTCGCCTGTTTCTGGGTTGATGATTTCTGGGTAGAAGTGATCTTCCCAAATGTGCAGGCCGTCTTTGGTTTCCACACACTCGTTCGCCACACCTGGGCCCATCACTTCAGACAAGCCATAAATATCCACAGCGTGCATATCGAAGGCTTGCTCAATTTCCAAACGCATCGCGTTGGTCCATGGTTCTGCACCGAAAATACCCACTTCCAGCGAACACTCACGTGGATCCAGGCCTTGGCGGTGGAACTCGTCCAAAATGGACAGCATGTAGGATGGGGTCACCATGATAATACGAGGTTTGAAGTCGTTGATCAGGGATACTTGACGCTCAGTCATGCCGCCAGAAATAGGTACTACGGTACAACCCAGTTTTTCTGCGCCGTAGTGAGCACCCAAACCACCTGTGAACAGCCCATAGCCGTAGGCGTTGTGCATGATGTCGCCAGGCCTACCGCCAGCAGCCTGAATGCATCGGGCAACCAATGTGGCCCATGTGTCGATGTCATTGCGGGTGTAGCCTACAACAGTAGGTTTACCTGTAGTACCTGAAGAAGCGTGAATACGAGCCAGTTTTTCGCGTGGTACCGCAAACATACCGAAGGGGTAGGATTTGCGCAGATCATCTTTGCAGGTGAAAGGGAACTTGGCCAAGTCTGCCAAGGTTTTCAGATCTGAAGGGTGTACACCAGCTTCATCAAAACGCGCTTTATAGAAAGGGGAGTTCTCGTAGGCGTGGGTCAGTGACCATTGCATGCGCTCCAACTGCAGTGCGGAAATTTCATCACGCGAAGCCAGTACGATGGGGTCCAGATCAGCTTTGTTAGGAATGATAGGTTCCATGGTTTTGTGTCCTCTACTTCTCTATTTCTTTGTGTAAGCCGTGCCTCTTAGGGCTGGCTATCAGGCAATAATGAACCTTTGATGGTGCGCGAATGGCCGCGGAATTCTGCGATGTGTTCTCCACGTTGATTGTGAAGACTAATATCGTAGATACCGCTGCGACCAATTCGGCTGACTTCACGTGCGGTAGCCGTGAGTTCGTCGTGTTCGAATGCAGGAGCCAAATAAGTAATGGAACAATGTTGGGCTACTGTTCGTTGGTTATAGGTATTGCAGGCGAAAGCAAAGCAGGAATCCGCCAGAGTAAACATGTAGCCGCCGTGGCAAGTACCGTGGCCGTTTAGCATGTGTTGCGCAATACGCATGCGGATAGAGGCAGTGCCTGCATCCACATTGAGTAATTCCATGTTCAGATGTTTGGTGGCGTGATCATCCGCCCACATGGCATCTGCACAGGCTTGCGCTAAAGCCTGAGGGGAGAGAGTCGTTGTGCTCATCTTATTTCCCCTTGAATTCAGGTGCGCGTTTTTCCAAGAAAGCGGTTACGCCTTCAGCATAATCGTGACTGCGTCCTGCACGGCGCTGTAAGTCACGTTCTAGATCTAATTGTTGATCCAGACTGTTCTCAGAGGCGGATTGAATCGCTTGTTTGATTAAGCCTAGGCCAAAAGTAGGGCCCTGAGCCAGTTGACGAGCCAGTTTAGTGGCCGTATCTTGCAGTTCGGTATCTTCCACGGCTTGCCAGATCATGCCCCATTCGGCGGCAGTAGTGGCATCCAGTGGTGCTGCGGTTAGTGCTAAAGCTTTGGCACGTGCTTCACCGATTAGATTAGGCAGGCTCCATGTGCCACCAGAGTCTGGCACCAAGCCGATTTTGGAAAAGGCTTGAATGAATTTGGCTGAACGTGCCGCCAATACGATGTCACATACCAGTGCGATGTTGGCACCAGCGCCTGCAGCCACACCATTAACCGCGCAAATGACTGGTTTTTCCAGAGCGCGAATTTGGCGGATGAGTGGGTTGTAGAACTGTTCAATGGTTTGACCTAGATCTGGTGCCGCTTCTGCTTTGCGCGGATCTCTATCACCCAGATCTTGCCCAGCACAAAAACCTCGACCTGCACCCGTAAGCAGCACCGCTCGTACGTCAGGATCTTGGCTGGCGCGTTCGAATTCGGCGCGCAAGGCCAAGTGCATCTCGGTGTTAAAGGAATTTAGCTTTTCTGGCCTGTTGAGGGTCAGGTGTAGTACGCCTTGGTCAAGACGACTCAGCACGCAATCGTGTGCAGGGTTCATTGCATGTCTCCTTTTGCTTTAGAACCAGTGGTGCCGAACCTTGCTTTGGTAGGCTTTGATTTTTTTGCTTATTTTCTCAAAGTTCGGGTATTCGGGTTGTTACTATTGCATAAACCGTCCGGTCGGTCAATAATATTTGCCAAATGTAGACATAGGAAAAACCAGTATGCAGAGTTTATTTGAACAGCACCGCGCCACCCTCGAGGCGGCGTTAACAGCCCTGCAACAGCGCGGTTTCTGGACAGCATATCCAGAGGTTCCCAGCGGCAAATTTTATGGTGAAACGGCCAAAGACGATGGCTTGGCAGCGTATAACGCTACCCTGAATAGTCCCTTCGATTTGCCGGGTCATCCGGGTGCTTATACGGTAGGCCAAGAACAGTCGCCGTATGGTCCGGTGCTGGGCATTACATACCCTGCAGTCGATGCACAAGCATTGGTTACGCATTCGCAAGCAGCTGCAAAAGCGTGGGCAGCGGCATCGCACGAGGCACGTGCGGGTGTGTGTTTGGAAATCTTGGATCGTCTGAATAAACGTAGTTTTGAAATGGCCCATGCTGTGATGCATACCTCTGGCCAAGCCTTTCCTATGGCTTTCCAAGCAGGTGGCCCACACGCCCAAGATCGTGGTCTGGAAGCGTTGGCCTATGCGTGGGCAGAAATGGCTCGTATTCCTGCCGAAGCTCAGTGGGTTAAGCCACAAGGCAAAGCCGGTGACCTGGTACTGGAAAAACACTGGCAGATTATTCCGCGCGGCGTGTCGGTACTGATTGGTTGCCAAACTTTCCCTACATGGAACAGTTACTCTGGTCTGTTTGCCAATTTGATGACCGGTAACACCGTCATTGCCAAACCGCATCCTGCTGCGATCTTGCCTATGGCGATTACAGTGCAAGTGGCCCGTGCAGTGCTGACAGAGCAAGGTTTCCCTGCAGATGTGGTGTTGTTAGCAGCAGAAGACGCCGGTACTGGGTTGGCCAAAGATTTGGCTGAACACCCCGATGTGGCTCAAATTGATTACACCGGTTCGCATACTTTCGGTAAATGGTTGCGTGCGAATGCCGCTACCCCGCTGGTGTACACCGAAGAAGCAGGCGTAAACAGTATTGTTGTATCGGCAACGGATGATTTCAAAGGCATGTGCCAGAACATTGCGTTCTCGTTAGCACTGTACAGCGGCCAGATGTGTACGGCTCCGCAGAATATCTTCATTCCCAAAACCGGTATACGTGCTGGTGACGGCCACAAAACGTTGGAAGAAGTGCAGCAAGGTATTGCCGCTGCGATTGACGGTTTGTTAGCAGACCCTGCGCGTGCCGCTATGGTGGCGGGTGCTTTGGCAAATACTGATACGTTGGAGCGTGTGCAATCCATGCGTAACGTGGCCCCAATTGTGCGTGACTCCGCACCTATAGAAGGCTTAGAAGGCACACGTACAGCCACCCCATTGCTGTTGTCGGTACAGGCTGAAGACGAAACCTTGTACGGTGCCGAATGCTTTGGCCCTATCGTATTTCTAGTAGCAGTAGACAGCGCAGAAGAGGGTGTACGTCGCGCTGCCACATTGGCCAGAACCAAAGGAGCGATTACCGCTGCCTTGTACGAAACCGATGCTGACGCAACTCAAGTGGCTATTCAGGCATTTGCGGCAGCGGGTGTAAACCTGTCCATCAACTTGATGGGCGGTATTTATGTAAACCAGAGCGCTGCATTCAGTGATTTCCACGTCACAGGGGCTAATCCTGCTGGAAACGCATGCGTGGCGGATGCTGCTTTTGTAGCAAACCGCTTCCGTGTGGTGATGTGGCGTAGACCGGTGACACAGTAAGAACAAAGAAATCAGGGAGTGGCCAGCAAGGCCACCCCAATAACAAGTAGTTCACTTCAACAAGCTAGGAGACATGAGATGACTCAATACGCGTCAAAGAAAAACGTGTGCAAACTTGCTGTGGCCGCTGTGCTATCTTGCATGGCAGTGAGCAGTCAAGCTGAAATCCTGATCGGTTCTTCCGTATCTTCCACGGGTTTTGCATCGTTTTTGGGCGAGCCTGAAGAACAGACACTGAAAATCCTTGTAGAGGATATCAATGCCAGAGGAGGTGTTGGTGTTAAGGGCGAAAAAATCCGTTTGATCTCGTATGACGATGCGAGTGATGCCAATAAAGCGCGTACGTTTGCGACGCGTTTGGTAGAAGATGACGAAGTTGTGGCCATCATCGGTGGTTCTACAACAGGCGCCACTATGGCGATCATGCCGGTAGTGGAAGAGGCTGGTGTGCCATTCATCTCGTTGGCTGGTGCGATTGAAATTACTCAACCAGTACGTAAACACACGTTCAAAACCCCTCACACTGATCGCATGGCTTGTGCCAAGATCTTTGAGGACATGAAAAAACGTGATCTGCACAACGTAGGCTTGTTGTCTGGTTCGGATAGCTTTGGTTCTTCCATGCGCAAACAGTGCTTGGATATCGTGGACGAGTACGGCATCAATGTTGTGGGCGATGAAATTTTTGGCCCTACCGATGCAGATATGACTCCACAGTTGACCAACCTGAAAAACAAAGACGGTATCCAAACTATCATGGTGATGGGCTTGGGTTCAGGTCCTGCCATCGTGACACGTAACTACTCACAGTTGGCTATTGATCTGCCTTTGTATCAGTCTCACGGTGTAGCATCTGATGCGTTCATTGAGTTGGCTGGCGCTAAAGAGGCTGAAGGTATCCGTTTGCCAGGTACACCGTTGTTGGTAGCAAGCTTGTTGGCTGCTGATGATCCACAACGTCCTGCTGTACAAGCTTACAAAGAGCGCTACGAAAGCAAAACAGGTAAACCTGTTTCCACATTCGGTGGCTATGCCCACGATGCGCTGTACTTGATCGTAGATGCGATTGAACGTGCTGGTTCTACTGATCCAGCAGCAATCCGCGACGCCTTGGAAGCTACCAAAGGTTTGGTAGGCACAACAGGTATCTACACCATGACGCCTGAAGACCACTTGGGTCTGGATTTGACAGCATTCCGCATGCTGGAAATCCGTGATGGCAAATGGACAATTATTGAGTAATAAGGTCATCCGTGGGGTGTGGCAGTAGCCACCCTCCACGGTGGGCACGCAGAACGTCTGGAGACAGATATGTCCGAATTTATGCAGTTCCTGTTATCGGGACTGACGGTAGGTGCCGTCTACGCTCTGGTGGCACTAGGTTTTACCATTATTTATAACGCCTCAGATGTGGCGAACTTTGCGCAAGGTGAGTTCGTGATGTTGGGGGGCATGATTACGGCTGCGGCGTATACCGCTGGCGCTCCTTTGCCATTGGCTGCCGCCTTGGCGATTGTGGTGACCGCAGTGATTGGGGTGTTGCTGAATAAGTTGGCCATTGAGCCGGCACGTGGCGCACCAGTAGTAAGCCTGATCATTATTACGATCGGGGCATCCATTTTCGTACGTGGGGTAGTGCAACTGGTTTTTGATAAGCAGTTGCATAGATTTCCTGCGTTTTCAGGTGATGATCCCATTAGGCTGCTGGGGGCAACAATTTTGCCGCAGAGCTTGTGGGTGATTGCTGGTGCGTTTGTGGTGTTCTTTGGGTTGTGGCTGTTCTTTACGCGCACCCTGACTGGCCGTGCAGTATTGGCAACGGCAAACAACCGCATCGCAGCGGTGCTGGTAGGTATCAACACTAAATACGTGATGACGCTGTCGTTTGCCTTGTCGGCAGCGATTGGTGCATTGGCGGGCGTGTTGGTGACACCTATTACGCTGACCAGCTATGACATTGGCATGACCATGGCTCTTAAAGGGTTTGCAGCCGCGATGTTGGGCGGTATGGGCAATCCTAAAGGTGCATTGGTAGGCGGTATTTTGCTGGGCGTGCTAGAAGCAATGACAGCGGGCTATATCAGTTCGCAGTACAAAGACGCGGCAGCATTTGTAGTGATCTTGGCGGTGTTGTTCCTGATGCCACAGGGTCTGTTTGGGCGTAAATCCATGGAGAGGGTGTAAACCATGAAAAGATTGTCTCCTAAACATACCACTTTGCTGATTCTGATTGCGCTGATCGCTATTGCGCCGTGGTTCTTCCCGTCCTCTTACTACCTACGCGTGGGTTCACTAGTATTTGTGAATAGCTTGGCTGTGGTGGGGATTGTGATTCTGACCGGGTTTGTAGGCCAGATCAGTTTGGGTCATGCCGGGTTTATCGGTATTGGTGCTTATGCTTGTGCATTGGCCCCTAAACACTTAGGTATCTCGGTGTTGTCAGCCGCTGTGTTGGGCGCTGTGATTTCCGGCGTTTTGGCTTGGTTGGTTGGACGTCCTATCTTACGACTCAAAGGCTACTACTTGTCCGTCGCCACTCTGGGTTTTGGTGTGTTGATTTCCATGATTCTGACTAACGAAGCATGGTTAACAGGTGGCCCAGACGGTATCGTGGTGGCTGACCCTGGCTTACGCGCCATATTGAAAGAGTGGGGCTTAAACCTGAATAATGCCGAGTTCTGGTATGCCTTTAGCGGTATTGCGTTGGTGATTGGTGCTGCCATTGCCTTGAACTTGCAATACAGTGCAACAGGTCGTGCACTACGTGCATTGCACGGTTCTGAAGTGGCTGCCCGTACCGTAGGTGTGGATGTAGCGCGCTTCAAACTGCGTGGCTTTGTGATCTCTGCGATTTATGCTTCGTTTGCGGGCTCTATTTTGGCGATGCAAAACCGTTTCGTGACACCTGATGTGGCCGGGTTCATGCACTCCATTGAAATTGTGACGATGGCCGTGTTGGGCGGTGCAGCGTCTGTATTGGGTGCTGTGTTTGGTGCGACGCTACTGACAGCCTTGCCGCAGGTGCTGACCTTCTTGCAAGAGTACGAGCAGATTGTGTTGGGCTTAATCATGATGCTGGTCATGATATTCATGCGCGAAGGTGTATTGCCTAGCTTGTCACAGAAACTACGCGGGAGAGGCTAATGAGTTTATTAGACGTTAAAAACGTAGGTATCTCTTTCGGTGGTTTGCGTGCGGTGCATGACGTGAGTTTTGCGGTGCGTGAAGGTGAGATCGTTTCGGTGATTGGCCCTAACGGCGCTGGTAAAACTACCTTGTTCAATATGCTGTCGGGGGTATATCAACCGCAGCAAGGCGAAGTGTTGCTGAACAATGAGCCTGTTACCGGCATGGCACCACATTTGTTGGCGCGCCGTGGCATGTCACGTACTTTTCAAAACCTACAGGTTTTTCCTGCCATGACAGCTTTGGAAAACGTGGCAACGGGTTTTCACCTGCAAGAAAACGGTTCGCTATTGGCCGATTTGCTGGGTTTGCCTTCCGCACGTAGACGCACCAAACGATCAGAGGACCAAGCGCGTGAGTTGCTTGAGCGTGTAGGGCTAGGGCGCGCTGCTGAGTTTGAAGCCGGTTCGCTGTCTTACGGCTCGTTAAAGCGCTTGGAAATTGCCCGTGCATTGGCGTTAGGGCCCAAATTGCTGCTGTTGGATGAGCCTGCGGCAGGGTGTAACGCGGTAGAAACGGAAGAAATAGAGAAGCTGGTGGCCGAGGTTGCTGGCAGCGGTATTGCGATTTTGCTGGTAGAGCACGACATGAAAATGGTGATGCGCATTTCCAATCAGATCGTAGTGCTGGATCATGGCGA
Source organism: Paenalcaligenes sp. Me52 (assembly GCF_050487965.1). Classification (NCBI taxonomy): domain Bacteria; kingdom Pseudomonadati; phylum Pseudomonadota; class Betaproteobacteria; order Burkholderiales; family Alcaligenaceae; genus Paenalcaligenes; species Paenalcaligenes sp. Me52. The sequence continues at coordinate 303,357 of NZ_JBKQFO010000002.1, read as the reverse complement.
AAAAATTGCAGAAGGTGTGCCCGCAGAGATCGCAAGCCATCCGCGCGTGATTGAAGCCTATCTGGGTGCAGGCGCAAAAGAGGAGGCTGCCAAATATGCTGAGTGTTAATCAATTACGTTCCAGCTATGGCCGCATTGAAGTGCTGCATGGCATTGATCTGGAAATCAGTGCAGGTGAGATTGTCGTAGTGGTGGGGGCAAACGGTGCCGGTAAAACCACCCTGTTACGCTGCTTGTCTGGTATTCAGCCTGTGCAAGATGGCACGATTGTGTTTAGGGGTGAGAACCTGAACACCATGCCAGCCTACCAGCGTGTGAAGCGCGGTTTGGCGCAATCACCCGAGGGACGCCAGATTTTCACTAGCCTGACGGTGGAAGAAAATCTGCGTTTGGGTGCTTATTTGTACACCGATGACAAAGTAGATAGAGACATGGAAGATGCCTTCAACATGTTCCCTATCCTGCGTGAAAAGCGTAATTTGGCGGCGGGTGGTTTATCAGGCGGGCAGCAGCAAATGTTGGCGATTGCGCGCGCATTACTCAGTCGTCCGTCGTGCTTATTGTTGGATGAGCCTAGTATGGGGTTGGCCCCCATTTTGGTGGCTCAGATTTTTGATGTGGTGAAAAGTCTGAAAGAGTTGGACGTCACTGTATTGTTGGTAGAGCAAAATGCGTTTGGCGCATTGTCAGTTGCAGACAGAGGCTATGTGATGGAAACAGGGCACATCACCTTGTCCGGCCCGGCTCAGCAATTGATTGAAGACCCACGCATACGCTCGGCCTATCTGGGGATGTAAACGATGAATATTGCTATTGAACGTAGTGGGGCTATTGCGATTGTGCAGGTGGATAATCCACCCGTAAATGCACTATCCAAGGATGTGCGCAGCGGCTTAATTGCTGCCGTACAAACACTGGATGCAGATCCCTCTGTACAAGCGGTACTGCTGACATGTGCAGGGCGTACCTTTATTGCGGGTGCAGACGTCAATGAGTTTGGCAAACCGCCTCAAGCACCGCACTTGCCTGATGTGATTGCGGCCATTGAGCAGGCCACTAAACCGTGGCTGGCAGCGATTCATGGCAGCGCGCTGGGTGGAGGTTTGGAAATTGCGCTGGCGTGTAGATTCCGTGTGGCGTTGGCTAATGCGCAATTGGGTGTGCCCGAAGTGAATTTGGGTCTGGTACCTGGCGCGGGTGGATGCGTGCGTTTGCCACGTTTGGTGGGTGCGCGTAAAGCAGCGGAGATGGTCGTCAAAGGTGCTCCCGTTAAAGCGCCGGCAGCCTTGCAAAGCGGCTTGGTAGATGCTGTGTTTGAGACTGATCTACAGAAAAATGCGCTCACATGGCTAGAGCAGGTATTGGCACAGCCATTACCGCAGCCTGTATTGCAACGTTCAGTAGCGGGTGAGGCCTTGTCCTCAGAAGAGTGGGCACAACTGGCTAAAGAGTTGTTGCCACGTGATAAACGTTTGCAAGCACCAGCAATGACGTTGGAGTGTGTAAAACGTGCGTGCGAGGCACCAGTAGCAGAAGCGCAAGCCTTCGAGCGTGAAACTTTCCTGACCTTGCGTGGTTCGGCACAAGCACGTGCATTGCGCCATGTGTTCTTTGCAGAGCGTGGCGCGACTCGTCCACCAGAAATCAAGGGTGTTGATACCAAAGAAATTCAGGTGGCTGGCGTGGTAGGTGGTGGGACCATGGGTGCGGGTATTGCCATGGCATTGCGTGATGCAGGCATCAATGTCGTGTTGATGGAGCGTGATGCTGAATCGTTGCAGCGTGGGTTGGACCGTATTAGCTCTACGTACCAAAGTAGCGTGAAGCGTGGCCGCATCACGGCGGAAACTGCCGAAGCACGTATTGCGGGTGTGCGTGGTGTGACCGACTACACCGGCTTGGCCGAAGTGGATCTGGTTATAGAAGCGGTATTTGAAGACCTGCAAGTGAAGCGAGATGTATTCACACAGTTGTCCACCGTATGCCGTTTGGATGCCATTTTGGCAACCAATACGTCGTACTTAGATCCCTCTGCTATTGCCCAAGGTATCGTAGCGCCCGAGCGTTTTATTGGTCTGCACTTCTTTAGTCCAGCACAAATCATGAAGCTGCTGGAAATCGTGCCAACAGAGCAAACCTCTATGCAAACGCTGGCTACCAGTTTTTCGTTGGCGGCTAAGTTGCGCAAAATTCCAGTACGAGCAGGCATTTGTGATGGCTTTATCGGCAACCGGATTCTGCGCGTATTGCGTGCGCAGGCAGAGCGCTTGCTGCTGGCGGGTGCTACACCTAGCCAAGTAGACGCCGCTATGCGTGCCTACGGTATGCCTATGGGGCCATTTGAGGCTCAAGATTTGGGTGGTTTGGACATCGCAGCCTTCCAGCGTAAAGCAGCGAAAGAGCGTGGCGAAGAAGTCTTTGCACCAGTGGCTGAGCAACTGTGCGAGATGGGACGATTGGGTCAAAAAACCAATGGTGGCTGGTATGACTACGTGCCTGGTGAGCGCCAGGCTATAGAGTCGCCTGTGGTGGCTGAGGTCATCGCCAACGTGGCTACTGGTGGGGTCAAACAAGCATGGACCGAGCAAGACATTGTTGATTGCTTAGTGTTGCCTATGGTGAATGAGGCTGCGCTGATTCTGCAAGAAGGTATTGCACAACGTTCGGCTGATGTAGATTTGGTAGAGATTCATGGCTACGGTTTCCCACGTTGGCGGGGTGGTTTGTTGCAAGACGCTCAAGAGCGTGGTGTAGCCGAGGTGGTGCAACGCTTGCGTCACTTTGCCGCAATGGGTATGACACCAGAACCTTGCCAAAAGCTGCTAGCTGTAGCAGAAACTGGTACATTTTGAGGGTTGTAGCCCACTTAATGTTTTTTGAAGCCTATGCCACTCCTGTCTACATCTACGCCGAATACCAACGCGGGTCAGCAGCTAGTCGATACGTTGCTGCAAAACTGCCAGCTTAAAGCGGCAGCGTTCATCGTCACCTTATATGGTGACGTAGTAGAACCGCGTGGTGGTGTAGTGTGGATGGGAAATATCATCGAATGCTGCGCTGCTGTGGGTATTAGTGAAAATCTGGTACGCACAGCGGTGTCGCGATTGATGGCAGCAGGGCAGTTGCAGGGTGAGCGGGCAGGGCGTCGCAGCTTCTACCGGTTGACCAACGCCGCACGCACCGAGTTTTCGTATGCGGCAAAAGTGCTGTATGACTACCAAGCCACGCAGCAATGGCGCTTGGTCTACGTAGAAGGTGGTGATTCCGACGCCATCATGCGTACCTTGAAACGTTTGGGCTATGCTGCAGTAAGCCCTCGCTTGGCGATGGGGCCAGATGACGTACCGCTGCCTAAACAAGTATTGGTGTGGCAGGCCGAAGTATTGCAGGGGCGCGATAACATGCGCACCTTTGTGGCCGAGCATTGGGACTTACCGCGTTACGCTGAAGCGTATCAAGGTTTTATTTCCCATTTCCAACCAGTTGAGGCGTTGCTCTCGCAGTTAGAGCCCGCTACCGCACTGACATTGCGTTTGCTGATGGTGCATGAATTTCGTCATGTTGCCTTGCGTGCACCGCACTTGCCGGTAGAAGCCTTGCCAGAAAACTGGGAAGGCCACGAAGCCCGTCAGCTGTTTGCCCGATTGTATTTAGCTTTATCAAAAATGGCCGATACCAAGGTGGTGGCTGATTTTGTCAGTATTGACGGTGAATTGCCTGGCAAGAGCCAGCAAGTTAGCCAACGTTTGGAACGTTTGGCTGCCGTTTTGTAGGTAGCAGCAAAAAAATTTAGCCTGAAACATTACAAATTAAGAGAAAACCCTCATTGATCTGTAATGTATTAAATGGCTAAATACTCATGTGAATATATATAACCGTCCGGTCGGTCATTGAATAGACTGGAGCAGATCCAACAGGAGAAACAGACCTATGTCCGAGGCTTTTATCTGTGATGCTGTACGTACACCCATAGGCCGTTATGGTGGCGCACTGTCGTCAGTACGAGCAGATGATTTGGCGGCAATGCCGTTGACTGCTTTGATGCAGCGTAATCCTAATGCGGACTGGTCGCTGGTGGACGATCTGATTTTTGGCTGTGCGAACCAAGCGGGTGAAGATAACCGCAACGTGGCTCGTATGGCGGTCTTGTTGTCTGGTATGCCAGTGAATGTACCTGCAACAACCATCAACAGACTATGTGGTTCGGGCTTGGATGCCGTAGGTATGGCAGCTCGCTCCATTAAAGCAGGCGACTGTGATTTCATCGTGGCAGGCGGTGTGGAAAGCATGAGCCGTGCGCCTTTTGTGATGCCCAAAGCGACTAGCGCGTTTTCACGCAGCAACGCAGTGTATGACACCACCATTGGCTGGCGCTTTGTGAACCCCAAACTGGCAGCGGCCTTTGGTGTAGACACCATGCCGCAAACGGCTGATAACGTTGCGGCTGACTTCAACATTAGCCGTGAAGACCAAGACTTGTTCGCTGCGCGTAGCCAAGCACGTTGGGCAGCAGCACAAGCCGCTGGTGTATTTAACGACGAACTGATGTCCGTCAGTATTCCTCAGCGCAAAGGCGATCCTATCGTCGTGACGGAAGACGAACACCCACGCCCTGGTACTGGCGTAGAGCAATTGGCCAAACTGAAAGGCGTAAACGGTGCAGACCTTAGTGTGACCGCAGGTAATGCTTCTGGCGTGAACGATGGTGCATGTGCCTTGGTAGTGGCTTCTGAAGCCATGGCCGCACAACAAGGTTTCAAACCGTTGGCTCGCGTCGTAGCAATGGCTGCGGCGGGTGTAGAACCACGTGTGATGGGTATTGGTCCAGTAGAAGCCACTCGCCGCGTACTAAAACGTGCCGGTTTGCGCTTGGAAGACATGGATCTAATCGAATTGAATGAGGCGTTTGCTGCCCAAGCTCTGGCTGTAACACGCCAATTGGGGCTGGCGGATGATGCGCCACATGTGAATCCCAACGGGGGCGCTATTGCTATAGGCCACCCACTGGGTATGAGTGGTGCTCGTCTGGCAGCGACCGCAGCGTATCAGCTGCATCGCCAAGGCGGCCGCTACGCGCTGTGCACCATGTGCATTGGCGTAGGGCAAGGTATCGCACTGATTATTGAACGAGTATAGAACGCAAGGTGACATCCTATGTATGCACAGGTAATTAATACGGGCAGTGATCGCGTACGCCCCATTGATGAAATGTCGGCAGAAGAACAGGCCTTCATGGAGCGTATTGAGCGCGGTGAAAAAATTGAACCTAAAGAGTGGATGCCGGAAGGCTACCGCAAAACCCTGATTCGTCAGATCGGTCAGCACGCGCACTCTGAGGTAGTAGGTCAGTTGCCAGAAGGTAACTGGATTACGCGCGCTCCTACGCTAGAGCGTAAAGCAATTCTGTTGGCGAAGGTACAAGATGAAGCCGGTCACGGCCTGTACTTGTACTGTGCGGCCGAAACGCTGGGCGTCAGCCGCGATGAACTTATCGAGCTGCTGAACTCCGGCAAGATGAAGTATTCGTCCATCTTTAACTACCCAACATTGAACTGGGCCGACATCGGTGCAGTAGGTTGGTTGGTGGATGGCGCCGCCATTATGAACCAGGTGCCTCTGCAGCGTACGTCGTACGGCCCTTACAGCCGTGCCATGATTCGTATCTGTAAGGAAGAGAGCTTCCACCAGCGTCAGGGCTACGACATCATGATGAAGATGTGCGAAGGCAGCCCAGAGCAAAAAGCGATGGCTCAAGATGCGTTGAACCGTTTCTGGTATCCCGCTTTGATGATGTTTGGTCCTTCCGACAAAGACTCCGTGCACTCGGCACAGTCCATGGCATGGAAAATCAAGATCAACACTAACGACGAGCTGCGTCAGAAGTTTGTGGACCAAACCGTGCCACAAGCTAAGTACTTGGGCTTGACCGTACCAGACGAAAACCTAGTGTGGAACGAAGAACGTGGCGCACACGATTTCTCCGAGCCTGATTGGAACGAGTTCTTTGAAGTGATCGCTGGTAATGGCCCGTGCAATAAAGAGCGCTTGGGCGCACGAGTGAAAGCGTGGGATGACGGCGCATGGTTCCGTGAAGGCCTAGCCGTACACGCGCAGAAAAAACAGACGCAACAGCGCAAGCAAGCCTAAGCGTACAACACAGCGCCGACGGTGACATCGCTGTCGGCACGTACATCTAAAACTGTAGCAATAACAAGTGAGATAAGGAGGACAACACCATGTCTCAAGAATGGCCTCTGTGGGAAATTTTTATTCGTGGTCAACACGGTTTGAATCATAGACACGTGGGTAGCTTGCATGCGCCTGACGCGGAAATGGCAATCAACAATGCCCGTGATGTGTACACCCGTCGTAATGAAGGCGTGAGCATCTGGGCAGTGAAATCCGAGGATGTGGTAGCGAGCGCACCGTCCAAACGTGGCCCGTTGTTCGAACCTTCCAACTCCAAAGTGTACAGACACCCAACATTTTTCAAGATTCCTGAAGAAGTGGGGCACATGTAATGACTACTACCCAGTTAGACACAACGACGGCTTTGCAGCAGCTGTTGCTGCGCATGGGCGATAGCACTTTGATTCTGGGTCACAGGATTTCAGAGTGGTGTGGCCACTCCCCTATCTTGGAAGAAGATATCGCCATGGCGAACGTGGCGCTGGACTTGATCGGTCAGACACAGTTTTGGTTGGGTCTGGCTGCCGAGATAGAGGGCGAAGGCAAAACAGCGGATCATTTGGCTTACCTGCGTGATGCCGTGGCATTCCGCAATCTGTTGTTAGTAGAGCAGCCTAACGGCGACTATGCCCACACCTTGATGCGTCAGTTCTTGTTTGATGCATGGCACCACTTGCAATTGCAAGCGCTGGAACAATCCAGCGATAGCCGTGTGGCAGAGATTGCTGCCAAAGCATTGAAAGAAGTGAGCTACCACCTAGAGCGCAGCAGTGATTTGCTGATTCGTTTGGGTGATGGCACAGACGAAAGCCACCGCCGTATGCAAGAGGCGCTGGATAACTTGTGGGCCTACACCGGCGAGATGTTCATGGGTGACGAGTTTGATGCAGCCTTGGCAGAAGCCGGCATTGCACCACAACCTGAAAGCCTGCGTGATGCATGGATGGCTTGTGTGAAAGAAGTGATGGCAGCCGCCACACTGACCTTGCCCGAGAACCCCTTCATGCACAAAGGCGGCAAGCAAGGCCGTCACACAGAGCACTTGGGTTACATCCTCGCGCAAATGCAATTCTTGCAGCGCGCCTACCCTGGCTGTACGTGGTAAGCATCATGAACACGCTCTCTCGTCCCGAACTGGATCAGGTATGGCAATGGCTAGACGCCGTGCCTGATCCTGAAATTCCAGTGATCTCATTGGTGGACCTCGGCATTATCCGTGAGGTGTATTACGAGGAAGACACCTTGGTTGTGGTGGTAACACCCACCTACTCAGGCTGTCCGGCCACCACTGTGATCAACGAGGATATAGAAGCTGCTCTGCGTGCTCAAGGCATAGAACAGGTGCGTTTGGAGCGTCAGCTCTCACCACCGTGGAGTACCGACTGGATGAGCGAGCGCGGTAAAGAGCGCTTGCGGAACTACGGTATTGCACCGCCTGTAGAGCAAAGTACCGATGGCAAGCCTGCTCGTATTTGGTTGCGAGCCGAAGGCGCACCAACGGTACCTTGCCCACGCTGCAACTCCACACGCACAGAACGGGTTAGCCAGTTTGGTTCTACGCCCTGTAAGGCCAACTACCGCTGCCAGGATTGTCTGGAACCGTTTGATTATTTCAAATGTATTTAAGCCTAGCCATTGGAGGAAATCATGGCACGCTTTCACCCCTTGCAAGTTATAGATGTGCGTCGCGAAACTCGCGATGCCGTAGTCGTTACATTGAAGCCGCGTCCAGAAGATGACGCATTGTTTACGTTTATCCCAGGTCAGTACCTGACCTTCCGTCGCGAGTTTGAAGGCGACGAGCTGCGCCGTTCGTACTCCATTTGCTCCGGCTTGGAAGAGGGCGTGTTGCGCGTGGGGATTAAACGGGTGGATGGTGGTGCGTTTTCCTCGTGGGCAAACGAAGAACTGACTGAAGGCGCTGTGCTGGAAGCCATGCCTCCTATGGGTAACTTCCATATCCCTATGGAACCCGAAAGTTCACGCCATTACTTGGGTTTCGCGGGTGGTAGTGGCATTACGCCTTTGCTGTCCATCATCAAAAGCACGCTGTCTAGTGAGCCACAAGCGAGCTTTACGCTGGTGTACGCCAACCGTCAGATCAGCTCCATGATGTTCCGTGAAGAGCTGGAAGATCTGAAAAACCAGTACATGGAACGCCTGTCTATCATCCATATTTTTGATAGAGAAGGCCAAGAGATTGAGTTGTTCACTGGTCGTATTGACCGTGAAAAATGCGATGGTTTGTTCGGTGGCTGGATCAACCTGCCATCTGTTCATACCGCCTTTATTTGCGGTCCAGAGCCCATGATGCTAACCATTGCTGATGCTCTGAAAGAACATGGCTTGGCCAAAGAGCGCATCAAGTTCGAGCTGTTCGCTTCGGCGCAGCCTGGTCGTGCTCGTAAGCAATCCACCAGTTCTGAAGCTGGTAGTGCCGCCAGAATGTGTGCGGCAACCGTGACGTTGGATGGTGTGGCCCGTAGTTTTGATTTCCCTAAAGAAGGTCAAAGCTTGTTGGATGCTGCACTGGAAAATGATCTGGATGCGCCATATGCCTGTAAAGCTGGTGTGTGCTCTACCTGCAAAGCCAAAGTGCTGGAAGGGGAAGTGGAAATGGCGGTCAACCACGCTCTGGAAGATTACGAAGTTGAGCAGGGTTATGTGCTGAGTTGCCAGTGCTATCCCTTGAGTGACAAGGTGGTAGTGAGTTTTGATGAGTAAGGGGAGTCGCTATGTCCGATACCATGAAAATTGAAGAATACTTAGAACAGGGCGGCGTGCTGAGTTCGCCTGAAAATGCACCGGCTCGCTATCGTGGCGAGTTGATGCGCATGATGTCTGCTTTCGTGGATAGCGAACTGGCTGCTTCGGCAGGCTTTGCGTCTTCTATTAACTTTGCTCCCAACATCAAAGCACGTATTGCGGCTAGCCGTATTACGCTGGAAAAAGCCGATCATGCACAGCGCGTATTAGAAATTATGCGCAGCTTCGGCACCGATGTAGAGCGTTACGAGCAACAGCACGACTGGGCCGCTCGTTTACCTAGAGATAGCGCGCTGCCTACAGCGCGTCAGGGTTCGGACATGCGCTTATCGGTGTTCTACTTCCCTTTGAATAACTGGGTAGATGCGGTAGTAATGAACGTGCTGCAAGGTTTTGCTGCTGAAGTGCAGTTGGAAGAGCTGAGCAAAGTGTCATACGGCCCTTTGGCTGAAGTATTCCGCGATATTGCCCCCCAAGAAGTGCATCACGCCGAATTGGGTCAGGAAGGGTTGTCTGTATTGGTAAAAGCAGGCACGCACACTCAGCAAATCAAAGAGAGCTTGGCGTACTGGCACCCACGTGTAGCAGCAGGGTTTGGTCAACAAAACTCCACACGCTACGCCATGATGTGCAGATTGGGTCTGCGCCATGAAAGCAATAGTGATCAGTTGCTGCGCTGGGAAAAGCGCGTGAACGATCATTTGCAGGCACTAGGTTTACACGCCTGATCAAAACTCTATAACAGGAAGGAAAGTTTCATGACCATTTCATCGTCAACGCCTACGCGTCTTGAAAGCTATGTCTGCGGTAGCTGGACAGCTGGTACCGGGGCCGGGCAGACGTTGTTGGATGCGGTAACTGGTGAGGCGGTAGCTGTAGTAGATTCCACAGGTTTAGACTTTGCAGCCATACGTGAGTATGGCCGCAAAACAGGTGGTAAAGCATTGCGTGCTATGACCTTTCATGAGCGCGCTGGCATGCTCAAAGCGTTGGGTTTGGCCCTGTTGGAATGCAAAGAGGAACTCTATGCATTGTCCACACGCACGGGTGCAACACGACGCGACAGCTGGATTGATATTGAAGGGGGTATAGGAACACTGTTGACCTATTCCTCTAAAGGTAGACGCGAACTGCCCAATACATCGGTATTGTTGGATGGCGGTATTGAGCGTTTATCCAAAGACAACAGTTTTAGCGCACAGCACATTTTGACACCGCTGCAAGGCGTGGCTATTCATATTAATGCGTTCAACTTCCCTTGCTGGGGTATGTTGGAAAAACTGGCGCCTACATGGTTGGCCGGTATGCCTGCCATTGTGAAACCTGCCAGCCAAACCTCGTACCTGACCGAATTGATGGTGCGTCGTATGCTAGATACTGGTGTGCTGCCTGAGGGGGCATTGCAACTGGTATGTGGCTCGGTAGGCGACTTGTTAAGCCATGTGGATGGTCAAGATGTGGTGACCTTTACAGGCTCTGCTTCTACGGGTCGTATGCTGCGTAGCAGCCGCGCCATTGTAGAAAATTCTGTACGTTTCACGATGGAAGCCGACAGTCTGAACGCGACAGTTCTAGGCACAGACGTGACTCCAGATAGTCCTGAGTTTGTGCAGTTTGTGCGTGAAGTCGTGAACGAGATGACTGTTAAAGCCGGTCAGAAATGTACCGCTATACGTCGTGTTATGGTGCCACGCGCATTGGTGCCTGCAGTGCAAACCGCATTGTCGGAAGCCTTGGGCAAAGTCGTAGTGGGTGATCCTGCTGCTGAGGGCACCAAAATGGGGCCATTGGCTAGTCAAGATCAGCGCAAAGAAGTGCAAGAGCGTGTTCAAGAGTTGTTGGCAGAAACCCAAGTATGGTTTGGTCAGCCAGAGCAAAGCGATGCAGGCGCATCGGGTGCGTTCTATAACCCGGTATTGCTGTACTGCGATCAGCCTATGAGCGCTAAAAAAGTACACGATGTAGAGGCGTTTGGCCCCGTTAGCACGGTGATGCCTTACGACTCCTTGGATGACGCGGTAACGTTGGTACGTAAAGGGCAGGGTAGTCTGGTGACTTCCGTGTTCAGCTACGATCCAGCCGTTGTGCAACACGTAGTGTTGGGTATGGCGGCATTCAATGGCCGTATCTTGGTATCTAACCGAGATAGCGCGAAAAGCTCAACTGGGCACGGTTCACCAGTTCCTGGTGTAGTGCACGGAGGACCAGGCCGGGCAGGCGGTGGCGAAGAGCTAGGTGGGTTGCGCAGTGTGTTCCATTACATGCAGCGTACCGGTGTGCAAGGGCCTCCAACTATGTTGTCCGCGGTAACTGGCCGTTGGGTAGCCGGTGCTCCAGCACAAACAGAAGGGCCACATCCTTTCCGCAAATCGTTGGCAGAGCTCAAAATCGGCGATCAGCTGATTACAGCAAAACGCACGGTAAGCTTGGATGATATTGAGCACTTCGCGCACTTCACAGGTGATACTTTCTACGCCCACATGGACGAAGAAGCTGCTAAAGCCAACCCATTCTTTGATGGTCGTGTAGCACACGGCTACTTGGTGGTGTCTTTTGCAGCAGGCTTGTTTGTGGAATCGGCACCCGGTCCAGTATTGGCTAACTACGGTGTAGATAACTTACGTTTCCTGACACCTGTGTATGCCGGTGATACCTTGGGTGTGCAGTTAACGTGTAAAGAAATCAACCCACGCAGCAGCGCAGAGCATGGTGAAGTACGTTGGGATTGCGAAGTTACCAATCAAAATGGTGATGTAGTCGCACTCTACGATGTACTGACTATGGTTGCGAAAAGCTGGGAGAACTAACCCATGGCCCAGATTTTTTCTTTCGGTGGCGTGATCCCCGTTGTAGACCCTTCAGCGTACGTGCATCCTTCGGCGACGCTGATTGGTGATGTCATCATCGGCCCTGCCTGCTATGTAGGCCCGGGCGCTGTATTACGTGGTGATTTTGGCCGCATACAGTTGATGACTGGGGCCAACATCCAAGATAACTGTGTTGCTCACAGTTTTCCGGATGCTGACGCCATCGTAGAAGAAGATGGGCATATTGGGCATGGTGCTATTTTGCATGGCTGCAGAGTAGGTAAAAATGCCATGGTGGGGATGAACGCCGTCATCATGGACCGCGCCGTAATTGGTGAAGACTCTATTGTGGGGGCGATGGCGTTTGTCAAAGCAGCCATGGAGATTCCACCGGGGCAGTTGGTGATGGGGGCGCCTGCACGTATTATGCGCCCGCTCAAACCCGAAGAAATTGCGTGGAAAAGCGAAGGGACGGCGTTGTACCAACGTTTGGCACTGGAAGCAGGCCAAACTATGCGTCAAGAAGCAGCGCCGTTGTCTGCACCCGAGCCAAATCGGCCTAGGGTGCAGGGGCCTGAGTATGATCCGTTGTTGATCACACGCTTAAAACGGGCCGCTGGGATAGAACCCAGCTAAGTAAGCCGCGTTATTTATCCAGACGGGCCACCACAGCAGGACGCTTGGTGGCTTCGTCATTTTCATCCTGCCCAAATGTGTGATTGAGCGGTTGGTTGAAGTCTTCCGTGTCAAAAGCCATATCGCCTTCGGCATCAGGCTGACCGCTGATGGTTAAGCCTTCAAAGTCGAACAGCTCTTTGTCCATCAAGTGTGATGGCACCACTTTGTTCAGCGCACCAAACATATTCCATGTACGACCTGGGAATTTTTTGTCCCATTCTGCAATCATGCGGTTGGCTTCTTGGCGTTTCAAGTTGACTTGAGAGCCGCACAAGTTACAAGGAATGATGGGGAATTCGCGAACTTGAGCGTACTCAATAATGTCTTTCTCGGCCACGTAGGCCAGAGGACGAATCACAATGTGCTTGCCGTTATCCGACATCAGTTTTGGCGGCATGGCTTTAAGGCGGCCACCATAAAACAGATTCAGCATAAAAGTAGCCAGAATATCGTCACGGTGGTGGCCCAAGGCAACCTTAGTCGCGCCCAGTTCTTCGGCTACACGGTACAAAATACCGCGACGCAGACGTGAACACAGCGAACAGGTGGTTTTACCTTCGGGGATCACTCGTTTGACGATGGAGTACGTATCTTGTGTTTCGATGTGGTAGTCCACACCAATGCTTTCCAAATACTCAGGCAATACGTGCTCAGGGAAACCGGGTTGTTTCTGATCCAGGTTCACTGCCACGATATCAAAGTGTATAGGCGCACGGGCTTTCAGCTTGATCAGCAGATCCAGCAACGTGTAGGAGTCTTTACCACCCGACAAACAGACCATGATCTTGTCGCCGTCTTCAATCATATTGAAGTCGCCAATCGCTCGTCCGGCTTCACGCAGCAGGCGTTTTTCCAGTTGCAGGAAGTTGTGACGTTGTTTTTTTTCTTCGCGGGTCAGGGCAGACGTTTCTTCGCTGACGGCGGCTTCAGGGGAATGGAGGGTCATGGAGTAACGGTACGGCTTTGTTCAAGTTCAATGCCAACGGCATCGCAATCGCTGAATGCCTGAGGTTTGCTGATGCGCAAGCGTAGGCGCACAAGGTCTGGGAAGTCGGTAAATAGCCTGCGGGCTACTTGTTCAACCAGAGTTTCGAGCAAGTTTACGTGGGCTTGTGTGCACTCTTCAATGATGGCGTTACGCAATTGGCGGTAATCCAACACCGTAGCGATATTGTGATCATCCACAACGTGGTGTGTGAGCACATCGAACTCGGCATCAATATTAATAGGCTGAGTAGCGCGTAGCTCATGCTCCAGTATGCCGATGCGAGCACCCAATTCCAGATTGGTAAAGAAAACGCGGCGAACGGAGGGTGGCGGAGGTATTGCCGAAGCGAGAGTCATAACAAAAAGAAGAGTATTTAAAGCAAACTGAAATCGCGTTGTAGGCCCATGAGGTGTTGGCCACCATCTACAACAAGAGAAGAACCGGTGATGCTGGGGTTCTCTGCCAGCATTAACGCCGCATTGGCGATGTCATCCGGGGTGCTGGCGCGACCTAGAGGGGCCAGTGCATGGGTGCGGGCGAAATCGTCTTCACTTTGCAGATGACTGGGCATGGTCAGGCCAGGAGCTAATCCTACCACGCGAACATAGGGCGCTAGCCCCTGAGCAAGCATGGTGGTGGCTGATTGCAACGCTGCTTTACACAGCGTGTAGGAGAAAAAGTCGGGGTTATAGCCCCATAGCTTTTGGTCCAGCAAGTTGATCACCACACCTTGGCGCTGAGGGTGGTGAGGTTGTATGTGCTGCTGCAGTTGTTGTGCGAGCTCTATAGGCGCAACAAGATTAGGCCCCAAGTGCTGGTTTAACAGCTCGGCTGAAAACTGGCTGGCATTGTCATATTCGAACAGCGACGCGTTGTTAATAATGGCATCCAGCTGCCCTAGTTGTTCCACGCTACGGGTGAAAATGTCTTTGCGATCTTGGGCGTCAGACAAATCACCCTGTACCAGAGCACAACGACGTCCTAAGGCTTCTATTTCTGCGGCGGTCTGTAAGGCTTGTTTATGCGAACGATGATAATGCAGGGCAATATCCCAGCCTTGACGGGCAAAGCGTAGCGCCATGGCTTTGCCCAAGCGCTGGGCTCCACCCGTAATCAGTACACAGTTAACAGCAGATGAAGCGTGTGTCATGTCAGGAAATAAGACGTTTAAGCGAACAAGTCTGTTGTGGGGCCGGGCCTAATTTGGCACGGAAGCTGCGTAATTCATCACGGCGAAATACGTGTAGCTCTACCTTGTCTCCGGCGGTGTAAGCGGCAAGCAGCTTGTTTAACGAGGCTTGATCGTTGACGCGTAAACCATCCAGAGCCACGATTATATCGTTTGCAGAAATTCCTGCGTGATGAGCTGCGCCATCCTCATAGGCGGTTGCCACTTGCAGCCCTTGTGGGCTGTTTTTGAGGCGTACTCCTAAGGATGGCAGTGGGCTCTCTGCTTGCCACTGTAGCTCTATGCCTTGAGCCTGTAGTAGCGGCTGTAAGGGCACATCGTCACGACCATGGGCATGGCGTTGAATGAAGTCGCTAGTATCTACACCTGTGGCCTCTAAAATCAGCCCAGGAATAGCGTCTTCGGTCACGCCATGGGGTTTGCCTTGGTAGAAATCACGGCCATAGCGCTGCCACAATAAACGCATGACATCATCTAGGCTGCGTTGATCTTGAGTGTGTTGGCGTATATAGAGGTCTAAGCCTAGGGCTACCAAAGCCCCTTTGCTGTAATAGCTCACGAGAGCGTTAGGCGAGTTCTCGTCTTGTTTGTAGAAACGCGTCCACGTATCAAAAGAGCTTTCCGTGACGGATTGCTTCAGTCTACCGCCTGTACGGTGTACCACGTCTATGTTCTTGGCCAACAAGCTTAGGTATTGCTCTTCGCTGACTACCTTGGCGCGCAACAGCATCAAATCATCGTAGTACGAGGTAAAGCCTTCAAACACCCACAGCAGCTCGGTGTAGTTAGGCTGTAAATACTGATACGGCGCAAAGGCGGCAGGTTTTATACGTTTTACATTCCAAGTGTGGAAGTATTCGTGGCTGACTAAGCCCAAGAAGGTTTGATAACCAGCAGTTTTGGGTTGATCTCGTTGGCTAAGCGTAGGCAAGTCGCAGCGAGAAGCCATCAATGCCGTGGAGCTGCGATGCTCCAAGCCACCATAGTCGTCACCGGTCACCATAGTCATAAAGACATAGCGATCAGAGCTATCTAAGAACGGTACGCGGTTGTCATCGGGCTCAAATAAGCTAATTTGAGCTTCGCAAATGGCTTTAGCGTCAGCGGCGATGCGTTCTAAATCTAGATTAGGAATAACGCCCGTAAACACCATTTCGTGCAATGCACCGTGGGCATGAAAGCTGATATGCTGTGGTGTACCCATCTCTACAGGGTGATCCAGCAGGGCGTCATAATCTGGGGCCATATACAGCCCAAACTCATGACGTTTTGCAGCACCTTTGGTGCGTTTTGGGGCCAGCGGCAAGCTGGTATAAACACGCCAGTCTTTTTGTTTTTTTGGTGCTTGTAAATCGACGAAGCAAGGCTGATTCTCTTGACCGTGTACGCCTAAAAATACGCTAGTACCGTTAAAGAAAGCATGGGTTTCATCGACGTGAGCGCTGCGTACCGACAAATCCCACGCATAGACGGTGTACTCAATATGCAAAGGGCCGTTAGTAGGAGCACATAGCCAGCGGTGGCTATCTAGCTTTTGTACGGCAACCGTTTTTTTGTCAGACGTGGCGCTTAAGCTCTCGATTTGACGGGAAAAGTCCCTAATCAAGTAGCTACCAGGGATCCACGCGGGCAAAAAAAGTTCTTGTCCTTGGGGGTTGGGTTTGGGAATATGCAGGGATACCTGTATACGGTGTCCGGCAAGATCAGGAAAACAAACGCGATACAGTATATTTTTGGCAGTCATCTTTTACTTTCAAGAATGCTTAACGGAGGCAATGTGAGCGAACCATCTTTAGTTCTGGTCGAAACCCGCGGACGCGTGGGTCTCGTGCAGATGAATAGGCTTAAGGCACTGAATGCATTAAATAATGAATTGATTAGCGAGTTAGCGCAAGCCATGCGGGCGCTGGATACTAATCCTGATATCAGTGTGATCGTGTTGACGGGTAGCCCCAAAGCATTTGCGGCTGGTGCTGACATTGCCGCCATGAAAGACTGGTTCTTTCAAGATGTGTATGGCGCTGATTTCTTGGGTGGTAATTGGGAAGACTTACGTCGCATACGCAAACCAGTGATTGCAGCTGTGTCTGGCTACGCATTAGGTGGAGGCTGCGAGTTGGCCATGCAGTGCGACATGATTATCGCTGGCGATAACGCACAATTTGGTCAACCTGAAATTAAGCTGGGCATTATTCCTGGTTACGGTGGCACGCAGCGCTTGCCTCGCGCCATTGGTAAAGCCAAAGCGATGGATATGATTTTGACTGCACGCATGATGAATGCACAAGAAGCCGAAGACGCTGGTTTAGTGTCTCGTGTGGTGCCGGCTGAGTCGCTAATGGAAGAAGTGATGAAAATTGCTGAAACCATTGCTAGCATGCCATTGCATTGCGTGATTATGGCTAAAGAAAACGTCAACCGCGCTTACGAGAGCCCATTGGCAGAAGGCCTGCTGTTTGAGCGTAGAAATTTCCATGCGTTATTTGCAACTCAAGATCAAAAAGAGGGCATGAACGCATTTGTGGAAAAACGACCACCAAAATTCCAACACTGTTAATAGTGTCTTTGATTTTAAGCAAGCTATACGGGGCGCGGCTTTGCGCCCCGTTAACATATTTTGTTGCCGTATTATGACTAAAAGAAGGTAACGATTTGTGGCGTGAATGCCTTTGTTAATTTGCGTGAAGCAAAAAAAAGACGCTATACTTTACGGGTTTGGCACCAAGCAACTTAGTGATGAATTGCCATATTTACACGATTTTTCGCATGTAAAGTGTTGTCTTGCAAGGAAATCGTATCCGAGCAAGATATTCAATCAGGAAGGCTAAGTTATGCAGCGGGCCAACAACACCGATAGCACTCAGTTACAGGCTGTCGGACCAGAAACCAACGAAGTACAAGATCACAACAAGCTGGTTCTGACACCAGAGCAACGAAGCCGACTGGCTAAGCGTTCTGGAGCAGGAATAGTTCGTGTGCTCATGGCTCAGGCAGTCATGGCAGTAGTCGTTATCTTGATTTCGTGGATGGTCGCAGGTAGCAATGCAGCACTCTCAGCTTTGCTGGGCGCAGCAGCTTACTTGATACCGAATGCACTTTTTGCCATGCGGCTGTTGCTGAATTTGTTCAGCGGTAAGACAGCAACAGTACAAGCCTTCTTTGTGGGTGAACTGTTTAAGCTAGGCTCAGCATTGGGTATTTTGGCGCTAGTGGTCTGGTCTGATACGGGTTGGCTGGTGTGGCCAGCCTTGTTGTTTGGGCTGCTCGGTGTATTAAAGGGATATGTGCTGCTGCTTGTCGCAGGCAAGTTGCCATAAACGATTAACGGGTCTCGTACCCATAATGTATACGTCACAGGGTAATTCAGATGGCTGCCAGTGGTATTTCGCCTCAGTCTGACTACATTCAGCACCACCTTGTTCACATGAACAGTACGGGTGAAAAGCAGAGTGTTATAGCCGATTTCAGCATCATCAACTATGACTCGATCTTCTGGTCGTTGATCATGGGTTTGCTGGTCGTGTTTTTCTTGTACCGTGCAGCGCGTTCTGCAACAGCAGGTGTACCAGGTCGTTTCCAAACTGCCGCTGAAATGCTGGTTGATTGGGTTGCTGATCAGGCTAAATCCATCGTTCACAATGAAGAGTCCCGCCGCTTTGTGGCACCAATGGCACTGACAGTGTTCTTGTGGATCATTCTGATGAACGTACTGGACTTGATCCCCGTTGACTTCCTTGGTTGGATCTTCATCCAAACAGGTTTGGCTAGCGAACACGGCGATCCCCTGTACTACCACCGTATTTTGCCAACCGCCGACTTGAACATCCCTATGGGTATGTCTCTGGGCGTGTTGTTGATGACACTGTATTACAGCGTCAAAATGCATAAGCCTACAGGCTTTGTGAAATCATTATTTACAGCCCCCTTTACCTTTGGTGGTATTGCTGGTGTGCTGCTGGCTCCGTTCAACTTCTTGCTGAACCTTATCGAGTACGGGGCCAAAACGGTTTCTCTCGGTATGCGACTGTTCGGTAACATGTTCGCGGGTGAGCTGGTTTTCATGTTGATCGCGTTGTTAGGCGGGGCATGGACAGGGTTTAATGGCTCAAGCATTGGCTTGGGTGTGGGTCACGTATTGGCCGGTTCTATATGGGCAATTTTCCATATTCTGATCGTGCTGCTGCAGGCGTTTATTTTCATGATGCTGACACTCGTTTACGTGGGTCAGGCTCACGAAGGCCATTAAACATATTCCGGGTTTGGCGCGGTGTCTGACCCGGGGCTGATCAGTTTTTCTGCTACGCCGTTCCGTTTTTTATTTGTTTTTTGAACACAAGATTTTTAACCAAGGAGTTGTCATGACCAACGTTGCTTTTGTTGCACTGGCTTGCGGTATTATCGTCGGTCTGGGTGCATTTGGTGCCAGTATCGGTATTGCCCTGATGGGTGGTAAATACTTGGAAGCTTCTGCTCGTCAACCAGAGCTGATGAACGCTTTGCAAACCAAAATGTTCCTGTTGGCTGGTCTGATCGATGCGGCCTTCCTGATTGGCGTTGGTATTGCCATGTTGTTTGCGTTTGCTAACCCATTCGTTGGTTAATAGCGGCGCGTCCGCTGGCCCTACGGCGGACAGGCAGTTGAGGTTGGCGGTGCTGTAAATTGCGCCGCTCTCGACTTGAACATAGGGTGTCGGTACATTTTTAGCCCGGCACAAGAGGTATTTAAGGGATACGACCGTGAATTTAAACGCGACTCTCTTTTTCCAGATGATCGTGTTTTTCGTCTTGGCTTGGTTTACGATGAAATTCGTATGGCCACCACTGACGAGAGCAATCGATGATCGTCGCCAAAAGATTGCCGATGGTCTAGCTGCAGCCGATAAAGGCAAAGCTGATCTGGCACAAGCCCAGGCACGTATCAGTCTGATGGAAGCATCCGCGAAGTCCGATAACCATGCACGTTTGGCTGAAGCTGAAAAGCAAGCCGCTGCACTTATCGAACAAGCACGCGCTGAAGCTGAACATGAAAAAGCCCGTATCATCGCCCAGGCTCACCTGGACGCGGTACAGGAAGTACAGCGTTTGCGTGATCAACTGCGTGGCGACGTGGCCAAATTGGCCGTAATTGGCGCTGAGCAGATTCTGCGACGCGAAGTTGATTCTTCTGTGCATGCCGAGCTGTTGAACCAGCTTGAAGCAGAACTTTAATCTGAAGGTAGGCCATGGCTGAACTATCGACTATTGCCAGACCTTACGCTGAGGCGCTGTTCGAGGCTGTACGCCAAGAACAGGGTGCACTTGAGCAATGGGCGGCCCTCTTGTCCGAAATGGCTCAGGTGGCTGATCTTCCCGACGTTCGTGAAGCACTGGCTACGCCCACGCTGAACAATACGCAGCGTTTTGAGATTTTTTCAGGTCTGCTGAAAACCCCACTGAATGACAAGGCACGCAATCTGCTGAACTTGCTGATTGCTAACGGACGCCTGCTGCTATTGCCGCAGGTTGCTGAACAGTTTGACCTTCTGAAACATAAACAAGAAGGTAGTGCTGTAGCCCGCATCAGCAGTGCGTTCCCCTTGCAAGGTGATGAGCTGAACAAGCTTGTTGCCGCACTTGAGAAAAAATTCGGTTTGAAGCTAGAGCCTGAAGTCACCGTTGATACTGATTTGATCGGCGGCGTTCGCGTAGTGGTAGGCGATCAGGTACTTGATACTTCCGTGCAGGCCCGTCTGGCCCGCATGCGCGACACATTGGCAGCTTGATGGCAGGCCAGAATACAGGATTCCAGGAGTCTGAACATGCAACTTAATCCGTCTGAGATCAGCGAACTGCTCAAGAGCCGAATTGAAGGCCTTGGCGCGTCTGCAGACATTCGCACGCAGGGCACGGTCGTTTCCGTGACTGACGGTATTACACGTATCCACGGCTTGTCCGATGTGATGCAAGGGGAAATGCTAGAGTTCCCTAACAACGTATACGGCTTGGCGCTGAACCTGGAGCGTGACTCCGTTGGTGCCGTTATTCTGGGTGAGTACACAGGTGTGTCGGAAGGCGACCCTGTTAAAGCCACAGGTCGTATTCTTGAGGTTCCTGTGGGTCCTGAACTGCGCGGTCGCGTAGTGGATACACTGGGTAACCCAATCGATGGTAAAGGCCCTATCAACGCTAAAGCTACGGACGTAATCGAAAAGGTTGCTCCTGGTGTGATTGCTCGTCAATCCGTTGATCAGCCTCTGCAAACTGGTATTAAAGCGATTGACTCCATGGTGCCAGTTGGCCGTGGTCAGCGTGAATTGATTATTGGTGACCGTCAGACTGGTAAAACAGCTGTGGCAGTTGACACCATCATCAACCAGAAAGGCAAAAACGTTACTTGTGTATACGTAGCTGTTGGTCAGAAAGCTTCTACCATCAACAACGTAGTACGCAAATTGGAAGAGCACGGTGCTCTGGAATACACAATCGTAGTTGCTGCGTCGGCTTCCGAGTCCGCAGCGATGCAGTACCTGGCTCCTTACGCCGGTTGCACGATGGGTGAATACTTCCGTGACCGTGGTGAAGATGCTCTGATCGTTTACGATGACTTGACCAAACAAGCATGGGCATACCGTCAGGTTTCCTTGCTGTTGCGTCGTCCTCCAGGTCGTGAAGCTTACCCAGGTGACGTGTTCTACCTGCACTCCCGTTTGCTGGAGCGTGCTGCTCGTGTAAACGCTGAGTACGTAGAGCGTCTGACTAACGGTGAAGTAAAAGGCAAAACTGGTTCTTTGACCGCTCTGCCAATTATTGAAACCCAAGCTGGTGACGTTTCCGCTTTCGTTCCTACCAACGTAATTTCTATTACTGACGGTCAGATCTTCTTGGAAACAGACTTGTTCCACTCCGGTGTACGTCCTGCGATTAACGCTGGTATTTCCGTATCCCGCGTGGGTGGTGCAGCTCAGACCAAAGTGATCAAGAAAATGTCCGGTGGTATTCGTACTAACCTGGCTCAGTACCGTGAATTGGCTGCGTTTGCGCAGTTCTCTTCTGATCTGGATGAAGCTACACGTCGTCAGTTAGAGCGTGGCCGTCGTGCTGTTGAGTTGTTGAAACAGCCTCAGTACGTCACATTGGAAGTGTGGGAAATGGCTGTTAGCTTGTTCTCCATTAACAATGGCTACTTGGATGACCTCGAAGTTGCGCAGATTCTGCCATTCGAAAAAGCCCTGAAAGACTCGCTGCGTAGCAAACATGCAGACCTGGTAAACCGTATCCAAGATACGGCTAACCTGAGCAAAGAAGATGAAGCTGAATTGGCTGCAGCCATTCAGGACTTCAAAAAGCACGGCTCTTTCTAAGTCTGGAGCTAAGGCAGGGGCAGGCTAGTTCTGCCCCATATAGCGGGGCAGGTGCCCTGTCCCGATAACGCCTTTACAGGAAAGTGTGATGGCTGGAATTAAAGAAATTCGTACAAAGATCAAGAGCGTGCAAAACACGAGCAAGATCACCAAAGCCATGGAGATGGTGGCGGCATCCAAAATGCGTAAAGCGCAAGAGCGGATGCGTGCAGGCCGTCCTTATGCGACCAAGGTACGCGAAATTGCAGCGCACCTGATGCAGGCACACCCAGACTACGCACACCCATACTTGCTTGAGCGTGAAAAGCTGAATGCAGTTGGTGTGGTGGTAGTTAGTACGGATAAAGGCCTGTGTGGTGGTTTGAATACCAACATTTTGCGTTTGGTATTGGCTCGTCTGCGCGATTTTGAAAATCAAGGCATTAAGGTACAAACCACAGCGCTGGGTAGCAAAGCTGCCTCTACGCTGGCACGTGTTGGTGCTAACTTGGTGTCTCAGGAAGTGCAGTTGGGTGATGAACCTAACCTTGAGCGTTTGATCGGTGCTGTTAAAGTGCAGATGGACGATTTCGTTGCTGGCAAGATTGATGCAGTCTACCTAGCTACAAGTCGCTTCGTAAACACCATGACGCAGGATCCTACGTTCATTCGTTTATTGCCACTGCCTAGCGGTTTGGCAGATCCTTTCCAGGTTGTAGGCGAGAGTGCAACAGCATCTACGGCACTCAAATCTGAATACGGTTGGGATTACATCTACGAACCCGATTCGAAAACTGTTATTGATGAACTGTTGTTGCGCTATGTAGAAGGTCTGGTGTATCAGGCTGTAGCGGAAAACATGGCTTCTGAGCAATCCGCCCGTATGGTGGCGATGAAGGCCGCATCCGATAACGCCAAAAAAGTGATTGGTGAGCTGCAACTGGTTTACAACAAAACCCGTCAAGCTGCTATTACTAAAGAAATTTCTGAAATCGTGGGGGGTGCCGCAGCCGTGTAATCGGTGTGTGGCTAACCATTAAGTTATTATGCAAGGACTAAACATGAGCAACGGTACCATCGTTCAGTGCATCGGCGCCGTGGTGGATATTCAGTTCCCCCGCGACAGCATTCCTAAGGTTTATGACGCCTTGAAGCTTGTCGATACAAGCTCCAAATTCGCCGAAGAAGGTTTGACCTTCGAAGTTCAGCAGCAATTGGGTGACGGCGTTGTCCGTACGATTGCTATGGGTTCCAGCGACGGTTTGCGCCGTGGCATGGAAGTAGGCAACACCAACGCTCCTATCTCCGTTCCAGTTGGCTCCGCCACTCTGGGTCGTATTATGGACGTACTGGGTCGCCCAATCGACGAAGCTGGCCCAATCCCTACTGAAGAGCGTCGCGCTATTCACCAAGATGCCCCTAAATTTGACGAGCTGTCCCCATCCGTGGAATTGCTTGAAACCGGTATCAAAGTGATCGACTTGGTTTGCCCCTTTGCTAAAGGCGGTAAAGTAGGTCTGTTCGGTGGTGCGGGTGTGGGTAAAACCGTGAACATGCTTGAGCTGATCAACAACATCGCTAAGCAACACAGTGGTTTGTCCGTGTTCGCTGGTGTAGGTGAGCGTACTCGTGAAGGTAACGACTTCTACCACGAAATGGCAGAAGCTGGCGTTATTCAACTGGACAACATCGGCGAATCCAAAGTAGCCATGGTGTTCGGTCAGATGAACGAGCCTCCAGGTAACCGTCTGCGCGTGGCATTGTCCGGTCTGACTATGGCGGAAAAATTCCGTGACGAAGGTCGTGACATTCTGTTCTTCGTAGATAACATCTACCGTTACACCTTGGCCGGTACTGAAGTATCCGCGCTGTTGGGTCGTATGCCTTCCGCCGTGGGTTACCAACCTACACTGGCTGAAGAGATGGGTAAACTGCAAGAGCGTATTACTTCCACTAAAACTGGTTCTATTACCTCTATTCAAGCTGTTTACGTTCCTGCGGATGACTTGACTGACCCATCCCCAGCAACAACCTTCTTGCACTTGGACTCCACAGTTGTGTTGTCTCGTGACATCGCTGCTTTGGGTATCTACCCTGCGGTTGACCCACTGGGTTCTACAAGCCGTCAGTTGGATCCTCAAGTTGTTGGTGAAGAGCACTACGCAATTGCGCGTGGCGTACAGCAAACTCTGCAGCGTTACAACGAATTGCGTGACATTATCGCGATTCTGGGTATGGATGAGCTGTCTCCAGAAGACAAACAGATCGTTGCTCGTGCACGTAAGATCCAGCGTTTCCTGTCTCAGCCTTTCCACGTGGCAGAGGTGTTTACAGGTGCTCCTGGTAAATTCGTTACATTGAGCGAAACACTGCGCGGTTTCAAAATGATCGTTGATGGTGAGTGTGATGCACTGCCAGAGCAAGCCTTCTACATGGTTGGCGGCATCGACGAAGCATTCGAAAAAGCGAAAAACCTGTAAGGACTACTCATGGCTACGCTTCAAGTTGATGTGGTCAGTGCGGAAAAATCGCTGTTTGCTGGTGAAGCCAAGTTTGTTGTGCTTCCAGGTGAATCCGGCGAGCTGGGTATTTTGCCCGGTCACACCCCGCTGATTTCTCGGATTCGTCCGGGTATGCTGAAGATCGTTATGGCCGACAACAGTGAAGAAGTGATTTTCGTTGCTGGCGGTATTCTCGAGGTTCAGCCTTCCAAAGTAACGGTTCTGTCTGACACAGCTATTCGTGCTGCTGATTTGGATGAAGCCAAAGCATTGGAAGCCCGCGAGCGCGCCGAAGAAGCTCTGCGCAATACCAAAGATCAAGCGGATATGGCTGTAGTAGAAGCTGAGTTGGCCATGTTGGCCGCTCAAGCCGCTGCTGCACGTCGTTTCAAGCAAAACCCAGGTCACTAAGTTGACTGGGCGTTAGCCTGAAAGACGCATGATCTACGGATCATAGAGCGATCAAAAAACCCCTGCTGATGCAAATCAGCAGGGGTTTTTGTTTGTCCCTACTGATTGATGTAGCCACGGCTGTGATGTTGAGGGGGAAGCTGATGCCAACCGCAACCGCAACCGCAACCGCAACCGCAACCGCAACCGCAACCGCAACCGCAACCGCAACCGCAACCGCAACAGCAACCGCAACCGCAACAGCAACAGCAACAGCAACAGCAACTTCAGCCCAGTCCATGCCAGACATAAGCAGGCTTTCAGATTCGGTTTATGGGTTAAGTAGCGTAGCTCAGATTTTTTTATGTACTCAGCATCAGCGTTTTTCATAGTCTTGAATAGCGCGGTAGATGTGCTGAGCCGAGCTAAAGTAGGACGTGTCCAACGTAGCCTGTTAAGGGCTCTACTCAGCTAGGTTGTCCACAGTTGGCTGAGCGTTAAAACCCATGCTGTGTATAACGATTTTTAGGCCTTCTGAGGCATCTAATTTGAATGTGCGTGGGTAAGGGCTGGTTTGGCCTATAAACAGCCTGTAGGGCTTTATAGTGACTGTCTTGTGACAGGTAACATAAAGCAGCTATAAGGATACCAACATCGGCAAAGTAAAACAGCGTAACGGTAGCGTGCATGCGCGTTTCAGCCGTTATTAAGGCAGCGAGCTAAGCAACGCATCAGAAATAAAAAATGCCCAGCTAACTGTGTGCTGGGCATTGCTATGGTGCAAGCTGTAGAAATGCGTATTTGCGCTGTGCTAGAGAGAAAGTGAGCGTGTAGTTGACGCAGTGTATAGACTGCGAATTTTCTACTTCCCGTCTATCAATTGCTGTATGTCATCAACAATGTTATCCACAGGCGTACCGTAGTTGATATACAGGCGTAATTTACCTTTAGGATCGTACACGTAGGCACCTGCTGAGTGGTCCATGGTGTAGCTGTCTGGGGTAGGGCCGGGTACGCGTTGGTAAAACACTTTGAAGTCACTAGCCATTTTCTCTACTTCTTCCGGGCTGCCAATCAGGGCTTGGGCGCTAGGATCAAAACTGTCCAGGTAAGCGCGCATGACTTCGGGCGTGTCTCGCTCGGGGTCTACGGTCACAAACAGTATTTGCAGCTTGTCGAAGTCTTCGCCCAGTTTTTCTTTTACTTCTGCCATTTCCACCATGGTGGTGGGGCAGACGTCAGGGCAATGGGCAAAACCGAAAAATACATAGACAACTTTGCCAGCGTAATTGGCTACGCTGGTGTAGCGGCCTGTATCGTCAGGCATGTTCCAGTCTTGGGCGTACTCTACTTGACTGAAATCCATGGCATGGAAGGAGGGCTTGTCGTCCGAGCAAGCGCTAAGCCACAACAGAGGTAAACACAGCAGTAGGGTACGAATCCAAGGCATAACGAACAACTTTTATAGCAAGTAATGATCTAGCAATAGGGCAAGGAAAATGCCACTAAGGTGCCAGAGAGACCAACGGAAGGTTCTTTTTGCCAAATCGTCGGAGTAGTTTTTGTACAGCGCATACCCGTAGGCACAAAATATGCCGCTCAGCACAATGGCAGTGATCAGGTATAGCCACGAGCTCATGCCATAGAAAACGGGCAGTAACGTCGTGATAAACAGCGCAATGGTGTAGAGAAATATGTGGCGCGCGGTGTAGTCCATGCCGTGTGTAACAGGCAGCATAGGCAGGCCAGAGCGCTTGTAATCCTCAACTCTATACATCGCTAGAGCCCAGAAGTGCGGTGGGGTCCAGACGAAGATAATCAAGAACAGAATGATGGCTTCCATATGCACTTCACCGCGTATGGCTGCCCAGCCCAGCAGTGGAGGCATAGCACCTGATGCACCACCAATCACAATGTTTTGGGATGTCAGGGGCTTCAGAATAATGGTGTAGATAATGGAATAGCCAACAAAGGTTGCTAGAGTCAGCCACATCGTGAGCATATTGGCATATGTCACCAGAATAAAGCAGCCCAGCGAACACAAAATGGCAGTGAACAGCAGTGCCTGGCGATCAGAGAGCTCGCCACGAGCAGTAGGACGCCACGCTGTACGCTTCATGCGGGCATCAATGGATTTTTCTACGAAGCAATTCACAACGGCGGCAGCCGACGCTACCAGCCAAATGCCAAAGCAAGACAGCAGAATTCGTACCCATTCGGCGCGGTCTGGCCAATGGGGAAGTGCCAGCATCATTCCGATGAAGGCGCAGAAAGCAATGAGTTGTACCACCTTAGGCTTGGTCAGTACCCAAAATTGGGACCAACGTGAAGCAGTGACGGCGGTGAGGGTCGCATGATTCATAGTGCGCTCCAGTAGCAGGAAGCATCCGGCCAGCCGTAAAGCCGGCCGGGTGCGAAGAGCGAACGGACTAACAGTTCAGAGCTGAACTTATCCGTTGATCATCATGTGGTAATGCATGCTCCAGATGATCCAGATCGACAATGCAATAACGATGAACAAAATAACTAAGGTGAACACGAAACTGGCCAAATTCCAGCCGTTTTCGGACGAACGGTTCATGTGCAAGAAAAACACTAACTGAACGATTACCTGAATCACGGCAAAGGCAACTACGATCAACATAGTGGCTGGTTTGCTGAGAACAGGGTTCATCACCAAAGCAAAAGGAATAACAGTCAGAATCACGCACAGAACAAACCCAATGCCGTACGACTTGGCGCTGCCGTGGCTTTCTCCTGCGCGGCTTGTGGAGGAATGTGACATGTTAAAGAGCTCCAAACAGGTACACGACGGTGAACACGCAGATCCAAACCAGATCCAGGAAGTGCCAGAAAATGCTCAGGCACGACAGGCGTGTGATGTTGGTAGGTGTCAGGCCGCGTGTAGTCAGTTGATGGATAACCACAGCCATCCAGATCAAACCGGCAGTAACGTGAATACCGTGTGTGCCAACCAAGGTGAAGAAGGCACTCCAGTACGCGCTACGGGTAGGGCCAGCGCCTTCAGCAATCAGGTGCTGGAACTCGTAGAGCTCCATGCCAATAAAGGTAGCACCCAATACAAAAGTTACGCATAACCAGCGTAGTGCGGCTGCTTTGTCTTGGCGATGTACTGCCAGCATGACAAAGCCGTACGTAATACTGGAGAACAGCAGAACGAAGGTCTCAACCAGTACAAAAG
The DNA here is from genome assembly GCF_050487965.1 of Paenalcaligenes sp. Me52. Classification (NCBI taxonomy): domain Bacteria; kingdom Pseudomonadati; phylum Pseudomonadota; class Betaproteobacteria; order Burkholderiales; family Alcaligenaceae; genus Paenalcaligenes; species Paenalcaligenes sp. Me52. The sequence goes on along the minus strand of NZ_JBKQFO010000002.1, from coordinate 275,328 downwards.
GCAAAGAGACCAGTTCTTTGCTGGTGGGGCCACCAGCAAACGCATTGCTTAATACCGCAAAAGAAGCGAACAACGTACCAAACAGTACGAGGTCGGACATGAGGTATATCCACATGCCCAGGACTTTTGTGGAGCCCTGGTCGTGTGAGTGATCGTCTGCGTGGGCGTGGTCGCCGTGAGCAGCCGAATGAGCGGATTGTTGAGTCATAGTCGACATGTTGCTATCAACCTTTCTGTGCAAGCGCAGCTTGATGATGCGCGGTCTCTATACGTTCAATTTCATCAGGCTGGACGTAGTAGTCCACATCATCGTTGTAAGAACGCACGATGAAGGTGATGATAGTTGCCGCAAAACTGCCTGCAGCCAACCACCAAATGTGCCAGATCAGTGCGAAACACATCAACAGCAGGAACCCGTTAACAATCAGCGGTACGCCGGTGTTGCGTGGCATATGGATAGGTTCGTAATGCTTAGGAGGCGGTGGTAAACCACGCTCTTTAGCTACGTGGAACGCATCCAGATCATCAACCACAGGGGTAACTGCGAAGTTGTAGAACGCTGGAGGAGAAGAGGTTGCCCACTCCAATGTACGGGCATCCCATGGGTCGCCAGTAACGTCCAGGTTTTTGTTGCGGTCGCGGAAGCTGACGTACAACTGCAGCAGCATGAAACCAATACCTGCCAACACGAACAGAGCACCTACGAAGGCTACGTACAGGTACGGCTGCCATGCAGGGTTGTCGTATTGGTTCAGCCTACGTGTCATGCCCATGAAGCCCAGCATGTACAGCGGCATAAACGCCAAGTAGAAGCCGATGACCCAGCACCAGAAGGAGTAACGACCCAGACGCTCATTGAGCTTGAAGCCGAACATTTTCGGGAACCAGAAGTAGAAACCAGCAAAGTAACCAAACAGCGCACCACCAATAATGGTGTTGTGGAAGTGAGCGATCAGGAACAAGCTGTTGTGCAGAACAAAGTCAGCACCAGGAATAGCCAACAACACGCCTGTCATACCGCCGATGGTGAATGTCACCAAGAAAGCGATAGTCCACATCATTGGTACGGAGAACTCTACGCGGCCACGGTACATCGTGAACAGCCATGTAAAGATCTTCACACCTGTTGGGACGGCAATAATCATGGTCATAATGCCGAAGAAGGCATTGACGCTGGCGCCGGAACCCATGGTAAAGAAGTGGTGCAGCCACACTACGAAGGACAGCAGACCAATAGCGATGGTCGCGCCTACCATGGATTTGTAGCCGAACAGTTTTTTGCGTGCAAAGGTAGCTGTCACTTCGGAGAAGATACCGAAAGCTGGCAGCACCAAAATATACACTTCAGGGTGACCCCATGCCCACACCAAGTTTACGTACATCATTGGGTTACCACCCAATGTGTTGGTGTAGAAGTTGAAGTCTAAGTAACGGTCTAGTGTCAGAGCGCCCAGAGCTACGGTCAGGATTGGGAACGCAGCAATAATAATCGCGCAAGTAACAAAAGAGGTCCATGTAAATACGGGCATTTTCATCAGGCTCATGCCTGGTGCACGCATTTTCAGGATAGTCACAAACAGGTTAACCCCGGTCAGCAGTGTACCTAGACCGGATGCCTGTAAGGCCCATATGTAGTAATCCACCCCCACTCCAGGACTGTATTCAATCCCAGACAATGGCGGATACGCTACCCAACCGGTTTGAGCAAACTCACCTACACCCAAGGACAACATAACCAGCACAGCGCCGACTACGAAAATCCAGAAGCTGAACGCGTTCAAGAATGGGTAAGCCATGTCTCGAGCGCCGATCTGCAGAGGCACTACTACGTTCATCAGACCCACAACAAATGGTGTGGCGACGAAGAAGATCATGATTACGCCGTGGGCGGTAAAGATCTGGTCGTAGTGTTCTGGGGGCAGGAAGCCTTCGCTACCAGGGCCGGCAGCAGCTAACTGTGCGCGCATCATCAGTGCATCGGCGAAGCCACGAATCAGCATCACGATAGCAACGACGATATACATAATACCGATGCGTTTGTGGTCTACAGAGGTAAACCAATCACGCCAGAGTACGCCCCATTTCTTAAAATAGGTGATCGCACCAAGTAGGGCAGCTCCGCCCAACACGATACCGATCAGGGTCACCACGACGATAGGGTCGTGCGTCGGTATGGCGTCCCATGTCAGTTTTCCAAACATGACCTTCACTCCTTCGTTGTTTGGGATGGCTCGGCATCAAGTGCCGGTGCCGGTGTGGTGTTAGCACCTACACCAATGAACTGGTCGATTACCTTCTTGAACAGTTGAGGTTCAACTGAGCCGAAGTAAGTAATAGGGTAGTAATGACGTGTAGGTTGAGCTAATTGCTCAAAACTAGTCATATCCAGTGTTTTGTCGGACTCACGTACTTCATCTACCCATGCATCAAACTCGACATCCGTCAAAGCGGTTGCCATGAAGTGCATTTGCGAGAAACCCAGGCCACTGTAGTTGCCGGACATACCGCGGAATTCGCCAGTCTCGTCAGCAATCAGGTGCAACTGTGTGCGCATACCAGCCATGGCATAAATCTGACCACCCAATTGAGGGATGAAGAAAGTATTCATGGTGGAGTTAGAAGTAATGCTAAAGGCCAAGGGGCGATTCGCAGGGAACTTCAACTGGTTAACAGTGGCAATGCCTTGGTCAGGGTAAACAAAGACCCATTTCCAGTCGGTAGCAATGACTTCCACGTTTAGTGGTTCTACTGTCGACTCTAGAGGCTTGTAAGGATCCAATTCGTGGGTGGATTTCCACACAATGAATGCAAGAATGCAAACAATGATCAAGGGAACCCCCCAAACCACAACTTCAATTTTTGTGGAGTGAGTCCAGTTTGGTGTGTATTTAGCTTTCTGATTAGATGCCCGGTAGCGCCATGCAAAGACAATTGACATGACGATGGCGGGAATCACCACAATAAGCATAAGCGCGACGCAAATAATAATCAGATCGCGTTGGGCAATGCCTACAGCTCCTTTAGAGTTGAACAGCACCCAGTCGCATCCGCTAAGACCCAAAAGCATAAAAGCCATGAGTGCATAACGGGCACGGTTCCAGCAAGTTTTCATCATGCCTAGACCTTGTGTAATGGTTTTTCCAAGAAGATGAGCGTGTATTGACGCAACAACAGGGACGTTGCACTTACTCTTGGTATGATGGCTATGTAAGAAGAAGAGTCAGCACCATACAAGTGTAAAGAATGTTCCATGCAAGTTCGCTATTGTATGGTAATTTTATGGGGTTTTGTATAGAGGAGGTGAGTTTCCGTTATGGAAGTTCCAACCACAATCCGCAAATTAAAAAAACCAAACTCCTCTTGGGTCAGGCCTTTCCAAGACGGAGAAGGATCCCTTTATCAACAGATTTCCAACCAAATCATCAATGCGGTACATGATGGCGTGTTGCGCCCAGGGGACCGTTTGCCGCCTCAGCGAGAGCTGGCGCAAGCGATGGGTGTCGATCTTACAACGGTTACACGTGCGTATGCAGAGGTACGCGCGGCCGGTTTAATGGATGCATACGGAGCAGGGGGCTCCTATATTTCCTGTACGAGCGCTGAGGATCACGGGACTGTGGACCTCAGCATGAACACGCCTCCTTTATTGGGAAGTGCGTTGTTTAGTCGCATGATGTTGTCAGCCATGAGCCATGTGCAAAAGCTGATGTCTAATGCAGATTTTATGAGTTATCGCATTGGGGCTGGCCTCAGCCAAGATCGCCAAGCAGCGGCAGCATGGCTAAAACCTATGCTGAATAACGTGGATGGTGATCGCATTGTGATTTGCTCAGGGGCTCAAGCCGCTCTGAGCGCGTTGCTATTGGCGCGTACCCAGCCTAATGATGTGGTGGTGGTAGATAGTTTGACGCATCCCGGCTTCTTGGCCGCTATACGCGTATTGCAGCGTAGAGTGGTTACGGTGCCTGCGGATGCAGATGGTATGTTGCCTGACGAACTAGAAAAAGTATGCAGAGAAAACAAGCCTTCCTTACTGTATCTAGTACCTACTATTCATAACCCCACTACTGCGACTATGCCGCAATCGCGGCGTGAAGCTATTTATAAAGTGATCATGCGCCATGACGTGGCAGTGATCGAAGATGACCCCTATTGGTTGTTGGCAGGCGATGCTGCGCCACCTATTGCGGCGCTGGGGCTGTCGTCTACATCGGGGCCTCCGGTGTTTTATGTCTCTACCTTGTCTAAGTGTTTGGCGCCGGGGTTGCGCACGGCTTACTTGGTGGTGCCGCCCTCAGAACCCATAGAGCCTATTTTGGATGCATTGCGTTCATTGAGCCTAATGCCTGCGCAAACCATGGTGTCTAGTGTCACGCACTGGATACAAGAAGGGGCAGCACAAGAATGGATGCGCCAAATACGCCAAGATGCTGGCCAGCGGCAGAAAATTGCTGCCAGTATCTTGCCGGGCAAACCCATTGCTCATCCTTACGGTTTGCACTTGTGGTTAGAGCTGTCACCGAAGTTGGATCAGTATAGGTTGATACAAACGGCGCAAGAGCAAGGCTTGGGTGTTACCAGTTCCGATGTGTTCTGTCCCTATGAGTCGTCTCCGGGGGCTATACGTATTGCGTTGGGTGGGGCTCCAGATCATGCTCGCTTGCAAGTAGCCCTAGAGAAATTGGCAGATATTTTGCTATCTGCTGATAAACCACAGCGAATTGCTGCTATCGTGTAGTCATTTTTGCCCTACATGTTTTTTGTAAATACATACAAGAATGTCTTGTATGCAGTAAAATAAAGCCCATGTAGGGTTTAAAAATGGATGAAGTATGTCGTCTCAGCAAGGCCAAGGGCCAAGACGTTCGCGTTTGCACTTTCACATCATTATGGCTGGAAGTGGGGTTTTTATTATTCTGATGCTCGCTATTTTGGCGTACGTCATGTCTAGACCGCAAACTCCAGCAGTGCAGGCAGCTGAGCAGCAAGCCATACTGAAATGCCGTGAGCGTAGCGTAGATCCCAGTCGTTCTCTGATTGCGCAACAGGAGTTGGCGAAGTCATGCCAAGAAATGACTAAGCAATACGTACGTAAATTTGGGCAGCAGCCGTAAGTAGTGGGTTGGAATCAGAATGAAAACAACGCCATCGTCTACGGTTGAGCGCCCAAGCTTTGTGCGCCGTAATGCGCTACGTATATTTGTGAGCGTCTGCATGCTGATTTTGTTTGGCATGGGGGCCGCATTGTGGCGTTATTTTGGGATAAGTGGCTTAAGTGCTTACCCCGAGCAAGCTATTGTGTTTGAAGATACGTCACTGCAACTACCTATAGAGTTAGCCGGAGCAACGGGCCGCATCCGCATGGTGCACTTTTGGGACCCAGAGTGCACGTACTGTAATAGAGAAACCGGTGCGCACCTTAGCTATTTGATTAGCATGTATAAGCGCGCCAATATTGATTTCTATAGCGTACAAAAACCTGGCTCTACAGGTGAATTACCGACTTTCCTGCAAGGCAAGCTTAAAGCGTTGGATTACATCCCTGGTATGGAACACATTCCGGCTAGTCCTGCGGTTGGTATTTGGGATGCGTCTGGGCGCTTAGTGTATGCCGGGCCATATAGCTTGGGTATGGTGTGTACGTCAGCCAATAGTTTTGTAGAGCCCATATTAGATAGATTGGTCGCAGGTGAAACCGTGAACCAGCGGGCGGGCTTCTTGGCTGTGGGCTGTTATTGCCCGTGGACAGAACCCGCCAAGCCTTAACGTACGCTAAAGTTCGCAAATAGCCCTGATAAATGTTCTAGCGTGTTGGGGGCTGGAAAGTGTGCATAACTGACATTGTTCAGCGCATGATTGCTACAGCCCTCACTACGGAAACGCTGCAAACTCAGGGTGGACACGCCTAGCGATGCCAGTTCATCCGCCATCTCACACAGTTGTTCATCACTATGCAAACTGGCATGTATGGTGGTGCGGCACTCGTAACTGACCCCACTTTTTAGCAAGATTTCCAAGCTGCGTTTAGCGGGTTCACCGCTGCGTGGCAGTTTGGTGATGGCAGGATAATCAGCAAAACGGGTTTTGATGTCCAAGCCTACCCAATCCACCAAGGGCAACACACCTTGCAACGCATCAGGGTATGCACCGCCAGTGTGTAAGCCTATTTTGAAACCACGTTTACGCACTTGTGCCATCGCTACTGGTAAGACGGGATCTAACAGAGCTTCGCCACCGCTAAAGACCACCGCATCTAACAACCCATGCCGTGTATCCAGCCATGCTAGGACCTCATCCCAATCTACGGGGCTTTTGGCAGTACGCTCTAGTAAGTGCGGGTTATGACAATAATGACAGCGCCACGGGCAGCCTTGGATAAAGATGACGGCGGCCAGTTGGCCTGGATAATCGGCTGCACTAAAGGGTGTCAGACCACCGATTTTTATCTTGCGCCCAGGGCGTATGGGCCAAGGCGTGACCGTGGCAGTTGTCATGGTGGTTAGGCCCGTTTGCGTAGAGAGTCAGTGTTGTGTTGCGGGTGTTCTGCGAAGTGCAGGCGCTCGTGAAACTCCCCTTGTTTGCCAATATTGAAGGAGGACACAGGGCGGTGATAGCCCATGACACGTGTCCACACTTCGCACGCTTGTCGTTCTTCATTACGCAAAACAGGATGTTGGGTAGTAGTCATCGTTAGTACTCCAATAGCTTAATGGTGAGTGGTGGCGTGACGGGCCAGCAGCTCGTCATCGCATTTGGGGCAGAACTCATGTCGCCCAGACAGGTAGCCATGCTTAGGGCAAATGGAAAAAGTAGGGGTGATGGTGATGTAAGGCAGGCGGAAGTTTTCCAAACTACGTTTAACCAGCGTGCGGCAGGCATCCACCGACGAAACCGCTTCGTTCATATACAGGTGCAGCACGGTGCCGCCGGTGTACTTACATTGCAAGTTGTCTTGGTGCAGCAAAGCTTCAAAGGGATCATCACTAAAACCAACAGGTAATTGCGATGAGTTGGTGTAGTAAGGCATGTCTTCGGTGCCGGCTTGTAGTATGTCGCTATAGAGTTTTCTATCTTCTTTGGCGAAACGGTACGTAGTACCTTCTGCGGGCGTGGCTTCTAGGTTATAGAGGTGACCAGTTTCTTCTTGGAATGCCACCATGCGTTCCCGCACGTGATCTAACAAACGCAGCGCAAAGTCGTGCCCCCATGGGGTGGTGATATCGTGCTTATCTAGGGTGAAATTACGGATCATTTCGTTAATACCGTTCACACCCAAGGTGGAAAAGTGATTACGCAACGTACCCAAATAGCGTTTGGTGTAAGGGAATAGTCCGTCATCCATATGCTGCTGTATGACCTGACGTTTGATTTCCAAGCTGGTTTTACCCAGTTCTAACAGTGCATCTAAACGGTTGAAAAGAGCCTGCTCATCCCCTGCATATACGTACCCTAAACGGGCGCAGTTAATGGTGACCACACCTACTGAGCCCGTTTGCTCTGCTGAGCCAAATAGTCCATTGCCGCGTTTTAGCAGCTCGCGCAGGTCCAACTGCAAACGGCAGCACATAGAGCGCACCATATTGGGCTCTAGATCGGAGTTGAGGAAGTTCTGAAAGTAAGGCAGCCCGTAACGTGCTGTCATGGCAAACAGGCGATCGGCATTTTCGCTGTGCCAATCAAAGTCTTTGGTGATGTTGTAAGTGGGGATGGGGAAAGTAAACACGCGGCCTTTGGCATCACCTTGGGTCATGATCTCCATGTAAGCGCGGTTAATCATGTCCATTTCAGCTTGTAGATCGCCATAACTAAAGGGCATTTCTACACCACCAATCACTGGCGTTTGCTCTTGCAAGTCTTCAGGGCATACCCAATCAAACGTGAGATTAGTGAAAGGGGTTTGCGTACCCCAACGCGATGGCACGTTGAGGTTGTAAATCAGCTCTTGCATACACTGCTTCACCTCGTCATAAGGCAAATTATCTTTGCGTATGAACGGTGCCATGTAGGTATCGAAAGAGCTAAAGGCTTGAGCGCCTGCCCATTCGTTTTGCAAGGTACCCAAGAAGTTGACGATTTGGCCCACTGCACTGGATAAGTGTTTGGGTGGTGCAGACTCTACTTTTCCTGGCACACCGTTTAGCCCTTCATGCAGCAAGGTGCGCAGTGACCAGCCTGCACAATATCCAGAGAACACATCCAAGTCGTGTATATGCAGATCGGCGTTGCGGTGTGCTAGGCCTACTTCAGGTGGGTAAATATGGCTTAGCCAATAATTGGCGACTACCTTGCCTGCGACGTTTAGGATTAGTCCGCCCAAAGAGTACCCTTGGTTGGCGTTGGCATTGATACGCCAGTCACGCCTGTGCAGGTATTCCTCCATGGTGTTGCCTACCTCTACAACAGGGGCTAGTGAGGGGTGATGGCCATCATCCAGCGCGTGACCGGGTAGCAGTGTCATAAGGCTCTCCATCTACATATTGTGTTTAAAAGTATTTTTGAAACTATATATAGTGGTTTAGAGCATAGGTGCTAGCGTGATAACAAACTTTGATCTGGATTAAAAACTTGTGGGTTTGTGTTTTGTGTAGAAGGTGCGCACGTGGTGATAGGTATTCTCTTTAGGCCCAGAGAGGTTGCTGTCTGACGACTGCATTCATCGCACACCTTCAGTTGCCATCTATCTGCAATCTCGCGGTAGTTGATGAGGGAGGAACCGCTTCAAGCCAAGGCTATCAGTCATAAATATGGTGATGCAGTATCCATCGCACACGCTGGGAACTGCAGGAATACTTTTTGTGATTTGAGACACCAAATCAAAAAAGTTTCCTCTCCGTCCCCCGGGTGTTCTGAATGTGAAGAGGTTTACCGCCCTTTCTTTGGCTGCACTGTTCTTTACTGCAGAAATACGCACACCTTCAGTTGCGATCTATCTGACGCTCGTTGCAAGCGATGAAGGAAAGGCGGAGGGAAGTGTTTTTTTATTTGGTGTACAAATTAAAAAATACTTTCGCAGCCGCAAGGCTACGGCAGACAGTGATTGATCCGTGGGTTTTACACTCTAGGCATGCAAATCACACTTCACCAGTTAAACCATGAAAGTCGCATTCATTGCCCATGTTAGGGAGGGCTGCGGCAATACAAACAGGGGGAGTTATCCCCCCTGCGTGCTATTTAACCGTTAACCGAATTACGCAGTGTTTTGCCTGCCTGCCAGTCCAATAAGTTATCCACAGCCAAATCCACCATGCCCAAACGAGTACGTTTGGTGGCGCTACCTATGTGGGGTGTCAGTACGGCATTGGGGGCGGCTAGCAGTTCTTTGGCAATGTTGGGTTCGTTTTCAAACACATCCACACCTGCAGCACCGAGTTTGCCGCTTTGCAGTGCATGGGCTAAGGCCACATCGTCTACCACGCCACCACGGGCAATGTTGACCAACACAGCAGTAGGTTTCATCAACGCCAACTCGTTGGCACCGATCAGGTGATGGGTGGCTGGGGAGTAAGGCACAACCAAAATCACGTGATCTGCTTCTTTCAGCAGGGTGTCTTTTTCTACCCAAGTCACGCCTGGTGTTTCTTCAGCGGGTAAGGCTGTGCGGTTGTGATACAGCACACGCATACCAAAACCCATCGCACGGCGTGCTACGGCACCACCTATACGGCCCATACCAATAATGCCCAATGTGCTGCCGTGTATATCCATACCTAACCAGCCATCTAAGGCCATGGATTTCCATTGCCCGTCACGCAGCCAGCGTTCGGATTCGCTGATGCGTCGGGCAGCGGCAAACATCAATGCCCACGCGAGATCGGCGGTGGTTTCTGTTAATACGTCGGGGGTGTTGCTGACGGGAATGCCACGGGCTGTGGCTGCGGCTACATCAATGTTGTTATAGCCTACACCTATGTTGGCGATGACTTTCAGGTTGGGGAGTTGGTCCAACATGGTGGCATCAATACGGCTGCTGGCTGAAATGAGCAATGCTTCAGCATCTTGTGCCCAGGCTACCAGTTGTTCACCTTGCAAAGCGTTGTCTGCTTGATGGGCATATACGGTAAAACCAGCGGCTTCCAGTTTGGCCAGTGATTCAGGAAAAACGCGAGCACAAACGGCAACGCGGGGAGAAGTCATACTCATAAGGGCTCCAACAAGCAGTTAGCCTAAATAGCGAGGTAGGTACAGCGACAGTACAGGGAAGGCAATCAAGATTGCCAAGCGGATGATGTCAGCAAACACAAACGGCATCACACCACGGTACATGGTCGCTAACGGAACCTCAGGTAATAGGCTGCGTAAGACGATTACGTTCATCCCGAAAGGGGGGGTGATAAAGCTGATTTCTGTGACCACCACCACGATAATGCCGAACCAAATTAGATCAAAACCCAGATACTGCACCAGAGGGTAGAACACCGGTACGGTCAGCAAAATCATGGACATGCTTTCCAGTACAGCACCCAGCACAATATAAAGTAGGCTGATCAGAATAATGACGGTGTAAGGGCTAAGGTCAAACTGCATGACCATAGCTTTTAGGTCGTCAGGCAATGAGGTGAAGTTGATGAAATTGGCGAATAGCAATGCGCCAATAATCACCATAAACAACATACCAGTGGTTTGGGTGGATTCTATTAATACTTCGGACAGGCTGCGCCATGTTAAGGTGCCGCGTAGTAATGAGAACAGCATGGCTCCGAAAGCGCCAATACCAGCGGCTTCGGTAGAGGTGAAGATACCGCCATAAATGCCACCCATCACAATGCCAAACAGTACCAGTAAGCCCCATACTTGTTTGATGGCTTGCCAGCGTACTGCCCATCCTTGGCGCTCACCCGCAGCCGGGCCTGCATTAGGGTTGCGCCATGTTACCCATGCCGATGCAAGCAAATACAGCAAGATAGCCAAGGCACCGGGAATTAGGCCTGCGGCAAACATTTTGCCAATGCTTTGTTCGGTCAAAATGCAATAAACCACCATCACAATAGAAGGCGGCAACAAGATCCCTAACGTACCACCAGCCGCAATAGAGCCTGTAGCCAGAGCAGGGTCGTAACCAAAACGGCGCATTTCTGGGTAGGCCACTTTGGACATGGTGGCCGCCGTTGCTAGGCTAGAGCCACAAACAGCGCTAAACCCACCACAGGCCAAAATAGTAGATAGCGACAATCCACCGCGTCGGTGTCCTAAGAAGGCGTGTGCGGCGTTATACAGCTCTTTGGACAGTCTGGCTTGAGTGATGAAGTTGCCCATCAAAATGAACAGCGGCAACACAGATAAGGTGTATTGAAACCCGCTTTCATACACCATGGAACCCGCCATAGCATAGGCAGAATCCCAGTTTCGTATCAGTGCTGTTCCCACTAAACCTACTAGAGCCATGGCAAATGCCACGGGTACTTGCAGCATGATGAGGGCGAGCATGGCGGCAAAGCCTAACAGCGCTTCAGTCATGGTTAGCCTCTTTGAAAATGGTGTGCAGTAGTTGCAGCAGGTGGTACAGCGTCGTGACGCTTAGCATAATGGCCATAAAGTAGGCTACGGGGGCGATGGGCAGCAGTAATACGGCGGTTTTATCGCCGTAATCTGCAATTTCAGCGGCTTTGCCCCAACTCACTACAGCGAGTAATGCAATGATGCCGAAGGAAATGAGGTCGCCCAGTACTCGCTGTAACCAGCGTGTACGACCATGCAGCGCCATGGCGACCAAGTCCACCGTGATGTGACCTTTAGCAGCGGATGACAAGGCAATCCCCGAAAAGATCACGCCCACCATGAGTAGCTCGGTAAGTTCTACCGAGCCCAGTACTGGAAAGTTGAAGAAATAGCGTCCCGCCACGTCCAGCATGGTGAGGCACATCATCAGAAAGAGTGTCACTTCGGCGATGCGCCGCATGACGCATAGCACGGAACGAAGCAGAGCATTCATCATGATTTCCTGATTGAGGGCAGGGATTAAGGACGATTGTCTATTTCCGCATCCAGCTGTTGTAGTTGCTCGCGGAACTCGGCAAGTACTGCTGGGCCATCAATGTTCTTGGCCGCTGCGGCATCCAACCAGGCTTGTTCAAAGCGTTGTGTGCGCTCGCGTACAGCGGCGACCAGCGCTTCGTCAGCGTCGATGATTTCTACCCCTTTTTCTTGACCGGCTTTCAGTGATCCTGCATCGGCTCCACCCCATGCTGCACCAGCCATGCGTGCTGCGTATTCACCACTTAGTCTGTCTAGAATTTCACGGTCTTGTGGGTCTAGATTATCGTAGGCACGTTGATTCATGATTAACCCATGAGAGTCACCATAGAGGCCACCAGGAAAGCGCGTGATGTGGCGTACCACCTCATCCAGTTTGAAGGCGGCTAAGGATTCGCCGGGGAAGAACAGTCCGTCTACTACGCCCGTACTTAATAATTCGTAAGAGTCTGGGGCAGGTTTGACCACAGGATTGATATTTAGGGCTTGTGCAACGTCGGCAGCCATACCGCCACCTACGCGTACTTTCAGACCATCAAAATCTTCAATCGTACGAACGGGTTTATTGCTGGTCATAACCAAACCTGGGCCGTGACCATACATGCTTAACAATTTGACGCCACGGTGTTCGCCAGCGTCTTTAAGGTACTGATCATAAATACGCCATGCGGCTACAGAGCGGGCTTCGCCGTGATCACCGGTTAAGGGTAACGAAGCCAGTTTGGTTAACTCAAAACGGCCTGGGTAGTAAGCGTGCGAGATAAAGGTGATGTCCACCAAGCCGTTACGTGCGGCATCGTAGTGGCCTGCAGGGTTGGTGACTGGTTTGGGGAGTAGACGAGGCTTGATGCGGCCTTCAGTTTGTTCTTCTATTTCGGCTAACCACGGCACGATAAAGCCTGCCACCAACGAGTGGGTAGGCGGCAGCCAGACAGATACGGTTAATTCGGTGGGGGCGGCATGAGCAACATGGGCGCTGCTTAGTGAAAGTGCCAAGCCTGAGCAGTACAGTAGTTTTTTACAGAGTTTCAGCATAATAAGTCTCCTTGTGGTCTCTATGTTTTATATGTATCAAGCTGATGGGGTGGTAAGCAGGGCTCTGTGTATCAGGTTTTCAATCGTATGGTCATGGGTGAACCCAAGCTGGTTAGCGAGGGTGGTGTCCAAGGTGGGCCAGCGGCCAAATTGTGCTTCTATGTCGGCGTTTGGCTGCCAGCTCACCAAGTCGGTGCGATCAGCGCCATAACGCTGTGCTAAACCTTGCACCAATTCGCCAGTTAGTACGCGTAATGCGGGTAGGGTGACTACTCGGCTAGTAGGCCACGCCGAGGCTGGTGATACAGCCGCATGCAGCAGTTGTTCTAAACAACAAGGTAAAGAGATCAACCAGTTTGCCGCATCAGATGAGACAGGGCAGGTATAGGCCGTACCAGCAGCCATATGCTGTACAACATCGCTGGAAAAGCTGGATAACGCGGCAATAGCTTGCAGCGGTCTGGCGATAATGCCGGGTAAGCGCACTGAGCGACCATCTATGTGGCCAAGACGGCTGTAATCAGCAATCAGTAGCTCAACCATGCGTTTATGCGTGCCATAACTTAAGGTGGGCTGTATGGGTGTTTGGTCATTAATGTGGTTAGGCAATGGAGTGCCAAACACACCAATTGAGCTGGTAAACACCACGGTGGCTTTATGCGTTTGGTGGCGCAGGTTTTCTAACAGAGCCATCGACGCCTGTAGGTTCACCTCTAAGCTTAAACACAGGTTTTCTTCGGCACGTTTGCTGGTGATACCAGCCAGATGAAAGACGTAATCGGCGGGTTCAGCCAATAGTTGCTCGCGTACAGAGGCTTGGCAGAGGTCTCCCTCTACATCGCGTAGAAAAGCGGGGGCATGTTCTATGGGCTGTAACGCTAGATCAGTGCGGCTTAAGCGCGTGATGGGTTGGCCCGCAAAATAGCTTTGGGTGCATAACCAGCGAGTCAGCGCATGGCCTATATAGCCGGCGGCACCAGTGATGACTATGTGCATGATGTGTGCTCCGGCGTGGTGCATAAGCCTGCTTGCTGCAAGATCACGAGAAACTTTAACCCTTGCTCAAATTGAGCGGCGGGTTTGTATTCGCAACCTATGCTGCCTAAGTATTGCGTGTTCAATAGATAGAGCAGGGCTTGTAGCATCTCTGGGTGCTGTTGCAGGTTAGGTTCATGGCGTTGAGCAGGATCAGCAATTTGCACGTGAGACACCATGTCTCGGCATGACTGTAGGGTTTCAAGTAGTGGTAAACCTTCCACTAAGCTGTGATAGAAGTCGAATTGCAGCTTGAGTTGAGGGGAGTTCATTGCCTGCACAATAGTCAACACATCAGCGGGATTCCAGTAGGCATAACCGGGTAAGTCACGACGGTTGAGCGCTTCCAGTTGCAAAGTGATGCCAGTACCAGTCGCTTGGTGCAGGGCGTAGCTAAGGTTTTCTTGCAGCGTGTCTTGCCAGTGCTGGGCCTCTATATGCTGCGTAATGCCAGCCATAACGTGAATGGCGGGCACGCCTAAGCTGTATGCGGTGTGCAAGGCGCGATCAAAATCGGCTCTGAACCGCTCTTTGGCTTCGGGTAGTGCTGCCAGCCCGAAATGATCAGCTTCAATAGGGGTATTAATCAGCAGTGGCTGTAGTCCGTGGTCTTCTAAGGGAAGTAAGTATTCTTGTGGGTGCAAATCGTAGGGAAACAGCATTTCCACATAGCTGAAGCCTTGTGCGGCAACGCGTGCGCAGCGTTCCGCAAAGCTCACATGTTCTGGGAATAACAAGCTGAGATTGGCAGCAAAACGCATGGTGGCTGGCTCCTGTGGCTACGCTTGCGCCTGAAATGCAGGCAGGCTATCAGGGTGGCTCAGACACACCAGCGCTGAGATTTCAGCTGCCCCTAACCCTAAGGCACTGGCTAGTCGCAGGTTTTGCTGCACTGTTGCGGCGAGCGCGGTAGGGGTACGCGTTTGCTTAGCTAAATCCAAAGCGCTGTCTATGTCTTTAAGCATGGTGTCTAACGCACCCACAATATGGTGTTGTGCTTGCAGCATGCGGGGTGTAAATAAGGGCAGCAGTTTGGAATCAGCCCAGCCACCTTGTAGCGCTTCGGGCAATTTGGCCGCATCCATACCGGCAGCGCGGGCTAAGCTTAAGGCTTCGGCGATGGCGTTTAGCGTAGCGGCCACAATGGTTTGGTTACACAGCTTGGCAGTTTGGCCGGTGCCGGAATCACCCATGTGGGTGATACGAGCGGCATAGGCCAAGATAGCGGGAGACGCCTGCTGTAACGCTGTTGCCTTGCCGCCTACCATCACGGTTAATGTACCTTGCTCTGTACCAGTCACACCACCGGATACGGGGGCGTCTAACCAGTTAGCCTGACACTGTTGTTGTAGCTGTTTAGCCAGTTGTTGAGTGATAGCTGGGGCAATGCTGGAATGGTCTACCACCCACGATACGTTGGGGGCGTGGGCCACACCATTTTCCCCAAAGACCACTTCTTGCACCGCAGAGGCATCCAGCAAACACAGTAATACGCCGTCTACATCCGTAGCTGCTTCTTGAGGCGTGCGGCATGCTGTTGCCCCTAGCTCTGCCATTGCCTGTGCTTTAGCAGGGGATCGATTCCACACATTAACCTGATGTCCTGCGGCGAGTAACCGCTTCACCATGGCTGTGCCCATTAAGCCTAAACCGCAGAAAGCGAGTTTCATTCTTCGCCCTCCGCTGGGTCATAAGGCCAATCCAGATTGCCGGAGTGCGTAGTAGCACCTTCGTTGGCTGGCCCTACCAATTTGGCGTATTTCTCTAGTACACCAGCTAAAGGTGCGCGCTCTAGCGTAGGTTTGTTGGCACGACGCAAGGCGAGTTCTTCGTCACTGATGTGTAAGTTAAGGCTGCGAGTAGCGGCATCAATGTGAATAGTGTCGCCGTTTTGGATTAAACCTATGGCACCACCCATTGCGGCTTCGGGGCTGGCGTAGCCAATACACATGCCACGGGTAGCACCAGAAAAACGGCCGTCTGTTAGCAGGGCTACTTTTTCGCCTTTACCTTGGCCGTAGATCGCCGCTGTCACGCTTAGCATTTCGCGCATACCGGGGCCACCCATAGGGCCTTCATTGCGTATCACCAGTACATCGCCATCTTGGTAGGCTTGCGTGGAGACGGCTTTCATACAGGATTCTTCGTTTTCAAAGACTCGGGCTGTACCCGTGAACTGTAGCGATTTCAGGCCAGCAATTTTTAGCAGCGCGCCATCGGGGCACAGATTGCCTTTGAGTACGACCACGCCACCAGTGGGGTGCAATGCCTGAGAGCAAGGGAAGACGATTTTATTGTCAGGGTCGGGGAAGTGTTCCAGCGCCTCAGCCAGTGTGTTGCCCTCTATGGTGAGGGTGTCGCCGTGTAAGAAGCCACCTTTTAATAAGGATTTCAGCACCACCGGTGTGCCGCCGATGCGATCCAAATCACGCGCTAGATACAGGCCGCCGGGCTGCAGGTTCGCAATTAATGGCGTGCGTTCAAACACACGGCCTACATCTTCCAGTGTGAAGCGAATACCGGCTTCGTTCGCAATGGCGGGAATGTGCAACGCTGCGTTGGTAGAGCCACCGGTTGCGGCGACGACGGCACAGGCATTTTCTAAACTCTTTCTAGTGACTAAGTCTCGAGGTAATGGGCCGCCTGTGGACAAGATGGACATTACTTGTCGGCCAGCACGACGGGCCAAAGCTAGGCGGCTGCTGTACACCGCAGGTGTCATGGAAGAGCCTAGCAACGACAAGCCTAGCGTTTCGCCTACCATCGCCATGGTGTTGGCGGTAAATTGGCCCGGACAGGCGCCAGCGGTAGGGGATGAGCTGCACTCAATGCCGCGTAGCTGGTCCAAACTGATGGTGCCGCTTTGGTAACGCCCTACTGCTTCTATAGTGGTCAAAATGGTGCTGTCTTGGCCAGTTTCGGCATCAAAGCCAGGCAGCATTGAGCCACCGTACACAAATACTGAAGGCACATTGGTACGCACCATGCCCATCATGATGCCTGGCAAGGTTTTATCGCAGCCGGCAAACCCCACTAAGCCGTCGTAGGCGTGGCCACGCACCATCAGTTCGACGCTGTCGGCAATGGTTTCGCGTGACACTAAGCTCATGCGCATACCGGCATGGTTCATCGACGTGCCATCTGACACTGAAATGGTAGAGAAACTGATAGGCACACCACCGCCTTCCGCTACGCCTAAACGGGCGTGATCTGCTTGTGGGGCTAATGACATAGAACAGGGCGTGTTATCACCCGTGGTGCTCACAATACCTACAAAGGATTGTTCCAGCGAATGGTCGTCCATACCAGTGGCGCGTAAAAAGGCACGATGTGGTGCGCGGGTAGGGCCGCTGGTCACGACGCGGGAACGGTGTTTGTGCAACATGGAATGTCTCCTCCAATGAGGCTTAGGCTGTTGGTTGTTGTAATTGCAGCAACTGTTCAAAAGGCCAACTGATGTCGGCTTGCAAGGCTTCTTGGGCGGCCTTGGCGTCTTTGTTGCGCAGTGCATTCACGATGGTTTCGTGGTGGTCATCAATAGGGGTACGTTCAGGGCCGCAATGCTCGCGTACCTCACGTAAATAGGGGCCAGATTGCAGCCACAAGCTTTCAATCATGCCCAGCATGACAGGCGATTGAGCATAGCGATAAATACAGAAGTGGAATTGTCTATTCAGTTCCAGACTGGTGGTCATGCCGTCAGGTTGGCTGCGACTATGGTGTATATCTTTGGCAAGTTGGGTAAGCAGTGCTAAATCCGCTTCGCTGACATTGCCAGTAGCCCATTGTGTGACAGCGCCTTCAATCAGCACGCGTGAGCGGCGCAAATCTTCGAGGCGTTCAAGCGTAATCAGCGGTACACGCGAAGAACGGCTGCGCATAGGCTCCAGCGCTTGTTGGGCCACTAACCTACGTAGCGCCTCGCGTACAGGCATGGTGCTGGTATCTAAATTGTCTGCCAATTCTTGTATGCCCAACACTTGGCCTGCACGGTACACGCCGTGCATGATGCGGTTGCGTAGCACCTGGTACACCGCGTCGTGTACGGAAGTGCGAACAATAGGCCCTGTTGTACCGGGAAGATGTGCGTCCATATGCACCCACCTAAAATTAATATGATTTTTGATCTTTGATCAAAGATATAGGGAGACAAAAAAAACCAACACCCGGGATTTCCCTTGATGTTGGTTTTGATGGTGTGCTGCTATGGCCTTAGGCTTCAGGAATGCTTTGTTTATTCACGTACAGTGTTTGTGTAGGGTAGGCGAAGTCAGCGCCGTGTTTTTGCACGATATCGATGATCTTCAAGTAGACATCTTGCTGTATGCCTAACCATTCCGCCCATGCCGTTGTTTTGGTGAAGCAGTAAATCATGATGTTGAGAGACGAGTCGGCAAAGGCATCGAAATACACCAAAATGGTTTGGGTCTGGTCTATGTCGGTATTGCTCTTTAAGTAAGCGTTGATCTCATCCACAATCACGCGAATTTTGGCAGAGTCTTCGTAGCGCAAGCCAATTTGCGTATTAATACGACGGTTAGTCATGCGCCCGGGGTTTTGCACGCTGATAGAAGAAAACAGCGAGTTCGGCACATACAGCGGACGATTATCAAACGTTTTAATCTTCGTGATACGCCAGCCAATCTCTACTACCGTCCCCTCTATATTGCGATCAGGAGAACTAATCCAGTCGCCAATATTGAAGGGTCTATCGTAGTACAGCATCACGCCCGAGAAAAAGTTACTCAGAATATCCTTACCGGCCATACCGATGGCGATACCACCAATACCCCCGAACGCCATCAAGCCCGACAAACTTAGGCCAAAGTGCTCACCAAACATCAGTAGCAGCACCACAAACACGGCGATTTTCAGCATTCTGGCAATCACACGTGTAGAAGTAGGATCGCTGCCTTTGCTGATTTGGTGTTTTTCAAAGAGCGTAATTAATAGCGATATTTGTCGCAGAACGATCAGCGCGATTACTAATACGGTGATGAAATCAATGACACTAGTACTCGCTGCACGCAGCTTGTAGTCCACGATAGCGTATTCAGCATATTGGTTCACTGTTAAGGCCAGCGAACACAGGAAGGCGCTTTGGATGACGTGAAAGGTGATTTTTCGCGTCAGACTTTGTTTACGTTTCAGTCGTACGTCAGCCCATAACGCACCGAACAAACAAAATAATGCAATACCTAGACCAATGGAGTACTTGATTAATAAGTCTCCGGATACGGCAAGCAATTCTTCTGGCATAGAGTTGAATGAAGCTAAAAAGAAAAAAGGCAGAATACCACGGCTACGTGTACACCTAGGTGTCAAAAAGTGTGCAGAAACTGCAGCCTTCAGCAGTATTGTGGGTGTTTAGCTGCGTTATTTCAGGAAGCGCTTGATCTGACCAAAGCCGTTCTATATTATGAATTTTGTGTTCTATATATAGAACATCGTTCGTTTTACTGAATTGATAGTGCTTGAGGGGCATGACATCATGGATATTCTTTTTCTAGGTTCTGATTTGGAAGCCTTCAGTGCGTCTTCCTGTCATACGCGCCATTTGGATGGGTTGCTACGACCTGCCAATCTGCATCGTGTTAAACAGTGTTCATCTTCTGAGCTGCATACATTGGAAGAGCACAGCATTGATGTGATTATTTTGGACGCAACCATACCCACGATGGAAAAGAATCATACAAACGAAGACATGTTGGGCGCGGTATTGCGTGTGGCCAGACGCGGTTATATTTTCAACATGCCTGTACCGGCTAGCCAAGCAAGGCTGAGCAAAGCGGCTTAACGCCGTATAGACTCTACCACCAGCCATGCGGTGGCGGTGGTATCTCCAATATTACTGATAACGTGTGGTTGGTCAGCAGGGTAGCGAGCTGTTTCGCCTGTTTGCAGTTGCTGCTCGCTATTACCTGACTGCACTTTCCAGAGCCCAGAAAGCACTGTTAAGTGTTCTCTGGTGCCGGCCTCATGGGGATCAGAAGCCAATACGCCACCAGGTTCTACTGTTAAGGCATACCACTCGGTGGTGCCCGCCAAATCTATAGGACCTAAAATGCGTAGCTCACAGGTGCCGTCTTTGTTTTTGATAACAGGCGTTGCATGTGCAGATTGCAGGGTAATGGTAGGTTCAGCCGCCGAGACTGCTTGCATACCTAAACCCAATATATCCCCCACACTAATATCCAGTGCTTGCGCCAATTTCCACAGCACGGCAATCGTAGGATTGGTCAGATTGCGCTCTATTTGCGACAGCATGGATTTGGACACCCCAGAACGTTTGGATAGGGCATCCAAGGAAAGCTTCTGTTGGGCGCGAATGGCTTGTATAGCCTGGCCTACAGGAGGCGGATCGTGCGGAAGGGAGGTCATATCCCGTGCCATATCTCTACCTTTACATGGGGTGATTCGGTGGGCTGATTTTACTACGGGCTACAAATTAAATTCTGTGACAATGCACACTGCCCCCATTTTGCTTCTTACCGTTAAAATAGCGTGGGCCAAATACAGGATAGAGTGATATATGGGGCTTACCCAGGATGCCGTCATCGTAACCGAAACCTCTGGGCAAACGACCGTCGTGCGTTTGCAGGGCCAGTGGGAGGCCGGCGTATTAAGTGATGAAAAACATAGTAAACGGCTGTTGCCTCAGTTACGTAGTGTGGCAGGGAACAAGCAGACGGTATGGGATCTCACTGAAGCCCAGGGGCTGGACTATGTGACGGTGCAAATCTTGTGGGACTGCTGGGGGCGTCAGTTGCCCGAGCAAGTACGGCTCACCGAGATTCAACAGGCCATTGTAGAGCGCGTGGCAGAGCTTACCGTTGAGCCGGTAAGCGAACCTGAATGCACCATAACACAGCGTGCTTTTGTCTCCTTGGGGCAAATGTCCTTTAATGGTGTGAACCATGCCAAAGGCATGATTGCACTGATGGGGCAGTTTTTATTGGATGTGTTGAAGCTGATTCGCCGTCCATCGCGTGGCCCGTGGCATGATTTTTCTGCGCATTTGTTCAGAATGGGTGCGCAAGCTTTACCTATTACTGCCTTAGTGGGCTTTCTAATTGGTGTGGTAGTGGCCTATTTGTTGGCCCTGCAACTGCGCCAGTTTGGTGCTGACGCGTTCATCGTCAATATTCTAGGTATTTCACTAATACGTGAGCTGGGTCCGTTGTTGGCCGCCATTCTGGTTGCGGGTAGGTCGGGCTCTGCTATTACAGCCCAAATAGGGGTGATGCGAGTTAACGAAGAGCTAGATGCCATGCAAGTGATGGGTATTTCGCATGGTTACAGACTGGTGATGCCTAGAGTGCTAGCGCTGGCGGTAGCCATGCCGTTGGTCAGCGTGTGGACTACCTTGGCTGCCTTGTTGGGTGGTATGTGGGCCTCTGAGGCCAGTTTGGGGTTATCACCCGCGTATTTTATCCAAGCTTTGCCTAATGCCGTGCAGGTAGCCAACGTGTGGTTGGCAACGGCTAAATCGGCGGTGTTTGGTGCCGCCATTGCACTGATTGGGTGTTATTGGGGCTTGTGGGTAAAACCCAATACAGAAAGCTTGGGTTCTGGGACTACTGCGTCGGTAGTGACCTCTATTACAGCGGTAATTTTGCTGGATGCCGTGTTTGCCATCTTGTTTAAAAGCGTGGGGTTCTAAGTCATGCATCAGACACAGGCCCAAACTGCAGAGAAAAATAGCGATATCTTGGTAGATATCAAAAAACTGTGGACCGTTTTTGGCACAGGCGACAAAGCTTTTGCTGTGCACCAAGATTTAGATTTGCAAATACGTCGCGGTGAAATACTCACGATCGTGGGTGGTTCAGGTACCGGTAAAACCGTACTGCTGCGCCATATTTTGGGGCTAACACGTCCTACCAAAGGCACGGTGCGTATTGATGGACAAGACCCTGCATCGTTACCCCCAGAGGGAGCTTCGGCACGCATGGGGATGCTGTTTCAGCGTGGGGCGTTGTATTCGGCATTTAATGTGTTGGATAACGTTGCCTTTGCGTTGCGTGAGCAGCAAAGCTTGCCAGAACCAGTGATACGCGATGCGGCGATGGTAAAGCTGCAAATGGTGGGTTTAAAACCTGAGCACGCCTCACGCATGCCGTCTGACCTATCGGGTGGGATGATTAAGCGGGTAGCGTTAGCGCGCGCCCTGATTATGGACCCGCCTTTATTGTTGCTAGATGAGCCTACTGCCGGGTTAGACCCACGTGGCTCAGACGAGTTTTGTGAATTGCTGTTGGCCATGCACAAAGAGCTGGGCTTTACGGTGGTGATGGTAACGCACGATTTGGATACCTTGTACGCGTTGAGTGATAGGGTAGCCGTACTGGCAGAAAAGAAAGTGATTGTGGAAGGCACTACCGACGAAGTCGTGCAGTTCCAGCATCCTTTTATTGAGCAATTTTTTCTGGGTGAACGAGGCCGTCGCGCACGCGAACCCATGCAAACTTCAGCGGCGGCACAGACCGTCTCGACGCAGC
Source organism: Paenalcaligenes sp. Me52 (assembly GCF_050487965.1). NCBI lineage: Bacteria > Pseudomonadati > Pseudomonadota > Betaproteobacteria > Burkholderiales > Alcaligenaceae > Paenalcaligenes > Paenalcaligenes sp. Me52. The sequence continues at coordinate 252,787 of NZ_JBKQFO010000002.1, read as the reverse complement.
ATCCGGAGTCGAATTAAATGGAAAATAAATCACATGCCATGGCAGCTGGCGTTTTTGTGCTGGTGGTTGCAGCACTCTTAAGCTTGCTGGCGTATTGGCTGACCCGCGATCAAGGTACTTACGTGGATTATGAGCTTTCCAGCACGCAAGCTGTGACAGGTTTACAGCCACAAGCTGCCGTACGCTACAAAGGGGTAACGGTGGGGCGTGTAGCCTCTATAGGGTTCAATAATGAACAACAAGGTATGGTGATTATCCATATCAAAGTAGAAGAATCTACCCCCGTTTCTGCCAAAACCTATGCCACCTTGGGGTACCAAGGTGTGACGGGTTTGGCTTACATAGAATTGGATGATGATGCTGTGGCTCAGCCTGTACTGGGCGAGACAGCCAGCGGGTTTAAACGATTGGAAATGCGACCTTCGCGTTTAAGTCGTCTTGTAGAGATGGGGCCAGAGTTCTTAGGTGAAATCCAAGAAACCGTAGTGAGTCTGAATGCGTTGCTGAGTAAAGAAAACCAGCAGGTATTGATGCAGTCCATCGCAGGGATGGGGGCGGCTGCACAAAATGCGGCAGAGGTCATGGAGGGTTTGAAACCGGTAGTGGAAACTATGGCTAAAGAGATTGAAACCGATATGCAAGTGATACGTCAGGCTGCCGGCAATCTGGCCAAAATGGGCCAAGACGTAAGCGGTATTGTGCAAAATATGCGAGCGCCGGGTGGTGTTATTCCGAATTTGCAGCAGGCAGCGCAGTCCTTGTCTGTAGTGGGCTCAGAGTTGGGTAATGCTACCTTGCCGGGTCTACAGCGCATGATGGAAGAAGTCAGTAGTGCAGTACAAGAAGTCAAAGTATTGATTCATCAAGTGTCCAGCAACCCGCAACGCTTCCTGTATGGCCCAGATAGTAGTCAGCCAGGTCCAGGCGAGCGAGGTTTTAGAACGCCTGCTGCGAACTGATAAGGGGATAAGAAATGGTTGCGACACAAGGAAAACTGAATTCCATGAAGAAAAGCATAGCTCTCAAAGTAGGCTTATTAGCAGGGGCGGTATTGCTGTCTGCGTGCTCTGTGTTACCTAAACCTCCAGCAACGGCAACGCTATACGATTTGGGCCCAGCAATTAGCAAACCTGTAGACCTACCAGTAGTAGGTAAGCGTCCAGTGATTGTGGCGGCTATTACAGGCCAAGGCTTGATTCCAGGCAGTACTGCCATGTTGTACCGTTTTGCTAATGTGGATCAACAATTACGCGCCTATCAAGAAGCACGTTGGAGCCGACCTATTGAACAGTTGTTTGGCTTACAGTTGCGCCAACAGTTGGAACAGGGCCGCCCCATTTTGGATACCGACTTCAGCGTGACGCGTCTGCGATCCGGTGACCAGTATCCATTGCTGCTGCGCGTAGACATAGAAAATTTCGAGCAAATCTTCCAAGATGATCAACACAGCAAAGCCGTTGTGCAGTTGCGTGCCACCTTGGTTGAGCCTGGTGCAACAGGCGACAAACTTTTGGCACAGCGTACCTTTGTAAGCGCTATTGATGCGCCCGAAGCTAATGCAGCAGGTGGTGCACAAGCATTGGCAAATGCTAGCCGTACAGTGGCTGGTGAGATTGATCGTTGGTTACGCAATTACGAATAATGTGACACACACGTTGGGTGGGAGCAGTATGAAGTTCGGCTACACGATTATTTATGTGCCTGATGTGGATGCATCATTGAGTTTTTTTACGCAAGCTTTTGGCTTCAAGCGTCGATTTTTGGCCGAAACTGGTGATTATGGCGAGTTAGAGACTGGCCAAACTACACTGGCTTTTGCGGCGCATGCGTTGGGTGAAATGAATTTTTCAACCGGCCATGTAGAGGCGCATACGTCAGAAAAACCGCTGGGTGTAGAGGTCGCGTTTGTGACTGATAATGTGCTGAAAGCCCATCAAAAAGCATTAAAAGCAGGTGCTATAGAGCTTGAAGCACCCATTATCAAACAGTGGGGGCAAGCGGTGTCATACGTACGTTGCCCTGATGGTACGTTGGTTGAGTTGTGTAGTCCTGTGGGTGGCTAAGCAGTAAAGAAAGGGCTAGATGGGTAGCCCTTTTTCTTCCTTGACCCATTCCAGCACAAAGCTGGTACGACAGTCGCGAACAATTTCGTGGCGCAGTAACTTGTCGGATAAAAATCGTGAAAAGTGCGCCATGTCGCGCACGACCACGCACAGCATGTAGTCCATTTCCCCCGCCAAAGCCACGCAGCCCGTCACCTCAGACCACGATTGCACCAACGACCTGAACATTTCTCGTGGGCTATTTTTGGCGTGTGAGCTTTGTTTCTCCAAACGCAAGTTAATGTAGGCAGTCAGGCCTATACCTATGGCTTCTGGTTGGATGGTGGCTCGGTAATCCTGGATTACACCTTCTTTTTCCAGACGTTTAACGCGACGTAAAACGGCAGACGAGGACAGTCCTACTTGGCTGGCGAGTTCATCAAAAGAAGCGCGAGCTTGTTGTTGCAACAGGCGTAGTATGTGAATGTCGGCCTTGTCTAGCTTGAAATCATTCATATCTTTAACCAATTATCTAATTTTTGCAGGATTCCTGCGTATTATAGGGTTTAACTGAGCTGTCTTTGCATTTTTAGTGCAGTGCTTGAGTCTTAAAATAAGTCTATCTAAAAGTCTTTTCTTCAGGAGAAAGCTATGGCGGATTTATTTGAGAACCCAATGGGGCTGGATGGTTTTGAGTTTGTGGAGTTTGCCTCTCCAGAGCCAGGTCTGCTGGAGCGAACTTTCGAATTAATGGGCTTTACCGAGGTAGCTAAGCACCGTTCAAAAGACGTGTCGCTGTACCGTCAGGGTGACATTAATTTCATCGTTAACCGCGAGCCTAATAGTGAAGCAGCATATTTTGCCGCTGAACATGGCCCTAGTGCCTGTGGTATGGCCTTTCGCGTGCGTGATGCCCACCATGCATACAATCGTGCGTTAGAGCTGGGTGCGCGACCTATTGAAATTGAAACTGGCCCTATGGAGCTACGTTTGCCTGCCATCCGAGGTATTGGTGGTGCGCCGTTGTATCTGATCGATCGCTACGCAGATGGTCAGTCTATTTATGACATTGATTTTGAGTTTATCGAAGGTGTTGATCGCCATCCGGTAGGCTACGGTTTCAAATTCATCGATCACCTGACACACAACGTGTACCGTGGCCGTATGTCTTTCTGGGCAGATTTCTACGAGAAGCTGTTTAACTTCCGTGAAATTCGTTACTTCGATATCAAAGGCGAGTACACCGGTCTGGTTTCCAAAGCCATGACAGCACCAGATGGTAGAATTCGTATTCCTCTCAATGAAGAATCGGCTCAAGGGTCTGGGCAGATTGAAGAATTTTTGCTGCAGTTCAACGGGGAAGGCATACAGCATATTGCGCTGCTGTGTGACGACATCTTCCACGGTGTGGACCAGTTGATTAAAGCCGGTGTGCCGCTCATGAAAGCGCCACCAGCAACGTACTACCAAATGCTAGAGACGCGTATCCCAGGGCATGGTGAAAACGCTGATGAATTGAAAGCACGCGGCATCTTGTTGGATGGTACGGCGGAAGGTGGTCAACGACGTCTGTTGCTGCAAATTTTCTCTGGCACGTTGCTAGGCCCTGTGTTCTTTGAATTTATCCAACGTAAAGGCGATGAAGGCTTTGGCGAAGGAAACTTCAAAGCACTATTTGAGTCCATTGAGCGTGACCAAATTGAACGCGGTGTGCTGGGCACAGCGACAGCTGAATAAGCCACACTGCATGTAACCATCAAGGAACGATGATCATGTTGAAATTGGATGACCAGGAAAGACAACTAGCATTAGAACAATTGCCTTCCTGGCAGTATGAAGCACAACGCGGCGGGCTGATCCGACGCAAGTTTGTGCTGCATGACTTTACTGAAGCCTTTGCATTCATGACGCAAGTGGCGTTGCATGCTGAAAAACATGATCATCATCCTGAGTGGAGTAACGTCTATAACCGTGTGGAAATCGTATTAACGACACACGATGCTGATGGGTTGAGCCAACGTGATATCGCGTTGGCACATATTATTGATGCTGTTTTTGCGCGTTGCGCAGCGTCAGCTGATCAAGCCTAAGACAGGTATGACAGCCGGAGGATACCCACATGCTAGAGCAGGAACAGATTACTCAGGACAAGAGCAAACATGGCTTGGCGGCGGGCGACGCTTTTCAGCCTGAGCGCGCTGATTGGACCATAGACCAAGGTTGGGATCGCTATACCGCCGAAGAGCATGGCGTCTGGAAAACACTGTTTGAGCGACAAACCAAGTTGTTGCCGCAGCGTGCTTGCAAAGAGTTTGTAGAGGGCATGAAAAAGCTGCCTATCTCTGCCGATAAAATCCCGCACTTCGAGCAATTGAGTGAAGTGCTGATGAAGCACACGGGCTGGCAAGTGGTCGCTGTACCTGGTTTGGTGCCAGACGATGTATTCTTTGAGCACTTGGCCAATAGACGCTTTCCAGCAGGGCAGTTTATACGTAAAGCCCACGAGCTGGATTACCTAGAAGAGCCCGACGTCTTTCACGATGTGTTCGGTCATGTTCCTATGCTGATGAATCCTGCTATTGCGGATTACATCCAAGCTTATGGTCAGGGTGGTTTGCGTGCCAAGGAATTAGGTGTGCTGCACCGTTTGGCTCGTGTGTACTGGTACACCGTTGAATTTGGTTTGGTGCTGGAAGATGGCGCACCCCGCATTTACGGTGCAGGCATAGCGTCATCACGCACCGAAAGTGTCTTCAGTTTGGAAGACGATTCGCCTAACCGTATCGCGTTTGATCTAGATAGGGTGATGTGTACCAATTACCGTATTGATGATTTCCAAGAAAGCTATTTTGTGATCAAGGATTTGGATGCGTTGTTGGAATTGGCAGCCATTGATTTCCAGCCGGTCTATGATCGCATCGCAACGCGCCCTGATTTAGACCCCGGTACTATATTGGCTGACGATACGGTCTACCACCGTGGTTCGGGCCGTTACCATGCAAACAAAAAGTCTGTGGCGAAATAAGCGGCAGACTAGATTCTTACAGTAGTCAGGAAGTAAACATGCAAAATACGCACTCACCTGTGGTGATGATTAGTGGTGCTAGCGGTAACTTAGGGCAGGCAGTGGCGCATCATTTTGCGCAAAAAGGTGCGCGCTTGGTACTGGTGGCACGTAATCGTAAAGCGTTGGAAGCCGTTGCTCCAGAAGGCGATAACGTGTATTACCTACAGGCTGACCTAATGCAGCCTGAAGCCTTGCAGAAAGGCGTAGACGAGGCCGTTAAACGCTTTGGACGTATAGATGTACTGTGCAACGTAGCGGGCGGCTTTCACATGGGAGAGCCCGTGCACGTCACACCCTTGGCAGCTTGGCAGCAGCAATACGACATGAACGTCATGACAGTACTGCACACCGTGCAGGCGGTAGTACCGCACATGCTGCAACAAGGAAGTGGCAAAGTAGTAAACGTAGGTGCCTTTGCATCACGCCAAGGCTTGGCTGATATGGGCGCTTACATTGCAGCCAAAAGCGCGGTGAGCCGCATCACTGAAAGCATGGCCGCCGAACTGCGTGAAAAAGGCATTAACGTGAACTGCGTATTGCCCACGATTATCGACACGCCTCAAAACCGTGAAGCCATGCCAGATGCCGATCCAACTCGTTGGGTAAGCCCGGAGAAGTTAGCGGCAGTTATTGGCTTCTTGGCTTCTGAAGATGCGAGTGCCATTCATGGTGCGAGCGTGCCTGTAACTGGGTTGAGCTAATCTACCCTTGGTCCGTAGCGTTTGGGATTGCGAAGTAGAAAGCAAGGACGCTGAAACCTACGGACCAACCACTGAATGCAGCATTACGCTGATCAACGACTGCTTGCATTAGCTAGCACTGCGAAAAGTATTTTTTAATTTGACCACCAAATAAAAAAACACTTTCCTCTGTTTTCCCTTCATGGCCTGCCACGGTTTTTGTACGTTGGCTGCTGCAAGATTGAATTCTTATACGTCATAGCAAGCGATTCTAGAGTCGCGGTTTGAGCGTGTGTATGACTTATCCTCAGGTATGAGTTACCAGAGAAAGGGCCACATAAGAATGGGCAGTAAACTTAACACTAGCTAGAAGCTTCGGGGACGGAGAGGAAACTTTTGTGATTTGGTGTCTCAAATCACAAAAAGTATTCCTGCAGTCCCCTGCGTGTGCGATGAATACGATTTTACGCCTCAGCGTCGGGTTGCTGCGCTGGTGCAGCTTGGTGAAACGCGGGTAGCGCTTCGCAAGCGTCTACGATGCGGCTAATCGTAGGGTAGTCTTCCATAGGTAGCTTGAAACGCTTGGCATTGAACACCTGAGGTACTAAGCAGCAGTCGGCTAGTCCGGGCGTATCGCCGTGACAGAACGTACCGGTATGCGGGTCGTTTGCCAACATGGTTTCCACGGCAGCCAAACCTTGTTTCAGCCAATGCAAATACCACTCGGTTTTCTGATCGTTATCCACACCCAACGTGTTCTGCAAATACTTCAAGATACGCAGATTGTTGATAGGGTGAATATCGCAGGCAATGGTCAGCGCCAGTGCACGCACACGCGCGCGTTCAGCGGGCGTAGCAGGCAGTAGAGCAACGTCTGGGTGGGTCTCATCCAGATACTCGATAATCGCTAACGATTGCGTCAATGTCAGGCCATCATCGGTTTCCAGACTGGGGACTATGCCCATAGGGTTTTTTGCCAAATACGCAGGCTGATATTGCTGTCCGCCATCCCGTAATAGGTGCACAGGGATGATCTCAAAAGGCAGTTTTTTCAATGCGAGGGCAATACGAACCCTATATGCCGCAGAACTGCGGAAATAACTATATAGTTTCATGGGATCTAGGCCGGTGAGGGCTACCCGCCTGCGCATGCAGACGGGCATACCTAGTGGATTAGGAGTTTGGTACTACGCGTTGTTCAATCGCGCCAAAAATGCTTTGGCCTTGCGCATCCAGCATCTCAATTTTCACAGTGTCGCCGTACTTCAAGAAAGGTGTTTGTGGCGCACCGGTTTCAATGGTTTCGTACATACGTACTTCCGCCAAGCAGCAGTAACCTACGCCACCGTTCTCGATGGAAGAACCGTGCAGGTTGCCCTGTTTGTTGGATACCGTACCCGAACCAATGATAGAACCTGCTTCTACTTCGCGAGACTTAGTGACGTGTGCCACCAATTGCGCAAAGTTGAAGGTCATGTCGGTGCCTGCATCAGGGTTACCAAACAGTTTGCCATTCAGGTGCACAGTCAAAGGACGGTGTACTTTGGTGTCTTGCCAAGCGTCGCCCAGTTCGTCTGGTGTCACCGCAACTGGCGAGAAAGCCGAAGCTGGTTTGGATTGGAAGAAACCAAAACCTTTGGCCAATTCACCTGGAATCAGGTTACGTAGCGATACGTCATTCACCAACATCAGCAAACGGATAGCGCCTGCAGTTTGTTCTGGTGTAGCACCAATAGGCAAATCGCCAGTGATCACAGCGATCTCGGCTTCCAGGTCAATACCCCATTCTTCAGAGGGAACAGGAATGTCGTCACGTGGACCGATGAACGAATCGGAACCACCTTGGTACATCAAGGGGTCAGTCCAGAATGACGCTGGTAGTTCAGCGCCACGAGCACGACGTACCAATTCAACGTGGTTCACGTAAGCAGAGCCATCTGCCCATTGGTAAGCACGTGGTAGTGGAGAATGTACGGCTTGGCTATCAAAGGGTTTTGCATCAGCTACTTCGTTACGGTTCAATGCGTCGTAAACGGTTTGCAGCTGAGGTGCGACCTGCTCCCAGTTATCCAGGGCAGCTTGCAGGGTGGCAGCGATCTGGGGCACGGGCGTGTAGCGTGTCAATGTCCGGTCTACAACGATCAGGGTACCATCACGGCCACCTTGTTTCAGGGTAGCAAGTTTCATAATGACTTTTCCTTATTCGGAATTGGTGGGGCGGGGCTACGCGGTAGCCCCAGCTGTATTAGTTAGCAGGAGCAGCGCGCAGCTTCTCGATTTCGGAGAAGGTTTCAGCAGCGAACTCAGGGCCGATTTCTGCGTTAAAGCTTTCCCATACAGGTTGCATTTTCTCGCGGAAACGAACCATTTCGGCGTCGCTTACTTCGTTAACTTCTAAACCTTGAGCGGCCAATGCTGCTTGGGCGTCAGCGGCTTGCTGGCGAGCAATTTCACGCTGGTAAATACGGGTTTCTTCAGCAGCTTCTTTGATGATCTGTTGATCTGCTTCAGATAACTTGTCCCAGAATTTCTTGGATGCCAAAGGCAAGAACGCGCCGTAGGAGTGTTTAGTCAACGACAGGTATTTCTGCACTTCACCCAGTTTCAGGGAGGACGTTACAGCCGTAGGTGTACCTTGGCCGTCGATGGTGCGAGTTTCCAATGCGGTGTAAATCTCAGGTACAGCCAAGGACACAGGGTTTGCGCCCAATGCTTTCAGTGTTTCTTGAGAAATCTTGGCTTGTACGGCACGGAATTTCAGGCCTTCGAAGTCTTCAGGCTTAGTAATAGGGTGCTTGCTGTTGGTTGCGTTGAAGAAACCGTTTTCCCAGTACGCCAAACCTACCAAACCTTTTTCTGGCAGTTGATCCAGCAAACGCTGACCAATAGCGCCATCCAAAATGGTGTCGGCTTCTTGCTCGTTAGCGAACAAGAATGGGTAATCCAGAATTTCAAACTCACGCACCATACCGGTCAGGGTAGAGGTTTGTGGCACGGTAAATTCAATGGTGCCGCCTTGCAAAGCCGAGGTTACTTGTACGTCGTTACCTAACGCTGCGTTGTAGTAAGGGCGGATTTTGATGCGGCCATCGCTTTTCTCTTTGACCAGATCAATAAACTTAGCCACACCTAAACCTTGGTGGGAATTTTTAGGCAGCGTTACTGCAAATTTTGCATCAATGGTTTGAGCAACAGCTGCGCTGGACAGCAAACCTGTAGCCAGTAATACACCCAGTTTTTTTAGTAGCGTAGTGCGCATAGGGATATCTCCAGAATAATAAGTATTGTGTTTAACGCCACCACGAAGCAGGTGTGATCACCAGCTGTGGGAACAAAATAAGCAGTATCAAAATAAGCAGCTCAGCGATCAAGAAAGGCATCACGCCACGTGTTGCGCGTTCAATGCTGATCTTGCCCAGCGAGCTTACGACGTTCAGTACCACCCCAATTGGAGGCACGATCATGCCAATCGCGCAGTTCATGACAAACAGCACGCCTAGGTACACAGGGTCTACACCGGCATCTACAGCGATAGGCACGAACACGGGTGCAAAAATCAGCACCAATGGAATCATGTCCAACACCATACCAGCGGTGAACACCACAGCCATCATCACAGCAACCAACAAAATCGGGTTGTCGGTAAAGACATCCATCCACTCACCAACTTGGTAAGGAATGTCGGCAATGGTAATCATGTAAGACGCCACCATCGCCAATGCAGCCAGAATTAGTACCACAGCAGACGAACGTGCCGACATCAACAAGCAGTGATAAATGCGGCTCCACGTGAGTTCGCGGTAAATAACAGTCCCTACAAACAGCGCGTACGCCGCAGCCACTACAGCCGCTTCAGTAGGGGTGAAAATACCAAAGCGCAAACCACCAATGATGATGACTGGCATCAGCAGTGCCCAGAAACTTTGGTACACCACTTTTAAACGCTCACGCATAGGAACGCGAGGGTTAATGGTGACGGTAGTATCTTTGCGGGATACCAAGTACCACGCCACGATCAGCGATACGGCCATCAAGATACCGGGCACAATACCAGCCATAAATAGGCGGGTAATGGACACGTTGGTGACCACACCAAACAGCAGCAAACCGATGGAAGGCGGCAATACTGGGGCAATAATCCCGCCAGCAGCCATCAAACCACCAGCACGCGCTGGATCGTACCCGGCTTGGCGCATCATTGGCATCAAGATTGCAGCCAATGCGGCAGTATCTGCCACAGCAGAGCCGGACAAACTGGCTAATAACAAGGCGGCAAAAATCGTGACGTAGCCCAGACCACCACGCAAGTGACCAAAGAAGGCGCTAGCCAAATTCACAATGCGTTTAGACAAACCGCCGGCGTTCATAAATTCGCCAGCCAGAATGAAAAAAGGCACTGCCATCAAAATAAAGTTATCTGCACCGCCAATAGCGTTCTGCACCACAATCTGGGTATCGAACGAGTCGGTGGCCATCATGATGCCGATGGCAGAAAAAAGCAGGGCAAAGGCGATGGGCATGCCGATAAAAATCAGCCCAACCAGAATGCTAAGAAACAATAATACGGCGGTCATGTTATTCGTCTCCGCCAGGGAAGCCTGTGGGGCTAGTAATGCTTTCCCACATATTCAAAATGGTACTTAAGACCAAGCCCACACCAAAAACAATAGCGGTGCCATACAGCCATGCATAGGAAATGCCGAGTACAGGGTAGCTATTGTCCATATTGATGAGGGTTTGCTTCCAGCCGCCAATAACAAAAATAACGCCACCAACCAGCATCAAGAGGCTGCTTATCGCTATCAAAATTTTGCGACAGGTAGGCGTGCGTTTGGCCAGAAAGGAATTAAAAGCAATGTGGGCGTGCTGGCGGGTTGCCAGCACAGCGCCAAGGAAGATCAGCCAGACGAACAACAGTCGTGCTAATTCTTCCGAAACCGCAATACCCGAGTCGAAGCCATAGCGCAAAACCACATTGGCAAATACCAGTATGGCCATAATGGCAAGGCAAACGACTAGAAACAGCTCTAGCCCCTTGTTGATCCAATGAGTCAGGGATTTAAGAAACATGCGTGATCCAGAGGTTTAGTTGGCCTGATAGCTGCCGTCATGCATCCACTGTGCATGTTGTGGGGCTTTTTTGGTGCGGTCCCACTCTTCCAGCATTGCCCATTTCACGTCGTCCAGTTTCTTGCTCATGTCTGGGGTGGCGGTGTTAGCAGCCAGTTCCAGACGGTGACCGTTAGGATCAAAGAAATAGATGGATTTAAAAATGGTGTGATCAGTAGGGCCAATCACGGAAATGCCGTCGGCTTCCAAGTTGGCTTTAGTGCGCAACAAGTCGTCTACGGAGTCTACTTCCAGCGCCAAGTGCTGCACCCAAGTTGGGGTGTTGGAGTCGCGGCCCATTTCAGGGCGGGTAGGCAGCTCAAAAAACGCCAATACGTTACCGTTACCTGCATCCAAGAAAACGTGCATGTAAGGATCGGGTTCTTTAGTGGAAGGCACTTCGTTTTCAGCAATAGCCAGAATGAAGCGCATGTTCAGGTACTTGCCGTACCACTCCACAGTTTCCTTAGCGTTTTTACAGCGGTAAGCAACGTGGTGAATTTTTTTGATTTGCATGGATGTCCCCTTAAAGGTAGAGCTGTGACCATGTGGGCCTTGTAGCCACATAAGGAGCCAAAAGTGGCCCAGATCACACAGTGACGAACCTATTACAAGGCATAATTACTTATAAAACAAATGATATTTATGGATTGTTATATCAATTTACCTTATAAATTAGGGGTAACCATTAGATAAGGAAAAGCACGTGTCTGCAGATCAATTACAGCTTTTGCGTAGCAAGCGTAACGTGACCTTACGGCAGTTGCGTGCCTTTGTGGCGGTGGCACGTACAGGCAGCTTTTCTCTGGCGGCGGAAAGCTTGTTTGTGAGTCAGTCAGCCGTGAGTGCCTTAATCAAAGAATTGGAAACGGCGCTGGGGTTGGTGCTTATAGATAGAAGCACGCGTAGGTTGCAATTATCCGAGGTGGGGGAGGATTTATTACCCATTATCGGGAAGGTGCTAAACGATCTAGATCATGCGCTTGATGAATCCGCTAACTTGAAAGACCTCAAAAGTGGGTTAGTGCGTATAGCAGCGCCGCAGTTGATGTCGTCTACCTTATTGCCGGGCATTATTGCGGCTTACACCCAGCGCTACCCTGGCATACGGGTGAAGCTGGTGGATTGTGCTGTGGAAAGTGTAGTGTCGCGTGTGTTTTCAGGCGAAGTGGATATAGGCTTAGGGCCTGAGCGAGACAATAATTCTGATATTCATGCTCAAGCGCTATTCAAAGGCCCGTTTATGGCGGTATTTCCACCGGGGCATCCGTTGGAAAAACTGCGCAGGGTGTGCTGGTCTGATTTGACGCAATACCCGCTAATCTCGCTGCAAGGGCAGTTTATTGAGCGTTTGTCAGAGGATCTGTACGGTGCCATTCGTGGCATGGTGTTAGAACCAGCCAATGAAGTCACCTTTATGTCCACCGCCTTGGCGATGGTGAATGCCGGTCTGGGGGTGACTATCTGCGTGGCGTATGCCACGCCATTGGTCAAACTGTACCAATTAGAGATGCGGGCCTTATATCGCCCCGTGATCACACGTAGTTTTTATTTGTTTACCCGACAAGGGCGGGCGCTATCACCAGCGGCAACTAGCTTCATACACTTCCTGCATGAATACATGGGGCAGCACCCTATGTTGAAAGCGACGGGGCGTAGTAAAGCCGCTAAAACATATGAACAAGACTAAACGCTAAGCATTTTCTGTATAAGGTCAGCCGTAGAGCTGGCCCCAAACTTTTGCATCAAGCGTGAACGGTGAATTTCTACCGTGCGGTGGCTAATGCCCAGCTCTTTACCGATGACTTTGGCGCTCTTGCCTTCTAGTACTCGGGCAGCGACTTCGCGTTCTCTTGCTGTAAGTTGGTGCTCGGTAATAGGGCGTTGTTCGCTAATGTCTTCAAAGCTCCAAATGCCTGCGTCGTGCGGCTTGTCACGATCAAAAGAACGCCCCGATACATGGCACCAGAAGAACTGCCCGTTAGCACGCTTCATGATGCGACTATCGGAATACAGGCCGGTGGCATTCATAATGGGGGGGATACGTAGCCCCAGACGTTCAAACTCATCTACCGTGGGGTATAGCGTGAGAAATGATTGTCCCATCAGGGCATCACGGGTGGTCTGAAAAATTTCACATACCCGCTGATTACATTCAACAATGGTGCGATGACGTGAGATAACAAGACCGATGGGGGCCATTTCAAAGGCTGACCGGTAATCTTCCAGCATTGACAAAGCGACTCCTGTACGAAAAACTACGTATGCGCTTACGTAGTGCATCTTGGTAAATTATCATAGCAAGCACCTTAAGCTGCCAAGTCTACCTACCATTATCCGTAAAGTGTGGCAGGATAGACTTGATGAATAATTATTGACGGAGGACTTACCTTGAACAAACTCTATCCTTCGGCGGCGGAAGCTCTGAAAGGCGTAGTAGCAGACGGCCAGACTCTGGCTGTAGGCGGCTTTGGCCTGTGTGGCATTCCTGAAGCATTGATTGATGCGCTGCGTGACTCTGGTGTGAAAAATCTGACTGCCATTTCCAATAATGCAGGTGTGGATGGTTTCGGTCTGGGCAAACTATTAGAGACCCGACAAATCAAGAAGATGATTTCTTCTTACGTAGGGGAAAACAAGGAGTTCGAACGCCAGTATTTATCCGGCGAACTGGAACTTGAATTTACTCCCCAAGGTACGTTGGCTGAAAAGCTGCGTGCTGGTGGTGCTGGTATTCCTGCTTTCTTCACTAAAACTGGCGTAGGTACCTTAGTAGCAGAAGGTAAAGAACTGCGTGAATTCAATGGTGAAACCTACGTGATGGAAGAGGCTTTGGTGGCTGATGTGGCGCTGATTAAAGCCCATAAAGCAGATAAGTCCGGGAACCTGCGTTTCCGTTACACCGCACGTAACTTCAACCCAGCGGCAGCTACCGCAGGCAAAATTACCATTGTGGAAGTGGAAGAAATCGTGGAAGTAGGCGAGTTGGCGCCTGATGATGTGCATTTGCCCGGCATTTATGTGCATCGCATCGTGCATAACCCTAATCCCGAGAAGCGCATTGAACAGCGCACCATTACCACCAAGGCAGGAGCTTGATAGTCATGGCATGGACCAAAGATCAAATGGCAGCTCGTGCTGCCAAAGAGTTGCAAGATGGTTTCTATGTGAACCTAGGTATTGGTATTCCTACGCTGGTGGCTAACCATGTACCAGAAGGCATTGAAGTTTGGCTGCAAAGCGAAAACGGTATGCTGGGTATTGGCCCATTCCCTACCGAAGACGAAGTGGATGCTGACCTGATCAACGCGGGTAAACAAACCGTGACCACACTGCCAGGTTCGTCCATTTTTGGTAGCGATCAAAGCTTTGCCATGATTCGCGGCGGCAAAGTGAACTTGTCTATCTTGGGCGCTATGCAGGTAACTGCAGCCGGTGACTTAGCCAACTGGATGATTCCAGGCAAAATGGTGAAAGGTATGGGCGGCGCGATGGATTTGGTTGCGGGTGTGAAACGTGTGATCGTGCTGATGGAGCACGTAGCACGTAAAAAAGACGGCACTACCGATATGAAAATTCTGCCAGAGTGCACATTGCCTTTGACCGGCGTGGGCGTGGTAGACCGCATCATTACCGATTTGGGCGTGATGGATGTGACTCCCGAAGGTCTGAAGCTGGTAGAGCTGGCTGAAGGCGTAAGCTTCGAGGAAATCCAGTCTAAAACTGGTGTGCCGCTGCTGCGTTAATGCGATAGCACTACGGCAAAAAAATGGCTGAACCTGTAGAGGCTCAGCCATTTTTTATATGTACGCAAAAGAGCAGAGGCTATTTTTCTGGCGTAGGCCAACCATGATTGCAGTTGGCCTTCTTTTTGCTGTGTCCCGTGGCTGTTTAGCTAGCGTTGGCAGCTGTGTTGACGGTAGCGGGTGTAGCCGCCGCACACAGATCAACAAAATCATGCAGAATTTTACGTGCTACGGGGGTAGCCTCTAAGGCTGCACACATGGCAGGAATATCGTAGCCTTCAGTGCTGAACAATGCCTCGCGTCGGCTCAAGAAATAGCTCATCACCTCGTTGGAAAACTCGGGGTGAAATTGCAGCGATAAGGCATAGGGGCTGTAGCGCAAAATCTGGTGAGCATCGTGTTCCGATGACGCCAGTACCGTTGCTTGCTCAGGAGGTTGCAACACGCTTTGTTCGTGCGTGAGGTTAGCCATAAATGTTGACGGCAAGTCAGCCAATAGCGGATCTGCTTTAGCTTCATCATGCAGTTGTATAGGTAATTGGCCTATTTCTCGGCCAGCAGGGTGATAGTCCACCACGCCGCCCAACGCATGAGACATCAATTGATGGCCATAGCAAATGCCTAGTAAAGGCAACTGTTGGTCTATGGCAAGTCGTATCCAGTCGGCAGTGTATTCGCTCCATGCTTCGCGGTCAGTCACCATCGACATAGAGCCTGTCAAAATAGCGCCTGCCAGCAAATTGGGTTCAGGTAAGGTATCGCCGGACGCTGGATACAGCACTTTTACGGTAATTGGGGTGTCGGGCAAGGCCGCAATCATCCAATCTGATTGCACGCCCAGTTTTTGCTGTATATCCAGCGGTGGGTCGCCCATTTGTAAAATAGCCAAGACCTTGTGTTGCATGATGTGGTGTGTATAAAACGCAAAAAGAAAGGAGTGATCATTGTTATCTGTCTACGTAGTGCGCAGTCAGCAATGAATACTATAAGATAGCAGCTTATAGTCTTATGTACATTTTTCTTCTTTCTATAAGTCCCCAGCATGTTTTCGTTGAGTAAGCAGGAATTGGCTCTGGTCGCGGTGACCATGTTGTGGGGAACGACTTTTCTGATCATACACACAGCCATGCAATACAGCGGCCCGCTGTTTTTTGTGGGGCTGCGCTTTGTGACGGCAGGGCTTATAGGCTGGGTGGTATTCAGACGCGCAATGCGCGGCATTACACGCATAGAATTGTTGGCTGGTACGGTGATAGGAGCCAGTATTTTTGCAGGCTATGGTTTGCAAACCTACGGCCTACAAACAGTAAGCAGCAGCATGTCGGGCTTTATCACGGCTCTTTATGTGCCTATAGTGCCGTTGCTGCAATGGCTGGTATGGCGTAAAGCACCAAGCCTTATGACTTTGATTGGGGTCACACTGGCCTTTATAGGTTTGGTGTTGCTGGCGGGGCCTACAACCGCTGGTTTTAACCTAAGCGCAGGTGAAATTGCTACGTTGATTAGCGCCTTTGCCATTGCTGTAGAAGTGATATTGATCAGTTATTTTGCCGTTAAGGTTAATGTGCAACGCATTACAGTGGTGCAGACAGGGGTAGCAGGCGTGCTGTCATTTCTCTGTATGCCCATTGCCGGCGAGTCCATACCTGAATTTTCATGGGTATGGTTGGTGGCAGCCATAGGGTTGGGCTTAAGTAGCATGGTGATTCAGTACACCATGAACTGGGCGCAGCGCACGGTGACGCCCACACGGGCCACCCTGATTTATGCCAGCGAACCTGTATGGGCTGGCATAGTAGGGCGAATTGCGGGCGATAGACTGCCTGCTGTTGCCATCCTAGGTGGCGCACTGATCGTATTGGGCGTATTGGTCAGTGAATTCAAGTTGCCACGACGAAAAAAACGCGCTCGAACTGAAGCGACCTAGTCGCTATTGTTTATCTGGAGAAGTCTTTGTCACAAGTGACAAATAATCGCTGGCTAGTGTTGCTAGCGGTAATGCTGTTGTTCTTTCCTATTGTGTTGGATTTCACCATCCTGCATATCGCTATTCCTTCTCTCACATTGGCCTTACAGGCGAGTGGCACAGAGGTGCTATGGATTATTGACCTGTACTCACTGGTGATGGTGAGTATGTTGATTCCCATGGGGACATTGGCCGATCGCATCGGTCACCGGCTATTGCTGCTGTGGGGCGTGGTAGTGTTTACTGCGATGTCTATTCTGGCAGCCTATGCGTGGTCATCAGCCGTGTTGATTCTGGCGCGTGCTTTGATGGCGTGTGGTGCAGCCATGGTGATTCCTTCTTTGCTGGCAATCATCCGCCAAAGTTTTGACGACCCCAAAGAACGCGCCTTAGCGCTGGGGTTGTGGAGTGCAGTGGGCTCGGCGGGGGCAGCCTTGGGCCCGTTAGTGGGTGGTGCGCTGTTGGAGCACTTCTGGTGGGGATCAGTCTTTTTGGTGAACGTACCCATCATGTTGGTGGTTGGCCCTATGGCCTATGTGCTGATTCCACGCCATTTTGTGACTGGCAAAGGGGACTGGACTATAGGCCAAGCACTGATTCTGATGGTAGGCCTATTGGCTGCCGTATACGGTGTGAAATCAGGCTTTAAGCCAGATGGTGACTGGGGCTACAGCTTGCTGTTCTGCGCTATAGGTGTGGGGCTATTGGCATGGTTCGTACAAAAGCAACGTCACTCTGATGCGCCTATGTTGGATATGGGTTTGTTTGCATTACCTGCACTGCGTACCGGGGTGTTGATGGCGACTGTAGTGATGGGGGCGTTGGCGGGTGTAGAGCTCACCATCGCACAAGAGCTGCAGTTTGTACTGGGTAAAAGTCCGCTGACTGCGGCACTGGTGATGTTGCCTTTGATGGTGTCCTCGGCTGTAGGTGGACCACTAGGCAGTATGTTGTTAGCCCGAGTGGGGCTGCGGCCTATAGCCACCTTATCGTTGCTGGTTTCTGCATTGAGCTTATTTGGTTTGGGAGCTAGTGACTTTAGCCAGGTGGGTTGGGGTATCAACATTATGTTGATAGGTCTGGGCTTATCGCTCAGCGTGGGGCTAACAGCCTCCTCCGTCGCAATTATGGGTAGTACACCAGAGGAAAAAGCCGGTGCTGCGGGTGCATTAAGCGCCAGTAGCTACGATTTGGGCTCTGCACTGGGGATTGCGGGGTTTGGTTTGGTATTAACGGCGAATTACGCCAATCACATCCAACTACCCGCAGGGTTACCGCCCGAGGTTGCTAGCAAAGCAGGCTTGTCTATTGGTGAAACCATGCTGATGGCACAGCAGTTGGGTGCGGAACAAGGTCATGCCTTAGTACTGGCCGCCCAAAATGCTTATTCCAGTGCGCATAGCATGGTGTTGTTTTCGGCAGCGGCTTTGGTGGCGTTGTTAACAGGTGTAGTGTGGCGCGTATTACGTCATTATCAATCGCCAGAAAACACCAGCGCATCGGTAGAGCAAGGCGCCTAAGCGGCACGGCAGTCTACACAGGGCGTTTTAGCAATTCTGCAAAGCGTTTTTCAACCCAGCGAGCTGTTGGGTTGAGCGCTTGCCCTTGTAGCCACAGCATACGTACAGACAAGAGCGGCAATACCAACGATGGGCAATGCACTTGCTTCAGTGGTTTGGGGTAGCTGTCATCTGTGGCCACGTTCAGTGGCAAAATTGCCCAGCCCACATCATCGGCTACCATCTCGGCAATACTGTAGAAACTATCGGAATGCCACAACCTAGTGCTGTAGGTGGGTTCTTCGTCGCCATCGGTGTGCATCACCAGTTGTCGGTATTGCATTAAGTCTTTGCGGCTAACAGGTTGATCTTGTAGCAAGGGGTGGCCACTGGCTACGAAAATCCCTTGGGGTACTGTACTGATATGGCGCTGATCAAAGCAATCATGCACGGTTTCACGGTCATAGTGAAAGGCAATTTCGGCGCGTTGCTGTTCTACATAGCCCGCAACTTCGGCGGCGGTGCCATTTAACAACGTTAATTCTAGCTGTGGGAAACGGTCAGAAATTTCGCGTATTAGCGTGCGTATGGCGGTGTAGGGTAGGGCTTCATCTAAGGCTAACGATAACGAGGCATCGTCGCCTGCGGCCAACGACTGAGCGCGTTGCTCAAGCTCTTGCGCTTGGCGTAGTAATTCACGAGCTTCCATCAGTAGTACACGCCCAGCTTCGCTAAGCTGAGCGCTGCGTCCACTGCGTGTAAACAACTCCACACCTAGGTCAGCTTCCAATAGAGAAAGCGCTGTACTGACCGCCGATTGGGCCTTGCCCAAATGTCGTGCTGCCGCGCTAATTGACCCTTGTTCTGCTGTGGTCACGAATTGTCGAAGTTGTTCAAGGCTCCATTGCATAATGCCATGCTATCTCAAAAATAGATGGGAGTCATCTTTGGGAATTTGCGTAGACAGTGGAGAATAGCTCCGTGTTCCGCAATCTATGAGGATTACCGTGTTAGTCAAACCTTGGCTGTTCTTATTGGCAGCCATAGCAGCAGAGATAAGTGGTGTGACCACCATGAAAGTAGTTTCCGACTCAGGATCTTGGACTGCTCTGTTGTTCATGTATGCCATGATTGGCTTATCTTTTTATTTTTTAGCAACGACGATGCAGTATCTACCAATGGCCCTAACGTATGCCACCTGGGAAACTATTGGATTGATCGCCATTGCTTTTATCGGATTCCGATTTTTCGGTGAACAAGTTAGTACGCTAAAGCTGGTTGGTATGGGCGTATTGCTAGTAGGTGTAATGCTGGTAAATCTCGGTGTTCCACGTCAGGTGGAGGAGTCATAACCATGCAAAACGCAGAATGGATTCACTATTTTTTCATGTTGGCCGCAATTCTTTTAGAAGTAGCCGCTAACATATTCATCAAATATTCAGATGGTTTCAAGAAACGTTGGGTTGGGTTTCTTGGTATTGCCAGTATTCTTCTTTCATTCACCGCACTTTCACAAGCTGTGCAAGGAATAGATCTGTCTATTGCCTATGCGCTGTGGGGTGGTACCGGTATATTCTTGACCACGATGGCGGGTCGCGTGTTCTTCCAACAACGTTTGAACCGTTCTGGTTACCTAGGTATAGGGTTTATTGTGTTGGGTGCCTCAATCTTGAAACTCGCATAATTGTTGAGTAAGGCGTTATAAATAAGCACGGAGTGATTGTTTTTCGCTGAGTAAAGTGGGTGTTCACACTATATATCTTTGATGCTAAATCGCTACTATGAAGCATTACATAGTCAGCAAGGCGTAGCATCAAAATGAGAAAAGCGGTTGATGGCTCAGCAGTATCCATCATGGTGGTGTTGTGCCTGATTTGGGCCATGCAGCAAATTGCACTAAAAGGTGCTGCAGACTATATGGCACCGGCGTTGCAAGTTGCCCTGCGCTCAGGGGTGGTGGCCGTTTTAATCTTTGTGATACACAGATGCTGGCTACACGATACTTGGCTACCTGGAATTTTTGGGCGCTCAGGCTTAGTAGTGGGCTTACTGTTTGGGCTAGAGTTCTTGCTCATTGCTGAAGCGTTACGCTATACCAGTACCTCTCACGTCGTTGTATTTCTCTATACCGCCCCTATCTTTGTAGCGATTGGACTGCATGGTTTTTTGCCGGACGAACGATTAACCCGTTTGCAATGGATAGGGATAGGACTAGCTTTCTCAGGGATAGCGTTAGCGTTTTTATGGCCTACCTTAAGTGGTGCAGTGCCCTCCACAGATGCACACCCATTAAGCTGGTTAGGTGATGTGTTTGCTTTGGCGGCTGGGGCATTGTGGGGCGGAACCACCATTGTGTTGCGTACCACTAAGCTGAAAACAGCACCGGTGACACAGGTGCTGTTTTGTCAGATGTGGTTAACCTTTGCGGTTGTGCTCGTATTTGTGTTGTGGACAGGCCAGACTACCATTATCCCCAGTACTACTTTAGGCATGAGCCTGCTCTTCCAGATAGTACTAGTATCGTTACTCAGCTATTTTGTGTGGTTCTGGTTACTAGAGCGCTATTTGGCAGCACGATTGGGTGTGTTGACCTTTATGACCCCTATATTTGGTCTTGTTCTAGGGGCATGGCTACTTGATGAGCGCGTAGAAAAATCGTTTTTACTTGGTGCCTGTTTGGTGTTGGTTGGCGTGTTTTTGGTGAATGGGCAGGCATGGTTACAAAAAAAAGTGTGGTCAAAAAGCCAGCGTAATGTGTAGCGATTTTCCCCAAAAGATATAATTTTCTAGAGGACGACCTCTCACCATCCAGTGTGTAGATTACCGGGACGACCCGGCTTTTTAGGAGAAAGCCAAATGGCGTGGTTCTTGTTAATTCTCGCGGGTGCGTTTGAAGTGGTGTGGGCCTATTCCATGAAATTATCCAATGGGTTTACCCGACTCGGGCCGTCGGTGATCACCATTGTTACCATGATTATCAGCTTCGGCTTGTTGGCCGTTGCGATGCGCACGCTACCCTTGGGTACGGCTTATACCATTTGGACTGGTATAGGCGCAGTGGGAGCTTTTATTTTGGGCCTGACCCTCTTGGGCGAACCAGCTACTGCGATGCGTATTATTGCCGCTATTCTGATTGTGTCTGGCTTGGTGCTCATGAAGCTGGCGTCCTAATACCTGCAGGCAACGCAACAAGGCAGTAAGTAGTAGTGCGCTGCCTGTTCATATAGACACCTACAAAACAGCAGAAGTTATAGCTTCTGCTGTTTTTTTATGCCCATGCTGAGTGTCTAGGTGGGAAGGTCATCTGTGTTGGTATAGGCCTACCGCTATCCCTGCGTGGCTGTGCCACCACTATCTTTTTCTTATCGCCCTATCCGAATTTCGCTCAGAAACACCTCAGGTTTCCTCTGCTGTTGCAAAACCCATATAGGATTACCCTAGGGTGGGTTGTGCTGTGAAAATTTTGTGATTAGTATTTATTAACGAAAAATAAACCACACAATAAATAAATATTAGTAAATTATTCTACTAAGTGAGTTTTCACAAGAATTGTTTTCTGGAGAAAAAAGTGGGCGAATCAGGAAGTTCAACGCAAACCATGCTGACGCAGGTAGGACGGGGCGGGGAATCCTCGTTGCAGTACGTGAATCCGCCTATAGTGCGCGGCACCACGGTTTTGGCTCAAACGTTGGAGCAGTGGCGTCAACGGGCTAAATTGCCTTTTAATGCCAAGCCACAAGCCAACTATGGTCGTTTTGGCACGCTGACAACGGCAGCGTTCGAGTCAGCCATTGCTGAGCTAGAAGGGGCCTATAAGTCCTTTTGTTTTCCATCAGGGTTAGCGGCATGTACGCATTCGCTGCTAGCGGTATGTAAACCTGGCAGTCATGTATTGCTTACTGATTTTGTGTATTGGCCATTGCGTGAGTTTGCTGAAAATGTGCTGACGCAATTGGGGGTGGAAGTAGAGTTTTTCACCAGCCAAAACACGGCCGATGTGTTGAGTCGCTTCAAGGAAAACACCTGCGCCTTATACCTAGAAGCACCGGGTTCTATTTCGTTTGAAATGTGTGAAGTAGATGAGTTGGCTTATGCAGCGCACCAGCGTGGTGCCATTGTGCTGATGGATAACACATGGGCTACACCCCTACTGTTCAAGCCTTTAGAGCATGGAGTGGATATCTCTATACAGTCTGTCAGCAAATACATAGGCGGTCATTCCGATTGCATTATGGGGGTGGCGTCTTGCACCGAAAAAGCGTGGGAGTTGCTCTCTAATTCGGTTACGCGTTTTGGGCAAACAGCATCACCTGATGATCTTTATCAGGCATTGCGTGGTTTGCGTACATTGGATGTGCGGTTACGTCAGCATGGCCAGTCGGCGTTAAGTGTGGCTCGCTGGCTAGAAGCACAACCCGAAGTGCAGCGGGTGTGTTGTCCAGGGCTGGAATCGCATCCGGGGCATGCCACCTTTAAACGCTTATTTCGTGGCGTATCTGGCTTGTTTTCCTTTGTGTTCGAGCCCATGCCCGAAGAAAAACTAGCTATGTTTTTCGATTCTCTGCGTATTGTGGGTATAGGTCTGTCGTGGGGCGGTTTTGAGAGTTTGGTTGTGCCGTTAGTAGCCAGACCTGCCTCACAAATTCATGATGACTATCCAAAAGAAGGGCAGTTAGTCAGGATTCATGTGGGGTTAGAGAACATTGAAGACCTTATCAATGACCTGCAGCAAGCCTTTGTGTTGATGCGTCACTACGAGCCCAAAACAGAGCACGGCATGGTTTAGAACGATACGAAACTGGTAAGTCGCTATAAGCATATACATAATTCCTCGTTCGGGACTTACCTTTTAGCATGATAAATTTTTGTAATACTTTTGATGGTTCTTAGAACTTTTAGAAGTATTGGTGATGTTTATTAGCAGTAGGCAGGGGGAAGCAGCATGCTCGACTATTACTCTCAGAGTTATGACGAGGCAAGGTCCGCATTTTTGGCAGCAGCAAGAAATGTGGCACAAACCAGGGTGTTAAGCCAAGAACTACCAGGTTACCAAGGGGTGATGGGTGAGGCGCTAACGCAGGATGCCGTCTATCTTGGTGATCCAGAGGCGAAACAGGTACTGGTTATGTTGTGTGGTACCCATGGTTTAGAGGGGTATGCCTCTTCTGCCTTACTCACAGCCTTTTTAGAGGCTGTGCACCAACGCACTATCGTGCTGCCTACAGACGTTGCAGTGCTACTGGTGCATGCTGTGAATCCATATGGTTTCTCGTACATGTTGCGTACCAACGAGCGTAACGTAGACCTAAACCGTAATTTCATCGATTTTTCTACCGCTACGCCCGCCAATCCACTGTATGCGCAGATACATCCGTTCTTGTGCGGGGCTACATCCGCTCAACAAAAGCAGGATAACGCGCAGGCCTTACAGCAATGGATAGCAGAACACGGTAAAAACAATTTTTTCCGTGCCTTGTTTGATGGCCAGTACGACATAGAGGAAGGGCTAATTTACGGTGGTAAGGCTCGCCAATGGTCCAATCTGGCCTTGGAGAACGTGGCACACGAATTTCTACAAGATAAAGAAAAGGTGGTGTTCATAGACTGGCACACAGGTCTAGGCGAATACGGCCAAGCTTTCTACCTCTGCTTTAATGAGCCCGGCAGCAGCGAGTGGCAAGAGTGCTGCGAGATGTGGGGCCAAGACAATATAGAAACCAAAGCAGGTTTTGATGGTAGCGAGCGCCCCAAATACTCTGGTTTGGTTTTCAACGGGGTACGCAGTTTTGTGGGGAAAACACGCTTTGTAGGGGCGGTGATTGAGTTTGGTACTACACCACCGGAATACACCATCAGTGGTCTACAAGCGGATAACCGTTTGCGCTTTGATAACACCTTAAGTGACCCAGAGCGCGAACAACTCAAAGCCGATGCCTTTGATGCTTTTTGCCCGTTAGCGCCCGAGTGGCGACTGAATGTGCTGAAAGAAGGCCTACGTATCAGTGAGCGTGCACTGCACAGTATGAGCAAGTAAAACACCATGCAAACAATTGATCATTTTATGTTTGGCGCCAAGCAATTGCCGCCTCTAGCGGAAGCTTTCGCCTTGAAAACGGGAATGGTGGCTGAAACCGGTGGAAAGCACCGTTTATTCGGCACGCATAACCAGTTGATAGGCGGTGGTTCTAGCCCTTATTTAGAACTGATTGCGATCGATGAGTCATCGGATGCACAGAGTGCGTTGCGACATGAGTTGCAAGCATTAGAACAGCCTACTTTGCACCGTTTCATTATGCGTAGCACTTTGGCAAATTTTGATGCCTTAAAGGCTGCCTATGCGGTGGCAGGCATTGAAAGCGATGTAGTGCCACTGTCTAGAGAAAGCCAAAGCGGCGAGATGTTGCATTGGCATTTGCTGATACCGCGCCCCAATGCGTTAGGTGTGTTGGCACCGTATTTCATTGATTGGGGTGATGCTCAGCATCCTTCCGAGCGCTTGGCTGAGCAATTTAGTTTGGTGGCATGCCAAGCAGGGCACCCAGAGCCCGTAGTAGTACAGACATTGTGGGATGCATTGGGCGTGAATGTTCCCGTTTCCCACGCAAAACAACCAGAACTGAACATCACGATTCAGTCGGCAAAGGGCGTGTTTCAGCTCCCTTAACTCATCACAGTAAACAATATTCCTCCAAAGAGGCGGTGTTAGCCATGAAGAAAATCGCATTGAGTGTGGCCTTGTTGGCCAGTAGTAATTTGTACGCAGCTGATAATTTGGAGAAAGTCCGTATAGGCTTTCCTCCAGCATGGTCGGCCGTAGAAGCTGCCATTCCCTTTGGGGATGCGCTGGGCTTCTTTAAAGAAGAAGGCTTAGAGCTGGAATACGTATCGGTACAAGGTACGGCCGTGCTGTTGCCACAGGTAGCGAATGGTTCGGTGGAGTTCGGCATTATGAGCCCAGACTTGTCTGTGATTGCCGCCGCCAAAGATGAGAAATTCCCTATCCAGTTTTTCTACAACTTTTACCCACGCAATATTTTTGAAATCACCGTTTTGGAAGACAGCGATATCAAAACCTTGTCGGATCTTAAAGGCAAGAAAATGGGTGTGGGTGCATTGAGCTGGGGCAATCTACCTATGAGCCGCCTCATGCTGGGTGATGCAGGGGTGACCTGGATGAAAGATGTGCAAGTGATGCCTGTGGGTGTAGGCCCTGCGGCATGGCAGCGCATGAAATCCGGCAGTGTGGATGCACTGAACCTGCCTGCACCGCAAAATGTGATGATGGAAAAAGACGGTACCGCTATTCGTCGCCTGCCTATTCCTGAAGAGTTTGCCAATTTATTTGCAAATGGTGTGGCAACTAGCGAGCAACTCATTCAATCCAACCCAGAGCTGGTAGAACGTATGGGACGTGCTATCGCTAAGTCGTTTGTGGCGTGCGCTACAGACACTGAAAAATGTGTGAAAGCTTACTGGCAAATCGACCCTAGCTCTAAGCCTGATGCGGCAAACGAAGCTAAGTGGGTAGATACCTTCTCGGCTGTGAACGACGGCACGTACAACATGATTGGTTTGTACGACATCAAAGAAAACTTTGGCCAGTACAACAAGGCCGATTGGGAAAAGTTCGTGCAAAAACTGTACGAAGGTGAGCAGATCTCTACGACGGACTTTGATGTGGAAACCCTCTACACCAACCAGTTCATCCCAGGAATCAATAACTTTGATGCAGAAGCCGTACGCAAAACGGTGCAGCAGCTACCCAACTAAACGCAACCGCCAGGATTGAGTCATGTCGTTAACGTTGAAAGATATTGTGGTCAGCTATCCCAGTAAACGTGGAGAAGTGCTGGCTCTGGATAAGCTGGACCTATCGGTAGAGTCCTCCTCATTTGTCTCAGTATTGGGGCCATCAGGCTGTGGTAAGTCCACGCTGGTGCGCTTGGTATCGGGGTTGTTAAAACCTACGGCTGGTCAGGTGGAATTTAACGGTCAGGTCATCAAAGGTGCACGGGACGACGTAGGTGTGGCATTTCAACAAGCAGCATTGTTGCCTTGGAAAACCGCACTGGATAACGTGTTGTTGCCTATGAGCTTGACCGGAAAATCACCGCGTCAGCACCAGGAAACCGCTCGTGATTTGTTGGACTTGGTAGGGCTCAAAGGCTTTCATGATCGTTACCCCTTTGAACTGTCAGGTGGTATGCAGCAGCGGGTGTCGTTAGCCCGTTCGCTGATACGCAATCCGTCGGTATTGGTGATGGATGAGCCTTTCTCAGCGCTAGACGCCATGACTAGAGAAAACATGATGGTAGAGCTACAGCGTATTTGGCTGGAGAAAAAACCATCGGTGCTGTTCATTACTCACTCCATACAAGAAGCGGTGTTTTTGTCTGATCGTGTGGTGGTAATGAGCGGTAGACCCGGCAAGATCGTGGCTGACGTGAAGATAGACATTCCTCGACCACGCAGCATCGATACCTTGTACAGCCCGGAGTTCATCGAGATGTCCAACTATCTGCGATCGATTTTTGATGATCACGAATGAGCTAAGGGGTAGTGATCATGAACCAAGTGTTGAAAAGAGTGCTGTTGCCCATAGCACCAGTGATCGCGTTTTTTGTAATTTGGTATTGCGTGATTGCGCTGTTCCATATTCCGAATCGTGTGTTCCCAGGGCCGGAGGCCGTCTTAGAACGCATCTATAGCGGCTTGTTTACAGATGCCGATTTGTGGCCGCATTTGTCACAGACTTTGCAAAGCACCATTTTGGGATTCTTGTTAGGCACGCTGCTGGCAGTGGTGTTTGGCAGCGTGTTGGCCATGTACAAGCGGGTAGAGCTGTTGATGTATCCGGTTGTGGTGGTGTTACAGGCTGTGCCTAAGGTGGCGATTGCCCCGTTGATTTTGTTGTGGCTGGGCTATGAAACCAAAAGCACAGTGGTGCTGGTGGCCTTGATTTGTTTCTTCCCGATTTTTGTGGGCACCTTTGTAGGCATACGCGCAACGCCACCTGTGCTGTTGGATCTATTCAAGAGCCTGAATGCCAACAGCTTGAAATTGTATTGGCATTGCTGCTTACCGAATGCGGCGGGCTCCATCATCTCGGGCTTGCAAGTGGGCTGGGGCTTTGCCTTGGTGGGTTGTGTGGTGATGGAGTTCATCGTAGGGATGGGGGGAGCGGGTTTCTTGATTGATAACTCAGCTAACTCACTGGACACCACAACGGCCGTAACCGCAATGGTATTGCTAGGGGTGCTGGGCTATGTAGGTGGAGCGTTGCTGACTTATGCCAAAGAGAAACTGGTGTTCTGGGAAGGGAGTAAACGCTCATGAGTGATAACTATTTTTCCGCGCCTCGCTGGCAGCGTGTTGTGTTGCCTGTGCTGGGTGTGATCGCTTTGATTGCGGGCTGGCACTACCTAGCTATCTATGTAGTGGCTAATCCCACACTTATGCCTGCCCCCATGAGCGTATTTAAAAACGTGGCAGCGTGGGCAGGCCAAGGGTGGTTTGAGACCCACTTCGTGGCCACGGTGATTGCCACGTTAGTAGGGCTGCTCATTGGTGCTAGTTTGGGTTTCTTGTTTGGCATTGTGGTCAGCGAGGTTGAGACCCTATATCGCGTGTTTCACCCCATTGTGCAGGCGTTGCAAGCCATGCCCGTAGTCGCTATCGCACCGTTGGTGATTGTGTGGTTCGGCATTGGCTTGGCATCCAAGATTGCTTTGGTCGCCATTGGTACGTTCTTTGTCATGTTTATTCACACGGTAGCCGGTATGCGGTCAGTGTCGTCAGAGTTGGTAGACATGGCCAAAGCCTTTGGTGGTGGGCGCTGGCGCATCGTTTTTTTAGTGAAAATCAAGTCGGCTCTGGATTATGTATTTAGTGGTCTAGAGGTTTGCGCAGCCTTGAGCTTCATCTTGTGTGTAGTGGGCGAGTTTTTGGCCGCCAAAGCAGGGATTGGGTATTACCTGCGGGCTGCTTCCTACGATATTGATGCAACAGCCATGTTTTCAGCTGTATTTGTGCTGGCGCTTTTAGCAACCTTGCTGGCCTTTGCCGTCCGGGTTTTGCATCACCGTTTGGTTTTTTGGAAATACAGCAAACAGTAAGTACAGGAGAGCACTATGAGTCAAGAATTGCGTCAACTTTTTGAGAACCTAATTGAGGAATCACCCTTCATCCAAAGTTGTGGCATGGAGCTGGTAGACCTTGATGTAGAGGCCGCTACAGTAGACATGAAAATGCCGCTGTTGCCTAACTTGGCGAGAGATCGCGCTGCCACCCAGTTTCACGGTGGCGCTATCGCCTCGCTGATTGATACCGCCGGTGATTTGGCGGTGGCGTTAAGTGTGGGTGGTGCCGTACCTACCATTAACTTCCGTGTGGATTTTATTCGTCCCTCTAGCGGGCCATACCTCATTGCCAAAGCCGTAGCGCGCCGCGTAGGCCGTTCGGTAGGGGTAGCCGATGTGGATGTGTATGACGAGCAGGGCAGACTGACGGCCATTGGTCGTGGTTGCTACAGCGCGCAAAAGGGCTAAGTCATGTCTACAGAGCAATTTCCACAAAGTAGTAATCTGGGTGGAGCCATTGCTGAGCAGGTGAGCCCGCAGCAAGCCTGGTTGATAGAAGTGGATGAACGCGGGCAAGAGCGCGTGTTCAGCTACCATGATCTACACGATCAGGCCGCACGCATTGCGGGTTTTTTGCAGCAGCAAGGCTTGGCCAAAGGTTCACGTATTGGGCTGATGGGGCTAAATAGTGCGGAGTATCTGCTGGCGTATTACGGCATTATGCAAGCTGGCTATTGTGCAGTACCCATAGGGTTCAAACTGGCTTCAGACACCATTCACTACATCGTGCGTGATGCGCAGGTGCAGACGGTGTTTTGCGATAGCGAGTTTGAGCATTTATTGCCCAAAGGTACGCCACACATCAATTTGGCTACGCTATTGAACACAGTAAGCAGTGCCAGCAATACTACCGAAATCGTCGTGCCACACCCTAGTGACGCAGCAACAGTACTGTATACATCGGGGTCTACAGGTGTGCCTAAAGGGGTACCGCTTACCCATGGCGGTTATATCTGGGCACTGCAAAAAATGCGTGTGAATGGGGGCGAGTTTTTCCAAACACAGCATGCCAAGGTTCTGTGCGCCGCACCGTTGTCGCACATGAATGCCTTGTTCTTGTCCAAGTTGGTGACGGCATACGGCGGCACTGTAGTGATGCTGAAAAAATTCACGGCACAAAGCTTTCTACAAGCCTGCCAAGATCACCGCTGCCAAGTGGTGACAGCTGTGCCTACCATGTTGGCGATGGCATTACGGGCATTGGAAGATCAACCACTCAGTTATGACTTTAGTGCGGTGTTGAGTGTAGCAATGGGGTCGTCCCCCATCACTGACGAATTGCATCGCAGTGTCAGTGCGCTGTTCCCCAATGCCACCGTCAACAACAACTGGGGTACTACCGAAACAGGGCCTGCCGTTTTTGGGCCGCACCCCGCTGGTTTGACCCGTCCTGCCTTGTCCTTGGGGCATCCCATTGCGGATGTAGAAGTACGTTTAGGTACGGATAACGCCGAAGAAGGTGAGCTATGGGTACGCAGTAAAGCGGTGATGCCAGGCTATCTAAATCGTGACGATGAAACGGCTAAAGCCTTGCACGATGGTTGGTACAAAACCGGCGACGTGATGCGCAGAGACACAGACGGATTTTTCTACTTCGTGGGTAGGGTAGACGACATGTTTGTCTGCGGTGGGGAAAATATTTACCCCAGTGATGTGGAGAAACTGTTGATGAAACACCCTGATGTGGTGCAAGTCGCGGTGGTCGCTGTGTCGGATCAGATCAAAGGGCAGGTGCCAGCAGCATTTGTGGTGAAACGCCAAGCCTCGCATATCAACGAGGACGACATCAAGCAATTTGCATTGCAAAACGGGCCTGTGTATCAGTATCCGCGCCATGTACGGTTTATTGAAGACATGCCTTTGCTGGCAAATAACAAGCTAGACAAGTTGAGCATCAAAAAAATGGCCGCTGGCTATGCCAAATAATATTTCTCTAGTGAGGGAACGATGAAAGCACAAGTTATACAGTCCCACGGGGGCATTGAACAAATCACCTTTGAAGCCAATTGGCCTACACCTACTGCGGATGCAGGTCATGTGATCATCAAAGTGGGGGCATGTTCGCTGAACTACCACGATCTGTTTACGCTGCGAGGTATGCCCGGTATTACCGTACCTATGCCTATCATCATGGGTATTGATATGGCCGGCAGTATTGCCGAAATAGGCCCTGATGTAGAAGGCTGGAAAGTAGGCGACCGCGTGTTGGTAGACCCGCTAGTGTTGAATCCTTACCAGTTGTTGGGCGAGACCGTAAATGGCGGTTTGGCTGAGTACTGCAAAGTGCCTGTAAGCCAGCTTATCCCCTTGCCTGACCGTGTGAGTTACGAGCAAGCCGCTGCGCTGCCGGTGGCCTACGGTACGGCTTATCGCATGATGGTGACTCGTGGTGGTTTACCACTGGATGGTAGTGCCAAAGGCAAGAAAGTCTTTGTGCTGGGGGCGTCAGGTGGTGTAGGTACTTGCTGCGTACAGTTAGCCAAACTCAGTGGTGCCGAAGTGATTGTGGCGGCCTCCAGTGATGACAAGCTAGAAAAACTACGTGAGCTAGGTGCTGATCACGGCATTAACTACAAAGAGCAAGACTTCATCAAAGGCTTACATGAGCACGTAGGTAAACCACGTATTAGTGGCACCGGTGGCGTGGACATGATTGTGAACTTCACAGGCGGTGATACCTGGGTGTCGTCCATTAAGTCGTTGAAGAAAGGCGGTAAGTTGCTAACGTGTGGTGCTACAGCGGGTTTTGATCCTAAAACCGATCTGCGCTATATCTGGACTTTTGAATTGACGGTATTAGGCTCCAATGGCTGGATGCGCGAAGACTTACATGCTTTGCTGGCTTTAGTAGAAAAAGGCGATTTGAATCCACCTGTAGACATGCGCTACCCCTTAGAAGACACGGCCCAAGCCTTTGCAGCGCTGGAAAATCGTTCTGCTTTCGGCAAAGTGATTGTTCAACCTTAACGACTACAGGAATACGAATATGGCGCAGCTACACGGAAAAGTGGCTCTGGTTACCGGAGCCAGCCAAGGAATAGGCTATCAAATTGCATTGAGGTTGGCGCGATTAGGTGCGTTCGTGTGTGTGCATGCACACCGATCCAAAGAATCGTTAATGCAGTTAGTAGCGACTATAGAGGCTGAAGGTGGAAAAGCTGCGCCTATTTTTGCGGATTTATCCGATGCAAAAGGGCCGTACGAGATTCAGGCACAATTTGATAAAATTGTGGCCGATGCCGTTGGCGAAACAAGATTAGATATATTGGTCAATAATGCGGGTGTATTGAAACGTGAGCCAATTGAAAGTGTGACGTCAGAGCAGTTTGACCTGACACTAATGGTGAATTTAAAAGCCCCATTTTTTCTGACACAATGCATGTTGCCCCGTTTGCGCGATCACGGGCGGATCATCAATATTTCTTCTATGGGTACACGCATGGCCTTTCCAGAAATGGCTGTGTATGCGCCAGCTAAAGCTGGGCTAGAGGCGTTGACGCGTTTGCTGGCAGCGCATTTAGGACCACGAGGAATTACGGTAAATACTGTTGCGCCAGGCCTGACAGAAACCGCTATGAGTCCTATTGATGAACACACAGCAGCGCGAGCCATCAGCAGCATTGCATTAGGGCGCATTGGTGCTCCTGGTGATATTGCCGATGTGGTTGCTTTCTTAGCTACTGATGAAGCTAAGTGGATTACCGCGCAGCGCATTGAAGTAAGTGGTGGGCAAAAAATTTGAGTTAAACCATACTTTGCCAATCATTAATATTGATTATTTTAAGGAAAGAAAATTGGATATTATTGATAGGCAAATTCTGCAAATGCTACAAGAAGACGCAGATGTGGCTATTAGCGAAATCGCTGCCCGTGTGGGTTTATCCAGTACGCCATGTTGGAAGCGTATACAGAAATTAAAAGAAGAAGGGGTTATCCAGAAACGCGTTGTGCTGTGTGACCCTGAAAAATTAGGGTTAAATACGACGGTATTTGTGAAAGTATCCACGAATCATCACAACGAAGAGTGGATTAAGAAATTTGCCTTATCGGTTCAGGATATTCCAGAAATTGTAGAGGCTTATAGAATGAGTGGTGATGTGGATTATTTATTGCGTGTGATCGTCAATGACATTCAAGGTTACGACGCCGTCTATAAGAAGCTGATTCAAGCATGCGATTTGCACGATGTCAGCTCCAGCTTTGCGATGGAAGTAATTAAGTATTCCACCGCATTGCCGGTGCAAGACGGATCAAGCAAAGCCTAAATAGGCTTTGCTGTCATTTACGCAGGCTCTATGTCTGTACTGCTTTCTACGATAGTTTGGTTCTCGGTAGAAAGGTAATGGCAGATACGCCATACGTGGTAAGCGATGCGTTCTAGCCAGCGCATGGAGTCCAGAATATGCAGGGCTTGGGCAGAGTCTCTGTAACCGTTAGCAGTTTCAGTCATGATTTGTGTACGTGCTTGTTGGCGTAACAAACCTAGAGCTTCATTTTGATGGGCCAACACCTGCAACCAGCCCTCTTCAGCTTGTCCTGATACGCCTTGAATGGCGAGTTTCAGTAGGTGGTCTGTGCTGTTTAAAGCCTCTTGAAGAATAGCAGGCACATTTTCTATAGCGGTCAGGCGCACATTAACGGTGCGACCGTAGAGTCTGAGCAAATGATCCAGTACATGCATTTGGGCTAAGTGTGTAGGCACCAACGCATCATGTTCATCGGTTAAGCGTATACCAGCAAAGAACTCCTGTGAGTCTTCCAACGCCTTGTGTAAGCGTTGGCGTTCTGTAGGACTTAAGGGGGATTCTGTGGGCATAGTGCATAGCTGGCGGCCTACAGTAAATAGCTCGTTAGACAGTAACACCAGCGTTTTATGCATAGAGCCCAAGGCCAACTCAGGCACTTGCAACTGCGAGTCATCCAATTGGCTAGTCAGCGTGTTTTCTCGTTCTGGCAGTATGCGTTCTATCAGACGCGCAAAGCGTGCAGCGTTGGGTAAGAAAATCGCTACACCCACAGCAATAAATAAAGTATTGAAGGCAGCTAGTGCCACAGCCCCTGCTTGCAGATGCATATAGGTTTGCATGGCATCAATAAGCCACAGCAGCAGAGGTAGAATCAGCAGCGCAATTAAGCCACTAGATAAGTTAAACAGCACGTGAGTCAGCGCAGTGCGGCGTGCCAGAATGGAGCCACCAATAGCGGCTAACACTCCTGTCATGGTGGTACCGATGGCTGCACCAATAACCAGAATGGCGGCTTGTTCAAAACTGATGGCACCTACATCCAAGGCGGTAAGTGTGGCGGCGACCATGGCAGCGGATGACTGCAGAATCACCGTCATCACCGTACCAATTAGCATGATAAGAATGCGATGCCACCAGCTATCAGGTTGCAGCGATTCTAAGTTCAGCATGCTGCTTAAGCCAGTCATCCCGGATTGCAGGGTATCAATCCCTACAAACAGCATGCCAAAACCAGCCATGGCTATCCCCAGAGCAGGCCAGCGGCCACGGCCTAATAGCTTGATAAAAGCACCTATGCCTATGAGGGGCAGCATATAGAGCCCTAGGCTGACCTTTAGCCCCAATGTAGCGATAATCCAACCGGTACCCGTAGTACCTAAACTTGCGCCCATTACCACGCCAATGGCTTGCGTGAAGCTAATTAAGCCCGCGCTGACAAAACCGATCAAGGTAACGGTGGTGGCGGTGGAAGACTGCAGTAAGATGGTAATTAACGCACCGGATGTAAAGGCACGAAATGGTGTTCCTGTAAAACGCGCTAACGCTTGGCGTAAAGAATTACCGGCAAATGTCGTCAGACCGTCGGTAAGCATAGACATACCGATCAGGAACAGGCCTATACCGCCTAATAGCTGGAAAAGGGTGCTAGTCATGAAAAAGGAAGGGCAAAAATAAGAAACGGTATGTGGTGATCACCATACCGAATGCGCTCTCACATGGTACGTAGAAAGCAGTGCTGCTGCAAGGTGGCAGGATCAATGGCTGATATAAATAGTAGCGATTAAATTCGCAAAAAACGGGAAAAGAACGGTAGTCTGAAGTGCGGCTTGTTGCGCAATGAGCGCGCGCACCTTTTTCTGCTCAGATTTCTTTTGTATTTTTATATTTTTCTAGTTGGGATTCCGATATGCATCGTTATAAAGCGGCGCTGATCAGGATGACCATGCTTGGCTTGGGCGCCATAGTTCCTTCTTTGCTCTTTGCCATGTTGTCATGGCAATTCAGTCTATACAGTGAAGAACAGAGGTTACGTAGTGTCGATCACCTTATTGTGATGCGCACAGAAGATACCTTGCGAGCCGCCGAAGATGCATTGAAAGCATTGTCAGCGTATCAGGTAGAGCCCTGTTCGCCACTGCATTTGGAGAGGATGCGGCAAGTGGCGGTGAACTCTCCTGCTATTCAGGAAGTAGCGTACACCATGCCCGATGGAAAAAAATGTGTCTTATGGGGGCAAGTAAATGTTTTCATGGGGATACAAGATGTTAGTTTTGGTACGCCCGGTGGACTGGAAGTAACAGCAGGTATAGAGCTAAGCGAGTTGGAAGCAGAGCGGGTGCTTCTACTGCGCTATGGTAATTACGAGGCTATGGTGCGGGAATGGCGGTTTATGGATATGTATCTAACGCGCCCAGCATTGTTAGCATTAGCTACCACAGACGGTACCTTAGTAGCAGCCTCAGCCGCTTTTCCACAAGAGCTGCTTACGCAAGTATTCAGTGTTGAAAACGGTGCGCAATGGCAAGATAAACGCTACATCACTGTCATGGAGCGCTACGGGAATTGGCTAGCAGTGGCAATGGTGCCTAGACAAGGTTTTCTTAGCTATATACAGGAAAACCGCGAAAGCATGATGCCCACGATATTGATGCTCACCATGTTGAGCTTGTTACTCACCCTGTACTTAATGCTAAAGCCACGATCACTTACTGCGGCGTTGCGGCTGGCTTTACGTAGACGCGAGATGGAAGTGTATTATCAGCCCATCATGCATTTAGAAACCGGTGCGTGTGTGGGGGCTGAAGCCTTGATGCGCTGGAAGCGCGGTGATGGCTCATGGATCAGTCCAGAAGAGTTTGTACCTGCGGCAGAAAAAAGCGGTCAAATCATTGAGTTGACCAACTTGTTGGTTGATCGTGTGGTGGTTGAGGCGGGCGATTTTCTGGTGCTGGATCGTAATCTACACATTAGCCTGAATTTGAGTTCGCATGACGTGCGCAGTGGTCGTATTTTGCCTGTGCTACGTGAAAGTTTTCTTGAGCAAGGGGTCAAGGCTGAGCAATTGTGGTTAGAGATCACCGAGCGGGTGAGTATGGACATTGAGGCGGCTAGAGACACATTGAACACGGCGCGCGATGACGGTTTTGTCGTGGCAATTGATGACTTCGGTACAGGGTATTCAAGTTTGCAGTACTTGCAGAGTTTGCCAGTGGATGTGCTCAAAATAGACAAAGCATTTATTCATTCTATTGGTACTGGTGCGGCGTCTAGTGCAGTGGTGTTGCACATCATTAAGATGGCGCAAAGCCTAGGTCTGGTGATGGTGGCTGAAGGGGTGGAAACCCAAGAGCAAGCTGACTACCTACGTGCTAATGGTGTAGATTTTGTGCAGGGTTGGCTGTATTCCAAAGCACTGTGCTGGTCCGATTTTGTGGCGTTCTATAAACGTCACCAGACTACCGGTGGCACTACTCCTTGGCCAAAAGAATATGACTATCATCCGCCACGGCCGAAATCGCAGTCTCAGCCTGATGTGTCGGCTGGTCATATGATTGAAGCAGCAGGTGAATAGGGGCTACCGAGGTAATAAAAAAGGGGCTTAAGCCCCTTTTTTATGCGTTGCTACTCTGGCTAAACACCATGTTGTCACGGTGAATCAGCTCGGATGCAGACATGCTACCCAAAATCTCAGCGATTTTATGGCTAGGAGTACGCAAGATGCGTCGGGTGTCAGAGCTGGAGTAGTTGATTAAGCCACGTCCGTATTCCACGCCATGCTCATCTACGCAGGCTACTACGTCGCCACGCTCGAAATCACCCTCAGCATGTATCACACCTATGGGTAGTAAGCTTTTATGGCCGTTGGTCAGCGCTTTGATGGCGCCTTCGTCTAGTGTGACGCGACCACGTACACGCAGGTGGTTCGCCAGCCAGCGTTGGCGCGCTGATTTTACGGGTAGGGTGGCACGTAGTTCTGTACCTATGCATTCGCCTTGAGCCAATCGGTGTAAGACGTTTTCTTCTCTACCAGAGGCAATCACGGTATGGCCACCGCTGTTGGCGGCGCGTTTGGCGGCCAAGATTTTGGTCAACATACCGCCTGTACCAACAGCACTGCCAGCACCGCCCGCCATTTTTTCCAGAGCTGGATCACCAGCTTGAGCCACCGAAATAAACTCGGCGTCTGGGTTACTGCGAGGGTCGGCACTGTAGAGCCCTTTTTGATCGGTCAGGATAATCAGGGATTCCGCTTCAATTAGATTGGTGACCAGAGCACCTAAGGTGTCGTTATCGCCCAGACGAATTTCGTCGGTGACCACGGTATCGTTTTCGTTCACGATAGGTACTACACCCAGCGCTAACAGTGTGTAGAGCGTGCTGCGCGCATTCAAATAGCGGTGTCTGTCTGCCAAGTCTTCGTGCGTCAGCAGAATTTGTGCAGTACGGATGCCATGTTTAGCAAACGCCACCTCATAGGCTTGAATCAGCCCCATTTGCCCGACAGCTGCGGCGGCTTGCAGTTCGTGCATCACACTAGGTCGGCGTGTCCAGCCCAGGCGGGCAATACCTTCGGCAATCGCGCCGCTGGATACCAGTACAACTTGTTTGCCTTGACGATGCAGTTCAGCAATTTGTGCCGACCACTGTGCAACGGCATTGCTATCAATACCGCGACCATTATTGGTCACTAGCGACGAGCCTACTTTCACAACCAAGCGTTTGGCCTGGGCAATAACGGAGGTGTTCTCAGACGATACAGACATGGGGACGCAGCAAATAAAGAGGTGATACTACAGTCTAGACTAAAACAGGTACCCGAGTGGGTACCTGTGGATTTTAGCGCTGAATGACGCGAGAGCGTCGCCTTTGCTATTCGTTGTCTACTGCCGGCGGAGGTACGTCAATGTTTTGTCGTTTTTCGTCAAACCTAGGGTCAACATGTACGAAAGTACCCGCTGCTTTTTCTTCCGCTTCTTGCTGTTGACGACGTTGTTCGTCCAGCCAGTTTTGGATGTCGCGAACCAGATCTTCTGTGCCTTGGCCTGTTAGCGCAGAAATACCATAGATAGGTGCTTTCCAATCTAAGCGTTTCACCAACTCTGCACGCAGGGCTTCAGGATCATCCACCATGTCGAGTTTGTTTAGTGCTAACCAGCGAGGTTTGTCGCCTAGCTCTTCACTGTACAAGCTCAGCTCAGCAGTAATCACGTTGATTTGCTCTAACGCAGCTTCTACTGGGTCTACATCTTGATCTAGGGTGCTCACGTCCACAATATGCAGCAACAAGCGTGTGCGCGACAGGTGGCGCAAGAACAAGTGGCCTAAACCTGCGCCTTCAGATGCACCTTCAATCAGACCAGGAAGGTCGGCAATCACAAAGCTGTGCGAAGCCGAGGTACGCACCACACCTAAGTTAGGGTGCAGTGTAGTGAAGGGGTAATCAGCAATACGTGGGCGAGCATTCGACACTTTACTGATAAAGGTGGATTTACCTGCATTAGGCAACCCTAACAGGCCTACGTCAGCCAACACTTTCAGTTCTAAACGCAGTTTGCGCTGATGACCCATCTCGCCTGGTGTGCATTGACGGGGAGCACGGTTGATACTGCTTTTAAAGTGCAAGTTACCCAGACCACCTTGACCGCCAGCGGCCAAAATAACCTCTTGATCATGGTGATCCAGATCGAATAGCAGCTCGCCTGTTTCGGCATCCATAATCGTGGTGCCTACTGGCATACGCAAGACAATATCAGTACCTGCTGCGCCGTATTGATCTGAGCCTCTACCGTTTTCACCGTTACGTGCGCGGTGCAGTCGAGAAAAACGGTAATCAATTAGGGTGTTGACGTTACGGTCGGCGATAGCGTACACGTTGCCGCCTCTACCGCCATCGCCGCCATCAGGTCCACCTTTAGGGATGAACTTTTCGCGGCGAAAGCTTGCAGCGCCATTGCCGCCGCGACCGCCTATAACCTCAATGGTTGCTTCGTCTACGAATTTCATAAAGTGATTTGACCTGATGTGTAATGTACTAATGTAAAGATAGATAGTGTAAAGCAAAAAGCCCTGCCGGTTTGGGGCAGGGCTTTGATACCGTCAGTAATGATGCTTATTCAGCAGCGATTACAGAAACAGTACGTTTGTTCAGAGCACCAGAGATGCTGAACTTAACATGACCATTCACCAAGGAGTACAGGGTGTGGTCTTTGCCCATGCCCACGTTCACGCCGGGGTGGAATTCAGTACCGCGCTGGCGAACGATGATAGAACCAGCATTGATGGCTTGGCCACCGTAGATTTTGACGCCCAGTCGTTTCGATTGTGAGTCGCGTCCGTTCCGCGTAGAGCCGCCGCCTTTCTTCTGTGCCATTTTTTAAACTCCAGTTATGCCGGAAGTTCCAAAACTGTACGCTAATTAAGCGTTAACAGCTTCGATACGAACTTCGGTGTAATTTTGACGGTGACCTTGTGTTTTGCGATAGCCCTTGCGACGGCGCATTTTGAAGATCTTGATTTTTGGGTGACGGCCTTGTGCAAGAACAGTAGCTTTAACCACGGCACCATTAACAAAAGGAGTACCCACTTGCAGGGACTCACCTTCACCAACGGACAAAACCTGGTCTAGCGAGATTTCTTGCCCAATGTCTGCCGGTATCTGTTCTATTTTCAATTTTTGGCCAGTAGTAACACGATACTGTTTACCACCGGTTTTTATAACCGCGTACATAGGGAAAATCCTAAAAATCTGGCGAAAATCGCCAAAATCATAAAAATAAAATTATTAGCCTTTTAAGCTAAGCCTTTTATTGTAGGGGAAAAACTTAAAATCTGCAATAAAACAAGCACCTGTAGGGCAACCTTGAGGGCTGCCTTAGGTGGATCAAGAGCGGTAGTCTGCGTTGATCGTTACGTAATCGTGAGAGAAGTCGCAGGTGTAAACCGTTTCGTTGTGCGTGCCACGATTTAAATCGATGCGCATCACGATTTCAGCTTCTTGCATCACACGTTGACCATCTTCCTCTAGGTAGCTGGCGGCGCGACCACCTTCTTCCGCTACCAAGACATCGCCCAACCACAGGCGTAGTTTGCTGACGTCTAGGTCTTTAATGCCGGCATAACCAATGGCGCACAGAATACGGCCCAAGTTTGGGTCGGAGGCGTAGAAAGCGGTTTTAACCAGTGGTGACTGTGCAACAGCGTAAGCCACTTTCAGGGCTTCAGCTTCGTTGGCAGCGTTTTCAACCTGAATGGTCATGAACTTCGTGGCACCTTCGGCATCACGCACGATTTTTTGAGCCAACTCGGCTGCGGCGGCAGTCAATGCTTGGTACAGGCCAGCGTAGTGCGGGCTCGCAACGGAGTCCACCATTACACCGTTTTGGCCTGTAGCCATGATGATGAAAGAGTCGTTGGTAGAGGTGTCGCCATCAATGGTGATACGGTTGAAAGAGCGGTTCGCAATAGAGCGTGTCATCTCTTTCAGCAATTCAGGGGCAATACCGGCATCGGTAGCCAAGAAGCCCAGCATGGTTGCCATGTTGGGTTTGATCATGCCAGCGCCTTTGCTGATACCGGTGATGGTAGTCAGTGTGTCGCCCAGTTTGATCTGGCTGGAATGAATTTTAGGCTGTGTGTCGGTAGTCATGATGCTGTGTGCAGCATCAAACCAGCGGTTAGCACCAAAGCTACCTACAGCGGCAGGCAAGGCGGCAACCAGTT
Source organism: Paenalcaligenes sp. Me52 (assembly GCF_050487965.1). Classification (NCBI taxonomy): domain Bacteria; kingdom Pseudomonadati; phylum Pseudomonadota; class Betaproteobacteria; order Burkholderiales; family Alcaligenaceae; genus Paenalcaligenes; species Paenalcaligenes sp. Me52. The sequence continues at coordinate 212,573 of NZ_JBKQFO010000002.1, read as the reverse complement.
TGTCCACAGGCAGCGGCTCTAGAATCACACCAGTAGAGAAAGGCAGTACCTGCGATGGGCGCAGATCCAGCAGTTCAGCCAGCTCAGTACATGTACGGCGAGCATTCTGCAAACCGCTTTCGCCAGTCGCAGCATTGGCGTTACCGGTGTTGATGACCAATGCTCGTGTGTCGGCATCGGAGTGCAGGTGTGCTTCACTAACCTGCACTGGTGCCGCGCGAAAACGGTTGGTGGTAAAGACGCCAGCAACCGTACTGTTGGGAGCTAACTTAAATACGGTCAGGTCTGGACGACCTGATTTATGAATACCAGCAGCAGTAATACCGATTTCAACGCCAGCAACAGCGTGAATCTCGGATTCAGCGGGAATTTGCAGATTGACAGCCATAACACACCTGTAGGTGAGAGAGATCAAAAATAGGCTTTAATCATACCCGTTTTGCTGAGCGCAGTGCAGCTACTGATGGGGCTTCGTCGGTATGACGAAAGGTATATCGGCGTAAACCGTTAGGGTTAATTTGTCATCTCAGGAATGTGGCTGAACAGACGTGCCATTGTTTTCAGTTCGCCCAACTGTTCATAGAGTTTCTGGTGACTGTTCTTGGACAACGAAGCGAACAGTGTACGAATCCATGACTCATGTGCTTGGGAGATTTTCTGATACAGCTTGCGGCCTTTAGGCGTTAAGCGAATCAACGAGCTACGGCGATCAGTATCCAGCTTGGTACGCTCTACCAGACCATCTTTCTCAAGTTGGTCAGCAATACCGGTAATGTTGCCGTTCGTGACCATCATGCGTCTAGAGAGATCGCTCATTTTCATCCCGCCTGATTCATGCTGCAGTTGAGCCATGAGGTCAAAGCGCGGCAATGTAGTTTGAAACTCGCTACGCAGACGGCTACGGATTTCATTTTCTATAAAAGTGGTGCAGCTGAGCAGTCGTAGCCATAGGCGTATGTCCTGATGATCGCTAGAAACCACACGGCTTTCTAGGTCAGGAGCATCAGCTAGGGTCGCAGTAAAAGGGACATCATGCATATTCATGGCGGTATTCCATAAAGAAGCGCTATATGAATTTAAACCCAGTTAAGGGCTCAGATAATGCATTCAATTCTATTAGTGAGGGGTATCTTTGCCTTGCGAATAATCAAGCTTTTAACATTCGTCTGCTTACAAAAAAGCCACTGCCGCATGACACGGCAGTGGCTTGAAGCCCGCTAAACACGCCTTTTACAGCGAAACAACTTAAGAATTAAAGCTGTTTAAATACTTGCTCTGCGGCGTTCAGAGTTTGTGCAACGATGGCGTCATCGTGAGTCAAAGATACAAAGCTTGCCTCGTATGCGGATGGGGCCAAGTAAACACCGGCATCCAACATGCCATGGAAGAAACGATTGAATTTTTGAGTATCGCTTTTTGACACTTCGGCAAACGATGTAGGCACTGTGTCAGTGAAGTACAGACCCAGCATACCGCCCACGTAATCGCTAGAAAACGCATGGCCAGCAGCACGAGCGCGTTCAGCCAAACCTTCGGCCAGCATGCGGGTTTGTTTTTCTAGTTGATCGTAAACGCCAGGAGCTTGTAGCAGTTTCAGTGTGGCCAAACCAGCCGCTACCGCAACAGGGTTACCAGACAGCGTACCGGCTTGGTACACCGAACCCAGAGGAGCAATGCAATCCATGATTTCGGCTTTACCACCAAAAGCGCCTACCGGCATACCGCCACCAATCACTTTAGCCAAAGTGGTCATGTCAGGGCGAATGCCGCTAATGCCTTGCACGCCTTTAGCGCCTGCACGGAAGCCAGTCATCACTTCATCAAAAATCAGCACAGCACCATGTTCGGTACATTGCTCGCGCAAGGTTTCCAAGAAGCCAGGAATAGGCTTGATCAGGTTCATGTTGCCCGCAACAGGCTCAACGATAATGCAAGCGATATCGTCAGCGTGCTGAGCAAAGGCAGCTTTAACGCCTTCGATGTCGTTGAAGTTCAGTACCAGTGTGTGCTGGATGAATTCTGCAGGCACACCAGCGGAGGTGGGGTTACCGAATGTCAGCAAGCCAGAACCCGCTTTCACTAGCAAGCTGTCAGCGTGGCCGTGGTAGCAGCCTTCAAATTTGATGATTTTATTGCGACCGGTGTAGCCACGAGCCAAACGAATGGCGCTCATGGTGGCTTCGGTGCCGGAGCTTACCAAACGTACTTTTTCAATGGATGGCAGCAATTGGCAAATCAGATCAGCCAGCTCTACTTCACCTGCTGTAGGCGCACCAAAGGACAAGCCGTGTGCAGCGCTTTCTTGCACGGCTTTAATCACTTCAGGGTGTGCGTGACCCAGAATGGCCGGGCCCCACGAGCCTACGTAATCAATGTACTGGGTGCCTTCTGCATCCCATACCCACGGGCCTTGTGCACGTTGGATAAAGCGTGGCGTACCACCTACTGAACCAAAGGCTCGCACGGGGGAGTTAACACCACCAGGAATATGGTGGCAGGCACGTTCGAACAAATCTGCATTGCTAGTCATGTGAAGTATCCGGTAAAGGTGAGCGTGTTAAGCGAATTTGGCAAAAAGATCCGTAAAAGCTTGTGCTCGCTGGTAAACGTTTGGAGCCTCAAACAGGCTACTAATAACGGCTATTGTATCGGCTCCGGCTTGAATTACGCTGGCAGCATTGTCCAGTGTGATCCCGCCAATGGCGACCACGGCGGGCCGGCCTGATGCACTTGCATGTGCACGGCAGTGGGCCAAACCTTGTTGTATGTGTTCGGCTAACGCACGAGGGGCGTTAGGTTTGATGCTAGAGGGAAACATGGCACCAAAGGCCACGTAATCCACACCAGCTTGTATGGCCTGCAACGCAAGCTCTGGTTGATTGTAGCAAGAGGCTCCCACGAATTTCGGGCTAGGCAGAGCGGTTCTGGCCATGCTGAGTGAGCCGTCATCTTTACCCAAATGAGCGCCGTCAGCCTGACATTGCAGCGCCAATTCCCAATCATCATTGATCAGCAAGGGGAGGTGCAGCTCGCGGCAGCGTTTTAGCAATGCGTTTAACTGCGTGGTGGCCAGTTCAGGGGTAGCCAGTTTGCGGCGCCATTGCAGCACAGTCATGCCACCGCGGTGCGCATCAGATACTGCATCCAGTAATTTGGCCGTGTCATCCCATTCAGGGGTGACACCATACAAGCCACGAGGAAAACGTAATGTCTGGGTCATAGTGTTTGATTCAATATGAGTTTGCCCATGCCTGCTTGAAAATGCCGTTCTGCGCTGCTTTCGGTAAAACCTATGGCATCAGTGATGGCGCGATTCATGGGTTTGGCTTGTGCTAGCCCTGCGGCAATTGCAACGCTAAGCGTGGAATCGGTGTCATGCAGACGATGTGGGATGGCTTGCAGTGGCCAGTGCTGGCGTGTGCCGTCTTGGCCTAGCAACTGGTAGCGAGCTGGTTCTGTACCGTTGGCCGTGGTGGCGCTGAGTAATTGGTTAGCACCTAAATCCAGCACGGCTTGGAATACATCGTCTTGCTCAGGTAGATGACCTGAGTTTTGCAGTTGTTCCAACAGTGTGCTGTCAGCTACGACTAGGTCGGTTTGTGGCAGTACAAGTTGAAAAATCGCGTCCATGACATCATCTGTATCTATGTCATGGTCGGCCAGCATGTGATCTTGCAATGACTGCAACTGCAGCACTAATGGAATCGCTGTGTAGTCTGCAGCGACCTGAGCCAGTACACTAGCGGCCTCTGCGCTGTATAGCGGGCCAGCCTTGATGGCGCTGATGGGCATATCTTCCAGCAAACAGCGCATCTGGTCATACAGGTGCTCGGGCGGCACAAGTTGCAATTGCTCGCAGGAAATGGTGTCTTGTACGTGCAAACTGGTGACTACACTCAGCGCATGGCAACCCAAGCGGGCACAGCTGATGCTGTCCGCCATAAGGTGGGCTGCGCCAGTAGGATCCAGAGGGCCAAACAACAACACCAAAGGCGGTGAGGAAGGCGGTAAATCAGTAGCCATGATGTGAAAAATCAATGAAACTTGAGCAAAGTACGCCAGATTGGCGCAGGGTTTAGTATTATGAAGCCCATTTTAATGGATTGCCTGCATGCGGGGGGTCCAGAGTTTTTTGAAGAGAGAATTTGAGTTATGCGTACCTGGATGTGTTTGATTTGTGGCTGGATCTATGATGAAGAAGCAGGCCTGCCTGAAGAAGGTATTGCGCCTGGTACTCTATGGGAGGATGTGCCTCCAAACTGGGTTTGTCCAGAGTGTGGTGCTCGTAAAGAAGATTTTGAGCTGATTGAAGTCTAATTTCAGTCGTGACGCTACGACATTTAGCATTGGAGGGTTCAGCATGAGTACAGCGGAGCAGGCGGTGGAAACACCTGAGCGTATTGATCTCTCCAAACAATTGCTGGTGGCGATGCCTGGGATGGTGACCGGTAGTTTAGCTGGCACGGTGATCTATGTGTGTGAACACAATGAAAACGGTGCGCTGGGCGTAGTGATCAATAGACCTACCGACATGACCATCGGAGATCTGCTGCAACGTATAGAGTTAGAACTGACTTTAGACTTAGAAGAGCAGCAGCGCGCCGTCTTTTTTGGTGGCCCGGTGCAAACAGACCGAGGGTTTGTCTTGCATGCTCCAGCAGGTAGTTATAGCTCCAGTATTGCATTGGGCGACATGGCATTGACCACATCGCGTGATGTATTGCAGGACGTAGCGGGCGGTAAAGGGCCTGAGCAAGTTCTGATTGCCTTAGGGTACGCAGGATGGAGTGCAGGACAGCTAGAGGACGAAATGTCCCAAAATGCATGGTTAAACGTGGACGCAGACTCTAAAATTTTGTTTGAGTTGCCTGCTGGTGAGCGTTACCATGCGGCGCTAGCACAGTTGGGTATAGACCCGGCCATGTTGAGTATGGCTGCTGGTCATGCCTGAGTTAACTGTACTGGCCTTTGATTACGGCCTGAAAAAAATTGGCGTGGCGCTAGGCAATACGTTGACCTGGCACGCACGCCCCTTAACTATTTTGCGGCCAGTCACTAAAATTCAACGTTTTGCAGCAATTGAGGCACTACTCAAAGAGTGGCAGCCTGATCAGTTGGTGGTGGGTTTGCCGCTTACCACCTCTGGCGAGGAGCAATATGCATCCTTGCGTTGCAGACGTTTTGCCAACCAGTTACAAGGACGGTACGGGCTACCTGTAGTTCTGGTGGATGAACGAGGGTCTAGCATGGAAGCTCAGCAAATACTGGGCAATCATGACGATGATGATGCGGTGGCCGCAGCTGTGATTTTGCAGCGTTGGTTGGACGCTGCCCAAGAAGGGCAGCCTATTTCTACACAAGCAGGAATTGAATCTTGAGTGTATTGCGATTTGTCTGGCGCGCTGCCGGGCTACTGTTGTGGCTGATAGGTGGACTACTGTCCACACTGTTACTTTTCCCCATTATTGGTTTTTCACGCCGATTATGGATGATTCAGAATTGGTCTAAAGGTTTGCTGGCCATTTGCGGCGTCAAAGTCGTCGTGCAAGGCAAGCCAGTATTGAACGGTTCAGTCTTATGGGTATCCAATCATTGTTCTTGGTTGGATATTTTTGTATTAGATAAGGTGCGTGCTACCTGTTTCGTGGCGAAGAGCGAAATTCGTAAATGGCCAGTGATAGGGTGGTTGGTATCAGGTGCGGGTACGGTGTACATAGATCGTACACACCGACATGCCATCAAAGGCGTGAGCGAGCAGATGAATCAACGCTTCGTTCGCTCTGAAGCCGTGGGCTTGTTTCCTGAAGGCACAACGTCTGCGGGTGACGAGGTTAAGCCTTTTCATGCCAGCTTGTTTGAAGCTGCTATACGTGTGAAAGTGGATATTCAGCCTGTGGCGCTGCGCTACTACCAGCATGGCGAGCGTACTGCGCGTTTTGCTTTCACTGGCGATCAAAGCTTGATGGCCAATATTTGGATTTTGCTGGGCTCACGCGGTGCAATGGTGGAGTGCGAGTTCTTAGAGGTTTTGCCTGCTGAGCATTGTGCTGAAGTAGGTAGGGCCGTCGTCGCAACCGAAACGTGGCAGCAAGTACATGCTGCCGTCGTAGAAAAAGCCTAAGTTAAAACGCGAGCGGGTTTAGCGCCTGAGTTTCTTGGTGCGCTACCTGCACAATCTTTCTATCCGGTAAGCGTATGGCGGTCAGTGACTCGCCCCATACGCAGCCGGTATCCAAACATACGGCATCAGGCCGTTGCATCAGGCCCAAGGTAGACCAGTGACCAAAGATCACAGGTACTTCTAGTGCGCGATTCGGTAAATCAAACCATGCAGTGTGGCCCTCTTGTAGATCAGGTGGGCCTTTGTGTTTGGTGTTTAATCGCCCGTCTGGATAGCAAGTACGCATGCGGGTCAGAATGTTGATGATTAAACGTAGTCGGTCTTGCCCTTGTAGCGAGTCGCTCCATACATCGGGGTGATTGCCAAATAAGCCTTCTAACAAGCTTTGCCAGTTAGGGGCTTGCAGGCATTGCTCTACTTCACGAGCATGGGCCAAGGTCTGCGCTAAGGTCCAACTGGGGGCGACACCGGCATGCACGATCAAGTGATCGTGAACCTGCAAGGCTAAGGGGCAATGGCGCAGCCAGTCTACGAGTTGCTCGGCATCAGGTGCAGCCAAGATTTCTTGGGCCGTATCCGACTTGCCTACTTTGCGTACGCCAGCCGCCACACCCAACAAATGTATATCGTGATTACCTAATAGAGTGATGGCTTTATCGCCCATGGATTGGGCTAAGCGTACGCAGTCCAGGGACTGTGGGCCACGGTTAATCAGGTCGCCTGCAAAGCAGAATAGGGCATCGTGATCGGCTTGTATCGCTGGGTGTGCCAGCAGAGCTTCTAGGCTTTGATAGCAACCCTGCACATCACCAATCACCCAGACTGGTTTGGAGGTTTCAAGAATCATATCAGTCAGTCGATGCCAGCATAGTGCGGCGACGTGTGAAACGGTTACGGTTTTCCATTAACAGCAAGGCTATCAGTGCACTGCCTAGCGCGATGATGTTGGGGCCTAAGGCCGTAATCCACGGCGCCCATTTACTGAGCGTACCAATGTTCAGTGCCATTTGATTAGCCATGAAAAAGCCTACACCAATCAAGATACCAGCAAACACTTTAGTGCCTACACCACCACGACGGGTTTGCATGAAACTGATGGGGGCGGCAATGGTAATCATCACCAACAACGTGAAGGGGTAGGCGATCTTGCGCCACAACGCCACCATTTGTCGGTCAGTTTGTAACTCATTGGCTTGTAAGTAGCTGATGTAGTCCATCAGATCGCTGGCTGACATCATTTCAGGCGTCAGAATACGGGCAATTAACCGGTCAGCGGTTAACGACGTGCGAATTTCTAGTGTGGATTCGTTAGCCAGTGTGCTTAACGGTTTTTCAGGGGCTTGTTCGCCGTGTAATGCCTGTGAAGCTGCTGGATCTATAGTAATGACAGTAGCTTTATCCAAGCGCAGGCCGTCACTGTGGAATTGGCCAGTAGGGGCTTGGGTTAAGGTGTCTAAGGTTTGTTCAGGCAGCATTTCCAGCACAGTGATGTTGTCCACTTTGCCGCTGGCTTGAATACGCTGAATGTTGATGATGCGTGAGCCGCCGTCCTCGATATTTTCCTTAAACCAATAGCCGCTGCTTAAGCGACCACCACCGGATCGTCCCAGTAACTGCAGTTGGGCTTCGCTGGCTTTAATCTGTACGGTGGGGGTGATGTACTCGGACAGCAGGAACGCACCCACCATCAACGGTATAGTGATTACCCACAGCATGCCTAGCATGCCTAAGCCACTTACACCCGACACGCGCAAAATGACTAGCTCGTTACGTTGTGCCAAACTGGCTAATGCTAATACGGCACCGATCAGCAACCCTATGGGCAGCAGTTCGTACAGGCGGGTAGGAAGTTGCAGGCTTTCCAGATAAAACAGGTTCAACAAGGTGAAATTTTTATTCACTTTGTCTAACTCGTCTATCAGAGCAAAAAAGGTAAATAGTCCCAGTAGGGCGAGAAGCACTACAGCACAGGATCGGTAGATTTCAGAGGCCAAATAGCGGCGAGCAGTGCGCATTGCAGGGACTTACTAAAGGTCAAAATGCTAAAGGATAAAGCTTAACAAAATTGCTGCGTGGCTGCTTAAGGAATCTGCACCAAACGCATACGTTGCTGGATGGTGTTGGTGCGACTATTTAAGTAGCGGGTATTACGATGGGTGTCGTAATACACAGGGTTAGGCAGCATGGCAGCCAAGTTGGCGGCTTGTCTAGGGGTAAGCTGATTTGCACCCACCCGGAAGTAGTGTCTGGCTGCGGCTTCAGCACCAAAAGTGCTTGTCCCCCATTGCGCGATATTAAGGTAGATTTCCAAAATACGCTCTTTGCTCATGACGGTTTCAATCATGTAGCTCAGCACTAGCTCTTGGCCTTTACGCCAATAACTACGGGAGTTAGACAAAAACAGGTTTTTGGCGACTTGCTGCGTAATAGTAGAACCGCCTCTGCGCAAAGCAGAGCCTTTTTCCGCTTGTGAACGGTTGTAGGCTAAGGCACGACGTATGGCTTCCCACTCAATGCCTTCGTGATTGAGGAAGTTGGAGTCTTCCGATGCAATCACGGCACGCTTCAAGTTGTTGCTGATGTCTGCGTAATCTACCCATTTATGGGTAATAGTTGCGGCGGGATCATGGTCGCGCAGTTCTTCTATGGTTTGACGCATGACGGCGCTAGCCGTAGGGTTTTGCACGCTATACCAACACACCATCAGGAATAAATACACCTGATAGAGCAACAACAACGCTATAGGTAGCAGCACAATAAGGCTGACTACCTTGAACTTGTTCAGTCTGCGCTTAGGCAGAGGGGCGGTGTCGTCTAGCATGACAAAAGAAGGCTTAGAGCGCTTGGCGCAATTGATCCAGTACGTTTTCGGTACGCGGTAGCATACCATGCCAGATTTCAAAGCTAACGGCTGCTTGGCCTACTAACATGCCTAAACCGTCCGCTTGCTGTGATGCGCCTTGTTGTGCAGCTTCTTGCATGAACAGTGTAGGTTCAGCGCCGTACATCATGTCATACGCTAAGGAGTGCGCGCTAAAACTCAAGGTGGGCAGAGCAATACGCTGGGCTCCAAGACTTGCCGAGGTGGCATTAATCACGATATCCCACTCGCCTGTAGCACTGTCTAAACCGCCCGCAAGTATGTGATTGTTGTAGTCAGGGCAGTGTTGTAGAAACTCGTCTACCAAGCTGTGTGCACGGCTAGCGGTGCGATTGACTACCTGCAAGGTATGACAACCAGCTTCTAATAATGGCAATAGGCAACCGCGCGCAGCGCCGCCTGCGCCAATCATCAGTACACGTTTGCCTTTGGGGTCAAAGCCTAAGCGGATAATGTCGTTAAGCAAGCCCAAACCATCGGTGTTACAGCCGTGTAGGCCATCATCTTCCATCCACAACGTGTTGACGGCACCAGCGATACGAGCGCGTAAAGAAAGCCTAGATTGGCACTGCGCAAATGCCTCTTCTTTAAAGGGCACCGTAACGTTTAAGCCCTTGCCGCCTTCGGCAAAGAACTGCTCTATGGTGGCGTTAAAACCATCCAACGGTGCTAGCAGGCGCTCATACACCAAAGAAATGCCACATTGTTCGGCAAATGCGTGATGGATAAAAGGTGAACGGCTGTGGGCAATAGGGTTGCCTATAACCGCATAGCGAGCAGTGTTGGTCATGGTTGTGTGGTCAGTTGATGCTGAGAAAAATGCCAAGTACGTGTGATAGCCAGTCCGTCGGTCTCGTCGCTGAGCTCAGGAGGAAACGGCGGGAATGGTGCAGCCAAGCGCACGATGCGTTGTGCCGCTAACGTAAAGAGAGGATTAGGGTCAGGTTTATTGATGGCGATGCGCTCTACGCTACCATCCTTACGTATGAATACCGTCAGTTGCACTGAGCCAGATAAACGACCACGTGCTTCGTCGGGGTAGTGTTCGGCGCCCAGCGTTTCAATTTTGTGGCGCCAGTCTTCTAAGTATTCGGCTTGCGCGGATTGGCGAGCAGAAGGGGCGTCATATTGATAGCGCGGTTTGCGGTTGTAGAGTTCTACCTCATCACGCAAACGTTGCAGTTGTTGAGCTAGGGCTTGTAGCTGAGGGTCTTGATCTGCGGTGTCAAAGCGTACGCCATCACCGGTGTAGTCCTGCGCGTAACGCGCTTGGGCGACCTCCCATTCAGCCTCTAGGGCGCTGAGCAGTTGTAATTGCTCTTGTTCTAGCTGCTGTTGGCGGCGTTTGAAAGCTTGTAAGACTAACTGATCTGGAGTGGGCATGGCTTGGGATTCTGCAGGAGCAGAAGCGCTCACATCCAGCTCGCTTGAGCCACCACCATCGGCCTGCCACTGTGCGAGTAGCTTTGCTTGTAGCGGGGCGGACTCGGTACTGAAGTTCACCAAAGTGACATCCAGCTCTGAAGGCATTGGCGGTGTAGAGGCAGGCGTGCGCTGCCACCACCACAGCAAACCTACATGTATAAGTACAGAAGCCAGAACCGCCCACCATAAAAAATCTCGGTAGGGTTGTGCCGCAGTAGGGGTGGGCAGGCGGTCCATGAGGTTAGGCGGCGGCCGGCGGATCCAGCACATCCAATAGACGGCAGGAAACGTCTAGCTGCAGCTCATCAATCTGACAAATCTCCAGGCGCAATTGCTGGCCACGCTCCAGTGTTCCCAAACCGCCAACTCGGGTGGTGAATGGGCAGTTGTTGAAGCGTACCAAGTCTTCTTTGATGAAGGTGGCTTCTACCTGATGAATGTCTTGCTGCTGTAACCAGCGCAACACCCAGTAGCGTTCAATAGTGTGCTGGAAGTCACCCCATGCGGTGTATTGGGAGTCAAACGCCCCAATGATGGCGTACAGATCAGCGTCTTTGGGTTTAAACGGAGCAACCAAGCGCGCGGATACGCCGTGTTGAGCGGCAGCCAGAATTTGCCATTGGTTGACCAAGTCTACGTAGCGACGCAGTGGCGATGTAGACCAAATATATTGGGGTACACCAATGCTTTCGTGTGGCGCGGCGTGGGTAGACATGCGAGTGCGCATGGCTTGTTGGGAACGATAAATACCCGGTAAGCCAAGTTGCACCAACAAACCACCCCACAAGCTATTTGCCATGATCATGTATTCCGCCGTTAATAACCCTAATGGGGCATTACGCACGCGAGGAATCAAATTAATAGGGCTATCGGGGTCATCAGGCGGGCCTTGCAGGTCGAAGGTGTATTCCACGCGATTATTGTTTTCGGGTTTGCCGCGTACTTCGTCACGTTTGGCCGATAGCTTGCGGGAAAATTGCCACAAGGGGCGCAGCCAGTCGCCATACGGCAGGTCTACGTCTGGGTTTTCTAGCGCTTCCAGTGTGACGTGTGGGTCTAGGTCGCTTTGTACCAGGTTTTCTTGTACAACAATTTTTTCTAGCTTGGTTTCGCTATGGAAAATTTCACCTGTGCTCAGGCTACCTTCTACATACAGCGACAGTGTGGGGCGTTCTGCACCTGCTTGCAAAGAGAAGCGCTCAACGAACTCGTGTGGCAGCATGGGGATTTTTTGCCCGGGCATGTACACCGTAGACATGCGCTTGCGTGCCATTTGGTCGAATTCGTTATCACGCAAAATAGCCAAACCGGGGGTGGCGATGTGCACGCCTATGCGTACACGGTCATCATCCAATTTGGTGACCGATAATGCGTCATCAATTTCGATGGTACCTGCATCATCCACGGAATAGGCTTTGGCATCCGTAAGTGGCAGGCCTTCCAAGAAATCACCCAGCGTGACGGGGGGCAATTCTATACCGCGCGGGAAGTGTTGGGAAAAGAAACGATAACGGTGCAATGCTAAGGCACTAGGCCATGCATCCAGTTTCAGCAGCAGTTTTTCTGCGCTAAGGCCAGATTGCGTAACGGCAGCATCAAAGGCTTTCCACTCTTGGGTGTTTTTATCAGGGCTGATCAGCAAGGACCCTGCTACCGCAGCAATTTCCGGTGGCAACTCGCCATTGAGCATGGCATCAGTCCATGCTTTTTGTTGAATTTCTTGTAGGCGTTTGCGTTCGATGGCTGCCAATGCAGCATTCAGAATCTCGGGTGGCGCGGGGCGGTAAAGGCCGCGACCTTTGCGGTGAAAATAAGCAGGTGCACTATGTAGCGCCAGAATCAGTGCGGTTTTTTCTATGGCGTTCGGCTCGTGGCCGAAGTAGTCAGCGGCAAACTCGGTAGCTTGAAACTCTTCTTGGGGAGCGCATTCCCACAAAAATTTGATATCCAAGGTTTGAGACAGTGTTTCTGCCTGCTCGAGCAGTGTGCTGGGTTCGGGCTGTTCAAACTCAAAAAAGACGGTGTTTTTTTTGATTTTGCTGCGTTTTCCGCTAGCAGACTCTACTTGCAGGGTGCTGTCTGCGTCGGAAAAGATTTTTTCAGCTTTGAACTTACCGCTGTCTTCAAAAAGGACGTACATAAATCGGGGTGTAACTTGGAAAACTAGGGGTGGGTAGTAGTGCGGAGTTTCTCGAGAATAAAGGCGAGAATGTCGTCCTCGTACTCTGCGAAATCAGAAATGCCGTGATCACTACCTTGTATGATTTTGCCTTGGCTACCAGCGTAATGGTCAGCCATTTCTTGCCAATCTAGAACCTCGTCGCCCGTGCAGGCTAATAGATAGTAGCGCTGCGGATCTTTAGGTGGTTGTTCGGCTAATGCTTCGAGTTCAGCGACGTATTGCTCTAGAAAATGAAACGGTTCGTCGCTATGAAATAAGGTGTGTGAACCTACGTGTTTTCGTAGGTCGCGCGCTGCATGTACTACTGGGTTCAATAATACAGCCGGAGCGCGATAGTGTTCAGCTAAATGTGCGGCGTAATACCCGCCAAGTGATGAACCCACCACAACCAGAGGCTGGTCTGGTGTGGTGGCGTGGTGCTGTGCAATGAGCTGGTGACACAGAGCAATGGTTTCCGCTGGGCTAGCCGGTAATTGCGGGCATACCCATGAATCTTCTAGCTCTAATGCTCGTAGTCGCTCCGCCAAGCGCTGCGCCTTGAACGAAGAGGGGGAAGAGCGGAACCCATGCAAATAAAGAATCATGATGTGTACGTTAGGCTGTAGTGGACAACGCGTTTAGTAGTTTTTGGTGTATGCCACCAAAACCGCCATTACTCATGACCACAATATGATCACCGGGCTGCGCCTGACGGACGATGGCCTGGATCATGGTATCTAAATCATGCCATACCGAGGCCTTATCACCCAGTGGGGACAGTACCGAGGCAGCATCCCAACCCAGCATGTGTTTACCTTGAGACTCGCCGTAGCAGAAACTAAGATCAGCTTCTTGTAACGCAGTAGGGAGTCTGGCTGCCATAGCGCCTAGCTTCATGGTGTTAGAACGCGGCTCAAGCACTGCCAGAATGCGGGCATTGCCTACTTTGGCGCGTACACCTTCTAACGTTAGAGCAATAGCGGTAGGATGGTGAGCAAAGTCGTCGTATACCTTGATACGGTTTACTTCACCACGCAACTCCATACGACGCTTTACGCCTTTAAAGTTAGACAGTGCTTCACATGCGGCTTCTGCAGAAACGCCTGCGCTTTGTGCCGCGGCAATCGCTGCTAGCGCGTTGAGTACGTTGTAGGAGCCAGTAAGCTCCCATTGGATACGACCACATAACTCTTGCTGATGGTAGATCAGCAAATCATCGCCATCTACTTCGGCATGCCATTCACCACCGTCACCAAAGCGAGTAACGGGTGTCCAGCAACCACGTTGCAACACATGATCTATATTAGTGTCTTGTGCCGGTGCAATGATTAGGCCTTCTGCTGGGATGGTACGTACCAAATGATGAAATTGGGTTTCGATGGCAGACAAATCAGGGAAAATGTCGGCATGATCGTATTCCAGATTATTCAAAATGGCTGTGCGTGGACGGTAATGCACGAACTTAGAACGCTTATCGAAGAAGGCCGTGTCGTATTCGTCGGCTTCAATCACGAAATAGCGTTGTTCAGGTTGATAGCGTGCTGATAGGCCCAGATCGGGGGCGACGCCTCCAATCAAGAAGTTAGGTTGCAAACCTGCGTGCTCTAGAATCCACGCCAACATAGAACTGGTAGTGGTCTTACCATGTGTGCCAGCTACCGCGAGTACATGTTGGTTGCGCAGTATGTGTTCACCTAGCCATTGAGGGCCAGAGACATAAGGTAATCCTTGGTTGAGGATGGCCTCCATCAGCGGGTTACCGCGTGACACTACGTTACCAACTATATATAGATCAGGGTTGAGTTGTGTCTGGCTAGCATCAAAACCTTCAATCAGTTCTATGCCTTGCTCTTCCAGTTGGGTACTCATGGGGGGATAAACGCCTGCATCACAACCAGTAACGGTCATGCCAGCAGAACGAGCGATCAGGGCTAAACCGCCCATGAATGTGCCGCAAATGCCTAAAATATGTACGTGCATGGGAAACCTCCGGCGTTCATTGTAGTCAGTTATGTATTGGCTTGGGTAGAGTGTGTACAGTAGTATTTAGGCAGTTCAAATTGAGTAGAAACATGGATAGACGCAATTTTATGAAAGCCTGTGCGGCAGCCGGGCTATATGGGTCAGCACTATCATCAGTGTGGGCCACTGATGTGACAGCAAGCGGTTTCTACCAGCAGTCGTTTACCTCGCTGGATGGCGAAAGTCGTGGCATGACAGATTATTTGGGTAAACCGCTATTGGTGAACTTCTGGGCGACATGGTGTCCACCCTGCGTGAAAGAGATGCCAGACCTTGATGCGTTGAGCAAAGAGTTTCCAGATGTGCGTTTTCTGGGAGTTGCCGTCGATACCACTGCAAATGTGAACAAGTTTCTGCTGAAAACTCCAGTCAGTTATGACATTTTGGTGGCAGGTCATCGTGGCATACAAATCATGCGCGATTTGGGTAACCGACAAGGTGGTTTGCCGTACACGATGCTGTTTGATGCTGAAGGTAGCGAGCAGCATCGCGTATTAGGACAAATTAGTAAGGCATCCTTAGCACTAGAATTGGCAAGTCTCGCCGGGTAGGCGTAGAATTGTGTGGATGCTATGATGCGGTATTTATAGACATTTAGCGCATTTTGGCGTAAAAAGTCGAACTGTCTCCACGAAAAGATAAAGCATGGCGCAAAACATTCTGGTTCTGCATGGGCCCAATCTGAATCTGCTCGGTATGCGTGAACCCGATATTTACGGGCGACAAACCCTGGCTGATATCAATACACATCTGCTGGATGTGGCTACTGGTATGGGGGCTCAATGCCATGTTTTTCAGAGCAATCACGAAGGTGCTCTGGTAGACCGCATTCAAGCGGCTGCTGGTGAACGCATCGATTACATCATCATTAATGCTGGTGCCTACACTCACACCAGTGTGGCGATTCGTGATGCTCTGGCTGCAGTATCCATTCCTTTCGTGGAGGTTCATCTTTCAAACGTATATCAGCGGGAAACTTTTCGCCATCACTCGTATCTGTCTGCGATGGCTAAAGGTGTTATTGTGGGGCTGGGTGCATATGGCTATGAAGCTGCATTGCGCTTTGCTTTGGCACAATAAGTTTCGCTAATGGATATGTCCGATTTGACCAATTTTTTCCGCATCGTATCAGCTTTGGCCTGAGGCGGTGTAGCAGGAAGCACGCATGGATCTTAGAAAACTCAAAACCCTGATTGACCTGGTAGCAGAATCCGATATTTCTGAGCTGGAAGTAACTGAAGGTGATGGCAAAGTACGCATCGTTAAAGCGTCTGCTGCTGCCCAACAAGTAGTGTACGCAGCACCTCAAGCTGTTGCTCCTGCTGCTGCACCAGCGGCTCCCGTTGCTGCCGCGCCTGTCGCAGAAGCTGCGCCTGCAGCACCTGCTGGCCACGTTGTGCCTGCTCCTATGGTTGGTACTTTCTACCGTGCTCCTAACCCAGGTGCAGCACCGTTTGTAGAAGTAGGTCAGTCCGTGAAAGAGGGTGATGCCCTGTGTATCATCGAAGCCATGAAACTGCTGAACGAAATCGAAGCAGACAAGAGCGGTGTGATTAAAGAAATTCTGATTGAAAACGGCGAGCCCGTTGAATTTGGTCAACCTTTGTTCGTGATCGGCTAAGTCCATGTTTGACAAGATCCTCATTGCCAACCGGGGCGAAATCGCCCTACGTATCCAGCGCGCATGTCGTGAAATGGGCATCAAAACGGTGGTGGTGCACTCGGATGTTGACCGTGAAGCCAAGTATGTACGATTGGCTGACGAGTCCGTGTGTATTGGTCCAGCGCAGGCTCGCGATAGCTACTTGAGCATGCCCGCCATCATTTCCGCTGCCGAAGTTACCGATGCTGAAGCCATTCACCCTGGCTACGGTTTCTTGGCTGAAAATGCCGACTTTGCCGAGCGTGTGGAAAAATCCGGGTTTGTCTTCATCGGTCCACGTCCTGAAACCATTCGCCTGATGGGCGATAAGGTGACTGCCAAGAAAACCATGATCGAAGCAGGTGTGCCGGTAGTACCGGGCTCTGCTGGCGCATTGCCGGATGACCCTCAAGAAATTATCCGTATCGCTCGTGATATTGGGTATCCCGTGATTGTTAAAGCCTCTGGTGGTGGCGGTGGCCGCGGTATGCGCGTGGTCTTCACCGAAGGCTCATTGCTGACAGCTGTCGCGACAACGCGTACTGAAGCTGCAGCAGCATTTAACAATCCCGAGGTATACATGGAAAAATACCTCGAGAACCCACGTCACATTGAAATTCAAGTGATGGCTGACGGCGGCCGTAATGCGGTTTGGCTGGGCGAGCGTGATTGCTCCATGCAGCGTCGTCACCAGAAAGTGATTGAAGAAGCACCTGCTCCAGGTATTGCACGCAAACTCATCGAACGCATTGGCGATCGCTGTGTAGAGGCATGTAAGAAACTGGGCTATCGCGGTGCAGGTACATTTGAGTTCTTGTACGAAAACGGTGAGTTCTACTTTATCGAGATGAACACCCGTATTCAGGTTGAACACACTGTGACAGAAATGATCACAGGCCTAGACTTGATTCAAGAACAAATCAAGATTGCTGCAGGCGAGAAATTCACTCTGCGTCAACGCGATATCGTGTTTGAAGGCCACTCTATCGAGTGCCGTATCAACGCTGAAGATCCATTCAAGTTCATTCCTAGCCCAGGGAAAATCACCAACTGGCACACACCAGGTGGCCCAGGCGTGCGTATGGATTCACACGTGTACTCTGGTTACACAGTTCCGCCTAATTATGACTCCATGATTGCGAAGCTGATTACCTACGGTGCAACACGTGAACAGGCTATTGCGCGTATGTCTATCGCGCTGTCTGAAATGGTGGTGGAAGGTATCAAAACCAATATTCCACTGCATCGCGAGCTGATGCAAGATGGTGCGTTCCGTGAAGGCGGGGCCAGCATCCACTATTTAGAGCAAAAACTTGCCCAACGCCCATAAGGCAAACGGTAAAATAAGAACAGGGGTTTAGTACCCCTGTTTTCTTTTGGTGGAATAAATTATGCGAGAACTGATACTGCATTGCAGCGAGCAACAGGCTGAGAGCTTGTCCGATGCCTTGCTGGAGCTGGGCGTGCTTTCAGTGTCGGTTGAAGATGCTGATGAGCACACCGATCAAGAAAAGCCCTTGTTTGGTGAACCAGGCCTAGAGCCTGAGGTATTGGCATGGCAACGTAACCGCGTGGTAGCGCTATTGCCAGAAGACGTAGAGCCCGAAGATATGGTGGCTCAGCTTCAAGAACATGTGGATATCTCTGTACCAGCTAATGCATGGTCGGTACGTGACGTTCCTGATAGCGATTGGGTACGTATTACTCAGGCGCAGTTCGGCCCCATCCGTGTGGGCGAGAAAGTATTGATTGTGCCCAGCTGGCACCGTGATGATCCTGACTTGGTTATGCCAGATCAAGGCGATGAAAGCGGTGTGCGTATAGAGTTGGATCCAGGTCTGGCTTTTGGTACGGGTAGCCATCCCACCACACACCTGTGTTTGCATTGGTTGTCTGACGCAAACCTAGTAGATCAGCGCGTACTGGATTACGGTTGCGGTTCAGGTATTTTGGCTATTGCTGCTAAAAAACTGGGTGCAAGCTCCGTAGACGCGGTGGATATAGACGAGCAAGCTGTTAGCTCCACTATCTACAATGCGGAAGTGAATCAGGTAACGGTGAATGCAAGCCTGCCTGATGCACTAGAAGATGGGCAGTATGATGTAGTAGTGGCCAATATTTTGTCTGGCCCGCTGAAAGTGATGGCTTCCATGCTGTGCGGGCGTGTACGTCCGGGCGGCTACTTGGCATTGTCCGGTATTTTGGATTGGCAAGCCGAAGACTTGATTAAAACCTATGGGCAGTGGATTCCCATGGAAGTATGGCAAGAGCGCGAAGGCTGGGTATGTTTGGCAGGTCGCCGACCCGCTTGATTAGGTAGTGATGGCTATGGAACTGGTTACGCTTTGTCCGCATTGTCAGACGCGTTTTACGGTAAACGTTGAGCAGTTGCAACGCCGTAAAGGGTATATACGTTGTCCTCAGTGCGCAGCCATCTTCGACGGTTTTGAACAGGTAGTTCCTGAAGGGCCACAACCACAAACGCCACGCTCCGTGACGCAAGCCGATGGCTTACAACAGTGGCAGCCTGAGCCTACTCCAGTTTCCGTTAGCAACACGCCTATAGTAGAAGCACCACAGCCGTCTGTTCCTGTAGAGGAAGAGACGGTTGAGTATGATGAGACAGACTACGTCGATGATCAGGATGATTACGACGATCAGGATGCTCAAGAAAGTTCAGAAGCGCAAGAAGCAGAACCAATCGTAGACAGCGTAGAGTGGATTTCTGCTCGCTACGAACCTCCTGCGGATGACGAGCCTCATCAACCTATTTATGAAGACCCTGACGATCATCATGAGGATGAAAATAGGTTCTTTGTGTCCCCACGAAATAGTGCAGCAGCAGCTACCCGTGAGCCGGCATGGCGCATAGGGGCAGAGCAAGACGACGAGTCGCCGGTGTTTATTGCCAGTGGCCGCGCACGCGACGAAGAGCGCCCCTATCACCGTTATGATGAGCCCCACGACTTACCACGTAGCTTTAGGCTAGCCAGGCTGTTCTGGGTGCTTGTGGCTCTGATACTCTTGGGTGTATTGGCGGTGCAAGCCTTGTATGTATTTCGTTTGCAGATTGCCAGTGCCGTACCGATGACGCGTCCTGTATTGGAAGCATTGTGCGAAAAATTAGGGTGCACCGTACCGTACGTACGCAATATTGCTGATATCAAAGTAGTTTCGTCGGCGCTGCAGGTGCAGCAGGCCGGTTCGGGCAACAGTGTGAAGCAATATCAGCTACGTGTACGCCTACGTAATGCTGATGATCAAGCCCAAGAATGGCCAAGTTTGGTGGTGACGTTTACTGATGTGGCGGCAGCTGTGGTGGCGCGCGTGGAAGTATTACCCAAACAGTATCTGACTGCTCAACAGCTAGAACAGCCTTTTGCTGCGCAGTCGGAAATTGAGTTTGTGTTGCCGGTGCAATCAGCAACACGCATCAATGGTTATAAAATCGATAAATATTTTAGGTAGGCTTATGTCTGAGCGAATTCTGGTATGTGGGTCGTTGGCTTTTGATACCATCACGGTATTTGAAGGGCACTTTAAAGATCACATTCTGCCTGATAGTGTGAAATCACTGAGTGTGTCTTTCCTGGTTCCTAGCATGCGTAAAGAATACGGCGGTTGTGCAGGGAATATTTCCTATAACCTGAACTTGCTGGGCGCTCAGGCAGTACCAGTGGGCACTATTGGTATAGATGCCCAAGACTACCTGCAATATCTGAATAATTTGGGTATTGATACCAGCATGATTCAAATGCGCCCAGAGACGTTCTCGGCACAGTGTCATATCACTACCGATTTGGATGGCAACCAGATTGCAGCCTTCCACCCCGGTGCGATGCAGTACTCTAGCGAAAACGACTTGTCTGGCCAAGAGGCTGGCTGGGCTATTGTGGCACCAGATTCCAAAGAAGGTATGTTTGCCAATGCAGAGCGTTTGCATCGTCAAGGCACACCATTTATTTTTGACTTGGGCCAAGCAATGCCTTTGTTTGATGGTGCAGACCTGCAGCGCATGATCAGCATGTCCAGTATTCTGACCGCAAATGACTACGAAGCTGAAGTTATTGAGCAACGTACGCAGCGCTCTATTGCTGACATCGCCAAGGGGTTACAAGCAGTAATCATTACGCGTGGTGCCGAAGGTGCTAGCCTGTATACTGACGGGCAGGAAATAGCCATTGCTCCTATCGTTGTGAGCGATTTGGCTGATCCTACAGGATGTGGTGATGCGCATCGCGGCGGTTTGCTTTACGGCTTAGCAAAAGGTTGGAGTCTTTACGATTCTTGTTGCTTGGGTAACGTGATGGGTGGGATTAAAATTGCATCCCAAGGTCCTCAGAATCATCAGCCTTCGCGTGTAGAGATCAGTGCATTGCTGAAGCAACATTACGATCTGGATGTGAAATTCTAAGGCGTAGCGCCTTAAGGGCATCGTTCCCGTATTTAATAATGGAGTACCTATGATTAGTCTAGCAACAAAACAAGGCGCAGCACGACGTTTTGCTGCGGTTGCCTTGGCCGTATCTCCTTTGGTGTTTTTGGCTGGTTGTGCCAATAAATCCGCATCCAGCAATGTGTATACCTATGGGCAAGCCCAACGCGAACAAATTGTGCGTATGGGTACGGTGATTTCTAGCCGTCCTATCATCATTCAAGACGAAAATAGCTCTGGCGTAGGTATGGGGGCTGGTGCTGCGATTGGTGGCGTTGCTGCGAGCACGATAGGTGGTGGCCGTGGCCAAACGTTGGCAACTATTGGTGGTGCGCTATTGGGCGGCTTGTTGGGTAATGCCATTGAAAACCGCGTAGGTAAAACCGATGGTTTGGAAATTACCGTACGTTTGGATAACGGTGAAACTCGCGTTATCGCCCAAGAGGCAGATATCCAGTTTGTACCTGGTCAACGTGTACAGTTGCTAAGCGGCACAGGTCCAACTCGTGTGGTACCTGCTCCTGCACAGTACTAATACGGCAGCAGTCACAAAAAACGGGACACTACATAGTGTCCCGTTTTTTATTCTCTACTGGAAATAGCGCGTCCAGCTTCTATCAGTAACGAGGCGATGCGCAGCTCGTCGTCTGGACCTTTCCAGCGCGATAGTGACACAGCGATATTGATCGCACCTACAGGCCTATTGTCGGAATTCACAATCGCCACAGCGGTGGAAATATCCCCCAGATACAGCTCATTTTCTGCATGCGCATACCCCTTCATGCGTATGTCGGCTAAGCGTTTCAGGATGCTAGGCTTGTCGTAGATGGTGTGCTGTGTATAGGGCACCAGCTCAGACGCATCCAAAATAGCTTCCGCTTCAGCGGTAGGTAGAGCGGCCAGCATGGCCAACCCTGAAGACGTACAGTAAGCCGGTAGGCGCGTACCTACGATCACCTCAGGTGTCAGTACGTGACGGCTCACAATACGCTGCAAATACACAATTTCAGTGTTATCTAGCGTGGAAAAGTTGACGGTTTCTTCTGTCTCTATGGCCAGTTGCTGCAAAAACGGTGTGGCACGACTTACTGAGTCATTAGAAGAAATGTACTGATGCGACAGATCCAGCATACGAGGCGACAGCTCATAGAGCTTGGATTCCTCATCTTTCGTCAAAAAGCCTAAATGCTGCAGCGTAAACGTAAAGCGCTGCGTAGCACTGATGTCCAGCTTGGATAGCTGAGCAATCTGCGATAACGACAGTTTGCGATGTTTATGGTTGAACACTGCCAGTACACGAAATGCTTTCTCTACTGAGTTCACGAACAGTGACGACTCGGTAGGGGCTTTGACGGCACGACGACGTTTTGGGGACTGAGCAGCAGTTTGGGAAGAGTTCACAGTCATGTTTTAGTGTTTGTAAATGTTTATCGCATAACAATAACATGCGGTTTTTCTGTTTTCAACGGAAACCAAAGTCTATGTGCTTATGTGCTTGTTATAGAAGAAATTTTATGTGTTGTTGATGTTTTTCCTTTTATGCATCAGGGAAAGAATATGTCTTTGTTAATGGATTTCCCTAGTTTTTTTACTTTTGCTAAGAAAATATCATTGTTTTCACTAATAATTAATCGCTATGCAATAAAAGGTTATTTTATGAGCAATAAGTTTATCGAGACAGAAAAAGTTGGCAATGTTGCAGTGATCCGTTTGAACCGACCAGAGAAGCTAAACGCATGGCATGGCGCGATGCGCGAAGAAATTATGCAGGCGCTAAAAACCTTTGATCACGATGACAGTGTTCGCGCATTGATCATGACGGGTGCAGGCAATCGTGCTTTTAGCGCGGGCCAAGATTTGGAAGAAGCGCAAAACTTTGACGTCAGTGATTCAGGGGTATGGATTCAGTCTTGGGAACGTTTTTACGATGTGCTGCGTAATCTGCAAAAACCATTAGTGATGGCGTTGAACGGTACCGCAGCAGGTTCAGCCTTCCAAGTCACCTTATTGGGTGATGTACGTGTTGCACACGCGGGCGTGAAAATGGGCCAGCCTGAAATTAACTCCGGTATTGCGAGCGTGACCGGGCCGTGGATCATGAATTTGATGTTGGGCATGTCTAGAACCATTGAGCTCACCTTGACTGGCCGCATGATGGAAGCCGATGAAAGCCATCGTATTGGTTTGATTCACCACTTGGTTGCCGAAGACCAAGTGTTTGCTAAAGCGATGGAAGTAGCCCAAGAGTTGGGCGCTAAGCCGCCTGTTGCGATGCGCTTGAACAAGCAGCGCTTTAGAGAAATGTCTGCAGCCAGTTTTGCAGAAACAATGGATGCCGCCACACGCCTACATGCCGAATCGTATGCCAGTGGTGAACCTGTACGCATGATGGAAGAGTTCTTCAAAGTGCGTAGAGATCGTAAAGCCACACACTAGTCTACATACCTAAAAATCAGTTGTGGCTGTGCTGTGAAGAACCACTAAACGAGTGCACTGGAGAGAGACATGGATACACCTAAAAGTATGATGCGCCGCCGAATATTACAAGCCACAGGCGGTTTGGCATTGGCGGGGACTAGCTTAGGCGCGTGGGCCAAAGACCAAAAACTTATCGTTGCTGACCCTGGTGGTCCGTACTCTGCAGCGTACCGTAAAGCCTTTTACGATCCGTTTGAAAAAGAAACGGGTATACGTGTAGTGAACGTGGCGCGTGAGGCGCAGCCAGTGGCCCAAATTAACGCCATCGTGCAGACCAAAAACTATATTTGGGATGTGACCACACTCACCTTGTCGGCAGACATTCCATATTTGGAATCGCAGAATTTGCTGGAGCCTTTGGACTTTACGTTAGCCGACGTGCCGGGGTTGATTCCAGAGGCGCTAACGTCTACATGGATGGGTGTGGACATTTACTCCACGGTATTGGCCTATAGAACCGACAAGTACGGTGAGCAAGGCCCACAGACATGGGCTGATTTCTGGAACGTAGAGAAGTTTCCAGGGCGTCGCTCGCTGCGTCGTAATCCGCTTGATACCTTAGAGCAAGCGCTCATGGCGGATGGCGTACCGATGGATCAACTCTATCCACTGGATGTAGACCGTGCTTTCCGTAGCCTAGATAAGATCAAACCGCATATCGCTATTTGGTGGACATCTGGCGCACAAGCTATGCAAGCCATCCAAAACGGTGATGTAGACATGATTTCTACATGGAATGGCAGAGCTCAAGCAGCTATAGATAATGAGGCACCGGTCAAAATCGTGTGGAATGAAGGGTTGTACTCCATTGAAGGGTGGGGGATTCCTCGTGGCACACCACGCGCTGACATTGCCAAACAGTTTGTGCGTTTTTGTGCCGACAAACAGCGCCAAGCCTTGTTCACCGATGAGCTGGCATATGGGCCTACCAACCAAGAAGCGTTTGAGTTTATTTCTCCAGAACGGGCAGAAATCCTTCCTAGCGCACCACAGAACTTTACAAACATGGCATTGCCAAGTCCTGAGTGGTGGGCCGCGAACCGTCAAGAAGTGACGGAGCGCTTTAACAACTGGATTATTTCTTAAGAGTCTCTGGTATGTACAAGTTGGAAACTAAAGGTCTCGCTAAACGTTATGGCGAGACGGACGCTCTGTTGCCTACAGATTTGCAAGTGAAGGCGGGTGAGTTCCTGACCTTGCTAGGGCCATCAGGCTCGGGTAAGACCACGTTGTTGATGATGATTGCCGGTTTGGTAGACCCTAGCGGTGGCCAGCTACTGATTGATGGGAAAGATGCCACCCATGCCGCGGCAGGTCAGCGCGGCATAGGGATGGTGTTCCAAAGCTATGCCTTATTTCCGCATATGAATGTGTGGGACAACGTTGCCTATGGTTTGCGTATGCGACAAGTCAAAGGCGCAGCGTTGAACTCTGCCGTAGAGGATGCATTGGCAATGGTCAAGATGAGCGACTACGCCAAACGCTTGCCTAAAGAGTTATCGGGTGGGCAGCAGCAACGGGTAGCGCTGGCGCGATGCTTTGCTTACCGTCCATCCGTGGTGCTGCTGGATGAGCCTCTGGGTGCATTGGATAAAAAACTGCGGGAACACATGCAGTTGGAAATCCGCCGTTTACACGATGATTTAGGTGCCACCTTTATTTATGTGACCCATGATCAAGACGAAGCGTTGACCATGAGTGATCGTGTGTGCTTGATGAATCAAGCTCGTATTGAGCAACTGGGTACACCACAAGAGCTGTACGACCGCCCTTGTTCTCGTTTCGCTGCCGACTTTATTGGGCAGTCCAACCTACTAGATGGGCGTATGACAGCCACGCAAAGCTTTGCAGCGGGTGCATACAACCTGTCAGTAGAGTCGGCCTATGTGCCGACGAACCACCACCACGAGGCGTCTACGTTACTGGTACGTCCAGAAATGGCTGAGCTAGTCACACCTGCAGACGGTTTCGTGCAGGGCACAGTAGCAGAAATGGTGTTTCTGGGTTCAGAGATACGCGCACGCGTGAAGCTGGATGGGATGGCAGACTCTGACGAGTTGTTCAGTGTTCGTTGCCATAGACGTCATGCCGCAAGTTTGGGTGACAAGGTGGGCATTCGTTGGGATGTGGCCTCTACCAGTGTGCTGATGCAGTAGGAGCAAGTCATGAACAATAGGGCTGCGACGCTCTCGTTAAGTGAGCCTAGACCATCCAAACTGCGAAAAAACTTACGGGTATGGCTACCAGCCTTGCCCGCCATCGTTTTTTTGGGTGTCTTTTTTCTATTACCGGTACTGCAAATTCTGCAGGGCGGATTTATGTCAGCCGAGGACGAGTTCAGCGTTAAGCAGTTTGCACGACTGTTTGAAACGCCGGTATACGTCAAAGTGCTGTGGACAACCTTTGGTATTTCCGTCTTAACCGCTGTGTTCTCAGTGGTGTTTGGTTATCCCATTGCGCTGCTACTGAGTAGCTTCAATGAGCGCCGCAGGAACCGCTGGTTGCTGTGGATTATGCTGCCGTTTTGGACCAGTTATCTGGTGAAAACCTACGCATGGATGCTGCTGATGTCACGTAGTGGGGTATTGACCAGCGTGGCCGAAGCCTTGGGGTTAATTGATGGCAGTGCGTCATTGATGCCTTCGTTGTCAGGCGTGCTAGTGGGTATGGTGCATGCCATGTTGCCCTTAGCCGTGTTGACCATGCTACCTATTATGCAAGGTATTAGTAGGCAGTTAGGCCAAGCCGCTGAAACCTTGGGCGCCGGTAGGGCAACGGGTTTTCTGACCATCTTCTTGCCGCTTTCTATGCCCGGTGTGGCTGCTGCCGGGCTGTTGGTATTCATTACGAGCTTGGGCTTCTTTATTGTGCCTGCTTTGCTGGGTACGCCACGCGAAACCATGATTGCCCAGTTGGTGATTTCTTCCGTACTGGAGCTGTTTGACCTGAAGTTTGCTGGGGCGTTATCAACGGTGCTGCTGTTGTGCTCCATTGTGGTGTTCTACGTGTATGACCGCATGGTGGGGTTGACGTCCTTAGCAGGTGCCGAGGCTAAACGCAGTAGTAAGTCTGGCTCTGGAATGATGCTGAAACTGTTGCTGTTTATAGGTCAACGGTTGGATAGATTCTTGCCGCTCGCCTCGCCAGCCTCGTCTTCGTCGAATCGCGCACTTAGTGGTTATACCTGGCTGATTCTGCTGTTTTTAGTGCTGCCCGTCATTATCGTGGTGCCCATTGCGTTTACGAAGAATGCTGTCGTGGCGTTCCCGCCTGAGCTATTTAGCCTGCGCTGGTTTAAAGAGTTCTTTAACTCTTCTGTGTGGCAAGCTGCGGTGATTCGTTCTTTTGGTATAGGGCTGACGACGGCATTTCTGGCGGTGGTGTTGGGTTTTGGGGCTACCTTTGCCTTGACTAAATTGCCTTCCAAGTGGACCAAGCTGCTGTTTGGGGTGTTTGTTGCACCGTTAATCGTGCCACGTATTGTGATTGCTATCGGGTTGCTGTACTTGTTTGCCAGCACAGGCTTAGTGGGCACGGATCTGGGGATGGTGATTGGCCATACGGTATTGGCGCTGCCTTATGCCGTGGTCACGTTATCGGCAGGGTTACGACTGTTTGATTGGCGCTTGGATGATGCTGCTCGTATTTTGGGTGCATCTGTAATGGCGCGTCTACGTACGGTGATCTTGCCCTTATTGGCCGGCAGTTTAGCGTCAGCGTTTTTGTTTGCGTTCATCGTGTCTTTTGATGACCTGACCATCGCTATTTTTGTGAGCGGCGGTATCAACACCACATTGCCTAAACAAATGTGGGATGACATCCAGTTGGCGGTAACGCCTACGTTGGCAGCAGTATCGACGGTATTGCTGATTGTGGTGACCGCAGTGATTTCAATTTCTTCCTATTTCAAAAACAGGCGTAGTGGACTATGAACGGTTTTGAGCAGTATTTTGCAAAACGTATAGAAGATGATCAATGGGATGTGGTGCCGCTTTTATACCGAGGGCTGACGCAAACCGCTGAACAAGATGTGATTGAGTTTGAGTCTGTGCCGCTTTCTAGAAAACAGTTGGGGCAACAGGTAGCGGGATTCCAGCAATGGTTGGCGGCGCGTGGCATCAAAAAAGGGGATAGCGTTGCGGTCATGCTGAGCAACACAGCCGAGCATATAGCGTTGCTGTATGCACTGATGTTGTCTGGGGTGATTTGGATTCCCGTGAATACCAAAGTGAAGGGGCCAGGCGTGCGCTACATCGTAGAGCACGCCGTGCCATCCTTAATTATTGCGGAAGCTGAGTTTGCCGAGGTGCTGGCCGATGCCGGAGTCAGTGCAGAGAACTGGGTAGAACTGCAGCAGATACAGATAGCGAGTGATGCGGTGTTGCAGAACCCTGCTATAGCGCCATCGGACACCTTATGCATCATCTACACATCGGGAACCACCGGTGCGCCTAAAGGTGTGGTGTTCACCCATAGAATGATGCGCGTAGCCAGTGAAGCGGCTATTCAAGTTGCAGGTGTTAAAGAAGGTGCACGCTTGTTTTTGTGGGAGCCCTTATGTCACATCGGGGGCGCACAGATGTTGTTGGTGCCGTTCTTAGAGCGTGTTTGCCTGCTGATTGTGAAGCGTTTTTCAGCCAGTCGTTTTTGGTCGCAATGGCAAGCAGCCAGAGCCACCCATTTACATTATCTGGGCGGCATTCTGGATATTCTGGTGCGCTTGCCGCAAGACGAAGTACCAGAAGGCGCGAGCATTCAAACGGCATGGGGAGCTGGCGTTTCAAAAAATGCCTGGCAAAGCGTGCAGGAGCAGTTAGGCTGCGAGCTACGCGAATGCTATGGCATGACCGAATGCTCCAGTTTTGCCACCTTTAATGCATCTGGAAAGCCAGGTTCTATAGGTACGGCGTTGCCGTGGATTCAGGTAGAACTACTGAATGACGAAGGTCTAGAAGTAGGTGAAGGTGAAATAGGCCAGATGGTGCTGTCCAGCCCGCTAGAGGGTGTGTTTTTACCAGCGTATTTGCATAATCCAGAAGCTACACAAAAAGCATTAATACAGGGCAAGCTCTACACCGGTGATGCAGCGTGGCGTGATGGGGATGGTGATCTGTTTTTCGTAGGTAGAAAAACCGATAGCATGCGCGTACGTGGTGAGAACGTTTCGGCATGGGAAATTGAGCGAGTGTTCGCTGAGCATGATGCAGTAGAAGCCTCTGCAGCGGTAGGGGTGGCTAGCGAAATTGGCGAACAAGAAATCATGTTGTATGTGAAGTTCAGGCCCAACAGCGCGGTGGAGTGGGGCACGCTAATAGAGTGGGCAACCAACAAGCTGGCGTCGTATCAAATGCCGCGTTTTTACCGTGCTGTAGATCGTTTCGAGCTAACACCTAGTGAACGTATCAAAAAGCACTGTTTGGATAAAAACAGTGCTTTGGCATGGGATAGGCACGCGGCAGTAGCATGACGACATTAATCTAGGCATCAAAAAGCCCGCAGAAGCGGGCTTTTTGATGAGACGTTACAGCGGGCTAAGCACTTAGAATGCGCCAGCGAAAACACCTAGTTTTAGTCTGCCCAAAATAAAGATGCAGATCTGGGCCAGTACCAGCAGTGCCAATGGCGAGAAGTCAAAAGCACCAGTGCGTGGCAACAGTCTACGTATTGGGTTCAGCAACGGTGCTGTCAGCGTATTGAGTATAGGCATGACAGGCGCCATTGGGTTGATCCAAGACAGCAGAGCTTGAATCAATGTGACCCACAGCACCATGTTGGCAATCCAGCCAGCCACCGTGAACACGGCAGACAATAAGGCGCGTAGCCAGAAGTCTCCCGGTACAAACAAACCTGCATCGGTGAGCAGCAGCAAGGTCAAGGCGACGTGTACGTAGGCCACAATATAGGCGGCTGCCAGACTTGGCCAGTCTACGTATTGTTGATTGGGGATGAATCGGTGTAAGGGAAGTACCGCCCAATCAGTCACTTTGAAAATGGCTTGGGAATAAGGGTTAAAGGGGTGCAAGCGTATGGCATACAACCATGCACGAAGCACAAAAGCTATGCCCAGCAAGCTGAGGGCAATATTCGCAATAAAGTACAAAATATCAGTGAACATGGCAGAGAGCGAAGAAAAAGCAGAAAGGGTAGATCCAGAAGGTCAAAAAACACGGGCCAGTCGTGATGTGCTGGCCCAGATGTTTTGTGGTCTTACCTTATGGGCGGTTACCAGTAGGAAACGGCCAAGAACCTGCTGGGTTCACATCACGCTTTGCAGCGGGTGCTTTTGCGGCAGATTTGGCAGGTTTTTTGGTAGCCGCTGCTTTGCTAGCGGTGGTACTGCTGGCTTTTTTTGCTGTGGCCATAGTGTGGCTACTCCTTGCGTGTAAGTCATAGGCAGTGGCGTGGTGGCAAATGCCAGCACACTGGCTATAGAGATTCAATCATGCCTATTTTACAGGCATGAGTCTGCTTTCTAGTGTCCTATTTTAGCCCTCTCTGTGGTTAATGTTTTAGCTACCTACAGAGAAATACCCAAGGCCTCTCTAGGGTAACAAAATGTAGGTGCCCACAGTGTGTAGAGAAATTCCCATAGAGGGCAGGCAAAGCCTATTAGCTGAGGTAGAATATTTTGCTAGGACACAGAGATAGTGCTCTGTTCAACACAGTATTCGCAAAGGTGAATTATGCGTGCGGGCGCACAGATGAAGCGAAAAGGGATGAATTACCTAGCAGGTTTAGCAACACTGGTTTTGGCCGGTTGTGTGACTATGCCTACTGAAACACCAACGACTCAACCTACTACGCCAGTGGAAACGCGTCCTGTCGCGTGTACACCAGCGAGCCCTGAAGATCCTGTGATCGGGAACTGGTTGAGCAAGCGTAACGAAAAAGGTATTCAAGGCGAGCTACGCACCTTGGTGACGTTGCAGGCGAATGGCCAAATGCTGTACACCGAGCAAGTGAAACGCCCACGCCAACCGTCTCAAGGCTTGTCCGAAGCCGGATGTTGGGTGCGTGATGGCCAAGCTTTAGTGCTGCAAACCTTGGAATCCAATGGTTTGGCGGTTGAGCCAGATGATCCGTTGTTCACGAATCGATTTATCATCGAACGTCAGCAAGGTAAGCGATTGGTGGTGCGTTCTCAAACTGGTACACGCTACAGCCTAGAGCAAGTGTCTCCCGGATACCGATTGCCGTTCTAAGTCAGTCAATAAGCTATTTTCATCAAACCCCTGTTAGCCTACGGTTAACAGGGGTTTTTCTTGGTCATTACACAACACTTTAGTTGTAGATATGTGCTGTTATAGGGGTGATGTTCGTATCGCGCAGCAAAAGACTTTATCGCACACAAAAAATCGTTAATTATTTTAATAGCCTAATCAATAGGTATAGCTCACCGCATAAGGATGATAACGATGAGAATAGGGATACCCAGGGAGACAATACCCGGTGAAACACGAGTGGCCGCTACACCTAAAAGTGTGGAGCAGCTACTGAAACTGGGTTTTGATGTGGTGATAGAAACTGGCGCAGGAAAAGCCTCCAGTTTTGACGATGCGCTGTACAGCGCTACTGGCGCAACGGTAGCGGATGCAAGCAGCGTATGGGAATGCGAATTGATTTATAAGGTCAATGCGCCTACTTCCCACGAAATACAGCTTATACAACCCGGCACCATGTTGGTGTGCTTTATTTGGCCCGCCCAAAACCCCGAGTTATTGCAGAGCATGCAAGAAAAACAAGTTACGGTGTTGGCCATGGATATGGTGCCGCGTATTTCTCGCGCACAAGCGATGGACGCGTTGTCTTCCATGGCGAATATCAGTGGCTACCGAGCAGTAGTAGAAGCTGCCAGTGCATTTGGGCGCTTTTTTACAGGCCAAATTACCGCTGCTGGAAAAATGCCTCCCGCCGAGGTCTTGGTGATTGGCGCAGGCGTAGCGGGCTTAGCTGCCATAGGTGCTGCACGCCAGCTAGGTGCGATAGTGAAAGCTTTCGATACGCGTTTAGAAGTGGCGGAGCAAATTACTTCCATGGGTGGCCAGTTCTTGAAACTGGATATTCCTGTAGAAAATACGGGTAGTGGTGATGGTTACGCCAAAACCATGAGTGATGAATTTATCGCTGCCGAGATGAAGCTGTTTGCCGAGCAGGCGAAGCAGGTAGATATCATCATCACGACAGCAGCGATTCCAGGTAAGCCAGCCCCTAAACTGATTACTCGCGAGATGGTAGACAGCATGAAAGCGGGTTCGGTGATCGTGGATTTGGCCGCGTTAACGGGTGGTAACTGCGAATACACTGTGCCAGGCGAAGCCATTACTACAGCCAATGGCGTGACCGTGATTGGTTATACCGATTTGGCCAATCGTTTGGCAGGCCAAGCCTCGCAGTTGTACTCCACTAACCTAGTGAACTTGGCTAAGTTGTTGGCCCCCGCTAAAGATGGTGTGGCGGTGCTGAACCAAGAGGATGTAGTGCTGCGCAATATGCTGGTCTGTCACCAAGGCGAGTTGCTGTATCCGCCGCCACCTATTCAAGTGTCGGCAGCACCTACGCAAGCTAAAGTCGCTAAACCGACAGAGACCGTTGCTGCACCACCTATGGCGCTGTGGAAGAAGTTACTGGCTGTGGGCGTAGGTGGGCTGTGCTTCCTATGGTTGGGCGCGAATGCACCCGCCGCATTTTTGAATCACCTGATTGTGTTTGTGCTGTCGTGCGTGGTGGGCTATTACGTAGTCTGGAATGTCACGCACTCTCTGCATACGCCATTAATGTCAGTGACCAATGCGATCTCCGGCATTATTGTGGTGGGCGCTTTATTGCAGATAGGCCAAGGCAATGGTTGGGTGTCGTTTCTTGCTTTTATTGCCATCTTGATTGCTAGCATCAATATTTTCGGCGGTTTTTTTGTGACCCACCGCATGCTCAAGATGTTCCGTAAAGACAAATAAAAGGAAAAGAAATGTCTCAAGGTCTAGTAACAGCTGCTTATATCATCGCAGCATTGATGTTCATCCTGAGTTTGGCGCGTTTGTCTAAACAGGAAACCGCACGTAGCGGTAATTACTTTGGTGTGGCTGGCATGACGCTGGCGTTGATCGCGACCATTTTCAGCGATCAAGCGTCTGGTTTTGGCTGGATTATTTTGGCCATGCTAATTGGTGCAGGTATTGGTTTGATTCGTGCACAGCGCGTAGAAATGACCCAGATGCCTGAGCTGATTGCATTACTGCACAGTTTTGTGGGGTTGGCCGCTGTATTGGTGGGCTATAACAGCTACGCTAATGCCGACAGCGTGTCCCCAGATATGCACACCATTCACTTAGTAGAAGTGTTTGTGGGCGTATTCATCGGTGCTGTGACCTTCACAGGATCGTTGGTGGCGTTTGGCAAGTTAAATGGCCGTATTTCCAGCAAGCCTTTGGTGTTGCCGCATAAACATAAGCTGAATTTGGCTGCGTTGGTGGTCGCGTTCTTGCTGCTATTGGCGTTTGTGAGTGCTGATGGCTCAACTATTGCATTACTGTTGATGACGCTGATTGCGCTGGCGTTTGGCTGGCATTTGGTGGCCTCTATTGGTGGTGCGGATATGCCAGTAGTGGTGTCTATGCTGAACTCCTACTCTGGGTGGGCAGCGGCGGCGGCTGGGTTCATGCTAGAAAACGATCTGTTGATTGTGACGGGGGCGTTAGTGGGTTCGTCGGGTGCGATTTTGTCGTACATCATGTGTAAAGCCATGAACCGCTCATTCTTATCGGTGATTGCGGGTGGCTTTGGCACCGAAAGTGGAGCCTCAGATAGCGCCGAGCAAACTGGCGAGCACCGCGAAATTCAGCCTGCCGACGTGGCCGATATGCTGAAAAATGCGCGTTCTGTCATCATCACCCCAGGCTACGGTATGGCCGTGGCACACGCACAAAATGCGGTGTCTGAGATCACCGAGTTTTTGCGCCAAAAAGGGGTAACGGTGCGCTTTGGTATACACCCTGTAGCGGGGCGTTTACCGGGGCATATGAACGTATTGTTGGCTGAGGCCCGCGTACCTTACGACATTGTGTTAGAAATGGACGAAATCAACGATGATTTCGCCACTACGGATGTGGTGTTGGTGATCGGTGCTAACGATACGGTGAACCCAGCCGCCGCTACTGACCCGCACAGCCCCATTGCTGGCATGCCGGTATTGCATGTGTGGGAAGCTCAAAACGTGATTGTGTTCAAACGCTCAATGAATTCCGGTTATGCCGGTGTGCAGAATCCGCTGTTCTATAACGAGAATTCGTTCATGTGCTTTGGGGATGCCAAAGCAACGGTAGAGCAGATATTAAAAGCGCTATAAACCACTCAAAGGCCTGTTTAACAACAGGCCTTTGTTCCTTGTGGGCTGGCGTCAGCGTAATGTATGTAGACGCAATGGCCATTGGCGTCGTGCTGTATGTGTAAAGTCCAGCCCAGTTTCTCACAGAGCAGTGTCACGATGTACAGACCTAAGCCGCTACTGTTTTTTTGTGGCGGGAGGGAAGACAGTTTGCTTACAGGTAAACCAGAGCCTTGATCACAAATAGCAATGTGAGTGTGTTCCATAGTGACCGTAATAGGGCCATTGGTGTGCTGTAGAGCATTATGAATCACATTACGCAGCAAGATTCTCACCAGAACGGGGTTGCTGACGATGTAAACCTCAGAGGCGGGGGCCTGCACGGTGACGCGCTGAGTGGTGTCATAGAAGTGCGAGGTGTCTTGAATGATGACTCGTACAGCCTCTGCCAAGCTAATGTGCTCAATGGGCAAATCTTGAGTGTCTTGACGCGACAGTTTCAGCAAGGCGTCTACGTTATCCGCCATTTCAACCGATGCACGGCGAATGCGTAATAGTGTTTGGCAGTCATTGGCCTGTTGTTGATTACGGCGTTCAATCACATCTAATGCGCCAGAAATCACGGCAATGGGGGTGCGTAGTTCGTGGCTGGCAAGGCTGAGCAATTGTTGCTCACGCTCGATGAATGCTTCCATTTCGCTTAGAAATAAGTTCATGGTCATGGCGATGTGGTGCAACTCACGATCTTGGTAGTTCAGGTCTAAGGGCGGTAGTTTTTTGCCTGGACACAGCGCTGCAATTTGTTCACTAAGTGCCGAAAGTGGGGCAATCAGTTTGCGACTACTCAAGTAGGCTAACAGCCAGCTTAGTATCACCATGCCTGCCATGATAAGAGCGACCGAAATCAATAAGGTGGTTTCACGTTCTTCAAAAGCAGTAATGTTGCGAGCCCAATAGAGGGTGCCCTGATCAGTGACTTCTACATTGATGAGGTAGGTTTGATTGCCTAACTCTACCTCATCCTTTTTATGCACAGTAGAGGGAGTGAAAGGGGCTGGTAACTCATCAGGTATGGGTGTTCCGGCAGGAATAAAGGCGATTTTATTGAGTGCGCCATCCCAAATAAACAGGTTCTGTTGGTGCTGCGCATTGAGCAGCTCCGGTGGAATATGATCCGCTTGTGAGCCTAAGAGCACATCCTCAAGATTTTCATTGGTAAGCAGCACTGTGATGACCGTGACCAGCATACTGATCAAAGACAGCGCAAAGAGTGCTTTATAAATTCTAGAGGCGATGCTTTTCATAGATTACTCAGCAGTATGCAAAATATAACCACGGCCATGCAGAGTTTTCACTAATGGCTGTTGTGTGAACTCAGTCAGTTGTTTGCGTAGAGCATAGACGTGTGTGCGCACAGTATGGTGTTCTGTAGGCCGGCCATCCCATACTTGCTCAACGAGTTGCTCGTGACTTACTGGTCTGGGGTAGGCTCGCAGCAGTAATTCAAATATCTTCGCACTGTAGCCAGTAAGCGTACCAACCGCTTGCTGTTGCGCATATACAGTGTAAGTATCGGGGTCAAAACTGACTGCTTGAAAATGCAGTAATGGATCGGAAGAAACGCTATTACGACGCGCTAAGGCTTGCACGCGTAAGCTTAGTTCTTTGAGGTCAAAGGGTTTGACCAGATAGTCATCTACGCCCGCATTAAAGCCCTGCGTTTTGTCATCAATATGATCTTTGGCCGTAATCAGGATAATGGGCGTACTGCGACGCAGGTCATGGCGTATTCGGTGGCTAATTTCAAAACCGTTAATACCCGGCAGCATGACATCCAATACGATGACATCGTACTGATTGGTGGCGAGAAGATGCAGTGCAGTTAGACCATCAGATGCAAAGTCGGGTGAAAACGGTGGCTCATTAAAGTACTCAAACAGATTTTCAGCCAGAGAAACATTGTCCTCAACGATCAACAAGCGGATTTTGCCAAAGTTTTGTGTCATATCAAGGTTGTGAACGCATAAATAACTGATAGCGCTTGGAATGAGCAATAGCGCTGTAGTGCTGGTCAGTGACGGTTTTCAACGTTTTGGAGTTGTCGTTCGCGATCACAACAAATCGAGGGGTAGCAGCTTCGTCGTTGCTGTTAAAGACTGCCGGATCTATTGATGCGGTGCGCTCCTGACTGTAAAACCTAGCGGAAAAGGTAGGTTTGTCTACGAAGTATAAGGTATCGCTAGGTGTGGCACGCGCTAAAAATTCTTGAACAATAGGGCGTTCGGTCTTGGTGATGGTGACATCATGTAAGCTTAAGCCTGCCAACACAAGCCCAGCTATAGGGACTAATGCTGTAGAGGCTGCAACCATACGCTGTATAGGGCGGGTGATGGGTGGGCAGTAATACGCCGTCAAGATTGCTAGAGGGGCTAAACCAGGTAACAAATACGTCCATAAAATGTTGCCGGCTGCGGTAAAGAATATCGCGGGAAACAGCGCCAAGATAAACAGGTACAGGCTACCAGTAGGTAGTGACATAAAGGCGCGTAAACCATGTTTGCGCCACGCTTTAATCAGCAAGAATAGGCTGAGTAATCCCCACGGGAACGTAGCGGGGGGCAGCGAAATCCAGATGCTGCCTAACGGGGCTTTATGGGCTGTACCGTATAAGTCGCCTTGCCAGCCGGGCACCAAGAAACGGCTGATGTGTTCACCAATTAAAAAGTAATTCAGAAAGCCAGGTGTTTTGAGCTCAGCCAAGATATACCAAGGCAGGGACAGTGCACAAAACAGCAGTGTGCCACTTACCCACGGTAGGCGACGCAGTAGATTCAGCACAAAGCGATGTCTGAAGAAAGCCAGCAGTACTAGGGGGGCAAAGCAAAATACCAGTGCTAATGGGCCTTTAGAGAGCATACCTATGCTCAGCCCCACAAAAAATGCCCAGCCCCATGCTTTAGACGGTTGAGCTGCTTGCTGTAGCAACGCCACCATGCTGAGGCTTAGCCCCAAATTCAAATACGGGTCAGTGAGTACGGCGCCAGCATTGCTGAATGCCAAACACATGGTGTTGTAGATCAACGCAGCCAGTAGTGGGGTGTAAGACTGGGCGCGGGTAAGATGCGGTTGCAACTGCATGATGCAGCGTGTGCCATGCATAATCAGCGCAGTAATGGCGATATTGACTAACCACGAAGGTAGCCTGCCCGTAAACTCATTGATGCCAAATACCTTGAACGACAAGGCTTGTGCCCAGAATGACAGGGGTGGTTTACCCCAAAAAGGTACATCTGGAGAAAACCACGGTGTAATCCAATCATTGCTTTGCGCCATGATTTGGGCGATAGCTGCATAGCGAGGTTCAGAGCTGTCGGCATACGGCAATGCCCACATGATGACTAACTGACTGCACAGCGTAAACAGCAGAAGCGACCACAGTGTACGAGACACGCTGTTAGATGTGTGAGGCATGTTTATAGTCTTGTTGATAAGACGATAGCAGTGGTGTGTCAGCGCCAATCACGCCTTTGATCAGGAATACAGGGCGTTGTTTGGTTTCTAAATAGGCTTTACCTACGTAGTCGCCCACCAGACCCAACGCGCTCAATTGCAAACCACTGAACATACCCAACAGCAAAATACCTAGGGTCAGGGTGGTGACGGGTGTGCCCATGTATAAATGCTCTACTAGCAGCCATACACCGGTGATCATGCTGCCGATGAAAATGAGCAAGCCACTGAGCAAAATTAAGCGTAATGGGGCGGACGAGAATGAGGTAATACCATCCAGCGCCAAGTTGCAAAGATGCAGGTAGTTCCACTTGCTTTGACCTGCAGGACGTGGAGCACGGTCATACTCAATGACGTGAGTGTTAAAGCCCACCCAGGCAAATAAACCTTTGTTGTAGCGGTTGCGCTCTGGCAATTGCAAGATAGCGTCAATCACCTGTCTGGACATTAATCTGAAGTCGCCCGTATCTGCAGGAATACTAATGCTGCTCATGCGGTTCAGTAGGCGGTAGTACAAGTGTGCGGTGCTGCGTTTTAGCCAAGAGTCGCCCTGGCGAGTACGACGTTTCATGGTGACTACATCGGCACCTGCTGCCCATGCTAATACCATGTCGGGGATTAGCTCCGGTGGGTCTTGCAAGTCGGCGTCCATCACAATGGCGGCATCGCCTTTGCAGTGTTCCAAACCGGCACTTACTGCGGCTTCTTTACCAAAGTTACGGCTCAGGACCACGATGCGCAATGGCAGTCCTTGAGCGACGGCTTGGCGTAGCAGAGTAAGGCTGTTGTCTTGACTGCCATCATCCACAAACACGATTTCGTGACGTAAGCCGGTGGTTTGCAGAATGGCCAATAAACGGGGAATTAATAGCGGCAGTACCGCAGCCTCGTTGTAGAGTGGGATCACTACGCTCAGCATTTTCGCTGATGAAGTATGCAGTGTTCTCCAGGGTTCAGCAGGAGCGTTCATGAAAGATGATCCTCTGATAAGCAAATAAATTAAGTGTGGCAAGGCTGGCGCTTGTGAGCGCTTGTAGTAATAACGGTTGGAGCGTAGGTAGCAGTACAGTTAGCCCCTGAAAAATAAGTGAGTTCAATGCAATGTTGGTGCAGACCAGCAGCAGGTATCTCAGTACCGCTGAACGGTGGGCTCGCGTACTGCGATACACCAAATGGTATTGACACATATAGTTCAGAACAGCACCGCTAATCGCTCCAATAAAGGTCGCCGTTTGTGCGGGAACTGAGTGCTGCAGCAAACCGTAAAACACACAGATATGCAGCAGCGTCGCGGTCACACTACTCAGCAGCGATGCTGAGAGGGTGGGAATAAGTGTTTTGAACATCGTTGGTAGTAGCTACGGTATAGCTACGAGAGTCATACATATAGGTAGGCCATAGCGCATAGGCTTTAGCAGTTTCCAGCGCTTGCGGGCGTGTTTCTACTACCTGATAGTCAGCGGGGGCGGTATAGGTAAATTGGCGATGTTTTTTGCCAGGTTCCAATACCGTCAACAAGTCTTCATACAGGTAGCCAAAGTTCTCGCCGTATTGCATGATGGCGCGTTGTACGGTCTGACGTTTGGTCAAATCTTGACCAATCATCGGGTGCGCAATAGAAGCGTCGGCTAACGACAATAACGTGACGGGCAAGTCGATTTGGCTGATGATGCGGTCGTCTTGTCTGGCGGCAATAGAACCGCCCAAAATCAATGCAGGAATATGGAAGTGGCGCAGTGGGATTGCATCGGCACCACCTACACGGGCGTCGTGGTCAGCAGCCACCAAGAACACAGTGTTTTCCCAGTAACTTTCTTGTTTGGCACGTTCAAAGAACTGGCCAATCGCCCAGTCGGCGTAACGCACGGTGTTTTGTACGCTGGCAGCTTCACCTTCAGGCGTGATGCGGCCACTAGGGTATTCCCAAGGCGAGTGGTTGCTGACAGAAAAGGCCAAGCATAGGGTAGGGGTGTCGTGAGCTTGGCTCAGAACCTCATGCACTTTATTGAACATGTCTTCGTCGCTAGCACCCCATGTGCCTACAAAGGCAGGGTCTTTGAACTGAGCGCGCTCATGCAGCTCATCAAAACCGTTACCCATGAAAAAACCTTTCATGTTGTCAAAGTGCGCCTCGCCGCCATACACAAAGTGCGAACGGTATCCCAAGGGTTTTAAGCCTTGTGCCAAGGTGAAGAAGTTCTGTTGAGCGCCGGATAGACGCAGCACCGCATCAGAGGCAGAAGGTGGGAAACCACATACTAGCGCTTCCAAACCACGTACTGAGCGTGTGCCAGTGGCATAGGCTCTGCGGAAATTCCAACCTTCGGTAGACAGTTTGTCTAAGTTTGGAGTGAGGTCTTGTCCACCCAAGTTACCCACAAACTGAGCGCCTAGGCTTTCTTCCACAATGATGACGATATTCAATGGTCTGGCGTGCGAGTGGTTAGCAATGTGTTGGTGAACGCTAGGCAGATCAGGGTTAGTGCTTTGGATACCGGCTTGTTCCAGTACCAAGCGCTGCATGTCTACGGTAGGTAGATCACCATACAGATCAGCCGCCGAACGCTCGTTTTTCAGGCTGTATAAGGCATAGGCCACGTTATAGATGGAGTTCAATGCCAAGCTGTTCAGCAGGCAGTCACCACAATATGCAACGGTAGAAGGGTTCAGGGGGCGGTGACGCAGTGTGCCTCGAATGGCCAAAAATGACACCGCAGCACCCGCCAAGCTCAAGCCCAAGGCAGCTAACCAGCTAAACGATTGCGCTAAAGGAAAGGTGCGACCAAATACGACACTACCGGCGTAGCACAGCGCTACTAAGAAGACTAAAGCACCGATCACGGGCAACTTATAGCCTTGCCACAACATGCCGGCCACCTCTTTGGGGTGCTTCAGGTAGTCGGTGTACAGACGGTTAGGGCGTACATCGTATTCCATGATGAATTGCACGCTGGATAACTCAGGCAAAAGAATCAACAACCACATCACGCTTAAGTACACGGCGTTGATTTGTTGAGCCCACAGTGCATCGTTTAACCAAGGGGCAAACAGCAGGGGTAACGCTACGACGAACCCTACTGTCGTAGTATCGACGCGTAGGCCGCCAAACATAATAGGCAGTAGGCCACCCGCGCTCTGAACACGTTTGTATTGCCAAAGACTCAGCAGCAGTCTGGATAGGCTTAAGCATACGTAGGTACTGAGGCTGAAAAAGAGAATTTGCCAATACATAGTGTGAGCGACTCGTCTTGTGTGCTGAAGGTGTCAGCGTAGTAAGGAGAATGTAGGCAAATTGTAGGAAGGTGCTTGGTAGGGATGTATCAAGCAAATATCAAGATTTCATCAAGTTGAAGCTTGAACTAGCATTCTTGAGTAACAAAATATGAAAATAAGTGGTTCTGTTTGAGGTGGTAATAGAGCGATGTGTGGCATACCACAACAAAAAAACACAGTGCCTAACGAGAATATGAATACTGGCTTAAAATACGCTGTAGTCAGACGCTGCAGCGTCTGTATTTATTTGGAATTACGTTGAAATCGCTATGACCACCTCCACTGTTAGAACACGTTTTGCTCCTTCACCAACCGGCTTTTTGCACTTGGGCGGGGCGAGAACTGCTTTGTTTTCCTGGGCATTTGCACGCCATCACAAAGGTACTTTTGTGCTGCGTATTGAAGATACGGATCTGGAGCGTTCTACACCGGAGGCAGTGCAAGCCATTATTGATGGTATGAGCTGGTTGGGCATGCATGCCGATGAAGGCCCGTTCTACCAAATGCAGCGTATCGAGCGTTACCAAGAAATCATCGCGCAGATGCTGGAAAATGGCACGGCTTACTACTGCTACAGCACACCAGAAGAAGTAGAAGCCATGCGCGAGAAAGCGCGTGCGTTGGGCATGAAACCCCGCTACGACGGTACATGGCGTCCCGAAACAGGCAAAACATTGCCTACTGTTCCTGCTGATCGCAAACCTGTGGTGCGCTTCAAGTGCCCACAAGAAGGCGTAACGACGTGGGACGATATGGTGAAAGGCCGTATCAGCTTCAGCAACTCTGAGCTAGATGATCTGATCATTGCACGTCCAGATGGCACCCCTACATACAACTTCTGCGTGGTGGTTGATGACTGGGATATGAACATTACCCATGTGATTCGCGGTGACGATCACGTGAATAACACTCCACGTCAGATCACTATCTTGCAAGCCTTAGGCGCCACTGTGCCTGAGTATGGTCACGTGCCTATGATTTTGGGCCCAGACGGCGAGAAACTGTCCAAACGCCACGGTGCTGTGAACATCATGGATTACGACACTCAAGGTTACTTACCTGACGCCATGGTGAACTACTTGGCACGTTTGGGTTGGAGTCATGGTGATAACGAACTGTTCAGCCGTGAGCAATTGATTGAGTGGTTTGATACACGCAGCCTGAGCCGTTCCGCATCACAGTGGGATCCTAAGAAACTGAACTGGGTGAACGCGCATTACATTAAGCAAACGGATAACGACGCATTGGCTGCTGTAGTGGCTCCACGTGTGTTGAAGTTAGATCCAGCAGCTAATGTTAGCCAGTTGCCAGACGTATTGGCCCTGATTAAAGACCGTGCTGAAACTTTGAATGATTTGGCCGAAGGTGCTTTGTTGTTCTGCAGCGCATTTACGCCAGCACCAGCCGAGTTGCAAGCCGAAGCGCTGACCGAAGAGTCCCGTGCTGTGCTGGCAACCTTTGCTGAAAAAGCAGCGGCGTTGTCCGAGTGGAATACCGAAGCCTTGGCGCAGGTCATCAAAGACACACTGGAAGCCCACGGCATTAAAATGCCTAAGCTGGGTATTCCGCTGCGCGTGGCCGTAACAGGTCGCAAACAAACCCCAGCGATTGATGCTGTATTGGCCTTGTTAGGGCGCGAACAAGTTCTGGCACGTTTGGCGCAAGCGGTATAAGAACGTCGCTTTTTTGCCCTTGAGGGCAAAACACAAAACCCCATCTTTGGTAGTGAAGATGGGGTTTTTGTTTGTGGGAGCAACAAAGATTGCCAGCAGCAAATAATCTGCAGATTGAAAAGCAGAACTTGGTGGTAGCATAGCGCGACCTTACTAACTGCCTGTTATCACCAAGGAGCTTCGTGCCATGCAGGTCGATTCTTTTCACAGCTTTACGCTGACAATTTTGTTGCTGTTTATTGGTAAGGGATTGGTAGCCCGTATCAATTTTTTGCGTGCTTATAGTATTCCTGAGTCGTTGGTAGGTGGGTTGTTGTGTGCCATAGCGACGTGTGTCATTTTTTATGGTTTGGGGCTCACCATAGATTTTGATTTGCGTCTGCGCGATGTGTTGTTGCTGTATTTTTTTGCAGGCATTGGCCTTAACACCGATATACGGTCGTTGGCCAGTGGTGGCAGGCCGTTAGTGATACTGACAGGACTATCGGTCTGCTTCATGGTGCTGCAGAACATGACTGGAATGGGCTTAGCGCAAGTCTTTGGTTTGGACCCGCGAGCAGGGTTGATGTTGGGTTCTATTTCTCTGACTGGTGGGGTAGGCACCACCTTATCGTGGACGGAGTACTTTACCGATACGCTAGGCATTGCCAATGCTAAAGAGCTGGGCTTGGCGGCGAATACTATAGGTTTGATTGCCGCATGTGTGATTGGCGGCCCTATTGCTGCGGCCTTGATTGGCAAATATAAGCTCACTCCTTCCGAAAAAATAGAGTTGGAAGTGGGCAGCATGCACAAAGAAGAAAAAGTCGCCCGTATCGACTATTACGGTGTGTTGATGGCCTTGTTTTGGCTGAATATGGCGTTGATTTTGGGTGGCTTCATTAACCAAGGTTTGGCGCAAAGCCCTGTGGTGTTGCCAGAGTTTGTAGGGTGTTTGGTGGCCGGGATTGTGATTCGCGCCATCGGCACCTTAAGTACGTTACAACGTCAAGGCAGAATGTGGCAGTGGCCCATTATGCAACCCGGTTTAGCGCTGATTTCTGACATTTGCTTGGGTGGTTTCATCACAATGGCATTGATGGGTCTCCAACTGTGGACACTACAGCCGGTGCTGGGCTTTATGCTGGTATGTATGCTGATTCAAGTGACCTTAGTTGTGCTGTTTGTTTTCGTGGTGGTTTTCCGTGTTATGGGCAAAGACTACGAGTCTGCGGTGATGTGCGCGGGCTTTGGCGGCATAACCTTAGGCTCTACTGCAACGGCCATTGCGAACATGACTGCGGTGACACAGCAGTATGGTGCAGCCCACAAAGCTTTCATTGTGGTGCCATTAGTGTGTGGGTTTTTCATCGACTTAGCCAATGCATTGGTGATTGGTGTGATGGTAAACATGACACCATAATCTAAATGAGAACTGTTGCGTTTATCCGCCAAATGACGAGAATTAGGTAGTTATACCCTCTACAATCTCCGTAATAAGAATTACTATCATTATCATTATTTTGATGTGCTGTAGTTCTTATTACGGAAAATATCGTGACGTTCAAATCAAATCAGACGTTAGGCGAGGTAATAGCAGCTTTATCTTGCTTAAGCGTGGCAGCCCCTGTGTTGGCTCAGCCTGTGCAGCAGTTGGAAAGCATTAAGGTGCTAAGCACCGCCGAAGAAGAACTAAAAGAGTCTCTAGGCGTTTCCATCATTACCTCCGAAGATATAGAGAAAAATCCATCCGTGACGGATTTGACTGATATCTTGCGTAAAGAACCTGGCGTGAATTTAACCGGCAGTGCTAACTCAGGCATGCGCGGTAATCGTCGACAAATTGATATACGTGGCATGGGCCCCGATAACACGATGGTGTTGATCGACGGTAAACCCGCTACATCACGTAATGCATCACGCCAAGGTTGGACAGGCGAGCGAGATACCGACG
Source organism: Paenalcaligenes sp. Me52 (assembly GCF_050487965.1). Taxonomy (NCBI): domain Bacteria; kingdom Pseudomonadati; phylum Pseudomonadota; class Betaproteobacteria; order Burkholderiales; family Alcaligenaceae; genus Paenalcaligenes; species Paenalcaligenes sp. Me52. The sequence goes on along the minus strand of NZ_JBKQFO010000002.1, from coordinate 168,698 downwards.
GCGATACTGGCTGGGTACCACCTGAAGCGATTGAGCGTGTGGAAGTACTGCGCGGCCCAGCGGCGGCCCGTTATGGCTCTGGTGCCATGGGTGGTGTGGTGAACATCATTACTAAACGCCCTACGGATGAGTTTCATGGTTCGGTGACAGCGTTTAGGCAGATACAAGAAGACGGTAAAGAGGGCGATAACTGGCGTACCAACTTCAATTTGTCAGGCCCTATCAGCGACCGCCTTGGGTTTAGGGTATATGGGGGCTACAGCAAGACTCAACCTGACGCCATAGACATTAATAAAGGGCATGCACCTGGGAAGAACGGTTTCGTGGATGCTTCCGGCAAAACAGGCGTGCGTGATAAATACATTAATGGTTTATTGGCGTTAGACCTTACACCAGAGCAGCGTCTAGAGCTGAGTTTTGGTAGCAGTAGAAAAAGTGACCTGTATTCGGGCGATACGCAAAATACCATCGGTAGCAGTACCGAAAATGGTGGCAACTTTATCCCTGCTTCAGAGCTGTTTAATTCCGAAACTACTATTGTCTATCGTAATACGGTGGGCTTAAGCCATCACGGTGATTGGTCATGGGGTACCTCGCGTTTAGAGGCCAGCTATAGCTACACGCGTAATAATCGAGGCACTGAAGGCTTGTTTGGTGGGCCTGAAGGTGCATTCTTGTCAGGGCAAGGTACATCTGGCCAAGACTTGCGCTACAACAGCGTACTCAAAGAGTCACGATTAGATGGCGAGGTGAATGTCCCGTTCATGGCTGGTGGCATGGATCAAATGCTAACAGTGGGTGGCGAGCTTTTGCATGAGTCGTTGAATGATCCGGGTAGCTTGCGTTCGTTGATGGTGGGCGGAAATAGCTGGGAGCCATCGGGCCTTGCTGGGCGTAATGGAAAAACCAAAACTTCGTATACCAGTGGTGCGCTGTATGTGGAAAATAATATGCGTATCAGCCCTGATTTCACGCTGATTCCCACCATACGTTTTAATCAACACGAAGAGTTTGGTTTCAACGTAAGCCCTGGTTTAACAGCGTCCTACGCATTGGGTGATTTCTGGTCGGTAAAAGGGGGTATTGCTCGCGCCTATAAAGCACCTAGCATGTACCAATCTAATCCTAATTACTTGTTGTACAGCCAAGGCATTGGCTGCCGGCCTGGCTACTCTACCGGCGGTTGCTACTTGCAGGGTAATGACGATCTGAAAAGCGAAACCAGCATCAACAAAGAAATTGGTATTGCCTACGATGATGGTGAGTTAAGCACTAGCTTGACGTACTTCCGCAATGATTACAAAAACAAAATCATGGCTGGGGTAGAGTCGTACGGCTCGGTAACCAATGGTCGTGGCCCTGCAGATATCTTGAAATGGGAAAATACGCCTAAAGCGGTAGTGTCTGGCTTGGAAGGTAATCTGTTCATGCCGCTAAGCGATACTGTAGATTGGAACACCAACTTTACCTATATGTTGGAGTCCAAAGATAAAACCTACAATCAGCCGTTAAGCATTATTCCTAAGTACACCGTGAACAGCTATGTGCGTTGGATGCCTACTGAAAAACTCACCTTACAAGCTAATGTGACATGGTATGGCAAACAAGAAGCTGCCGACTTTGATATTCGTAAAGGTACAGACGTGTCTGGCCCATCGCTGAATCCTTATGCATTGGTAGGTTTTAGCGCCGGTTACGAAATCAGCAAAAACGTGTACGTGAAAGCCGGTGTGAATAACTTCTTTGATAAGAAACTGTACCGTTACGGCTTAAGCAATGGTAACCAAGCATCGGTGACTAATAGTGCGGGTGCCCGTACTTATAACGAGCATGGACGTTCCTTGTTTATCGATGTACGTGCTTCGTTCTAAATAAGTAGCATACAAATCAGAAATGCCCAGACGACACTACTGTCGTCTGGGCATTTTTTGATCAGCCATGTTGAAAGCCAGGTGCTAACAGGCTTAGCGCTAGGCATTCACGCGTTGTCCTCAAACTTATGCACAGTCTCGGGGGACAACATTTCTGCGTTGGCATTGATTTCCTCAGGGCTGAGTACGGCAATCAATACTTGTGCCAATGCTTTAATCATGGGGTCGGTATTAGGCCGATGCAAAATCGCCAACTCAAAAGCATCAATACTGGGTAGCCCTTGTGCGGCGCCCAGCTCTATGTGCTGACTGGTGACAGCGCGGCGCGGCAATAAACTGATGCCCATACCGTGTGCAACAGCGCCTTGAATGCCGCTCAAACTAGAACTGGTAAAACTGATGCGCCAACGACGGCCTAAGGATTCCACCGCGCTGATGATTTCCTCTCGGTATACCCCTCGATGTGGGAAGGTAACGAGTGGAATTGGGTCTAGGTGGAATACAGGGTGAGTGGCACTGTCTACCCACGCCGTATGCTCAGGTAGCAGGGCTACTGCAGCGCGGTTATGGTGGCGCTGCTTAATCAGAATAAGATCCAGATCGCCTTGGTCGTAATCCAAGAGCAGGTCACGGCTTAGCCCACTGGTGACTTCCAAGCGTACTTGTGGATAGCGTCGGTTAAACGAGGCCAACGCTTGCATGGTGCGGCCACTGGCAAAATCTTCGGGCACACCTAAACGTGCTGTCACCGTAATTTGTGCGCCCGACAGTGCCTCTGACATTTGGTCATTAAGCATCAGCATTTGTCGGGCATAGCCTAGCAAGGTTTGCCCCATCTCGGTTGTGGCTATGCCTTGGTTATTGCGTTCTAGTAGGCGGTGTCCGGCTTGTTCTTCTAAGCGCCTAATTTTTTGGCTGACTGTGGACTGGGTGGAGTGCAGGCGGGTAGCGGCACTGGTAAAGCTGCCACATTCTACGACGGCCAGTAGGGCACGCAATAAATCTAGGTCGTACAACAGTCTATTTGTTTTATCACTGCTCATCATCGTTGTAGTGGAATTCTAAATTGATAGCTGTGCGGCTTACATGCATGCGTATTACGGTAATTACGTAAAGAGGCCGCCGTGCTGATGGTAAAGAAAACTATGCAATAACAGTAGGATAGCTAGATGCTAAAGTGCGGCATGCATATCTAATCTGTGCAAATAGTAGCTCACTATCATTCATTTAATAAATGAATGTACTAAATTAAAACATTTAATTTGCTAATGAATAAGCCTACCAGTAAGGTATATGAGTCCCCGCGCATTGCAGCGACGGCGTGAAAAATGCCGCTACGGCAGGCTTTCCTCGTCCTACACAACGCGACAGGCGTTTCTACTGAATCTCTATCGGAATCGTTATGTCCAAAGTCAATTACTATGCCCCCGCAGGTGGTCATCCGCCGCAGACACAACTGCTGACTGACCGTGCCATGTTCACCGAGGCTTATGCCATCTTGCCTAAAGGTGTGTTGCAAGACATCGTGACTAGCTATTTGCCTTCGTGGGAAAAAACCCGCTTGTGGGTACTGGCTCGCCCACTGTCAGGCTTTGCCGAGACTTTCTCGCAATACATTGTGGAAGTTAGCCCAGGTGGCGGCAGTAACGATCCTGAGTCCAACCCAGAAGCTGAAGGCGTGGTGTTTGTGGTTGCGGGCCAGTTGGAACTGGAACTGAACGGCGAGAAACACACGATGGAAGAGGGTGGTTATGCCTTTATTCCTCCTGCCAGCAAATGGAAACTGCACAACCGTACCAATGCATTGGCAAGCTTCCACTGGATTCGCAAGCGCTACCAAGAGGTAGAAGGCGTGCCACATCCAAAAGCTTTTGTGACCAACGAAAAAGACATCACTCCTATCGTGATGCCTGACACAGAAGGCCGTTGGAGCACCACACGTTTTGCTGACATGTCCGACATGAGTCATGACATGCACGTGAACATCGTGAACTTTGAACCCGGTGGTGTGATTCCTTTTGCGGAAACGCACGTGATGGAACACGGTTTGTATGTGTTGGAAGGTAAAGCGGTGTACCGTCTGAACCAAGACTGGGTAGAAGTAGAAGCAGGCGACTTTATGTGGTTGCGCGCATTCTGCCCACAAGCATGTTATGCCGGCGGCCCTGGTCGCTTCCGCTACTTGCTGTACAAAGATGTGAACCGTCATGCCAACCTGACCATTGGCGGCACACGTTAAGTAGTACTGATTCTCCGTGTCAAAAAAGCCTGAGTTCTGTGTATGCAGACTCAGGCTTTTTTGCGGCGTAGCATTTTAGTGAGGTAGGGTGTTTTCAGACAGTTGTGCGTGATACGGTTCTACCTGCATGCCTATGGTTTTAGCCCAGTCAGCAAGCGGTAACGGAGTAGTTGAACGCAGTACGCGATTCATGCCTGCTTTGATCAGCCCAAAATTATGCCAACCCCCAAATTTGTACGGGGTGACTTCACGCCAATTTTGCTGATCATCTTGTTCACCCACTACAAAGCGGAATGAATAGTTGCCAGAGCCTGCGCCCATACGTAGGTCGCTAACTATAAGCAGATCGTCTTGCACATCAAAACGCACCCAGTCACCACTGAACCAGCGCAAGCGTTGCAGCGAAGTGGCCGTAGGAAGGTTGTCGGCTAAGTGATGATTATTGGCCGCACAAAAATATTCTGATTCAGTAGTGTCCAGCAAACCAGTGATGACTTCGCAGTCTACGCCGGCATCTGTGCGTACGATGGAGCGCCACAACAAGGTGGTGAATAACTCTGGCGTCGTGAAGCTGGCAGTAGGGGTGTAGCCTAATTGTTGGACTCTAGCTTGGGCTTGGGTATCCACATGGTGCTGTATGGTCACCGTTAAAGCCAAGTAGGCTGTACTTAATCCCAGGGCCCAATGACAGGTCTTGATGACGCCACTACGCCCACCCCAGCCTAATAGCAGCAGCGTGGCTACCAATAGTGGCAGGGTATAGACCGGATCAATAATAAAAATACTGGCCCACGATTGCGGTATAGGCTCTAGTGGCCACAGTAATTGCGTCCCATAACTGGTGAAGGCATCCAGTAAGGGGTGTGTGATTAACGTGAGCCACAGCGCTAAGAACAGTCGGCTAGCGCCATATCGTGGGTCTGGACGCATAAGGCGCCACAAGCAGGTCAGTAGCAGTGCTAGCCCTGTGAGTACGAACAGAGAGTGTGAGAACCCGCGATGGCTGGTCATCGCCAAAATGGGGTCCTGATAACGCATGACTACGTCCAGATCAGGCAGTGTGGCCAGCACGGCACCAGCAATAGCAGCTTTACGACCGTGATAACGACCAATGGTACTGCCGCAAATGCTGGCACCCAGAACGGCTTGGGTAAGAGAATCCATAAACAACGCGGGGTATAATAGACAACAATGAGTGAGTATCCACCTTGGTCTATTGTACGGACCTTTTCTTGCGCTAACGCAAAGAGCCTGCAGTTTTACTGACATTGGCAGGGTGGATAACGTTATGATTCTAATTTCTTCTTCCTGCCGAGTACCATGGCCAAATATCTTGTTGCTGCCCTCTACCATTTTGCTGAACTAGACGACTACGTCAGTTTGCGTCAGCCGCTCTATGATTTCTGTGCTGAGCGTCAGATCATTGGTACGCTGTTGCTAGCCCGAGAAGGGATCAACGGTACTATTGCTGGCCCTGAGCAAGGTATCAAGGAAGTACTGGCGTATTTGCGCTCTGATCCACGCTTGGCCAAATTGGTGCACAAAGAGTCGTGGGCTGACAGCATGCCGTTTTACCGTTTGAAGGTAAAACTGAAAAAAGAAATCGTGACCCTAGGTGTACCTGACCTGAAAACCGCTGAAATGGTGGGGCAGTACGTAGCACCTGAAGATTGGAATGCGCTGATCGAATCCCCAGACGTCGTGTTAATCGACACTCGTAACGATTACGAAGTGGGTATTGGTACCTTCAAACACGCAATCAACCCCAAGACCGATAGTTTCTCAGAGTTTCCTGAATGGGTAGCTGAGCAACGTAAAGAAGGCGGTGTGTTGGCTGGTAACCCTCGCGTGGCCATGTTCTGCACAGGCGGTATTCGCTGCGAAAAATCCACGGCCTTTATGCGTTCACAAGGCTTTGAAGACGTCTATCACTTGCAAGGCGGTATTCTAAAATACCTAGAAGAGATTACCGAAGACAAAAGCTTGTGGGACGGCGAGTGCTTTGTGTTCGACGAGCGCGTGTCGGTAGGACACGGCTTACGCCAAGGCGATTACTCGTTCTGCCGTGCGTGCCGTATGCCACTGAGCGAAGCGGATCGTCACGACGAAAAGTACGAAGAAGGCGTAAGCTGCAGTCATTGCCATGACAGCTTAGATCCAGAAAAAGTGGAACGTTTACGCGAACGTCAGAAACAAGCGCAATTGGCGCAAGAACGTCGTTCCCGTCACATCGGCGCTCCATTAAGTGAGCTGCGCGAGAAAAAGCATGCGTGGAGACAAGAACTGGCCGAGCGTTCGCGTTTGGCTCAAGAAAAAGCTGAGGCAGAGCGTAATAACTAAAATACGTATTCACCTACAGCTATAGGCGCTGCGCAGGCGCTATGGTAAAACCGGATGAGCATATCTATGCCATCCGGTTTTTCTTTTGCGGCTAAGCCATCATGACAGTGGTACTTAGAAGTGCTGACCTACTATGCCGCACTAGCTGTTTTTGGAGTAATTGTGAGTTTGCCGATTTTGTATTCTTTCCGACGTTGTCCCTATGCCATGCGAGCACGTTTGGCGTGGGCTGCCAGTGGATTGCAGTGTGAGCTACGCGAAGTAGTACTGCGCGACAAACCGCAGGCATTGCGTGATGCGTCTCCCAAAGCGACCGTACCTGTGCTGGTGTTACCCACAGGGGAAATCATCGATGAAAGCATTGATGTGATGTATTGGGCATTGGGGCAGCAAGATCCTGAAGATTTATTGCAGCCAGAGCACGAAAATGCCATCAAAGAACTAGTACGTGCTAACGATGGGCCCTTTAAAAAAGCGCTAGACCGCTATAAATATCCACAGCGTCACGAAGCTGAACACGGTGAGCGTAGTGCAGAAAGTTATGCACAAGAGCAACGTGAGCTCGCCATGCAGCACATTGCCAATTTAGAAGCGCGTCTGCAGTCGCATAGCTACTTATTGGGTGAAAACATCAGCCTAGCCGATCTAGCATTAGCGCCCTTTGTGCGTCAATTCGCACACACCGATGAAGAGTGGTTTGCTGCGCAGCCCGTACCTGCAGTGCAGCGTTGGTTGGCTGCATTTATTGCATCGCCTAGGTTAGAGCGGGTGATGAATAAGTATGAACAGTGGCAAGAAGGCCAAGAACCGGTGATATTTCCACCGGCATAAACACACTCACCGCTGGCTGCAGTAGCTAGCACTGCGAAAAGTATTTTTTAATTTGACCACCAAATAAAAAAACACTTTCCTCCGTTTTCCCTCCGTCGCTTGCCACGGTTTTTGGTTTGGTAGCAGTTGAGGGTGTATGGTTCTTCTGCCGTCGCCCCTCCTATGCAATATCGGTAGCAGTCACAGACCGACAATTAGCAAAATTGGCTGCTAAAGAAAGGGCAGTAAACCTACCGGCACTCAGAACATTCTGGGGGACGGAGAGGAAACTTTTTTGATTTGGTGTCTCAAATCACAAAAAGTATTCCTGCAGTTCCCCAGCGCGTGCGATGAATGCAGCCGTCAGCAGCTAACCCTATACGCGAACAATAACTAGCCACAAACAACAAACCCCCAGCAAAAGCCAGGGGTTTGATCGCGGTCTTCACCTACTAAGCCTGCATCAGGCAGTAGGCAAGGAATAGGCTATTAACCTTACTCCACCATACCTGCAGCTACGCACGAGAAACCACCATCAACGTGAGTGATCTCGCCAGTAATACCAGCAGCTAAGTCGGACAGCATAAACGCAGCCACGTTACCAACGTCTTCGATGGTCACGTTACGGCGGATTGGTGTCACGCTTTCAACGTACTTCAACAACATAGAGAAGTCTTTGATACCGCTTGCTGCCAATGTTTTGATTGGACCAGCAGAAATACCGTTAGCACGAATACCACGTGGGCCTAATGCCGCAGCCAAGTAACGCACGCTAGCTTCCAAAGAGGCTTTAGCCAGACCCATGGTGTTGTAGTTAGGTACAGCACGCTCAGCGCCCAAGTAGGTCAGTGTCAGTACTGAACCTTGTCTGCCTTCCATCAGTGGCAAAGCAGCTTTGGCCAATGCTGGAAAACTGTAGGAGGAAATGTCGTGAGCAATTTTAAATGCTTCACGAGACAAGCCTTCCAAGAAGTCACCCGCAATCGCTTCGCGCGGCGCAAAGCCAATAGAGTGCACCAGACCATCCAAACCGTCCCAGTGGGTACCCAGAGTGGCGATCGCATCGTCGATTTGCTGATCTTCAGCTACATCTAGAGGGATAACGATGTTGCTGCCTAATTCGCTGGCGAATTCTTCCACACGCTCTTTAAAACGCTCGCCCACATAAGTAAGAGCAATTTCTGCACCTTGCTGATGACAGGCTTGGGCGATGCCATAAGCAATGGAGCGATTGGAAATTACGCCGGTGATAAGAATGCGTTTGCCGGTGAGGAAACCCATGCTGAATAGTCCTTTCTTCTCTAAAAAATAACGTGCCAATTTACCAGAACGCGACTCAAGACGGTACGCGTAGCTGACTACCTGGCTGTATATTGTTGTTGCGTAGTTTATTCAGTTTTTTCAGCTCTGAAACAGAAGTGTTGTATTTACGAGCAATGGCGAAGAGTGTATCGCCTTTTCGTACGCGGTAGTTACGAGCAACAGCACGACTGGCTGCAGCACGTGGTTGTTGTGCTTGTGCAGCCAAGGTAGCTTGTGCTGTAACAGGAGCGCCTTGAGCTGTCATGGTGATACGCGCATCAGCAGCGTCAATAGGCAGCAATAACTGACTGCTAGCAACGGTTTGTTTAGCGTTCAGGCCATTCAAAGAACGTAGTTCAGCTACTGAAATACCATGGTTTTTGGCGATAGAAGCGAAAGACTCACCACGTTGAGGCTGGTACACCTTCCAATTACTGAGCTTGCCGGTATACGCCGCGAGGTTGCGTTTGAATGTTTCCACTTTCTCAGTGGGTAGCAGCAATGTGGTGTTGGTCGCTGGGATCACAGGGCGATTGTGTGCTGGATTCAGCATACGCAGTTCATCCACACTCATTTCAGCCAACTGTGCAGCAACTGTCATGTCTATATCACCGTTACGGGGAACGGAGGTGAAATAGGGCTCATTGCTAATGGGGGGAAGCGTGATGCCGTAGCGCTTGGGGTCAGTAATGATGTTTTTAAGCGCTTGCAACTTGGGTAGGTAGTTGCGTGTTTCTTCTGGCATGGTGAGCGACTGATAGTCGCCCGGTAGATTCTGGCTTTCGTTACGAGCGATCGCACGTTTTACAGAGCCTTCACCCCAGTTATAGGACGCTAATGCTAAATACCAGTCGCCCTGGAATTCGTACAAATAGCTAAGGTACGTAAGCGCGGCGTCAGTAGAAGCTATAGGATCACGGCGTTGGTCCATCCACCAGTTTTGCTCTAGGTTGTAGTACTTGCCAGTGCTAGGAATGAACTGCCACAGACCAGAAGCATGTGCGCGTGAATACGCATCTGGGTTGTAGGCACTTTCCACAAAAGGCAGTAGCGCTAGTTCTGTAGGTAGGCCGCGTGCTTCAATTTCATCCACGATGTGGAAGAGGTATTTGCTCGCACGTTGGCTCATCACCAATAACGATTGTGGACGAGATGCGTAGTAGTCAGTCCAGTAATCCACTAGATCACTGTTTAGGTTGGGGATGGAGTAGCCCCTACGAATGCGATCCCACATGTCGCGTGGTGGGTGGGTGAGGTCAATGGTGCGCGATGTATCAGCGGCAATGATTGGACCATCATTTGTTTGCACGTGTCGTTGCTGTTGGCTTGCGCAACCAGCAAGCACCATCAGCATACATACGGTAAATAGACGAATTATTCTCATGGGCAGAGTCAGGCTTGATTTTTCCATTCGCGTAAACAGGCAAAAACATCTACAGATGTAGCCAGTGGGGTTTGAGCGCGAGCGGTGGCAGCATGTACAACGTCTGGTTCGCGAATGCGCAGAAACGGATTAGTGGCTAGTTCTGTTTGCAACGAGGTGGGAACGGTAGGCAAGTTGTCTGCGCGTTGCTGCAGAGCCTCTTCGTACCGTGCCAATAAAGCCGGATTATCAGGTTCAACGGTTAAGGCCCATCTAGCGTTAGATAAGGTGTACTCATGTGCACAGCAAATTAACGTATCGGGCGGTAAAGACGTAAGTTTACCCAGAGATGACACCATTTGGGCAGGGGTTCCCTCAAACAATCGTCCACAACCCATGGAAAAAATTGTATCTCCGCAAAAAAGCAGAGGGGGACAGCCTTCGGGTATGCTGTAATACGCCACATGGCCTGCCGTATGACCGGGTATATCTACCACAGTACAGGTAAGCTTTAGATCGGGGATGTGTAGTTGGTCGTCTTGTTTGACGGCTACGTTGCGGGAAGGAATGCGCTCACTGGCGGGGCCATAGACCACTGCATCGGGAGCATAGCGTAATAAGTCGTTGACGCCGCCCGTGTGATCACCATGATGATGCGTGATCAAAATAGCGCTAAGCACTAGATTGCGTTGTTGCAAGGCGAGCAACACTGGCTCAGCCTCACCCGGATCTACAACTAGAGCATGTCCGGCATATTCAAGTAACCATATATAGTTATCATTGAAGGCAGGAAGTGGCGTGAGCGAATAGCCGGTAGTAGCAAAGGAAGCTAGCACATTCATCATAGTCTAGGACGATCAAAACAATGGAACAGGCCCGAACCGAACAACTGATGCAGTGGCAGCATACGGTACCAGGACGTCATGCTCGAGCCTGGATGCATAGGCAAGTCAATGCACTGGTAGGCAACACATTCGGGTATCATGCCATACAAATTGGTTTGCCTCATTGGGACTTACTACGAGCGAATCGTATCGCTAACAAATTTTGTACGGTGGACTCTCAGAACGTGGACATTGTACGCAAAGGTTTAGTGATCTGTGTGCCAGAACAGTTACCCTTTGAATCAGAGAGTGTGGATCTGATGGTGCTGCCCCATGTATTGGAGTGTTCACATCATCCGCATCAGATTTTGCGAGAGGTGGAACGGGTCTTGCGTCCAGAGGGTAAAGCAGTTTTTGCAGGGTTGAATCCCTATAGCTTGTGGGGACTGCGTGACCGTATTCCGGGTTTGGAGTCGCATTTGCCAGTAGCGCCAGCACAGTATGTTTCGCAGGCGCGTTTAGAGGACTGGCTAGAATTACTGTCTTTTGATGTGACGCAGGCAAATCAGGGCGTATATATGCCGTATTGCCAAAGCCGTCGGTGGTTACACCGTTGGGCATTTATGGACAAATTAGCATTGCGTGGTTGGCCGCTTAGTGGCGCTGTCTATGTAGTAGAGGCCATTAAGCGTGTAAGTGCCGCCAAGTTGGTGGGGCTGGAGTGGAAGCAAGTGCCCCCTAAATTTAAATCCCGAGCAGTTGCTGCGGCACGCCGGGATGCCAATATGTAAAGTAGTAGCTCATGGAACGAAAAGTGGTAAATATCTGGACAGACGGTGCATGCAAAGGAAACCCCGGGCTAGGCGGTTGGGGTGCGTTGCTACGTTATGGCCCTCACCAAAAAGAGATTTTTGGTGGTGAAGAAGATACCACCAACAACCGCATGGAACTTCTGGCCGTGATCCGGGCCTTAGAGTTGTTGAAGCGCCCCTGTAATGTGACAGTGCATACTGATTCGCAGTATGTACAAAAAGGCATGCTGGAGTGGATGTCCGGATGGAAAGCTCGCGGGTGGCGTACAGCGGATAAAAAACCTGTTAAAAATGCAGACTTGTGGCAGGAATTAGATAGCTTGTCGCAGCAACATACCTTGCAATGGCAGTGGGTGCGTGGGCACGCTGGCGATGCAGGTAACGAGCGAGCCGACGTGTTGGCAAACATGGGGGTAGACAGCGTGCGACAGCAAAATGAGGCGTAAATGAAAAAAAAGTGGGTGATCTGGGGAATTCTTGCCATCCTGATAGTTGGGGTTGGATTGGTGTACGGCGGTGCCAAATTATTGGTTAAAGATGCAGGCACTCGACAACCAAGTAATGCCAAACTGGTGGAAGCTACCGAAATGGTGGCTACAGAACGGGTAGGCGTACAAGTGGCAGATGCCCAGTTCCACGAATTACAGCGTTCGCTTAGCGCTGTAGGCTCTTTGAAAGCACGTGACTCCGTTGCGTTGCGAGCCGAAATCACCGGTACGATTAAAGACATCGCTTTTGAGGAAGGCCAGCCCATAGAGCGCGGTCAAATCTTAGTGCGTTTGGATGACAGCATTGCGCAAGCACAGTTATTGGAAGCCAAAGCCAAACTGAGCTTGGCCAGTAGTCAGCATCAGCGTTCTAGACGACTTAGCGAACAAGGATTTATTAGCTCACAAGCGCGTGATGAGTCGGCCAGTCAGTTGCAGGTTGCTCAGGCTGCAGTGGCGTTGGCACAAGCTCAGTTGGATAAGACGGTAATCTTGGCACCGTTTTCTGGCTTGGCTGGATTAAAAAACATTTCGGTAGGTGACTACGTGAGTCCCGGCAGCGAATTGCTGTTGTTAGAGGCGGTAGACATGCTGGAAATTGATTTCCGCATTCCTGAACAATATTTGTCGCGTGTGTCTCCCGGCACATTGGTGACAGCGCGTGTGGATGCTTTTCCTAAAGAAGAATATGACGGCCAGGTCACGGCGATTAACCCCGTGGTAGATGCCGCTGGGCGTTCTCTGTGGCTGCGAGCCCGTTTGCCTAATGAGTCGTTGTTGTTGCGCCCTGGGTTATTTGCTCGTGTGACGTTGCAACTAGGCACAGATTCTGTAGTGATGGTGCCGGAAAGCGCTATTCAGCCAGCCGGTGAAGCACAGTATGTGTTTTTGGTGGTAGATGGTATTGCCCAGCGCACCGAAGTGAAAGTGGGATCGCGTGAAGCAGGTTGGGTAGAGGTACAAGGCGTTGCGCCTGGTGAGGTCGTGGTGGTGTCTGGCGTGCAGAAGCTCGTTGATGGCACGTCCGTTCTGATTCAACAGCCTAAGTGACGCTTTCAGGAAACCACTACCATGTTGCTTTCTGATGTTTGTATACGCAGACCAGTCTTCGCTACGGTTTTATCGCTGCTTATCATTTTAGTAGGCTTAATTTCCTACGATAGGTTGACCGTACGTGAGTACCCAGCGATTGATGAGCCTGTGGTGTCTGTATCCACCACCTATAAAGGGGCGTCGCCCGAAGTTATAGAGTCTCAGATTACTAAACCGCTTGAGGATCAGTTATCTGGTATTGAGGGCGTAGACGTGATGACCTCACGTAGTCGCTCTGAACGTAGTCACATCAACATCAAGTTTGATTTGAACCGCGACCCTGATGCGGCGGCGGCCGACGTACGAGATAAAGTGTCACGCGCCCGTCGATTCTTACCTGATGAGGCCGATGAGCCCATCATCAATAAGGTAGAAGCCGACTCCACTCCTATTGTATATGTGGGTGTGGACATGGGTACGTTGTCACCCATTGAGGTTTCAGACTACATCAACCGTTTTATCAAACCACGTCTGTCGGTGTTGCCTGGCGCTGCTGAGGTACGCGTATTTGGTGAGCGTTTGCCATCCATGCGTATTTTTGTGGATAGAGCGAGATTGGCCGGTTATGGCCTGACGGTGCAGGACGTAGAAGATGCACTGCGTAGCCAAAACGTATTGATTCCGGCGGGGCGTATCGAGTCTAACGATCGTGAGTTTACGGTGGTGTCGTCTACCGACTTGCAAACCGTTGACGAGTTTAAGCAGATTATTGTGTCACGCGCTCAAGGTTTTCCTATTCGCCTAGGTGACATGGCTGAGGTGCGTATTGCGCCAGCAGAAGAACGAGTGTTGGCACGTTTTAATGGTCAGAACAGTTTGACCATTGGTGTGACCAAACAATCTACGGCTAACCCCTTGGATTTATCGCGTGCGGTACAGTCTGAGCTGGAAGTCATCAATACCAACTTGCCCGGCGACATGCAGTTACTCGTGTCGTACGACAGCTCCATTTTTATTGAGCGTTCTATTGCATCGGTGTACAGCACCATTTTGGAAGCAATAGCGCTGGTGGTGTTGGTGATTTTCTTCTTCCTGCGTAACGTGCGGGCGAGTTTGATCCCTATTGTGACCATCCCGGTGTCGCTAATTGGTGCGCTGGGCCTGATGTACGCCTTTGGCTTCTCCATCAATACATTAACCTTGCTGGCGATGGTGCTGGCGATCGGTCTGGTGGTGGATGACGCGATTGTGGTGCTGGAAAACGTCTATAGGCATATAGAAGAAGGCAAATCCAGCATAGAGGCCTCGTTTATCGGTATTAAGGAAATTGGTGGAGCAGTGATTGCCATGACCTTAACGCTGGTGGCTGTGTTTGCGCCCTTGGCGTTTGCCACAGGTCGTACTGGGCGATTGTTTATCGAGTTTGCGTTAACCCTAGCGGGGGCAGTGGGTGTGTCGGGCTTTGTGGCGCTGACTTTAACCCCTATGATGTGCTCCCGGTTACTGAAAGCGCCTACAGGTAATCCTGGCCGTTTATATCAGCTGATTGAAGATTGGTTAAATGGCTTAACGCGTCGCTACCGCAAATTGCTGCTCAAGGCGCTGCGTTACCGCATGGGTGTGATTGTGATGGGGCTGGTTGTGGCGCTCTCTAGTGGTTGGCTGTTTACCATCATTAAAAGTGAGTTAGCGCCTATTGAAGACCGTGGCGTTATCTTTGGTATGGTGACCTCCCCAGACGGTGCAACGCTGGATTACACGCTGCGTAACGTGCTAGAAGTGGAAGGCATGTACCGTGAATTGCCAGAAATGCAGGGCATTCAAACCATTATTGGTTTCCCCACGGTAACGGACTCTTTTGCGATTTTGCGTTTGGCCCCATGGGAAGAACGTGATCGTAGCCAGCAGCAAATTGCCAACCAATTGCAACCTAAGTTCAAAGCGCTAAGCGGTGCGCGTGCTTTCCCAAGTAATCCGGCGTCATTAGGGCAACGAGCCACATCCAAGCCGGTGCAATTTGTGATCATGGGGCAAGCACCGTATGTAGAGCTAGATGCGATTGCCAAAGACTTTATGAAAGCGCTAGAAAGCTATCCTGGTTTGCAGAACTTGGATATAGATTTGCGCTTGAATACGCCTGAACTACGCGTAGAGTTGGATCGCGATAAATTGTCCGACAGCGGTGTGAAGGTAGATGTAGTAGGTCGCACGCTAGAAAGCTTGATTGGTGGGCGTCAGGTGACGCGCTATGAAACTGATGGTGAACAATACGATGTGATCGTGCAGGTAGATAAGCCAGATCGCACACGTCCTAATGATATTTTAGATATTTACGTGCGTGCCGAAGATGGCAGTATGGCACCGCTAGACAGCTTCTTAAGCATACGAGAAAGCGTATCGCCGCAATCGCTGAACCACTTTAATCGTCTGCGTGCGGTGATTGTGGAAGCCGGTGTGGCGCCAGGCTATGCATTGGGCGAGGTGTTGGCGCACATGCATCAAGTTGCGGCCGAAGTACTACCAGATAGCGTACAAACCGATTTGGATGGGCAGTCGCGCGAGTTCAGGGACTCCTCTGGCAGCATGTACTTTATTTTTGCGATGGCGTTGATGTTCATCTATTTGGTGATGGCCGCGCAGTTCGAGAGCTGGCGTAACCCGTTCGTCATCATGTTGTCGGTACCATTGTCCATGACAGGGGCGTTATTGGCGCTGTGGCTAAGTGGTGGAACCTTGTCCATCTATAGCCAGATTGGCCTGATTACCCTAGTGGGATTGATTACCAAACATGGTATTTTGATAGTAGAGTTTGCTACCCAGTTACGGGTACAAGGAGTAGGGCTATACGCAGCCGTGGTAAGAGCCTCTGAGCTACGTTTGCGTCCTATTTTGATGACCACCGGCGCGATGGTGCTAGGTGTGCTGCCGCTGGCATTTGCGACAGGCGCGGGGGCAGAAAGTAGGCATCAGATTGGTTGGGTGCTGGTAGGCGGGTTAACATTCGGTACGTTACTGACACTTTTCGTGGTGCCAGTTGCGTATACGTTTGTAGCAAAAAAAATGTTGAAGAATTAAGGCCTAGATCGAATACTAGGTAGTCAGGGCGAAACAAAGGATCATCTGGATAATGCGACAAATAGTTTTTGATACGGAAACCACAGGTTTGGACCCCGCAGAGGGCCATAGACTGGTGGAGCTGGCTGGGGTAGAGGTCATTAACCGTACGCTGACTGGTCGACATTTGCATCTGTATGTGAATCCAGGTCGAGACAGTGACCCGGAAGCCTTGGCAGTACACGGACTGACTACTGAGTTTTTATCGGATTATCCGGCATTTGAGCAGGTGGCACCCCAAGTATTGGAGTTCATCAAAGGGGCAGAGGTCATTATTCACAATGCCCCGTTTGACTTGAAGTTCATGGATGCAGAGTTCGCGCGTTGTGGGTTACAGAATTTCACGAGCTATTGTGAAAAAGTGACCGACTCCTTGGTGTTTGCACGCGAACTGCACCCAGGTAAGCGCAACAATCTGGATGCATTGTGTGAGCGTTATGGTATTTCTAATGCGCACCGTACATTGCACGGTGCGTTGCTGGACTCGGAGTTGCTGGCAGATGTGTGGCTAGCGATGACTCGAGGGCAAGAAAGCCTGATGATGAATGCTTATGACGACGGTGCTGGTGATGATAATCAAGCTGTTCGTTTTGGCTCAGTGGACTTTTCAGTATTGCCTATTGTGCGAGCCACGGAACAGGAACTGCAAGAACATCAGCAGTACCTGGAAGCGTTGGCAAAGGCGAATGGTGAGCCGGCTCTATGGAGCAGGCTTACCGATTAATAATGATTTCATGTGTTGCAGTGGCCGTAGTGCAGCCGTAGTCGAATACCCCGTTATTTTTGTATTAGGTCGTTTGCTGTAGGGGCTGCGACAAGGGCGAGTTCATACGTGTTATACGCACTGCTACACCGTGGAGAAGCACGCTTCAATGTTTAGTCGTCAAACTCAGAGCCCCAAAAAAACAGTGTATGGATATACATTGTTAGTGATGGTGATTTTTCTGGCGTTGGTGTCTTATGCCGTGGTGCAGTTGGTCAACCAGCAAAAGAATATGCGCACAGATATGGCTGGGCATATGTTGTGGGCCAGTACGCAGGCTCAGCAAGAGGGCTTACGCCTGATGACTCAGATTGCCATGGTGCGTGCTGACAATGGTGAGTCGTATGACAGCCTATTCAACCAATACGAGATATTCCTTAGCCGTTTGACGCTACTGCTGACTGGGCCACAGAAGCGTAATTTGATGCATTCCGGCGAGCTGAATTCCTTGCTAAATGTGGTGGGCGAGTTTGAGGGCAGTGTGATCTGGAGCGATGGCAGAAAGCTATCTGCAGAAGAGCTTTCACACTTGGAAAATAGTTTAAAACCCCTGCTGTCTCAGCTTCAGGTATCTAGCAATAGAGTCTTGCTGTATGAACGTGAAAACACTAGCCGCACACGCGATGTGCAGATTAAAGCTGTTTGGCAATTAGTGATAGGGGTGCTGGGTTTATTGGTCAGCGGCGGATATCTGTTCTTCTGTCAGCTAATGGAAGTGCAGCGCGCGCAGAATGCTGAGCGCATGACCATACGAGCCAAAGAGTTTTCAGAGCTTCTGCTGGGGGCTTCCGACGAAGGCGTGCTGGTTTTGGATGAGCGTTTTGTGTGCTTATCCTGTAACCGCGCAGCGCAAAGCATGCTGAATCTGAACCCTGAGCGGGTAGTGGGAAAAAGTGTGTTGTCCATTCGCCTGTTCCCGCAGTTAGAGCCAGCTGTGATCGAGGCGTTGAATGGCCATAAAGCAGAACTGAACAACATAGAACTGATTGATGCCTCAGGCGAAATTCGCTACCTAGACTTCGCTGTCTTCCCCTTGCACCTGAAAAATGGTCCAGACGGTGTGGTGGTGTTCGTGCGAGATAACACAGCGCGCTATTCCTCTACGTTGGCGATGGAGCGTCAGTGGGATGAAAAAGCGACGCGTGCATGGCGACGTAGCCAAGAGCTGGAAACTGTACAGCGACAATTGGTGCGTGTGTTTGATGCGGCTCCAGTGGGGTTGTGTGTATTTTCCTCGACAGGTGAATGCTTGTATTCCAACGTTACTAGCCAAAAACGGTTGATAGAAGAACTGGGTGGTCAGCAACAGCATGTGGCCGTAGGTTTGCAAGGAGCGTTAGATCGCCTGAACTATCTGCTAGAACAGCAAGGTCAGTTGCAGCCGGGGCAAGGCCCTTGGTTTGAGGAAGGCAAACGCGCCGATGCCGATGTGCATATGCCCGATGGTTCTTGGCAGCGTGTGAGCTACGACATGCTAGAGGGCGGCGTGCACCTATTCTGTCAAACAGACATTAGTGCCTATAAACAAACCTTGTGGTTGCAGCAGCAGTTAGGTTTACACACGCAACACCTCAGCACATTGAGTACGAAGTTTGCGGAGCAATTGGGAAGCTTGCTGTCTAGCAGCGAATCCATACGTGGTGATGATAAAACTAGCTCTATGCTGCAAACGCAGCGTGAGAACGTGATGGATATGCAGCGCAATGTGCAGTGGGTAAATTACCAAATCAATACGGCACTTGAAACCTTACGCTTTATGAGTGGTGAGGTGCGCGCGATTCCTGCGCCTTATGCGTTGTTCGATATGTTGGATCAGGTGTTGGTGCAGTCTAAAAAACTAGCACCTGATTTATGGATCAATATGAATACCGAGGTGTATAGCGGCTTGATGATTGAGGGTGATGAGCGCCTGATACAAAAAGCGCTATTGGGATTATTGCTGCAATATGCAGACAGTTTGGGTAGACAGCATGCGATTTCGTTGCAAGTAGAAGAGCATGCGTTTCAGATTGGCATCGTGTTGCGTCCATTGATGCCTAATGAGCAGGTCGAAGCCTTGCTAGATCTAGGAATGGATAAATTGCAAGATACCAGCCCGGATGTTATGGGGATGGGGATTTACCTGGCACGCCAAGTTGCCCGTATGCATGGCGGCGATGTGTATTGGGGGCATGACGACGAAGGGTCGCTATGCCGCTTCACCTTTGATAAAAGCTTTAAAACAATAACGATCTAGGTTATAGCGGCAGGTGGTAGCGACGTTTGTGTCGCTCGCCCATGGCATACATGGGACTGTTAGGGGGCACATCTACTGTATCTACGTAGGTGGCGCCCAGATTTTCACAGGTGCGACGTGACGGTGTGTTGTCAGGGTTGCAGGTGATCCAGATTTCTTCTAATCCGTTTAGCTTAGCCAGCGGCAACAGCAACTGGCAGGCTCGGCGCGCGTATGCTCTACCGCGAAAGCGCGGGAACACTTCATAGCCTATGTGGCCCAAGTGATGCAGAAGATCAGCATGGGTACCGATGCGTAGATGAATCACACCCGCGATTTCTTGCCCGGTTTGCATACTGAATTGATAAAACGGTGCCCAGCCTTTCACAGGGTTGTGATGGCAGATAATATCAAGTCGCAACTGGAGATCGCGGTCTACAAACTTCAGATGTTCAGGATTGGCCAGCAAGGTGAGGAATCAGGCAAAGTAATAGGAGAGAAGCTAAGGCGCAAAGGCCCGTAGCGTTGGCTTCTAACCAGTATATATCAGCTTGCTAAGAATTTTTTGGTTGTGCTCTTGAATATCGTTATATACATGATACTATAGCGGTGCTTGTAGCAATTTTTTTGCTGTACTCCAGTCATGCTCAGCTGTCCCTGTGCAAAACATCTGACGGAGTATTTGCCGCAACTCTGTGTATGCAGAGTGCGGCATTTTTTTTGCTTTAGCAGTTGAAAAGTGGTGTAACAGTATGGTTAGAAAGTAGAAAATGTATCTACGCGTGGTTTTTTTGTCTGCGAGTCATGACCTGATAAAGCTGACGGCGTAAAATACGCTTCCGTATTTTTGTGCACCACAGTCTGCGTTACGCAGATTTTATTAGGAAGAATTATTTTGGCTACTCGACGGACAGCGCGTTGGAACGGCGAGCTGGAATCGCTTTCCCCAGAGTTTTTGAAAGACGTGATTGAGCGTATGGAGTCTTACGGCGATCGCGTACAGTTAGAATTCCCTGGGCATGCAAAGCGCCCCAATTATCAGGTCATCAACAGTCGTGGTTTCAAGATGGCATTTGACAGCAAAAACCTGTTGATGCAATTGAACGAGAACGGCGAAGTGAGTGATAACCTGTCCGATGTATTCAGCTTGGAACAGGTTAAACAAGCATTGGTGGCTCCTGCCGCACCAGTACGCCGCAGTAGCAGCGGCGGCACACGTAGCAGCTCCGGTACGTCTCGTGCTCGTGTAGCATCGCGTGCTGAGCCGGATCCAGTGGAAGTGGAGAAATATAATTATTTCCGCGTTCACCGTGAGTTCCTGCCTGATGGCATACAGCAATACTCAGCCGACATCACCCGCCTGATGCGTACAGGTCTGAGTGCAGAAGATGCCTTTAACCAAATCGTAGACGAACACTTCTAACGTTACGAATTGCTAAGAAAACAGGCATGGCATCGCCACTATGGCAGCCATGCCTACTACTGATGTGCATCAAATACTCACAAAAAAGCAGGTCAGTATCGGGAAATCCCCCTTGTCGCGCTAGCCTGAAATGGGCATTGTTATACGGTTATGGTTCTGGGTGTACAACACCTGACCGCGTCATATCAACAATACATTCAGGAGGTGGGCGTATGCGTTTTATCAAAGCGCTAATGGGGACAGCCTTAGTGGCAACATCACTAGTAGGCGGGGCAGCAACAGCACAGAAAGCAGAGTTCATCAATATCCTCACCGGTGGACAAAGTGGGGTGTATTACCCAATTGGGGTAGCACTTTCACAGATTTATGCGCAAACCATTCCTAACGTCAAAGCAACGGCGCAAGTTACCAAGGCTTCAGCAGAGAACATGAACTTGCTGCAAGCTGGGCGTGGTGAACTGGCGATGGCTTTGGCTGACTCGGTATCGGACGCATGGGAAGGCAACGAAGAAGCAGGCTTTACCCGTAAATTAGATAAATTGCGCGGTCTATCCGGCACGTATAACAACTACATCCAGATTGTGGCGAACGCTGGCTCTGGTATTAATAGCCTAGAAGATTTACGCGGTAAGCGTATTTCTGTGGGGGCTGCACGCTCAGGCACAGAACTCAATGCGCGCGCTATCTTTAAAGCAGCAGGCATGAGCTATGACGATTTCAGCAAGGTAGAGTATCTGCCGTTTGGTGAGTCTGTAGAGCTGATGAAAAACCGTCAGTTGGATGCCACCCTGCAATCCGCTGGGCTAGGCGTATCATCCATTCGTGACTTGGCAACGTCGGTAGACATCGTCGTCGTACCGGTGCCAGTGGAAGTAGTAGAGGCTGTAGGCAGTGAAGCTTACCAGCCAGCCGTGATTCCTGCTGGTACCTATGCAGGTCAAGAAGTAGATGTAGCAACTGCTGCTATTCCTAACTTCTTGGTCACACACTCTGGTGTGTCTGACGACTTGGCCTACGAAATGACCAAGCAGTTATACGAAAACATCGACTCACTGTACGCCGCACACAATGCAGTGAAAAACATGAAACTGGAAAACGCGGTTAAAGGCATGCCTGTGCCTATACACCCTGGCGCTGAGCGCTACTACCGCGAAAAAGGTGTAATTCAGTAACTTGCTAATGAACGGTATATGTTGATTAGTGTGTAAGCAGTGATTCTGATCATCATCAGGAACACTGCTTTTTTTGATGTGAGTAATGGGCAAT
Source organism: Paenalcaligenes sp. Me52 (assembly GCF_050487965.1). NCBI lineage: Bacteria > Pseudomonadati > Pseudomonadota > Betaproteobacteria > Burkholderiales > Alcaligenaceae > Paenalcaligenes > Paenalcaligenes sp. Me52. Next base: position 146,836 of record NZ_JBKQFO010000002.1, on the reverse strand, counting down.
ATGAGCATGGATCACGATCAATCCGTGGGGGCGCTCCCACGGTCTATCTTTTGGGTGGCGGTGCTATTTTCTGTTTTTCAGATTTACACCGCTGCATTTAGTCCCATTTCCAGCCAAGTGGTACGTGCCATACACGTAGGCTTCGTGCTGTTGATGATCTTCACCTTGATGCCTACGTTTTTTGGCAGAAAAATTCCAGTATTGGGGTGGATTCTGGGCTTAACGGGTTTTGTATTCAGTTTCTATCACTGGGTATTCGAGTCTGATCTGACGGCTAGGGCCGGCGAAATGACCACCGAAGACATGGTGGTAGGTATTGTGATCATTGCATTGGTGTTTGAGGCAACGCGTCGAATGATGGGGATTGCCTTGCCCATCATTTGTGGCTTGTTCTTGTTATACGGTTTGTATGGTGAGTTTTTACCGGGTAGTTTTGCGCACCGTGGTTACGGCTTTGACCAAATTATTAGCACTTTAGGCTTTGGTACGGAAGGTATTTACGGCACACCAACCTATGTGTCTTCTACCTATATCTTCTTATTCATCTTGTTTGGTTCGTTCTTGGAACGTGCAGGGATGATTACGCTGTTTAGTGACCTAGCGATGGGTACTGTAGGGCATACGCGTGGTGGTCCGGCGAAAGTATCCGTAGTGAGCTCTGGCTTGATGGGTACTATTAACGGGTCCGGTGTGGCTAACGTGGTGACCACAGGGCAGTTCACGATTCCGTTGATGAAACGTTTTGGTTATTCCTCGGCGTTTGCGGGCGGTGTGGAAGCCACGTCTAGTATGGGCGGGCAGATCATGCCTCCGGTGATGGGGGCGGTGGCCTTCATTATGGCCGAAACCATTAACGTGCCTTATGTGGATATCGTCAAAGCGGCTATTATTCCAGCCATTTTGTACTTCTTCACCGCATTCTGGACCGTGCACTTAGTGGCCGGTAGGGAAGGGCTATTTGGTCTGCCTAAAGAAGAGTGTCCAAACCCATGGACAGCCATCCGTACCCATTGGTATTTACTGATTCCATTGATTGGATTGGTGTCGCTACTCTTTTCAGGCTATACGCCCTTGTTCTCTGGAACAGTAGGCTTGGGCTTAACGGTGATTCTGATCTTTGGTGCCGCAGCAATTAGTGGGTGCAGCCGTAATACCTTGCGGTATTTATTCTGGCTACTACTAGGGTTGGCGTGTACCGGTTTTGTGAAGTTTGGCGTAATTACTTTCTTTGTCATCATTGCCTTGTTGGCGGCTTTTTTGCTGATTCAACGTCATAGCAAAGATGTATTACGTGACTCCATTGAGTCGTTAGCAGACGGTGCCCGTCATGCATTGCCAGTAGCGATTGCGTGTGCACTGGTAGGCGTGATTATCGGTATTATCAACCTGACAGGTGTGGCAGCGGAGTTTGGTGGCCAAGTGATTGCGATTGGTAAAGACAACCTGCTATTAGCGTTGTTCTTGACCATGATTACGTGCTTGGTATTAGGTATGGGTATTCCCACCATTCCAAACTACATTATCACTAGCTCGTTGGCAGCACCTATCCTGTTGCAGTTGGGTGTACCGCTGATCGTCTCGCACATGTTTGTGTTCTATTTTGGGATCATGGCTGATTTAACGCCGCCAGTGGCATTGGCAGCTTTTGCGGCCGCACCTATAGCCAAAACTACAGGTTTGAAAATCAGTGTGCAAGCGTTGCGTGTGGCGATTGCGGGCTTTATCGTGCCGTACATGGCCGTGTATAGCCCAGCCTTGATGCTGCAAGATTACACCAGCCCCGTCGAGGTGATTTATGTGGTGGCTAAAGCCATTTTTGCCATCGTATTGTGGGGGGTAGCGACTACAGGTTTCATGAAAACCAAAGTGCAAGTTTGGGAGCGTATCTATGTATTCGTAGCCGCTGCCATGTTGGTATGGGCAGATCCTATTTCTGACCAAATCGGCTGGGGTATGACTGCACTGTTCTTTGTATGGCACTACCTGCGTAGTCGTGGTGTAGAGCACAAGGCAGCCTAATGCCCTTAAGTGCAGTAGTAGGCATTTGTTTGCAATTAGCAGGGGCACCGGAAGCGGTGCCCCGCTACGTGCCTACCCAACGCTTTACGTTGGCGTGGGAGCATTCCATTGAAAAAGTACGCTGGGAAGAAGACTACCTGCTGGTACCGGCGAGTTCTACTGAAGATAGTGCTGATATCACGTTAGTAGAGGCTAGAGTCAAAGGTTCAGCGGCAGGCATGGAGCCGCCTGAAGATGCGTATTTGAAAGATGGGTGGTATCACTACACGCCCGCCTCATTACCCGTGCAGGCGCTACGGCTGACACGTTCGGGCTATACCGCTGACTATGATCTGTGCATAGATCAACAGTGCCAACGCTTAGAACATTACTTGGAAACAGATGGCGGCATCACGCTGCTACGGGCGTGTATGCCCCCTGCTACTGTAGACCGCGTTCCTTCGCAATAAGCTGGCGTTCTAAACGGGTGGTGTAGGTTTGCACTAGGTTTTCAGCAGCGCCTTGTAAATTCACAAAAGCAGCGCCTATATGGCGTATAGGTGTGCCGCTAGGCAGCAGCAGTTCACGTTCACGTGTTACCTGCAAGGTAGCCGTGATTGTGCCTACATCGGGTAGATGCAGCGTACAGTCATGCAGCATCATGCCTACGCGGAAGTTAATGCGTCGGCTTTTATCCAGTAAGGCCACGCCGCCCACGCTGATATCGTACAAATCGAATACCACGGGTGGTTGAGTAAGCATCAGCGCACAGGTGGCTGGGTTAGTCACTGGTACAGGCACACGGAAGAATTCACGGCGTTGAATACGGCGCATGAACTCAGGTAGTGCCAAGCACAACGCTGGTTTCCCCTCAAAGTAGGTGGAGGTGATTTGATCCGTGGAAAACTGTACTTTGACGTGATCAATGCTGGTTTCAAAGTCTGCCGTACCGGCATCTAGAAACTGCTGGTTGATAGCGTCATGTGAGGCGCAGTCCACAATTAAGTGTTCGGCATCCAGATCAATATCCAGCATGGTGGTCACCACAGAGATCTGGGGATGCGGCCCCTGCATTTGAATGAGCAAACCATCATCTAGCATGCGTCGTAGCAGGCGCAACATTTCATAACGGGAGCCGATACGGTGTGGATCGTGCTCAGTAGCAGGGGAAGTAGACATAGCTGGTTAGTATTCAGCAAAAAGTAAATAAAAGAGCTAAGTGGGGGAGCTTAACACTAACCAGGGGGCTTTAAGGCTTGAACAAGCCGCTACTTGCAGGGTAATAGCCTAGTTTAGGTGCTGACGAGCGCAACGTGCGGCAGCTAAATCCCATGCAGCACAACCTATGCTTTTATAAAACAAAGGGCGTGAGTGGCGTGGGGGCTGTTGTTGAGCAAGAGCGATAGGCTGTACTTGCTCCCAATCTACTTGTGCTTGTATCAAGTCACCAGCTTCATGCGGGCCAGAAATTTTGTCGTCTATATAGTGCAAACTGGCACGCACTGTGTCGGCGGCGAACTCGGCCATATCGTGGCGATAAGCGCCCATGCCTATTAATAAGCGATCGGCCCTGGCAGGGTGGTCGTACACCGGGGTTGAACTGCTGGTGGTGCCAATAACCACATCGGCATCATCGGGTACATGGCTAGCAACATGCAGGGGAATGTGCGGTAGAGCTTGCTCCAGTGCGCGTGCTTTTTGAGTGTTGCGAGCAACGATGCTGATACGGCAGTGTGGATAGAGTGTATGCAGGGCTTGAGCATGGCCTTGTGCTTGCACGCCTGCACCTAAAATGGCGACGTGACGGCATTGGTTTTGCCACAGTAGTCGTATCCCCAACATGGATACTGCAGCAGTACGTCTAGCCGTAACAGTTGGGCCATCCAAGACAAACAATGGCAGGCCATTCACGCCATCGTATGCACATACCAGCCCTTGAATGACGGCCAAGTTGATGTCCGTGTTCTGGGGCATGATATTGACCAGTTTATGTATGCCTATGTCGTGTGCAGTTGCTGGCATGGACAGTAAGGTGGCCCCATTGGGGTAGTCCACGCTTTGACGGGTGGGGGCATGAATACGGCCCAGGTGATAGTCCTGAGCAGCGTGTGCCAGAGCATCAGTCAGTGCATGGTAGGGCAATGCGGCGGCAGTGGCCTCTGCATCCAGAACAGCAATAGGGTGATGCATAGTCTCCTCCATGTAGGGGGTGGGGATTGTCTCGTAGACAAACGTTATAGTTCTGCTTTAGTGCTGATCCACATTACCTCTGCATCACCGTCATCACCATGGTTGATGACGCGATGTAGCATGCGACTGTCTATATAAAAACAGTCGCCCTGATGCAGAATCACAGGTTGGTAAAACTCGGTGTGCAGCTCTATGCTGCCGCTCAGCACGTACACGAATTCCTCTCCTTCGTGTCGGCTCCACCCATCTTGTGGATCAATATTGTGTGCTTTGATGCGAGAGATAAACGGCATGATGTGTTTATTCGCTAGCTGCGAACAGAGCACGCGGTGTTCATACATAGGTGTGTCATGCCGTTCGCCATTACCTGCTCGCTCTATGGTGCGTCGCCCTGCGCCCATATGTTCTTGGGGTGGGGCGAATAGCTCCGCTATATCAACCTGAAACCCTCTAGCCAGACGTAGTAATACATCGTAGGTAGGGGAGCTTAGGCCGTTTTCTATCTTCGACAAACTGGACGAGGCAACACCGGTAGCACGGCTAGCTTGCTCCAATGTCCAGCCATGATGCTGGCGCAAAGAGCGTATGCGTTCGGCTAACGCAGATACCGAAGCTTGGACATCGGGATACGTCACGATAGTTTTCCTTATAGGGTGCCAATCAGGTAAAAAACATTAATGTTTTTTACCGCCTCCCAAGTACGCATCACGCACTTGAGGATTGGCCAGCAGCTCATCGCCGGAACCGGTCAGCGTGATTTGCCCATTGGTCATCACGTAACCACGGCTAGAGAGCTTGAGCGCATGGTAGGCATTTTGCTCGACCAGGAAAATGGTTTTTCCCAGCGAGGTAATGTCTTTCAGTATGTCAAAAATTTGTGCCACGATCAGTGGGGCCAACCCTAGGCTGGGTTCATCCAGCAAAATCATGTCGGGCCGCCCCATTAAGGAACGCGCCATTGCTAGCATTTGCTGTTCACCGCCAGAAAGTGTGCCTGCTCGTTGGTTACGACGCTCTTTTAGGCGGGGGAATAAGGCAAACATCTCGGTTTTGTCGGCATCGGCATGTTCCATACCGATAGGCAGTGTGCCTATCAGCAGGTTTTCTTCTACGGTCATAGAAGGGAAAATTCGACGTCCTTCGGGTACTTGCGATAGACCTTGGCGCGCAATATGGTGTGGCGGTAGCGCAGCCAGATTAGTGCCATTGAAAAGGATCTCGCCTTTGCGTATTTTGGGTAGCCCGAAAATGCTCATCAGTAGTGTGCTTTTGCCAGCACCGTTGGCGCCAATCAAACACACAATTTCGCCACGGTTCACATGCAGGGATACATCGTGCAGTACCTGAATAGCGCCGTAGCCATTACATACGTTTCTAATATCCAATAAGGCTGAGCTCATACCTGCTCCTCTGTAGCCGTGCCTAGGTAAGCGGCAATAACTTTTGGGTTGTTACGTATGTCGTCTGGGCAACCTTGGGCGATCACTTCGCCGTGATCCAGCACCACAATATGATTGGAAATATCCATGACCAACCCCATGTCGTGCTCAATCAGCAATACGGTAACGCCGAACTCATCACGAAGCTGGTGTATCAACGAGGCAAGGTGATCCGTTTCGGAAGGGTTCAAGCCAGCAGCAGGTTCATCCAAGCAGATCAGCAAAGGCTCGGTGCACATGGCTCTAGCGATTTCTAAAATACGTTGTGAACCATAGGGAAGCTCACCTGCTAAGCGGTTGGCTTGGTTCGCCATGTTCAAGCGCTCTAACCACTGCATGGCAGTTTCTACACCTTTGCGTTCACGCTCTTCAAAACGATTAGATGCCCACATGCCGCGCCACAAGTTGCCGTCTAAATGACGGTGTTGAGCAACCAGCAAGTTTTCCAAAACGGTCATGTCTTGGAATAAGCGGATGTTCTGAAAGGTACGGGCGATACCAGCACGAGTCACTTGGTGTGATCCGCCTACTAGGGGGCGAGTCAGCAGTTTGGCCACTTGCGCGCTGCGGCCATCTTCTCTGTGCAGAGTAATGGTGCCTTCGCTGGCACGGTAAAAGCCGGTGACGCAGTTAAAAACCGTAGTTTTACCTGCGCCATTGGGGCCTATAAGAGCCGTAATAGAATGGCGTTGCACATCAAAGTTCACGTTGTTGTTAGCAATAATGCCGCCAAAACGTTGGGTTAGTTGACGTACTGTCAGGATGGCGTCGTTGGCATTAGTCATGTTTGCCTCCAACGAAAGCGGGGCGTTTGGCACGTATTAATCCATGTGGACGCCAGATCATCATCAGAATCATCAGTACACCAAACATCAAAATACGGTAGTCAGCAAGGTCTCGTAGCAGCTCAGGCAATAAGGTCAAAGCCAGCGCAGCAATCACCACACCCAACATAGAACCCATGCCACCCAACACCACAATGGACAAAATCAGCACTGACTCAAAGAAGTTAAAGGAAGTGGGGTTGATAAAGCCTTGGTAGGTGGCAAAGAACACGCCTGCAATACCACCGGCAATGGCGCCAATAGTAAAGGCTGACAGTTTGATGGTGACGTGGTTAATACCCAATGAACGGCAGGCAATTTCATCTTCGCGCAGTGCTTCCCACGACCTGCCCAACGGCATGTAGCGTAAGCGGTTAAAAAATCGCAGAGTGATGGCAACGACAATAAACAGGACTACATAAATAAAGAGGAACTTGTAATCGCCGCTGTAGGACAGCCCAAAGAACTCGTGGAAAGGCGTATTGCCGTTACTACTACGACGGGCAAACTCCATGCCAAAAAAGGTGGGGGATGGCGCAGCGGCACCGTTAGGGCCACCGGTCACATCTGCCCAGTTGGTTAATACCAAACGGATGATTTCGCCAAAGCCAAGGGTCACAATCGCCAGATAGTCACCGTGCATGCGCAAGACGGGGAAGCCCAGCAATGCGCCGCAGGTACCGGCGACTATAGGTACCAGTAACAGGGCAGTCCAAAAGCCAAAATCAAAGTACTGCGCCCCTAATGCCAGTAGGTAAGCGCCCACAGCGTAGAAGCCCACAAACCCTAAGTCCAGCAACCCAGCCATCCCCACGACGATATTCAGGCCCAGCCCTAGCAGTACGTAAATCAGAGCTAGCGTTAGGTTACTGATCCAGACCTTAGGCAGCAGGCCAGTGAGGTTCAACAGAATAGGTAGGCTCAAACCCGCAAGAAACAGCAGAGGTACGTAGATTTTCCAGGCGTTTTTCTGGCCACGTGGTTTAGGCAGGCTGACACCAAACACGAACAGTACAAACAAGCTAATCAATACCAATGCGGAGCTCGCGCCCACAGCGATCACTTTTTGCCAACCTAAGAAGCAAGCAAACAGAGCAAACAGCAGGCAACTGCCAAACACGCGCAAATTTTTAATGGCCGAGGGGGCGGAGGTAGACTCTACCGTGATTTCATCTGAGGCATTTTTTTGCTGTAAACGCTGCAGCAAGCGATTACCCGCAGGCAACTGTGCTAATACCGACACGCCAAAGCGCACCACAGTTACTAACAGCGCCAAGTAAATACCGTTTAGTAGTAGCGGTGTGCGTTCGGGCAGGAACTTGAAGTCGTACTGATTCAATACCAAGTTGGTAATGGGGCCCAGCAGAATCAAGGTAACCACGCCTGCAATTAACGCATCCTTAATGGAGTGACCCCAAGAAATGGGAGCATGGGAAGTCGTATGCATGGGTTACACCTTTTCCACAGCAGGGCGTCCAAGCAGGCCACTGGGTTTGAAAATCAACACCAGTACCAACACGCTAAACGCAAATACATCTTTGTAGTCACTGTTGACGAAGCCAGCAAAAATAGACTCCAGCACGCCCAGCAATAACCCGCCCAGCATGGCGCCAGGTAATGAGCCAATACCGCCCAATACTGCCGCACTAAATGCTTTCAAACCAATAATGAAGCCTACATAGAAATCGAAAGAGCCATAACTCAACGTCACCAGCACACCCGCAATTGCGGCCATGACGGAGCCTATGACAAACACCATGGAGACAATGCGCGCACTGTTAATGCCCAAAATCGTGGCCATTTTGCGGTCTTGTTGCACCGCACGGCATTGGCGACCTAGGCTGGTGCCATGAATCATCCATGTCAGAATAGCCATAGCGGCTACGCTTACACCAATGATGATCAGGTTCATTAAGCGAATTTGAATGAAGTTTTCATCGTCGCCCAAACGGAAGCTGCCAGAAATCAAAATAGGCACGCCTTGTACATTAGGGCCTTGAGCGAGCTGCACGTAATTTTGCAGTACCAATGACACACCAATGGCGGTAATCAAGGGGGCCAGTCTGGTGGTGCCAGTCAGAGGACGATAAACGGTGCGTTCAATAGACCAGCCGTACAACCCCGTGATGGCCATGGTCACAATCAAGGTAGTGAGTAGGGCGAACGGTACAGATTGAATACCGAAAAAAGAAATGACGGCTAAGGTAATGGCGGAAATGTAAGCGCTCACCATGTAGATGTCACCATGGGCAAAGTTAATCATGCCGATGATGCCGTACACCATGGTGTAGCCGACTGCGATAAGACCATACACCGAGCCCAAGGTCAGGCCGTTGATGATCTGTTGACCAAAGATATAGATGTCCATGGACACAAACTCCAGGTTGGCGGGTAGCGGTTGCTACCCGCCGGGATAAGCGAAAGCGGTTTACTTCAGTTCGGCATATCCACCGTTGTCATCCCACTGGTACATGACATAGTTGGCAACTTGTAAGTCACCTTTGCTATCCCATGCTTTAGGGCCTAACACGGTTTGCACCTGATTGGCTTTCATCCAGTCAGCCAATTCTGTACCGCTGGTGGAGTTGGTTCCGGCCAGCGCGGCGGCCAAGGCTTGTACGCCAGCGTAGGCATACAGCGTGAAGCCATCGGATTTTTTACCCTCTGCGGTCAGTTTGGCGACCACATCTTTGCTGCTGTCCATGTTGCGAGGGTCTTGAGGGAAGGTCATGTAGACACCGCTGGCGTACTGAGGGCCACCTGCTGCAGTCACAAAAGCGGGGTCCACAATACCGTCATCGGAAATGAAGGGTTGTTTCATGCCCTGCTCACGCATTTGGCGTACCAGCGTACCGGCTTCACCGTGCAAACCACCGAAGAATACGGCGTCTACATCAGCACTGCGCATACGAGTAACCAGTGCGTTGTAGTCGCGCTCACCACGGTTCACACCGTCAAACACGGCAACTTCTACGCCAGCCGCTTCTACCGCTTTACGAGTGGCATCAGCTAAGCCGCGACCATAGGTGTCTTTATCGTGAATCACCGCAATACGTTTGGCTTTGAGGTCGTTCACAATGAAATCACCAATTACCAGTGCTTGCTGATCATCCCTACCCACAATGCGGGTGACGGTAGGCATATCGCGTTCGGTAATGATGGGGTTGGTGGCACCGCATGCCATGGAAAGCACGTCGGCTTCGTCGTAGATTTCAGTGGCAGGAATATGGCTAGACGAGCAGAAGTGGCCCACTACACCTGCCACTTTTTCTTGGTCAACCAAACGGTTGGCAACGGCTACTGCTTGCTTGGGTTCGCAAGCATCGTCACCTTTGATCAGCTCTAACTGTTTACCGTTAACCCCGCCGTTGGCATTGATTTGCTCAACAGCAGCCACAGCACCAATCCAAAGCTGATCACCAAATGCAGCGTTCGCTCCGGTGAAGGGACCTGCAATGGCGATTTTTACGGTTTCGGCGGCAGATGCGGCGAAGGGAAGCGCCAAGCAAAGCGTGGCGGCCATCATGGAAAAAGCAAACTTCCTTTTCATTTCATTGTCTCCTGATTATTGGAATAGTTGTGCTGCGTTGTGCCTGGTGGCAAAAAGGAGTGTTAGACGACGTTTTTCTCAATCAATGGCTGATTTTCTAAAATGCGCTGCCAGCCTAAGCGAGTGAGATCTAAAGAGCGGAATTGGCCATAAATAATCAATTCACTAAGCGCTCTACCTACAGCAGGGGCTTGCTGCATGCCGTGCCCGCTTAAGCCATTGGCAAAAAGCAGGTGCTGCATGTGGGGGTGTGGACCAAGAATCAAGTTTTGATCCAACAAGTTCATGTCGTAATGACCAGCCCAGCTACGTACCAAACGCAGCGCCTCAAAGCCGGGCACGCGTTCAGCCAGCAGTGGCCATAACAATTCATCAAATAATTCGTGCTGCACATCGAAGTCGGTGCAAGGCGGGTCTTGGTCTGCCGAGGGAGCAATACCAGCAATAAAGCCTTCGCCTTCAGGGCGGAAGTACGCGCCAGTAGGATCAATCACCATTGGGCAGCCCGGTACAGCAGCGGGGGAAGTGAAGTAAAACACACTGCGTTTATGGGATTGCACGGGTAAATCGATGCCAGCAGTTAGAGCCAAGCGGGTAGCGTCTGTGCCGGCGGCATTAATCACAAATTTGGCATGGATTTGCTCGCCGTTATCCAGTTCTACGCCCGTGATATGACCATTTTGGTGCAGCAGTTTTTGTACACGTGCCGAGCGATAGGTAGCACCTAGCGAGATGGCTTTGCGGCGCATGCCTTGCATCATGCCGTAGGCGTCTAGCCAACCTTCACCACTTAGACCCAATGAGCCAGCCGCCAAGTCGCTGGTATTCATCCACGGGTATTTGGCAGCCAGATCAGGTGCGTCATACATGTGAATGTTGGCGCCTTCAGCTTGCTGAACTTCTAGGTTGGAACGCAGTGTTTCCACACCATCATTAGTGGCCAGAAACAGGTAACCGCCTTCAACGAATGCGGGGTCAGCAGCATCGCCATCCACATCCATATTGCGTTTGAACTGGCGTAAAAACTCCGTACCAAACATGGACATACGGATGTTTTCCGGGGTGGAGAACTGATGTCGTATAGAGGCTGCGGACAGGGTGGTAGCGCAGTGTTGATAGCTAGGGTCTTGCTCCAGCACCAGCACCTTACCCTGAAAATCGGGGTTGGAGAGCAGGAAATAGGCGGCTGAACTGCCGGTAGCAGCGCCTCCTACGATCACGACATCAAACAGCTGGGTTTCCATGATGAATAATTCTCCGGTATCGGATACGAGTGGTTGTGCTATGTGATGCTATTATTTTCATAATTGTGAAAATATTTTATTGGTGTTTTCCCTTTGAGTATAAATTTTCCTATACGAAAAATGATATTCTGATTAGAAATACGGTGACCTGCTAGTTGCCGGAACTTTGTCCCCTGTTCATTGGATGGAAATTGCTATGCAAACTGCAGAATTATTAGAAAAGCTGGGTGTGGACGCAGCGAGTATCCGTGGTGGATCGCTGTCGGTTTCTTCACCTGTGGATGGGCAAGAAATTGCTCGCGTCGCGCAGCAAAGCGTTGCCGACGTTGCTGTAGCAGTACGCAAAGCCAAGCAGGCGTACACCGCATGGCGAGCTGTGCCCGCACCGCGTCGAGGAGAGTTGGTGCGTTTGTTCGGTGAAGTGCTGCGCGAGGAAAAAGAAACCTTGGGCAAGCTAGTGTCCATCGAAGCTGGGAAAATTCTGGCGGAAGGCGCTGGTGAAGTGCAGGAAATGATTGATATCTGCGACTTCGCCGTAGGGTTGTCTCGTCAGTTGTACGGTCTGACTATCGCGTCCGAGCGTCCTGGTCACCGCATGATGGAAACCTGGCATCCACTGGGTGTAGTAGGCGTAATTTCCGCCTTTAACTTCCCCGTTGCCGTGTGGTCATGGAATACCACCTTGGCATTGGTGTGCGGTAATGCTGTGATCTGGAAACCATCCGAGAAAACACCGCTAACAGCGTTGGCGTGCCAAGCCTTGTTTGAACGTGCGTTAAAACGTTTTGGCGATGCACCAGAAGGTTTGAGCCAAGTGCTGATCGGCGAACGCGATGTAGGCGAAGCCTTGGTAGATAACCACGATGTGGCGCTGGTATCAGCAACAGGTTCTACACGTATGGGCCGTGAAGTAGGTCCACGCGTAGCGGCTCGTTTTGGTCGTTCTTTGCTAGAGCTGGGTGGCAATAACGCCATTATTGTGAGTGAATCCGCAGATCTGAATTTAGCCATGCGCGGCATTTTGTTTGGTGCTATTGGTACGGCTGGTCAGCGTTGCACCACCACTCGTCGAGTGATTGTGCACGAAAGTGTGGCAGATGATCTATTGAAACGTTTGCGCAAAGCGTATGACAGTGCGGTTATTGGTAGCCCATTGGAAACAGGCACATTGGTAGGCCCGTTGATCGATAAAGACTCGTTTGACGCTATGCAAACAGCCTTGAAAAATGCGCGTGAGCAGGGCGGCACCGTACACGGTGGTGAGCGCGTGCTGCAAGATAAATACCCTAATGGCTACTATGTGAAACCTGCCATTGTGGAAATGCCAGAGCAAAGCAGCGTGGTGAAACACGAAACCTTCGCTCCTATTCTGTATTTCATGCGTTATACCGATTTCCAAACAGCGGTAGACATGCAAAACGATGTGCCACAAGGTCTGTCATCGGCTATCTTCAGTAACGACCTGCGCGAGGCAGAATACTTCTTATCCGCCAATGGTTCAGACTGCGGTATTGCCAACGTGAATATTGGTACATCGGGCGCAGAGATTGGTGGCGCATTCGGTGGTGAAAAAGAAACTGGTGGTGGTAGAGAGTCGGGTTCCGATGCATGGAAAGTCTATATGCGTCGTGCCACAAACACCATCAACTACTCTCGTGAATTGCCGCTGGCACAAGGCATTCAGTTCGGGGATTAATCCTAGCGTTTGCTTAGGAAATTGACCGAAAAATGCGCTGCTTAGGCAGCGCATTTTTTTATGGGCTAGAACTTTGTTTAGTGCGGTGTTCGCAGAGCTGTCCAAGACCGTAAGGCCCTCTTGGGGGACAGTGCTTTTGCTAGTAAGGCAGCGTGGGGGTATTAGAGGTCGCAGGGCCGCCCCAAGACCGTAAAGCCCCCTCGGGGGGGCAGCGCCTTGCTAGCAAGGCAGCGTGGGGGTATTTTTTGTTTGCATTTGTTTTTTCTCTAGCGCCTGAAAGCGCGGCACAATGTAGCATCCTTACTTAAAAGAAGTAAATAACGAGGTGTAAACCGTGAGCTTTCTAAACTCTTTGATGTCCGTTGCGTCTGCAGCATTAAATCCTGCACAACAAGAACGTGCCAGCCTAATTCCAGCGTTGGTGTCGTTGGTAAATAAGTTTCCAGGAGGCTTGAATGGTTTGATTCAAACCTTCAAACAGGGTGGATTAGCCAAGGTGGTGACATCATGGATGAGCAGCGGTGAAAAGTTGCCGGTAAGCATGGGACAGCTAGAGCAAGTATTAGGGAATAAAGCAGTAGCGACGATGGCGAATGACAGTGGCTTAAGCGAAAGCAAAGTACTCTCACATTTGACCGAGTTGTTGCCTGCTTTGATCGGTGCATTTTCCAGCTCAGACAATGCTTCTGAACCTTCGGGCGCGCTGGATGTGCAAAGTGTTATCGCGATGCTAATGAAAGATCGTTAAGACGAAATGTAGTGCTTTCAACCCTGCGTACTCAGTAGGGTTGAAAGAGTAGGGTTTGCTAGGTGGATCATTCTGTCATATTGTAACTAAACATAAATATAGATAATATTTGTTACATTGAGGCAGGGAAGCTTTAGGCAGCAGGTTTTATTGCTGTCATTTATTGGAGGCTTTGTGATGCAGACACCACTACAAGAAACCGCTACATGGCTTAATCAGCGCTTAACGGCGCGCGAGCTTCAAGTCATGAAATTGGTCATACAGGGATTGCCGAGCAAGTCTATTGCAGCAAAACTAGGAATTTCGCAGCGTACCGTCGATGCTCATCGAGGTAGCATGTACAGCAAATTAAATGTGCGCGGTGCAATGGAGCTGTCACATTTGGTCTTTACGCGGGGGATGCGTAGTCGTTACAGCTTGGCTGAACCGGACGCTGACGCGTTCAACGGTTCAAGCCAAACACAAAATGGTGCACTTACTGAGCGCGATGACACTGTGGAGCCGGACGATCATCCAGTTCGCTAATAGGATCAATATCCGCTTGGCGGCTCAGTAACGTTTCCAGAGTAGGACGTTGTTGGTTAAACGTCTGAACTTTCATCTGGTTATTGTTTAAGAAACTGAGCTCAGCCAATATCGCCTCATTACTTAACTGCAAAATAATGCGATTAGGCTGGCTGCCTACCTGATACCAGCAACCACTGGTGGCATGTGTAGGGGCAGAGCGGTCAGCCGCTTCAATGCGCATACGCCATACACCGGAAGGGGCTGTCGTTAACGTAGTACGTAACGGCACGCACAGAGCATCGGTAGGTGAGCACGAAATGGTACCCAAGAATGTACGTGGCTCAACTAACTCGCGTACCTGACGGCTTTCTATTAATTGTTGGTCAGCAGTACGAGGTTGCTCTGCCACTGCATCTTTACCAAAACCGAACTGCAACTGAGAAGCCGCATGGGTATGTTGGGCTCGGGCAGAGTTTTGCGCATCATTTTCAGTATCAGAGCGGCCGCTTTGATACGAGGCGGGCGTGGACTGGCTGGCACAGCCTGCCAATAACGCGCACAGCGCTAGGCCTGTAAGTAGGGAACGGCTTGGGAAAGCAGATGTAGTAGAAGCACGCATGATGCCATCCTGTGCAGGTAAGTGAGCGGAGTAAAACACCATTATAAGGCGGTTCACGATTAAGGATTCCAACAATGCTGTATTTGCTGTGCCCTATTGCGGCGGTTGTTTTTACGGCTTTTGCACAGAGTTGGGCAAAATCGTATGCCCTAATCTTGCAACAGGGTGCAACACCAAACTGCCGCAGTTTATACAGGGCTGCTCAAAAAGCACTCACTAATCCACGCGATTGGTGGCGTATACCGCATTGGCCGCATTCTTACTGGCACAGAGGTTGTGCGGTGTTTTTGGTAGGGGTAACGGTCTTTTTCTCTACGTTTTATCTCGCTATTGCCGTACAGCGCGTTATGTACGATCACATTTCTTGGGGTGTGGGTTTCTGGTATGGCGGTTTGACTGCAGTGCTATTGTTTTTGGTGTGGTGTGATCTGTATACGCGTTTATTGCCGGATGCTGTAACGATCCCACTCATCGTGTTACCGTGGTTGATACAAGTGTGGTTTACGGTAACGTTAACGACATCAAATACAGCATGGTGGTTAGCTGTGGCGTTGTATGTGGGTTATCGCTGTTGTATGCCTTTTATACAGAAACCGCCCATAGGGGCAGGCGATATCAAGCTGTATTTGGGGTTATGGGCCATAAGCCCGCAACTACATGCTGGTTTTTTACTGATTTTGATTGCTGCGGTGGCGTGTTGGTTCATACAGGCCTGCTGGCAGCAACGCTGTTTACCTCGCGGAGCATGTGCATTTGGGCCATACTTATGCCTAGCGTATAGTGTGATCAATGTATGGGAGTCCGGCCTGCATGTGGGTTTTGCCCCGTACGGGTTTTAAGGATGCAAAGCCTATGCTAAAAATTGGGTTAACAGGTGGAATTGGGTCAGGTAAAAGCCAAGTGGCAACACTGCTGGAAGAGTGGGGTGCCACCATTGTGGATACTGACTTGGTTGCCCATCAGCTGTGTCAGCCAGGTGGCTTCGCCATCGCAGCAATTGCTGAACAATTTGGCTCTGCATTTATCACGGCAGAGCAAGGTATGGACAGACAACGCATGCGCGAGCATGTATTTGCCAACCCGGCAGAGCGTCAACGATTAGAGGCGTTACTGCACCCATTAATTTGGGACGAAGCACGTAGACAGGTCATGTCTGCAGGCGGTTTGTACGTAGTAGTGGTAGTTCCGCTGTTAATAGAGCGAGGTCGTTGGCGTAATCATGTAGACCGAATTTGTGTCGTGGACTGCGATGAGCACACCCAGAAACAGCGGGTACGTGAGCGTAGTGGGCTGACGGATGAGGTCATTGAGCGTATCATGGGTGCGCAGGCAACCAGAGAGCAGCGTTTGGCTGTAGCCGACGATGTAATTGTGAACGATGGCAAGACCACTCTCAGTGCACTTCGTCAGCAGGCCGAGCAGTTGCACCAACAATGGTTGCAGCAGCGTTGAGACATAAAAGTACGTTTTATTTAGCTATTTAAGGGTTTTTTTCACGTGATTCTTTACGAGTATCCCTGTAATGAACGTGTACGGGCCTTCCTGCGGGTCGAATATCTGTTTGATCGTCTCCATTACTTCATGGCGGGCGACGATCCCCATTTGCATCAGATAGCCGTCACGACATTGTTCGAGATACTGGATGTTTGTGAACGTTCAGATTTACGTGGAATGATTCTGCAGGATATTGAGCGCCAGCGTCTGGCCTTATCTGCACTGCGTGAGCATCCTGGAGTGTCCAGCAAACTGCTGGACAACATGCTGAATGAATTGCAAGAAGTCACTAGCCCGCTGGCAGCTCAAGGGCGCTTGGGGCAAAACCTTAAAGATAACGATTGGCTGGGCAGTTTGCGTGGCCGATTGACGGTGCCTGGTGGTTGTTCTCAGGTAGATATTCCGTCGTATTATGCGTGGCAGTCTAGGCCCGTGGCGCAACGCCGCGCCGATCTGCAATCGTGGTCGGAAGCCTTCCAACCTATGCATGCCGCTTTGATGTTGGTGCTGCGCTTATTGCGTGATGCTGGCGATGCGCTAGAGCATACGGCCCACGAAGGAAACTACCAAGAGATGCTGGGTGGAAAATCGTTCCAGCTATTACGTGTCTGGGTAGACGAAGCAGCTGGTGTATTTCCTGAAATGAGCGCAAACAAGTATGTGTTATGGGTGCGTTTTGCCTTACAAGACACCACCAATAAACCAGTGCCATTAACGCGCGACATACATTTCAAACTGGCACGCTGCAATATAGGTTAACAAGCAGGCAATTTCTCTACTGAGAATGGAACTTATTTCGTTACAGAGAGTCACAAGGTGGGCTAGGGCTTGCTGCGGTAGTGGTATCAGGTCCCTGACACACGCTACACAATAACTTGGGGCGCATAGCCCCTTACTTAAATAAAAATAGCTTTGCTTGTTGGAGAGCAGTGAATGACCAATTCTGCATCCCGCTCAAAATCCCGTGCACGGGTGATATGGTGGTGCTTGCTGATTCTGATTGTGATAGGGGCCGCTTATTGGTGGCAGTCTAGTCGAACAGCAGGCGGGCAGAATGCCCCTAAAGGCCGTCCAGGCATGATGGGCATGATGGGAGCAAAAGTACCGGTACGTGCTGCACAAGCCCATTTTGGGCAGCTTCCGGTGTTAGTTCCAGCTATAGGCACAGTACAAGCCTTTAACGTGGTGACGGTACGTAGCCGTGTAGAGGGCGAACTGATAGACATCGCCTTTGAGGATGGTCAGTGGATCAAAGAAGGTGAGCTACTGGCACAAATAGACCCGCGTGCCTATCAAATACGTTTGGATCAAGCCAAGGCACAACTGGTGCAAAATGAAGCCCAATTGCGTTTAGCGAGATTGGATTTGGAGCGCTATAAGCGTTTATCCAAACAAGACTCTATTTCATTACAGCAACTGCAGAATCAAGAAGCCTCTGTACAGCAATTACAAGGCGCTGTACAAGCCGCAAAAGCTGGGGTGGATGAAGCTCAATTGCAATTGGATTACACCCGTATTACCGCGCCGTTAAGTGGTCGTTTAGGTTTGCGCACAGTAGATGAAGGTAACTTGGTGTCGGCAGGTAGCACCGAGGGTTTGGTAGTGATTACCCAAACCCAACCCATTGCTACACATTTTTCATTGCCGCAACAGGAATTACAGCGAGTCCAAGAAGCTGTGCACGAGCATGAGCTACTCGCCAATACAGTGTTAGACAGCGGAGAGAAAGTGGCTACTACCACCCGCGCGTCGTATCCCAGCATGGTGTCGGTCACGGTCAGTAACCGTAATGGCGAATTGCTAGCTACCGGTGAGTTGATGGCTATTGATAACCAGATAGATGTAAATACCGGCACGGTGCGTATCAAAGCCAGATTTGATAACGAAGACCACAAACTTTTCCCCAATCAGTTCGTGAACGTGAATGTCTTGCTAGGCCAGCAAGAAGGCGTGATTGTTCCTGCACGAGCCATACAAAGCGGTTCTATTGGCGACTACGTGTACGTCATTAATGCTGAGAACAAAGTGAATGTTCGAGCAGTGCAAACCGGCGTTAGTGACGACGTGGATTCTGTCATTCTTAATGGTTTGGAAATAGGTGAGCAAGTGGTCACTGAAGGGATGGATCGTTTGCGTGAAGGCTCTGAAGTGGAATTGATTGCGCCAGAGGGCAAGACACAGTGAACTTCTCACGCCAGTTCATCTTAAGGCCTGTGGCCACCACCTTGGCTATGTTGGCCTTGCTGGGGGCTGGGTTGTTGGGTTACCGGTGGTTGCCGGTGGCGGCACTGCCTCAGGTAGATTACCCCACCATTCAGGTAGTGACCTTATACCCTGGTGCTAGCCCCGATGTGATGACGGCGTTGGTGACATCACCACTGGAGCGGCAGTTCGGACAAATGTCGGGCTTGGCGCAAATGACCTCATCCAGCTCGGGCGGTGCATCGCGTATTACCTTACAGTTTGATTTGGGTTTGTCGTTGGATGTGGCCGAGCAAGAGGTGCAGGCGGCTATTAATGCAGCCTCTACTACCTTGCCGTCTGACCTGCCTTCGCCGCCTATTTATAACAAGGTGAACCCGGCAGATACGCCAGTGATCAGTTTGGCTATTATGTCGCCCACGCTGCCGTTAACAGAGGTGCGTGACCTGATTGATCTGCGTGTGGCGCAAAAACTATCGCAAATTACGGGCGTGGGGTTGGTGAGTATTGCGGGTGGTCAACGTCCGGCAGTGCGCATACAAGTCAATCCCGAAGCGTTGGCAGCACAACAGTTAACGCTAAGTAACGTGCGCCAGACGGTGGTAGCGGCTAACGTGAATCAGCCTAAAGGTACGTTAAATGGGCCGGTGCGTTCCACCTCCATTAGCGCTAACGAACAACTGCAATCCGTCGCTGATTACGAAAACCTCATTCTTCGCTATGAAAATGGCTCTGCCCTACGCTTGGGGGATGTGGCTACCGTTGTGCATGCTGCGGAAGATGCGCGCCAATCTGCATGGTTTGGTAGTACACCCGCTATTTTGCTAAATGTGCAGCGTCAGCCGGGCGCAAACGTCATTGAGGTAGTAGACAAAATTACCGAGCTGCTTCCTTCCTTGCAGCAGGCAATGCCTGCCGGGGTAGATGTGGTGGTGGCGGCTGATCGTACACGCACCATTCGTGATTCTGTGTCGCACGTACAGCAAGAAATGCTGCTGGCGATTGTGCTGGTGGTGTTGGTGACCTTTGTGTTCCTGCGCACATGGACTGCTACCTTTATTCCCGGTGTGGTAGTGCCACTATCGTTAGCCGGTACGTTTGGCATCATGTTCTTGATGGGCTTCAGTGTGAATAACCTGACCCTGATGGCGCTAACCATTGCCACAGGTTTTGTGGTGGACGATGCCATCGTTATGATCGAAAACATCGCCCGCTACATAGAGCAGGGTGAAAAACCGTTAGCGGCTGCATTAAAGGGTGCTAAGCAGATTGGTTTCACGTTGTTGTCGCTGACGTTCTCGTTGATTGCAGTGCTGATTCCATTACTGTTCATGAGTGATGTGATCGGACGTCTGTTCAGAGAGTTTGCACTTACCTTAGCGGTTGCGATTTTATTGTCACTAGTAATTTCGCTGACGCTGACCCCCATGATGTGTGCTCGCTTATTGCGTGGGCATAGTGATGAGCCTGCAAACCAGTCGGATGCAGAGAAACCTCAGCGTTTTTATCAGCGTATCGTAGCGTGGTTGGGTCATAAAACAGATGTGATGATTCAGCGCTATGACGATGGCTTGAAATGGGTGTTGCGTCACCAAGTGCTCACATTATGGGTGGCCGTGGGCACGATGGTTTTAACTGCCTTACTGTATATGGTGGTGCCTAAAGGCTTCTTCCCAGCACAAGATACAGGCATGTTGCAGGCGATTACAGAAGGGCCGCAGCGCGCTTCATTCCAAGCGATGTCTAGCCTGCAAACACAGGCAGCCGAAGAAATTTTGCGCCACCCTGACGTGGAAAGTGTGACCACGTTCATTGGGGTGGATGGTAACAACGCGACATTGAACACCGGACGCATGCAGATTAGTTTGCTGCCACAAAGTGAGCGCTCGCAAGATGCCGTCACCATAGGCAAACAACTGGAGGAAGCGGTTGCTCAACTCCCTGGTTTGCAGGTGTACATACAAACCGTTCAGGAATTGACGGTAGATGACCAAGTCGCCCGTAATCCGTATCAGATGGCCTTATCTGACCCTGATAAACGGGTATTGGAAACATGGTTGCCATTGTGGGAGGATGCGCTGGCAGCGTTACCATCTATTGCGTCGGTAGCCACCGATCAGCAGCCAGGTGGCCAGCAATTAGTGCTGGACGTAGATCGCGACACAGCCGCCCGATTGGGGGTGACGAAATCCACGTTAGACGATGTGCTGTACGACGCGTTTGGGCAGCGGCAGATTTCTACCATTTATACCCAGTCTGCTCAGTATAGAGTTGTGCTGGAAGTGGCCGAAGGCTACAGAGAGTATCCTGAAAACGTCGCCAATTTGCATATCCCTACCAGCAGTGGCACGACAGTACCGCTAAGCACCGTAGCCAGTTGGCGTATTGCGCCTATGATGCTGAGCATAGAAAGGCTGGATCAGTTTCCTTCCGCTAACGTGTCATTCAGTTTGGCTGCTGGTGCATCGCTGTCTGAGGCTGTAGCCGAGATTCAAGCGACTCGTGTAGACATAGGCTTGCCTGACTCCGTAGAACTGCGTTTCTTAGGGGCTGCCAGAGCCTTTGAAGCATCCTTGTCCAGTACCTTGTGGTTGATGCTAGCTGCCGTAGTCACCATGTACATCGTGCTAGGTATTCTGTACGAAAGCTATATACACCCCATCACCATCTTGTCCACCTTGCCGTCTGCCACGATTGGCGCATTGGCGGCCTTGTTATTGGCAGGGCGTGATCTGGACATGATTGGGGTGATAGGCATTATCTTGCTGATCGGTATCGTGAAGAAAAACGCCATCATGATGATCGACTTTGCCTTAGTCGCACAGCGCGAAGAGGGCTTGTCGGCACAAGAGGCTATTCACCAAGCGGCATTGCTGCGTTTTCGTCCTATCTTGATGACCACTTTAGCGGCATTGTTTGGGGCGTTGCCCCTGATGTTTGCATCCGGTTCGGGGGCTGAGTTGCGTCAACCTTTAGGGTTGGTGATGGTGGGTGGGTTGCTGTGTAGTCAGGTGCTTACGCTGTTCACCACGCCCGTGATTTATCTATTCTTCGATAGACTATCCACACGTTGGAAAGCGGCGCGCGCTACAGGGAGCGAGGTTAGCGCATGAGGTGGCTAACCCTCTTTATTATGCGTCCCGTGGCTACAACCTTGGTGTGTTTGGCCATGGTGGGGGCTGGGGGGTTATCGCTGTTTATGCTGCCCGTTGCCCCGCTGCCCGAGATGGATTTCCCCATGATCATGGTAGAAGCACGGTTGTCTGGTGCTAGCCCCGAAACCATGTCGTCCAGTGTAGCAATGCCATTAGAGCAATCCTTAGGCTCGATTGCTGGGTTGATGGAAATGACATCACGCAGCTCAGAAGGCTCTACACGCATCACGTTGATGTTTGACCTAGACCAAGACATCAACAATGCGGCACGCGAAGTACAGGCGGCCATTAACCAAGCACGCCCCATGTTGCCGTCGGGCATGCGTGATCCGCCGTCGTATTTCAAAGTTAACCCGTCTTCCATGCCCGTAATGGTGCTGGCAATGACATCGCCTATTGCGACGCCAGCAGAACTCTATGACTTGGGCACCACTATCGTTGCGCAAAAATTGGCACAGGTAAAAGGTGTGGGCGAAGTGTCTGTAGGTGGTGCATCGCTACCTGCAGTACGTATTAGTTTGAACCCACGCTTGCTGAGCAGCATGGGGGTGTCGCTGGATGAAGTACGTAGTGCCCTATCGCGTGAAAATGCTATAGGCCCTAATGGGTATTTAGAAAATAATGAGCACCAGTGGTACGTGAATTCAGGGGCGCAGATGAATCGCGCTAATCAGTTCCGTCCATTAATCGTGGCGTGGCGTAACGGTAATCCCATACGCCTGAGCGATGTTGCGTTGGTGGAAGACAGCACGGAAACCTTATATAACGCGGGTTTTTCTAACGAGAAACCTGCGGTGCTGTTGATAGTACGTAGGCAAGCAGACGCCAATATTATTGAGACCGTTGATGCAATTCGTGAACGGTTACCTGATTTTGAAGCCATGATGCCGGCTGATGTGCACATTTCAGTCGCGCAAGATCGTACGCCTAGTATTAGGGCATCGCTAGATGAGGCACGTAAAACACTGATTATCGCCATGATTTTGGTGGTGTTGGTGGTGCTGGCATTTTTACGGGATTGGCGTGCTGCGTTAATTCCCGCTATTGCGGTACCAGCGTCGTTGATGAGTGCATTTTCGCTGGTGTATTTGTTTGGCTTTTCGCTCAACACCATTTCGTTGATGGCATTAATTATTGCCACTGGCTTTGTGGTGGACGACGCCATCGTGGTGTTAGAAAGCGTGATGCGTCACGTAGAAAATGGGGTTAAACCGTTTAGGGCGGCCATACGTGGGGTGCGCGAAGTGGGTTTTACCGTATTGGCCATGAGTATTTCGCTGGTAGCGGTGTTTATTCCACTATGGCTGGTGGGTGGATTAGTTGGGCAGTTATTCAAAGAGTTTGCTGTTACCTTGTCAGTGGCTATCTTTTTCTCGTTACTGATCTCGCTGATGCTGACGCCTATGATGGCGGCGAGACTACTGCCTGAAACACCTAAAGCTAAACCCATGCTCCAAGGTGTGAGCCGACTGTTGGGGCATATAGGCCATGTGTTTGCTGTGGCCTATCAACGTAGTTTGGCATGGGCATTACGGCATAAGCGCCTAACGCTATTGTCATTGTTTTTGGCCATTGTGATGAATGGCTACTTGTTTGCGGTGATTCCCAAAGGTTTGTTCCCACAACAAGATACCGGTCAGTTAATGGGCTTTTTCAGGGTAGACAAGGGCACTTCATTTCAAGGTATGTTGCCTAAGCTGAACAAGTTTAGAACGATTTTAATGAATGACCCTGCGGTACAAAGTGTGGCGGTATTTGCGGGTGGCCAAGGGTCCAGCACCAACTCTACGATTCTGATAGAGCTTAAGCCATTGGATGAACGTGATGCCAATGCCAATACAGTCGTTGCGCGGTTGCGTGAACAGTTGCAATCCGAGCCCGGTGCTCGTATGTTTTTGACGCCGCAGCAAGATATTTTTGTGGGCGGAGCAGGGCGTGCAGGTGCCTACCAATACAGTTTGTTAGGCAGTGATTTGGCGTTGCTGAAAGAGTGGATGCCTAAGGTAAGGCGAGCCATGGCAGCATTGCCTGAACTTACTGATGTGGAAGCCGACTCCGAAGAACCAGGCTGGCGCGTTGAAATGCAAATTGACCGTGAAAAGGCGACGAGCTTAGGCGTAGACATGGCCTTAATTGCGGCAACCTTGAATAACTCGTTTAGCCAACGGCAAGTGTCGGTGGTGTATGGGCGCTTGAATCAGTACAACATTGTTCTGGGCGTAGAAGAGCGTTTTGCACAAGATGTGGAGTCTCTTAAACAAGTTGAAGTAATCAGCAAAGACGGTAGCCGTGTACCACTTTCTGCTTTCACTGATTTTGTGCCGGGTTCAGCACCGTTGAGTGTGAATCACGAGGGCTTATTTGTTTCTGAGAGTATTTCTTTTGCCTTGTCCGAAGGCGTGTCGCTAGAACAAGGGGTGAATGCGATAGAGAAATCGTTGGCAGAAATCAGTTTACCCACCAACCAAATTCAAACCGGTTTTGGCGGTACAGCTAAGCTGATGCAAGACTCACTGGCGCAGCAACCTTGGCTGATTTTGGCCGCGCTAGCCACCATGTACATCGTGTTGGGTATGCTGTATGAAAGCTATATTCATCCCATTACTATTCTTTCTACCTTGCCATCAGCAGGGATTGGGGCCTTGCTGGCCTTGATGGTGATGAAAGAAGACTTCTCGGTGATCGCCCTAATTGGGGTGTTTTTGCTGATTGGTATTGTGAAGAAAAATGCCATCATGATGGTGGACTACGCACTGATTGCCGAGCGTCGTGATGGTCTGCCGCCCGAGGAAGCAATTTATCAGGCTTGCTTGGTACGCTTTAGGCCCATCATGATGACCACTATTTCTGCTATTTTGGGTGCAGTACCACTGATCGTTGCTACTGGCGCTGGCGTGGAAATGCGTCAGCCGCTGGGTTTGACCATCGTGGGTGGGCTGTTATTAAGCCAAGTGCTAACCCTCTATACTACGCCGGTGGTGTACTTGTATTTGGATCGTTTCCGTCAACGTTATCTTGCGAAGCGTCGTGAGCGCTTGTCTAACCATGCTGCCTAATTTTTCTCGTTTTCTCATGAGTTCTGCTGTCTCCTTGCTATGGAGCAAGCGTGCGGTGGGCGTGGCATGTAGTGCGTTGATTGCAGGGTGTGCCATAGGACCTGACTATCAGCGTCCAGAGTTGGATGTGGGTGTGAACTTCAAAAATGAGGCTACCCAAGCAGCACAGGCTAGCGATAATCCGGGATGGTTATTGGCGCAACCTGCAGATGCACAAATTGGTGTGGTGAAGTGGTGGGCTGCTTTTAACGACCCTTTGCTTTCAGAGTTGATGGAAAAGATGCTGGCGCATAACGCAAGCTTAGAGCAATCTGAGGCGCGTTATAGGCAGGCTTTGGCAGCACTAGGTAGTGCACGCGCCGAGTTCTACCCCACGTTAAATAGCTCTGGCAGTTACACGCGTAGTGGTTCGGGCTCAAGCACGCCTAGTGGTTCGGGCTCAAGCACGCCTAGTGCGAGCGACAGTTATTCCATGAGCCTCACTGCAGGGTGGGAACCGGATATCTGGGGTAAGGTACGTCGCTCTAATGAAGCAGCCGAGGCATCGCTACAAGCCAGTCAGGCAGATATTGCAGCGACGCAATTAAGCTTGGCTTCTACGTTGGCGCAAAGTTATTTCCAAGCCAAAAATGTGTGGGTGTCACAGCAGTTGTTAGACCAAACTATTGCGACGTATGAGCGGGTTTTGCAAATCACTCAAAACCGCTACGAAGCGGGTATGTCATCGCGTAGTGATGTGGCGTCGGCACAAGCACAATTAGAAAATGCACGTACTCAGCGCTTATCGTTGAATAGGCAGCAAGGGCAATTGCATAACGCCATGGCTGTGTTGTTGGGGGTAACGCCTGCCGCTATGCAAACCTTAACGTTGGAGGGTTGGCCAACCTTGCCTAGCATGCCTGCAGCAGTGCCAGTGCAGTTGCTAGAGCGTAGGCCTGATGTGGCGTCAGCTGAACGGCAAATGATGGCGGCGAATGCCAAAATTGGGGTGGCGCAAGCAGCTTGGTTGCCAGACTTAACCTTAAGTGCTCAAGGCGGCTACCGAGCCAGTGAGTGGTCTGATTGGTTTACTGCACCGGCGAGATTTTGGAGTCTAGGTCCTGCATTAGCTTTGCAAATTTTTGATGGTGGTGCGCGTTCTGCACGGGTAGACGATGCGCGTGCTGCTTACGATGCGCAAGCAGCGTCATACAGACAAACGATTCTGGATGCTATCAAAGAGGTAGAAGATGGCTTGGTGCAATGGCAAGGTTTATCGGCAGAAATGCAGACACAGCAACGTGCTCTGGATGCAGCCCGAGAATCCCTGACCTTAATGCGTAATCAGTATGCGGCGGGCATGGTAGATTTCTTGAGTTTGGCGCAAGTAGAAACCAGTACATTAAGCACTGAGCGCAGTACTATTTCTATGCAAGCCGATCATTACATCGCTGCGGTGCAGTTAATTGCCGCGTTGGGTGGAGGCTGGGATGCTACTAGCCTGAACCAGCCTCCGGTATTGCAGCAGTCACCGGTGCAAAACTAATCGCCTTGCATCCAGTCTACTAAGTCATCTACCCAGTCGCCTGCAGGCAGGCCCAAACGGGCTTCCAGTATGGCGGCTTTTTGGTAGAGCTGTTCAAACTCTATTTCCGGTGCGTTTTTGAATGCAATGGCAATCAAGTTGCCATCATGCGATTCGGGTAGCCATGCTACGGCGGCAAAGGTATCTTGCAGTTGCTGTATGTGGCGGCCATGAACAGAGGGGTTGCCCAAAATATTCACCGTGAGTATGCCGTCATCACGCAGGCAGCGCGCGCAGTTGGCGTAGAAGTCTTCACCTTCGCAGGCAGGCTCTTGCGCGTCAGCACTGTACAAGTCTACTTGCAGCACATCAATGCTGTGGTCAGGGGTTTCTTCTACGTAGCGGTAAGCGCAGCGTTGCAGCACAGTCAAGTTTGGGCCGTCTTCAGGCAGGTCGAACAGCAGTCTGCAGGTGTGTATAACCTCTGCATTGAGTTCTACTGCCGTTACGTGTGCGGATGAATAATGCTGATGACAAAAACGGGTCAAACTGGCTGCGCCTAACCCTAACTGCACAATATGTGTGGGGTTGTCTTGAAATAACGTCCACATCATCATTTGCTGGATATAGGTAAGCTCCAGCTGGTCGGGGTTCTTTACGCGCATAACGCCCTGCACCCAGGGGCTACCCAGGTGCAGGTAACGTAGACCATCACGTTCTGAAATGGTTACCTGATCAGTCATGCGTTGTGCCCGATGTGGCGTATCCCGGCAATGCCGTGCGCCCCATGCTCAGTGGCTTCTGCCAACGTTGCGTTGGATTGGCCACCTATAGCAAATACAGGTCTACCCGCTTGCCATGCCAACTCTTGGAAGCCTGCCCAGCCTAAGCCTTCTTCACCAGGGTGGGAGGGGGTAGGTAGCACATGGCCAACGACGATAAAGCTAGCATTGAGTTGTATGGCGGCTTCCAGATCAGCCTTGTTATGCGCTGAAACGCCTACCAGTGCTTTCTCAGGTAGCCCCAGTACAGGATCAGCATGAGCCGTATCGGCTTTAAGACCTGCTTGCGCTTGTGCTGCCCAGTGCTGAGCATCGTTGGCGCGCAGTTGTACGCCGTCGCCTTCAGACCACCAGTCTTTAGGGTGTACGCTATTGATCAAACAGCGGGCACCGTATTTCCAGCACAGTTCACGAGTCGCTAACCACGCTTGATGCAACAGGTCTCGCTCTTCTGCATCAGCAGCAGCGAGTTGTTCCCAAGCTGGTTCACGGAATTGCACCAGTTGAATGCCATCTTCCAGAGCGGTTTCCAAACGTTCTAGCCAAGCATCGGTGTGTGCAGCGTCGTCTATGTGACTGAGCAAATAGCGGTTAGGCAGGCTCAACCAGCGCATAGGTGGCTCAGCAGCAGGCAGTACAGGGTCTACAGATAATGGCCAGCCTGGTGTGAGCCACGCGAGTTCTTGGCCTTCCACGCCTTTTTCTTCGCCGTTCCACGCATCTACTTTATAAAAAGAGAGACGGACGATGTTTTTGGGATATTCATGTACGTACTCTATCCAAGGTGTGGAATGCGTTACATCAATATCCAGCTCTTCTTTGAGCTCACGGCGTAGTGCTTGTGACACGGTTTCGCCAGCTTCTACTTTGCCACCGGGCAGTTCCCAATAACCGGGCCACGGTTTGTCTTCGGGGCGTTTGCCAAACAGTACTTTACCGTCCTCACGCAAAATAAGGCCTACTGCTGCGTGAATACGAGGCTTAGACATAGCGCGCTGCCCAATCACGTGCGAATTGACGTGCAACACGACCGGAGCGTGAGCCACGGTGCAATGCCCATTGCAAGGCTTCAGTACGGGATTCTTCGATTTGCTCTGGTGTGCAGCCAGCTTGTTGTAGCCAGTGGTTCACGATATCCAGATATTTGTCTTGGCTAAACGGGTAGAACGACAGCCACAGACCAAAACGCTCAGAGAGGGAGATTTTTTCTTCTACTGCTTCACCGGGGTGGATCTCACCATCAGAGTGTGGCTTAGCTTGCAGATTCTCGCTCATGTACTCAGGAATCAGGTGACGGCGATTCGAGGTAGCGTAAATCAGTACGTTGTCACCGGGGGAGGCCACAGAGCCATCCAACACGGATTTCAATACTTTGTAGCCGGGTTCGCCATCTTCAAACGACAAGTCATCGCAGAAAATGATGAAACGTTCAGGACGTCCACTGATCAGATCAATGATGTCGCCCAAGTCGCCCATGTCGTCACGGTCTACTTCAATCAGGCGCAGACCTTTGTCGGCCAAGCTGCACAGCATGGCTTTTACAAGTGAGCTTTTACCGGTACCGCGCGCGCCGGTCATCAGCACGTTGTTGGCAGGTTTACCTGCTAGGAAATGCAGGGTGTTGCGCTCAAGTGCTTCTTTTTGACGCTCAATGTGGTGCAAGTTATCGGGTTGGATTGCCGCAATATTGTGTACAGAATCTAACCAGCCTCTAGAGCCTTGCTTGCGCCAGCGAAATGCATAGGCATTCCAGTCTGTTTCGGGGGGAGCTGGAGGCAGCCAGGCTTCAAGTTGAGCCAGGACGCGTTCAGCACGTTGGATCAGGTTGCTCAGGTCGGGCGTACTCAAAAGAAGTCTCCAAAAGTACGTAGTAAAAGATCTATTATCGCTAAAAAAATGAGTATGACTAAAAGGTGCTGTTCTTTCCCTACACACCCTGTGCTCAGGTAGCGATGGCGTGCTGTCGCGAGAGTTCAGAGTTGGTAAAAAACGGTTAGAAGTCAGAAAGATAGTAAGTAGACGCTGCGAAATATAGACAAACCCGTATAATTAGGTGTTTTGCGCAAGCTGTTGCGCGATGTGTATCAACTTTTTACCATTCGGAAATTTGTCTTGAGTCTCCCAGATCTGATGAGCCCTATAGCCGATGATATGCGCGAACTGGACGCAGTCATTCGCGGGCGTCTTAATTCGGAAGTTGTCCTTATTCGTACTATAGGGGAATACATCGTCGGTGCTGGTGGTAAGCGTATGCGTCCGGCAATGCTCTTGCTGGTAGCTAAAGCGTTGGGCTACGAAGGCAGGTTTCACCATGTGTTAGCTGCAGTGGTTGAGTTCATCCACACGGCTACGCTGTTGCACGATGATGTGGTTGATGAGTCCGATATGCGTCGTGGCCGTAGTACTGCCAACGCTGTATTCGGTAATGCTGCCAGTGTATTGGTAGGCGATTATTTATATTCGCGTTCGTTTGAAATGATGGTGGAATGCGGCTCTATGCGCGCCATGTCGGTGCTGTCTGGTGCCACCACGATTATTGCCGAAGGCGAAGTGCTGCAATTATTGAACGTGCACGATCCCGATGTGTCTAGGGAACGTTACCTGCAAGTTGTGCGCTACAAAACAGCGAAGCTGTTTGAAGCCGCTGCTCAAGTCGGTGCGATTTTGGCCGGTGCTAGCGATGAGCTAGAAGAAGCCGCTGCTGCCTATGGCCGCCATATTGGTACCGCATTCCAGTTAATTGATGACGTACTGGATTACAGCGGTGATGTGGCTGCATTGGGTAAAAACGTGGGCGATGATTTGCGCGAAGGTAAGCCTACGCTGCCATTGATTCGTGTGATGGAAGTGGGTACGGAAGAAGAGCAGCAACTGATCAAGCAAGCTATTGAAAATGGCGATGGTGATTTTGAAGCTGTAGCTCGTGCTATCCATAACACCGATGCTTTGGCTTACACACGTGATGCCGCTGATGCAGAAGTGCAGTTGGCGTTGAATGCGATCCAAGCATTCCCAGCCTCTGACTTTAAACAAACCTTAATTGATTTTTGCGCGTTCGCGGTCAAACGCGACCGTTAATCTATGACAGATCTGAGCCGGGTATTTGGCATTATCGGTCGCTCGGGTAGCGGTAAAACTACCCTAGTCGAAGCCATGCTACCTTGGTTCGTAGAGCGCAACATAGAGGTGGCTGTGATCAAACACAGCCATCATCAATTAAGTTTTGAACCTCCCCATAAAGATAGCGCCAGGTTTCGCACGGCTGGCGCCAGAGAGGTGATTGTCGCATCACCTTATCAGTACGCGCTGTTTCACTCGTTACATGGGCAAGACGAGCCAACGTTACAGCAACTCGTAGAACGTTTGGGAACAGTAGATCTGGTGTTGGTAGAGGGCTACAGGCAAGCCGATATCCCCCGTTTAGAAGTACACCGTCCGTCTAGGGGCATTGCCCCTGTCTATGCTGAGAATCAAGGTGTGGTCGCAGTGGCAACTGATGTGGCAGAGTTGACGCAGTGTCCGTTACCCTTGTTAGACTTAAATCAGCCTGAATATATAGCTGCATTTATTGCCCGCTCAGTAGGCCTGCTGTAGCACGCAGTAGCATAGTGCTACAGCCATCTATACATACAAAACAAGCACGATTTTGCTAGTAGGGAACACCTATGGACCTAACCGCTATTCAGTTGAATATTCCCCAAACCGTTGGCTTAGCTGCCGTATTCATGGTGGTGGGTGAACTCATCAAAAGCCGTGTGGCTGTATTAGGTAAGTACTTTATCCCCAGTCCTATTATTGGTGGTTTGCTGTTTTCTATCTTGATTTTGATAGGACATCAGACAGGGGCTTTTGAGATTACGCTATCTAAAAGCATACGCGAGTTCTTTATGGTGGTGTTCTTTACCACCATTGGGTTCTCGGCCAGTTTAGAACTACTGAAAAAAGGTGGTATAGCAGTACTGATTTTCCTAGCCGTAGTGGTCGTATTGGTAGTCTTGCAGAATATTGTAGGCGTAGGCTTAGCAGGAGCTATGGGTGCAGATCCATTATTAGGCCTAGCGGCAGGCTCTATTTCCATGACTGGTGGGCACGGCACATCTGGTGCGTTCGGCCCTATTTTGGAAGGTTTGGGTGTCACGGGAGCGTTGCCAGCGGCAATGGCAGCTTCTACATGGGGGCTAGTGTTCGGGTGTTTGATTGGCGGTCCGTTGGGGCGCCGATTGATGCAGCGCTACAAAATCAAAGGGCGTGCACACACAGAGGTGTCCGAGTTCGAAACGGATGACACCCAAGATGCCGCTCCCCAGAAAGGCAAAAAAGACAGCAAACAATACTTGATGGGCACCATCATGCATACCGTAGTGCTGTTGGCCATTGCTATGGGTATTGGGGTCACTATTACTGACTACCTTGCAAGCAAAGAAATAGTGTTGCCAGGTTATCTGGGTGGGATGTTAGTGGCAGCAGTGATGCGTAACATAATCGACTTGCGTAAGCTGCGTTGCCCAGAGCACGAAGTGGGGGTGATAGGTGAAGTGTCACTGGCCTTCTTCTTAACCATGGCGCTGATGGATATGAAGCTGTGGGAGTTGGTCGACGTTGCGGGCCCATTGTTGGTAATCTTGGTGGCGCAAACTATTTTGATGGCAGCGTTTGCCTATTATGTGACCTTCCGTGTGATGGGTCGCGACTACGATGCGGTAACCATTTCTGTAGGTCATTGTGGTTTCGGTATGGGTGCTACGCCTAATGCGGTGGCTAACATGCAAGCCTTCACCAGCAAAAACGGCCCATCCCCTAAAGCCTTCTTTGTGATTCCGTTAGTAGGTTCATTGTTTGTAGACTTTGTGAACGCTCTAGTGATTACGGGCTTCATCAAGATGTTTTCCTAAGCATAGACGCGTAGTAGGCCGTTAACAGCTAGCAGCATAATGTGGACTGACATAATGAGTACAACACAGACAATACGAGTACACACACGCTGCGGCTGGGCCGAAAGCGACGCGTTAATGGAGCAGTATCACGATGAGGAATGGGGCGTTCTCATGCGTGATTCCCGCGAATTGTGGGAATGCTTAATGTTAGAAGGCTTTCAAGCAGGTTTAGCGTGGATCACCGTACTGCGTAAGCGCGAAGCCTTTAGGCTGGCTTTTGATAATTTCGACCCAGCCAAAGTGGCGCGTTATACCGAAGCGGACATAGAGCGCTTAATGGCTAACCCCGGCATCATTCGTTCACGAGCCAAAATTGTAGCCACCATTAAAGGCGCACAAATCTACGAAGATATGAAAAGTAAGGGTGAAAGTTTCAGCGACTTTTGCTGGTCATTTACCGACGGTAAAACGCTGGTGAACGATGGCGTGACGAGGCTAGCAAGCAGCCCCTTATCTGAACAAATCTCTAAAGCGTTAAAAGCCAAAGGCTTTAAGTTCGTCGGGCCTACCATTACCTATGCATGGATGCAGGCCATAGGGATGGTGAATGATCATGACGTTAATTGCTTTAGACGCAGCCTTTGCATGCTGTAGCCTTTCGGCGGTGGTGGCAGTGCCATCACTCAGCTCAACGACTGTTTGTATTAGCTAGCACTGCGAAAAGTATTTTTTAATTTAACCACCAAATAAAAAAACACTTTCCTCCGTTTTCCCTTCATCGCTTGCTACGGTTTCAGTGTGGTAGCCGTTGAGATGAGTGCGTACTTTTGTGACAGATAAAAGGGGCGTGCTCACCCATTTCTGAAGATGTCGGCTTATTCTGTGGGCTGATCATTTCGGCACTTGCTGCTCTCATCAAAAAACTAAGCGGCATTTTCTGATGCTACAACTGACAGATAGACGTATCTAACACCTGCGTCCCAATTGGATCAAGTTGTGCAATAACCCAAAAGAAAGGGCTGTAAACCTACCCACACTCAGACCAACCAGAGGGACGGAGAGGAAACTTTTTTGATTTGGTGTACAAATCACAAAAAGTATTCCTGCAGTTCCTCAGCGCGTGCGATGAATACAGTCGTCTACGTTTTACAGCGTCCACTCATACTGAATGGTCAGCGGAGCATGATCACTAAAGCGCTCAGCTTTATAAACCTCAGCATGGCGTGCAGCAGCAGCGATGCCGGGCGTTGCGATTTGGTAATCGATCCTCCACCCAACGTTATTGGCCCATGCTTGGCCACGGTTGCTCCACCATGTGTAGCATTCGGCGGTGGTGTCAGGATGCAGGCTACGGTACACATCTACCCAGCCCATTTCGCTTAGCACCTTGGTCATCCAAGCGCGTTCTTCAGGCAAGAAGCCGGAGTTTTTTTGATTGCCTCTCCAGTTTTTCAGGTCAATCTCTTGGTGCGCAATGTTCCAGTCGCCACAGATAATGAACTCACGACCTGTTTCAGTGCGTTCCTTCATCAAGGCATTCATCCATGCCTCAAAAGTCTCTAGGAAGCGGTATTTGGCGTCTTGGCGAATATCCCCACTGGTACCAGAGGGCAGGTAGGCACTGACCAAGCTCATGTTGCTGAAATCAGCACGAATCACACGGCCTTCTGGGTCAAACTCATCACAGCCCATGCCCTCACATACTTTTTCTGCTGGGCTATTGAGGTAAAAACCCACACCACTGTAGCCTTTACGCTCAGCCAGGTTGAAGTGACCGGTGTAGCCTTCTGGGTGACGCATGGCGGCGGTTAGGTCTTGGTCTTGGATGCGAACCTCTTGCATCGCTACCATGTCGGGAGCATAGCTCTTTAACCAGGCAGGTAGCTCTTTTCTAAAGGCAGCACGAATGCCGTTCAGGTTCAAACTCGTAACTTTTAACAACGCTCAATTCTCCCTTGCGATCTGCATGTAGCCGCTATTTTATCTGCCCCATACTCTGCTGACCAGAAAGCCCTCAGAGCATGGGGAAATGCTTGGCTTATGGCGCATCAAAGCGGTAGCTGGATACCGTAATGCCGCCAAAGGCATCTTGCTGGTAGTGAAATCTGTGCACTGCGTCGTGCTCGGCAGCACCAACAGCAACAAACAACGGTACCAAGTGATCTTCGCGTGCATGAGCAATACGCGCAGAGGGCGCTTTTTCCCAATTCAGCATGGCGGGAATGCGTTGTTCAGGAGAGTCTTGCAGCAGCGTTTTTTCTAGCCATGCATCAAACTGTGCAGAAGGCTCACGACCGCTAGGGCCTAGATGGCGCAGGTTGTGGTAGCTCAAGCCACTACAGATGATCAGTACGTTTTCATCGCGCAGGCGCTCAATTGCTTTGCCCAACTGTATGTGCAGGGCAGGATCATAATGCTGGTGAATAGATAATTGCACCATGGGTACCGACGCATCAGGATAAATACAGTAGGCAGGTACGAAGGCACCGTGATCAAAGCCGCGCTCAGCGTCTATGTGTGCTTCTAGCTGATGTTCTGCCAGCAGTTCTTTGACGCGCTCAGCAAGCTCCGGTTTACCGGGGGCGGCATAACGTACGTCGTAGGTGTGTGCTGGAAAACCGTAATAGTCGTACAGCATGCTGGGGTTAGGATGGCCTTGTACAGTAAAGCCGTGGGCACTTTCCCAGTGCGCAGACACCATCAAAATAGCACTGGGTTTTTGATTACCAAGTTGGCGGGGGATATCTGCTAGCGCAGTGCGCAGGGGAGCATACGAGGCTTCAACCTCACGTATCCAAGGCCAAGGGCCACCACCATGGGAAATGTAATAAACGGGCAGACGCATGAAATACTCACCAGAAACAGAAAAACAATGTGTGGGATTCAAGCTGAATGGGCAACGCCAGACAGGAAGTTCAGCACATAGTATGAAATAATAGGACTTTTTACGCGCTAAAAGGTTCGTTTTATGGTTGACGCAGTGTCACAACGTCGAGAATTTGTTCAGTTTGCTCTGGAACAGGGCGTTTTGCGCTTTGGCGAATTCAAAGTGAAGTCTGGCCGTTTGAGCCCCTACTTTTTTAACGCAGGGCTGTTCAATACCGGCGCTTCTGTAGCGAAATTGGCGCAGTTCTATGCACAGGCTTTGGTAGATTCCGGTTTGTCTTTCGACATGCTGTTTGGGCCGGCTTACAAAGGTATTCCGCTGGCAACAGCGACTACCTGCGCATTGGCCGCACACCCTGCTTTGCAAGGCCGTGATATCCCCTTTGCGTTTAACCGCAAAGAAGCCAAAGACCACGGCGAAGGCGGTACCTTGGTAGGTGCGCCGTTGCAAGGCAAAGTGGTGATTATCGATGACGTGATCACCGCCGGTACATCGGTACGTGAATCTGTAGACATCATTCGTGCGGCAGGTGCAGAACCAGCAGCCGTGTTGATCGCTTTGGATCGCATGGAACGCGCTGGTGCCGATGACGCTTTGTCTGCACACTCTGCAGTGCAAGAAGTAGAACAACGCTACGGTATTCCTGTAGTAAGCATTGCGTCGTTAAGCGACATTATGTCTTTCTTGGATGGCAATGCAGAATTGGCTGCTCATCGTGAATCAGTAGCAGCATACCGTGCTCGTTATGGTGTAAACGCGTAAGGTCGCGAAAGTATTTCCGCAGCAGAAAACATTGCTGCTAAAGAAAGGGCAGTAAATCTAGCAATACTCAGACCCATCAGGGGAACGGAGAGGAAGCTTTTTTGATTTGGTGTACAAATCACAAAAAAGCTTTCCTGCAGTTCCTCGGCGAGTGCGATGAATACGATTGTCAGACCCCAATAAAAATGGCCGGATTATCCGGCCATTTTTGTGCTCAGAAAGAACAGAATTCTTAGCCTAGTTTGGCTTTAAGAATGCTGGACACCTGACCTGGGTTGGCTTTGCCTTTGGCAACTTTCATGACTTGACCAATCAACGAGTTAAACGCTTTGTCTTTACCAGCGCGGAATTGCTCCACGATATCTGGGTTAGCAGCAATCACTTCGTCAATCATGGCTTCAATCGCGCCAGAGTCATTGATCTGTTTCAAGCCTTTGGCATCAATGATGGCATCAGCGTCAGCGCCGTGATCACCTTCCCACATTGCTTGGAATACATCGCGCGCAATCTTGTTGGAAATGGTGCTGTCAGCAATGCGCAGCAACAGTTTAGATAACTGCTCAGGCGTTACTTTAGCGTTGCTGATATCCAGCTCTTCACGATTCAGTGCAGCAGCTAGTTCACCGCTAATCCAGTTAGCTGCCAACTTAGCATTCGCAGCGCCCACCAGAGCAGCAACCGCTTCAAAGTAATCGGCAGTACTACGGCTAGCAGTCAACTGAGCAGCATCGTAGGCGCTTAATTGCAGTTCAGCTTCGTAGCGAGCACGTTTAGTGGCTGGCAGTTCTGGCATCTGTTGACGCACAGCTTCGATTTTCTCAGCCGAGATAAACAGAGGTGGCAGATCTGGGTCTGGGAAGTAACGGTAGTCGTTAGCGTTCTCTTTGGAGCGCATGCTACGTGTTTCGTCACGGTCTGCATCGTACAGACGTGTTTCCTGAATCACTTTGCCGCCGTCTTCAATCAGTTCGATTTGTCGGCGTACTTCGTAGTGAATCGCACGTTCCATGAAGCGGAAAGAGTTGATGTTTTTCAACTCACAACGTGTACCGAATTCTTCTTGGCCTTTAGGACGTACAGACACGTTCACGTCCACACGGAAAGAGCCTTCCTGCATGTTGCCATCACAAATTCCCAACCACACAACCAAGCTGTGCATGGCGCGGGCGTAGGCGACGGCTTCAGCGGCAGAGCGCATTTCTGGCTCAGACACGATTTCCAGCAGCGGCGTACCAGCACGGTTCAAGTCTATACCAGTGGAAGATTCGCCGTACGGACCGGTGAAGTTTTCGTGCAGAGATTTACCTGCGTCTTCTTCCAAGTGAGCACGTGTTAGGTTAACAGTATGCTCTTTCTCGCCTACAAAGAAGCTCAGCGTACCGCCTTGCACTACAGGCAGACCAAATTGACTGATCTGGTAGTTTTTGGGCAAGTCAGGGTAGAAGTAGTTTTTACGGTCAAAAACAGACTTAGGTGCAATGTGCGCGCCCACTGCCAAGCCGAAGCAAATTGCTTTGTCGGCGGCCGCAGCGTTAAACACCGGCAGCGTACCAGGCAACGCCATATCTACAGCGCTGGCTTGTGTGTTAGGAGCCGCGCCAAAGCGTGTGCTGCTGGACGAAAAGATTTTTGACTCAGTCGAAAGCTGGGTATGGATTTCCAGCCCTATAACAATTTCCCATTCCATTATTCTGCTTCCGGTTGTCGTTGGTGCCAGTCAGTATCTTGCTGATACAGCGAAGCGAGAGCCAGAATTTGGCCTTCGTTGAAGTAGTTACCTACAATCTGTAGGCCTACTGGCAGTGGGCGGGCATCGTTGCTGAAGCCGCAAGGGATGGACATGGCAGGCAAACCGGCCAAGCTAATACCCAGCGTGTAAATGTCAGCCAACCAGTTGGCGGTAGGATCAGCACTGGTGCTGTCCAACGACGTTGCCAAGGTAGGGGAAACAGGGCCCATGATCACGTCGCAGCTAGCGAAGGCTTTCTGCAAGTCGTCAGCAATCATGCGACGTACTCGTTGTGCTTGCAGGTAGTACGCATCGTAGTAACCTTCGGACAGCACGTAAGTACCTACCAAGATACGACGAATAACTTCGCCACCGAATGCTTCAGCACGTGAGCGGCTGATCATTTCTTCCAAGTTGCTGTACGACGCGCTGCGGTGGCCAAAACGTACGCCATCAAAGCGAGACAGATTGCTGGAGGCTTCTGCTGGACTGATGATGTAGTACGCAGGGATGGCTTCGCGAGTCAGTGGCAGCGAGATATCTACACGGGTAGCGCCCAGTTTTTCAAAATGCTGAATAGCGGCGTCAATGTGACGTGCGATTTCAGGATTCAGGTCGCTAGTGAAGTATTCACGGGGCAAACCAATACGCAGGCCAGCCAATGGTTTGGTGCCTTGTTCAGCAAAGCGCTCATTCCATTGTTTGTAGTCGTCGCGCACGCGTTCGCCAGTGTTGGCTTTGCCGTGGCAATCTTGCAGGCTGGTAGGGTCGCGTTCGTCGAAACCGCTCATGGTGCACAGCAGTTCAACCAAGTCGCTGGCGTGACGAGCGATAGGGCCTGCTTGGTCCAAGCTGGAGCCGTAGGCAATCATACCGAAGCGAGATACTGTGCCATAGGTAGGCTTAATGCCGCTTACACCGCACCAAGCGGAAGGTTGGCGAATAGAACCACCGGTATCAGAACCTGTAGCAGCCAATGCTAAACCAGCGGCTACAACGGCTGCGGATGCGCCAGAAGAACCACCAGGGGAGTGCAGCTTATTCCATGGGTTTTGGATAGCGCCGAATGCGGAGTTGCGGCTATCAGAGCCCATAGCAAACTCGTCGCAGTTCAGCTTACCTAAGTTCACCGCACCAGCGTGCTGGATTTTTTCTACGATAGTGGCATCAAATGGGCTGACGTAGTTCGCCAGCATTTTGCTACCTGCCGTAGTGCGCCAGTGACGTGTCACAAACACATCTTTGTGTGCAATAGGAATACCAGTCAGAGCTGTTGCATTACCACGTGCCAACAAGACATCAGCGGCATCAGCCTGCTGCAATGTCAGGTCTGTATCTACATGCAGGAATGCATTGAGTTCTGGTTGTTGCGCAATACGTTGCAACGTATCTTGGGCCAACTCGCGTGCGCTAAATGTTTTGTCACGCAACGCCGTGCCCAGACGTTGTAGGGAAGTATATTGGGTGAGTAGGGACATGATGGATTACTCGATGACAGTGGGCACGAGGAACAGGCCGTTATCTTGCGCGGGCGCATTAACCATGAGGTCAGCGCGTTCTGTTTCAGTGGCAGTGGGCGCGGCCTGATCGGGGCGCAGACGCAGGGCGATTTCTTGGATGGCTTCAAGCGGGTGGGCCATAGGCTCTACACCTGTGGTATCAACAGCTTTCAAGCTGCCGATAAGTCCAATAATCTGTTCGAAGTCCTGAGTAGCCTGGTTTGTCTGCTCCGGCGAGAGTTCAATGTGCGCCAATTGTGCGATGCGAGCGACATCCTGCTGAGAGATTGCCATAGTGATTCCGGAGTATGGATGATATCTGCCCGGCAGTTGCAACGTTCACGCAACCAGCCAAGCAGTCAAATGACGGGAATTCCGTATTTTAGCGCGGCTAATGCTAATACGCACGGCCGCACTGCTAGCCCCATTATAAGGGGCTGAGTTTGCGCTATCCAGCAGAGGGTGTGTTGCTAGATGAAAAAGGTGTTTTACAGGATTTGCTGCAAGAAGTTGCGAGCACGTTCTGTTTTAGGAGCCGCAAAGAATTCTGCAGGGCTGCAGTTTTCCAAAATGCTACCTTGATCCATAAACAGCACACGTTCAGCCATCTGTTTAGCAAAGCCCATTTCATGCGTAACGCACAGCATGGTGATGCCACTGCTAGCTAGTTTGACCATCACGTCTAGCACTTCTTTGACCATTTCAGGGTCCAGTGCAGCGGTGGGTTCATCAAACAAAATAATTTTTGGATCCATGCACAGGGTACGGGCGATCGCCACACGTTGTTGCTGACCACCAGACAATTGTGTGGGGTATTTTTCAGCGTGGCTGGACATGCCTACTTTTTCCAGCAGCTTACGCGCTTCGGCCTCGGCTTGAGCACGATTTAAGCCTTTAACACTCATGGGTGCCAAGGTGCAATTTTCTAGTACCGACATATGCGGAAACAGGTTGAAGTGCTGAAACACCATCCCTACATTACGCAGTGTTTGTACGCTTTGTGCGTTTTGCTGCATCACGTTTACGCCATCAATCAGAATGCTGCCTTTTTCAGCGGCTTCTAACTGGTTAATACAACGGATTAGTGTGGACTTACCTGAACCGGATGGGCCGCACAACACAATACGTTCGCCTTGGCGTACTTCCAGATTGATATCTCGTAGAGCATGGTATTCGCCATACCATTTGTTCAGCCCTTGTATCTGTATCACCGTCGGATTATTGCTGATAGAGGCTGGAGCGTTATCCGTAGGCTGGGCGTCAAGAAGTTGCGACATGAGTATCAGTTCCGGGGAGAGATAAAACGTTGGGCGGAATAAGGGGCAGGGTCGGTGAATGGAATTTCGCCAGTCATCATTTCAGCCAACAGACGGCCAGAGGCTGGGCCTAGTGTGAGGCCGTGATGGGCATGACCGAAGTTAAACCACAAACCAGTGTGATGTGGTGCAGGGCCGATAATGGGGCGCATATCTGGTGTGCAAGGACGTCTACCCATCCACGGTTCGGCTTCTACAGCATTGCCTAATGGCCAGTACTGGCGAGCGATACGTTCAGCTTCGCGCAACTGCACAGGGTTTGGCGCTGCATCAGGGCTAGCCAGTTCTACACCAGTAGTCAGACGTACTCCTTGCTCCATAGAGGCCAGTACAAAACCCGCTTGGGAGTCACACAATGGATGTTCTGGTGCAGGAGTGTCGTCACTAGGTGTGAAGTGCAGGTGATAGCCGCGTTTGTGCACCAAAGGAATACGGTAGCCTAGCGATTGGCACAGTGGTGTGGCGTCGGGGCCCAGTGCAATCACAACTTGTTTGGCACTGATAGCACCTTGGGTAGTGGTTGCCGCCCATACAGAATCTTGCTGCGCTAAAGCATGCACGTGGTCTTGTATGAAGCTGCCACCGCGTTGGGTGAACAGTTCGGCATAGCCTTGTACTAATGCGCCAGGTGAGGAAACTGTCCATGGATCTAGCCAATGTATGCCTCCCACCAAGTTGTGTGTGGTGGCCAATGCAGGCTCACTGCTGCGCATGGCTGTGGCGTTCAATACTTGGACTTGCAGACCATATTGTTGGCTTAGACGTTTGGCTTGTACCGCTGCACTCGCAAAAGCTTGTTGGTCGCGGTAAATATCAATCCAGCCTTTCTCGCTAATACGATGCTGCTGATTAGAGTCACGGATAAACGGTGCGTGCTCGGTAATACAGCGCTCAATCAAGGGCAGCATGTCATTCGCAGCAAACGCTAGACGCTTGGGAGATGACTCTTTCCAATAACGGAATAACCAAGGGGCTAATGCAGGTAAGGCTTTCCATTGAAAGCGCACATCAGGCTGACTATTGCCTGCGTAGCGCAGTAATGCAGCAGGGCTATGTGGAAATGCGTAAGGGATGACGCTGGCACGTTCAATTAGCCCTGCATTACCAAAGCTAGTGCCTTGGCCTGGCGCTTGTTTATCGATCAAGCCTACACGCAACCCACGTTGTTGTAGATGCAGTGCGGTGCTTACGCCCAGAATGCCGGCGCCCAGCACCAGCACATCTAGCGCTGAGGTAGAGAGAGTGTTGCTCATGATTCGTGCAGAATGTGGCGTGACAAATGAGACTCTATGCGACGCAGGAGCCTACGGATGATTTCCACAATAATTAAGTACAGTACGGCAGCCCAGAGGTACACCTCGAAGTTAAAGCTGCGCGAGAACGCGAGTTTGGCTACGCCCATCACATCATAAACAGTCACCAAGGATGCAATCGCACTGGCTTTGATCATGAGGATTAACTCGTTACCCAGAGGGCCAATGGCCACGAGGGTAGACTGCGGCAAAATGACTTTGCGCATGGCAGTCCAGCGCTTTAAGCCCAACGCACGGCAGGCTTCAAACTGACCTTTAGGTATAGCTTGCAAACTGCCACGGAAAATTTCCGCTTGATAGGCAGCCGTGTTTAGCGTGAACGCCAAGAGGGCACAATACCAAGCATCGCGGAAGAACCACCACAAACCTACGTCTTTCCAGAAGGCTGTCAGCGAGCCCAAACCGTAGTACAGCAAAAATAGCTGTGCCAACAGAGGAGAACCTCTGAAGAAATAAATATAGCCGCGACAACTGTATTGCAGCAGCGGGTTTTTATTCAAGCGCCCTAACGCTAGAAGCAAGCCCAAAACCATGCCTAGCGTATACGAGAAAGCAACCAGTTTGATGGTTACCCACAGACCATCCAACATGCGCATGCCATAACGTTCTAGCAGGCTCGCATCTAAAAAGGAGGACAGTATGTTAAAGACAGTTTCGTTCATGACCGTGCCTCTTGATGGTGGCGGCCGAAATAGCGCTCGGCACGGTTAAACACAACGCCAGACAATGCCGACAAGATTAGATAAAGTACGC
This sequence comes from Paenalcaligenes sp. Me52, assembly GCF_050487965.1. Lineage (NCBI taxonomy): Bacteria > Pseudomonadati > Pseudomonadota > Betaproteobacteria > Burkholderiales > Alcaligenaceae > Paenalcaligenes > Paenalcaligenes sp. Me52. Next base: position 104,695 of record NZ_JBKQFO010000002.1, on the reverse strand, counting down.
AGGCGGTGCTGTAGAACAAAATAGGTTCTTTGGTGGCAGTGACAGCCAAGTTGGTTTGACGCATAAGATCAACCAAGGCAATGCTGGATACCAATGAGGAATCTTTAAGCAGGGTGAGCCAGTTATTGGATAGGCCAGGCAGCGCAACGCGCATTAACTGGGGCAGCGTAATGCGCAAGAAGGTAGTGCGCTTAGATAAACCTAATGCGCGAGCGGCTTCTAGTTGGCCTTTGGGGATAGTTTTAAACGCACCACGCCAGACTTCACTGGAAAAAGCAGCTAATACTAAACTGAATGCAAACACTGCAGCTGCAAAGGCATTGATGTGAAATTCAGTTTCGTATCCTAAGCGTTCTAGAATGTTTTGAATCCCCATTTGTGCACCGTAGTACACCAATAAGAGGGTCAACAGCTCAGGCAGTCCGCGAAATACGGTAGAGAACACAGTTGCTGCCGCACGCGGCAAGCGTCGGCGAGAGCGGGTGCCAACTGCAACCAGCAGGCCTAAGGGCAGGCCAAAAGGAATACAGCACAGAGTCAGGGAAATGGTAACCAGTGCACCCATTAAGAGTGCACCGCCCCAGCCCCCCTGCCCAAAGGAAAGCAGGCTTAGCAGATCAAGCATGTGAAAAGTCCGTCTTGCTTATTGAACGCGGAAAATGTCCATGCCAAAGTAGCGCTGGGAAATCTCTTGATAGGTGCCGTCAGCGCGAATGTCGTCGATGGCTTTATTAAAGCGTTCGCGCAACTCATCTTCGCCTTTACGCAGAGCTACGCTGGTTTTGCCTTCTGTGCCAGGCAAATCACCTAACAGTTTGCAGCAGCCTTCGCTATTTTTTTCCAGCCATTCCAGCAATGGGAATTTATCGTGAACCATCGCATCTAGCCTACCGTTGATCAGGTCAGCGCCTGCTTCATCCGGTGTAGGGTACAAACGCACGTCAGAACCTGCTTTGCCGTATACATCTTCTGCGTACATGCCTTGGGTAGACGCAGATTGTGCACCCACAACGCTGTCCTTCATGGCTTCAGCTGATGTGTCAGTAATATCAGAATCTACTGGTACGGCAACAGATAGCACGGTGTAGTAGTAGGGCTCGCTGAAAGCTACGTGCTGTAAACGCTCTTCGGTTTCCACCATCGAAGACACTACAGCATCAAATTTCTTGGCGAGTAGGGCAGGAATAATACCGTCCCAGTCTTGCGCAACCAACTCACACTTTACTTGCATCTTGTCGCACATGGCATTGGCGATATCTACGTCAAAACCGTACAACTTGCCAGAAGCGTCTACTGCGTTAAACGGAGGGTATGCGCCTTCAATACCAATACGAATAGTTTCTTGAGCTTGTGCTGAGAATGCGGTTAAGGCGCCAGCAAGGCAAAGAGCTTTAAGCGAGAGTTTCATGATGAAGGACTCCAGTGTGTAAGTGGGTGCGTCTGGCGCACGGGAGTTAGTTAGGCGAGGAGTTCAGATCGAACGATGTGTAACCGACGAACTCATGATTCAGGCTGGCAATCTGATTCAGACGTTGCTCCGCCTGGCTCTCCAGCAGTACAAAAACCTCATTGACCAGTAAATGGGCCAGCACCAACATGGGTGCTGTGCACTCCCAGAATAGGTCTATCTCGGTAGGAACACGCAGAACCTCGTCGGCATTTGCATCGGCCCAATCGCAAAAGGGGTCGGTGACTAGCGTGACGTGAAGGCCTCTTTCACGTGCTTTTTGGCATAGCAATAAAGCATGGGAAGAGTAACGGCGTGCGTCAAAAACAATAAGTGTTGCATTGTCTGGATTCGTGAGCAAGGCTTCACTAAAGTGACCAGCAGCATTATCCACGATTTGTACGCCAGGGCGTATATATTGCAACAAATGGGCCATGCTAGCGGCTACACCGCGCTCAGTTTGAAAGCCTGCAATCAACACTTCAGGTTTATGAGCCAGACGTTGAGTGATAGTGCTCCAGGAGGGGGCGCGGGTAAGCTCATAGACTCGAACTTGAGCAGCAATGCTAAGTTCTAGGCTACGCGCGTAATCATGCGGAGCAGCGTCAGTGCGGCGAGCAAGAAAATCTTGCATACGTTCGCCCTCTAACCAAGGGCTATTGCCCAAGTCGTCACGCAAATTTTGTTTCAAGTCTTTAAGATGTTTGAAACCTAACTGTCTACAGAAACGCCCAACGGTGATTTCGCTTAGCCCGAGCTTCTTAGCTAAGCTTGCAGACGTTTCAAAAGGTAAGGTACCCAGATTGTTCAGCATGTGCCCTGCAATACGACGCTCGGAAGCTGTTCCCTCTAGATGGGATTCTTCTAAGCGCTGCAGTAGATAGGAGCGAGGACGTGCCGAATTCATGTGTAATCTGATAGTTTTCTAACATTTTTCGTATTATGACAGGATTCTATCCTGGAGGATTTGGGGGAATCCCTAATCTGTGTACGAAAAAAAAACATTTAGTAATGAATATAGGCGTATCAGCCCCTAATTCTGTCAAATGGGCGGGCGATAATACGTTATCATTAATCCTTTAGGGTATTTTGTGTGTTCGTCACGGTGCCTTGGGCTGATAGCGCTGGCATGCTGCGACGAATGGCGCGGTACATACCTACTAGTTTCCCACTCTCAACTTATAGCGCGCCCATGTTCGGATTCCTACGCAGTTACTTTTCAAGCGATATGGCAATCGATCTCGGTACGGCCAACACCCTTATTTACGTAAGGGGCAAAGGGATCGTGCTGGACGAGCCTTCCGTCGTCGCAATTCGCCATGACGGCGGACCTAACGGTAAAAAAATTATTCAAGCTGTTGGTCACGAGGCTAAACAGATGCTGGGTCGAGTACCTGGCAACATTGAAGCTATACGTCCCATGAAAGACGGCGTAATCGCCGATTTCACGGTTACCGAACAGATGCTTAAGCAGTTCATCCGTATGGTGCACCCTCGCAGCATGTTTGCGCCTAGTCCACGTATCATCGTGTGTGTGCCTTGCGGCTCTACACAGGTTGAACGTCGCGCGATCCGTGAATCAGCATTAGGTGCTGGTGCTAGTCAGGTGTACCTAATTGAAGAGCCAATGGCCGCAGCGATTGGGGCCGGCTTGGCCGTCTCGGATGCAAGTGGTTCCATGGTGGTGGATATCGGTGGTGGTACTACTGAAGTAGCGGTGATCTCCCTAGGCGGTATGGTGTACAAAGGTTCGGTACGCGTAGGTGGCGATAAATTTGATGAAGCTATTATCAATTACATTCGCCGTAACTACGGCATGCTAATCGGCGAGCCTACTGCTGAACGTATCAAGAAAGAAATTGGTTCTGCTTTCCCAGGTACCGAGGTTCGTGAAATCGAGGTTAAAGGGCGCAACCTGTCCGAAGGCGTGCCACGTAGTTTCACAGTGTCTTCCAACGAAATTCTGGAAGCACTAACTGATCCTTTGAATCAAATTGTTTCGGCAGTCAAAATTGGTTTGGAGCAAACTCCACCAGAATTGGGTGCTGACATTACCGAGAAAGGCATTGCCCTGACTGGTGGTGGCGCTTTGGTGCACGATTTGGATCGTTTGCTGCAAGAAGAAACAGGTTTACCTGTAGTCGTAGCAGACGACCCGCTGACATGTGTAGTACGTGGATGTGGGGAAGCACTGGAACACCTAGAAAAACTAGGCGCGGTGTTTATTTACGATTAATGATCGTCTCACCCGGCAGGTGGTCTACTTGCCGGGTTTCTGTTCGGTTCATGCATGCAAGAACAAAGCTCGATTCGGCTTTTTAGGCGTGGGCCCTCTGCAGAGGTACGAGTAGCAATTTTTGTGATTCTGGCATTGGCGCTGATGATAGTAGACGCGCGCAGTTCATTGCTGGAACCCGCTCGTCGGGCGTTGTCCGTGATTGTGTACCCCTTCCAGCGGGCTGCGATGGCCCCCGGTGATTTAGCTTCCTATCTGAGTAGTTGGCGAGACTCAGCTGCTTTGGTGCGCACAGAAAAAGAAGCTCTACAACGTCAGCGTGTAGAGTTGGCGCAGTTGTCCACACATGCGGCGCAGCTCTCAGTAGAGAACGAACAACTACGTCGTTTGCTGCAAGTAGCAAACGCTGTGACACAGCCGTCGGTGGCGGTAGAGGTTCTTTATGAGCCTCCTAACGCCTTCAACAGACGTCTGGTCTTCAATAAAGGATCTTCCCACGGAATCCAAGCTGGTATGCCCGTCATTGATGACGGTGGCGTAGTAGGCCAGATTGTGCGTGTTACTCCGTATACCGCAGAAGCTGCCCTGATTACTGACGACAAACTTTCTATACCAGTACAGATCCTACGTAGTGGCCTACGTTTGATTGCTTTCGGTGGTGGAGTAGGGTCGCGCATTGAGGTGCGTTATTTAAGCTCTGATGTGGATATAGAGGTAGGCGACGTATTGGTGACTAGCGGTATTGGCGGTTTATTCCCGGCAGGCTTGCCTGTGGCGCGCGTAGATAGCGTAGACCGCGATGTGGCAACTGGGTTTGCTGTCGCTATAGGCACACCATTGTCTTACCCTGAACGTTACCGACACTTTTTGGTGCTGTTGGTAGAAGAGTCCGAAAGAAAATCGTTAGAGCAGGAGGACGTGGATGAATAAGCCAGTAGGGCGTGAACCACGCCAAGGTTCGTCTCTAAGCTCACTGCGACCTATAGATTCCTCACCCTTTAAAAATGACTCCAGTGGTTGGGTGGTCTGGGGTTCGGTGTTTTTGGTTTGGGTACTGTCCATGCTGCCGTGGCGGCACTGGGAGTACGCACCCGATTTCCTGATGCTGGTTATAGCGTTTTGGACGCTGCACGAGCCTCGAAAGGTCAATATGTTGATGGCCTTTATGCTGGGCTTGTTGATGGATGCGCATGATTCCAGTTTCTTAGGCGAACATGCGATGGCTTATGTGCTGGCAGGTTATGGCGTGATCGTGTTGTCTAGACGCTTACTGCTGTTTGGCGCGTTTGCGCAGATGGTGTATTTGCTGCCGGTGTTCTTTATAGCAAGTGCCATACCGCAGTTCTTGCATGCCTGGTTTGCTGGTGAATGGGCAGGGTGGTCTTGGGGGCTAGCTGCACTGTTAACCGGTGTGCTGTGGCCTTTGGCGGATTTTCTATTGTTATTGCCACATCGCAGGTTGGATGAGGCGGATGATGGTTCGGCATAACGGTAGAGCTTGCTATGTTCGAGTTCAAAAAAACCTCCCGACTACATAAACAACGTACCTTAATACGTGCTTGGGTTGCCGGCATTTTAGGGGTGGGGTTGTTGGCGTTGTTGGGCGCGCGACTGTGGTATTTGCAAGTAGACCGCTATGAGGGTTTGGCCGCCAGAGCAGACCGTAACCGCATTGCTGTGGTACCTATTGCGCCTAGACGTGGTGAGATTACCGATAGAAACGGAGTGGTGCTAGCGCGTAATTATCGCGACTACACCCTGAGCGTAGTCCCTGCCCAAATTGAGGGTACGGTAGACGAACTATTGGATAGCTTGGGTGAGATTGTTTACCTGAGCGAACGGGATCGCCGTCGTTTCAAACAAGCCTTGGTACAAAATAATCGCTATAGCGATATCTTGCTACGTAATAGCATCAACGAAGTAGAAGCCTCGTGGTTTGCGTCGCATGCATTTAAATTTCCCGGTGTGAGTTTGCAAGCCCGTTGGGTGCGTGAGTACCCACAGGGCGAATCGGCTGCCCACGTTATTGGTTATGTAGGTCGTATTTCTGAAGCCGATGAACAGCGCTTAGATGAGTCAGGCGAGTTGGGTAATTACCGTGGCACGCTGAACATAGGCAAGAAAGGCATTGAAAAGTCGTGGGAAAGAGAGCTGCACGGTAGAACCGGCTTGGAAGAAGTTGAGGTTACCGCGTCAGGTAGACCTGTGCGCGTGTTGAATCGCGTAGACCCTGTACCCGGTCAAAACTTACAGCTTTCTATAGACATTGGTTTGCAGCGTGAGGCTGAGAAACTCTTTGAAGGACGGCGTGGCGCGTTGGTGGCCATAGAACCCAAAACAGGCGAGGTGTTGGCTTTTGTATCGGCACCGTCGTTTGACCCGAACTTGTTTGTAGACGGTATTGATGTTGAAAGCTGGCGCAAACTGAATGAGTCGCCTGATCATCCATTAATTAACCGCCCGTTGTTTGGTACGTATCCCATCGGTTCTACCTATAAACCATTTGTGGCGTTGGCGGCGTTAGCATTGAATAAGCGAGGGGCTAACGACCGTATCTCTGACCCAGGTTATTACGAATTTGGCGGTCAGCGTTTCCGTAACGCTGGTAATGCGGCTTATGGCCCCACCAATATGCACCGAGCACTGGTGGTGTCATCGGATACCTATTTTTACTCGCTAGGCCCAGAAATTGGCGTCGATGCGCTGCACGATTTCAGTAAACAGTTTGGGTTTGGACAAATTACGGGCATTGACTTGGATGGTGAGCGTCGCGGCATTTTGCCGTCACGCGAATGGAAGCGCCAAGCCTACAAGAAACCTGCCGATCAGCGTTGGTATGCGGGTGAAACCATTTCTGTCGCAGTGGGTCAAGGCTATAACTCGTTTACCTTATTGCAGTTGGCACAGGCTACGTCTACCTTGGCGAATGACGGGCTGTACATCAAACCACACTTGGTACGTCAAACGATAGATACCGAAACAGGTGAAAGCAGCTTAGCGGTTAGCGAGCCGTCGTATCAAATTCCTATAGACCCTGCTCACATCAAAGTAGTGAAAGATGCATTGGCAGATGTGATTAAGTCGGGTACGGCTAGACGCGCTTTTGCCGGTGCTAAGTATCAGGCAGCGGGTAAAACAGGTACCGCGCAGGTGTTTAGTTTGCGTGGTACTAAATATAGAGCCTCGGCCATTGATGAACGTTTACGAGATCATGCCTTGTTCATGACCTATGCGCCGGCTAATGATCCTGAAATCGCTATTGCTTTGATTGTAGAAAACGCAGGCTGGGGGGCTACCCAAGCAGCTCCTATTGCCAGACGTCTGTACGACTACTGGTTAGAGGAGCGTAAGAAGTCATGAAGCGTTTGATGCAATGGGGATTAAGAGCAATCACCATCTTCGATTGGCCACTGCTGTGTCTGCTGTTGCTGTTGGGAACACTGGGTTTAGTGGTGATGCATTCAGCCGTAGGCAGTACTGATTGGCGTTTTGCTGACCAGTCCAGGCATTTTGTGGTGGCGTTCTTTGTGATGTGGATAGTGGCGTTGGTGCCATTGCCATGGATTATGCGTGTTACGCCGTATGTGTATGCGTTTTCTATTGTGCTATTACTAGGCGTGGAGTTTCATGGCGAAGCCAGTAAAGGTGCTAAACGTTGGTTAGATTTAGGTGTGGCGCGTATTCAGCCCTCTGAAATGTTGAAAATCACTGTGCCACTGATGTTGGCGTGGTATTTCCATCATTACCAAGGGGCCAAGATGAAGCTGATGGATCTGCTAATTGCAGGTGTTCTATTGGCCATTCCATTCTTGCTGATTGTGCGTCAGCCTGACTTGGGTACTGCGTTGCTGGTGTTTGCGGTAGGTTTCAGCGTGATGTATTTCGCTGGCTTGTCTTTCTGGTTGCTAATACCCGTTGCTGTTGTGATCACTGTGGGTCTAGGCTTGATTTTGTATTACGAAGACACCTTATGTGCACCTGGTTTTGACTGGGTGGTGCTGCATGAATACCAGAAAGGGCGGGTGTGTACGTTACTGAATCCGGGGATGGATCCCCTAGGAAAGGGCTTTCACACTATACAGTCTATGATCGCAGTGGGTTCGGGTGGTGTCTATGGTAAGGGCTACATGATGGGCACGCAGACCCACTTAGACTTTATTCCTGAGCGTACTACCGACTTTGTGTTTGCGGTGTTTGCGGAAGAGTTTGGTTTATACGGCGGCATTATGCTGCTGGTGCTGTATGCCTTGGTGATTATTCGTGGGCTAAGCATTGCCGCGCATGCCAATAATACCTATGGGCGTTTGGTCGCGGGTTCACTTGCGATGATGATGTTCGTTTATGTGTTTGTGAACATCGGTATGGTTACAGGCATTTTGCCTGTCGTGGGTGTGCCATTGCCCTTCATGAGCTATGGCGGTACCGCTTTGCTTACCTTGGGTGTGGCATGTGGCTTATTGATGAATATTTACAGATATAAGCCACCTAGCTTGAACCCCTAACCCCAGACTTAGAACAGCGTCGCTGCTTCGGTTTCAGGGCTAGGATACAGCCCATCCATCAGTTTTCGGATGGGCGCTGGAAGCGCCGCGTTGGGCAGGGCCTCTAGCGGCACCCAGTGGTGGTTGGCACTGCGCTCAATAGTGTCTGTGCTTTGCACAAACCATGGGTTGATATGCAGCTTGAAGTGGCTAAATACATGCAGCATTGCAGCCATTCTAGAGTCCTTAGGTAACGTGATACCCAAAGATTGGCTGAAATCTTTTAGATCGCCTACCGTTTCAAACTGTGGAAGCGTCCACAAACCACCCCAAATACCATGATCTGGCCGCTGCTCTAGCAGCACATGCCCATCAGACTCCACAATTACTACATGGCATTCGCGTTCAGGTTGCACCGCTCGTGGCTTACGCGTGGGCAACTCTGCTGTTTGCTGGTTAGCATGCGCATAACAGTCTGATACCAGCGGGCATTGCTGGCAGTTCGGTTTGCTGCGGGTACAGAGCATAGAGCCTAAATCCATCAGACCCTGAGTGTAGGCCGCCATGTCCAAATCTGCGGGGCTACGTTCTACGGTTTCTTCGGCCAAGGCCCACAGTTTCAACTCTATTTGACGTTGTTGTGGGTGGCCATGAATACCAAAGTAGCGCGTAAAGACGCGTTTAACGTTGCCATCCATGATGGGGCTGCGCTCGCCAAAACAGAAGGATGCAATGGCTGCAGCCGTAGAGCGCCCTATACCTGGTAAGGTGGCGAGTTGCTCGCTACAGGGGGGGAATTCGCCACCGTGATCGCTCATGACTTGCTGCGCACAGCGGTGTAAATTGCGTGCGCGGGCGTAATAGCCTAAGCCTGCCCAGTAAGGCATCACGTCATCTTGGGTGGCGCTAGCGAGGTCAGCTACGGTAGGGAAGCGTTCTAAGAAACGCTGGTAATAATCAATCACCGTAGTGACTTGGGTTTGCTGCAGCATGATCTCTGACAGCCACACCCTATAAGGTGTACGTTGCTGCTGCCAAGGTAAGTGGTGACGGCCATGCTGCTTTTGCCACGCGACAACTCGCGCGGCTAGATTTTCTGTACTGCTCATAACTTAAAACTGCGTACTGCGGGTAACGGACCATCTGGCTGCCAAAGCGGCAATCAGGGCGATGAGCACGGTTGCTGCCAACAGGTTCAAGCCATCAGGCAGATGTAGTTGCACATGTTGTTGGTAACTGGCGGCCAGACGATTCAAGGCTTCACTCAGTAATGGTAAGGCAAGCCATGCCAATAGTACGGCTACCAAGCTAGATGCTATACCGGTGATAGCCCCTTGGTATAAAAATGGTCTGCGTACGAAACTTTCAGTAGCGCCCACCAAGCGGGCTACGGCAATTTCTTCGCGCTGGTTCAACGCTTGTAAACGCACGGTATTGAACACGGTAGCAATCATAATCACTGCTACACAGAGGCTGAGCAAACTAAGCGCTACGCGTACAAATTGCAGTAATGAATCCAAACGTTTTAACCAGTCGCTGTCCAACTGTACGCGTTCAATGCGTTCTGTGACGGCGAGTTCAGATGCCAAACGTTCTGCCACACCGGTTTGATCTGGAGCATCTTTAAGGCTGAGTACTACGCTATGCGGCAGTGGGTTTTCACCCAATGTGCTTAATGCATCTGCCCACAGAGGGTTCTTCTTCAGTTCGTTATACGCTTGATCACGGCTGATTAAGGTACTGGAAAGCACGTCATCGGCATATTTCTGGCGTAAGTCGCCAGTGAGTTTCTGTGCTTGTTCTAGCGATGTGTCTAGCTTCAGGTACAGCGTGATTTCGGGGTTAACCGGCAGGTCTTTCACTAGCGGTTGAGCGGATACCAGCAAGGCCCAGCCAATCAACGGTGCTGCCAAAGTGAGGGCAATGACCAGAATGTTGGCTAGCGATGAAAACGGTTGATGAATCAGTCGGCTAAAGGCTGTGCTTGCGGCATAGCGGTGTTGACGTAACCAGCGGTTCATAGTGGTACACCTGCGAAATCAGAAAAACGTCCCTCTTCAATAAGCAGGGTACGGCGGGCGTATTGAGCCATCAGTGCGCGGTCGTGCGAGGCAATCAAGGTGGTGACGCCTACACGGTTGAAATCCAGAAACACATCCATGATGCGTTTAGCGCTGGCGGCATCTAAGTTGGCGGTAGGCTCGTCGGCGATCACGATGGCAGGGCGATTCACAATGGCTCTGGCAATAGCCAAGCGCTGTTGTTCACCACCAGACATTTCTATAGGCGTAAAACCTTCTTTACCTGCTAACCCCACTTTTTCCATCGCAGCACGGGCGCGTTTTAGTGCTACCGAGCGCTCTACACCTTGTACTTCCAAGGGCAGCAGCACGTTATTGATGGCGCTACGGTCATACAGCAAATGGGTGTCTTGCAGGATCACGCCCACCGCGCGGCGCAAATAAGGGCGCGCACGAGCAGCAAGCTGGTCTACGCGTTGTTCCTTCAGATAAATACTGCCGCGGCTAGGAGCTTCCAAGCCACCAATCAGTTTCAGTAATGTGGATTTACCCGCACCAGACGGGCCTGAAACAAAAATAAAGTCACCACCTGCAATTTCAAAGTTGATGTCCGCAAGAATGTTTTTTCCGCGGCCGTAAGATTTGAAAACGTGTTGAAACCGGATCATGGCATGAGACTGGCAGGAAACGATGAAGGGAATCGGAGTTAACTCCGAGCGCACACCTATTTTATCGCTAAAGGGAAAGTGCGGATGTTTTAATCTGTGTGCAATGAGTAGGATGGATAAAACTTGACCAAAGTTAGCAGTAGGATCAGCTGTATTTACCACAAGTAAATCTCTAGAGGAGACGTTCATGAAAATCGTTAAAACGATTCTGTTGGGCTCTGTGGCGGTATTGATGAGTTCTGGTGTGACTTATGCGGCAGAAACCTTAGATAAGGTGAAGCAAAAAGGCTTTGTGCAATGTGGTGTACACGTAGGTTTGCCAGGCTTTTCCATTGCCGATAGTAAAGGGCAGTGGGGCGGTATAGATGTGGACTTATGTAAGGGGATTGCTGCGGCTATTTTTGGCGATGCCACTAAATTCAAAGTAACTCCGTTGACTACACAGCAGCGCTTTACCGCATTGCAGTCAGGGGAAATCGACGTACTCACACGAAACAGTACAGCCACCATGGCGCGTGACACCACGCTTGGGCTGATCAGCGCTGGTGTGAACTACTATGACAGTCAGGGCGTCATGGTGAAAAAAAGCTTGGGCATTGACAGTGCTACCGAGCTAGATGGGGCAGCAATTTGTGTGCAGCCAGGCACCACCACTGAACTTAACTTGGCTGACTGGTTCCGCTCTAATAATCTGAACTTCAATCCGGTCGTTATTAACAACCCAGACGAAGCCATGCGTTCTTTCTTGGCAGATCGTTGCGATGGCTTTACCACAGACAAATCCGGTTTGGCTGCGATGCGAGCCGCACAAGCTAATCCCGATGACTTCATAATCTTGCCGGAAGACTTCTCTAAAGAACCGCTGGGGCCAATGGTGCGCCAAGGCGATGAAGAATGGTTCTTGCTGGTACGCTGGGTACTCAACGCGATGAACGAGGCGGAAGAGTATGGCGTCACGTCCAAAAACGTCGATGATCAACTGAAAAGCGATAATCCAAACGTGCAGCGTATCTTGGGTGTATCAGGGGAAATGGGCAAAGGCCTGAAGCTGGATGACAAATGGGCCTACAACATCATCAAGCAAGTGGGTAATTACGGAGAGGTATTTGATCGTAACCTAGGGGAACCAACACCCTTGAAATTGGAACGCGGTTTGAACGCGACATGGAAAAATGGTGGTTTAATGTATGGCTGGCCAATTCGTTAAGCAGTAGCTACATTCGGTGGCCAGATCAGACCGGAAGGGGTTCTTCCGGTCTGCCACTACTTGGCTGTTTGAAGAGACAGACGGAATATGGCAAAACATAAGAACAACCATACCCCTACTAAAATTCGTTTCTCCTGGAATGATCCGTTCATAAGAGGGATCATCTACCAGGTCATCATTATTGGTTTGCTGGCCTTTGGCGTGTGGTACTTGGTTAGCAACACCTTGCACAACTTAGCTGTGCGCAATATCTCTACCGGCTTTGATTTTTTAAATCGCGAGGCGGGTTTTGGTATTGGTGAGATGAGCATCGACTATCAGCCTTCCGATACTTACGGGCGCGCGATAGTGGTGGGCTTGATTAATACGCTAAAAGTGTCGGTGATAGGCATTGTGCTTGCCACTATCTTGGGCACGTTATTAGGTATTGCGAGGCTTTCCAGTAACTGGCTAGTAAAGAAAGTCGCAGCGGTGTATGTAGAAGTGATGCGTAACGTACCGCTATTGTTGCAACTGTTCTTCTGGTACGCCTTAATCATTGAATCTCTACCGCGCCCTAAAGATGCGTATATGCCTTTGCCTGGGGTGTTCATGTCTAATCGCGGCCTGCAAGTGCCGACGCTAGAGGGTAATGCGTGGAGCTGGATCGTAGGCGGGTTGGCAATAGCGATTGTGTTGAGCGTGCTGTTTGCGCATTGGGCTAGAAAGCGCCAAGAGCAAACAGGTAGCATGCCACCTGTATTGCGGGTGAGTGGGCTATTCATTGTGATCGTGCCAGCATTACTGCTGTGGATAAGTGGCGAAGGCTTGCACCTTAGCTTTCCTGAGTTGCGAGGGCTGAACTTCAGAGGCGGTACTTCCTTAAGCCCTGAGTTTGCGGCGTTGCTGCTGGGGTTGGTGGTGTATACCTCGGCCTTTATTGCTGAAGTGGTGCGTTCGGGTATCCAAGCCGTAAGCAAAGGGCAGTGGGAAGCCGCCGAGTCTATAGGTTTGTCACGTAGCCTTACTTTGCGATTAGTAATTTTGCCGCAGTCGTTACGGGTCATCATTCCACCCATGACTAGCCAGTACCTGAACTTAACGAAAAACAGCTCATTGGCGGTGGCAATTGGCTATCCCGATATTGTTTCGGTGGTCAACACCACCTTGAACCAAACTGGGCAGGCCATTGAAGGTATCTTGATTATTATGGCGGCCTATCTGACTGTGAGTCTGTCCATTTCTGTATTCATGAACTGGTATAACCGGCGTCTAGCCTTGGTGGAGCGCTAATCATGAGTACTAAACCTGTATCAACAGTACTGGCTCCTCCGCGCCAACAAGTGGGCGTGTCGGGGTGGTTGCGTCAAAATCTGTTCTCCACACCACTTAATACCTTATTGACGGTGTTAGTGGCATGGCTGTTATTGATGTCTATTCCTGCTTTAGTAGAGTGGGGGCTAATCAATGCCGATTTCACGGCAACATCTGCGCAAGAATGTAGAGAGGTCACTGGAGCCTGTTGGGCATTCATCGTCGAAAAACACCGTTTAATTCTGTTTGGTGTGTACCCCTTTGATGAGCAGTGGCGTCCTTTATTGGCGTCGCTAGTGCTGATACTCATGCTGGTGTTGAGCTGCTTACGCCGTTTCTGGAATGCCTGGATGGCTGTGATTTGGACCATAGGCCTAACCGGTTTTGGTGTACTCATGTGGGGTGGCATCTTTGGCTTGAGCTATGTGGATAACAGCCGATGGGGTGGTTTGCCCTTAACGTTGATGTTATCTACCTTCGGTATCGCATTTGCTTTCCCGTTAGGTGTATTGCTGGCTCTAGGCAGACGCTCTCATTTGCCAGCAGTCAAAGCCGTATCGGTGATCTATATTGAACTGATTCGTGGCGTACCGCTGATCAGCTTGCTATTTATGTCGTCGGTGATGTTGCCGCTGTTCTTACCAGAGGGTTTCAGCATTGATAAGTTATTACGTGCGCAAATTGCCATCATCTTATTTGCTGCTGCGTATATCGCTGAAACCGTGCGTGGTGGCTTGCAGGCCGTCCCTAAAGGGCAGTACGAGGGGGCGGAGTCCATCGGTTTGAACTACTGGCAAACCATGCGCAAAATTGTGCTGCCACAAGCGTTGAAAATCGTCATTCCACCCTTGGTGAGTATCTTTATTTCCTTATTCAAAGATACATCGCTGGTGGTCATTATCGGGATTTTTGACCTGACACAAGCGGCTAAAGTAGCTTTGGCGGATGCCGCATGGCGAGGGTATAGCACCGAAGCCTACTTGTTTATCGCTGCTATTTATTTTGTGTTCTGCTACAGCATTTCCCGTTATAGTCAGTCACTAGAAAAAAGTCTGAATTATGGACAGCGCTCCTAAGCAAAACGTCCAGTCCCCACGTTGATCTTGGGTTGAGAAGGAGTTCTTTATGGCAGAGCAAGCCATCATTCGTCTGGAAAACGTACACAAGTGGTACGGTGAGTTTCATGTGTTGCGGGACATTAATCTGCAAGTAGCTAAAGGTGAACGTATTGTGATCTGTGGCCCGTCGGGCTCTGGAAAGTCCACCTTGATCCGCTGCATTAACCGTTTGGAAGAGCACCAACGTGGGCATATCTACGTTGATAACATGGAACTTACCAACAACCTCAAGCAGATAGACGCCGTACGACGCGAAGTAGGGATGGTGTTTCAGCACTTCAATCTATTTCCGCATTTAACTGTACTGGAAAATCTAACCCTAGGCCCAGTGTGGGTGCTGAAGCAGCCCAAAGCAGAGGCCGAAGCCAAAGCACTAGAATATTTGGATAGGGTACGTATTTTGGAGCAGGCCAACAAATACCCAGGGCAACTGTCGGGTGGTCAACAACAGCGCGTGGCCATTGCTAGATCGTTGTGTATGAATCCTAAAATCATGCTCTTTGATGAGCCTACCTCGGCACTGGATCCAGAAATGGTGAAAGAGGTGTTGGACGTGATGACCGGTTTGGCTGAGTCCGGCATGACTATGCTATGTGTGACCCACGAAATGGGCTTTGCGCGCAAAGTGGCTGATCGCGTGATCTTTATGGATCAGGGTGAAATCATCGAAGCCAACACGCCAGATCGTTTCTTTGACCACCCCGATAACCCACGAACAAAAGAGTTCCTAAGTCAGATCCTGCACTAAATAGAGCGGACGTCACTAATTTGTCAAAATTGGTGAATCAACTGGTGTGTACTGTATAACTTACAGATAATACATAACTGTTAGATACCGTTACAGCATGTCCGTACTCTATACCGGAAACCGGTAGTTTTTCTAGGAATAATACTTATGAAAACCTCTTTAAAACTCAACAGGCTAGTGGCATGCATAGGCGCAGCAGCAGTGATGACTGGCTGTGCAAGTATGGAAGGTAAAGGCGGCGATACCGCAATGGGTTCTGGTATTGGCGCAGCGATTGGTGCTGGGTTAGGGGTATTGATTGGCGATAGTACAGAGGGCGCGTTGATAGGCGCAGGTATTGGTGCAGTCGCTGGTGGTATCGTGGGTTATAACTGGTCGGCCATTAAAAACGATGTAGAGAAGTCCGGTGCTAGTGACCTGGGCGTAGCGGTGACCGAGATGCCAGATGGCACCTTGCGAGTACACATTCCTAGCAACGTATCCTTTGAGTCCGGACAATACCAGCTCAAACCAGCATTGTTGCCTGTGTTGGATAGCGTGGCTCGTGCATTGATTCAGCACCCAGAATTGCGTGCTAAAGCAATTGGCTACACCGATAACACAGGTTCCTTACAGTTGAACCAAACACTGTCGCTGGAGCGTGCTCAAGCCGTGACAGGTTATATGGCTAACCAAGGCGTACCGCCATCACATATGATGGATGAAGGCCGTGGCCCGAATAATCCTATTGCTAGCAACGACACACCCGAAGGCCGTTCGTTGAACCGCCGTGTAGAGTTGTTCTTGTATGCAGTGAAGCCGTAACGATTTCAGAGCAGCGAGCAGCAATGAAGCCTCGGGAGACCGGGGCTTTGTTGTGTGTGGCAGAGTTTTCCTTCATCGCTTGCCAGGGTTTTTATATGGCAGCTATTGGTAGAGCGAGGCACGGATGTAATGGCTCGCGTCCTAGCTAAGGAAAGACGGTAAGCCAACCACCATTTGGGTAAGGTGGTAGTGGAGTAAGAAGCTCAGTGAATGCTGAGACTCAAACGCTACCTCCATCACACTGCTATTAACGCCTCAAGATGCTGAGCAAAATCCCCCTCTGCTCCTGCTGCATTGATGTGATCGAAATACGCATACCAGCCACTGGCTTTAATCCCTGCCAATAAAGCATCACGCGTTTGTGCATTTGGAAAACGCCAGATACCTAGAAAACGGTTCTGGCTATTCTGGTCTATGCCGGGCTCAACTTCAGTCAGCGTCAACACTTCTACACCCATGCTGGATAACCCGCTCATTGCGCTGCCTATGTTACCTAGGAACTCTTGGCGCTGTTCTGACGTTAACGCCTTCCAGCTTGCATTAGGCGTGTAGAGCTCTACAAGATAGTGGTGTGACATGTGATTTCCTTTATGTGAGATGTAGTGTGGTGAGTAGCTGGTGGAGACTAATAGAAAGGCAGTTAAGCCATAGTCTGAATGTGTTATGTCGCCATATAGTATGGCGACTAATTAATAAATTATGATTCTAAATCTTGAATAAAGCAATCTACATATACAGCACTGGCAGCATGTGGCTGTAGTGAGAGCATAAAAAAAGGGGATGAACAAAAACTACACGTTCATCCCCAGCACCAACTAATTACCGCAATGTATTACGCTTTACCGAAACCACCACCACCTGGGGTTTGGATCACGAAAACATCACCGGGCTGCATCTCTGCAGAACCCGTAGCGCCAATTTCTTCTTGGCTGCCATCGGTACGAATCACATAGCTGCGACCTACTTCACCAGACTCACCGCCTTCCAGACCAAACGGTGCTACACGGCGACGGTTAGACAAAATAGAGGCTGTCATGTTTTCCAAGAAACGTACGCGACGCGTACCACCGTTACCGCCAGACGCTGCACCTTTACCGCCACTATTAGGACGGATGGTGAAGCTTTCCAAGAGTACTGGGAAGCGCCACTCCAACACCTCAGGGTCAGTCAGTCTGGAGTTAGTCATGTGGGTTTGCACCACGTCGGTACCATCAAAGAACTGACGCTCACCGGTTTCTGGGTGATAACGGAAGCCTGCACCTGAACCACCCGAGATAGTCTCGTAGTACTGGTGGGTATCATTACCAAAGGTGAAGTTGTTCATCGTGCCTTGTGCACCTGACATCACACCTAATGCACCGTATAGCGCATCAGTAATTACCTGAGAGGTTTCCACGTTACCGGCCACTGTCGCTGCAGGAGGGTTAGGGTTCAGCATGCAACCTTGTGGAATCTTCACGGTGATAGGTTTCAGGCAGCCTGCGTTCATCGGGATGTCGTCATCTACCAGTGTGCGGAATACGTACAACACCGCAGCCATACATACAGCAGATGGGGCGTTGAAGTTATTTTCCAGTTGTTCAGATGTACCGGTGAAATCAATCACAGCGCTACGCGTTGCGGCGTCTACTTTCACATGTACGTTAATCACCGCACCGCTGTCCATTTCATAACGGAAATGACCATCTTTCAGCACACCAATCACACGGCGAACGGCTTCTTCGGCGTTATCTTGTACGTGCTGCATGTAGGCTTGCACAACGTCTAGACCAAAGGTACCTACCATGCGGCGCAGTTCTTGCACGCCTTTTTCGTTGGCGGCGATTTGAGCACGCAAGTCGGCAATGTTCTGTTCTACGTTACGAGCAGGGTGTGGACCGCTGCCTAGCAATTCACGCAAAGCCGCTTCACGCATCAAACCGTTTTCTACCAGTTTGAAGTTGTCGATCAGCACACCTTCATCAATCACGGTACGGCTGTTTGGTGGCATGGAACCTGGGGTAATACCGCCTACGTCTGCATGGTGACCACGTGATGCGACGAAGAACAGAATGTCTTTGCCAGCAGTGTCGAACACTGGAGTGACCACGGTGATGTCGGGTAGATGAGTACCGCCGTTATACGGGTCGTTCAGTACGTAGCTGTCGCCTGGGCGCATTTTGCCACTGTTACGACGGATAACGGTTTTGATACTTTCGCCCATAGAGCCTAAGTGCACGGGCATGTGCGGTGCGTTAGCAATCAGGTTGCCATCGGCATCAAACAGGGCGCACGAGAAGTCCAGACGCTCTTTGATGTTGACCGAGAACGCTGTGTTCGCAAGGGTTGCCCCCATCTGTTCAGCAATAGACATGAACAGGTTATTAAAGATCTCCAGCATCACTGGGTCTACATCGGTACCAATCGCGTTCTCACGACGTTGTGCAACAGCACGGGTCATCAGGATTTCGCCACCGCCCAGAATTTCCAACTGCCAGTCAGGTTCCACAATGGTTGTGCCGCTGGCATCACAAATGATGGCAGGGCCTAACAGATGGGAGCCAGGTTGCAGGTCAGCACGCTGGTAAATCGGGCACTGGTGTTGTTGGTCATGTGAGAACAAGGCAGCGGTGCTGGCGGCGTTTGCGGTTTGTGCGCTGGCAGCAGGGGCTACGGCGGCCACAGGGCTTTGCTCGGAGCTGGCACCAATGGCTTCTACCGATACGGCTTCTACGATGAGTTTTTTGTCTGGCATCAAGAAGCTGTAGCGCTGCAAGTAGCTGGCTTCAAACTCAGCTTGCATCGCTGCCAAGTCGCCGTAGTTCACAAGCAGTGCAGAGTCTGTACCTTCGTAGCGCAGGTGAGCGCGTTGCAGCATGTTAATCCGTTGTGCTGGCACACCTTGAGCCAAGACTTCAGCGCTAGCTTGTTCAGCCAACAGTGCTAGTTGCTCTTCGTACAGCGGGATATTGGCGTCGTTCAGTTCAGCCTCTACGCTGATTTCACGCATGGCAGTAATGTCAGCCAAGCCCATGCCGTAGGCCGACAGCACACCAGCAAAGGGGTGAATCAAGACGCGGCTAATACCCAATGAGTCAGCCACCAAACACGCATGTTGACCACCTGCGCCACCGAAAGAAACCAAGGTGTAGCGGCTGACATCGTAGCCACGCTCAATGGAAATTTTCTTCACAGCGTTGGCCATATTAGCCACAGCAATATTCAAGAAGCCTTCAGCCACTTGTTCTGGCGTGTGATCACGGCCAGTGCTTTCTTTGATTTGTGCAGCAAGTTCTGTGAACTTCTGGCGCACGATATCGCGGTCCAGTGGCTGATCTGCTTTAGGGCCAAAGATGCTTGGGAAAAATTCTGGTTGAATCTTACCCAGCATGACGTTGCAGTCGGTCACGGTCAGCGGGCCGCCGTTGCGGTAGGCAGCAGGGCCTGGGAAAGCACCAGCAGAGTCTGGGCCCACACGCATACGCGCACCGTCAAAGTGCACAATAGAACCACCACCCGCAGCTACGGTGTGGATGTTCATCATCGGCGCACGCAAACGCACACCGGCCACAATGGTTTCAAAGGTACGCTCGAACTCGCCGTCATAGTGAGACACGTCAGTAGACGTACCACCCATGTCAAAGCCGATCAGTTGCGATGCACCTGTGGCGGCCGCTGTACGAGCCATACCGACGATACCGCCAGCAGGGCCAGACAATACGGAGTCTTTGCCTTGGAAAGAGTGTGCCGAGGTTAAACCGCCGTTGGACTGCATGAACATCAGGCGTACGCCATCCAGTTCGCTGGCAACACGGTTCACATAACGACGCAAGATGGGGGATAAGTAGGCATCAACCACAGTGGTATCGCCCCTACCTACTAGTTTCATCAAGGGGCTGACTTCGTGGGAAACCGATACCTGACCAAAGCCCATTTCACGCGCCAATTCGGCGATGATTTGTTCGTGTTGGGTGTAGCGGTAACCGTGCATCAGCACAATAGCCAATGCGCGGTAGCCAGCATCGTAGGCTTCTTGTAGTTGGGCACGTACAGCATCTTTATCTAGGGCTTTTTCAACCGTGCCGTCTGCACGAATACGCTCGTCCACTTCTACTACATGCTGGTACAACAGTTCAGGCAAGTGGATTTGACGGTCAAAAATACGTGGACGGGCTTGGTAACCAATACGCAGCGCATCTTTAAAGCCACGCGTAGTGAACAGTACAGTAGGTTCGCCTTTACGCTCCAACAGGGCATTGGTAGCGACCGTTGTACCCATTTTCACAGCTTCGATCTGCTCGCTAGGAATAGGGGCATCCACTGCCAAGCCCAACAGGTGTCGAATACCTGCCAGAGCGGCATCTGGGTATTGTGCTGGGTTATCAGAAAGCAATTTGTGCGTCAGCAAATGACCGTCGGGGTGGCGGGCCACGATGTCAGTAAAGGTGCCTCCACGGTCTACCCAAAATTGCCATTTAGAAGTTGGGAGCGTTGTATCTAGTGTCATACCAAGTCCTTCGTTGTAGCGTCGTAGGAATAATTCAGCGTAAGGGGGCCCGGACCCCTGTCAACAGGGGCCTAAGCATTGTTAGTAAGTTAAGGTGGCTGCCTGCCGTGTAGCAGGCAGCGGTGTTACATAGCGTTAGGCAACCACATGACAATTTCCGGGAAAATGGTGACCAGCGCGGTGGCCAAGACCAGTATCCAGAAAAACGGTAGTGCCATCTTCACCAGTTCAAACAAGTTTTTGCCGGTGATGTTTTGAATAACGAACAGGTTGAAACCAATAGGTGGCGTAATTTGTGCCATTTCTACGGTCAGAATCAGGTAAATACCAAACCAGATAGGATCAATACCTGCAGCTAATACGGTAGGCATCAATACTGACGTGGTCAGCACGATCAGCGAAATACCATCCAAGAACGCGCCTAGCAAGATGAAGAACACAGTTAGCGCGGCGATCAAGGCGTAAGGGCTAAGGTTCAACGAGGCAATCCATGATGCTAGGTTGCTGGGCATACCTGTAAAACTCATGGCACTAGTCAGGAAGCTGGCACCGATCAAGATGAACGAAATCATGCAAGATGTACGTACAGCGCCCATCAAGCTTGCGGAAAACGATTTCCAGTTCAGCGAGCGACCTACACCAGCAATAATCAGTGAACCAATTACCCCAATAACGGCTGCTTCGGTTGCGGTAGCGATACCAGCGTAGATAGAACCGATCACACCAGCGATCAGTAGCACTACAGGTAGCAATAAGCGCAAGCGGTACAGTTTTTCGCGCAGGGTGATTTCTTCTACTTCTTTAGGAATACCACCAGGATTGCGCAGTGACCACAAGGCGATATAACCGGAGAACAGGAAGATCATCATGATGCCGGGCAAAATACCGGCAATAAACAGCTTGATGATAGAAACCTGTGCCGCCACCGCGTACACAATCATGACGATAGAAGGGGGGATCAGCAGACCCAAAGTACCTGCACCAGCCAGAGAGCCAATACTGATACCTTCATCGTAACCACGAGACTTCAACTCTGGTAGCGAAATACGGCCAATAGTGGCAGCCGTTGCAGCCGAAGACCCACTCACGGCAGCAAAAATACCGCAACCTACTGTGTTGACGTGTACCAAACGACCAGGCAGGCGTTGTAGCAATGGGCCCAACCCTTTAAACATGTCTTCTGCTAGACGAGTGCGATACAGAATCTCGCCCATCCAGATAAACAGCGGTAAGGCTGTTAACGACCAGCTGGCCGCAGAATCCCACGCTTTGGTAGCGAAAATAATACCGGCAGGGCTATCGGCAAACAGCATTAAGCTGATCATGCCACAGGCAACCAGAACGATAGCAACCCATACCCCCATGCTCAAAAGCAAGAGCAAGGAGACGATGAGGATGATGGCTTGAGTTAAATCACCCATGATCAGTTATCCTCCAGTGGCTGGTTACGCAGACAGCAAACAAGCCGACGGAGCAACATGAGTGTGAAAATGCAGAGGCCTATGGGCATACCAAACTGTGGAATCCACATCGGTACGGTCACAATGCCTTGTGATACATCATTAAATAGGTAGGATTCGTAGACGAACTCCACCACGTAGTAAGACATCCAGATGCTGAAACACAGTGCTAGCAGTGTTGCTAACAGTTCATAAGGCTTATGTAGGCCTTTAGGTAAGAACTGTAGAATGAGCGTCACACGAATGTGTTCACCGCGTAGCATGGTGTAAGGCAGCGCCAGGAAAATAGACGACGCCATTGCCCATGCCGCAAACTCGTCTGAGCTGGGGATCATTTTCCCCATCATGCGGCTAATAATTTGGGCAGTGACCAAAATTCCAATGAGGCAGAGAAAGCATGCAGCGATTACGCCGCATGCTTTGGCCAAGTTTTCTAGCCATTTCATAAACAATAAGCCTGTTTAGTTACCGCGGTAGGCATCAAGGATTTTCTGCCCGTCAGGCCCAGCTTTTGCCAACCATTCGTCTGCCATTGTTGCGCCGATTTTTTGCATGTCAGCACGTACAGCATCAGGTGGTGGCAATACGGTCATGCCGTTGTCGCTTAGTGTTTTAGTCAGCGCTTCAGTGCGCTCACGGCCCATTTGCCAGCCACGTGTCTCGGCACGCTCAGAGGCAGCCAACAAAGCAGTTTGCTCAGCTTCGCTCAGGCGAGAGAATGCGCGCTTATTAACGATCACGAAGTTCAATGGGATAAAGGCTTGCACATCGTAGTAGTGCGATACGTAATCCCATGCTTGGGTATCTACACCAGTAGAAGGCGAGGTGATCATGGAGTCAATCACACCTGTAGAGAAAGCTTGAGGCACTTCTTGGGAGTTCACGGTTGTTGGTGTAGCGCCCATCAGCGTAGCCAAACGGCTGGTGGCTGCGCTGTAAGAGCGGAAGCGTGAACCGTCTAAATCATCCAAAGAGCTGATTTCTTTTTTGGTGTAGAAGCCTTGTGATGGCCATGGTGCGGCATACAACAGCATTAAGCCTTGTTTGTCCAAACGTTCCGCGATGGAAGGTCTAGCCAGATTCCACAACTTTTGAGCCTCATCAAATGAGGTAGCCAAAAACGGCACGCTGTCTACTTCGTACATAGCGTCTTCATTGCCGTTAATAGACATCAGCGCTTCACCAATTTGGATCACGCCTTGTTGCACGCCACGTTTTACTTCAGGGCGTTTCAGCAAAATACTGTTGGACTGTACATTGATTTTCAAGGAGCCATTGGTGGCTTCTTCAACGTCTTTAGCAAACTCACGTACGTTAATTGTTAGGTAGTTGTTATCAGGCTGTTCTGCACTCATGGTCCATGTGGTAGCCGCTTGTGCGGTACCTGCAATGGCCAACATGCAAGACACGGTTAACAGTTTTTTTATCATTCTATAACTCCTCCAACGAGTGAAAAAAGTGCTACGGGTGTTGATATACGGTTATGAGCGAGAAAGGTCGCTAGAACGTAAGTCCCACAGCAAGGAGAAGGTGGTGGCACAGGTGCCATCCAACTTGAACTCCTCAACAATCCAACGAGACACGGCAGCTGCAACCGGCTCGGTGGTCGTGTCGATAATCAACACGGGTTCCAGTATACGGTTGGATGTGTCTTCCGATGGTAAAGGAGTAGACAGCTCCGTATCTGGGGTAAGCAGACGCAGTGCCAGAACACCATCCATTTGTTTTTGGATTTGTTCAGCAATACGGCTAACTTGTTCGGCTGTAGCCTGATCACCTAAGGTAATCAGCGCAATGGCAGCACCTGTGCCAAAACCAGCCAAGGGCTGTACTTTCATGACGCGGCGCTGGCTGTTTTGCATACGACTAAAATTACTCAGCGACCATGCTGTTTGGTGCTGGAATGCCTGCTGATAAGTGGGGCTATGGAATACCGATATATCTTCGGTGCGATATAGCGCCAGGTAGCGGCGTTCGTTTTGTGGGTTTTTGTAGCGTCTGGCCCAGCAAAAGCCCGGGATGGCAGCGCGTTCTTCCATATGTTCGCGGTCATACCATTGGTTGAAGTCGTCCTCATAGGTAGGATCAACGTTCGTCCAGATGAACAGTTCACCTGGTGTGCGCTGGGCAGAAGTCATATAAAAGTCCCCAATATAGTAGGTATAGGTTCAGGCTATTGTGTGCAGACTCGACTTTATGCTCAATCAGTTTATTTTGGTGTTGAGTGATAAGAAATATTTATATGCCCCGCAACGCCAGTGTTTAAGGGCGTTTGTGGCGTATTGATAGAGTGAGCGAAGGGGCCAAATAGGGGGAAAACCCGATACTGAGAAAAAGCCTAGTCATAGAGCCTGCCAACGAGTAGTGATTTTTTTGTAATTAATGGTGGTGCAAAAGGCTAGCTTTATGCTAATGTTCAGCTTCTAGTAAGCTATTTGTCAGTCTGTGTCTGACAAAGCCCTCATAAGACACACGACACATGATGTAGTCGTGAGCAAGGAGTCATAGATGATTTCGCAACGATTTTCCCGTGTACTGGCTACGATGCTGATCGCGGTATCAGCCGCCGGTATGCTGGCAGTTTCCTTTGATGCAGAAGCACGTCGCATGGGCGGTGGCAAAAGCCTTGGCCGTCAGTCCTCGAACGTGACTCAGCAACGTCAAGCTGTTACGCCTCCTGCAGCTGCTAACACTACTCAACGTAGCGCAGCACCAGCTGCTGGCGCAGCGGCAGCCGGCACAGCAGCTAAGTCTGGCATGTCCCGTTTCTTGGGCCCTCTGGCAGGTATCGCTGCTGGTCTAGGTATTGCAGCACTGTTGTCCAGCATGGGTCTGGGCGGCGCGATGTTGGAATTCTTGTCTAGCGCAATCCTGATCGGTATTGTGGTCTTTGGTGTGATGTTCTTGATCCGTCGTTTGCGTGGTGCAGGTTCTCGTACTGCCACTCAAGGTGCCGGTAACGTGAATAATCAATACCGTCAGTCTAACGACCCAGGTATGCAGCCTCAGTACCCACGTGCTGCACAGCCAGCGCCTGCAGCTCCTGTTTCTGCTGCACCCGCAGCGGCCGCCGCTTATGCAGCGCCAGAGCAAACAGAAGTTGATCCTAGCTGGTTCATTCCCGCTGACTTTGATATCACTTCTTTCTTGGCAAACTCCAAACAGCGCTTCGTGGAAATCCAAGCTCTGTGGGATAAAGGCGATGTAAACGCACTGCGCGAATACTTGACCGACGACTTGCTGATCGAAGCTACACCACAAATTCAGCAGCGTGAAAGCGATGACAGTTCCACAGAAGTGGTATTGCTGAACGCTGAATTGCTGGGTATCGAGAAAGTAGCGGGTGGTCACTTAGCTAGCATCCGTTACTCCGGTATGCTGCGTGAAGGCCAAGGTACAGAAGCGTTCCGCTTTGAAGAAGTATGGAATCTGTACAAAGAAGACAACGCTGGCTGGCTGGTGGCTGGTATTCAGCAGTTGACTGTCAACGACTGATAGAAGGTTGTTGGGTCATCCTAGCGACAAACGCTATACCTATACCGTGGTGTAGCGTTTGTTTTTATCCTTGTTGTGTGCGTGATAAACAAGGCTACGGGTTACACTAGGGCATTTCCTATGTTACCTGCAGGGTGATCGTGTCAGAGGCAAATTTCATGTCAGTAGTTCCGGATTTCTTGCATCCTGCTCGTATGGGGGTGCGCTTGATCAACCGATTGTTAGTGCGCGATGAATGGGCACAGGCACGGTTGGCGGCGTTTTCCGGGCATAGTGTGCGTGTAGAGGCGGGGCTGTTACGGTTTCAATGCAGTATTACCGCTGATGGCCAACTACAGCACTGCGATTCTTCTGTCTTGCCTGACGTGACACTAACGTTACCGGCAGAACGACTTTCCCAAATTCCTTCCGTACTACAAGGTGGTGATCCCACCGCGCTCACGCAATTGATGCGTATCGAAGGTGAGGCTGCATTGGCCAATGTGGTGGCCGACTTAGCGCAGTCACTACGCCCTGATGTGGAAGGTGAGTTAGCCGCTGTGGTAGGTGATATACCGGCTGTGCGTTTGCTGTCAGGGGCTAAAAGTCTTTTTGATGGCAGCCGTAAAACAGTACGAAATGCCGCAGAAAACCTAGGTGAATATCTAGGTGAAGAAAGTGACCTCTTAGTGTCACACAGTCGTTATCAGATGTGGAAAGCGCGTCTCCAGCAAGTGGAGCAAGCACTAGAGCGCACCGAGCAAGCTGTACAACGTCTTGAGCAGAAAAAGAGGTTGTCATGCTGATGAGTTTTTGCCGTTTCTTCTACATTCTTTACATCGCTTTTAAGTACCGTTTAGATGAATTAGTGCTGTCCAGCATTCGTCATCCTTGGGCGGTGCGTTTGCTGCGTATTGTACGGTTTGGGCGTGCGCCTAAGCTGCCACGTGGTGAGCGTTTACGTTTGGCACTGGAGTCCTTAGGGCCTGTGTTCGTGAAGTTTGGGCAGGTGTTGTCCACACGACGCGATTTGATTCCTTTGGATGTGGCCGAAGAGCTTGCCTTGCTGCAAGACCGCGTGCCACCGTTTGACTCTCAAGTGTCAGCCAAAATTGTAGAGCAGGCACTGGGTGCACCTACCAACAAACTGTTTAAACATTTTGAAGTAGACCCTGTTGCGTCTGCGTCTATTGCGCAAGTGCACTTCGCGGTACTGCATAATGGCCGTGAAGTTGCCGTAAAGGTACTGCGCCCAGGTATGCGCGAGGTCATCGACAAAGACTTGGCGTTGATGCGTACGATGGCGCGTTTAGTAGAAAAAACAGGGCCAGATGGCCGTCGTTTGCGCCCACGTGAAGTTGTTGCTGAGTTCGAAAAGTACCTGCACGACGAGCTGGATTTAATCCGTGAGGCCTCCAACTGCAGTCAGTTACGACGTAATTTTGTCGAGACTCCTGAACGTGTTGAACTCTTGATGGTGCCTGAAGTGCACTGGGATTACTGCGCCCACAATGTGTTCACCATGGACAGAATGCGTGGCATCCCTGTGAATCAGATTCAACGCTTGCGTGATGCAGGGGTGGATCTGAAACAGGTAGCGCGCAAAGGGGTAGAGATTTTCTTTACCCAAGTGTTTGCCGATGGATTCTTCCATGCTGACATGCATCCAGGCAATATCCGTATTTCTGATGATCCCGATACTTTCGGGCGCTACATAGCACTGGATTTCGGTATTGTGGGGTCGTTGTCTGAGTTTGATAAAAACTACTTGGCACAGAATTTCTTGGCTTTTTTCCGTCGCGACTATCGTCGTGTGGCACAACTGCATATAGAGTCCGGTTGGGTGCCCGCTGATACGCGCGAAGAAGAATTGGAGGGGGCGGTGCGCGCGGTATGTGAACCGCACTTTGATCGTCCCTTGTCACAAATATCGTTAGGGCAGGTGTTGTTGCGTCTGTTCCAAACATCGCGGCGCTTTAATGTGGAGATTCAGCCGCAATTGGTGTTGCTGCAAAAAACATTGTTGAACGTCGAAGGTATGGGGCGTGACCTAGATCCTGAGCTGGATCTATGGGATACCGCCAAACCGTATCTAGAAAAATGGATGTATCAACGCATTGGGCCACAGGGCCTGAAGCAGCAACTTAAAAAGGAAGCCGGTCAGTGGGCACAGATCATGCCACAGTTGCCACGTTTGGTTTTCGATAATCTGAGTCGGCCAGATACTACGCCGGTGGTCCTACAGGAATTACGCCAGTTACGCGTGGCCCAAGAGCAGAACAATAGGTTAATGACCGTATTGTGTGCATTGTTGGCTGTGATCGTGGGTTTGGTGCTGTGGGCTGTAAAAGTATTGTAGTGTCGTACTCACAGTTACGACGCTGACATAATTCTGAGAACTGCACACTCTACGATAAGTGTGTCGATTTACCCCCGAGGATGAGAGATGTTATATCCCGAGTTGTTCAAATCCATGGAAGCTGTACGCTGGAACCTGTCGCATGACATTCCCTGGGATGACTATGATGCGTCCAAGCTGACTGATGAACAGGCTTATACCATCAAGATGAATGCCATTACCGAGTGGGCTGCTTTGCCTGCTACGGAAATGTTCTTACGTGATTTTCGCAATGACAGTGACTTTTCGTCCTTCATGTCGATTTGGTTCTTTGAAGAGCAGAAGCACTCCTTAGTGCTGATGGAGTATCTGCGTAGATTCCGCCCTGAGTTGGTGCCTACAGAAGAAGAACTGCATAACGTACGTTTTGAGTTTGATCCTGCCCCTGCAATGGAAACCATGATGCTGCACTTCTGCGGCGAGGTGCGGTTGAATCACTGGTATAGACGCGCTGCTGACTGGCATACCGAGCCAGTTATCCAAGCTATTTACAAAATTGTGGCTCAAGACGAAGCCCGTCACGCGGGAGCTTACCTGCGTTACATGCGTCGTGCTTTGGCTACGCCTAACGATGCAACCAAACTAGAAACACGCTTGGCGTTTTCTAAAATTGGTGTGTTGATGGCGTCTGCGCACCGTACTGCGCAAGCGTTGCACCCTACCAATTTGCACGTTAACAAAGATATGTACCCTGACGACACCGTACAGTCCAAACTGCCGTCACCAGGTTGGTTAGAGCACTGGTTGGATGACCAAATCCGCTTTGATAAAGAGTGGGAAGGTAAAGTGTCCACCCGTATTCTGCACAACATGTCGTTGTTGATGGGCGAAGACTTTAAGTCGGTACAAGAGCTAAACCGCTACCGTAAAGACTTAAGCAAACAACAGCAATTGATCGTAACGGCCTAACGATTATGGCAATCACCTTTGAGCAAAAAATCTACACACCTGAAGCACTAGCCAGCGCGGTAGAGCGTGGCGAATTGCCACGTCCGTTGGTATTTACGAATGGTGTGTTTGATATCTTGCACCGTGGACATGTGAGCTATCTGGATGCGGCATCACAACTGGGCGCAAGCTTGGTGGTGGCCATCAATACCGATGCTTCTGTGCGCCGCTTGGGCAAAGGGGATGATCGGCCGTTAAATGGTGAACAAGACCGTGCTGCATTGTTAGCAGCACTGTCTTCCACCAGCGCAGTGACGTTCTTTGCTGAGGATACGCCAGAAGCCATTATCGCTGCCTTAAAGCCAGATTTGATCGTCAAAGGTGGTGATTACGATATGGAAAAACTGCCAGAAACAGCATTGGTGCGCAGTTGGGGCGGTGATGCGGTAGCCATAGACTTTGAGTTCGACAGGTCTACTACGGCGCTGGTACGTAAAATTCGCCAATAAACCATGGAACAGGCTTTTTTACAGGGCGCAGTCTTAGGCCTAGGCTTGATCGTGGCTATTGGCGCGCAAAATGTCTTTGTACTAAAGCAAGGCTTATTGCGTCAGCATGTGTTTTGGGTAGCGTTGATTTGCACCGTTTGCGACATCATCTTGATGGGCGCAGGCGTGTTTGGTGTGGGCACGCTGCTCAGCCAGAGCGCAACGCTGACACGCGTGTTGGCCTTTCTAGGGGCTGCATTTGTAGCGTACTACGGTCTCAGAGCGTGGCGCAGTGCGTGGTTAGGCAGCAGTGGCATGCACTTGGACGGCACCGCCGCGACAGTCAGCTTAAAGCGCGTCGTACTGATCACCTTAGCCATCACCTTGTTGAACCCCCATGTGTACGTGGATACATTGCTCCTGGTGGGCGGTATTGCAGCTACCTACGAAGAGCAGCATAAGCTGGGCTTCTGGTTAGGTACCAGCGTAGCTTCCATCGTGTGGTTCTTCTCTATCGCCTATGGGGCGGTGTTGTTATCACCGTGGCTGCGCAGCCGTTTAGTCTGGCGCGTCATCGATACGCTGATAGGCGTGTTTATGATGTGGATTGCTTGGTATCTAATCCAATATGGCATAGCCAGCGCGTAGCGGATATCTTGGGCTACGAATACGTCTTCTTTCTTGTGCTCTTGTTTAGATAGAGATATTCGTTAAAGCTCGCTTATCAATCACTGCCTGCCGTAGCCTACGGCTGCGAAAGTATTTTTTAATTTGTACACCAAATAAAAAAACACTTCCCTCCGCCTTCCCTTCATCGCTTACCACGGTTTTTATTTCGGTAGTTGCTGGCAGTGAGCCGTCTTTCTGTAGTAGCTCACGGGAAATGTTAGTGGCGCTGTAGCTCTACTCATGTTTGGAAGTGTAGAAACATGGAGTGATGCCTTGCTAGTGTGCTTTGAGGCAGATGCCTACTAGGGTGCTAGCAATTGACTGCCGCAGCCTCTTTGTCATTGCTTGCCACGAATTTGAGATAGGTCGCCGTTGAGGGTGTGTACTTGTGCGGCGGGAAATATTATGGCTAAAAAAAAGGGTTGTAAGCTTCACCACATTCAAAACAACCGAGGGACGGAGAGGAAACTTTTTTGATTTGGTGTCTCAAATCACAAAAAGTATTCCTGCAGTCCCTAGCATGTGCGATGAATGCTGTGCCCCACGGTATGTGCGATAAACACCGCCACCGATAAGGGGGCGTGTTTACGCCGCCGGCTGTGGTTGATCTAGCAGCGCGTCTAACGCCTGCAGATCCTCATCATTCAGCGTGCCCGCAGCTTCTTTCAAACGCAGACTATTTAACAGCGTGTCATAACGTGCTTTGGATAACGCACGTTGAGTTTCATACAGCTGTTGCTGCGCATTCAGAACGTCAATATTAATACGTACACCCACCTCATAAGCCAACTCGTTGGCATCCAATGAAGCTTGGCTGGAACGTTCTGCCGCTTGCAAAGCGCGTACTTGTAGCAGCCCCATATTCACGTCGGTGAAGTATTGGCGTGCAGCAGTAATGGCATTGCGTTTGGCGTCTTCTTTCTCGAAATTCTGTTGCTGTAAGCGAGCTGTTTGCTCACGTACGCGAGAGGAAATCGCACCACCTGAGTACAGAGGGATATTCAACTCTAAGCCTATGCTGCTATCCAGAGCACGGGGTGAGCGACTGTCTTGGTACACACCTTGTTGGTTGCTGCTGCCAGTACGGGCCTGCAAAGACAGGGTAGGAGCATGCTCATTT
Source organism: Paenalcaligenes sp. Me52 (assembly GCF_050487965.1). Classification (NCBI taxonomy): domain Bacteria; kingdom Pseudomonadati; phylum Pseudomonadota; class Betaproteobacteria; order Burkholderiales; family Alcaligenaceae; genus Paenalcaligenes; species Paenalcaligenes sp. Me52. The sequence continues at coordinate 73,689 of NZ_JBKQFO010000002.1, read as the reverse complement.
TTGGCGGCATCCAAAGCGGCTTGGGTGCTTAACCAGTTAAGTTCTGCCTTCAGCACACTAAGATTGCTTTGCGAGGCTTGTGTGGCCCACGTTTCTGGTTGGGCAGGCTCTGGTGTGGGTAGGTTGTTGGTGGATAACCCATTTAACACCGGAGCAGGCTCAGCAATCAGAGCTTCAAGTGCTTGTTGCTGTACTTGTAAGTGGCTTTCGGCGGCCACAATAGAGCTGTTCACCAAATCCAGTCTAGCTTTGGCTTCGTAAGCGTCGGTGATGGATGTTCCACCTAGCTCAAACGAGGCCTCGGATGCTTGTAATTGGTGGGTAACGGCTTGACGTTGGGCATACAGCGAGCGCAGTGTATCTTGCGCAGTCAGCACATTAAAGTAGGTTTGTGCCACACGAATCATTAGCTGTTGGCGCGCTTGCTCTTCGTTTAGCACAGCTACAGCAGCCAAGTGTTTGGAGCGTTCGTAGAGACTGTAGGCTTGCAAATCAACAATCACCTGACTAAGTGTCAGGTTCCATTGATTCATGTTGCTATGGCCATGCTGCTTAAGTGTGCTGGCTCTACGACGATCAGTAGTACCGGCTTGAGCATTACCCTGTAGATGGGGCAATAGCTGTGCTTTAGCCTGATTGATTTGCTCTTGGTCAGCAGTACTGGCATAGCGTGTGGCGGCATAAGCCGGGTCACGCGCTAAAGCCAGCTCCCAAATATCAAGCAAACCTGCAGCAGAGGCAGGAAGTGCTGTGTACAGGGAGCTGAACAATAAGATGCTCAGCGTGCGCCGCAAAGGGCGGCGACGGGAACAATTAGAATTTGAAATGCGAAATAGCCGTACCATGCAAAGCTTTGATGTTGGTATCAAAAAGAAGTTCCACGTCAAAACTTGCAGCACTAGTACGCGTGATACGGGTCACGGTCATTACAGGTTGCTGACCAACGACTGCTACCAAACGGCCACCAATAGCCAACTGATATTTCAGCGCATCAGGTATTGTAGGCACCGAACCAGTCAGCAAGATTGCATCGTATTCGGTAGTGCCCCAGCCTGCGTGTGCATCGCCAGTTTCAACGGTAACATTCGTGATTTTGTTACGTTGCAGATTGTTTTTTGCAAAGCCAGCAAGCGTACTGTTGATTTCAATAGAGGTCACTTGCTGGCACAAACAGGCCAGCAAAGCGGCTTGGAAACCCGAGCCAGTACCAATTTCAAGCACACCATCAGACGGTTTAAGTTGCAGCTCTTGAGTGAGACGGGCTTCCAGGCTGGGGAACAGCATGGTTTCACCTGTGTCTATACCGTCAACAATCAGTGGCAGTTCAGTGTCGGAAAAGGCTGCGCCTTCCATAGCTGGAGGCACAAAGCGCTCGCGTTTGACCTCTAGCAGGGCATCAAGCACGTTCTCATCAGACAGGTGCCAAGGGCGGATTTGTTGCTCGATCATGTAATAGCGGGCACGTTCGAGCTCAGACAGCGCGTGAATGTTCATAACGTCCAATAAGCGTTTGGTTAGTCGTACAGAAATCTGATTATAGGACAGGATGCCTGATACTGCTTTGTTCAAAAACAGGCTTTTCTATCCGGTACTTCAAGTCATGGGCAAGCAGGCAGCATCTGTTGCAGAAGAATACTAGCATTCTGCACAGCAATACTCATAAATTGCTCAAAATCCATGTTGGCACCGTCATTCGCATTGTCGGAAATAGATCGAATGCAAATCACAGGTACCTTATTCAGGTAGCACACTTGCGCAATACTAGCACTTTCCATCTCGCAGGCAAGTGCATTGAACTGCTGGTGTATCCAGCGGCTTTTTTCTGGGCAAGCAATAAATTGATCCCCGCTGGCAATGCAGCCAGTGCTGACCTGATGCCCTGTAATGTGGCTGGCAGCAGCCTGAGCTAATTTACGTAGCGTAGGATCAGTAGGGAAGTACAGCGTATCCATACGGAAGATCTGTCCTGGCGGTAAGCCTAGAGCAGCGATATCCATATCGTGCTGTACCAAGCAGTCAGCAATCACCACATCACCGGGGGAAATGCCAGGGCCTATGCCCCCCGCAATCCCTATATTGATGACACGGCTTACAGCGAATTCAGAAATCAGTATTTGTGTGCAGGTGGCAGCATTCACCTTACCCACGCCACAAATTACCGCAACAACAGGTTTGCCTGCGAACAGGCCTTGGTGAAACTGCATGCCAGCACGTTCGTGAGTACTGGCATGATCCAAATGTTGCAGGACAATTTCTAACTCTTCCTGCATGGCCACAATAATGGCGGTGCTATGCGTCATAACTACAGTGGTGACTCAGACCAAATTACGAATTAACAGGTGGCCACCAGTGGTGGAAGTGATGCACTGGCCCATGACCAGAACCAATGTTCATTTCATGGGAACGAGCAATCGCTTTAAACAAATATTGTTTGGCCAGTTTTGCCGCTTCAACTGCATTGGGTGTTTGTGGCAGTAACGCCGCTAATGCCGCTGACAAGGTGCAACCCGTGCCGTGTGTGTTTTTGGTTTGGATGCGCAAAGCAGGCATTTCTACCATTTGATCGCCGTTAAACAGCAGATCAGGGCAATCGTCACCGGGTAGGTGACCACCTTTTAGAAATACCCAGCGCTCTTTGCCATCATCAATGAGCTTATGCAGCTTCTCGGCTACACCAAACATCTCTTTGAGGGTTTCGGCGGGGCGAGCTTCCAGCAGTACTCCGGCTTCAGGCAGGTTAGGCGTAATCATGGTGGACTGTGGTAACAGCTGTTCACGCAGGGCGTTTACGGCTGGTTTTTCCAAAAGCAAATTACCGCTTTTAGCCACCATGACGGGGTCTAGTACCAGAAACTTAGGTCTCCAATGCGCCAAGCGGTCAGCAACCACTTCAGTCACGCGCTGTTGTCCCAACATGCCCAGTTTCACCGCATCAATACGCACATCATCAAACAGCGTATCAATCTGCAAGGCCACGAAAGCTGGGTCCACTGGCAAAATGCCAGTAACGCCTTTGGTGTTTTGTGCGGTCAGTGCGGCAATCACACCGTTAGCATAGGCGCCAAGCGCGCTCATGGCCTTTACATCGGCCAATACACCAGCACCCCCAGAGGGGTCTACGCCGGCGATGGTCAGAGTACTGGGAATCATAGACTTCACTTAGAACGAGAATGAATCATGCCTTCAACAGGCGAGCTAGGGTCTGCATCGTAATATTTACGAGGTACACGGCCAGCAAGGTACGCATTACGGCCAGCTTGTACAGCTTCTTTCATGGCCAATGCCATGCGAATTGGGTCGCGAGCACCTGCAATCGCAGTGTTCATCAACACGCCATCGCAGCCTAGTTCCATACCAATAGCGGCATCTGAGGCAGTGCCTACACCGGCATCTACCAACACAGGCACGGAGGACTGGTCGATAATTAGACGCAGGTTCCATGGGTTAATAATGCCCATGCCAGAACCAATTAATGATGCCAATGGCATGATGGCCACACAACCAATGTCTTCCAACATCTTGCACTGAATAGGGTCATCCGAGCAGTACACCATGACATCAAAACCTTCGCTGACCAGTGTTTTGGCGGCGATCAAGGTTTCAGGCATGTTTGGGAACAGGTTTTGGGCGCTGCCCAGCACTTCCAGTTTCACCAATGAGTGGCCATCCAGCAATTCACGCGCTAAGCGCAAAGTGCGCACGGCGTCGTCTGCAGTAAAGCAGCCAGCAGTATTAGGCAAAATGGTGTAGCGGGAAGGTGGAACATAGTCCAGCAGGCTAGGCGCGTTAACGTCTTGGCCAATATTAGTGCGACGGATGGCGACGGTAACAATTTCTGTACCACTGGCTTCAATCGCGAGCTTGGTTTCTTCGAAATCCTTGTATTTTCCTGTGCCTACTAGCAGACGGGACTGATAGGATTTACCAGCAATAACAAATGGATCGGCAGGAGTAGTAATGCTCATGGTGGTGATGCTCTAGTGGTATGACAGAAATGCTAGGGTTATCCGTAGCGTCAAAACCTTAAAGGATAATGCATTTATCAGGGTTTGGCAGGGCTTTTGCCATGCTGCGCCGCAGCATGTTGATTTGCTCGTACATGATCTACATAGCCGCACAGTTGCTCGGTGGCATCAATGAGTCGAGGGCCAGGTCTATACAGCAGGTCGGGCGAGATACTAAAAAAGTGTCCTGCGATGGCGGCAGGTAGTTGGTGCTGTTGCCAGTAGTGCAGGCGTTCTTGTTGCGTTAGAGCAGAGGGCTGCGAGACGATCACCACTTGTGGGTTACGACGTAATAGCTCTTCTGGTAGGACTTGGGGAGCGGCTACTGTGCTGTGTGCATAGCTATTGCTAGCGTTGCAGGTAGCCAGTACATCGGCAATTAGCGGGTCGTTGCCAATAGTGTAGATGGGGTCATGTCCCAATTCTAAATATACCGACACGGTTGGCTTGTCCTTTCGCGCAGGGCTGGCGAGCGCATCTAAACGATCATCCAACTGCTGTGCAACAGGGCAGGCAATATCACGGGTATTAAATAGCCAACCCAACCGGCGTATTTCCTGAGGGATATCGTGTAGACGGGTAGGGCGTGAATACAGTAACGGGATGCCTAAGCGTTCTAGCGTAGGTTGCATGGAGGCAAGCGTACTGCCCGGTAACCACGCAAAAATAGCATCAGGTTGTAGCTCTAACAGACGCTCGGGGTGTAGCGTGATGCCATCCCCTATACGTGGCAGTGTGGTGGCAGCTTGGGGGTGGTCGCTGCTACTTACTGTTGCAATGATGGCGTCACCAGCTCCGGCGGCATACAGCAACTCGGTCAGATGTGGAGCAAGACTAATCGCCCGTTGAAATGAAGGTGAGGGGGCTGTGCTGCTGCATGGGTCATCAGGGATGCTAAACGTCTGCTGTGCATGCGCAGGTTGCACTAATACGGTGAAAGGCAGTAGAGCCGAGATCAACCAACAACGTGTTTTATGCACTATGCCCATGAGCACTGTTTCCCTAGATGAAGCCGCTGCCTGATTAACGTGGTCAGGCAGCGGCGGTAGGCTTACATGCGCCAGGTCAGGTTTACAAATACGTTAGAGCCAGGCGTGTTGTAGCCGTATGCATACTCATAACGTTTGTTAAAGACGTTATCCCAACGTACAGAGGCCGTAACGGATTTACTGAAATCGTATTTTGCTGTCAGGTTAACCAAGCTGAAGCTGCCTAAAGTGACGTCTTTGGCAGGGAATGAGCGGAAGTCTTGATCTGAACGCTTAGCCGTCCACGAGTACTCTGCTCCTACTTGCAGGTTAGTGAAACTGTAGTTAGCACCCAGTCGGTACACTTGCGCAGCACGACGAGTTAGGCGGTTGTCGGTTTCTTTATCGCGAGGGTTAGTTAAATCAAGGCTACCCCACAGCGACAAGTCGTCGAACTGTTGATCAAACATCAACGAGTAACCTTTGATCTTGGCACGATTGGTGTTGAAGTACTCGCCGTTAGGGCCACCGGCAAAGCGCCAGTTAATCAGGTTGTTAATGCGGTTTTGGTAGGCAACCAATTTCACAGAGCCCGTGTCATGGGTGTAGGCAATACGTGCTTCCACATTTTTGGATGTTTCAGGTGACACGGTAGAAATCAGTGCACTTTGGTTCACGTAGTCTTCGTACAAAGTAGGCATTTTGAAGCCGGTGTTATACGAGGCCCCTACCGTCCAACGGTTGGTGATGTCGAAGTCATAGGCTATAGCGCCGGTAGTACGGCTGGTATGGCCCGCAATACGATCGTGGCGTAGGCTTGCTTGCGCATGGTGTCGGCCATAGTTCAGACTGTAAATCAGTGCGCCAGCATTGCTGTGACGTTTAGCATTTAAGCTAGTGTAGCCAGCTTGTTTACCGCGTTCGTCATTGTGTTCCAGCAGAGCAGTCAGTGTTTGGTATTGACCCAAGGTGACATCGTTTTGCCATGCGTAGTTACGCAAGGTGGTTTGGTAGGACGAGGTTTCTACGTTAAAGCTACTGTAACCCTGACGCGTTTCACGCGTTTCGTTAACGCTCAGTTTGCTAGTCCAGTTACCAAAGAATGTATTGGTAGAGCTTAAGCCATACGCTTGCTGGCGTGTCGCGCTGGATTCTTGACCGGTGTAGCCGGTGAATTCGCCATTAATGTATGACGAAAATAGATGGGCATCCAGACGGTGTTGATCTGAAAATGCATAACCTAAGTCGGCTTTGACGCTATTGCTTTCATAGCCATCTGCGCGTTTAGAGGCGCCCACATCAGAGTGGGAGTTCGTAGAGCGGAAACCGTCGCTATTGGCCATAGAGCCAATCAGGTTATACGACAAACCATTACTTTGGCCGGAAAAACCTACGCTGCTTTTGAACAAGCTGTGCGTGCCAATACCCATCTCACCCCAGAAAGCCATAGGTGTATCGGTTTGGCCTTTTTTGGTGATGATGTTGATCACACCACCAATGGCCTCAGAACCGTACAAGCTACTGCCAGCACCACGCAAAATTTCGATGCGTTCAATTTGAGCAGGGTTAATCGCATTAAAGTTAACAGCATTAGAGATACTGCTATTAATACGCACGCCATCAATCAATACCAATACGTGTCGGCTATCTGTGCCACGCATGAAAATAGACGTAGGGGTTTGAGGACCGCCCGTGGTGCTAATTTGAATACCGTGCTCACGTGACAGCAATTCAGCTACGCTGCTTTGACCTGCTTTTTCCAAGGTAGCTCTATCAATAACGCTAACGTCACCCACCACCTCGCTTTCCAACTGCGCCACACGGCTAGCAGTAACGACAATGTTGTCTAATTCGGAAACGGGTTGGGAGGACTGTGCCGCAGCACTTAACGGAAAAATGCAGGCCAGCAACGCAGCCAAGTGAGTTGTTTTCATGACGAATCCTGTTCGGTGCGCGACCCCGCACACCACAATAAAAATGGGCTAGGTTTTAGAAAAGAAAACTAGCTATATACATTCAGGTATATCAGGGCTCGGTATCGGGCTGGCATGCATAAGCATGAGTACCGTTGCGGGGGCAGCGCTGTTTGTTCTATGAAATAGGGCCAGGCTTCCCGATGAGCAGTGTGGTTTTCTGCTCAGCTACATAAGAAAAGGGAGTCTTAGTATGTACCTTGATATGCAAAGGGAATTTAGCATAGCAGTCGCAGGGGGGTACAATACATCTCTTTGGTTGTGGTGTAAGCGAGTCGTTTTTGCTCCACGACATAGTGCTTGACGATTTTCAGGATTTTGCTCGTGACCGTGTCATATCCCGCTATTCCATACCCCGTATCTTCGTACACCCGTGCAGGGGATTTTGTACAGTTGTTGGCTGATCGCATTGTGATTCTGGATGGCGCGATGGGCACCATGATTCAGCGCTACAAATTAAGCGAAGCCGATTTCCGTGGTGAGCGATTTAAAGATCATCACAAAGATGTACGGGGTGATAACGAGCTGCTGTCGTTGGTGCGGCCAGACGTTATTGAGGCCATACACCGCCAGTATTTGGAAGCGGGTGCAGATGTAATCTGTACCAACACCTTTGGTGCGACAGAGGTAGCGCAAAGCGATTACGCCTTGCACGGTATAGCCTATGAACTAAACGTAGCATCTGCAAAAATCGCACGTAAAGTCTGTGACGAGTTCATCGCCAAAGGCCAGCGTCGTTATGTGGCAGGGGTGTTGGGGCCACAACCCAAGACAGCCTCTATTTCGCCCGACGTGAATGACCCGTCCGTGCGTAACGTCACCTTTGAAGAACTGCGTGATGCCTACACCGAACAGCTAAATGGCTTGATTGATGGTGGCGCTGATATCGTACTGATAGAAACCATCTTCGATACCTTGAACGCTAAGGCTGCAATTTTTGCCGTCGAATCCGTCTTTGAAGAACGTAATATCCGCTTGCCGGTGATGGTTTCCGGTACGGTTACTGATGCTTCTGGCCGTATTTTGTCAGGCCAAACGGTAGAGGCTTTTTGGAACTCTGTGCGCCATGCACGACCAGTCACCATAGGTTTGAACTGTGCGTTAGGCGCGGCGTTGATGCGCCCCTATATCGCCGAATTGTCCAAAATCTGTGACACCTACATCTGCGTGTACCCCAATGCTGGTTTGCCAAACCCTATGGCAGAAACAGGCTTTGATGAAACCCCTAAAGACACCTCTGGTTTATTGCACGAGTTTGCTGAAGCCGGGTTGGTGAATATGGTGGGCGGTTGCTGTGGTACGACACCAGATCACATCCGTGCCATCGTGCAGCAAGTGCAAAGCCTGCCACGTCGCCAAGTGCCGGAGATTCCTGTACGCACCCGTTTGTCAGGTCTAGAAGCCTTGAACTTTGATGAGCAAAGTTTGTTCATTAACGTGGGTGAGCGTACCAACGTGACAGGCAGTAAAGCCTTCTTGCGTTTGATCCGCGAAGAGCGTTTTGAAGAAGCGTTGTCAGTAGCACGCCAGCAAGTAGAGAACGGTGCGCAGATCATCGATATCAATATGGATGAAGCCATGTTGGACTCAGTTGCCAACATGCGTAAATTCTTGAACCTGATTGCGTCTGAACCTGATATCTCTCGTGTACCCATCATGGTAGATAGCTCCAAATGGGAAGTGATTGAAACAGGTTTACGCTGCATTCAAGGTAAAGCGGTGGTGAACTCTATTTCGCTGAAAGAGGGCGAAGAGTCTTTCTTGGCGCATGCGCGTTTGTGCCGTAAGTACGGTGCGGCGGCAGTGGTGATGGCCTTTGATGAACAAGGGCAGGCCGACAGCCTAGAGCGACGTAAAGAAATTTGTGCGCGTGCATATTGGATGCTGGTGAACGAAGTAGGTTTCCCGCCTGAGGACATCATTTTTGACCCCAACGTGTTCGCAGTCGCTACTGGTATTGATGAGCACAATAACTACGCACGAGACTTTATCGAAGGCGTGAAATGGATTCGCCAGAATCTGCCTCATGCTCGTATGTCGGGTGGTATTTCTAACGTCAGCTTCTCTTTCCGTGGCAATGAAGCCATGCGTGAGGCCATTCACACCGTATTCCTGTACTACAGCATCCGCGAGGGGCTGACCATGGGGATTGTGAATGCTGGCCAGCTAGGTGTGTATGCTGACTTGGATGAGAAAGTACGCAATATGGTGGAAGACGTCATATTGAACCGTGCTGATCCCGTCGCTAAAGAAGGCCCTAATGACGAGCGTAGCTCTACTGAGCGTTTAGTGGAATTGGCCGAGAACATCAAAGGTTCTGGTGCCAAGCGTGAAGAAGACCTCACATGGCGCGAGCAGCCTGTGCGTGCGCGTTTGGTGCATGCGCTGGTAAACGGTATCACTACCTTTATTGTGGAAGATACCGAAGAAGTACGCCAAGAAATTGCCAATGCAGGTGGCCGACCCATCGAGGTGATTGAAGGGCCATTGATGGACGGTATGAACGTGGTGGGTGACTTGTTTGGCGAGGGCAAAATGTTCTTGCCGCAGGTGGTGAAATCCGCTCGTGTGATGAAGCAAGCCGTATCGCACTTAGTGCCTTTTATTGAAGAAGAAAAACGCCAAATTGCGTTGGCTGGTGGCGATGTGCGCTCTAAGGGCAAGATCGTCATGGCGACAGTGAAAGGCGACGTGCACGATATTGGTAAAAACATTGTGACCGTGGTGCTGCAATGTAATAACTTTGAAGTAGAGAACATGGGCGTAATGGTGCCATGTGCTCAGATTCTAGAAAAAGCCAAAGAAGTAAATGCCGATATGGTGGGCTTGTCTGGGTTGATTACACCTAGCTTAGAAGAAATGAGTTATGTCGCCTCTGAGATGCAGCGTGACCCATATTTCCGCGAGAAAAAGATCCCGTTGTTGATTGGTGGTGCCACTACCAGTCGTGTTCACACCGCCGTGAAAATTGCGCCGCACTATGAAGGCCCTGTGATTTATGTACCGGATGCCAGTCGTTCGGTAGGGGTAGCAACCAGCTTGATGTCGGACAACCGCGATAACTACGTGCAAGAAATTGCCGAAGAATATGACATGGTGCGTACGCGTCACGCAAATCGTAAAGAAACACCGCTGATCAGTTTAGAGGATGCTCGTGCTGACGCGCCGCCCATAGATTGGGCCAATTACACGCCACCACGCCCCAAATTCATTGGTAGACGTACCTTTATTAACTACGATCTGGCCGATATCGCTCGTTTCATAGATTGGACGCCATTCTTCCAAACATGGAGCCTCTTTGGTCGCTTTCCACGTATTTTAGAAGACGAGGTAGTAGGCGAGCACGCTAAACAGTTGTACGCCGAAGGCCAAGCGATGTTGAAAAAAATCATCGAAGGTCGCTGGTTGCAAGCCAATGGTGTGGTGGCCTTCTACCCAGCCAATAGTGTGAATGGCGATGACATCGAGGTGTACAGCGATGAGACACGTTCCGAAGTGCTGTTCACATGGCGTAATCTGCGTCAGCAAACCGTGAAACGGTCTGGTGTACACAGTAAATGTTTGGCGGATTACATTGCACCCAAAGAAAGCGGCATTATCGACTACATAGGTATGTTTGCGGTGACGGGTGGTTTGGGCATAGAGAAGCACTCTGAACGCTTCCAAGCAGAGGGCGATGATTACTCTGACATCATGCTCAAAGCATTGGCTGATCGTTTTGCGGAAGGCTTTGCTGAGTGTCTACATGCTCGGGTACGTACTGATTTGTGGGGCTATGTGTCTGAGGAAGACTTAGATAACGAAGCCTTGATTGATGAGCGTTATCAAGGGATACGTCCAGCACCTGGTTACCCTTCTTGCCCTGAGCACATCGTGAAAGACGATATGAACCGTGTGATGCAGTGGGAAGACATCAACATGCAGCTAACAGAAAGTCTGGCGATGTATCCTGCCTCCAGTGTGTCGGGTTTTTATTTCAGCCACCCTGACTCACAATATTTCAACGTAGGGAATATTGGAGAAGATCAATTGCACGACTACATTGCTCGTTCAGGTAGAGACGAAGACGAGGTACGTCGCTCGTTAGCATCGGTGTTGCGTGGGTAGGTAATCATGGGGCGCACAGAAAGCTTAAGCTCATCGGATCATGCGGCCAGCACGCGGCGTAAAGCACTGGGTGATTTTTTACGTAGTGTGCGTGAACGTACTAGACCAGAGGCTTTGGGGCTACCAGCGGGTAGCCGACGACGCACACCGGGGTTACGACGCGAAGAAGTGGCACAGCTTTGCGACATCAGTGTGACGTGGTACACGTGGATGGAACAAGGGCGAGAAATTGCGATTTCGCCTACGGTGTGTGCACGTTTAGCCAATGAGCTGCGGCTAGGGCGTGCTGAGCGCCAGTATTTGTTTGAGCTGGCCGAATGCGCAGACCCCGAGCACGATGAATTGCTGCCCACCCAACTGCCCGATGGCCTAGAGGACTGCGTGCGTAGCATTGCGGCACCGGCTTATATTTTGGATAGGTGTTGGAATGTCTTAGCGCGCAATGAGGCGTTGTTACGTTTGTTTGATGGTTGGCCTGACCGAAACCCTGCCCCTAATTTGTTGCACTACATTTTTCTAGACCCTGCTGCCCGCAGCTTGGTGGTGGACTGGGAGCAGCGTGCGACGCGTGTGGTCAGTGAGTTTAGAGGGGACGTAGGCGCGCATGTGGACGAACCGGAGTTACATGCGCTACTGCAATCGTTATTGTCTACCAGCCCCGTGTTTGCCCAGTGGTGGGGTAGGCAAACGGTAGTCGAGCGCGAGGGTGGTTTACGCAGTTTTGCCCATCCTCAAGATGGTGTACTGCACTTTAGACAATACACGTTTAGGCTAGCGATACGACCAGACTGCAAGTTGGTCATGCTGATCCCCAAAGCGGATTAACGTGTTTAGGCTTCTGGTCGCGAGAGGTGAATCAAGTGATCCAGAAAGGCTTCTAGTACATCCGAGGGCTGTTCATCTTGTCGCCAAAACACGCCCACACTGCCTTGTTGGGCGCTATCGGGCAAGTTCAGAATAGATAAACGCGCTTCCGCAGCATGGCTCTGCGCCAGCCGTTGCGACAAGATGCCTATCATGTCACTGCCTTGCAGCATGTGCAGGGTGAGGTTCATGGAACCAGACTCTATGTGATCTGCTGGCATTAAGAGGTTATTGGCAATCAGGGTGTTATCAATGCTGACGCGTATGGGGGTGCCGGTAGGCCATACCACCCAGCGCCATGGTTCTAGGTCTTGCCACGATAGGCTGGTTTTTTCAGACAGCGGGTGCCCACGTCGGGTGACAAAGCGTATAGGCTCGCTATAGAGCACCTTATAGTTAAGTGGCAAGGCGAGTGCGTTACTCCCAATACGACCAATGACCACGTCCACTTGCCCAAGTAATAACTGCTCTAGCAACGGCGTCATGATGCTTTCTACGATACGCAGATGAATTTTTGGGTGGTCTTGCATCAGGTCCAGAATGGCTTGTGCCACGATATCTGTTGCCACCGGCGAGCTGCCTATCATCAGGCTGCCTTGCATACCGCTTTTAAACAGCGAGATATCTGCACGCGACCGATCCAGTTCATTCAGTATGCGCCTAGCGTGTTTAATCACCAGTTGCCCACCGGGCGTGGGACGTATGCCTTTGCTATGACGCTCAAACAGCAGCATGCCCATATCGTCCTCTAAGCCTGTCAGCCATTTTGAGAGCGCCGGTTGTGTGATGTTCATGAGCTCAGCTACCCGCGTGAGGTTGCACTGATCTGCCAGCATGGTCAGTGTTTGCAAGTGATGAAACTTAAGCTTTTGGGTCCAGTCCATATTTAGTCATAACCTGTGGGTTATGGGTTGGCTAAAAATACCATTATATTTTCAATACAGAAGCCAGCACAATACAGCATCACTAAGCACGCCATGAGGCGTGTCGCCTATGACAAAAAAAACTGGGCAGGCTATGTATCTGCCTCCTTTTCTGGAGACCACACCATGCAATCCTCACACGAGCAGGCTGTGAATGTGCAGCACGCTATTGACGGTGCAAAAGTCAGTTCTTTGCAGTGGAAAATCATTATTTGCTGTTTTCTCATTGTGGCCGCCGATGGGTTGGACACGGCAGCAATTGGGTTTATTGCGCCAGCCATCATGGCCGAGTGGGGGTTAAGCAGGCCCGCGTTAACCCCGCTGTTTATGTCGGGGCTGTTGGGGTTGACGCTAGGAGCCTTGCTGTTTGGGCCGCTGGCTGATCGTTTAGGGCGTAAAAATATTCTGATCTTCAGCACCTTCTTTTTTGGTTTGATGTGTTTGTTGTCTGCTTTCTCGCCCAATCTCACGGTGCTGACCGTACTGCGCTTTTTGACAGGCATAGGCTTGGGCGGGGCAATGCCTACTGCTATCACTCTAACCTCTGAGTTTTTACCTGTGCGACGACGTTCTGCATTGGTCACCATGATGTTTTGCGGTTTCACCTTGGGATCAGCCTTAGGAGGGGTACTGACGGCGCAGTTATTACCCGCTATTCACTGGCAAGGCATGTTGATACTGGGGGGCGTATTGCCACTGGTATTGGTGTTGTTCCTGTTGGTGCTACTAGAGGAATCCCCACGCTATAGGTTGTTGAAAAAACAGTCAGCCGAGCAAATGCTGAGCCTCATGCGCCGGTTAACGGGGGTGAATTATGGCCCACAGACGGCCTTCTTTCTTCCCGAAAATAAAACGGGCAAAAGTGCGATTTCAGCCTTGTTCCAGAAAAACCTAGTCGTAATTACCGTGGTGCTGTGGTGTGCGTTTTTCATGAGCCTGCTGGTAATTTATATGCTGTCTAGCTGGTTGCCCACCTTATTGGCAGGCATAGGCATTGATTTGGAGCATGCCTCATGGATTACCGCTGCATTCCAAATTGGTGGCACGTTGGGAGCGTTGTCGCTGGGCATGCTGATGGATAAGCAGAACCCTTACAAAGTCCTGATTGTGAGCTATGCCATGGGTGGCGTATTCATTGCCTCCATGGGGACGGCGAGTGTTTCTATCCCCTTGCTAGTGCTGGTGATCTTTGGTGCGGGGGTGGGGGTGAGTGGTGCACAAGTAGGTTTTAATGCGTTGGTGGCTACCTTGTATCCCACCGAATGCCGTGCCACTGGGGTCAGTTGGTCAAACGCGATGGGCCGTTGTGGGGCGATTTTCGGTGCCTTAGCTGGTGGCGCCATGATTTCATGGGAATTAAGTTTTTCTACCATTTTCATGCTGTTGGGGATTCCTGCCATGATTACTGCCCTGTGTTTAGTGATTTTGTTGCAGATAGCACGGGCTAAACGTCAGAGCGCGGAGCCACCCCTTAGCGCCGCAGCTGCGCAAGAAGCTGCATAAAGGGTAGCAAGAGTTCTATAAGCTGCCTCGTTACACATTCATAGGAGAGAGTGCCATGCATAGCACAACAAAGCAGGAGCTAGAGCAGCGTCAGGCGTTTTATGACGACATTGGTAAGGTGGATCTGGTGCCTTTGTGGGAGTCCTTGCATTCGCTGGTGACGACCAAGCCAGCGGTGAAGTATGCGGCGCATTTATGGAAATACGCCCTGATACGTCCTCACTTACTGCGCAGTGGCGAACTGATCGGTGCGCGTGAAGCCATACGCCGTGTGTTGGTACTAGAGAACCCGCAACTGCGCGGCTCCTTTTTCATTACGCCCACCCTATATGCCGGTTTGCAATTGATACTGCCTAATGAGGTAGCACCTAGCCATCGTCATACCCAATCGGCACTGCGCTTTATTGTGGAAGGTTCCGGCGGTTTTACTGCGGTAGACGGGGAACGCACCATGATGCACGAGGGCGATTTGATCTTGACACCGCAGTGGCGCTGGCACGATCACGGTCATATAGGTGATGGGCCGGTGGTGTGGTTGGATGCCTTGGACTTGCCGCTGGTGAATAACTTTGGTGCGGCTTTTGCTGAAGATTACCCCGAGCAGCAGCAGCCTGAAACCCGCAAAGAGGGTGATTTTGAGGCGCGTTATGCTGCCAATATGCTGCCAGTGCGTTATCAGTCCGGTAATTCTTCCCCCATTTTTAACTACCGTTATGAGCGCAGTCGCGAAGCCTTATATCAGCTAAGTCTACACAGCCCTATGGATGAGTATGAGGGCTTCAAATTACGGTATGTGAACCCTGCTAATGGCAAAGACACCATGCCCACTATTGCCACCTTTCTACAGTTGCTACCCAACGGTTTTATAGGCAAGAAAGCGCGCAGCACCGATGGCACGGTGTATCACGTGGTTGAGGGCAGCGGTACAGCACACATTGGGAATCAGAGCTTTGCGTTCACCAAAAAAGATGTGTTTGTCGTCCCGTCGTGGGAGCCCGTGAGTTTTGACACCAACGATGACGTGGTGTTGTTCAGTTTTTCTGACCGTCCTGTGCAAGAAGCTCTAGGGTTGTTGCGCGAAGCTCGCGCTTAAGGTTATTTCAAAGAATGTAAAAGGAGTCAGTGATGACCCAGTATCTTTTTTCTCCAGCCGCTACGGTGGGTGTTCCCGTTGTAGGAAGTGAAAAACAGTTTCCAGTACGACGAGTGTACTGCGTAGGCCGTAACTACGCGGCACATGCACGTGAGATGGGCTTTGACCCGGATCGCGAACCGCCTTTCTTTTTTTGTAAGCCTGCAGATGCCATTGTGCCAGTGGCGGTCGGTGAGACCTTATCGCTGCCGTATCCCGAGCAAACGCAGAACTACCACTACGAAATAGAGTTAGTCGCCGCTATAGGCAAAGGCGGGAGCAATATTGCTGTGGAGGACGCCTTGAGTCATGTGTTCGGTTATGCCACTGGCTTAGACATGACCCGTCGTGATTTGCAGATGGAAATGCGTCAAATGGGGCGACCTTGGGAAATCGGTAAAGCCTTTGACTTGTCCGCACCGATGGCTGCACTGCATCCGGCAGATCAAGTTGGTGATATACACAATGCGCCGTTGTGGCTGCAAGTGAATGGCACAGACAAACAGCGCAGCAACGTGAACTGTTTGATTTGGTCTGTGGCAGAGACCATCAGCTACTTGTCCAAATACTTCAGGTTAGAAGCCGGCGATTTGATCTTCACAGGTACGCCTGAAGGGGTAGGTCCAGTGGTGCGTGGTGATGTGATGGAAGGCGGCGTACAAGCGTTGATACCGCTATCCGTAAAGGTGGTGTGACCCAAACACGGGTAGAGAGCGATGACAGTCGCCAGCAAATAGATGGAGATCCCATGAGTACACAGAAAAAAGCCATTGTAGTGGGGGGCGGCATTGGCGGTGCCGCTGCTGCTTTGTCACTCGCGCAGTGTGGCATTGAGGTGTTGTTATTGGAGCAAGCGCAAGAAATAGGCGAAATAGGGGCAGGGATTCAGCTAGGCCCTAACGCGTTTTCTGCCTTGGACAGCTTAGGTGTGGGCGAAGTAGCACGTTCGCGTGCGGTGTTCACCGACCACATCACCATGATGGATGCCGTCGATGGCAAACAAGTATTGTGCATGGAAACCGGTCAGGCATTCAGAGACTGTTTTGGTGGGCCGTATGCGGTGATTCACCGCGTTGATATTCACTCCAGTGTGTGGGAGGCGGCTCAAGCTCATCCCTTGATTAGTTATCGTATTTCTACACGCGTGGATCAGGTGCATGCGGATGAGCACGGCGTACGCGTCACGGATACTAAGGGCAATGTCTATGAGGCAGACATGCTTATTGGGGCGGATGGCGTTAAGTCGGTTGTACGTCAATATACGTTGGGCGATGAACCCAGAGTCACAGGGCATGTGGTCTATAGGGCTGTCATTGAGCGTGACGATATGCCAGAAGCCTTGCGTATTAATGCGCCGGTGTTGTGGGCAGGGCCTAAATGCCACTTGGTGCATTACCCCTTGCGGGGTGGCTCGCAATATAACTTAGTGGTCACCTTCCATAGTCGTAACGAAGAGCAGTGGGGGGTAACCGAGGGCAGCAAGGAAGAAGTGTTGTCCTACTTCGCGGGTATTGATCCGTTGCCAGCACAACTGCTGGATAGACCCACCTCATGGCGTCGTTGGGCGACGGCTGATCGCAATCCGGTACCAGCATGGGGGCGTGACACTGTCACCTTGTTGGGGGATGCTGCCCACCCTGTGGCGCAGTATATGGCGCAGGGGGCCTGTATGGCACTGGAAGATGCGGTGACTTTAGGTGCGGCTATTCGTCACTCTCAGGGGGATATACGCGCTGCCTTCAAGTTGTATGAGTCGGTACGCATACCGCGTACCGCGCGCATTGTGTTATCCACACGCGAGATGGGGCGTCTTTATCATGCCGAGGGCATAGAGCGTGATGTGCGTAATCTGATTTGGAAAAACAAATCACAAGCCTTCTTTTACCAAGCCATTGAGTGGTTGTATGGCTGGACGGAAGAAAACTGTTTAATCCCGCGTTGAGGGTGAGCATAGCCACAGCAGGCTTCTTTGGTAGGGGCGGCTGTGGTTATACATCACACACGATGCGACATAGCCTCACCTATCATTCAGGAAAGCAAAGCAATGAAGCTGTATAGCTTTTTTAATAGTTCTGCCTCGTATAGGGTGCGTATTGCCCTAGCGCTCAAACAATTATCGTATGACCTGGAAGGGATCAATATACGGGTGGGAGCGCATAAGGCTCCAGAGTACACAGCGCATAATGCGATGGCCTTAGTGCCTACCTTGAGCGAGGTAGCTGTAGGTGATATAGGGCAGTCACTGGCTATTATTGATTATCTGGATCAGCAATATCCAGAGCCACGCTTAATTCCGCAGAACGCCACACAGAGAGCCTTGGTATTGGAAATTGCCTACGGCATCGCGTGTGATATTCATCCTGTGAATAATATGCGTATTCTGAAATATCTCAGCGATGTGTTACAGGTAGGCGCTGAGCAGAAACAAGCGTGGTATGAACACTGGATCACCGAGGGCTTACAAGGTATAGAGCAGTTGTTGGTCAAAGCGGGCGCTGAGCAATTTTGTGTAGGCAGTGCGCCGAGTCTGGCGGACTGCTGCCTGATTCCCCAATTGGCGAATGCCCTCCGTATGGGGTGTGATCTCAGCGCCTATCCGCTATGTAGGCGTGTGTATGAACACTGCACAAGCTTACCGGCCTTTCAGGCAGCCGCTCCTGAAAATCAGCCAGACTACATGGCGTAGTGACTAGCCCCTGCCGTGGGCAGGAGGCTTAGGCTTTTTTCAGAAACTCTGCTTTAAGCTCGTAGCTGATGCCATCAATTTTGCAACTGACCTCATGATCGCCAGCCACAATGCGAATACCGCGTGCTTTAGCGCCTTTCTTCAGAGTGGTGGAAGAGCCTTTGACTTTAAGGTCTTTAATCAGGTGTACATCGTCACCGTCTTGCAGGGGTGTACCGTGTGCATCTTTGATTTGGCGCTCGTCGGATTCGGCGGCGTTCTCTTCAGCATGAATGGACCACTCATGCGCGCATTCTGGGCAAACGTAGAACTCACCGTCTTGATAGGTGTGTTCGCCAGAGCAAGAAGGGCAAGAAGAGGGGTGTGTCATGAAAACTCCAGTCTAAGGGAATTAAGCGTTAATTCTATAATTTTGACTGCAGATGTTAGCATAAAGCTGTTTTTGACTGGTTTGTGTGAAAAAAGGCAGTGCGTAGAAACACGTAACTGTAGCCGGGTTTACACGGCATGCTCTGTTTATGGACGGGTTTGCAGTAAACTCAAGCATTTGGTGAATGCAATTTGTTAAGTGTGCGGTGATTATGGCCAAGAATTACGAATCTGAAATTACACAATTCCTGAAAGGCTTTAAGCAGGAACATCCAGAAACCGACAACCGTCAGCGCGAAGGTCGCGGTCGCTTGTGGGATAAACAGGTGGATGCTGAGCTGCAGGAAGGCTACCGTGCCGGTCGTGTGGCACAGCCCGCCTATGTGTACTACTCCAACGACTAATCGTGTGTGATGGCTGAGCAAGCCACAACACAGGTCACATCAAGCGATGGGGGGGCGGTTGCCCCTTCCTTACTTGATGCGGAGATTTTTGCGCGTTTGTATGGGGAACCCTTATTTAAGGTTCCTCAGGATTTGTATATCCCACCCGATGCGTTAAAAGTGTTTCTAGAGGCCTTCGAGGGGCCGCTGGATTTGTTGCTGTATCTAATACGTAAGCAGAACTTCAACGTGTTGGATATTCCTATGGCCCAGGTGACCAATCAGTACCTGGCTTACGTAGAGGAAATCCGTCGCAGCAACTTAGAGTTGGCAGGTGAGTACTTGCTGATGGCAGCCTTGCTCATAGAGATTAAATCTCGCATGTTGCTGCCGGTGAAAAAAACCGACTCTGACGAAGAGGTAGAAGATCCACGGGCCGAGCTCGTGCGGCGTCTACTGGAATACGAACGCATGAAAATGGCAGCGCAGAAATTAGATGCGTTGCCACAGCTAGGCCGTGACTTTGAACGAGCCAATGCACATTTAGATCTGCATGTAGAGCAGGTACTGCCCGATGTGAGCCCCGAGGATCTTAAAGATGCTTGGCGAGACATTATGCGTAGGGCGCAATTAAATCGCAGCCATACCATTACCCGTGAGCAGCTCTCTGTACGCGATCACATGAGTCAAATATTGCGCCGCTTAAATGATGCGCAATTTTTAGAGTTTACGGCCCTATTTATAGAGCGTATCGAGGACGGCGATGCGGTGCCTGTTCTTGTCGTGCATTTTCTAGCCATGTTAGAGCTGGTGCGCGAGTCGCTGGTGGAAGTAACTCAAACCGAACCTTATGCCCCCATCTATGTACGCCTAGCCTTTGTGCGTACCGAGGGCGCTTCTATTCAATAATGCCGTTCTGGTATTGGAGTTTTCAGTGAAAGTTGTACACACCATTCAGGAGCTACGCGACCATCTGCAGGGGCAGACTCGGGTTGCATTTGTGCCTACCATGGGCAACCTGCATGAAGGGCATTTGGCGTTGATGCGTTTGGCGCGTCAGCACGGTGACCCAGTCGTGGCCAGTATTTTTGTGAATCCACTGCAGTTTGGTCCAAACGAGGACTTCAACCAGTATCCACGTACATTGCAGCAAGATATAGACAAGCTAGAAGCCGCGCGCGATGTCTACGTGTTGTTCGCTCCGTCCGAAAAAGAAATGTACCCAGAGCCGCAAAGCTTCCGTATTGATACGCCTAAAGGTTTGGGCGATATCTTGGAAGGTGAGTGCCGTCCAGGTTTCTTTGAGGGCGTCAGCACCGTGGTGATGAAGCTGTTTTCCTGCGTACAGCCACGTGTGGCCGTATTCGGTAAAAAAGATTACCAGCAGCTAATGGTAGTACGTAGCATGTGTCGTCAGTTCCAATTGCCTGTAGAGGTGATGGCTCATGAAACGGTGCGTGAAGAAAGCGGTTTGGCATTGTCTTCGCGTAATCGCTATTTGAGCGATCAAGAAAAAGCCAAAGCGCCTCAACTGTATGCCTGTTTACAAGCTGTGCGTGCGCAAATCCAAGCTGGTTGTACTGATGTGGCTCAAATCGAGCATGACGCCGCACAACGTTTAGCCTTGGAAGGCTGGGATGTGGATTATCTGACGTTACGTCGTCAAAGCGATTTGCTCACACCAGAATCAGACGAGATCAAAGCTGGTGAAGCCTTGGTTGCATTAGGTGCTGCCAAACTGGGTAGCACACGCCTGATCGATAACTTGGAAATCTAAAAAGGCAGGCCTTGGGTATGCCTTCAGCAAAGAAAGCCACGCTTATAGGTTTGCTTGCCGTATTGTTATGGAGCCTGATCGTAGGCTTAATACGCGGGGTCAGCGAAAGCTTTGGTGCGGTAGGTGGTGCGGCGCTGATTTACAGTGTGGCATCGCTGATTCTGTGGGTGAGCGTAGGTTTCCCTAAAGTGCGAGAATTCCCACGCCGTTATCTGGTGTGGGGCAGCCTGTTATTTGTGCTGTATGAGCTGTGTTTAGCCTTATCCATAGGCTATGCCAGCCATGCTAGGCAGGCCATAGAAGTGGGAATGGTGAACTATCTATGGCCTACGCTGACGATTGTCTTTGCCATTCTCTTCAATAAGCAAAAAACCACATGGCTGATCGTGCCAGGCTTTGTGTTGTCTATGCTAGGCGTGGCGTGGGTATTGGGCTCAGATCAAGGTTTGGACCTACCCGGCATGTGGGTGAACATTCAAGAAAACCCACTAAGCTATGGGTTAGCGCTGCTAGGGGCGTTGATTTGGGCTGCCTACTGCACGGTCACTACACGTATAGCGCAGGGTAAAAATGGCATCACGCTATTTTTTATGTTGGTAGCGATAGCGCTGTGGGGGATGTACGCCGTAGGTGAGCAACCCGCTATGCATTTCAGCGTGGGTTCATTAGTGTATTTGGTGTTTGCCGCCATTGCGATGGGCTTTGGATATGCGGCGTGGAATGTGGGAATTTTGTACGGAAATGTGACGCTGCTTGCTGGGGCGTCTTACTTTATTCCGGTGTTTTCGGCAGCCTTTGCGGCGTTGCTGTTGCGTACACCGTTGTCATGGTCATTCTGGCAAGGTGCGGCAATGGTATGTGTGGGGTCTGTATTGTGTTGGCAGGCTACCCGCAAGAGGTAGCCTGACCTAAACACTAGCTTATTTAGCTGCATCCAATGCTTGGGTCAAATCAGCCAAGATGTCATCAATGTGCTCAATCCCGATGGACAAGCGCACCATATCCAAACTTACACCCGCAGTTTCCAGCTCTTGCTCGTTTAACTGACGGTGAGTGGTGGTAGCTGGGTGGCAAGCCAACGATTTGGTGTCACCGATGTTAACTAAGCGCGTGATCAGTTTCAGTGCATCAATAAAGCGTGCACCAGCTTCACGACCGCCTTCAATACCGAAGCTCAAAATCGCAGCAGGTTTGCCGCCCATGTAACGTACTGCCAAATCGTGCTCTGGGTGCTCTGGCAGGCCTGCGTAGTTCACCCATTTTACTTGTGGGTGTTTCTGCAGGAATTGCGCCGCTTTCAGTGCATTTTCTGTGTGACGTTCCATGCGCAGGGGCAGAGTCTCAATGCCTTGCAGGATTTGGAATGCATTGAAAGGAGACAAGGCTGCACCGGTGTTACGCAGAGGCACTACGCGGCAGCGGCCAATAAATGCAGCGGCACCAAAGGCTTCGGTGTAAACCACGCCGTGGTAGGATGGATCAGGCGTATTCAGAATAGCAAAACGCTCTTTGTGCTCAGCCCAAGGGAATTTACCGGAATCCACTACTGCGCCAGCAATGGTTGTACCGTGGCCGCCCATGTATTTAGTCAGGGAGTGCACCACGATATCTGCACCGTGTTCAAACGGGCGGCACAGCGCTGGGGAAGCTACAGTGTTATCCACAATCAGTGGTACGCCATGACGGTGAGCTAAGTCAGCCAAGGCTTGAATATCTACGATGTTAGCGCCGGGGTTGCCGATGGTTTCGCAGAATACGGCTTTGGTGCGTGCATCGATCAGAGATTCGAGTTTGGCTAATTCGTTATGGGCTGCAAAACGAACCTCAATACCTTGACGTGGAAACGTGTGGGCAAACAGGTTGTAGGTGCCGCCATAAAGTTTACTCACCGAAACAATATTGTCACCCGCCTCAGCGATGGTTTGTATAGCATAACTAATGGCGGCCATGCCGGATGCTACAGCTAGGGCAGCAACACCACCTTCCAGTGCCGCAACGCGCTCCTCCAACACAGCATTGGTTGGGTTCATAATGCGGGTGTAGATATTACCTGGTACCTTCAGATCAAACAGATCCGCGCCATGTTGAGTATTATCAAAGGCGTAAGAGGTGGTTTGGTAAATCGGTACGGCAACAGCTTTAGTAGTTGGATCAGGGCTGTAACCAGCATGAACGGCAAGTGTTTCCAGTTTCATAATGGGAGCGGGCAAAAGAAGGTAAGTGAAATAATCGCAGGTAATATGTGCATCGTACCGGTGGCTGACTGGCTATAGTTAGACAGAAAGCAGATTTCTATATTTCTTTTGGTAATGTGCAACCGGCTGATAGTACGATTGTAGGCTTATTGCTGGAAAAACACACTTTTTTACAGTGTGATGCGCAGTGCCAATGGTTGCGGTAGCATGCAGGCTGGAAGCGTGAAAGCTCAGCACAAATGGATGGAACGGTGGTTTGAGGACTAAATGAAAGTGTGGTTCAAGCGTAGCCTATTAGGCTTGGTAGTGATTTTCATCGTGGCATTAGTAGGTGCCGCCATTTTTTTGCTGACTTTTGATCCTAATGCCTACAAACGTAAGCTAGAAGAAATTGTCTACGAGCGCTACCAACGCACCCTGGCTATAGAGGGTGAAATAGAACTGTCTTTATTTCCCCGTATAGGTTTGTCTGTTAACGGTGTGTCGCTGTCTGAGCGTAATAGCGACCAAACCTTTATGTCGGTAGACAGTGCTCGCTTTGCCGTGGCGATTTGGCCGTTAATGTCTAACCAGTTCGTGGTGGATCATGTCTCGCTAAATGGTTTTAAGGTTTGGCTTGAGCGTGAAAAAGACGGCAGTTTTAATTTCTCCGATCTACTGGATGACACGGCACTGGAAAACGTGCCGGCTACTACAGCTAGTTCTGGTGGTTGGATCATAGGTGCTGCACACGCTGCTGAAGTAGAAGACCCAGCAGAAGGTACGGTGTCTGACGACCCAGCTCACGCAACGATTCCTAAAGAGGAAGAGCCTGGCTCAGAGCTGAGTAAAGTATTGGCGAGCTTGAAAGAAGCTGTACGCCCAGATACAGGTAAAACCCAATTCCAAATTGATATCGCGGGCCTAGATTTCCGTGAAGGCGAAGTGCACTACTACGACCATATTTTAGGTGGTGGTGGGCAAATCGTAGGCCTAGACATGAATACTGGGCGCATGACTTTTGGGCAGCCTTTTGATCTGAAGTTTAAAGGTCGTCTACAAGGAACTAAACCACACATGGAGGCAGCGCTGGATGGCCAGGCGCTGCTGCGTCTGGACCCTTACAGCCATATCTACGCTGCGCAGCGTATCAATGTACAAGTACAAGGGGATGTAGGTAGCTACAAAACCGAGCAGTTGCAGCTTAAAGGTGGTGTGGAATACCAATCCTTGGTGGGGGTAGTGCGTGTACAAGGCATGGAGCTTACTACTCAAGGTGAGTTGGCCAGTCGAACCATGCCGCTCTCTGATGTACAGGCAAGCTTGAGCATCCCCGATTTAATTTATGCAGGCCAGCATTCGTTATTGCGTATTCAGCGCATGGCACTGCGTACCAAAGGTAACTACGAGCATGATGCAGTAGAGTTGGCTTTGGATATACCTGATGTGTATACAGACAGCAACTCGGCTGAGATGAAGTCTCCTATAGTGGGTAGCTTTATCCGCTCTGGAGTGAATTCTACGGGCGTTAAATTGCGCATAGAAGACCTTAGCGGTACGGATGAGCAGTTGCGGGCTGAACGCTTTAGCGTAGATGCCGTCTTGAAGCAGCCTTTGCAGGCTTGGGTAGTGAAAGTTGCTAGCCCTTTGGTATGGCAGCGCGAGCAAAAAGAGCTGTCTTGGGCAGAGTTAAAAGGGGTATTTAGCCTTGAGGATGAGGGCTTGCCTAATCAGCGTGTAGAGGCAGATTTAACAGGTTCGTTAACATGGGCAACCCCCGTAAATCAGTGGAATACGCATCTGGATATTGGTGAAAGTGCAGGGCGTATTGCCTTGGATGCACGTTATCAGCCGCAAGCGGATCCAAATCTGGATTTCACCATGCAGGTGCAAGATACAGATTTTGCTAATTGGATTCCATCAGCCGAGGTGCGCAAGCAGCGTGGTCGAGTGGTATCGGGTGAGCAGCAAGATGCTAACGAGCAATTCGTAGGTCCAGTGGCTGGTACAGTCATGGACTTAAGTTTCTTGAACAAATACACGGTACAGGGCAAAGCACAGCTGCAAAACGTGAAAGTGGGCAAGCTCACGTTAGAGCAGCTCAAAGCAGATTTAGGCATAGGCCAAGGTGAGCTACTGCTGAAGCTCAACAGCGCAGAGTTCTACCAAGGTAGCTTGTTAAGTGAGCTGCGTTTGAAGGCGGATAGTAGTGTGCGTGCTTCGGTAGATGCCTACGGCATTGAGTCGGGCGCTATCCTGGAAGATGCGTTTGGGCAAACTCGTATGAGTGGTAAGAGCGATATCAGTGCTCGAGTCACCGCATCGGGGCATACACCAGCAGCGTGGTTGCGCAGCCTAAGCGGCACCTTCAATCTGGATACTGTAGATGGCCGTGTTTATGGTCTAGATGCCTTTGAAACACTTGCTAGTGTTGTTGATGTTGCTAAGAATGCGTTTAGCCCACAGTTGCCACCTCTGGCGTTAGGTTTTGACTTACGCCGCAGTACCAGTTTTTCTGCGTTGAGTTTGCAATCTACTTTGCGTGATGGTGTGCTGAGCTTTAACTCTATGTTGGCGAATTCCCCTGATTTACGTATCAGTATGCGTAAACCATCCTCCATTAATTTGGTGGATCAGAGTTTGGATTTGACCTTAGAGTTCCGTCTGCTAAGCCAAATGCGTAACAACACGAATGCCAGCTTGTTGAAAGAGCTGTTTAGGGTAACGGTTCCAGTGCAGTTGGTAGGTTCTCTCTCGCATCCAGAGCATAAAATCTTGTGGAATGAGATCAGCAGTAAATTGGTGCAGCAGGCGTTGGAAAATGGCTTGGTTGAAAAACTAGTGGGTCAACCCTTGTTGGATACACTGATGGATGCCCGTGAGACAGGCGAAGCATTGACTAAGCGTGTGGAACAAGCAGCACCTAGTCGCAGTCTGGGGGTATTGTTTAGAGATTTGTTAGGGGGATCAAAACCCTAATAAAAAACGGGGCTGATAGCCCCGTTTTTTATTGCCTGCTTAGGCTTCAGTCAGCCCAGCGAGTTTCTGAAACTTCTTCAGTAAAATCTCTTGGCTTTCTTGATGCTCAGGGTGCACTTCAATGCACTCAACAGGGCAAAAGACAACGCACTGTGGCTCGTCAAAGTGTCCCACGCATTCAGTACAGAGTGAAGGATTGATCTCGTAGATCTCTTCACCCATGTAGATAGCGGTGTTGGGGCATTGCGGCTCACAGACATCGCAGTTAATGCATTCTTCGGTAATGGTAAGGGCCATGGCTATTGCAAAAGCTAAAGCAAAACAATGAGTTCAGTGTATACCGTCTGGCCCTACTTTGCCGCTTTAACCCTTTTTAGCGAGTAGTTCTTGTTGTTCGCGAGCGATACGCGCTTTGCTGACCAACCAGCGCTCTACGGACGGGAACACAAACTTGCTCACATCACCACCCAAAATAGCAATCTCACGCACGATAGTGCCAGAGATGAATTGGTATTGGTCGGATGGTGTCATGAACAGGGTTTCAACTTCAGGCAACAGGTGGCGGTTCATACCAGCCATCTGGAACTCGTATTCGAAGTCGGACACCGCACGCAAACCACGTACGATGACTCGGCCATCTTGTTCACGCACAAAGTCTTTGAGCAAGCCGGCAAAGCTTTTGACTTCCACGTTGGGGTAATGGCCTAGTACTTCTCGGGCAATCTCCACGCGCTCCTCCACGCTGAAGAATGGCCGTTTAGCTTGGCTATGAGCAATACCCACCACCACGTGATCAAACAAGTTCGCCGCACGGCGTACTAGGTCTTCGTGGCCACGGGTAAAAGGGTCAAAGGTACCTGGGTAAACAGCTGTAATCATAAGATATTATTAATTATCGATGAGAGTGGTAGCAAATGTTGCGCAGAACAATACTGTCACGATGAATATGTAGTTATGGCGTTAGGCATTATTATCTGTTTTTTGCGCTGCAGCAAACATGAACAGTGAATAATACACATTTCCTGCTCGTTGCTCCCGTAATGGCGTAAGAAACTCAGGGACAGTAATAGTATTTTCAGACTCTACATACACCAGAGCATCCGGCGCTAAAATACGAGGCAGTAGGGGCCAAACCTTCTCCAGCCATTGCTGGTTGAAAGGGGGATCCAGAAAAACCAGATCATAAGGCATTTCAGTACGTTCCAAAACATGCAGTGCATCGCCTGCATGAATGCGTACAGATAGGGCATCTAGCTTGTTGCGTATTGCCCTCAGCGATGAAATGGCGTTTGGGTTGTTTTCTACCATTTGTACATGCGCGACGCCGTGCGAAGCTGCCTCAAAACCCAAGGCACCTGAGCCGGCAAACAAGTCCAGCACGCGTTTTTGCTGAAAATCGTCCTGCCAGAAATGGCGTAACCAATTAAAGAGAGTTTCGCGTACACGATCAGGAGTAGGGCGTAGCCCTGCCGCTTCCGGTACAGTGATAGGTGTGCGGCGGTATTCCCCGCCTACAATACGGATTGTGTGTTTTTTCATGGGCGCGTAGTATCGCCAGTGGCGTGATCCAGAATTTTGCTTAAGTGTAGATTGTATGTTCAGTTTTTTTAAAAGAAAGAAAGCCGCAAAAGAAGAGGCTGTTGTCAGTACGACGCACGAGCCGCTTCAGTCCACTGCGGTAGAAAACCCTGTGCCAGTGGTGCCCGAGGCTGAGGCCGTTGTGCGCGCACCCGCACAGGTAGAGGTTTTAGCACCCGATGATGGCATTTTCAAAGAGCATGCGCGGGAAGTACCAGCCGTGTCAACGGCTGATGAACCAGTGGTGGAAGCACAACCTGTAGTGCAGACTATTGTTGAGCCAGAGCCAGAAGTTGTAGAAGTTGCGGACGTAGAGCAACACGATAGCATCGTTGCCGAACCCGAACCCGAACCCGAACCCGAACCCGAACCCGAACCCGAACCGCAAGCCGAGCCGGCGAAAGGGTCTTGGTTGTCGCGCCTACGACAAGGTTTGTCTCGTACAGGCCAAGCCATTGGCGGTATTTTCGTTGGCGTTAAGGTTGATGAAAATCTGTTCGAAGAGCTAGAAACTGCATTGATCATGGCGGATGCCGGTATGGAAGCAACCGAAAAGTTGCTGACAGAGCTGCGCGCTAAAGTGAAAAAAGACCGTATCGCTCAAGCAGAAGATGTGAAAGTCGCCTTGCGCGAAATTCTGACCAATCACCTGAAAGTGTTGGAAAAGCAATTTGATCTGAATGCAGCCAAGCCACTGGTGGTGATGATTGCAGGCGTGAACGGTGCGGGTAAAACTACGTCCATTGGTAAATTGGCGAATGACTTCCAAGCCAAAGGCGCATCCGTGTTGTTGGCCGCAGGCGATACATTTAGGGCAGCCGCCCGTGAGCAACTGATTGAGTGGGGGGCTCGTAATAATGTGGCGGTGATTGCTCAAGACGGTGGTGACCCTGCTGCGGTGGCCTTTGATGCGGTCAACGCAGGTAAAGCACGTGAGACTGGTGTGGTGATGGTGGATACCGCTGGTCGTTTGCCTACGCAACTGCACTTGATGGAAGAGTTGAAAAAAATCCGTCGTGTAGTGGCTAAAGCTGACGGCAGTGCACCGCACGAAGTGCTACTAGTGGTAGATGGCAACACTGGTCAAAACGCGTTGTCACAGATTAAGGCCTTTGATGCTGCCATTAACCTCACTGGTTTGGTGGTGACTAAACTAGACGGTACTGCTAAGGGTGGTATCTTGGCTGCTGTGGCAGCTGGCGGCCAAGGTGTACGTCCTGTGCCCGTGTATTGGATTGGTGTGGGTGAAGGCATTCACGATTTGCAGCCATTTGTGGCAAGTGAATTTGCATCGGCGCTGTTAGGCGATAAAACCTAAGTATCGCTTGCACAAGAAATGCCACCTGCATCCTACAGGTGGCATTTTTTATTTCGGCGTGTCTTGGCGTGTGCCACCAACAGAATTATGGCTATCAGCGAACTCCAGAAGGCAGGTAGCCAAAACGCGCTCGGAAGCGTTCGGAAAACCGTGCGGGTGACTGATAGCCGCAAGCCTGCGCAACGTGCGGAATGCTCCACGATGTGGTCTGTAGCAGCATTAGGGCATGGTGCATGCGAGTATCTATCAGCAGATTCTCGAAGCGCACACTTTCACTGGCGAGGCGTCGTCGTAGTGTGGCCTCACTCATCGCTAGCGCACGGCCAGCTTCGTGTGCTGTCCAAGCTTGATCAGGAGCTTCGCTAATCAAAGTACGTAAGCGCCCAGCTGTTCCGCTTTGTTTAGGTCCGCGAAAGACATGTCCTCGTTCAGCAAGCGCAAAGAGTAAATCCATGAGCCTGCACTGTAGCCGTTCGTCGCTTACACGTTTGATATCCACGCTTTCTAGTACCAACTGAAACGTAGCGGCTAGGTCGTCGTCCAGTGCTGCTAGCCCATAAGGGGCCTGTCTAGCAGCATCGGGGGGATTGGCGTGGCTAGTGCACCGAAATGCTTCTAGTAAGGTTGTAGAAAGAGTCAGGAAAATGGAGCGGAAGCACTTCTCATGCTCATCCGGCGTTTTCACTAAATTGACGCACGTGCCCGGCTCGACGAGCAGTAACGACGCCTGTGCATCAAGCGCAAGTGGATTAGTGTCATCATCTAAGTCCAATCGGCCTGCTACGATCAGCAGTACGGTGGCGTCATGGAATAAAAACCCCGTAGTATGCTGAGTTCGTGTTAACACAGGCTGTGCCAGTGCGCACAAGCCGCGTCTAAGCACGGGCGTGCCAGATGGTAATACCCAGTGCTTGTGAGCCTTGGTTTGTACAGCCGGTGAGGCTGTTTGTGGCGGTTCTTGGAGGCGCGGTTTGTGCTGAGTCACTGGTCAGTTAAGTGGTACGCAAGGGTTGAGGCTGTACAAACCAGTGAGGCTGGCTTGTCCTAGTACTGGAGCAGTCTTCAATGCTGCGAGTACGTTAGCGCCCGTCAGTGGTCCGTTGACCAACAAGGAGGGGGTTGCCAACGCATAGACCGTGAAAACATAGTGGTGAACGCGTGTGTCATTCCAGGGAGGGCATGGGCCATCGTATCCATGGTAATTGCCCTTCATTTGTTCGTCGCCGGCGAACCAGGCTGTGTAGTCGTTAATGCCGTGGCGCATGCCGCCCATGGTATCGGGACCGGGCTTGCCGCGTGGCGTGACGCCGTCTGAGTGCGAGCCAGCAGCGATCTCTGTAGTGTTGGCGGGAATATCTAGTAGCAACCAGTGAAAGAAGTCAATTCTGGGCAGGTCGGCAGGAACCTCACGACCTTCCTGATTCACGTCATCACCGCGACTTGGCACGTCAGGATCGTGGCACACCATGACAAATGACTGGGTGCCTACGGGGACATTGCTCCATGCAAAGTGTGGATTGCGGTTTGCTGAGAGAGCAACATGCTGGGCAGCATTAGGCACGGCGAAAGCAAATTCGCCAGGAATGGCCTGACCGTCCTTGAAACTGTGACTGATGAGTTGCATATGAGGTGTAGTCCTGTGGATAGTTAAAGGCATGCTGTGCAGCGTGGTGCACAACTGATGGCCATTCTACGGGCGCAGGAACTACTCTAAAGCACCATATCCAATCAATTATCTCACATTACCAATCAAAATGATCGCTTTTGATAAGTTTGGTGCGTGTTTTGAGCGTGATGTACACGCTCATGCCGGTTTTCTTTGCGGGCAGGTAAGTCTTAGTCTGGATAGGCAGTATGTACCAGCTGCTTCAGTACTTTCTTTGCTTGCTTCACGTAATGTTGTCGCGTGGCGGTTAGCCAACCTAGCGCCCAATAGCGTTGCTCTAGGTCATCCAAATGCTGTTGGCACCATTCGTGGGTGACATCGCAATCGGTGATTTTCCCCAAGAAGTGCTGTGTATTACGTAGGGCATCGTATAGTGGTCTATGCGATGAGGTACCTAGAAATTCCAAGCAATAACGCAAGGTTTTAATGCGGTTACGCAGTCTGTGCTGTTGGCGCTGACTTAGTTCGGCAAAGTTTTGGCTACGCAATTGAATGGACTGTAGCTGAGCACGCAATACTGCATGTAAGGCCAAATAGGGTTTGGGCTGTGCGTCGTGACGTTCTTCTTCAACTAAATTTTGACCACTTAGGAGTTGGGCAAGGTTGCTCAATAAGCAGCGCTGAAAGCTAGAGCTAGCCGCTAATTGCTGTATCTCTGCGCTGGTGCTGGCGGTAGTAGGTAGCACCAAAGCAGGGCCAGGTAAGCCTGCCAACATTAGGCGTGGCAGAGTTTCTAGGCTTAGCAAGTCAGAGTCTCTTGCTTCCCCAAACATGGCAAAAAATGGGCGCATTTCACGTGTGGCAGCCTGCTCTGCTGTGCTCATCCATGGACTGAACAAACGTCGGCAGGAGCGTAGTCTGCGCATCCCTACGCGCATTAATGCCAAGTAGGTGGCTTGTTGCTCTTCATCGGCTTCATGGTCATCAATGCCCGCTAACAGCGACGCATTACGGATGATTTGCCCCAGATACAGTAGCGCACTGTCCACATACCCTTGTTGCAGGTTATGGATGGTAGGAAAAGCGTGAGTATGTAGCCTGTAGGCTTGATACAGCGCATCATGCACGGCTTCAGGGCTGGTGGCACCGCAGTTTACTACCTGTGCCAAGATATCGCCGCGTTCTGATTTACTGCGCAAATCAATGATGAGGCCGAATTGCTCCATCCATTGGCCGCCCAGTTGGAAAATACTGGCTACATCACCCTCAATCAGCTCAAACTCAATTTCGTTGACAGGCAGTTCTACATGGCCAGATTGGATAACACCCTTGTCCAAGGCGATCTCTACGATAGAACCAGCACAGTCCAAGCGTACATGTTGACGCTCTATGCGTGTTTCATAGCGTGGAGCCAACTGTGCTGCATGTTGTTGTACTACCGCAGCGGCAGGTAGATTGTCGTAGAGCGTCAGATCCAGTGTGGGCGTGGGGCGCACATGGTTGTATTCCAACTTTGATAGCTCATCAGGACCGGCGGCTTTTAGGGTTTGAATCCATTGGTCGCCTTCTAGTCGTAAACGCAGCGCAACACGAGCTTTGGCCAGCGTGCGAGACGGTGTGTCAAAGTAAATAGCATGTAGGGGCTGTATGGAAGGGTTTAATGCTGCAATCTGATCCAGTAGCCCCTTCCGGCTCTGCTCAGGTACATACAGTTTCAGCTCGCGTTCTAGCACAGGATGACAAAAGTGTTGGGTTGATGAGTGATATTGGCACACGCCATCAGCGTATTGTACGAATTTGCCGTGCAAGCGCTAAAATGGAGCTATCTACTATAAAGCAGGAACGTCATGAGTCATACAGTACAGACAGAGCTTTCCGAAGCGGATATGCAACAGGCAATTTCATCCGTGACCGAGATCGTGGCTGAGCTACGGGCTGGTCGGATGGTGATTCTGGTCGATGAAGAAGACCGAGAGAATGAAGGCGACTTGGTAATGGCGGCAGAGTTTGTCACGCCAGAAGCCATTAACTTCATGGTTACCCATGCACGCGGACTGGTGTGCTTGACCCTGACCGAAGAACGTTGCTTACAACTGGATCTGCCCCTGATGGCGTCCCGTAATGGCACGCGCTTTGGTACAAATTTCACG
This sequence comes from Paenalcaligenes sp. Me52, assembly GCF_050487965.1. Classification (NCBI taxonomy): domain Bacteria; kingdom Pseudomonadati; phylum Pseudomonadota; class Betaproteobacteria; order Burkholderiales; family Alcaligenaceae; genus Paenalcaligenes; species Paenalcaligenes sp. Me52. Next base: position 41,195 of record NZ_JBKQFO010000002.1, on the reverse strand, counting down.
GTATCCATTGAAGCCGCTGAAGGCGTGGCTACCGGTATTTCGGCAGCTGACCGTGCCCGCACTATTAAGGCGGCAGTCGCACACGATGCTAAACCCGCTGATTTGGTACAGCCAGGCCACATTTTCCCCGTCAAAGCAGTGAATGGCGGCGTGTTGGTACGTGCCGGCCATACCGAAGCTGGTTGCGATTTGACACGTATGGCAGGGCTTACTCCTGCTGCCGCTATCTGTGAAATCTTGAAACCTGATGGCAGCATGGCACGGTTGCCAGACCTGATCGTATTTGCGCGTGAGCATGGTTTGAAAATCGGTACGATTGCCGATTTGATTCAATACCGTAGCGAACACGAATCCATGGTTGAGCGTCTGTTCGATAACGAACTGACTACTCCTTGGGGCAAATTCCAAGCGATTGGTTACCGTGATTTGGCATCAGGTGCGCTGCACTTGGCGTTACAACATGGCACTATTTCGCCAGACACCGAAACGCTGGTGCGTGTGCATGAGCCAACAACCGTGTTGGATTTGTTGTGCTCCGAAGGTAAAGAGCACAGTTGGACAGTTGCTGGTGCATTGGATGTAATTAAACAATCCGAGGCCGGTGTTGTGGTATTAATGAATTGCCAAGGCGAGGCTGATACCTTGTTTGAGCAGTTCTCTGCACGCCAAGCCGAGGGAGCCTCTGCTGCTGGTGAACAACGTCAACACCGCTACGATTTGCGTACTTACGGTATTGGTGCACAAATCTTGCGTGATTTGAATGTGGGCAAAGCGCGATTACTGGCCCGTCCACGTAAAATGCCAAGTATGGCAGGCTTTGCCCTGACCATTACGGGTTACTATAGCGAACCAACTCATTCTGCTTGATCGGAGCCGCCACTATGAATCCTTATATTGTAAATCCTGACTTTAACGGCGAAGGCCTGCACGTAGGTATTGTTCGTGCACGTTTCAACGAAGAAATCGGTACAGCGCAGCTGGAAGCTTGCGTGGCAGAACTGGTGGCGTTGGGTGTAGATGCACGTGACATCACAGTGTTGTCTATTCCTGGTGCTTTGGAAGCGGGTTTGATTTTGGCTCAAATGGCTGAAACAGGCGAGTTCGATGCATTGGTTGCATTGGGTGCCGTAATCCGTGGCGAAACCTACCACTTCGAGATTGTCAGTAACGAAAGCGCAGCGGCTATTAGCCGTGTGTCGTTGGAAATGGGCATGCCTATTGCCAACGGTATTCTGACTACCGAAAATGATGAACAAGCGCAGGTGCGCGCTGCTGAGAAAGGCCGTGATTGTGCCCGTACAGCGGTAGAAATGGCCAACTTGATGGCATTGCTAGAACCCGACTTCGATGAAGAAGACGAGTTCGAAGAGGAAGAAGATTTTGACAACGACGACGAATAAAACGCCGGGTAGTAACGGTCGCCAGAACCCCACTCGCAGTGCCCGCAGACGGGCACGCGAGTTTGCGTTGCAGGGGGTTTATGCTTGGTTGATCCGTGGTGTTGATGGTACCCGCGAAGCGGGGGCTATTGATGCACACATACGCGGTGAAGAATACTTTAACGACGCCGATGCACAGTGGTACCACACGCTGTTTTACGGGGTGATTCAAGAGGCACCAGAATTGCGTGAGCAGTTCATGCCACACGTGGATCGTCCTTTGGAAGAGCTGTCTCCCATTGAGCACGGCATCTTGTTGCTGGGCAGCTATGAGTTGGCCCATCACGTAGAAGTGCCTTACCGTGTAGCCATCAACGAGGCTGTTGAGTTGGCAAAAGAATTTGGCGGCACTGACGGCTTCAAGTTCGTGAATGGTGTTCTAGACCGAGTGGCAGCGGCAGTACGTCCTGCTGAAGTGAAGAAATACCAGAATCGCAGCTGAGTTGCCTAAAGAATTTGATCTAATCGCACAGTATTTCACCCGTCCTGCCCCTGAAAAGATGGTAGGGGTTGGTGACGACTGTGCGATTTTTTCATTACGCTCCGGCCATGATTTGGCCACCAGCACTGATCTGTTGCTGGAAGGGCGACACTTTTTCTCTGATGTAGATCCCTATTTGCTAGGCCGCAAAGCCTTGGCCGTGAATCTGTCCGACCTTGCGGCGGCGGGTGCTTCGGCGCGCGCTTGTTTGCTTAGTTTGGCATTGCCGTCGGTAGACGAGGCATGGCTGGCTGGTTTTAGCCGTGGCTTTCTGGAAATGGCGGACGCACATCATTGCCCCTTAATTGGTGGCGATACGACCCGATCACTGGATCACATTACGATTGGCGTGACGGTAATGGGCGAAGTGCCTAGAGGCAAAGCATTATTGCGTAGCGATGCGCAAGAGGGCGATGACATTTGGGTCACTGGGTGTCTGGGAGCGGCAGACTTAGCATTACGCTATTTAAGCGGCAGCCTAGAGCTAGACCCACAGCGCTTGCAAGCCTCTAGAGCGGCCTTGGAAAACCCAGCGCCGCCAGTGTCGTTTGCGACCCATCTACCCGGTATGGCACACGCTGCTATCGATATTTCTGACGGCCTAGCTCAAGATTTAGGCCATATTCTAAAAGCCAGTCAATGTGGCGCTGAACTGATGCTGGCAAACCTTCCTATGCATGATGCTTTGCGTGGTCTATCTACTGATCTGCAGAACGAAGCCATGTTGGCAGGTGGTGATGTGTTTCAGTTATGTTTTACCGCTGCTGCAACACAGCGCGACGCACTACAAGCGTTGGCTGAGCAACATGATATTGTGGTGCATCGTATTGGCCGCATCGTTAATGGTTCTGGCCTACGTGTGCTAGATCAGAACGGACAACCTCTTCTCTTAGCTCATCAAGGTTTTGATCATTTCGCCTGATGACGCCTGTGCTACAGGAAATAAGCATGGTTAAAGATTACTCTCAACAGTCTCGCCCTTCTTTGCGTTGGGTGTTTGAGCGCCCTGAGCGCATTGTGGCCTTCGGTTTTGGTAGTGGGGTGATTTATCCTGGCCCTGGTACCTGGGGGACTGTACTGGGCTGGGCGCTGTGGTTGGTGCTTGGACAGTTTATGCCGCTGTGGTTGGCTCTAACTGTAGGGGGCGTAGGCTTCCTTGTAGGATGTTGGGTCAGTCAAAAAGTGGGTGATGAGTTGGGCGAGCCAGATCACAGTGGTATGAACTGGGATGAAGCTGTTGCGATGTGGTTGGTGCTGTGTTTTACACCGGCTTCGTTATGGGCACAGCTCTGCGCATTTATTCTGTTCCGATTTTTTGATATTGTTAAACCGGAACCTATTCGCTTCTTAGACCGTCGTTTTAAGGGCGGTTTTGGGGTGATGCTGGACGATTTACTTGCTGCGCTTTACGTGGTGATCATCATGGCGCTATTGGTACGTTTCGAGGTGTTCTAAATGCTGAATACATCCATTATTGAGTTGGCTGCTGCATTAGGTGACAAACTGACGCGAGAAAAGCTTTTTCTGGCGACAGCGGAGTCTTGTACTGGTGGTTTGGTAGCAGGGGCTTGCACAGCTATTGCGGGCTCTAGCAACTGGTTTGAGCGTGGCTACATCACCTACAGCAATGAAGCCAAGCAAGAAGAGTTAGGTGTGAATACCGATACGCTAGAGCGTTTTGGTGCAGTAAGTGAAGAAACCGCCATGGAAATGGCAGCAGGGGTGTTGGCAGTAGTGCCTAAGGCAAATTTGGCTGTGTCTACTACAGGCATTGCTGGGCCAGGCGGCGCTACAGCAGGTAAACCGGTAGGTATGGTGTGTTTTGCTGTGGCTAGACGCACCGAGGAAGGCGTTACGGCGCGTGCTTATACACAGCTTTTTGAAGGTGATAGAGCGCACGTACGCGAACAGGCTGTGCAATTTATTTTGCACAGCGCATTCACGTCATTGTAGAACTTAACGACCGCGCGCTTGATTGATCGCGTCGCGGGTTTGGCGAGCCGCTTGTGCTGCGGCTTCGCGCCAATCCTCACCTTGGCTGGCGTACAAAATAGCGCGTGATGAGTTGATCATCATGCCATTGCCTGTGCTGCTAGCGCCTGCAACAACAGTGGCAGGAATATCACCACCTTGAGCACCAATGCCTGGAATCAATAAAGGCATATCACCTACGTGCTGACGTACAGCGGCGATTTCCTCAGGGAAGGTAGCGCCTACCACCAAACCACACTGACCATTCTTGTTCCATTTGTTTGCCACGAGTTCGGCTACATGTAGGTACAAGGGCTGACCATTTTCCAATTTCAGGAATTGCAGGTCAGAGCCGCCAGCGTTAGAGGTGCGGCACAATACGATCACGCCTTTGTCATCCCATTCCAAATACGGTTCTACCGAGTCAAAGCCCATATATGGGTTCACGGTAACAGCGTCGGCTTGGTAACGGCCAAAGGCTTCCAAGGCGTAGTGATTGGCGGTAGAGCCAATGTCACCGCGTTTGGCATCTAAGACGATGGGCAGCCAAGGGTAATGTTCACGTACGTATTGGCACAGTGCTTCCAACTGTTCTTCAGCAGCTCCCGACGCAAAGTAAGCGATTTGGGGTTTGATACCGCAAGCGTATTCGGCTGTAGCGTCTACGATTTGGCGGCAAAACTCGAAAATAGCATTAGGGCGATCACGCAACTCAGCAGGAAAGCGGTTGGGATCGGGGTCCAAGCCCACCATCAAAAGTGAGTTGGTTTGATTCCAGGCGTGTTCTAGTTTGGAGTTGAAGGTGTTCATGTGCGTGCGTGATGGGGGCTAAAGAAAGGCATCAACCTAGTGTTGATGCCTGTTGGGACGGACTACATTATATGACAAAGCCCTGTGCATCGCATGGCAGTGCAGCAGGGCGGCCATTTCAGACTGTGCTTTGTGGTAGGTGGGGTCACACTACTATCATCACACCTAGTACAAGACAAAGCAGAAAAATGTAGATTTTGGCGTGTATGCGGTCGGGGATGCTGCCAATCCAACGTGCGGCTACTCGTATGCCTACCCACGACCCTATCACAAGAATTAAGCAGGCCGCTAAGTCCACATAACCAATGTGCCAAGCACCTAGTGATACAGCATCGCGGGATGCTAGAACCATGTAGGTTAAGGTGCCGGAAATCGCCATAGGCAATGACAGAGGATTAGCCATGGCGGTGGCGCTGGTCATGCTGGCACCACGTCTACGCATTAACGGTACGGTCATCACACTACCGCCTACGCCTAACAATGCAGCGAAACCACCAATCGTAATACCCAGTGATGCCAATTGCAGCGGTGGCATAGGGCGTATGTTGTTTTGACTTTCATGCAAGAAACCAGGTCTAAATAAGCTATCTAGAATGGTGAGTATCAGATAAATAATGAATGCCCAGCGTAGCCAGGTGGCATTCAAGTTCAATGCGGCTGTTGCACCAATTACAGCACCAATCGCAATGTAAATCAGGAAAGGGCGTATTAAGTCCCAACGTAATGTGCCAGCGATGAGGTGTCGTCGCGTGGCTAAGGCCGTGCCAAAGATCATCACGCAAGTAGAAGTGGCCACGGCAATATGCATAGCTGCTTGGCCTATTTCGCTTTGTGTTCCATGCAGTGCTAGCAACAAGGTATATAGCAGTGGAACCACAATAAACCCACCACCAAAACCGAATAACATCGTGGTGGCACCAGTTAGCACACCAAAGCCTAAGAGTAGCCAGTACATGATCAATCTCTAGAATTAAAACTGTACTATAGGCACGCCAGCTCTGGCCTGCTTTAGCTTATTGGTCAATAATGGGTGAGTTTAGGCCAAACAGAGAAAGTTATGCACAATGTACGACTCATAGAGGTAGATGCTGTTGACCGACCTGTGTTGGCAATAGGTACGGATTACACGCCGGGTACGCTATTGGATACGCACAGTCATAGGCGAGCACAAATGCTCTATGGCATGAGTGGGCTGATGGAAGTGGATACCGCTGCAGGCGCGTGGGTGATTCCGCCGTACAGTGGTGTGTGGATTCCAGCGGGGCAGCCCCATCGTGTGCGTATGCAGGGGGTTAGTACGCGTAGCTTATACATAGAACCGCAGGCAGCGCCTAGAGCGACAGAGCAATGCGAGGCATTAATTATTTCGCCGCTGTTGCACCATTTACTTTTGGCGTCTTTAGATGTGCCAGCACTGTACGACGAAGCAGGACGCGACGGGGCATTGATGCAATTACTCCTGTACGAGGTAGGGCGTGCGCCTACCATGCCACTGTTTGCACCACTGCCCCACGATGTGTTGCTAGCTGAGCAGTGTAAAGCCTTCTTGTTGCAGCCTAGTATCCAATCCACACCTGATGCGTGGGCAGAGTCTTTACATAAAAGCTTACGCACGTTTACGCGTTTTTTTAGGCAACAGACCGGTATGTCATTTGGTGAGTGGCGTCAGCAAGCTTGTTTGATGGCTGCTTTAACAAGATTATCCACAGGGCAGTCGGTGACACAGGTTGCGTTGGACTTGGGGTATGAAAGCCCTGCGGCATTTTCAGCGATGTTTAGAAAACAATTGGGGCGGTCGCCGTCCGCGTTCAGGCAAGCAGATTTGCCTGCCTACACCAACGCTTAGCTAAGAGTATGGAAAATCATGAATGTGGTTATTTCTCTTCGTCACGCAGCGTGAGTACTTTGACGCCTGTGCGCGTGACAGCAACCGTATGCTCAAATTGGGCTGAAAGTTTGCCGTCGTCGGTGACTACTGTCCAGCCATCGTGCTCAGTATGCACGTAATAGCTACCTTGATTCAGCATAGGTTCAATGGTGAACACCATACCTTCTTTTAAGGTCTGCCCAGTTTTAGGTTTGCCCCAATGCAGTACATCAGGTTGCTCGTGCATTTCTCTACCAATGCCGTGGCCGCAGTAGTCCCTCACAACAGAGTAACCATGCAGGCGTGCGTGGCGTTCAATGGCATGACCTATATCACCTAATCTTGCACCAGGACGCACAGCACGAATACCTTTCCACATGGCTTCGTAGGTGATTTGCACTAATTTCTTGGCGGCAGGCGATACCTCGCCCACCATGTAGGTTTTGCTGGAGTCAGCAATAAAGCCATTTTTTTCTAACGTAATATCGAAATTGACGATATCGCCGTTTTGTAGAATATCGGTGTGTGAGGGCATGCCATGACACACTACATTGTTGGGTGAGGCATTGAGGGCATAGGCATAGCCGTATTGACCCTTGCTAGCAGGGCGGGCGTGTAGCTCATGAACAATAAAATGATCAACGATATCGTTGATCTGCATGGTAGACATGCCTATTAGGTTGTAGCTATCTACATGTGCAAAAACAGCAGCCAGCAGTTTTCCTGATTCTGCCATCAGGGAGAGCTCTTCGGGGCTTTTAATCATAAGGATGTGCTACTTGCCGATTGAGGGTCTACGCCTGCAGCTTGCAGCTCACGAGCAACCAGCTCATTAAACGGTACGGTAGGATTCAGTTCACACAGCATACCCATTTTGATCCAGAAAGCCGCTTGTGCATTGATGGACCTGCATGTGACAGCGCTAGCTTTGCGCAGTTGATCGTGCAGTTCATCGTCGATATTTACTATACCCATACATTACCTATATACGAAACGTATACAAATCATATCATGATCGTCACGGCTGTTTGTGAGAAAAATAGACTCGGCTTTCTCTATGTTTGTGCGGTGAGTTGAGGGATAGCGTCTGTGACTTGGTGGGGCGTGTGGGTGCAGATAACCGTTTGGTGATAATGGGCGTGGCAGGCAATAACAAAGTCGAGCACAACGAAAAAACCCTGCAGCCATGCTGCAGGGTTTTTAGAGGGGGTTCGCGCTTTGCTAAAGCAAGGCGCGAAGGAGGATGGGTGCTTAGAAGCCGCCCATGCCGCCCATACCACCCATACCGCCCATACCACCCATGTCAGGCATACCTTCAGCCTTGTCATCAGCGATTTCGGCAACGGCAACTTCAGTTGTCAGCAACAGGCTGGCTACGGAAGCAGCGTTTTGCAGAGCTGTACGTGTTACTTTGGTTGGATCCAGAACACCAGCAGCTACCAAGTCTGTGTACTCGCCTGTGGAAGCGTTGTAACCGTAGTTACCTTCGCCAGCAGCAACAGCGTTTACTACTACGCTTGGCTCGTCACCAGCGTTAGCAACGATAGTGCGCAGAGGAGCTTCGATAGCACGCAGTACCAGTTTGATACCAGCGTCTTGATCCAGGTTGTCGCCTGTCAGTGCTGCAACAGCTGCGCGTGCACGAATCAGAGCTACGCCACCGCCAGGAACAATACCTTCTTCTACAGCAGCGCGAGTGGCGTGCAGAGCATCTTCCACGCGAGCTTTTTTCTCTTTCATTTCAACTTCAGTTGCAGCACCAACGCGGATTACAGCAACACCGCCAGCCAGTTTGGCTACGCGCTCTTGCAGTTTTTCACGATCGTAGTCGGAAGTTGCTTCTTCGATCTGAACGCGGATTTGTTTTACGCGTGCTTCGATGGATGGGCTGTCGCCTGCGCCATCAATGATCGTTGTGTTTTCTTTAGCTACTTCGATGCGTTTGGCTTGACCCAGGTGCTCAAGAGTAGTTGTTTCCAGAGACATACCGGTTTCTTCGGAAATCACGGTACCGCCAGTCAGGATAGCGATGTCTTCCAGCATAGCTTTACGACGGTCGCCGAAGCCAGGAGCTTTAACAGCAACAGTTTTCAGGATACCGCGGATGTTGTTCACAACCAGAGTAGCCAGAGCTTCGCCTTCAACGTCTTCAGCAATAATCAGCAGAGGACGGCTGGATTTTGCAACTTGCTCCAGTACTGGCAACAGGTCACGGATGTTGCTGATTTTCTTGTCGAAGATCAGGATGAAAGGCTCATCCATTGCTGCAACTTGTTTGTCTGGGTTGGTGATGAAGTAAGGAGACAGGTAGCCGCGGTCGAACTGCATACCTTCTACTACGTCCAGTTCGTTTTCCAGGGATTTACCGTCTTCAACAGTAATCACACCCTCTTTACCCACTTTGTCCATTGCGTTAGCAATGATTTCACCGATGGATGTATCGCTGTTTGCAGAGATAGAACCAACTTGAGCGATTTCTTTGCTAGTTGCGCATGGGCGGGACAGTTTGCGCAGCTCTTCAACTGTTACAGCAACAGCTTTGTCGATACCGCGTTTCAGGTCCATTGGGTTGATGCCAGCGGCAACGTATTTCAGACCTTCTTCAACGATGGCTTGAGCCAATACAGTAGCGGTAGTAGTACCGTCACCTGCGTTGTCGGAAGTTTTGGAAGCAACTTCTTTTACCAGCTGAGCGCCGATGTTTTCGAATTTGTCTTTCAGTTCGATTTCTTTAGCAACGGAAACACCGTCTTTAGTAACGGTAGGAGCGCCGAAAGAGCGATCCAACACTACGTTACGGCCTTTAGGGCCCATCGTTGTTTTTACAGCGTTAGCCAGTGTGTTTACGCCGCGTACGATACGTGAACGGGCGTCATCACCAAAAAATACTTGTTTAGCAGCCATTGTATATTCTTCCTAGAATTTGATACGTGAGACGTAGGGTTACTCGATGATCGCGAGAACTTCTTCTTCGCGGATAACCAGCAGCTCTTCGCCGTCTACTTTGACAGCCTGGCCTGCGTATTTGCCGAACAAAATTTTATCGCCGACTTTCAGGTCCAGGGGCTGAACCTTGCCGTCATCTGTGCGTTTGCCGGGGCCTACTGCAACTACTTCACCTTGATCAGGTTTCTCAGCAGCGCTCTCAGGGATAACAATACCGGAGGCAGTGGTGCGCTCGTTGTCCAGACGCTTTACGATCACGCGATCGTTCAGAGGACGTAATGCCATGGTTGAACTCCTGTTCAAAAAAAGCAAATAAATTTGATAAAAATGGTTCGGGAGGTGTGTTAGCACTCTACCCGAGTGAGTGCTAATAATTATAAGGGCGAAAATCTGTAATTCAAGAGCCTATATACCTAGGGGGTGTAAGTGTTTCTCCTAGGAGTTAGCGGTCTTGGATGTTTCACCTACGACGCATGACTACATGCGACTTAGGGATTTTTCACTCTACCTTTAACCACCCATTATTTATACATGGGGGTAGTAAGATTGCTTTCAAGTCGCTGTTACATCTTTAGTGTGCGTAACAGGTGGTAGTGCTTGCGCTGTCACAAGGCAGTCCAAGCCCAAGTATGATGTACTGATAGATATGTTTTTATGTGATTGCTGTTCTGTTTAGGGAGAGTGCAAAGCATGTCCGGGTCCAGTCTCTATGACCAATTTATAACGTTGGCGAAAAATCAGGAAAAACGTGTGTGCGCTGTGGCGCATCCCTGCGATGAAGTTTCTCTGACCGCCGCTTTGGAAGCGCGCGAGCAAGGTTTTTTTGATTTGGTGTTGGTGGGGCCGGAGTCACGCATCCAAGCGGTAGCCAGCGCACATCAGCTAGATATCTCTGACGTGCGCATCGTCAATGCAGCACATAGCCACGAGTCGGCTGAAATAGCCGTACGTGAAGTCATGGCAGGACGTGCCGATTTGCTCATGAAAGGCAGCTTGCATACTGATGAGTTGATGCACGCAGTATTGGCTACTGATGGCAAAGGTTTACGTACCGAACGTAGACTGAGTCATGTGTTCTTAATGGATGTGCCGCGCTATTCCGATTTGCTATTCATTACTGATGCGGCAATCAATATTCATCCTGATCTCACTACTAAAGCGGATATTGTTCAAAACGCCATTGATCTGCACCACGGTTTAGGACTGGGGCAGCCGCGTGTGGCGTTGCTGTCGGCTGTAGAACAGGTGACAGCCAAAATTCCTAGCACTTTAGAAGCCGCTGCACTGTGCAAAATGGCCGATAGAGGGCAAATTACGGGCGGATTGGTAGATGGTCCGTTAGCGTTGGATAACGCGATTAGCGTGGCAGCGGCTGAAATCAAAGGCATACATTCTCCAGTCGCTGGCAGGGCACAAATTCTGGTTGTACCTGATCTAGAGGCCGGTAACATGCTGGCGAAAAATCTAAGCTTCATGTCGGGCGCTAAAGCTGCTGGCATTGTGTTGGGCGGGCGCGTGCCTATTATCTTGACCAGTAGGGCAGATAGTGGCGAAACACGTTTGGCATCTTGCGCGGTGGCGTCAGTTTATGCTGCCTACCAGCAGGCACAACGTGCTGCTGCATTGTTGGCTCAGCAGGAGTCATAACATGAGTATTGATACTTTATTGGTGGTGAACGCGGGTAGTTCCAGTCTGAAGTTTCACGTGTATGCCTTAGACCAAGAGCAAGTTGAAGGGCTACGTTTTTGGTTTGGTGGCCAAGTATCGGGAATTGGTACGTCACGGGCGGTGTTGAAGGTGAAGGACTCTGATGGCAAAGAGCTGATCAACCAAAAGCTTAGTGAAGAAGAAGCCAGTAACTTACGCCAAGCACAGGATTTGTTGGCGACATGGTTAGCCACACAATTAGATAAAGCGCCTGTGGCGGTAGGTCACCGTATCGTACACGGCGGCGTCAAAATGACAGGCAGCCGAGTCATTGATAATGACGTGCTGTGGTACTTAGATAGCTTGGCACCACTGGCGCCTTTGCACCAGCACAATAACTTGGCTCCTGTGTCGGTGATTAAAGAGCGCTGGCCAGAGATGCTGCAAGTGGCGTGTGTGGATACGGCCTTTCACTGCTGCCAAAGCACCATGGTGAACCACTACGCCTTGCCCGAAAAATATTACGAGCAAGGTGTGCGTCGTTATGGGTTTCACGGGTTGTCATACCAATATATTAGTGAATACTTGGCGGCCAACATTCCACGGTTGCATCAGGGGCGAGTGCTGGTTGCACACTTAGGTTCAGGTGCATCAGCCACGATGGTGGTAGATGGGTTAAGTCGTGAAAGTACGATGGGGTTTACGGCGTTAGATGGCTTGCCTATGGCAACGCGTCCTGGGCGTTTAGATGCGGGTGTGGTGTTGTGGTGGATGCAGCAGCAAGACATGACAGCCGCTCAAATCCAAAACCTGCTCTATAACGAATCTGGCCTTAAAGGTATCTCTGGCATTAGCGGCGATATGCGTGAGCTGTTAGCCAGCGATGCGCCATCTGCAAAATTGGCAGTAGATTATTACGCCTACCGGGTAGCAGAAAGTTTGGCGGGGTTGTGTGTGTCCGCACAAGGTGTGGATGCGTTGGTGTTTACCGCGGGTGTGGGTGAGCACAGTCCAGAAATACGTGCTCGTATCGTGGCACATTTGGGGTGGTTGGGGTTAGAGCTGGATGCGGAAGCTAACACCGCCAACCAGCCCTTAATTTCTACCCCTCGTAGCAAAGTGGAAATACGGGTGATCCCCACCAATGAAGAATTGGTAATCGCCCGCGAAACCCTGCGCCACTATAACGAGCAATAGTATTAGCGCAACATACCGGCCGCTGCCGTTTGGTGAGTGGCCGGATCAATCAAAATAAACGCGCCTGTAGCGGGTTGAGTTTGATAGGGCTCGTTCACTAACGGATCACGCACAGTCAGGCTAATTGATGCTAGGTCATTCATGTGCAGGCTTTGCGAACCTGAAATAGGCTCTAAGGTCTCGATATCACGCACGTGGTGAATGGCCGTTAGCTTGGCTTGTGTGAGTCGTGTACCTTGTTTAAGCAAGTAGTGGCGTGCTGGGTTCAGGGTGGTGGTGTCCAGCCAGCATAGGTCTGCTTCTAATGTACGCGAGAGCGGAAGTTTTTCAGTAGCCAGACTAAGTAAATCACCACGCGAAATATCCAACTCTTTATCTAGTGTCAGTGTCACGGCATCCCCTGCTTGCACGCTGCTGACGGCTTGGCCTGAGCGTAGTAGCGATGTGATGGTAGCAGTGGTTTTGCTGGGCCATACACGTACGCTATCACCTATGCTTAAGGTGCCGCGCTGCAATTGACCAGCGTAGCCACGAAACGCCTGTGCACTGTGTCCGTCATGGCGTATCACCCACTGTACGAATAAACGCGCTTCTGTTTGTGGAGCGGGTGTTTCGGTGGGTAGTTGTTCTAGTCGTTGCAGTAGCGGTAAATCGTTAAACCAAGGCGTGTGTGCTGAGGCTTGGCTGATGTTGTCGCCCTGTAAGGCAGAGACCGGAATAGCGTGAAAGTTTTTGATGCCTACTTGCTCAGCAAGCTTGGCGTAGGATGCTTTGATGGTGTTGAACACGTTTTCGTCCCAATCCACCAAGTCCATTTTGTTTACCGCAACGATGATGTGCGGGATATTCAACAACTGGGCAATAGTAGAGTGGCGACGAGTTTGGGTCAGTAATTGGCCATCACGTGCTTTGCTGGCATCAATCAAAATGATGGCGGCTTGTGCGGTAGAGGCACCGGTAATCATGTTGCGGGTGTATTGTTCGTGCCCTGGAGCGTCGGCCACAATAAATTTGCGCTGCGGAGTGGCGAAGTATCTATAGGCAATATCTATAGTGATGCCTTGCTCCCGTTCGGCTTCTAGGCCATCTGTCAGTAACGCCAGATCAGGTTCGCTGGCTGTGGTGCGGCGATATTTGGATTTGTTGATGGCGGTCAGTTGATCTGCAAATACGCCTCGGGTGTCTAACAGTAGACGGCCAATTAACGTGGATTTTCCATCGTCTACCGAGCCAGCGGTGATGAAACGTAGTACGTCGGTGGTGTTAGCGTTCACCCAAGATTCATTGACGGTATTCATTAGAAGTATCCTTGTCGTTTGCGGTGTTCCATAGAGGCTTCGGAGCTTTGGTCATCCATTCGCGTAGCGCCACGTTCAGTTAGTGTGGCCAGAGCGGTTTCGCGGATGATATCGGCCGGCGATGCGGCATCAGACTCTACGGGGCAGGTGCACGAAATATCACCTACGGTGCGAAAACGTACTTGTACGCGTTCAATCAGTTCGCCTTCTTGTGGTGGTGTTAATTCGGTATTGGGAATCAATAAACCATTACGTCGTACTACCTCACGTTCGTGAGCGTAATAAATGGGTGGTAGGGCAATGTCTTCACGCAAGATGTATTGCCATACGTCTAGCTCCGTCCAGTTGGAAATAGGGAAGGCGCGTAGGTTTTCACCGGGGTGTATATGCGTATTGAATAGGTGCCAAAGTTCGGGGCGCTGGTTTTTAGGATCCCATTGGCCAAACTCATCGCGGAACGACACGAAGCGTTCTTTGGCTCTGGCTTTTTCTTCATCACGTCTGGCGCCGCCTATGCAGGCATCAAAACCAAATTCGGCGATAGCTTCTAGCAATGTGACAGCTTGTGCTCCATTACGTGACGAGTTTGCGTGGCGCAATACTACAGTGCCGCGAGCAATAGAGTCTTCTACGGAGCGCACAATCAGGGTTTCGCCAAGCTCTGCAGCACGTTGATCTCTAAAGGCAATCACTTCAGGGTAGTTGTGCCCCGTGTCTATATGCAGCAAAGGGAAGGGCAGTTTGCCGGGTCTGAAGGCTTTTTCAGCCAGCTTCAGCAGAACGGCAGAGTCTTTACCACCTGAAAATAACAATGCAGGGCGTTCACATTCGGCAGCGACCTCCCGCAGCACGTAAATGGCTTCGGCTTCTAGCCAGTCCAAATGGGTACGAGGGGAAGGAAGGACACTCATGATAGCTCCTGTGTAGTAGAAGATTGAGACAAGGGGGCGGCGTGCAAACCGCACTCCACACTATGGCGTTGTTCCCACCACCAGCGGCCTGCACGCAGGTCTTCACCAGGGCGGATCGCTCGGGTGCAAGGCTCACAACCTATAGAGGGGTAACCTTGGTCGTGCAGTGGGTTATAGGGAATATCTAAGGCGCGGATGACTTCCCAGACATTGTCGGTGTGCCAGTCGCACAAGGGGTTGAATTTTTCCAGCCCGAACTGCATATCATGTTCATGCGCTTGCAGTTGAGTACGTGTTTGCGATTGCTCACGGCGTTGACCGGTGATCCATGCTGATTTGCCCTGCAGATAACGTTGTAGTGGCTGTACTTTGCGCAGCTGGCAACAGGCTTGGCGTAACGATAGGCTGTCGTAAAACGCGTAAGCACCATGCTCAGCAACGTGGGCGACTACCGCTTCTGTGTCTGGATGCAAAACTGTAATAGCGCTTTGGTACTGTTGCTCTACCCGTTTTGCTAGTGCCAAGGTCTCTTTAGGTAAACGACCGGTATCCAGCATAAAACTGGTAATAGCAAGGTTTTGCTGACGTATGGCGTGTTCTATCACCATGTCTTCGGCAGCCAACGAGTTGGCAAAAACCGCATCAGGATACTGCTGTGAAATCAGTTGTAGCTGATCCAGTAGTTGCACCCAGAGATTTTGGGTGACTGTTGATATTTGTTGTACGGCAGAAGAGGTCATGGCGCTATAGTCAGTTTGAAACGGAAGATGGCGTCAGGTTTGGAGGGCCTGGCAATGGGTATGTCTATAGGCCATTGTCAGTGTGTGCGGCAATGAAAGGAACGAACTAAAAGTAGGTTTCTTATGGCGGTTGTCTATATGGGGCAGCAAACTGATGGGGGTGTCAGCGCTTTGCGTAAGTTGGGCAGGCCTGTTACCATGGAACTAGTGAGATTATTATTACTTCGGTATGGTGATAGTAAAAATCAATCAACATTATTGTATTAATCAATTTCACAAATCAAACAGTGCTTCCTATAATGGAATCACTAACTAATTGCTAATCACTGAATGGAGATACCTAGCATGTCTTTAATCAACACACAGATTCTTCCTTTCAAGTCTCAGGCTTATGTGAACGGTGAGTTCAAAGAGTACACAAACGAAAGCATCGCCGGTAAATGGGCTGTGTTCGTTTTCTACCCAGCTGACTTCACTTTCGTGTGCCCAACAGAGTTGGAAGATCTGGCTAACCACTACGATGAGTTCAAGAAAATGGGCGTGGAAGTGTTCTCCGTTTCCACAGACACTCATTTCACACACAAAGCATGGCACGACACTTCCGAAGCTATCGGTAAAGTTCAGTACCCAATGCTGGCTGATCCTACACAGCAATTGGCTCGTAACTTCCAAGTGCTGATCGAAGAAGAAGGCATGGCACTGCGCGGTACATTCGTTGTGAACCCAGATGGCGTTATCAAAGCCATGGAAGTACACGACAACGGTATCGGCCGTGATGCTAAAGAATTGCTGCGTAAAGTTAAAGCAGCTCAGTACATCGCCAAAAACCCAGGCGAAGTATGCCCAGCTAAATGGGAAGAAGGTGCTAAAACACTGACTCCTTCCCTGGATCTGGTTGGCAAAATCTAAGGATTGATGCCTAGGTTTACTGGGTAGATTGCTGCTCAGTAAACCAGTTATCCGGCCCCGGTGTGGGCCGGATATTCGGACACCAGTCCGGTTAATCATGTAACAAATTATTTCAGAGGAACCCTTCATGCTGGATGCCAACTTAGTCACTCAACTTAACGCGTACTTAGAAAAAATCACGCAACCAATTGAGCTGGTTGCGTCACTGGACGACGGGGCCAAATCTCTGGAACTGCGTCAACTGCTGGAACAAATTGCTGGCCTGTCCGACAAAATCACGTACCGTGAAGATGCTGACAGTGCTGAACGTAAACCATCGTTCAAAATTAACCGTGTAGGCTCCGATATTAGTGTGGCCTTCGCCGGTATCCCTCTGGGTCACGAGTTTGCCTCCTTGGTGTTGGCACTCTTGCAAGTGGGCGGCCATACGGTGCGTTTGGAGGATGACGTTGCGGAACGAATTCGTAATTTAGAAGGTGACTTCAATTTTGAGGTTTACTACTCACTGAGCTGCCAGAACTGCCCCGATGTAGTGCAGGCGTTGAATGCAATGGCGGTAATTAACCCGCGCATCCGTCCTGTAGCCATTGATGGTGCGATTAATCAGGCAGAAGTTGAGAAACGTCAGATTATGTCCGTACCTACCGTTTTCTTGAACGGTGAGGTATTCCACCACGGTCGTGCTAGCGCTGAAGAGCTGTTGGCCAAAATGGGTGGTAACGATAGCGAAGCTCAAGCTGAAGCTATTAATAAACGTGAAACCTTCGATGTGTTGGTGGTAGGTGGTGGCCCAGCAGGTGCAGCCGCTGCGGTATACGCTGCACGTAAAGGTATTCGTACAGGTGTAGTGGCCGAGCGCTTTGGCGGTCAGGTCATGGATACGATGTCCATTGAGAACTACATTTCTGTGCTGGAAACAGAAGGGCCTAAATTGGCCGCTGCCATGGAAGAGCATGTGAAAGTCTACGGGGTAGATATCATGAACATGCAACGTGCCCAAGAACTGATTCCTGGCAAAGAAATTCAGGTAAAACTGGAAAACGGTGGTGTGTTGAAAGCCAAAACCGTAATCTTGTCCACAGGTGCTAGATGGCGTCAGCTGGGTGTGCCTGGTGAAGAAGAATACCGTAACAAAGGCGTGGCTTACTGCCCGCACTGCGACGGCCCATTGTTTAAAGGCAAAGATGTAGCCGTCATTGGTGGTGGTAACTCGGGTGTAGAAGCAGCTATTGACTTAGCTGGTCTGGTCAAACACGTCACGTTGCTAGAGTTTGGTGACAGCCTGCGTGCAGACGAGGTATTGCAACGTAAATTGCGTAGCCTGCCTAACGTTACTATCTTGACCCAAGCACAAACTACAGAAGTGCATGGCGATGGCGCTAAAGTAACGGGCTTGCAGTACACCAACCGCGCTACAGGTGAAAGCCATAAAGTGACATTGGATGGTGTGTTTGTACAGATTGGTTTGGTGCCTAACACCGAGTGGTTGAAAGGTGCTGTAGATCTGTCCAAGCATGGTGAGATCGAAGTTGATAGTCGTGGTCAAACTTCTGTGCAAGGTGTGTTTGCTGCCGGTGATGCCACGACGGTTCCGTACAAGCAAATCATTATTGCTGCGGGCCAAGGCGCAACAGCTGCGTTGTCAGCCTTTGATCACTTGATCCGTAGCTCAGTAGAATAAATAGCAACGACTGCTATGTAGTACATGCCCGTCTGGTTCGTATCAGACGGGCATTTTTTATTCGCTGTCTTGCAGATTATCGGGCACCCATTGTCCACCCAGTATTTCTTCGCAGCATTGCAGCCAGGCGCGCGCGGCTAACGATAAATAGTGCCCATTCCATACCGATGCCACTTCCCAACGCAATTGTTCAGGCGCTAAGGGGAGGGCTTTAAGGTGGGTGTGTGGAAAACGGGCTAAAAAGGGTTCAGGCAGTATGGCCACACCAAGTCCAGAGTTCGCAAGCGAGGCCACCCAGTCCCATTGGCTACTTTGTGCCACGATATGAGGGCGTAGCCCTTCCTTGGCAAAAGCTTGTCGTAATAGACGCGTTAGACCGAATTCATTGCCCATCCAGATTTGGGGAATGTTTTCTAAATCTTGAATCTGCAGGGTTTTGCTCTTGGATGAGAAAAACGAGGTATTCCCTAATACCCATACTTGGTGCGATACCACGGCCTGACTCTGTAATGCTAAATCCGATGCTACCGGCAAAATACTGAAGCCCAGTTCTAGGTCTTGCGAAGCTACTTGTTGTTCTATAGCGGGGCCGGGTAATTCTTTGATGTTCAACTGTATGTCTGGATAACGCTTGGTAAAGGTGGTCAGCACATCGGTAAACAACAGGTTAATCATGGGGGGGATCCCCAGCGCTAATCTACCTTGTTGCAAGGCTTGAGTCTGTCTGACATCGGTCTCCAGTCTCTGTATGGCGGCTAATACTTCTTGACCACGCTCCCACACAATCTGTCCGCTATCGCTTAGTAAGAACTGTTTGGCTTCCCTGATGATGAGGGTATCGCCAAAGTCATCTTCCAGCTGCCGCACCATTTTGCTCACCGTGGATTGAGTGACTCCCATATGCTGCGCTGCAACGGTAAAGCTACGCTGGCGCACGGTTTCAATGAAATATTGCAGGGCTCTGACATTCATAAATTTGACATGGATAAAAGGAATGTTAACCAATCATTTTATTCATAATATCAATGATATTCTGCCTCCACAATCACTAGAATCAGGAGATTAGAATGTTCAAAGACCGCATACGATTAGCATCGCTAGAGCAAAAGGTTATGACTGCTGGGCAGGCGGCGCGCTTATTCAGCGATGGTATGACAGTGGGTATGAGTGGTTTTACCCGTGCGGGTGACTGTAAAGCGATGCCAGTAGCTTTGGCAGAGCGTGCTAAACAGGAAACTTTGCGTATTAATCTGCTGACTGGTGCGTCGCTAGGTAATGGCAGCGATGGTTTGATGGCTGAAGCAGGGCTGTTGGCTAAACGCTCGCCTTTCCAAGTGGATTCCACACTGCGTAAGAAAATCAATGCGGGCGAAGTTTTGTTCTGTGACTATCACCTGTCGCAACCTGCTGAGCAGTTGCGTGCACAAGGTGGCCGTCCTGTAGATATAGCCGTGATTGAAGCGGTCGCCATTACAGAAGATGGTGGCATTGTGCCTACAACCTCGGTGGGTAACTCGGCTAACTTTGTGGCTCAAGCCAAGCAAGTGATTGTGGAAATTAATTTGAGCATGCCTGTAGCACTGGAAGGCTTGCACGATATTTATATCCCAGAAGACAGACCTAATCGTCAGCCTATTCCTATTACTGAAGTGTCCGAACGCATCGGCCAAACTACTATTAAAGTAGACCCAGAGCGTATCGCTGCTATTGTAATTACGGATGCACCTGACAGCCCTTCAACCGCTACGCCACCTGATGCTGAAACCAATGCGATTGCGGCACACGTTGTGCAGTTCTTACAAGGCGAAGTAGAGGCAGGTCGACTGACTGAAGAATTATTGCCTTTGCAGGTGGGTATTGGTTCTATTGCCAATGCTGTGACCTACGGTTTGGCAGAGTCGTCATTCAAAAATCTCAGCATGTACTCTGAAGTACTGCAAGATAGCGCAGTAGCGTTGTTGGACTCCGGTCATTTGCGCTTTGCGTCAGCATCGTCGGTGACACTGACTGCGCCTGTTATGAACAAATTTATGGACAATTTAGAGCGTTACCGTCATCAGGTAGTGCTGCGTCCACAAGAGATTAGTAATCATCCTGAGCTAGTGCGTAGATTAGGCATTATCGCGATTAACGCTGCCTTGGAATTTGATATTTACGGCAATGTGAATTCCACACACGTGAGTGGCACACACATGATGAATGGTATTGGCGGTTCGGGTGACTTTGCCCGTAATGCACACCTATCCATCTTTGTGACGAAGTCACTGGCTAAAGGTGGTGATATCAGTCGTGTGGTACCAATGGTCTCGCATGTGGATCATTGCGAGCATGACGTTGATGTATTGGTTACTGAGTGCGGCTTGGCTGATTTACGCGGCTTGGCACCGCGTGAACGTGCCGTCAAGATTATTGAAAATTGTGTACACCCCGATTTTCGCGAAACAATGGCTTCTTACTTTGAGCGCGCCTGTCAGCGTGGCGGTCACACACCCCACCTCTTAGAAGAGGCATTGTCCTGGCATTTGCGTTACGAGCAAACAGGGTCTATGCGTGAAACAGCAGATGCTGCTGTGTAACGTGTTTTGAAAAAACCATACTTGTGGGTTTTTACCGGCGTAGAGCCGGTTTTTTTTTGCTGTGCATCATGAGTTGCCACAGGTTGGAGTAATATGGTTTTTTAAAACTCCAGTTAGGTGAAGCAGGTGTTCGAGAGTATAGGGGTAATCAACTTAGGAACCTATCTAGCAGGTGCGCTCCTGATTATTCTTTTGCCTGGCCCCAACTCACTGTACGTGTTGGCCACAGCTGCCACACATGGTGTACGTGACGGGTATAAAGCGGCTGCAGGCATTTTTATCGGCGATAGCATTTTGCTGTTTTTGACAGCGGCCGGCGCTGCCTCTCTTCTGCAAACCTTACCAGCCTTGTTCTATACCATCCGTTTGGTCGGAGCGGTGTATCTCGCCTATTTGGGCGTTCGTATTCTATGGTCTTTACTGCATCCTCAACCTACTGTTGAGGTGCGTACTATCAGTACTGAAAAAGGACATGGCGAAAGTCGGTTCTTCAAAGCGCTTACGCTTAGTCTGTTAAACCCTAAAGCCATTTTGTTCTTGGTTTCCTTTTTTGTTCAGTTTGTCGATCCCAGTAAAGGGCATCCTTGGCTAGCTTTTTTAGTGCTGGGGGTGTTCTTGCAAGTATTCAGTATGGCGTATTTGTCAGCACTGATCTTTGGTGGAGCGCGTTTGGCCAGCGCGTTCAGGCGTCGCCGCCGTTTGGCTAGCGGTGCGAGTGCGGCTGTAGGGCTGTTGTTCATCGGCTTTGCAGTACGTATGGCACTCGCCCGTTAATGTGTTTATTGATAAAGGAAAAATGATGAGTTCTCCTGTTCGAGTAGGGATTGCCGGTTATGGCAATCTGGGGCGTGGTGTAGAACTAGCCCTACGACAGAACCCTGACATGCAACTGGTAGCGGTGTTTACACGTCGTAATCCTGCGGATGTTAAACCGTTGACAGCTGGTGTGTCGGTATACAGCTTGGATGATGCCGAGCAGCACAAAGATAACGTGGATGTCATGATTCTGTGCGGTGGTTCCAAGAACGACCTGCCACAGCAAGGCCCACAATTGGCTGAGTGGTTCAATACTATTGATAGCTTTGATACCCACGCAAAAATTCCTGAATACTTTGCTGCTGTAGATGCTGTAGCTAGCCGCACCAAAAAAGTATCTATTATTTCTGTAGGTTGGGATCCAGGTCTGTTCTCTCTGAACCGTTTGGCTGGTGAAGTTGTACTGCCAGAAGGCAACACCTACACATTCTGGGGCAAAGGCTTAAGCCAAGGTCACTCTGACGCGATTCGTCGTGTAGAAGGCGTAAAAGCTGGCGTACAGTACACCTTGCCAATTGAAGACGCTGTAAATCGTGTACGTAGTGGTGAAAACCCAGAATTGAGCACACGTGAAAAACACCGTCGTGAGTGTTTTGTTGTGTTGGAAAATGGTGCAGATGAAGCGCGCGTGCGTAACGAAATCGTGACCATGCCTGATTACTTCTCTGACTACGACACTACTGTTAATTTCATCACTGAAGCAGAGTTGAAAGCTAACCATTCAGCTATGCCGCACGGTGGTTTTGTTATTCGTAGTGGTGTGTCAGGTGCTGGTACATCGCAAATCGTAGAGTACTCGCTGACCTTGGGTAGCAATCCAGAGTTCACCTCTAGCGTATTGGTTGCCTATGCTCGTGCAGCACATCGTTTGGCTCAAGCTGGTGATGCAGGTGCGAAAACAGTATTTGATGTGGCTCCAGGCTTGTTGTCACCCAAATCTGCTGCGCAATTGCGTAAGGAACTTCTATGATACCTGCCGCCTCGCTCGGAAACGGGCTTGTATTAGGCAGCACCCGAACCTGGCAGATTTTCTGCCAGGTTTTCTTTTTGGATTAACGCACGTGCTGGCGGGCTAGTAAGCGTTGGCTATAGCGGTACCAGCGCATCGTCATCAGGATCGCGACAACGGTTAGACCGCATACCAATCCAATCCATATCCCTACACCTTCCATATCTAAACCGAAGGCTAGCCAAGCGCCAATAGGCACACCAATTAACCAATAGCCAATTAGTGCTAAGAGCATAGGTGTGCGCGTGTCGTACAAACCTCGCAGCATCCCCGCGGCTACAGCTTGTGCGCCATCGGTTAACTGGAAGAGGGCAGCAAAGAATATAAAGTGTGTAGCTGTGATAATCACAGCGCGGTTTTCTGGGGCATGAATATTAATGAAGAAGCGAATAAGCTGTTCAGGCATACCCCACATCAGTATCGCTGCAATTGCCATGCAGCTTACCCCTAAGCCATAGGCCGCCCACCCTGCTCGTACAGCGGCTCTAGGGTCCGCTCTACCGTTAGCTAAGCCCACTCGTATTGTGGCTACCTGCCCAAATCCCAGTGGAAACATATAGGTGATGGTACAGATCTGCATGGTGATGGCATGTGCTGCCAACGACGTAGAACCAATTAACCCCATCATGATCACGGCGGCATAAAACACCATGGTCTCTAGCGTGAAGGTGATGGCAATAGGAAACCCCAATTTCAGAATTTCCCACTGTAAAGCGGGTTGAAAAGTCCAACGGTGTGCGCGTAACTGTAAGAATGAAAATTCAGGGTGCTTATGTGCAACGACTAACATGCCCACGAACATGAACAGGCTAGAGAGCACACTGGAAATCCCTGCGCCGGCGATACCTAGAGCAGGTAGTCCAAAGTTTCCGAAGATTAACAGCCAGCCCAAAGCAGCATTGAGCAAAATCGCTAGGGTTGCGATGAGCAGTGTCCACAGTGGGCGCTCATAGGCGGCTAGTAGCGATCGCAGTACTAGATAGAATAAGTAGGGAAGCAGGGCCCATTGCAAGCTGTGCATGTAATGGCCAGCTAATGCCGCGGCCTCGGGTGTTTGCCCCAGCATTAACAGTATGCTTTCGCTATTCCATAGCAGTATCCAAAACGGCAAGCACACCAAGATCGCTGTATAAAAACCGTGGTGGATAATGGTGCGTATAGCGTGCTTGTTTTGTCTATCTTTCCCCAAGGTAGTGGCCAGCATGGGGATGATGGCAGAGATCAATCCCAAGCTGAAAATCATGCACGCTTGGTACATACCACCCGCCAATGTTGCCGAGGCCAGTTGCTCTTTACCTAAGTGGCCGATGTAAATCACATTGGTAGTGAGCAATGCGATTTGCGCCAAGTTAGTCAGAATCAGCGGGGACCCTAATCGTACAGAGGCTTGGAGTTCCTGCAGCCAGCTAGTTTGCATTGCGTTCGTTGTCATACCGGTAACAAGAGAAGATAAAACATCCCCCCAGAATTACATTTGGCAGGGGGTTGCCATAGTACACTTGCACTTATGCGTCACTGGAATAGAGCTTACTCGCGTTTAATGTCAATCTCGCTAACAGCATGCTTGCTGATAGCGGTATTGGTGCGTGGTGTTATTCCGGTGGGATTTATGCCTGCCCCATTGGGTGCAGAGGCCATGTCTGCCCTGACGTTTTGTGTCAATGGCCTGTCGAATCAGAATATCGCTTTCTTGCACTTGGCGCAATCGTCCCCCATGGATGATGACAGCCACCCTGTTCACGATTGTGTGTTTGGCGCTGGGCACGGCAAAGAATATCTCCCCTCCCTGATATTGCCCGTTATGGCCAGTGCCTTGTTGTTGGGGTTGGTATTAATGCCGCCACACCAACGAAGACAACTGTGTTCACGACGATTTGGGCCGCCTTTAGGGGCAAGGGCTCCACCTGTTTGCTGATGTGATATCGCCGCACCACATGTGCGATGAATGCTTCATGCTCGATCAAAACGAGCACATCTCTCTGGATCAAACAGGAAATCTCATGAAAAAAACAGTAACGATTTTGAGCGCGCTAGGCGCATTGGGTGTGGCAATGAGTGTACAAGCACACGGCCACGGTGGTCATGCCATGATGGATCATGGTTCTGCGTGGCAACAAGCGCATGCTGCTACCTCTGTGGAAGTTCAGCATTGCTGGATCCGTAACATTCCTACACCAGCCCCATCCGCAGGGTATTTTGAAGTACTGAACAAAGGCACCGAGACGGTGCAATTGTTGGCCGCTGAATCAGACCGTTATGGCGACATTATGTTGCACCAAACAGTGACTGAAGATGGTCTGGCAAAAATGCGTATGGCTGAAAAAATAGAGATTGCAGCCGGTGCACAACTGGATTTCGTACCCGGTGGCTATCATGCGATGCTAGAGAAACCCACAAGCCCAGTGCAAGTTGGTGAGCACGTGACGATGCGTTTCTTGTTTAGCAATCAACAAGTGGCTACAGCACAATGTGAAGTGCGTGCCGCAGGTGCAAGAAACGAACATGCACACTAAGCAGGTAATGTAGTGTGCAGATGAAAACAGGGCCTTCAAAGGCCCTGTTTCTTATTCAGTGATTGCTGTTCTAGCAGTTTGGTTATCCACAGCCTGTAGGAAGCGCAATAGGCTGTGATTGAATGCTTTAGGATTCGCCAAGTTCATGCCATGGGCAGCATGAGCAATGGTGACCTCATACGCATGAGGAAAGGACTGCAATAACTGTTGTATGCATTCAGCATAGCGCGGGGGACTATGTTGTCCCCCCATAAACAATACGGGGCAGCGTAATGTTTTGGCGAGCATAGGCAAATTTACCAGGTAACGTTGTTCTGTAGATTGTGGCAGCAGCGTGGGAGCGTTGTCATGCACCATTTCTCGGAACCAACGTACCATTTGACGCCATGTCCCATCGCCATTCACGGCATCCACAAACAGAGCAAGCCCCGCATCTATCTGTCCTTGTTCTATCAAGTTACAGGCATCACGTAAATACGAGGCTGCAGGTGCGTCTTCTGACTGCACGAGTCCAGGGTCGGCCAATGTGAGCGAGAGTAATCGCTTTGGAGCAAGTTCAGCGAGCAGCAGGGTGACGACGGCGCCGCGTGAGTGACCAACAATATGGAACTGGCTGTCTGTGCCTAATGCGCTATCCAATTGTTGTAATAGCAACTGGGCCTGCAGGCGTGCATCAAACTTGGAAAGTTCTAGCGTAGGCCAGTAGCCCGCTAAGCTAGGGGCAATAATACGGTGCACACGCGCGAGATCGCTGGACTGCCAGCGCCAATACCTGTAGTCGCATAACGAACCATGTACGAGCACTACTGGCGAGCCTGAGCCCTGATCTAGGTAGAGTGGGGAAGAGGCGGTGGGTTCCAGCATGATTGAAATACTACAGGTGAGAAAAAGCGCCCCACAAGGGTGGAGCGCTTAGAGACTTAACAAGATTAACGCAGCAGTTCCAGTCGGCTTTTTGCGGTGTCCGCAGCAGCTGTGCCTGGGTAATCTTTGACGATGCGTTGCAAGGTTTTTTGTGCAGAAGCAAGGTCGTTTTGTTCTACTTCGCTAGATGCTACTACCATCAGCGCATCGGCTGCACGAGGGCTGCCTGGGCGATCTTTAACCAGTGCTTGCAGCTTCTGGATAGCGCCACGGAAGTTGCGTGAGGCATACAAGGCACTGCCTTCGTAGAAACGTACTTCGTCTAATTGAGGGCTATTTGGGTAGGCATCAATAAAGGCAGAAAAGCCGCTAGCGGCCTGCGGATATTGTCCACTACGGTATAGGTCCATGGCGCCTTCGTAAGCGGCTTGCTCTTGAGGGTCGTCAAACATGGTCTGTTCGGAGGTGTCGCCACCTTGGGCTTGGGAGTTCTGCCAGCTGAGCTGCTCTACTTTGCCGCGTAATGTGGCAACCTCTTGGCGCAGCATATCCACTTCGTCCGCCAAACGTAGGCGAGCTTGTTGGTTTTGCTCATTCATTTGACGAATTTGCTGACGCAGCTCAAGAATGGCGCGTCTAGCTTCGTCATCGGCAAAAGCTTGGGCAGGCACGGCTGTAAAGAGAAACAGCGAAGCGAGGGAGGGCAATAACAGTCGGCGTAAAGGCAAGTTCTTCATGTCAGTGTCTCGAGTCAATAAAAACGCCGTGATGGGCAAACTTGCCACCACGGCGTTAGTGTAAACCAGCTTTTAAAAATTAACGCTGGTAAACGATGTCTGCACGACGGTTTTCGGCGTAGTCGGCTTCGGTGTTACCGTGAGCACGAGGACGCTCTTTACCGAAGCTGATGGCTTCGATCTGGTTGGCGTTTACACCCAGCAGGCTCATCATGCGAGCAACTGCATCGGAACGGCGTTGACCCAGAGCCAAGTTGTACTCGGAACCACCGCGCTCATCCGCGTTACCTTCAATACGGATGTGTTGCTGTGGGTGGCTAGTCAGGTAGGTGGAGTGCATCTCTACCAGGCCACGGTACTGCTCAGGAACAACATAGCTGTCAAACTCGAAGTAAACAGAGCGTTGTTGTGCCAGAGGGCTTTGTGGGTTGAACGGATCCATAATTTGGCCAGAGGATGCGCCAGTAGAACCGCCGCTAGTACCACTGCCATTTTCGTCCAAAGCAACAGAACTACATGCTGCCAATACCATGGACATAGAAGCTAATAAAAAACCTTTAAAAATGCGCGAGCTCATTTGAGTTCCTTTAAAAAAGAGTCACACAGAAAACGAGTTAATTAGTAAATGGACCCCAGGTTGGTTCACGTACTCTTCCGTTCAATGATGACAGGGTTTGCCGCACGCGTCCGTCAACAGATGTTACAGCCAGTACGCTACGTCCGCCTTGATTCGAGCTGTAAAGCACTTGCATGCCGTTTGGCGCAAAACTTGGAGACTGGTCGTCAGAACCATTTGTCAGTAGTTGTTCAGAGCCTGTTGCCATATCTTGAATAGCAACGCGGTATGCACCATTCCTGCGTGTAATATAAACAAGGTTATTGCCGTCGGGTGAAACCTCAGGCGATATATTGTAGCTCCCATTGTAGGTAATGCGACGAGCATCACCACCATTTACGGGGACTTCGTAAATTTGTGGGTTACCACCACGGTCACTCGTGAACACTAACGAGCTGCCATCAGGCGAGAAAGTAGGTTCTGTATCAATCAGCGGAGAACGCATGAT
The DNA here is from genome assembly GCF_050487965.1 of Paenalcaligenes sp. Me52. Lineage (NCBI taxonomy): Bacteria > Pseudomonadati > Pseudomonadota > Betaproteobacteria > Burkholderiales > Alcaligenaceae > Paenalcaligenes > Paenalcaligenes sp. Me52. The sequence continues at coordinate 13,718 of NZ_JBKQFO010000002.1, read as the reverse complement.
ACGGCGTAATCCGGAACCATCTGCGTTAATGGTATAAATCTGAGAGATACCATCGCGGGACAAAACTACCGCCAATTGTTGGCCATCAGGCGACCAAGCAGGGGCGCTGTTATTGCCTTTGAAGTTAGCAACAGGTTCACGTTTACCCGTAGCCAAGGTTTGCACGTAAACCACTGGCTTTTCTGTCTCGAAACTTACATACGCAATTTTGCTACCATCTGGTGACCAAGAAGGCGAAATGATGGGTTGCTGAGAACGCAACATGACCTGTGGGTTCTGGCCATCGGCATCCGCAATTTGCAGTTCGTAGTTGTTGCCATTCTGTAACACATAGGCAATACGTGTGGAAAACACGCCACGAACACCCGTGATTTTTTCGTAAATACGGTCTGCAATTTGGTGCGAAACACGTCTTAATTCTTTTTCAGAGCCTGCAAAAGCGATCGCATCCATTTCATTTTTATTAACGGTGTCGATCAGACGGTACTGCACTTTGTACTGGCCACCGTCTTGCGTGACAGAACCATATGCCAAATAGTCGGCACCACGGTTACGCCAATCGTTAGGCTCTACCGTACTGTTTACGTCCAACGTGCTGCCGTTGGTATTGATCAGTTGGAACTGACCAGAACGGCTAAGGTCGGCACGTATAACTTCGGCCACGGACTGGGATGCCTGGTTGTTGGCAAAGTCAGCCACGGCGATGGGGTACTGTGTAGCCCCTACACCGGAAATATCCACCCTGAGCTGAGCTTGGGCTGGGCTGGTGCTCAACAGTCCTGCCGCCAGAGCGACAAGCCCGGCGAACATGGAGCGCCAACGGCGGCGGCCCTGGATGTTAGCGGAGTATGCTGCGGTCATGTTCGGTATTCTCCTGATTACTCGTACATACGATATTCGCCATCAATATACGAAGGATAGCGGCCATTAGGCGGTTTTGGGAAGGGTGAGCACTTGGCTATCCCTTTTTGTACTGCATCATCGAACAGGGCAATACCCGATGATCTCAGTATTCGTACACTACGTACCGTACCATCACTATTCAGATCGGCACGATAACTTAGTGTTGGATTGTTACCTCCACTGCGTGCAGGTGTATTGTAAATGACCTTAGGACGAACGCAGGCACGAACCTGAGCGCCGTAACCGTCATTACCACCACCGCCACCAACTTGGTTGCGGTTAGATGTACCACCTGCAGCACCAGCAATCTGCTGTCCATCGCCCAACATAGCGGCACGGAAAGCATCTTCTCTGGCTTTGCGTTCTGCTTCTTCACGAGCGCGGCGTTGTGCTTCGGCGCGGGCACGTTGTTCAGCTTCAGCGCGAGTTTTACGCTCAGCTTCTTCACGGGCTTTGCGATCAGCCTCGGCTTTGGCACGTTGCTCGGCTTCCTCGCGGGCTTTGCGATCAGCTTCAGCTTTGGCGCGTTGATCTGCTTCTTCACGGGCCTTGCGATCAGCTTCGGCTTTGGCTCGTTGTTCGGCTTCTTCACGAGCCTTACGGTCGGCTTCGGTTCGCGCGCGCTGCTCAGCGTCAGCTCGTGCTTTACGGTCAGCTTCCTCGCGGGCTTTTCTATCTGCTTCTTCACGAGCCTTACGATCTGCCTCTGCTTTTCTGCGGTCTTCCTCGTCTTTCTTGCGTTTGGCTTCAGCCAGAGCAATATCAGGGTCTACTTCAGGAGGCGTACTTTGAGCAGGAGCAGGAGTAGGTTCGGGCTTCACTTCCGGTGGTTTAGGGGCCACGGGAGTAGGATCGGGTTCAGGTTGTGGTTCTGGCTCGTCGGGTTCTGTGATGGGCTCGTCTTGGTTTTCTGCAATTGCCACGTCACCCTCTGCCCACAGTTCTATCTGTACTGGGTTAGGAGAACGAGGTGTGGCAAATAGACTGATGACCAAAGCAAGCAACAACAGGCCGTGCAGAATTAACGCATACATCAGCCCGCGACGTTCGTCTTGGGCCTCTGGTGTGCGTGCACTGTTCTGACGTAATGCGTGCTTGAATAGTTTCATACCTACTCGTCTTTATTGACTAGCAGACCCAAGCGGGTAAAGCCCTGACTGCGCAGCTGGTCCATAAGCTCCATAACGGTTTCATAAGGGACTTTGCCATCAGCAGCAATAACGATGGGGTTTTCATTTTGCATCAGCGCTTGAATTTCAGCGATCAGGTTAGCTTTGTCTACGTCTTGGAATTCAGAGCCACCTTCACGTAAACGCAAAGACACTTGTCCTTCTTTGTCTATCTGTACCTCAATAGGCACGGCTGGCACTTCAGATGCCTGACCTACTGTAGGTAAATCGATAATTCCGGGCGTGATCATGGGCGCTGTCACCATGAAAATCACCAGCAGTACCAACATGACATCAATGTAAGGCACCACATTGATGTCATTTTTCAGCCGGCGGCGACCGCGTCCTGTACTGTTACGTATGGATGGCATGCTTATTGCACCTGGCGTTGCAGAATATTCAGGAACTCGTCGATGAAGCCGTCAAAGCGAATAGACAGTCTATCGATCTCTGTGGTGTAGCGGTTATAGGCAACCACCGCAGGAATAGCGGCGAACAGACCTATAGCTGTAGCGATCAGCGCTTCAGCAATACCTGGAGCCACCGAGGCCAAAGTAGCAGATTGAGCACCGGACAAACCGATGAACGCGTGCATGATCCCCCAGACGGTACCGAGCAAGCCGATATACGGGCTGACCGAACCGGCAGATGCTAAGAAGCTCAGGTTGGTTTCTAAACTATCTAGCTCACGTTGGTATGCAGCACGCATAGCACGTCGAGGGCCGTCTAGTAGCGCCTCACCACGTTGGGATGTGCGGCGGGCTTTTAAGAACTCAGCCATCCCTGCTTCAAAAATACGAGCTAATGAACCATGTTCATCACGGCGCGAGCCAATAGATTGTTGCAGGGCGCTTAGATCACCACCTGCCCAGAAATCGTCTTCAAAATCTCGGGTTTGTTCTGTAGCGCGCTTCAGCGTAGCGCGCTTACTGAAAATATATGCCCAAGACAAAATCGAGATACCGAGCAAAATCAGCATTACTAGCTGAACGGGGATGCTGGCATCGAGTAGTAGAGTCAGTAGCGACAGATCGCCTGTGGGTTGCATGGTTAGTCTAATGCCTTTTCCAGAGTAGAACGTAATTCGGGGTTGAACTTAGCTGGTCGCAGATTTTGAGCGTCCACGCAAACCACTTGGACACTACTTTCGCATAACAGTTCAGAATCGCGCCATGCGCTTTGTTGAAAAGTTATGGAGGCAGACCCAAGGTGTTGGATGGTGCTTTGAATGGTTAGCAGATCGTCTAAACCAGCCGGTTTTCGATATTGTATTTCAACATTCTTGACAACAAATATTTGCCCAGTCGTTGCTGCCATGGAGGACTGGTTAATGCCCAGTCCTCGTAACCATTCAGTGCGCGCACGTTCAAAGAACTTCAGATAGTTGGCATAGAATACAATGCCTCCCGCATCCGTGTCTTCGTAATATACGCGAATCTGTATCATAGTGTTTCCAGTAGGCGCAGGGCCTCTTCTACCACGGCATCCGGAGCGATTTTATGCACTACGCCATCGCGTCGAGTTTGCAGTTCTACGATGTTTTCTTGTAGACCGCGCTCACCTACGGTAATGCGTACTGGAACACCTATAAGTTCCCAGTCGGCAAACATCACACCAGGACGAATATCTCTATCGTCAAAAATCACATCCACGCCTTTGGCTTTCAGGGCTTGGTAGATTTTTTCAGCTTCGGCACGAGCGGTTTCGCTTTTATTCAGACCCAAGCCACAAATCACTACCTCAAAAGGAGCAATGGCGCGTGGCCAGATCATACCTTTTTCGTCGTGATTTTGCTCAATTGCTGCAGCAGCAATACGGCTCACACCAATACCGTAGCAACCCATTTGCATGATGCTTGGTTTGCCATCTTTATCCAAGAACGTGGCGTTCAGCTTCTTGGAGTAGGTATCGCCTAAGAAGAACACGTGACCTACTTCAATGCCGCGTTGAATAGCCAAGGTGCCGCCACGAGGATCTGGGTCGCCATGCACTACATTACGCAAGTCAGCAACGGTAGGCTCAGGCAGATCACGGCCCCAGTTCACGCCATCGTAGTGGAAGTCTTCTTCGTTCGCGCCGCAGATGAAATCGTGCATGTTGGCCACGGTGCTATCTACAACTAGGCCTACTGGCTGTTTGGTGTTGATTGGGCCTAAGAAACCAGGTTTGCAGCCAAAGGCTTCGATGATTTCTGCTTCAGTTGCCAAGCGGTGACCTTGTTCGAAGCCAGGTAGCTTGGATACTTTTACTTCGTTCAGGTCGTGATCGCCACGGATCAATAGCAACCAGATTTTTGTGGTGGTGGCTTTGGTTTTTTCATCAATGATGTCTGTAGCCAAAACTACTGATTTAACGGTGTCAGTCAGTGGACGACCTAACAGTTCAGCAACGGCTTCACATTTGGCTGCTGCAGGCGTAGCGACTTTGGCTAGTTCACGGCTAGGGGCGGCACGCTCAGCAATCAAGCATGCTGCTTCTGCCAGTTCCATATTGGCGGCGTAATCGGTTGCTGGGTTGTATACCAGAGCATCTTCGCCGGTATCAGCAATTACTTGGAACTCGTGACTGCGAGAGCCACCAATAGAACCGGTATCAGCGGCAACAGCGCGGAACTCCAAGCCCAGACGCGCAAAAATACGCATATAGGCGTTGAACATATTGTCGTAGCTGGCTTGTGCGGATTCCACATCACGGTCGAAAGAGTAGGCGTCTTTCATGGTGAATTCGCGGCCACGCATCAAGCCAAAGCGAGGACGACGCTCATCACGGAATTTTGTTTGGATGTGATAAAAATTCACAGGCAACTGACGCCAGCTATGAATTTCATTACGCGCAATATCTGTTACCAGCTCTTCTGAGGTGGGCTGCAGGATAAAGTCACGATTGTGTCTGTCCTTGATTCTCAGTAGTTCGGCGCCATATTTATCCCAACGGCCCGACTCTTGCCATAGCTCAGCGGGCTGCACCACAGGCATGAGCAATTCCAGTGCGCCGGCGCGGTCCATTTCTTCGCGCACGATTTTTTCAATCTTGCGCAATACTTTCAGGCCCAATGGCATGTAGGAGTAGACGCCGCCAGCGGCTCGGCGAATCATACCTGCTCGAGTCATCAGCTGATGGCTGGCAACTTCGGCTTCTGTAGGGGCTTCTTTTAAGGTATTAATGTGATACTGGCTTGCATGCATGGTAGTGAACTCAAGTGATACGTATAATTAAAGTAATTGTATTGAATTTTGCATAGAGGTGGCCCATGTTAGACCGTGAAGGCTACCGTCCCAATGTTGGCATCATTCTGGCAAATCGCAAGAATGAAGTGTTCTGGGGGAAACGTATCCGGGAACATGCCTGGCAGTTTCCTCAAGGAGGCATCAACTACGGTGAAAGTCCGGTGCAAGCTATGTACCGGGAGCTTTACGAGGAAGTTGGTTTGCTTCCCGAACACGTGCGTATTTTGGGGCGGACCCGCGATTGGTTACGGTATAACGTTCCCAATCACTATATACGTCGTGAATCACGCGGCCACTATAAAGGGCAAAAACAAATTTGGTTTTTGCTGCGTATGGTGGGACGTGATAGCGATGTTAGCTTGCGTACCTCCTCTACACCTGAGTTCGATGCATGGCGTTGGAGCCAATATTGGGTTCCTATGGATGCCGTCATCGACTTCAAACGTGAGGTGTACTTGCAGGCACTTAACGAGCTATCAAGCCTGTTGTTCAAACACAGGCAAGAATCCCGTTATTTGAGGCAACGTCTACATCCCAGTGGTAAGGTAAAGACAGCAGCTAAAAGTCTAATTTTACCGTCTGAATGACAAAGCATGGCGACACACCAGATGGTGTGTCGCTTTTTTTATTTATGATTGTGGGGCTTGCGATTTCCCAAGAAGGGTAATCAGACTAGAACTATCTAATCGGCCACCGCCTTGCTCTTGTACTTGTGCGTACAGTTGATCAATCAAGGCCGTGATAGGCAAGCGAGCGCCATTGTTGCGGGCTTCGTTTAACACTAAGCCTAAGTCTTTGCGCACCCAGTCAACGGCGAAGCCAAAATCAAACTCGCGATCCAGCATAGTTTGGCTGCGATTATGCATTTGCCAGCTAGACGCTGCGCCGCCGCCAATCACTTTAACGACGCGTTGCATGTCCAATCCGGCATTTTCACCGAAGGCCAAGGCCTCTGCTAAGCCTTGAATCACACTGACCACGCAAATTTGGTTCACCATTTTGCACAGTTGGCCAGAGCCGGTGTCGCCCAGCAATTCTATGATGGTGCCGTAGTGTTCCAAATAAGGCAGAGCTTTTTTGAAGTTGGCGTCAGAGCCGCCACACATGATACTGAGCTTGCCAGCTTCAGCGCCGCTTTGGCCGCCAGAAATAGGCGCATCCATAAAGCCTACGGATTTTTCTGCACAAACTGTGGCCATTTCACGAGCGACATTAGCTGAAGCGGTAGTGTGATCAATAAATAGACTACCTGCTTTAGCATGCAGCAATGCGCCATTCTCACCTTGAATAACCTCACGCAGGTCATCGTCATTGCCCACACAGAACATCACAAAGTCAGCATCACGTGCTGCTTCGGCAGGAGTGGTGGCGACATGGTTGCCGAACTCGGCTTGCCATGCCAGCGCTTTGCTGTGGGTGCGGTTGTACACGGTGACATGGTGGCCTGCTTGCGCAAGGTGGCCAGCCATTGGAAACCCCATTACCCCCAAACCTATAAAGGCAACTTTTGCTGAGGACAAAGGGGCATACATTTTTTTCTGTATAGAGGGCATGGAGAACTCCTAGTGAAGCCGCTGTGCTAGGGATTTACGAGTGAAAAGGTTAAGGGTTACGATCATGCCTGTGTGAAGGCATTCCTGTCCAGTTTAGAATAATTGTAAGGTGTGGCATCAGGGCGATTTTTGCGTTGTGCTGTCTTTTTTACCATTCGCTAGGCTGTTCAGGGTTATGATGTGCACATGTTTTGAATGGTTCTGACTACTCGTCTACTACATAACTATGCTCCAGGATCTTAACCATCTAGCCGATAGACTTAGTGCGTTGGCCGCGTACGCCACCCAGCTCAAGTCTGAGCGGTCTGCTCTATTGTCACGCATCAAAACCCTAGAAGGGGAGTGCGCGTCATTACGAGAGCAGTTAGACAAGCAGCAAGCCGACTATACGTCTATGGCAGAAATCTCGGTACGGCACCAAGCCGACGTTGATGCTGCGCGCAAACAGGCGGAACAGGTGCAAGAAGCTCTTTTTGTAGAGCTGGTTCAGCATCAAGATGAAGCCCAGAAGCTGAGGGACCAACTGGAACTTAGCTTAGGCCATAATCAAGAGTTGCGTCAGGTTGCCGAACAAGCGCGTGATCAAGTCACCGCTGTGTTGCAACGTTTGCCAGGGCATATCGAGCAGGAATAAGACATGGAACGTATTAATATCACTCTGTTAGGGCGCGAATACACCTTGGCTTGTGCGCCTTCCGAGAAAGCCGATTTATTATCTGCCGTCGCACATGTGGAAAAACGTATGAAGCGTGTGCAAGATAGCGGTAAAATAGTAGGTAACGAACGTATCGCTACCATGGTCGCTATACAGTTGGCTTTAGAATTCCTGACATTGCGCGCTCCGGATGGCCCACTCAGTAACCTTGCATTAGGTGATTTCAAGCGTAAAATAGAAGACATGCATCAGTTGATTGATCAAGTTGTTGGTCCAGAGGCTGTAGCTCGTTAAAGATTCGATCCATGCTCTATATGGCGATGGATCACCCAGTAAGTCCCTGCCGTGTTCGTGACGTGGCTATATATTCCTTGAACCAATGCTTATGGCATTCAGGTCGCTGGATTTATAAGCAGGAGCGATCGCTACAAGATAGCGAACCCGAAACTTATATGATGGCGGCCAATCTTTGGACCCTCGGTTCCCAGGATGCCAGCCTTGACGGCACAGGTGGGGCAATTTTTCAAAGCTCGTTGCATTTTGCAACGGGCTTTTTTTGTTAAGGAGTTTCTATGCGGACTAAACGAACCCTTTCTCCCAAAAAAGCTGCAGCGGCAATCTTGGCCGCCTATGGGATGTTGACCTTGCCATTAAGTGCAATGGCAAATGAGGAAGAAGCCTCTAAAGCACTACAGCGTCCGCCAGTCATCAGTCTGCAATCCGAAGCGTTTGCTGAGGTGGAGCAGGACACCGTGACAATTTATCTTGCTGCGGAGTTTGATGATGCTCAGCAAGCAAATGTTGATAAGAAGTTACGTGAAGCCTTAGAGGCTGTGTTGGCCGAAGGGCGTAAACAAGAAGTGGTGAAGGTTAGTAGTGGCAACTACCGTATTTATCCAAACAGTGATAGAAAAGGTGCTATTACGGGTTGGAGGGGGCGTGCCGAGGTGCAGTTGGAGTCCACCAACATACCTGCAGCCAGTGAGTTAGCCGCTAAAGTTTCTAAAGACATGCCTATTGCTGGCCTGAGTTTTTCGGTCTCTCCAGAGGAGCGAGCCAAACATGAAGAGGCTTTAACCGAAGACGCGATCAAACGTTTCCAAAGCCGTGCCAAGCAAATTGCATCTAGCATGGGCTATGCAGACTTTCGTCTGAATGAGGTGAACGTAGGTGGTTCGGGCGGCTATTACCGCCCTCCAATGATGCGTGCTATGGCAGGGGATGCTGGCTCATTCAAAGCAATGGGTTCAGAAAGCATGCCGTTAGAAAGTGGTACTGAACAAGTTAGTGTGTCGGTGAATGGTTCTGTTTACCTGCTCGGAGGAAAATAAACAGACCTACCAGTACCATTGGTAATGACAACAGCTGGCCCATGGAAAGGCCGGCTGTTAGCAAGCCCAAGAAACTATCTGGTTCGCGGGTGTACTCGACAATAAAGCGGAAAAAGCCGTATCCCATTAAAAATAGTCCGCTAATTTTCCCTGTGGCACGTGGTTTGCTGCTGTATATCCAAAGAATAATAAACAGCAATATGCCTTCTAAAGCCATTTGGTATAGTTGGGATGGGTGTCGTGCAATACCATCTTGTGCTTGAGGGAACACCATTGCCCACGGCATAGAGCTGGCTCTTCCCCACAGTTCTCCATTGATGAAGTTCCCTAATCGGCCTGCTGCTAAACCTAGCGGAACTAGAGGAGCCAGAAAATCACTCAATGTAAAAAAACTGATTTTGCGTTTATACGCAAACAGAGCCATAGCAGCCAATACGCCTAACAGGCCGCCGTGAAAGGCCATGCCGCCTTGCCAGACGTAGAGAACCTCTAGTGGGTGCTGCAAGTAATAGGCTGGTTTATAGAACAGCACATACCCTAAACGTCCACCCAAAATCACACCGGCCACACAGTAGAAAATCAGATCTTCCAAACCTTGGCGGTTTACCGGAGCTAACCCCTTGCGTATACGTGCTGTACCTAACAGCCATACCAATGCAAAGCCAGTTAAGTACATCAAGCCATACCAATGAACGGATATGGGGCCAAGTTGTAGAGCAATGGGATTGAACTGTGGGTGTACGAGCATAGTGTGTTTAGGTGTGGGTCAGGCAAAAGTCATGCATAAGATGACTGTGGTCAGATGGGCAGTAACCATTATGACAGATGTTTATGGCACTCGTTCCCTGCTATTACACGTAGTAGTTATCCACAATAGTTAGAACCGTGGCGGATAGATCAAAACCCCATAGGTAACGTTGCCTATGGCTGTTGGTCGTGTCGATGAGACTGATGCCTTAGAAAAGTGGGATGATTGCAGAGGGGAAAGCGGTTATTTGTAGGATATGTCTGATGTATGTGTCAGAAAATACTTCGCTATTTTCATGTTGATTTCCTATTTTGTTTTTATGGGTTTTGTAAATTGAAATAATAAATAAGCAGTAGAAGTGGTAGATAGAAAATCAGGGTAATGGCTGTGTAAAGAGATAGAGTTCCATCTAGCAAAACTTTAGATGATTGTGTTTTGATAGGCGGAACGAAATGGTGTTTTCGTTGACTGTAAATTTATTTGGATGAAAGAATGAATTGATAATAATTACGGGATCATCCATATGAAGAGGGGCTATAAGAGGAACGATTTTATTAGGCTGGCAGATAGCCCTAAAGAACGCAGTTTTGTGTATGCGCTGGGTAGGGGCTTTGAGTTGTTGAGGTGTTTTGGTACGGATGAGCGTTTCGTGGGAGTGGCCGAGTTGTCCCGGCGTTCAGGTATCCCCAAGCCCTCTGTGGCTAGGTTGGCCGGTACGTTGGTGAGGTTGGGCTACTTAGAGTTTTCGCCAAAGCTCTCCAAGTACTCATTGGGTATAGGTGTGGTGTCTTTCGGGCACGTGTTTTTGTCTAGCTTGCCTGTGCGCGATAAGCTCAGACCGCTGCTACAGCGCTTAGCTGAATATGCACAAATTACAGTCTCTGTAGGAATGGGGGATAGGCAGAGCATGGTATGCATAGATAGCATACGTGGTAGTTCGGTGCTGGAGTCGCGTCATAGTGATGTGGGTGTGCGCTTGCCACTGGCTAGTACATCTATGGGCAGGGCTTATTTGGCGGGATTGCCCGAGGAGCAGCGTCATGCAGTATTAGCACAATTACGAGACTTAGATTTACATGGTTGGGCTAAAACTGAAGAAGGGATCATGCAAGCGTTGCGCGACTATAGGTTGCACGGTTTTTGTGTATCTACAGGGGAGTGGAAAAAAGGTATTAATGGCGTAGCTGTACCATTTACCGATACAGATGGAAATTATCTGGTGGTGGATTGTAGTGCGGCCGATTTCGTGTTAAGTAAAGATAAAATTGAGAATGATATAGGGCCAAGAGTTATCAATATAGTAAAAAGCATATCTACTAATAAATATAATAAGTTTTATAGAATATAACTATATTAATTATTGGGTGTGATTAATTTTTTATAAAAATTAATAAGAATAATTTTCATGTAAAAAAATAAAATATGAGTCTTGCTTATAAAAAGAGGGGGGCTAGGTACTGTACGGTTCATCCTTTTGTGATTTGTCATGATGCAGGCAAGAATTTAGTCCAATAGCGCCGGCTGGGCTTTAACGCCTCTACAGATTAGGTATCATAAGAGGAAGGCTAACACTTTAGCTTTATCAGTCAGCTCTATTATCTGTGCGTGGCTCACATGTATAGGGTGATGATTAGTACAGGAGAGGAGTTATGGACAAGCATGAAGACAGACAGCTAGAAACCGCTCTATTAGGAGGTGGGTGCTTCTGGTGTCTGGAGCCGGCATTTACGCAGTTAGATGGTGTTGAGCAAGTGTTGCCAGGTTATGCGGGCGGCAAACTGGAAAACCCTAGCTATGAAGAAGTCTGCGCAGGGCATACAGGCCATATTGAAGTGGTGCAAATCCGCTTTGATCCACAGCGTATAGATTTTGAGGAATTGTTGGCGGTGTTTTTCGCCATACACGATCCCACCACGCTAGATAGACAAGGTAATGATGTGGGGGCGCAGTATGCGTCGGTGATTTTTTACCAATCCCAGCAGCAGCGTCATCAGGCTGAGGCAATGATTCAGAAAGTAACGCAGCTATTATCCACACCTGTGGTCACACAGTTGCGTCCTGCTAGCCGTTTTTGGTCTGCAGAAATGGTGCATCATGAATATTACGAACGAAATCCACAGCAGGGTTATTGCCGAGTCATTATTGAGCCTAAGCTGCGTAAGTTCCGAGAGCAGTTCAGAGGCCGACTGAAAAAAGCCTAATGTAGATAAGTATGCACGTGTAATGTGAGCCGCTGGGTTGGTGCGGTGCGTTGTGCGTTTGAGATGAAGTGGTGATCAAAAAAGGGGCTCTATATATAGAGCCCCTTTTTATATGGGAAAAATGTACTGTGTTGTTGTGCTTATGAGTAGTGGGAGGTATGACGAAAGCACACGGCTGGCTTTGCTGATGTGGATGATGTGTAGAGTGTCATTGTTCTATCTATATAGAGAGGTCTTGAAACGAGGCTTTCAATGGTGGATGAGCGTGAAGGGAGTGTCTCTATATATAGTTAGTAGGTTAGTGCTTCACTAGCATTCGGTTTGTGGAGGGATGGGTTGCTTGTGTTGTGTTGATCTACTTGGTCACTACACAGCAAGTGATTCTCTGCATCATCATCATCATCATCATCATCATCATCATCATCATCATCTTCATCATCATCTTCATCATCATCATCATCATCATCATCATCATCTTCATCATCATCATCATCATCATCATCATCATCATCATCATCATCATCATCTTCTTCTTCTTCTTCTTCTTCTTCTTCTTCTTCTTCTTCTTCTTCTTCTTCGGTCAGTCAGTCAGTCAGTCAGTCAGTCAGTCAGTCAGTCAGTCAGTCAGTCAGTCAGTCAGTCAGTCAGTCAGTCAGTCAGTCAGTCAGTCAGTCAGTCAGTCAGTCAGTCAGGAAACCGGGCTTGGTAAATGATCTTTTTCTAAGCGTTTGAGATCAGTAGATCGCGTAAAGCGGATGGCTGCTCCATATATAGTGGCGCGAATATGGTTAGGGGAAGAGGCGGGGATGGCAGGGCTTTTGTTTATGGTGATTGGCTCTATGTCGTTTGCCTGCGCTGTTGCCTAAAAAGAATGTAGTGGTCTCAAGGGAAGGTGTGCGTGGGCGTGAAAAGGTGGGTGTGCGATACGTGCTCTATATATAGAGGTGATTTAACTCTATCTATATATAGATAGAGCATGCTGATTCTTGTGATGTATGAGCAGAGGTTGCGGCAGATCTATGCCGTAAGTAATGCAAGGTTGAGTGAAGTTGCAGCTGTTGGTCATCCTGCTGTCTGTATATGAGCAAGTCTTTGCATAACATTTCGATGTGCTGGCCACTCGCATGTGATATTTGTGTGAGGAGATGTCGATGACAGTTGTTAAGCAATGGCTATAGATAGATAGATGGATGGATGGATGGATGGATGGATGGATGGATGGATGGATGGATGGATGGATGGATGGATGGATGGATGGATGGATGGATGGATGGATGGATGGATGGATGGATGGATGGATGGGTTAGCTAGTTAGTTAGGAGAGGGTGGGAATAGTCTCCGAACAGGTCCTTTGTGATGGGCTTCTGGTCTCTCGGAAATATTTCAAACCGTAACCTATTGAATTTATGGGGGTTTAAAAATATCTTCATAAAATCTTCATTTATTTGTCATAAAGAGCTTGTGCGGGCGTTATTGATGGTGCTATAGTTTCGTTTCTTCGTTGCAAGACATACGGGTTTTCCCTAGGTGGATCCCAAGCTCAAACAACGAAAGCCAAGTAAAATAAACGTTTGACAGGCAGCAGGGAAAAGAACTATAGTTCACTCCCTTGTTTGAAAAGCAGTTTGCTTCACAAGGCAGCGGTCTTCTACGGGAGATTGCGATTCATCCGAAAGGGTGAGGCGGCAAGAAAATAAATCTTGACAAGTTTTAAAAAACCATGTTAAAGTTTCTTTCTTTGCTGAAGAGCACAAAACTTAGTTTTCAGGTTTGAGAATTAATTTTTGTGAGTGGTTTTGAAGTGGTTTCGGTTTTAAATGTTTTGAAAATAAACGCTTGACACCAAAAACAAATTGCTTCATAATTTCACTTCTCTGGTTTAGCTGCAACGGCAGCGACTGGCTACTTCGGTAGCAAGTGTTCTTTAAAAA